>NZ_AP031415.1:0-1330563 GCF_042850985.1 Massiliimicrobium timonense
TAATTTGATGTGCATAACTATGTGAATAAGTTGTGCACAATTTTTTTCATCTTCTATTTATGCACTTTTTCCTTTATAATGAGTCTTGGAGATGGTGAAAATGAATAATTTAGATATGAACTGGCAAAAAACTTTGAGTCTGTTTCAAGGAAAACTTGATGATTATGGTTTAGATAAGATTACATTTGATTCCTTTTTCACTACCTTAGAAATTAAAGACATTGTTGGAAGTGTTGTCACAATCACCATTGATACAAAATGGAGTTTAGATGTTGTAGAACCATATTTAACACATCTACAAGAAATTTATAACACTGTCACTAATGGGCATTATCAACTTCATTTAATGACTGAAGAAGATTTTCAAAAAAGTCATGTTCATCAGGAACATCTATTACAATTTGATGATCATTTAAATCCTGATTTAACATTTGATAATTTTGTTATTGGAAATAGTAATAGAATTGCTCAAAATGCATCTTTAGCCGTTGCAATGAAACCTGGTGTATCTTATAGTCCTTTATTTATTCATAGTAATTCTGGTCTAGGAAAAACCCATTTATTAAATGCAATTGGAAATTATGCTAAAAAACGTGATCCATCTATCCATGTCTTATTTACAACAAGTGAAAACTTTGTTAATGAATATATTCAATCATTAGCAAATCATTCTATGGATGAATTTAACTACAAATATCGTCAAATGGATATCTTATTAATAGATGATATTCAATTCATGGCTACCAAAGAATCATCAAGTGAAATCTTTTTTAACATATTTAATACTTTAATAAGTAATAAAAAACAAATTGTCATTACCTCAGATAAACCTCCTCGAGATTTAAAAGGAATGGAAAGTCGTTTAGTCAGTCGTTTTTCATCTGGTTTAACGGTAAGTATTGACACCCCAGAGTTTGAAACAGCTAAAGCTATCTTAAGAAAAAAAATAGAAATAGAAAATGTTGATTATCCGATTACTGAAGAAGTTTTGGATTTTATTGCTACTCATTTTAATACTGATGTGAGAGAACTTGAAGGAAGCTTAAAAAGATTATTATTTTATAAACTCATATGTGGTAAAAAATTAGATATTATTGATTTAAATTTTGCTTTGGAAGCTTTTAGTGATTCTTATAGTCAACCAGCGCAAAAGAAAGAATTAACAGTATCAAATATAAAAAAATGTGTTGCTGATTACTATAATTTAACAGTTGCTCAAATTAATTCTAAATCAAGAACATCAAGTATTATTGTCGCAAGACACATTGCCATGTATCTTGTAAGAGAATTGATTGAAGATATTTCATTTATTCAAATAGGACATGAATTTGGAGGGCGTGATCATTCTACGGTCATGAAAGCCTGTCATAAAGTTCAACAAAAATTAGAGAAAGATATGAATTATCGTCAAGCAATTCAAGATATTAAAAAGAAGCTTGTGTAAAAGTTATGCACAGTTATCCACAACTTATGCACATAGGAAAATAAAAAAAACCATGAATAAAACATGACTTTTTTTAACTTATTCATATTGTGCACAGTATTATTATTATGATATTATTTAAATAATATAAAATATAAAGGAGAACATTTATGAATTTTAAAATTAAAAGAATAGAATTATTAAATGCTTTAACAAAAGTTTCAAGAGCAGTTTCTATAAAAAGCCCTTTACCTGTTTTAACAGGAATTAAATTTGATTTAAAAGAAGATGAATTAATTTTAACTGGTAGTGATAGCGATATTACTATTCAAACAAGTATTCATGATAACATTGAAATTATTAAAACTGGAAGTGTTGTTTTATCTTCTCGTTATATTTTAGAAATTATTAAGAAGATTGATTCTGAAGATGTACATATTTTTATTGTAGATGGAACACTGACAAGAATTGAAGGAGCTAACTCTCGTTTTGATTTAAATGGAACATCTTATATTGATTATCCTCGTATTGATTTAAATAAAACAGGTGTAAATTTACAAATGAAATCTACTGATTTAAAAGAAGCTATAGAACAAACTTCTTTTGCGACAAGTGAAAAAGAAACAAGACCTGTTTTAACTGGTGTTAATTTTAAAGCAAAAAATCATGTTTTAGAATGTATTGCGACAGATAGTTATCGTTTAGCAAAACGTATTTTAAATATTGATTCTGATATTTCATTTAATATTATTATTCCTAAAAAGAGTTTAATTGAAATCAGTCGTATTATTGAAAAAGATGAATTGATTGATTTATATGTTTCTGATCGTAAAGTTTTATTTGTCTTTGATCATGTTTTAATCCAAACAAGATTAATTGATGGTACTTTCCCTGATACA
Organism: Massiliimicrobium timonense; assembly: GCF_042850985.1. Lineage (GTDB taxonomy): Bacteria > Bacillota_I > Bacilli_A > Erysipelotrichales > Coprobacillaceae > Allocoprobacillus. The sequence continues at coordinate 2,323 of NZ_AP031415.1, forward strand.
GGACGTTTAATTCCAGATAGTTTTGATTATTCTATGAGTATTGATAGTACAAGTTTATTAAATTCTATTGATCGTGCATCATTACTTACAAATGAACAAACAAACATTGTTAAATTAACAATGGATCAAGATCATGTTATTTTATCTTCTTTTTCTCAAGAAATTGGTTCAGTTGAAGAAAATCTTTCGAGAGCTTTCTATAAAGGAGAACCATTAAAAATATCTTTTAGTGCTAAGTATTTAACTGACGCTATTAAAAGTATTAATGGTCAAAAAGTGAGAGTCCTTTTTACAGGTGAGATGCGACCTTTCATTATTAAAGATTTTGAAAGAGAAGATATCATTCAATTAGTATTGCCAGTCAGAACTTATTAAGCTAATCTATGATTGATTAGCTTTTTTTGTTATAATTTGGTTGGTGATATTATGGAAAAGATTTTACTGGTTGAAGATGATTTACAAATCGTTAAGCATTTAAATTCTTATTTAAGAGAAAATGGTTATCATTTAATAGCTGTTGATGGACAAAAAAAGGCAATGCAAATACTCCAACAACAATCTATAGATTTAATCTTATTAGATATTTCATTAAAAGAAGGTAATGGCTTTTCTTTATATAATGAAATTAAAGCTTATTATGATATTCCTATTATTTTCTTAACGGCCCAAAGTGATGAATTTAGTATTATTACAGGACTTGATTTAGGAGCAGATGATTATATATCAAAACCATTTCAACCTCGAATACTATTATCACGTATTCAAAATATTTTAAGAAGATATAAAAAACAAGATCAGATATTCCAATATCAGAATCTTCAAGTTTATATTTCTCAAGCTAAAGTCTTTAAAAATCATCAGGAAATCTTTTTATCAGCTTTAGAATATAAATTATTATTGATATTTGTACAACATGCTCATCATTTACTAACAAGAGAATTTTTATTAGAAGAACTTTATCAGATGACGGGTGAAGATATGAATGATAATACTTTGACTGTTTATATTAAAAGATTAAGAAATAAGATAGAAGATCAACCTCAACATCCTCAAATCATACAAACCAAAAGAGGATTGGGTTATCAACTAGGAGATTAGATCATGTATATCATTATATTCTTACTATGTTGTATTATTGGTGGTTTATGTTTTTATATCTATAAACAAAATAAAAAAATTATTTTTATTTCTAAACAAATCAATGATATTTTATTTCATCATAATGATTTTTATATTCAAAAATACAAAGAGGGAAATCTTTCTATCTTAGAGAGTGATATATGTAAATTAGTCAATAAGATTTATGAACAAAATCATTTATTAGAAAATGAAAAACTGATTCTAAAAGAATATCTGGAAGATATATCTCATCAAATGAAAACACCTTTAACAGCTTTAAATTTAATTCATGAAAGATTAAATAAAGCAGAAGGCAATGAAAAAAGGCAGTTATTAAAAGAAGAAAAGAAATTATTAGATAAAATTGAATGGCTCGTGATGAGTTTATTAAAAATGGCACAATTAGATGCTCAAACAGTCACTTTTCATCAGGAAAGCATTACACAGAAAGATTTTGTTTTACAGTTATTAAATCCATTTGAAATACAAATAGATATGAAAGATATTCAATTACAAATCAATATTCAAGAATCAGATATATTCAAATGTGATATTTTATGGACTTTAGAAGCTTTATCCAATATTTTAAAGAATTGTATAGAACATGTTGAACAAAATGGAATCATTCATATAGAAATGAATCAAAATCCTTTATATGATGAAATCATTATTCAGGATAATGGTTGTGGTATTGATCAGGAAGATTTAATGCATCTATTTGAAAGATTTTATAAAGGTAAAAATTCAAAAAATGATAGTGTTGGAATTGGATTGGCATTAAGTTTAATGATTGTTGAAAAACAAAATGGAACAATTCAAGTAGAAAATACATATCCGGGTACGAAGTTTACTATTCATTTCTACAAAGAAAATGTATAAATATTTGATTATGACAAATCTGTCACTTTATTGTCACGGGTTTGTCATTTTTATTTGATACAATACAATTGAGGAGGGAGAATATATGGCAATACTAGAAGTTAAAAATTTAACAAAAATATATGGAAATGATGAAAACAAGGTTGTAGCCTTAGATCATGTTTCATTTACTGTTGAAAAAGGCGAATTTATAGCTATTGTAGGTTCATCTGGATCAGGAAAGAGTACATTGCTACATTTGATCGGGGGTGTTGATAAACCAACAAGTGGTGAAGTGATTGTCAATGGACAGAATGTCTATAAAAAGAATGAAAATGAATTAGCCATATTTAGAAGAAGGGAAGTAGGGTTGATTTATCAATTCTATAATTTAATTCCTATATTAACCGTTGAAGAAAATATGACATTGCCAGTATTGCTGGATAATAAGAAAGTGAATCAGGAAAGACTGGATGAATTACTACGTATATTAGATTTGAAATCAAGAGAAAAACATTTACCAAGAGAACTTTCAGGAGGACAGCAACAACGTGTATCAATAGGAAGAGCATTGATGAATGCACCATCATTGGTTCTTGCGGATGAACCAACAGGAAATCTTGATTCAAAAAATAGTAAAGAAATCATAGATTTACTGAAATTAACACAAAAAAGATATAACCAGACCTTAATTATGATTACTCATGATGAAAATATAGCGATGCAGGCAGATAGAATCATCGTCATAGAAGATGGAAAGATAAAAAAAGATGAGGTTATCAGAAAATGAAAATTATGAATATATTGACCTTAAGATATCTGAAAGCCAATAAAAAAAGAAGTTTATTGACATTACTATGTATTATGGTATCAGTGATCATGATGAGCTGTGTAGGAATAGCTTTTTCATCAGGTAAAGCCTATTATAAAAGTTATATAGAAAAAACAAGAGGAGATTATCATTATCGCATTGTTGATAATAGACAAGAAATTATTGATTTAATAAAAGATGATTCTCAAGTTGATGAATATTATTTTTCTTGTACAACACAACTTGATTATCAAGATTCACAGTTATATATGAAGTCTGGTGATTCATTATATTTTCAAAAGAAAGGACTCTATGATTATATTATTGATGGAAGATTACCTGTTAATAAGTATGAAATTGTTATAACACCAGAATTTTTAAAAATGAATCATATTGATAAAAAAATAGGAGATCAGATAACATTTGATAATCAACAAACATATACAATTGTAGGATTTATGAATAGTTATCAATCTCAAGATTTCATGGGAGATATCTATCAGGCATTTTCTTATATAGATTTAACTCAAGATTATACAATGTATATTAAAGATAAAGATGTTTCCAAAAATATATTTCAGCATGTACAAAATTTAAAGGAAAAAATACAAAACATGGAGAGTACAACATCTTCCAAATATTATATACCATATAATTCATCTTATTTGGCTGTACAGAATATCTTTGAAGAAGGTTTAACTGCTGGATATACAGATGTATATCATATGATTTATATTATGATTGGTATTATTAGTTTTGTATCTGTTATGATTATATATCAGGCATTCCATCTATCAACAACAGATCGTATTCAATATCTTGGGATGCTTTCAAGCGTAGGTGCTACGCCTAAACAAAAGAAATGTTCTGTTTATTTTGAAGGATTCATATTATCCATTATTGCGATACCATTTGGAATTCTATGTAGTTTTATAGGATTAAATATTGCTTTTTCATTTGCTAATCAAATGAAAATTTTAAAAGATCTCAACTTATCTATTCATACGCAAATCTCACCATTATATTTATGTCTCGTTATTATAGGTTCGTTTTTGATTACTTTTATCGCATTATATATACCTGCAAGAAGAATATCAAAAATATCTGTGATGGATGCTTTAACGAAAAGTGATGAAGTTAAAGTGAAAAAGAAAAGACTTCAATTAAATCGTTTTTTATCAAAATTTTTAAATGTTTCATGGCAATTGTCTATTAAAAATTATAAAAGACAAGGAATCAAATCCAGAGTTATTATTATTTCCTTAATGTTATCAATGATTATCTTTGTTTCTATGACAAGTTTTGGTAAAAATTTTATTAATACTGTCAAAAAAGAAAGTGGTATTCATGATTATGATATTTCAGTTTCAGATGTCAAAATGAAAAATAGACAAGATGTTATTGATATTTTAAATAACAGTCAATATGATAATGATTATTATTTTAGAGGATTAGAATTTGTTAATGTAGATATTAATCCTGATTATTTAACATATGAAAGTCCAAAAAGTATAGGTGTTTATATTCAATGTATTGACAATCAAAGATTTAAAAAATTGTGTCAGGATAATGGTATTCAGCCATCAAATGATTTAGCATTAACATATAATCAATCTTTAATCTTAAGTGAAAATGAAACAGAAATTTCATCAGTTTATAAAAAAATGGACAGAAACTTTATCCAAGATATGTATATCAGTTATTTAGATGATGAGACTGAAAAAGAAAAGAAGTTAGATATTCAAAATTTTCAAGATATTCAGATGATAGAAACATCTGATGAATATAATATAATGAATCCTTATGAATTAACTTTTATTGTTTCCACAGACTATTTTGAAAAAGAGTTTGGGTCTACGAATATAGAAATTTATATTCAGACACAACAACATGAACAATTAAATCAAGAATTAGAATCTTATGGATTAAGCAGTTACGATGAAACATCAGCTAATCAAGAAAGAATTGAGTTTATGACAATTGTAGAGATATTTGTTTATGGTTTTATAACAATTTTACTTATATTTACATTATTAAATATCTTAAATATGATGAGTGCCAGCATAGAAAAAAGGAAAAAAGAATTTGCGATGTTCATGAGTATAGGCATGAGTGTCAATGATATGAAAAAAATGTTATGGAAAGAATCTTCTATTTATGGCATAAAATCATTTGTATATAGTTTACCATTCTGTATAATAATAGAATTTCTATTATATAATTTATCTTTTAACACTATACCTTTTAGACCATCATGGATAGCTTATTTGATATCATTTATAGTGATGATGATAGTGATGATCTTAACATTTAAATTAGGATTAAATCGTTTTAGAAAACAGAATATTATAGAAACATTAAAAGATGATATGTAGTCAAAAAGACTATATATCATTTTTTAGCTTATATTTAGCTTATAAGAGGTTTTTATATAAAAATGAGATTTATCACTTTTTTTATAAATATTGAATATAAGCCATAAAAACTATCATTTTTGATGTTTTTGTGATATAATAGTTCAGGTTATGAAAGTATGGGTGATAAATATATGAAAGAAGTTACAATTCATAGTGAGTATATTACTTTAGGACAATTACTTAAATTAGCTGATGCTGTAAGTAGTGGAGCTGAAGCTAAATTAGTCATTAGTGATGGACTGGTTCTTGTCAATGGTGAAGTAGAAACAAGACGTGGGAAAAAGCTCTATCATCAGGATATTGTTTCTTTTGATGGACAAGAATATCTAATCATTAATGAAGATTCATAGTATTCAATTAAAGAATTTTAGAAATTATATTGATTGTTCAGTAAAATTTGATCCTTTTATTAATATTTTAATTGGTCAAAATGCTCAAGGAAAAACAAACTTATTAGAAGCTATATATATTTTATCAATGTCTAAAAGTTTTAAGACAAAAGTCATAGATGAAATGATTTATTTTGATCAGGACTTTGCGAAAATTCAAGGACAGGTTATTAATAATCAAAAGACATTAAATTTAGAGATTGTTTTATCAAAGTTAGGAAAGAAAGCTTTGATTAATCATAATGAAATTAAAAAAACAAGTGATTATGTTGGTTATTTAAATGTTGTTTTATTTATTCCTGAGGATTTAATGTTAATAAAAGGAAGTCCAAAATTAAGAAGAAAATTGATTGATATGGAGTTATCTAAAATATCACCTATATATATGTATGATTTTAATAAATATCAAAGATTATTAAAAGAAAGAAATAAATATTTGAAATTATTAAATGAAAAACATTCAAAAGCTGATGATTACTTAGAGGTTTTATCTGAACAGATGGCACGATTACAAGTTCAATTATTAAAGAAAAGAATTGAATTTGTAGAATTATTAAATGAGATATCTACGAAAATGTATGATTATATTGCTTTACATCAGGAAGTATTATCAATTCAATATAAAACACATTATAAAGATATGAGTTATGAAGGTATTTTAGAAGATTATCGAAAGAATTATCAAAAAGATATTGCTTTTAAACAGACAACACATGGTATTCATAAAGATGATCTGGTGATGTGTTTAAATCAACAGGATGCTATAACTTATGCTTCACAAGGGCAACAAAGATCTATTGTTTTAGCAATCAAAATCGCTTTATTAGAATTGATTAAAAAAGAAATTGGAGAATATCCTGTTTTGTTGTTAGATGATGTTTTAAGTGAATTAGATGATACAAGAAAGACGAAGTTATTGAATTTAATTGAAGGAAAGGTTCAGACTTTTTTAACTTCAACAAATATTGATGGTATTCATCATCAGGTTATAGATAAAGCAAAGAAAATCGTCATTGAAAATGGAAATGTGAAAGGAGAAAGCTATGGAAGAAAATAAAGTTCAACACAGTTATAATGAATCTGATATTCAAGTCTTAGAAGGATTAGAAGCTGTTAGAAAAAGACCAGGTATGTATATTGGTTCAACGTCTTCTAGAGGTTTACATCATTTGGTATGGGAAATTGTTGATAACTCTATTGATGAAGCTTTAGCTGGATTTTGTAGTGAAATTAAAGTGATTTTAGAAGAAGGCGATGTTGTCAAGGTTATTGATAATGGACGTGGTATGCCAACAGGTGTTCATGCGAAAACAGGTAAGAGTACAGTTGAAACAATTTTAACTGTTTTACATGCTGGTGGTAAATTTGGTGGTGGAGGCTACAAAGTTTCAGGTGGTCTACATGGTGTTGGTGCCAGCGTTGTTAATGCATTGAGTGAATGGTTAGAAGTTTATGTACATAGAGATGGTCATATTTATTATCAAAGATTTGAAAAAGGTGGACAACCTGTTGAAGATTTAAAGATTATTGGTGATTGTGATGATACTGGAACAACAGTTACTTTTAAAGCTGATCCTTTGATTTTTGAAGAAACAACTGTATATGATTATGAAACATTAAATCAGAGAATCCGTGAATTGGCTTTCTTAAATAAAGGATTGAAATTAATTTTAGAAGATCATAGACAGACACCACATAAGAAAAATGAATATCACTATGAAGGTGGTATTAAAGAATATGTTGCTTATTTGAATCGTAATAAAACGCCTATTCATGAAGAAATTATTTATGTAGAAGATGAAATAGATGATATTAAAGTTGAAGTTGGTATGCAATATAATGATGGATATCAGCCAAATATCTACTCTTTCTGTAATAATATTAATACACATGAAGGGGGAACTCATGAAGAAGGTTTCCGTCTTGCTTTAACAAGAGTCATTAATAATTATGCAAAAAATAATAATTACCTGAAAAAAGATGAAGAATCTTTAAGTGGGGATGATTGCCGTGAAGGGTTAACAGCGATTATTTCAGTGAAGCATCCTGATCCTCAATATGAAGGGCAGACAAAAACAAAATTAGGAAATGCTGAAGTGAGAAAAATCGCAAGTAATATCATTTCAACAGCGTTAGATAAATTCTTATTAGAAAATCCAAATACTGCACAAATTATTATCAATAAAGCTATTGTTGCAAGTCGTGCCAGAATGGCAGCCAAACGTGCCAGAGAAATGACAAGAAGAAAAACAGCTTTAGATAGTATTGCCTTGCCAGGTAAATTAGCTGACTGCTCATCTAAGGATCCTAGTGAATGTGAAGTATTCATTGTCGAAGGGGATTCTGCCGGTGGTAGTGCCAAGATGGGTAGAGATCGTAGAACTCAGGCCATTTTGCCATTACGTGGTAAGATTTTAAATGTTGAAAAATCAAGATTAGATAGAATTTTAGGAAATGCTGAAATTCGTTCGATGATTACAGCTTTTGGAACGGGTATTGGTGAAGAATTTGATATTAGTAAATTAAGATATCATAAAATTGTCATCATGACCGATGCCGATGTTGATGGTGGACATATTCGTATTTTGATGTTGACATTCTTATATCGTTTCTTAAAGCCATTAATTGAAGAAGGATATGTGTATGCTGCACAGCCACCATTATATTTATTGAAACATGGAAAAGAAGAATATTATTTATATTCTGATTATGAATTGGAAAAGAAAAAAGAAGAAATTGGTGAAAATGCCAAAATTTCTATTCAGCGTTATAAAGGTTTAGGAGAAATGAATGCTGAACAGTTATGGGATACAACAATGAATCCAGAACATCGTGTTTTATGGCAAATTGATTTAGATGATGCGATGCAGGCTGATGCTATGTTTGATATGTTGATGGGTGAAAAAGTTGAACCAAGACGTGAATTTATTCAAGAAAATGCACAAATGGCAGAATTAGACTTATAGTAAAGGAGAGAAAAAATGGAAGAACGTGGAATTAAGAAAAGATCATTAACAAAAGAAATGAAACAATCCTTTATCAATTATGCCATGTCAGTTATTGTTCAAAGAGCTTTACCAGATGTGAGAGATGGATTAAAGCCTGTTCAAAGAAGAATTGTGCATGGAATGAATGAACTTGGATGTTATAGTGATAAACCATATAAGAAATCAGCGCGTATTGTTGGGGAAGTTATGGGGAAATACCATCCTCATGGTGACTCTTCAATCTATGAAGCTTTAGTTCGTATGGCACAGGATTTCAGTTATCGTTATATGTTAGTAGACGGTCATGGAAACTTTGGTTCTATTGATGGTGATGGCGCTGCGGCACAACGTTATACTGAAGCCAGAATGTCTAAGATTTCTATGGAAATGGTGAGAGATATTAATAAAGATACAGTCAATTTTATTCCTAACTATGATGGTGAAGAATCAGAACCAGAAGTTATGCCATCACGTTTCCCTAACTTATTAGTCAATGGGACAACAGGAATTGCGGTTGGTATGGCTACAAATATTCCACCTCATAATTTAGGTGAAGTCATTGATGCCATATTGGCTGTTTCTCATAATCCTGATATTACGATTCTAGAATTAATGGAAAATTATATTCAGGGACCTGATTTTCCAACAGGAGCTTATATTTTAGGTAAATCAGCGATTAAAAAAGCTTATGAAACTGGTAATGGCTTAATTGTCATGAGAGCGAAAACGGATATTATTGATATTCATGGTGGTAAAAAAGCTATTGTTGTTACTGAAATACCATATATGGTCAATAAAGCTCGTTTAATCGAAAAAATGGCTGAACATGTTAAAGAAAAACGTATTGAAGGTATTACAGAAATACGTGATGAATCTAACCGTGAAGGTATTCGTATTATGATTGAACTTCGTAAAGATGTTCAACCAGAAGTTATTTTAAATCAGTTATTTAAATTAACAGCTTTACAGACAACATTTGGTGTCAATTCTATTGCCTTAGTGAATAACCAACCTCAAACTTTAAATCTAAAACAAATGATTACTTACTATCTTGATCATCAAGAAGAAGTGATTAGAAGAAGAACAGCTTATGATTTAAAGAAAGCTGAAGATCGTGCTCATATTTTAGATGGTTTAAAAAGAGCATTAGATCAGATTGATGCTATTATTGAACTCATTCGTTCATCACGAACAACAGAAATTATTCAACAGAGATTGATGGATGAATTTGATATGTCTGATCGACAAGCAAAAGCAATCAGAGAAATGCAGCTTCAAAGATTAGCTGGTTTGGAAAGAGAAAAGATTGAAAATGAATTAAATCAATTATTAGAATTGATTGCTGATTTAAAAGATATCCTTGCAAAAAGAGAAAGAATATTAGAAATTATTGAAAAAGAATTATTAGAAATTAAAGCTAAATTTGCTGATAAGAGAAGAACTGAAATTATTCAAGGAACATTTGATTTAGAAGATGAAGATTTAATTCCAGTCGAAGATGTGATTATTTCTTTAACTTCTAATGGATATGTCAAACGTATGCCTGTTGATACTTATAAAACACAAAATAGAGGTGGTAGAGGTATCAAAGGTATGGGAACCAATGAGGATGATATTGTGGATGCTCTTATTCATATGAGTACTCATGATGATTTATTATTCTTTACAAACTTTGGTAAAGTCTATCGTTTAAAAGGATATAATATTCCTGAATTTGGTAGAACTGCTAAAGGATTACCTGTTGTTAATTTATTAAATCTAGATAAAGATGAAAGTGTTAAATCTATGATTTCTATTGATAAAGATGATATTGATGAAGATAAGAATCTATATCTATTCTTTGTGACATTAAATGGTTTAGTTAAGAAAACTTCTATTGAAGAATTTAAAAATATTAGACAGTCTGGTAAGATTGCGATTAATTTAAAAGATGAAGATCAGTTGGTTGCTGTGAAATTAACAAAAGAAAATGAAGAAATTCTTGTTGCAGCATCTAATGGAAAATTAATTAGATTTAATGAAAATGATGTCAGACCAATGGGTAGAACAGCATCTGGTGTCAAAGGTATTAATGTAGATGGTAGTCATGTTGTAGGTATGACAACAAATGGAGAAGGACAATATATTATGGCTATAAGTGAAAATGGTTATGGTAAGATGTCTCCAATAGAAGATTACCGTGAATCACATCGTGGTGGTAAAGGTGTGAAAACGATTAATACGACTGAAAAAACAGGACAATTGGTAGCTTTAAGAGCTGTTAATGGTGATGAAGATTTATTAATCATGACAAGTGAAGGAATCATGATTAGACTTCCAATGGAACAAGTAAAATTAGCTGGAAGAAATACTCAAGGTGTTAGATTGATTAAAGTTGCTGAAGGATCAATTGTTTCAAGTGTAGAAGTTGTATCTAAATCAGAAGAAGAAATTGAAGAAAATGAAGTAACAAAATAAGATTTTGTTAACACGAAAAATAGGATCTCTTTTATAAAAGATCCTATTTTTTTATGAGATATGCTAATCCTTTCTTTGAAGAAAAATATAATATATAATAGAGTTATACAAAGTAAATAGAAAGAAGGAGAAATATGTTTTTTAGACGAAAACCAAAAACAAATTATTATAATACATCAATGTTTGATAACAACGATTTTGCAAATATGGTTATAAAAAAAATAAATAGTTATCCTGAAATTATTTCTATAGAAATAGAAACTGGAAAGATTATCATTAATCCTAAAAATATTTTAGGTGAAGAATTTTGGTATAGTGGTTATGGATATGATTATATGACGTTCGAACAGACAACCATCTTTGCACATTGGATTCATGAACATATGAATCATAATGAACTGTATGAATGTACTACATATACAAAATGTGGTGGTGGTGGAGAATTTCCAGTAGATATTATCGTTCGAATAGGTAATAATCCTTATGCCCCATTAAAAAAATGGTAATAAATTAGTGATTTTTAAAATCAAAAAGAGAAATCGTAACAAATGATATGATAACCTCCCAGTAGACAGTGTAAATAATAAAACACTGATACGGGAAGTTTTTATATTGTAAAGAAAAAGTAAATATTCTAAAGGAGTAAAAATAGAAATATGCAAACTGTGTTCACATAAATCCTATCAATTATTCATAATTCTGAATTGCTTCTTTAAATTTATCTAAAAAAGCATCTTCACCTAAAGTATTGATTTTAAAAAACACAGCCTGACTTCCACCAGAACTAATGGCAGTGACATGAAGATGATTTTGATATTCTGTTATCGTGATAGATAGACTTAATCGGTTTCCTCCTGTATAACTATATCTCTCTAATATTAAAATACCAACATGAACATCATGTATATCATAATAATGTTCATCTTCAATGGAAGCAGAAAAGCTTGATTTGATTAATTCATTCTTTAAAAATTGACAAAAATGCTGAAAAGAACCATGTAGTTCACAAGAATATTTAGCCATAATTATTCCTCCTTATTTATAGATTATCATGAAGTTTTGAAAATCATGTGTATTTTATATATTCATATCATTTCAACAATATTTGACAAATATCTTGATCTTTTCTACAATATCTGTAAGTAGGTGAAATGAATGAAAAAAATACAAATCAGTCAAACTTTAAAAAATATTATTGTTATTGTTGTGATAGCAGTTGTTTTCTTTTTTGTTGGAAAAGTATGGCCAAGTGGTGAAGAACCAACAGCCATTACAAGTGATTTATTGTCACAGCAAATTCAAGGTATTAGCGAATTAGCAAGTGTAGAATATAATTATACTAATATGGGAAAATATGAAAACCAGGTGACTTTTTATGGTTGGAAAGTCCCTTTTACAACAAAGAGTTTCATTTTATCTTATGATGGAAAAATAAAAGCAGGAATAGATATGAGCTTAGTAGAAGTCAATGTTCATGGTCAAAATATTGATATAACAATACCACAAGCTAAAATCCTATCTCATGAAATTGATCAGGAAAGTATTGAAGTTTTTGATGAAACAAAAAATATATTTAATCAGATTAGTATTACTGATTATAATCAATTTGCGATAGATCAAAAAAAGAGCATGGAAAGTAAAGCACAAGAAAAAGGATTATTGGAAGAAGCTCAAAATAAAGCTAAAGAAACAATACAAACATTTGTAGAATCAATGTATTCATCTTCAGATGATTATAAAATTGAAATAAAGATGGCAGAATCTTAAGATGTTCTGCTTTTTTTGTTGAAATATGTAAAGTTTATAGTATAATGTTAGAAGTTTGGAGATAAGTGGGAGGTTATATATGAAATCAAAACAAAGTGGTAAGAAATTAGCAAAGAAAATGATTATTGCTTTAATTTGTGGTTTGGTTGCTGGATTAGGTTGTATCTTATTAAGAGAAAACTTATTAGCAAGTGGACAGGAATCTTTATGGAATACTATTAATAATGTATTATTCCAAGACATTACAGCTGAAGGTGCTAATAATGCAATTGGGATATTTTATATTGTAGGGCAATTATTTGTAAATGCATTACAATTAATTATTGTTCCAATGGTATTTGTGTCTATTATTTTAGCTATTTGTGTTATTACTGATACAAAGAAGCTAGGAAGAATTTCTTCTAAAACAATAGGAACATTCCTTATAACAACAGTATGTGCTTTAGTTTGGGCTGGTATTATCGGTTCAATTGTTTATCATTTAGGAGCATTTAATGCTGTACATGCTGATAACTTAGTGATTCAACAAGGAGCTGTAGGTTCTAATCCATTAAATATCATTGTATCAGTGATTCCTAATAATTTAATTAATGCATTTACAAATAATGGTAATGTTTTAGCAGTTGTTTTCTTAGCAGTAGCGATTGGACTTGCGATGAATCAATTAAAAGATAAAACAAAAACATTAAAGAAATTATTAATTGAATGTAGTGATATTATTTCAGTTTGTTTATCATTTATAATTACAAAATGTGCACCATATGCAATATTTTGTTTATTAACAAGAACATTTGCAATCTATGGAATTGACTATTTATTACCTGCTTTAGCTTATGTCTTAACAGTTCTATTTGCTTTGTTTGTTTATTTGTTTATAGCTTATCCTATCTATTTAATGGTGATGGGAAAAATCAATCCAAAACCATTTATGCGTAAAATACCAAAAGTTGCTTTATTTGGTTTTTCAACATCATCAAGTGCAGCAACATTACCATTAAATAAAGAAACAACAGTTCATGAATTGGGTGTAAGTGATGAAATAGCTTCATTTGTTTTACCATTAGGAATGACAATTAATATGGATGGTACAGCCATCATGCAAGTTATTGCTGCTATATTTATTGCAGCAAGTTCTGGTTATGATGTATCTTTAACATCTATGGCAGTCATTGCATTTCTCGCTTTAATTGCATCAGTAGGTACACCTGCTGCACCAGGAGCAGGAGCTGTTATCTTATTTACTATTTTGACTGGTATGGGATATACAAATGATGGGGCATTATTGGCTTATTCATTAATTTTAGCAATCAACAGACCAATTGAAATGCTTGTCACATCTTTAAATGTTGTTGGTGATTCAGCAACTTCTGTTATTGTTGGTAAAAAAGAAAATATGTTAGATGAAGATATTTATCATAGTTAAGTAGACTCAAATTGAGTTTACTTTTTTAATTACTATATTTGCTTAAAGTAAATGTCAAAAATAAATCTACACTTTCTAGATAATATAGAATCTAATTTTTGATATTGATATAATGCAGATGGAACAGCAATAACGGTAGGTGGTTATGCCTTAGTCGTGGGACGAAGGCACGTGATCCTTCGTTGACATAGATATCCATTTAATAGATGGAAATATGAAAAACGGAGGTGATACACATGACATCTTATGAGATGGTCATGATAATGTTAGGCATACTGACATTTATCATGACAATGATAAGTGTTATAGTGAAATTGCTTCTTATTATTATTGATAAGAGTACAAAAAAATAACTACCTCGTGCTTAGGATAAATTGAGATAGTTATTTTTCTCAAACAAATCTAAGGCATAACCGCTTATTGGCTGTTCCTTTTCAATTACATTATAGTTTATGTTATTTTAGAAGTCAATATACAAAGAATGATATTTGCTTAAAGTAAATATCGAAAATAAATCTACACTTTCTAGATAATATAGAATCTAATTTTTGATATTGATATAATGCAGATGGAACAGCAATAACGGTAGGTGGTTATGCCTTAGTCGTGGGACGAAGGCACGTGATCCTTCGTTGACATAGATATCCATTTAATAAATGGAAATATGAAAGACGGAGGTGATGGACATGACATCTTATGAGATGGTCATGATAGTGTTAGGAATACTGACATTTATCATGACAATGATAAATGTTATAGTGAAATTACTTCTTATTATTATTGATAAGAGTACAAAAAAATAACTACCTCGTGCTTAGGGAAAATTGAGGTAGTTATTTCTCCTTAATTTAATCTAAGGCATAACCGTTTATCGGCTGTTCCTTTTTTCAATTACATTATAGTTTATGTCATTTTAGATGTCAATATACGAATAAATATATCTATTTATATGAATATTTAATAATGTTATAATATATTTAAAAAGTAGAGGTGTTTTAAAGATGAAATGCATAATAAGAAAATGGAAAAGAGAAGATGCCGAAGATTTATATCAGAATATTAATGATTTAAGAATTTTAAATAATTTAACAGATCGTATACCTTATCCATATCATTTACAGGATGCCTATGATTATATAGAAGCTATGTTATCTGCTGATGAAAATGAAATCTTTGCTTTTGCGATTGAATATGAAGGACATGTTGTTGGCAGTATTTCTGTTTTAAGACAAGATGATATTTATCGTAGAAGTGCAGAATTAGGATATTATTTAGGATTTTCTTATTGGGGAAAAGGTATTATGAGTGAAGCTGTGAAACAGACATGTCAATATGTTTTTGAACATAGTGATATAGAGAGAATTTTTGCGGCTCCTTTTGATTATAACCCAGCCTCACAAAGAGTCTTAGAAAAATGTGGTTTTGAACGTGAAGGTATTTTACGTAAGAATGGCTTTAAAAATGGTGAGTTTCATGACATGATAATGTATTCTTTGATTAAATAATTATTGAAATTATTAAGTCTTATGCTATAATCAGTATATCAAATCGTTGCATTGGATAAGTAAATGTGAAATCATGATAGAGAGCTGATGGTTGGTGTAAATCAGTATGAGGAAGCATTGAAATCTACCAATAAGAGGAGCTAATCCCTCCCGGTTGAACCGTTATCTCATAAAAGTTATCAGTCTGATAAGAAATAGGGTGGCACCACGATATATTCGTCCCTTGTAAAAGGTGCTTTTTATTTTATTGGAAAAGGAGAATGAAAAATGATTGATATAGCAATACTTAGAGAAAATCCAGAAGCAGTAAAAGAAAATATGCGTAAGAAATTTCAACATGATCGTTTGCATTTGGTTGATGAAGCTTATGCATTGGATAAGGAATATCGTGAAGCTTTGACAAAAGCGAGTGAGCTTCGTGCTATGCGTAATTCATTGTCTAAAGAAATTGGACAATTTATGCGTGAAGGTAAAAAAGATTTAGCTGAAGAAAATAAAAGAAAAGTCAGTGAAATGGCAGATACTTTAAAGGAATTAGAAGCAAAAGAAATAGAATTAGGTCCAAAATTAAAAGAAGTGATGATGAAAATTCCTAACTTTATTGATGATAGTGTACCTATTGGAAAAGATGACAGTGAAAACGTTGAAATTCAAAAATATGGAGATCCTGTTGTTCCTGATTATGAAATCCCATATCATGCGGATATTATTACAAAATTAAAAGGATTAGATAAAGAAGCAAGTGGAAGAACAAGTGGTAATGGTTTCTATTATTTGATGGGAGATATTGCCAGACTTTCTTCAGCAATGTTATCTTATGCCAGAGATTTTATGATTGATAAAGGATTTACTTATTGTATTCCTCCATTTATGATTAGAAGTGATGTTGTAACAGGTGTTATGTCATTTGAAGAAATGGATGCTATGATGTATAAAATTGAAGGTGAAGATTTATACTTGATTGGAACAAGTGAACATAGTATGATTGGTAAATTTAAAGATCAGATTGTTAAAGAAGAAGAATTACCAATTACATTAACTTCATATTCTCCATGCTTTAGAAAAGAAGTTGGGGCTCATGGTATTGAAGAACGTGGTATTTATCGTGTACATCAATTTGAAAAACAGGAAATGGTTGTTTTATGTAAACCAGAAGAAGCTATGGAATGGTATGATAAAATGTGGTCATATACTGTTGAATTATTTAGAAGTTTAGATATACCTGTAAGAACACTAGAATGTTGTAGTGGTGATTTAGCTGATTTAAAAGTGAAATCTTGTGATGTAGAAGCATGGTCACCTAGACAGAAAAAATATTTTGAAGTTGGTTCTTGTTCTACATTAGGAGATGCACAAGCTAGACGTTTAGGTATTCGTACAAAAGGTGAAAGAGGAACATATTATGTTGCTACTCTTAACAACACTGTTTTAGCAAGTACACGTGCATTAATTGCATTTATTGAAAATAATTATAATGAAGATGGAAGTATTTCTATTCCTGAAGTGTTAAGACCATATATGGGAGGAAAAGAAAAAATCGGTTAAGACAAAAATCTTAACCTTTTTTTATACTTAATTTTTGAATATGTTGAATCAAAGGAAAATATTCATTAACAAGGGAAACAAACTTTCCAACAGTGAGTGCTGAAACAACAGTGCCTAAACCAACCCCTTGTAAAGAATGGAAAAAGAAAAATGAACATAAACTGGCAATAATAATCAAAGTGATATCAAAACATATTTTGACCATACCAAAATCTTTATGTGTCACATCACTGATTGCTTTGACAATACCTTCTCCTGGAACCATAATGACATTAGGAGCAACTTCAATACTGATTCCAAATGCTAAAATTATACAACCTATAATCAGGCTTATAATACGTATAAGTAATGTTTCTGGTTGAAACCAGTTCATCAAATACATACTTATATCAATAAAACTACTAAAGATAATATTCGCAAGAATTTGTAAGAATTGGATAGGTTGAAAATCTTTTTTTAATATGATAATTTGAATGATAATAAAAATCATATTAAAAATGAAAGTCATCATACCAAAACTCATATGTGTAAAATAAAGACTAAAAACATAAGGAACACTTGATATTTGTGAAGTTCCCAGAGCACTTTTGGTAATAAAAGCAATACCAAATGAGTTAATAAAAAGACCTAATAAAAAATAAAAATATCTTAAAATTGTTTTATTCATCATATTCCTCCCTCAAATTATCAAGTACTTGATTCAATATCTGATTCACTTCTTTTTGATTTAAAGATTGATAAGCTATCTGATCAACTTCATAACATATTCTTTTGACTTCTATTGCTTTTTCTTTGCCCAATTCAGTCAGAAAAATGAGTACTGATCTTTTATCATTTAATTGATTTTGACGATAAATCAATTGCTGTGTTTCCATCTTTTGAATAAGACTTGTCATAGTTGACTTATCTAAGACACAAGTTTGACCTATTTCTTTAGGGGTTTGCCCATCTTTTTCATAAAGACATTCAAGAATTTTAGGTTGACCGGGATAAAGCCCAATGTTTGATGTTTTTTGTGTCATCAGTTTATGACTATAATGAAAACATTTTAATAATAAAAAGTGTATCTCATAATTTAACATATTTTTCACCTCATTTAGTTTGAAATCAAACTAAATTATAATTTATAAAGATGATTTGTTAAGTGACTTTGTACACATAAATTTCATATTTTTTCCACTTGATATTCACATGGTTTTGTTAGAATCTTCTCGAAAAAGGAGGTTGTGTATGAAAAATATTCTTGAATTTTTAGAACAATCATCACAAAAATATTTTACAAAAATAGCTTTTAGTGATGATAAAAATGAAATAACATATGGTCAATGTGTTGAAAATGCTCAAAGAATAGGAACAAATTTATCATCATTGCAGATACGTAGACAACCTATAGCAGTAATGATGGATAAAAATGTAGAAAGTTTAACAGCATTCTTTGGCGTTGTTTATAGTGGAAACTTTTATGTTGTGATTGATATACATATGCCAGATGATCGTATTCAATCTATATTTGAAACTTTACATCCAATAGCTTTGATTACGGAAAAACAATATGAGCATAAAGCACAAAATTTACATCCTCAAGTTTTTATTTATGAAAATATGATTCCAACAGAAATAAATCATCAAAAATTAAATGAAATCAGAAATCAAATGATTGATAATGATCCACTTTATGCTTTATTCACTTCTGGTTCTACAGGTGTTCCTAAAGGTGCAGTTGTATCACATCGTAATGTTATGAATTATGCCTCGTGGTTTAAAGAAACGTTTGATATTCATGAAGATACACAATTTGGAAGTCAGACACCATTTTATTTTAGTATGTCTGTTTCAGATGTATTTAGTACGATTATGGCTGGAGCTTCACTTCATATATTGCCTAAAAAATTGTTTTCTTTCCCTGTAAAGCTCATTGAATATATGAATGAAAAACAAGTCAATACTATTTACTGGGTTCCTTCAGCATTAGGAATTATAGCGAATATGAAAGTATTGGATTATATAAAATTAAATGATGTTCAAAAGGTTTTATTTGCTGGTGAAGTTATGCCAACTAAACATCTCAATTATTGGAAGAAACATCTTCCTCATGCTTTGTATGCAAATTTATTTGGACCAACAGAAACGACTGATATTTGTACATATTATATTGTTGATAGAGAATTTGAAGATGATGAAGTTTTACCGATTGGCAAAGCTTGTCAAAACTGTGATGTTTTCTTATTAGATGAAAAGAATCAAGAAGTCATAGATGATCGTGAAGGAGAACTTTGTGTTAGGGGATCGTTTTTAGCATTAGGTTATTACAACAATCCAGAAAAGACACAAGAAGTTTTTGTTCAAAATCCATTAAATCAAGCATATCCTGAAATCATTTATCGTACAGGAGATTTGGTGAAATATAATGAACGTGGTGAATTAATTTATATCACACGTAAAGATTTTCAGATTAAACATATGGGATATCGTATTGAACTAGGTGAAATTGAAGCAGCAGTTTATGCTTTATCAAAGATTCAAAGTTGTGCAGTTATTTATGATGAAAAAGAAGATAAGATTATTTTGATATATACTGGTAAAATAACAGATCAAGAGATTATGGAAGGAATATCTCATAAATTACCACAATATATGTATCCTAATAAGATGATTCAGTTAAAGGTTATGCCTTTAAATCAAAATGGGAAAATAGATAGAAAATGGTTAAAAAATCATTATCATGAGGAGGAAAAATAAATGAATGAATTATTAGATATTTTAAAAGATTTAAAACCGGGTGTTGATTTTGAAAATGAAAAGAATTTAATTGATGATAGAATTTTAGATTCTTTGGATGTTATGAATTTAACGGTTGAACTCAATGATGAATTTGATATTGAAATTACACCTTTAGATATATTACCTGAAAACTTTCAATCAATAGAAACAATCTATCAGTTAATTACTCGTTTACAGGAAGATAATTAATGGCATATACAACATATATATATTTATTACTTTTTTTAGGAAGCACATTTTTACTTTATACAGTGTTTCCTAAAAAATATAAATGGATTGTTTTATTATCAGCAAGTTATCTTTATTACATTCTTGCAAGTCGTGTATGGATGATTATTTTTATATTACTGACAACTATTTCTATATACATAGGTGCTATATGGTTAGATAAAATTAATGATATATTTGTATCAGTCAAAAAGTCTTTAGATCGACAACAAAGAAAAGAATTAAAAGAGAAAATATTATGGCAAAAGAAATGTGTTGTTATGTTTATATTGTTTATAAATCTAGGATTACTGATTTTCTTAAAATATTCAAACTTCTTAATAAGTTTACTTAATATCAGTATTTTAGAACAATTTCAAATTTCCATTCCACTCATTAAATTATTTTTACCACTAGGAATATCTTTTTACACATTACAAGCCATAAGTTATATAGTAGATGTTTATCGTGGGAAATATCATGCAGATGAATGTTTATCAAGAGTCGCTTTATACTTAGCGTTCTTTCCAACAATCGTAGAAGGACCTATAACAAGATATAACGAAGTAGCATATCAACTATATGAAGGTCATTCTTTTGATTATAAAAATTTTACTTTTGGATTACAGCTTATTTTATGGGGAATGTTTAAAAAGATTGTTATTGCTGATCGAGCAAATATGCTCGTTAATTATGTCTTTGATGATTATTTAAAGTTTTCAGGTTTAAGTGTAGTGATTGCGATTATTTTTTATACAATTCAATTATATACAGAGTTTTCCGGATGTATGGATATTGTTAGAGGAAGTGCTCAACTATTTAGTATTAGACTACCAGATAATTTTAGACAGCCATTCTTTGCGAAAAGTATCAATGAATTTTGGCAACGTTGGCATATAACATTAGGTTCATGGTTAAGAGATTATGTTTTTTATAGTGTATCTTTATCAGCACCATTTAAAAGATGG
Source organism: Massiliimicrobium timonense (assembly GCF_042850985.1). GTDB lineage: Bacteria > Bacillota_I > Bacilli_A > Erysipelotrichales > Coprobacillaceae > Allocoprobacillus. The sequence goes on from NZ_AP031415.1 coordinate 23,557, forward strand.
AGTCAGTTTGTTAAAAAACATGGCAATGAATATGTCAGTAAACTCTTACCAGCTTCAACAGCTTTATTTTTTGTTTGGATATGTAATGGATTATGGCATGGTGCCAGTATAAAATATGTAATGTATGGAATGTATTATTATCTATTGATGATGCTAGGTATGTATTTAGAACCTGTTTTTATGAAAATAAAAAATGCTTTCCATATTCAAAATCAAAATAAGTTTTTTCAAATCTTTTCTATTATAAGAACTATTTTGATTGTTAATATTGGTATGCTTATATTTAGAGCTGATACTTTATCTTCAGCATGGCATATGCTTGTATCTTGTTCTCAAGGCACAATGGATATTCCTTACATGGGATTAGCATTGAAAGATATGATGATAGTGATTATGGGTGTTATCATTGTTTATATCATGAGTTTATTGAAGGAAAAAAATATATCTGTAAGAGAACATATTGCAAAGTGGCATATTGTACCACGTTGGACTTTTTATTTAACTGGATTGATGATTGTTGTGATTTTTGGAGCCTATGGTAGAGGCTATGATATTGTTAGCTTTATCTATGCACAATTCTAGGAGGGATGAGGATGAATAAACAGAATATGAAAAATATTTTAAAAATGATGATTTTCTTATGTTTAGTGATTACTCTTTTACATCTTTCATCTCGTATTGTAGAACCTAAACAAAATACAAAAGAATCTGGTATAAAATATGAAAATGCAAGAGGATTTTATGGTGAAAGACAAAATTCTTTAGATATTATTGCGATTGGAAATAGTGATTTATATAATGCAATGAATCCTTTACAATTATGGCATGAACAAGGAATTCCTTCTTATGTCTGTGCTGAACCTAGTCAAAAAATTGTTGAAGCATATTCTTTATTGAAACAGACTTATTTGAATCAAACACCTCAATTAATTATATTAGAAGTAGATGAATTATTTACAAAGAGTGATGTTGATGATTTAGATATAAGTATCTCTGAAACTTTAAAAGAAATTTTTCCTGTTTTTGATTATCATAATCGTTGGAAAAATATTCAAAAGGATGATTTTATAAAAGAAAAAGTTTATAATCAAAAGATTTTGACAAAAGGCTATAAATACTATAATAATGTTCAATCTTATAAAGGTGGAAAATCATATTTAAAGAATAAAAAGAAAAGTTCTTTAACATATACAACACAATATTATCTTAATGAATTTATAAAATATGCCAAAAACAATGGCTCACAAGTTTTATTGATGTGTTGTCCTACAGCGAATACATGGACAATGGATAAACATCATACAATCCAAAAAATTGCTGATCAATATCAATTACAATTCTTGGATTTTAATATGTTATTAGATGATATCAATTTCGATTGGACCAAAGATACAAGAGATGGTGGAAATCATCTTAATGATTTTGGAGCACAAAAAGTCACTCATTATTTAGGTAACTATTTAAAATCAAAATATCATTTTCAAGATTATCGTACACATCAAGATTATCAAAACTGGAATCAAGATTATTTAGAATATCACCAAAAATTAAAGTATTATAAAGGAAAAAATGGTTTTATTGGAAAATAGAATTTTTTATTGATTTGTCTAAGAAATATGCTATAATATTTCTTGCCATTACAATAGGCGGCTTCGAACCATGTCAGGACCGGAAGGTAGCAGCATTAAGAATGCCCGTTTATGTGTAGTGGCTTTTTTCTAAGGGGTGAAAGCAATGAATGATGAAGAATATATGCAATTAGCTTATCAACAAGCTTGTCTTGCTAGAGATATTGATGAAGTTCCTATTGGTACTATTATTGTCAAAGATGGGAAAATTATTGCAACAGGGTATAATCGAAAAGAATCTCAGCATGATGTAACGGCACATGCAGAGATGATTGCTATAAGGAAGGCATGTCAAAAATTAAAGTCTTGGCATTTAGATGGATGTATCCTTTATTCTACTTTAGAACCATGCATTATGTGTAGTGGTGCTATCATTCAAAGTCGTATAGAAAAAGTTGTTTTTGCAGCCAAAGGACAGCGTTGGCATGGACTATCAACTTTTTTAAGAAGTCACGAATTTAATCATCATCCTCAAATTGTTGCTGGTATTTTAGAAGAACAATGTTGCTCATTACTATCATATTATTTTAAGGAAAAGAGAAAGCATTAGGGATTTCTGTTGAGAATTTCTATTTTTATAAGAAAATTCATCTAAGATATGATAAAATGAATATAGAGGTGATATATATGGATCAACGTATGTTGAGTGAACAGATTAATTATGAGAATTTTTTATTAAAAGTAATTAAATGGGTATTTTTAGGTGTTGCTGTTACAGCACTAACTTCTATTGTTGTGATATTATCTGGAATAATTCATTATTTGATTAATTTTTATTTCCCAGTATTATTTGTTTCTGTTATTGTAGAAATTGCCTTTGTTTGGATTATAAATAAAAAACTTCAAAATTATGGAGATCAAGTTTCTTATGCAATGGCAAAGAGATATTTTATTTTATATTCAATTGTTAATGGTGTGGTTTTTTCATTTCTTCTCTCTGTCATTTCTGTTTACATTACAGCATTAGCTTTCGCTTTAACTTGTGCTTATTTTGGATTATTATATACTATTACAAAGTATACAAGTTCAGATTTCTCTTTTGTAATGAAAGTTTGTATTTCAGTATTACCGATTCTTATAATTGGATATATTATTTTAATGTTTATTCAAGCACCTGCTCTTTATTATATTATTGTTTTGATTGATTTGGCTGTATTTACAGGAATAACGCTCTATGATTTAAAAAAAATTTCAACAGTTTATCATCAATCTTTGGAAAATCAAAGAGAAGGTTTAGCTTTAATGTGTGCTTTAAATCTGTATCTTGATTTTGTTAATATATTCATTGATATTTTAATGTTAATCAGTGATAATAATTAATTATGGGTATCGTAAGGTACCTTTTTTTGTGTTATAATGTGACAGTATAAGGAGTTGATACATGTGGCATATAAAACATTATATCGTGTTTATCGTCCCCAAAGATTTGAAGATGTTGCAGGACAGGAACATATTATTACAACATTGAAACATGCAGTAGAAGAAAATAAGATAGCTCATGCTTATCTGTTTTGTGGTCCACGTGGAACAGGAAAAACAACAATTGCGAAATTGTTGGCTAAAGCTGTGAACTGTACGGGTTCACCTAAACCATGTGATCAGTGTGAAAACTGTCAACAGATTACATTGGGTACACATCCTGATGTGATTGAAATTGATGCTGCAAGTAACAATGGTGTTGATGAAATTAGAGATTTAATTGAGAAGGTCAAATATGCTCCAACACAGGGAAAATATAAAGTATATATTGTTGATGAATTTCATATGATGTCACCAAGTGCGTCAAATGCCTTATTAAAAACACTAGAAGAACCACCAACTCATGTTATTTTTATTTTTGCAACAACGGAACCACATAAGATTTTACCAACTATTATATCAAGATGTCAGAGATTTGATTTTACAAAATTAAGTGTTCCAGATATTGTTTCAAGAATGGAAGATATTTTAAAAGAAGAACATTATCAATGTGATCAAGAAGCATTAGAATTGATTGCAAAATTGGCTGATGGTGGAATGAGAGATGCTTTATCTATTCTAGAACAATGCTTAGCTTATAATGATAAACATTTGACTGTTCAAGATGTTAATCAAATTTATGGTATAGTTTCATTGGAAAATAAGATCGATTTTATTAAGATGATTCTTTCTAAAGATATGAAAAAAGCATTATCGACATTAGAAGATATGAAAATGAATGGTATAGATATTAAAAGATTGACTTTGGATTTAGTTGATATTTTAAAAGATATTGTGATTTATCGTAATACACAAGATGAATCTATATTGTTTGTTTTATCTAAGTATTATTTAGATTTAATTGTTCCTTATATAGGTTGTGAAGAAGCATTGAATTTTATTGATATACTTATGGATGCCAGTGAAAAATATGCAAAAGTAATCAATCCATCAGTTTATTTTGAATTGGCTATTTTAAAGATGTGTAATCAAATTCAAGATGAAAAGATTGTTCATATTGAAACAGTCAAAGTACCACAGCAACAAGTTGTAGAAACACCAGTAAATCCAGAAGTTATAGAAGATGAAGAAATCATTGATGAACCTGCTTTGGATATAGTAGAAGATGTGATGGAAGAAGAACCTTATATTCATCAAGAGGTTGTAGAGGAAGTCCCAACTTTTGAATTTGAAAAGGAACCTGATATTCAAGCTGATGTTGATAACGATATTCATGTTGATGAAGCAGATATTATGAATATTCTTGTTCAGGCGAAAAGAACGATATTAGAAAGTATTCAAGAAAGATGGCCTATTATTAAAAGATATTTGGCTAATTTAAATATGGCAAAGAGTGCTGGAATGCTTTGTGATGGAACTGCTGTAGCGGCTTGTGAAGGTGGATTAATTATTTCTTTTGAATATCAGCCATCTGTAAATGCAGTTAATTATTATAAGAATTATAAACAGTTAAGTGCTTTCTTACAGGAAGTTTTAGGGAGTGAATATCGTTTTATTGCAATTCAACAGGATGAATGGATTAAAATGCGAAGTCATTTTATTGAATTAAAGCGACAGGGACAATTACCTAAACCACATGAGTTGACATTAAAACATATAGATTGTCATGATTTAGATCATGTTGATATGACTGAAGCACAAGAATTTGCTGTTCAGTTATTTGGTGAAGATATTGTGGAATTTAAGGAGGATTAAAGAATGAATTTTGGAAATTTATTGCAACAGGCACAACAAATGCAACGTAAAGTCAATAAAGCAAAGAAAGAATTTAATGAAAGAGAATTTGAATTTAAAAGTCAAGATGATTATATTGTTGGAAAGATGAAAGGCAATCTTTCTATTAGTGAATTACATATTCAAGATTCCTTGATTCAAGAAGATAAGGAAAATATGGAAGCACTCTTAATAGCAACAATTAATCAAGCTATTGAAAATGTTTCTAAAGAAAGGGAAGATACATTAAATAAAGTCACAAATGGTGTTGATGTATCAGCATTTCTATAATGGAATATCCACATAGTTTTGAGGAACTTGTTGAATGTTTTAAAATGTTACCAGGTATTGGTACAAAAGGTGCTGAACGTCTGGTTTATCATGTTTTATCAATGGACTTTGAGCAAGTTGAGAGATTTTCTGATGCTTTATTAAATTTAAAAAAGAATATTCACTATTGCCAAAAATGTGGACATATATGCGAAGGTGATATTTGTGAAATATGTCAAGATTCCACAAGAGATCAGACAACAATCTGTGTTGTTGAATCGCCTAAAGATGTCTTTGCAATGGAGAAACTCAAAGAATATCATGGTTTATATCATGTTTTACATGGGACAATTTCTATTATGGATGGGAAAACAATAGATGATTTAAATATTCAATCTTTGTTTGATCGTTTAAATGAAAATATTAAAGAAGTGATTATTGCCACAAATCCTACACGTGATGGAGAAACAACAGCCTTATTTTTAGCAAAACTGCTTGCTAAACAAAATATACCTGCTTCAAGAATTGCGAATGGATTGCCTATGGGAAGTAATCTTGATTACGCTGATGAATTAACGTTGTTAAAATCACTAGAAGGAAGAAAAAAACTTTAATCATCTCATATAATACAATGAGGTGATTTTTTTGTTTAAAATAACACGTATTTTTATAAGGTTGCTTATGGCAACTCTATCGATTTTTATTTTTAATAGTTTTCATCATATAACGCAAATCACTTTATCCTTAAATATATTTAATATTGTGATGATTTTATTGTTTGATATTTTTGGTTTTATTCTTTGTATTGTCTTAAACATTGTCCTATAAATGCAATGAAATAAAACTTTATCTTTGTGTCAATTTTATATATAATAGAGAAAGAAATGAGGTGTTATAATGGCAGGTGTTTTTATTACTTTTGAAGGTGGAGAAGGTAGTGGAAAAACAACTATAGCAAATATGATTCAAAAGACATTAGCACAGGAAGGTTATCATGTTGTTTTAACAAGAGAACCAGGTGGTGTAGAAATAGCAGAAAAGATTCGTGATATTATTCATGATGTGAAATATATAAATATGGATAGAAAAACCGAAGCATTACTCTATGTAGCAAGTCGTCGACAACACTTAGTTGAAAAAGTGATTCCTGCGTTAGAAAATGACGCTATCGTTATTTGTGATAGATTTGTAGATAGTTCTATGGTTTATCAAGGAATAGCAAGAGGTATAGGTATTGATGAAGTTTATCAGATGAATTTATTTGCTACCGAAAATATCTTACCAAAACGAACGATTTTCTTTGATATACAACCAGAAGATGGTTTAAAGCGTGTATATGAAAATAAAAATAGAGAAGTCAATAGGTTGGATTTAGAGAACATTGATTTCCATAGAAAAGTCTATCAAGGCTATTTAAGTTTATGTGACAAGTTTCCTAATAGAATTGTTAAAATAGATGCTTCTTTGGATATTGATCATGTCTATCAGCAAGTATTAAAAAAAATTAGAGAAATACTATGATTTATAAAGATATTTTAAAACAACAACAACCTATTTTATATCAAATTCTCTTACAAAGCTTTCAAAATCAGAAAATTCCCCATGCTTTTTTACTTGTGGGAAAAAATGCCAGTTTACCAGCTCATTTTATTGCAAAAAGTTTGATTTGTGAAGATGATATTCTTGCTTGTGATCAATGTAATGAATGTCGACGTATTGACGAGCATAATTATGGTGATTTTATATATTATAATGGGCAAGATGAAATAATTAAAAAACCACAAATCGAATATATACAAGATCAATTTTCCAAATCTGCTTTAGAAGGAAAAGCTAAGATTTATCTAATGGAAAATATTGAAAATTCAACAAGCGAGGCAATGAATAGTTTATTGAAAATGTTGGAGGAACCAACTGCTGGTATTTATGCTATATTTACTTGTCAGAACTTAAATAGAGTTTTACCAACTATTCAGTCAAGATGTCAAGTCATTCAGCTTTTACCATCTTCTCAAAAAATGTTAAGAGAAGAATTAAAAAAAGAAGATATATCACAGGATGATGTAAATATTCTTGCTGAGTTATTTACGAGTTATAATGAGTGTAAGGAATATATTGAATCTGAATCTTTTGAAAAATTAAAAGAAGAAGTATATCATTTTATTGATGACTTATATTTTCACAGAGATAATTTGATTATTAATGTTCAGACACACTTACTTAAAGAATTTAGTGATAAGAAAAATATTCAATTTTTTCTTAACATGCTAGTATTGGCATTAAGAGATTTGTTTCACGTGAAACATTCTATGAACTTAACTTACCCATCATTTAAAAGTTTATATGATAGAATTAATGATCAGGAAGAAAATATCATTCAAAAGATTGATTTAATATTAAATACAGAATACTTATTAAGTACCAATGCAAATGTGATGTTGTTAATGGACAGCATGATGTATAGAATATAGGAAGGAGAAAGTATGGAAGAAAGATTAGCTCTTGTACGTTTTAACAATGTTGGAAAATCTTATTATTTTTCTACCGACTTGGAAGTGTATAAAGGAGATAAAGTTGTTGTAGAAACAATAAGAGGATTAGAGTTAGGAGAACTGGTATCAGATTTAAAGCATCTATCAGAATTTAATCTTGATACAGAACTCAAAAAAGTAAAGAGAAAAGCTAATAGAGCTGACATAGAGCTTTACGCATATAATGAAGCAAAAGCTGAAAAGTCACTTGAAATTTGTAAAGATATTGTAAAACAATATGATTTGGAGATGCATTTGGTCAGCTGTGAATATACACTTGATGCATCAAAAGTAATATTTATGTATACATCAGAAACACGTGTAGACTTTAGAGAACTACTTAAAGAATTGGCAAGTGTTTTTAAATGTCGTATTGAATTAAGACAGATAGGTCCACGTGATAAATCAAAAATTGTTGGTGGTTTGGGATCTTGTGGTTTGCCATTATGTTGTTCATCTTTTCTTGGAGAATTTGATGGTGTGTCTATTAATATGGCAAAAAATCAGATGTTAGCTATTAATATTGATAAGATTTCTGGATCATGTGGTCGATTACTTTGTTGTCTTAAATACGAAGATGATACATATACAAAAGAAAAACAAAGATTTCCTAAGATTGGTTCAAAAGTGAAATATGATAATAAAATTGTTAAAGTTACTGGTTTAAATGTCATTAGTGATTTAGTAAAAATAGAACATGACGGTAATATAACATTTGTATCTTTAGATGAAATTCAAATACTGCCACCAAGAGAGCATAAGCATGAACCAAGAAGTCGTTAATTATTTATTAGCATATGAAAATATGAAAATTATCCAAAGAAAAGATATGTTTAATTTTTCTTTGGATACTGTTTTATTAGCACATTTTTGTACAATTAATAAAGATTTAGATGAAATAGTTGACTTTGGAACAAATAATGCAGCTATTCCTCTATTATTAAGCTTAAGAACTGATAAAAAGATTACAGGAATCGAAATACAAAAAGAAGCAGTAGATTTAGCATTGAAAAATATACAATTAAATCACTTAGAACAACAAATAGAAATTATTCATTCAGATATTAAGGAATATGTTAAAGATGCTCAAAAGGTTAAACTTGTTATATGTAATCCTCCTTTTTTTAGAGTAGATGAGAGAAGTAATTTGAATGAGAATGAATATTTAAAAATTGCTCGTCATGAAATAAAAATCAATTTAGAAGAAATTGTACAATCAGCAGCAAGAATATTGGATAATAAAGGTCGTTTTGCGATGGTGCATCGACCTGATCGTATGATTGAAATTATTAATATGATGCAAAAATATGATATTGAACCAAAGCGTATTCGTTTTGTTTATCCAAAAGTAGGGAAAGATTCACATATTTTTTTAATTGAAGGAATGTATAAAGGAAATAAAGGATTAAAAATAGAAGCACCATTATATGCTCATAATGAAGATGGTAGCTATTCAAATGAAGTGAGAAAGATGTTTGGAGAAGATATTCATGAATAGACAAAAAAGTTTTGAAAATCAAAAACCGACACTTTTTGTTGTCGCTACACCAATTGGAAATTTAAATGAAATGACTTATCGTGCAATACAGGTTCTTAAAGATGTTGATTATATTGCAGCAGAAGATACACGTAATACTGTGAAACTATTAAATCATTTTGACATTTCAACAAAGCTGGTTTCTCACCATGAACATAATCTGATGACAGCTATACCAAAGATTGTTCATGATTTAAAAAATGGTTTGAATATTGCATTAGTAAGTGATGCAGGATATCCTGCAATTAGTGATCCTGGTTACGAGCTTGTGAAAGAGGTTATTAAAGAAGGAATGAATGTTGTTCCGATATCTGGAGCAAATGCTTGTTTAGATGCATTGGTTGTTTCTGGTATTGCACCACAACCTTTTCTCTTTTATGGTTTTTTAGATAGAAATGATAAAAATAAGAAAAAAGAGCTGGAAAAACTAAAAAAATATCAAGAAACAATTGTTTTTTACGAAGCACCACACCGTATTAAAAAAACATTGAAATTGATGTACGATATTTTAGGAAATCGTTCTATTGCCTTATGTAGAGAATTAACAAAAAAACATGAGGAAATTAATAGAGGAACAATTGAAGAAATATTATCTGTCATTGATGATATGAAAGGTGAAATGGTTATTGTTGTTGAGGGAAGTCATGAAGAATTTCAGGATCAGCCTCTTGTATTTGAACAAAGCATTGTAGAACATGTTGAAGAATATATTGAAAAAGGAATGTCAACAAAAGATGCTATTAAAGAAGTAGCAAAAGAAAGAAAGTTATCTAAAAATATTGTATATAATGAGTATCATAAAAATTGAATATAGAAATATATTCTTTTTTTTATACTTTATTGTATAATAAGGATATCACAAGGAGGGAAAAATATGATTTATACAATAACGTTTAATCCGTCAATTGATTATATGGTAACTGTAGATCAATTTCAGACAGGAGAAGTTAATCGTGTTCAAGATGAATATATTCTTGCAGGGGGAAAAGGAATTAATGTATCTATTGTTTTAAAAAACTTAGGTGTTGAAAGCCAGACACTTGGATTTATTGCTGGATTTACAGGAAAAGAAATACAAAAGCGTGTAGAAGAAAAAGGGATTCATACTGATTTTATAGATGTTCATAATGGTTATTCTCGCATTAATTTTAAATTAAAAAGTCAACAAGAAACAGAAGTTAATGGGAATGGACCTCATATATCAAAACAAGATATTGAGTTATTAATGGAAAAGTTAAAGAAGTTAAAGAAAGGGGATATACTTGTTTTATCAGGAAGTATTCCTCAATGTGTTTCTAATGATATTTATGCTAATATTATGAAAGAATTACAAGATATAGGTATTGAAATCATTGTTGATGCAACAGGGGAATTATTAATGAAAGTATTGGAATATAAACCTTTCTTAATTAAACCTAATAACCATGAGTTAGCAGAAATGTTTCACGTGAAACTTTTTGATCAAAAAGATATAGTGACTTATGCAAAGAAACTTCAAGAAATGGGAGCAAAGAATGTTTTGATTTCAATGGCAGGTGATGGAGCATTCTTTATTTGTGAAAATGGAAAAGTATACTTTAGTGAGGCACCAAAAGGTATTGTAAAAAATTCAGTAGGAGCAGGAGATTCAATGGTTGCTGGGTTTATTGCAGGATATGAAAAAACAAAAGATTACATCCAAGCGTTTAAAATGGGAGTAGCGACAGGAAGTGCCAGTGCCTTTTCACATGATTTGGCTACACAGGAAGAAGTCGATGAATTATTGAAAACAGTTCATGAGGTAGAGTATGAATATTAAAGATTTATTAAAGGAAGATAGTATTATTTTAGATACAACGGCTACAAATAAAGAAGAAGCTATTCAAGAAATGGTAGCAAAACATTATCAATGTGGTCATATACAAAATCAAGATATTTACTATCAAGCTATATTAGAAAGAGAAAAACTTTCATCAACAGGAATAGGACATTTTATCGCAATACCACATGCACAGAGTGAAACCGTCAATTATCCTTCATTGGTTGCAATGGTCAGTCCAAAAGGAATAGAATACGATTCATTAGATCAAAAGCCAGTGCATTTATTATTTATGATTGCTGTTCCAAAAGAAGCAGGATCAAAACATTTAGAAATATTAGCACAACTCTGTCAAATATTAATGGATGAAAAAATTGTGGATCAACTTATTCATAGTTCCCATGAAAAAGAGTTTTTATCTATTCTATGTCATGATTTAGAAAAGAAAGAAGATCAAAAGGAAGAATCGAAAGAGTTAGATATTGTTGCAGTGACAGCTTGTCCAACAGGAATAGCCCATACTTATATAGCTGAAAAAGCATTGATTGAAAAAGCAAAAGAAATGAACATATCTATCAAAGTAGAAACAAATGGAGCCAGTGGTATTCAAAATACATTAACAAAAGAAGATATTCAAAAAGCACGATGTGTCATTGTAGCTGCTGATAAAAAAGTAGAAATGGAAAGATTTCATCATAAACCTTTAATTCAAGTTCCAGTTACTAAAGCTATTTATCACACAGAAGAATTACTACAAAAGGCAATGAGTTCAAATATAGAAGTTTATCAATCAAGTGAACAAAAACAGGAAACAAATGAAAAAGGAATTAGAAGAATTTATCAGCATTTAATGAGTGGTATTTCACAGATTATACCTATTCTTATGATTTCAGGTATTTTTATAAGTTTAATACCTTATATTCAAAATATGGGTATTGAAAGTGAATACTTAACATTAATTTATTATATTGCAACTTTAGCAATTAATATTGCTATTCCTATTATGAGTGCATTTATAAGTGATAGTATTGCAGGAAAACCAGCATTTATTGTATCATTAGTTTCTTCTATATTACTGATAAATATGCAAGGAAATGTTATTGAGGGAATTATTCTAGGATATATTGCAGGATATTTTGTTTTAGGTTTATCACGTATATTAAAATATTTACCTAAAGATTTTCAAAGTTTATCTCCTAATCTTTTTATACCACTAATAGGAAGTTTTGTGATGGGAGTGATTATCTATTTGACATCACCTTATTTTGCTTCTTATATTCCTTTGATAACACAAGAATTGAATCCAGTTATGTTGATTCTTATAGGAGCTTTACTAGGTATTATGATGTCTATAGATTTAGGAGGACCTATTAATAAAACAGCTTATACATTTGGAATTATAGGTATTTTTATTGGCAGATATGATTTAATGTCAGCAGTGATGTTGACAGGTATGTTACCACCATTAATCATCTGGTTGACAATGCTTATAACACATATTTTTAATGATGAGGAAAGAAAACAAAAATGGTCTTGTCTTTTTAATGGACTATGCTTTGTAAGTGAAGCTGCAATTCCTTATATGCAAAAAAATAAATATACAATTCATTATCCATGTATTATTGCATCAGCCATAGCTGGAGCATTGGCAATGTATTTTGGATGTAGTCAGGCATTTCCACATGGTGGTATATGGACAATCATGTTTATCAATCAGCCTTTATATTTTGCATTTAGTTTAGTTCTTTCAACAGTTATTGGAACACTTTTCATTATTTTTACAAAATATTTATTATCATATTATCACAAAACAAGAGTCGAATCTTAAAGGCTCTTGTTTTCTTTTGATTAATAGAAGTATAATAAAAATAAGGAGGTAAGACATAAGAATGAGCCAAATAATTATTAAAAACTATGTTAAGAATGATTATGTAAAATGTATGTTTGTGTTTGATGAAAATATACAAGAGTTAAAGAATGATTGCCCTCATCTTGTATTTGATAATAAAAAGATATATCTTCTTAATGATCATCATTACCCACAATTTTTCTATCATCATATAGAATCTATAAGCATTTCATTATGTAGCCGACTCATGAGTTACTGTGAAAATCATAAAGAAAAATTTTCTTTGTTGAGTGATGAATATTGGAAAAGAGATGAACCAATATTATATTGTGGACATATGGGTGTTAATCTCACTTATTGTTTAGATATGATTATTCATTATCATGATAAAATGTATGCTTTTGAAAGTTTTTCAATACTTCAGACACAAAGAATCATTGAATTGCTTAAAAAGAATCATGTTTGTTTAAATGATCCCATCCATATAGAAAATATAGTGACAACACATCATACAAAATATGAATTACAACATTATTTACAATTTCATTATAATGAATTAGCCAAAAAATATCATTTAGATAATCCTAGAGGGCAAATACTTTATCAAGAAATTGCATTAAGCAATAAATAGATAATAAAAAATCTGTATGAACTATTCATACAGATTTTCTTTAATATAATCTTCTATAATTATAAACATATCTTTCCCAGTATCCGGAAAGTGGGGCTGTTTTTACACATTGATCTGCATATTGACCAACAGTACCAGACCCTTCACCAGAAGCATGAACAAAACTTCCACCACCAATATAGATACCAATATGTGCAACACCACTACCATAGCTAAATGTGATGACATCTCCCGGTTGTAGTTGAGAACGTGAAATAGATTGTCCACTACCAGCATATCCAGCAGCTGTTGTACGACCTAATTTGACGCCAGCTTGATTATATGCCCAATATACTAAACCAGAACAATCAAAATAGTTTGGACCATTAGCTCCCCACCAATAGCGACATCCTCGTCTTGTTAATGCTTTTTGAGCAATAGCGTTACCAACAGATGAATCACCGGGAACATATGATCCACCACCGCCACCACCACTAGGAGCACGAGAAATCAATTCAGAAAGAGCAGCATCTATTTTCTTTTGTGCTGAAGAAACTTCTTTTGATTCTTTTTGATTATCTTTAATTTTCTCTTGTTGTGAAGCTTTTAATTCAATATATTTTTCTTGTAATGCTTCTTGAGATTTCTTTTGTGATTTTAAATTTTCTCTTGCAGTTTCTAAAGATTTTTGTTGTGTATCAAGATTCTTTTTTTGTTGTGTAAGTTCATCAACTAATTCTTTTTCATAAGCAGTGATATCATTAACACTACTTAAACGAGAGAAGAAAGTACTAAAGTCATCAGATCCAAATAAGAAATCAACAACCCAATTAGAATTATATGTTGTTTGCATAACATATAAACGTTCTCTCATTTGTTCTTCTTTTTTAGCTATATCTTTTTTTATTTTTTCAATTGATTTTAACATATAATCAATTTCTTTATTCTTTTGATCGATTTGAGAATTTAATTGATCGATTTTTTGAGAAACTTCTTCAAGATTATCATTCGTTTTAGCTAAATCATCTTTTGTATCTTGAATTTCCTCTTTTAAATCCTGATTTTTTTCCTTTAAATATTTGTTAAACTCTTGACAAGTCTTCTTATTAGAATTGGTAAGATTTGAAGAACAAATTTTAATATATTGATCTTCTTTACCTTCAAAATCAATCGCATGAACATCTATTGGAAAAAGAGTCATAGCGAATACTGAACAAAAAGTTAAAAGACTTATTGATATTTTCTTCATTCAATCACCTCTGCAAGAAACATTATAACACAAAACAATAAGAAAAAAATAACCAAATCATAGAAATTATAAAATGTCATGTTTTATATATTGAGAACATATAATAGAAAGTCATGAAAATCTATGGCAAATGTGCAGACATTTTTATAAAAGTAACATATTGTATTTTGAGGAGGTGAAGGAATGGCTAAAGAAGGAATTGATGTTTCACAATATCAAGGTGAAATTAATTGGGAGCTTGTGAAAGATCATATTGATTTTGCAATACTACGTTGTGGTTACGGTCAGGATATACCGGGACAAGATGATCCGACTTTTAAAAGAAATGCAGATGAATGTACAAGATTAGGTATTCCTTTTGGTGTCTATCTTTATTCATACGCAACAGATGAACGTGCAGCTTTATCTGAAGCAAGACATGTTATGCGTTTGATTGAAAATTATCAAATGGAATATCCAATTTATTTAGATTTAGAAGACCCACGCATTGGTCAGTTAACAAATGATCAGATTGAAAGAAATGCCAGAGTCTGGGCAGAAGAACTTGCTAGAAATCAATATTTTCCTGGATTTTATGCTTCATATTACTGGTGGACAACAAAATTAACAGGGGCTACATTTAAAAGATATACAAGATGGGTCGCTCGTTATGCTGAAGAACTAGGAGCAGAAGGATTTGATATGTGGCAATATACAGATCATGGATTTGTAGAAGGAATCAATGCACCTGTAGATAGAAATTATGCTTTTAGAGATTTTCCATCTGAAATTAAGGATGGGGGATATAATAATTTCCGTATAGAAACAACGCCAGAACCAGAAAGTCCAGAAGATAAGTATCAGATAGGAGATCATGTCACTTTTGATCATGTTTTTATTTCATCAGAAAGTAGTGTTCCTTTGATTCCATATATGAATCATGGAACAATTACAAGAGTTGTCCCTCATGCCAGAAACCCTTATTTAATTGGAAATGGTTTGGGATGGGTCAATAATGAAAGCATTACAGGAACATTGAGATATCTTTCTCATCCAACATATCGTGGTGACTCTCTTGTTGATGCATTGGATCAAATTGGTGTAGATTCTTCTTTTGCTTCAAGAAAAGAACTTGCTCAAAAGAATGGTATTGATAATTATACAGGTAGTGCCAGACAAAATCTGGAATTATTAAGACTGCTTCAAGAAGGACGTTTAAAAAGTTAAGGGCATTGTATAAAGCAATGCCTTTTCTATTGTATTTATGTTTGTACAATAGTATAATGAATGCGTCTTAAGGGAGAGTGACTATAAAATGGTTTATGCCAAAACGAGAAATGAAAAAGAATGGAAAAAACATATAACGGCACTGATTTGTGTATTTATAGCTTCTATTATTATGTCAATCAATATTAAATCATTTGTTAGGGCTGGAGATTTAATTCCGGGTGGTTTTACGGGTTTATCATTATTGATACAACGATCAGCCAATCTTTTTGCTGGTATTGAATTACCTTATTCAATTATCAATATTTCATTAAATGCTTTACCAGCTTTTATTGGATTTAAAATGATAGGTAAAAAATTTACCAGTTATTCAGTCTTGATGATTGTTTTAAATTCCTTTTTAGTTGATTTAATACCAGTCACACCGATTACATATGATCCACTATTAGTTTCTGTTTTTGGGGGTATTTTAAATGGTATAGCAATTGTTATTGCATTATATGGAAAGGCTTCAAGTGGGGGAACAGATTTTATTGCGGTTTATTTATCTAATAAACTTAAGAAACCTTCATGGAACTTTGTATTTGGAATTAATACGATTATTTTGATTACAGGTGGTTTTATTTTTGGATTTGAAGCTGCTATGTATTCTATTATCTTTCAGTTTGTTTCTACTCAAGTGATTGAAAGATTACATCGTCGTGATCATAAAGTCACTTTATTGATTATTACAAAAGAAGGAGAAACTATTGGTCAAGAGTTATTAGAATATACTCATCATGGTGTGACAAAATTTGAAGGACAGGGATGTTATTTAAAAGAAAATAAAACAATGTTATATACTGTTGTTGGTGCTGATGAAGTGAAAGATGTTGTTCATCTTATTAGAGAACTGGACTCACATGTTTTCATTAATATTATGAATTCTGAGGGAGTGACAGGAAACTTTTATCAAGAACCAATTGAATAAAAAGGCATATGCCTTTTTATTTTGCATTATATTCATTAAGAAAAGATTCAAAGATTTGAAGATGGAGTTGTTCGTCTTCAATAATGCGATAGAGTATTTTTTGAATTGTTTGATTGTATATACAATTGATTTGTTTTTGATAAATATCAATCGTTTGTTGTTCTTGAATCATAGCATTCTCTAAAAGAGATTGTAAATGACATGGATAGACATTATAACTTGGACTCCAGTATTCCAGATAGCCTTGTTGACAATCCCATAAACGAGGATCAGTTCCTAACTGATAAGCTAATTGGGCAAAGATGTCTAAATGATGCATTTCTACAATGCTTATCTTTTCCATTGCTTCAGATAGTTCTGGCCAAGTATCCATTAAAATAATATGGTTGTAGAAATAAAGACTGACAGCATTCATTTCTGAATGTAAACCACCTAAATTTGAAAGCATCATAGATGCATATTGAGGATTAGGTTGTATATTTTGAATTTTAGGATAGGGTTTATTAATTAAATAGTTCATAAAAATAACCTCCACACTCTAATGTATGAAGGTTATTTTCATTTATTCACATATTTTTTCAAAACCGATACGACGAGCACCACTCAATAAAGTAATTTCACCACATACTTCAAAGCTATGTTTTGTTAAAAAACGTTGCATAGATAAATTATCTTTATGAGTATCAATGCGAATACTATGAATGTGGTTGTGTTGACATTCATGAATAGCATATTCTAATAATTGATGAGCTATATTTTGACCTTTATATGCTTCATCCACAACAATTCTATGAATCACAGCGTAAGGTTGATTTGCTGTTTTCCATGCCCCGTCAATGATATGATAAGTTGGTTCATCTTCAATTGCAAAATACATAGTTCCAATTATTTTTGTATCTTCAATGACATAACTTTTTCCCTGGTTGATATCTTGAATAATATCATCAGCTTGTGGATAACCATCTTGCCACTGATCTATACCAGCTTTTTTAAAATAAGACTGAGCTTGATGGATAAGTGTCATAATATCTTTAACATCATCAAGCGATGATTTTCTTATTTCCATATTGTTCTCCTTAAACTATAAATAATGATATCATGATATTGAAAATTTTTATAAGCATGTTCATATAAATATCCTTCTTTAACAAACTGATTGGCTTCAAGTACATGACAGGATGCCAGATTTTCTACAAAAACTTCAGCATATATTTTATGAATATGATAATTTTCAAAAACATATAAGCAAAAAAGTTTAACAGCCTGTTTCATAATACCTTTATTTGCATAGGCAGGATTGAGCCAATAGCCTAATTCACAATTATGCACATCAATATCATTGTGCAAAGTTCCACCAATACATCCTACACATATTCCATCAACAACAATGCCAAAATCTAACCCATGATTTTCTAATGAATGGGTGATAAATGACATCGCATGATCGAGAGTATATGGGTAGGGGAAGGAATTTCTTAAATAGTTTCCAATACTTTGTTCATTAGCGTGATAAGCTAATTGACATGGATCAATTTGATCCAATGTTTTTAACTCAATAATCATGTATTCTCCTATGGTAAAGGCTTTTCACTGGCAAGATATAAATCATACCATTGTTGACGTGTCAAATGAACATCACATGCCTGTACCATTTCTTGAAGATGAACAGGAGAAGTTGTCCCCATAATGGGTTGCATACAGGCTGGATGACGAAGTAACCATGCAATCGCAATAGCACTTTTTGTTACATGATATTCTTTAGCAAGTTCTTCCATAACACTATTTAACTTCTCATAGTTTGGATGATCAATGAAACATCCTTCTGCCCATGAAGCTTGAACAACACTCCAAGGTTGAATTGTGATGTCATGTAGACGACAATAATCTAAAACACCACCATCTTTATCTTGAGCCCAAGCTTCTTTCATGTTCATATTTAAACCAGAATCAATCATTACAGAGTGAACAATAGACAATTGAAGCTGATTAATAATAATAGGGTATTTTGAATACTTTTGTAAAAGTTCAACTTGTAAAGGTGTATGATTAGAAACACCAAAATATTTCACTTTTCCACTTTCATATAATTCATCAAAAGCTTCACTAACTTCTTGAGGATCACATAAGGCATCAGGACGATGTAATAATAAAATATTTACATAATCTGTCTGTAATCTATCTAAAGAATTTTGAACGCTTTGTAAAATATGTTCTTTAGAAAAATCATAACGTTTTCCAGGAACAATTCCACATTTTGTCTGAATAATCATTTTTTGACGATATTCAGGATGTCTTTTTAAAACTTCACCAAAAATAGCTTCTGATTGACCACCACCATAAATATCTGCATGATCAAAGAAATTAATACCTGATTCCAACGCTGTTTCAACCAGTTTTTCAACTTCATCGACGCTCTTATCGGCAATACGCATACATCCTAAAGCAAGACGTGATGCTTTTAAATTTGTTTTAGGTATTTGAAAATAATTCATAATTTGAACCTCCTGTTGTTATTATATAAAATAATGATTATAATGTAAAAGAGAATGAAATGACTTTTTAAATATTTTTAGGGAGGTTATATGGTTTATCATATTGTTAATATTGTTGTTTATATTATTTCAATAGTTCTAGCAATGATTGGTTTAAGCTGTTTTCGTTTTGATCAATATATAAGAAAAGGAAAAGAAAGAGAATTCCATATCTTTTTTATAGTCACGTCCATTGCTTTAGGATATTTATTTGCATCTTTTGTATTATCTTTTGGAAGTTTAAGTTTTCAATTCTAAATAAGAAGTTTGTACATATATAATAATGATGAAAAAAATATATGTAAAACTTCTTTTTGTTTGTTCACTTCTATTGATTATTGGATGTTTTCGTTATCAGGAAGCATTGACGTGGTTAGATTTTCAATATCAAGTAAAACAACAAGAAAAGATTGTTCAAGTTCAAACATCAAATCAAGTGATATCAATCCCGTTAGAAGAATATCTTATTGGTGTTATTGCCGGGGAAATGCCAGTAAGTTTTGAAAAGGAGGCACTGAAGGCACAGGCAGTAGCAAGTCGTACTTTTGTTTTATCAAGAAATTTAAAGGTAGATAATACGACAAATTCACAGGTATATTTAAATGAAGATCAAATGAAAGAGAATTGGGGAAAACAGTATGAACAAAATAAAAAGAAAATAGAAGAAGCTATTCAAGAAACCAAAGGTAAAGTAATGACTTATCAAGGTAAGTATATTTCTGCTTTGTTTTTTTCTAGCAGTAATGGAAAGACTGTTAATAGTGAGGATTATTTTACTGGAGAAGTTGCTTATTTAAAGGCTGTAGATAGTCATTGGGATACAAGTATTGATCCTCATAATATAAGAAAAAAGACTTTTACAAAAAAACAATTAGCAGATATTTTTAATGTTGTACCAGAAGATATTCGAGTTACATCACATACATCAAGTGGCTATGTTCAACAAGTCACAATTAATCAAAAAACATATACTGGTAGAGAAATAAGAGAAAAGTTATCTTTACCATCTTCATGTTTTCAAATTGAATTTTCATCAAATGGCTATACTTTTATTACCAGAGGAAATGGTCATGGTGTAGGAATGAGTCAATATGGAGCTCAAGCTATGGCTTTAGAAAATAACAATTATCAAGATATTTTACATCATTATTATCAAAATATTGAAATTGAAAGTATAGACTCTTAACTTTTGTTCATACTTAAGTTGAGGTGAAAGCATGAAGAAAAGATCTTTTCATTATAAGAAAGTCCTAGGAATCTCACTGGCATTGGCTTTATTTTTAGGTGGTATTGGTATTGTTCAAAATATTTTAGATGAACGTACAAAAAGTTTTGAAGATGAAACTGTTGTGAAAGTAGATGAAAACAAAACACAGGAAACAAAAAAAGAAGAAAATAAAGTAGAAACTTTAAAATCGCCTGTAAAAGATGGTATTGGCATTGTGAGATATTATTATGATAAAGATGATGATGAGTCTAAACAGGAACAATCGCTAATTCTGTTTGAAGATGTCTATCGTCCAAATCAAGGTATCGATTATGCAAATAAAAATGAAGTCTTTGATGTGATGGCAGCTATCAGTGGAACAGTGACAAAGAAAACAAATGATCCAGTTTTAGGATGGGTTGTCACAATTACAAATAGTGATAACATTTCTACCACGTATGAGTCTTTATCAAAAGTATCTGTTGAGTTAAATCAAGAAGTCAAACAGGGAGATATCATTGGGAAAAGTGGAGAAAATGTATATGAGGCAGATTTGAAAAATCATTTACATTTTATTTTACAAAAGGATGATCAACTGTATAATCCAGAAAAATTTATTGGACAAACACTGGATATGATTAAGTAAATTTAGATTCTTAGGAATCTAAATTTTTTTAAAATATTCACATAAATTTCATACATTTATTATATTATCATTGTGATAGAGATAGAGTTTTTGAAAAGATAAAAATTATGTTGATATAGTAATAATTTTTTCTTGTAATTAATAAGAAAAATGATACAATAGAAATGCTTATAGGAGGAATGTTCAATGAAATTATCAAAGGAAATTGGTATTGACTTGGGAACTGCTAACATTCTTATTTATGTTAAAGGTGAAGGGATTGTTGTGAATGAACCTTCTGTTGTGACTATCAATACTGAAACAAATAAACCTATCGCTGTTGGAGAAGAAGCCAGAGATATGCTTGGAAAAACTCCAGGTAAATTTCAAGCTATTCGTCCTTTAAAAGATGGGGTTATCGCAGATTTTCAAATTACTGAAATATTATTAACTCATTTTATTAATAAACTTAACTTAAAAGGAGTTTTCTCAAGACCAACAATCTTAATTTGTTGTCCATCTAATATTACTTCTATTGAAAAGAGTGCTATTCAAGATGTGGCTTTAAGATGTGGTGCTAAACGTGTTTATATTGAAGAAGAACCAAAGGTTGCAGCTATTGGAGCTGGTTTAGATATTTCTAAACCATCTGGAAATATGGTTGTTGATATTGGTGGGGGAACAACAGATATTGCTGTTCTTTCATTAGGTGATATTGTAACAAGTACATCTTTAAAAATTGCTGGAGATAAGATGGATGCTGAATTAATTAAATATGTTAAAGATAAATATAAATTATTAATTGGGGATCGTACAGCAGAAGAAATTAAGATGACAATTGGTAGTGCTTATGAAGCAGATCCAAAAGATGTTATGGATGTAAGAGGTAGGGATTTAGTAACAGGTTTACCTCACACAATTCAATTAAATGCTAAAGAAACTCAAGAAGCATTAGAAGAATGCTGCATGACAATTTTACGTTCTACAAAACAAGTTCTTGAACAAACACCACCAGAACTTTCTGCAGATATTGTGAATAAGGGTGTATTCTTAACAGGTGGAGGAGCTTTACTTCATAATTTAGATAAATTCTTAGAAGAAGGTTTAGGAGTTCCTGTATTTGTTGCTGAAAATGCTCTTGACTGTGTTGCTGAAGGTTGTGGAGTTATGTTAGAAAATACTCAATATTTACAGTAATCTTTAAAGTATCATCATTATGGTGATACTTTTTCTTATTTTGTAAAAAAATAGATTTTTGATAAGGTTTTGTTAAAATGGTTAATAGAGGTGATGAAAATGGGGAAAAAGAAGTATTTTTTCTTTGATATTGATGGAACTTTAGCTGTTGGAACTCCGGGTGACCAATATGTTCCTGAATCAGCGAGAAAAACAATTAAAGAATTAGAAGCAAAAGGACATTTTGTTGCTATTGCAACAGGTAGAAGTTATGCAATGGCAGTCAATCATATGAAAGAATTAGGATTTAAAAATATGGTGAGTGACGGGGGAAATGGAATCACTATCAATGAAAAACTAATTGAAATCAAACCTTTAGATTATGATAAGTGTCTAGCATTAATTGATGAATGTAAAGAAAAAGGATTCATTTGGGCAATATCACCAGATAATGAAACAAGACGTTTAGCACCAGATAATCGCTTTTATGATTTTACCCATGATATTTATATGGATACAGTTGTTGAAGAAGGATTGGATCCAAGAAATTATGATCAAATCTATAAAGTTTATGTGGCTTGTTTTACTCCAGAAGAACAAAAACTAGAAACTCTAAAGGAATTACCTTGGTGTCGTTTCCATAAAGAATATTTGTTTGTTGAACCTGGTGATAAATCAGTAGGTATTAAAGCTATTGTTGATCATTTTGGTGGAGATTATAAAGATGTTGTTGTTTTTGGTGATGAGAAAAATGATTTAAGTATGTTTAGTGATGAATGGACTTCTATTGCAATGGGAAATGCAATTGATGAGTTGAAAGCAAAAGCAACATATGTTACAGATGATGCTGATAAAGATGGGATTTATAAAGCATGTCAGCATTTTGGATGGGTGGATTAAATGAGTAGGAAAATTATATTTTTTGATATTGATGGAACATTGTTTTGTCCAGAGTTAGGACGTATTACTGATGAAGTGAAAAATGCAATTAAATCAGTTCAAAAGCAAGGACATTTATGTTTTGTTGCAAGTGGTAGACCTTATGGATTTATTGCTGAAAATGTAAAGGAAATAGGATTTGATGGATATGTACTAGCAAATGGAGCTAATGTGAAATATCATAATAAAGATTTAACAGCAAGATATTTAAATCCAGAAAAGGTTAAAGAATTGACTGAGTGTTTAAAGTCTAAAAATATTGAATATATTTTGCAGACACCAACACTTTGTTATTTGAATCAGTCAAACCAATGTTTATTAGATTTCTATTCTCATTGTAATATAGATTTTCATAATTTATGTTATCAATATGATGAAGAAGATATTATAAAAAGAACGGTTAAAATGGAAGCATGGACAAAAAATCAGGAAGAGTTAGATTATGCGATTTCATGTTTTCAATCTTTTTCTTACGAATTGCATCCAGATCATCATAGCTTAGAAATTTATTCTAATGAAGTATCTAAGGCAACAGGTATATTAGATGTCTTACATGAATTAAATATTGATATTAAAGATAGTTACTGTTTTGGGGATGGTCCTAATGATGTAGAAATGTTTGAAACAGTTGGACATCCTATTGCGATGGGAAATGCTATTGAAGATATTAAAAAAAGAGCAGAAATCATATGTCCAAGTGTTCAGGAAAATGGAGTGGCTATACAATTAGAAAAGATGTTTAATGAATAACTAGCTATCAAAGCTAGTTTTTTCGTATTATTGATAATATAAAAAGAGCAGAAACATTCTGCTCATATAAAATCTACATAAATAATATCATTGCAAGCATAAAAAGTAAGGATATACTGGCAACTAATAGTGCAAAGTTAAAGCCAGTTTTTTCGTGTACTTCATTTTTAATACCGAAAGCAAATGAAAACACAAAGAGAAAAGGCAAAATAAACCAGGTAAGATATATCAATGTATGAAAGCCATCAGTTTGAAAGAGTTCACTCAACATTGTTTGTATCCTCGTTAAGAAGTTGAACAAGAATTTGGTCTAATTCAGGTAGAGATCTTTTTAAAATAATTGGTCTACCATTTTGATTAAGAAAACAATGTAAACTTTTCCCAATAGCTACAATGTCATCATTGACTTTCATCGTATATTCTATTTCTAGACGTGTTCCCTTATATGCAGAAACCTTTGTTTCAATGGTAATAAGATCAGGGAAAGTCGTACTTTTTTTATAATCACATTGAATGCCTATAACAGGAGAACTAATACCTAATTCTTCCATCTTATCATAACCAAAACCAATATGATTTAAAAAATCAATACGCGCTTCTTCCATAAAACGAATGTAATTAGAATGATGTGTAATTTGCATTTTATCGGTTTCATAATATTGAACTTGATGTGTATATGTGTGCATAATCTAATCTATACTCCTTTAAATTTTTTTAGCAATTTGAGATGTTAATAAATCTATATATAAGAAAAATACAATTTGATTTTCAAGGTATTGTTGAAAATTCTGATTGGTTGATGAAGGTAACCATATATATTGGTCACAATATTTTTTTATAGATAATTTATCATTCATTGTAATAAGAGCTAATTGATACTGAATATTTTCTTTTGATTCTTTTAAAAGAGGTTTTAAAGTATTTAAACCATTTCCTCTATTTGTAAAGAAGATGAAAATATCTTGAGAAGTAATAATATGAGGAAGTTCATGAATCTCGTCATTGTTTAAAACGATAGCTTTTTTATTAAATTTAAATAAATTATATTGTAACATTTTAGCTGGCAAAGAGCTTTTATGAAAGCCTGAAATAATCACATTTTCAGCTTGGATAATATCATTTGCAAGATTCTCTAATTGCTGATAATCTAAAGAACTTTGAATGATATTGAATAAATGTATATAAGAATCAATGTATGTTTCATTATCTAAAGACGAATCAGTATTTTTCTTTTCTAAGCGAAAGACATCAAATTTAAATTCATTAAAACCGTCATATCCAAGTTTTTGACAGAAACGTGTAATTGTTGCCTGAGAAACATGATAATTTTTAGATAAGTCAGTAGCAGAACTTCTTAGTATGATTTCTAAATCGTTATGTAAAAGATCATATATAATCATTTCTTTTTTTGTAAATGTTTCTTTTTTTAACTCCATTTTTTCAAAAGGATTCATTGTATCATCTCCTAAAGCTATTATAATAAAAAAAGACTATTTCGCAAAATGAAATAGTCTTACTTGCATAATTCTTTTGCTTTTAAAATAGTGTTTTCTATAAAATGATCAGCATTTCCCTTTTCTAATCTTGAAATATATGTTTCGAAATATAATCCATAATCTTCTTTGCATACAAAATAGTTAGAATAATTTTCACAATATCCTATTATGATAATGAGCTTATCAGGAAAGGCATCTCTTATTTTTTTACCTAAGATTGCAGTAATGTCACCAGGTAAAGAGACAAACATGATATTTCCTAAATTGATAATATGACTATATAAAGTTAAAGTCATAGGACTTTTATCACGCTTTAAGATTAAATTATTTAATAGCATTTGTTTAACTGGAATCTGTTGATCGCTAGGATTTTGTTGGATTTCATATTGCAACTTAGGAATTTCATTTGTAATAAATGCATCTTTTCCAGTATAAATATAATCATGACAATATGAAGACCATTGTAAATTATTTATTGATGTCTGAATAATTTTGGCATTGTCTAATTGTTCTAATATTAATGAAGATACACGATCCAATTCTTCTTCACCACTTTTTTCTCTATAAAAGCGAGTTGAAACATCACCACAGCATCCATTGATAATCATACATGGCTGATGGTATTTATTTTGATATTTTTGTCTAATGTGACCTAATAAGTCAGCAGAAAGCTTATAGTTAGATTGATTTAAAATAGTTGGATGACAAGCTAAAGAAATAAGAGAAAAGATAGGTAATTTTGAATGGACATTCATAAATTCTAGAATATATGCATTTTTGTCCGCATAGCCATCCACTTTGTTTCTATTACCATAAACACCTTGAATGATAGTATGTTTTATTTGAATAGTTGCTTCAGTTAATGAGTCCATAGCTTTATGAATAGAGAAAATAAATTGTGAAATAAGCTGTTTTTGAAGTTCTTTTTCGATAGTTGTTTTTTCAAAAAATGGTCGAAAATAAGCTGGCGCTGAATGAGTATGAATACACCCAATAATGACTTGCTCATCTGATAAATGATATTCACGACAAATCTCATTTTTTATTGGTTTTATCACACTATTTTCGATAATAATTGAATCTAAAATAGAAATAACAAACAATTTTTCCTGATAAGATAAAATCATTGTATTAATCTCAATAGGATCTAAAATACCTTGTGATTGAAAAGGACGATTATAACCAGCCATATATACACTCTTTTGAGGAGTAATATCTAATTTATGATAACCTATTTTCATGATTTCCACCTCCGCTTTTAGTATAGCATAGTTTTTCTAAAAATGAAAGAGTATTCAAAAAAATAAATTTAATATTGCAAAACCATTCATAATGTGATACGCTATATATGTCAAATGAAACCGGTTAACAAAATGACAGATTATAAAGGAGGGAAATCTATATTATGGATTCAACACAAAAAGGATTTATGGCTAAGTTCCAGGCAGTATTAGAAAAATATGTTGTTCCTGTAGCAACAAAAATCTCACAGCAAAGACATTTAGCTGCTGTTAGAGATGGATTAACAGTTTTAGTACCTGTTACAATTATTGGAGGATTTGCAATATTATTGGCCCAGCCGCCCGTTGACGCATCTTTACAACCAACAAATTTTTTCTTCTCATTTTTATGTATGTGGCGTGATTGGGCCTCAGCAAACGCTGCGACATTATTAACACCTTACTATTTAACAATTGGAGCTATTTCTGTTTATGTTGTTTTGGGTGTTGCATATCAATTATGTAAAACATATAAAATGAATACAATTTCAAATATGATTTCAGTTTTACTTGTTTATTTATGTATTGCTGGTGTTCCTCAAACTTATACAAGTGGAGAAGTAAGTGTGAGTGCTATTCCATTAACAGATTTAGGAGCTTCAGGAATGTTTACAGCTATTGTTGTAGCATTGGCAGTCATCGAAATTAACCATTTATTTATAAAGAATCATTGGGTGATTAAATTACCTGAACAAGTACCACCAAATGTGGCAGCACCATTTAATGTCTTAATTCCAGGTATCGTGAGTTTATTAGTATTTATGATTTTCAATTCTGTATGTATTAGCTTTTTTGGTACAGGTATTACTGGTTTGATTTATGCTGCTTTCCAACCTTTAATTTCAGCAACAGGATCATTACCATCAATTATTCTTATTAATGTTTTAATGACAACATTCTGGTTCTTTGGTGTTCATGGAGCAAATATGGTTGGAGTTGTCACAACACCATTAACAACACTTGGTTTAACATTAAATGCTGAAGCTTATGCTGCTGGAAAAGAATTACCTAGTATTTTTGCAGGAGCAGTTAATAGTGTATATGGGGGATGGATTTCTTATTTTGCAGTAGTGATTGTCATTTTGTTATTCTGTAAATCTTCACAAGCAAGATCAATTGCGAAAATCGCTTCTGTACCTGCGTTCTTTAATATTAATGAACCATTAATCTTTGGATTGCCAACAGTATTAAATCCATTTACACTTATTACTTTCTTAATTTGTAATAACTTGAATTTTACAATTGTTTATTTCTTAATGGACAGTGGTTTTTTAGGAAAATTCTTTGTATCTTTACCATTTACTGTGCCAGGGCCATTTCAAGCTTGGTTAGCATCTATGGATTTGAAAGCTATTCTTGTCTGGGCTGTCTTGCTTGTATTAGATGTCATTATTGCTTTACCATTCATTAAAGCATATGATAAACAATTACTAGCAAGTGAGGAGGGTGCAGAATAATATTCTGCACTTTTTGAATATGAAAGTTATTATCAATGCTGATGACTTTGGTTATACCAAAGCTGTGACAGATGGCATAATCAAAGGATATCATCAAGGAATTGTTCGTTCTACAACAGCTTTATGTAATATGCCTTATATTGAATATGGAAAAAATTTATTAAAAGATTGTCCAAATTTATCAATAGGGGTTCATTTAACATTGACGTTAGGAAAATCATTAACGAAAAATAAGACTTTAACAGATGAAGAAGGATATTTTTATAAGCCAGCAAAACTACAAAATCATTATTTTGATGTTGAAGAAGTTTATAATGAATTTAAAGCACAGATAGAAAGATTTATTGAAGTCTTTGGTTGTATGCCTAGTCATCTAGATAGTCATCATGGTATGCATGATTTTCAAAATAATCTTCAAGCAACGAAGAAGCTTGCACAAGAATATCATTTACCAATAAGACGATATAATCATTTTCAGTTTGTCAATGAATTTATCAAAGATAATGTATCAATAGAGGGGCTTATCCATATATTAGAAAAATATAAAGATCAAGATATAGAAATAATGTCACATTGTGGGGAATGTGATTTGGAATTATATTTAAAAAGTTCATATGCTTTACCACGTGTTCAGGAACTTGCTGTATTATGTGATCCAGCGATTAAAGACTATATACAAAAAAACAAAATTATCATAACAAATTATTTAGACGAGGAGGTTAATCAATGAAAACAATAAGAATTGGTTCAGGTGCAGGATATGGTGGAGATCGCATTGAACCAGCAATAGATCTTATACAAAGAGGAAATCTTGACTATATTATTTTTGAATGTTTAGCTGAAAGAACAATTTCGCTAGCTCAAAAAAATAAGCAGAAAGATCCTCAACTAGGATATAATGATTTATTTGAATATCGCTTTGATAAAATATTAGATGCTATTAAAGACCATCCCGTTAAGGTTATTACAAATATGGGAGCAGCAAATCCTAAAGCAGCTGCATATAAATGTCAAAGCATGGCTCAAGAAAAAGGAATTAAAAATTTAAAAATTGCCTATGTAGAAGGTGATGATATCACAGATAAACTTTCAGAGTACATGGATTATCAGGTCATGGAAACAGGAGAACCATTGAATCATATTGATGGAGAGATTTTATCTGCAAATGGTTATATTGGTATTAAAGGTATTGTAGAGGCTTTGCAAAATCAGGCTGATATTGTCATTACTGGCCGTGTAGCGGATCCATCATTAGCCTTAGGACCATTAGTTTATGAATGGAATTGGTCTATGGATGATTATGATAAACTTGGAAAAGGGACATGGATTGGTCATTTATTGGAATGTGCTGGGCAAGTTACAGGAGGATATTTTGCTGATCCAGGTTATAAAGATGTTCCAGAACTATGGAATCTTGGATTTCCAATTATTGAAGTTGACGAAAATGGTGATGGTGTCGTCACAAAATTAGAACATACAGGTGGTATAGTGACTGAACAGACTGTAAAAGAACAGACACTCTATGAAATTCAAGATCCTACAAAATATTTTACACCAGATGTTATTGCTGATTTTTCACATGTTCAAGTCCAACAAATTGGAAAAGATCGTGTTAAAATCAGTGGAGCAACGGGACATGCACCTAATGGATATTATAAAACAAGTGTTGGCTATCATGATTGTTATATTGGAGAAGGGCAAATCAGTTATGGTGGTTTAAATGCATTATCAAAGGCTCAGTTAGCTAAGGAAATACTTGAACATCGTTTTGAAATGATAGGATTGAAATATGAAGAAATACGATATGATATGATAGGAATGAATGCATTGTATCATGATGATATATCAACTCAAATGAATCAATATACACCAGTAGAAGTGAGGCTCAGAGTTGCAGCCAGAGTCAAAAACATAGCACAGGCACAAATGATTGGTAATGAAGTAGAAGCGTTATATACAAATGGTCCATCTGGTGGTGGCGGTGCAGTAAAGAATATTAAAGATATTATTAGCATTGCATCTATACTTGTACCAGTTAATCACTTTCATATAACAGTTCATGTTTTGGAGGTATAACAATGAAATTAAAAGAGATTGCACATTCAAGAACAGGGGATAAAGGAAATATTTCTATTATTTCACTTATAGCTTATAAACAAGAAGATTATGCTTTATTAAAAGAAAAGGTCACTCCTGAAAAATTAAAGGATTATTTTCATGATATTGTTCATGGAAAAATCACAAGATATGAAATTGAAAGTATTGGGGCATTGAATTTTGTGATGGAAGATGCTTTAGGTGGAGGCGTGACACGTTCTTTAGCTATTGATATGCATGGAAAGACACTAGGTAGTGCATTGTTGGAAATGGAGATATAATATGGAAATCAAGAAAATTGTCATTGCAGGAGCAGGAACAATGGGATATTCCATGGCAGAAATCTTTGCTCAATTTGAATATCAAGTTACCATTTATGATTTAAAAGAAGAAGCATTAATGTTAGCACAAAAACATATCAAGGATAATATACAGACACTTGTAGATGAACATGAAATCACAGTACAAAAAGCACAAAGCATCATAAACAGTTTATCCTATACAACGCAAAAGGATTGTTTTCAAGATTGTGATCTTGTTGTGGAAAGTATTATTGAAAATGTAGACATTAAAAAATCTTTTTATCAGGACATATCACAAATTGTAAAAGAGGATACTATTCTAGCAACGAACACTTCAGGAATTTCTATTAATGATTTAGCTTCATCAGTTTATAAGCCAGAAAGATTTATTGGTATGCATTGGTTTAATCCTTCCCATCTTATATTATTAATAGAAATTATAAAAGGAGATTATACAAGTGATGAGGTTGCTCAAGCTATTTATCAATTAAGCATAGATATTCGTAAAAAACCAGTTATTGTTCAAAAAGATGTTTTGGGATTTGCCGCAAATCGTATCCAGTTTGCAGTATTAAGAGAAGCCTTATCTTTAGTAGAACAAGGTGTTGTTTCAAAAGAAGGCATTGATGATGTAATGAAATATGGTTTAGGCTTTCGTTATGCTTGCTTAGGACCATTAGAAGTGGCAGATTTTGGTGGTTTAGATACTTTCTATCATATTAGTGAATATTTAATGGAGGATCTGTGTGATAGTCATGATATTCCAACATTGCTAAAAGAGCATTATCAAGCTGGTGAATATGGAGTGAAAACTCAAAAAGGATTTTATGATTATACAGAGGATAAAGATCAAAAAGCGACGCAACAAAGAGATGATAAGTTGTTAAAGATATTTAATGCTTTATATAAGAATCAAGGAGAACTTTAAGGTTCTCTTTTTTTGTATGGAAGTTTAATATTTATGAACTTTATTTTAAAAATATGAAATTTATTGTTGCATTAGGGGTAGAAATATGTATAATAAAGTTGTTTGATTTTTTGAATTTAAAGTTTAGTATAGTGACATGGAGGTTTATATGGACATTGGAAAGAAATTGAAGGATTTGCGTATTAAAAATGATTTGACCTTGGAAGAGTTGGCTTCAAGAAGTGAACTCACAAAAGGGTTCTTGTCACAGGTTGAAAGAAATCTAACCAGTCCAAGTATCTCTACACTTGAAGATTTGTTAGAGGCACTAGGCACCAATCTTTCTGAGTTCTTTCAATCTGATCAGGAAGAAAAGATTGTCTTTCATACACAGGATTTTTTTGTGGATGAAAAAGACGAATATACGATTGAATGGGTTATTCCTAATGCTCAGAAAAATGAAATGGAACCAATTCTTTTAACTATTCATGGACATGAAAGAAGTAAAGAAATGGAATGTCATAATGGAGAAGAATTCGGTTATATTTTAAAAGGAAATGTCACTTTAGTTCGTGGGAATAAAAAATATAGATTAAAAGCAAAAGAAACATTCTATATGGATGGTAAAGAAAGTCATTATTTTATCAATAATGGTTCAAGTGATGCCAAAATATTGTGGGTCACAACACCACCAATGTTTTAAAAGAAGGGAGTATGATTATGGATAAGAAGAAGTTAATACAATTTCGTAATATAGTGAAAGAATTTGATGGACAAATTGTTTTAAAAGGTGTCAACCTTGATATATATGAAAATGAGTTTGTGACTTTACTGGGACCTAGTGGGTGTGGAAAGACAACATTACTAAGAATTTTAGGTGGCTTTCTAGATGCAACTGAGGGAGAAGTTATTTTTGATGGAGAAGACATTAGTCAAGTTCCTCCACATAAAAGAGAGTTAAATACTGTCTTTCAAAAATATGCTCTTTTCCCACATATGAGTGTTTATCAAAATATTGCTTTTGGATTAAAAATTAAGAAAATGAGTAAAGACGTTATTGAACAAAAAGTTATGAAAATGTTAAAGCTCATTGGTTTAGAAGGTTTTGAAAATAAAAACGTTACACTTCTTTCTGGGGGACAACAGCAACGTGTAGCGATTGCCAGAGCACTTGTTAATGAACCTAAGGTTTTGTTATTAGATGAACCGCTTGGAGCATTGGATTTAAAATTAAGAAAAGAAATGCAATATGAATTAAAAAGAATTCAACAGGAAGTTGGAATTACCTTTATCTTTGTTACACATGACCAGGAAGAAGCCTTAACTATGTCAGATAAGATTGTTGTTATGAAGGATGGGGAAATTCAACAAGTTGGAACACCTCAGGAAATCTACAATGAACCAGAAAATAGATATGTAGCAAACTTCATTGGGGAAAGTAATATTATTCCAGCTGTCATGTTAGAAGATTATAAAGTGAAATTTGATGATATTGTTTTTGACTGTGTGGATTTTGGATTTAAAGATAAACAACCTGTTGATGTTGTGATTCGTCCAGAGGATATTGATATTGTCGATGTCAAAGATGGAAAAATGACAGGAGAAGTCTTAAGTGTTCTTTTTAAAGGTGTACATTATGAAGTTATGGTTGAAACTGTTCCAGGAACAAGTGTAACTGTGAACATGCATGTCATCAGAAATCGTGATGTGACATCTGAAAACGGAAAAGAAAAAATCAGTGCCAATGATTTCTATGTCGATATTGAAGATGTCAAATCATTAGATGATGCTGAAATTATTGCGCGTGCTGATGCACAGGCATGGAATCCTGAAACAGATGATTATATTTCTATCAGTAAGATTGATTATGATTTAAAAGAAGAAATTGGTGAATATGCAGTGACATTCTCGACTTCAAGTGGAACATCAGTAGAACGTAAGATCATTGTTGTGAATCAACCTGTTGTGAAGAATGAAAGAGCGAATGAAGGGGTTATGGCATTCAATTTCTTTAAGACAGTTGATGAACTTGATGAATCCGTAGCCTTAGATACAGATTTAAAAACATGGGCAAATGCTCAAGGATGGAAATTGAATGATGAAGATGAATCTGTAGATATTTATGTAGATTATGATTTTGATCCTGAACATATTGAAGAAGGAACATATAAAGTCACTTTCTCAACAGAAGGTAGAGAATTAAAGATTCATACAACAGATTATGTGGAAGAAGGTAAAGAGGTCGGTTTAACATTCTTCCCTGAAGATATTCATGTCATGGAAAAGATGGGGTTCTAGAATGAAACGTTTTTCACAATTAGCATGGCCCTATATGATATGGGTGATCTTAATGATTTTATTACCAATGTTATTAATTCTTTTCTATTCATTAACAACAAGTGGAAATGATATCATTAACTTTACATTTACTTTGGATCATTTTAAAAAGTTTTTTACCGACCCAGACTTTTTACTTGTCTTATGGCGTTCATTGACGATTGCTGTGAAGACAACAATTATCTGTGTTGTCTTAGGTTATCCAGTTGCTTATTTTATTGCAAGAAGCAGTGATCGTGTTCGTAATATTCTTGTTTTAGCTATTACTTTACCAATGTGGATTAATATGTTAGTCAGAACATATGCCTGGATAGGAATTCTTTCTAATGGGGGTATAGCTCAAACAATTTTAGGTTTCTTTGGATTTAAAGATGTAGAGTTGTTATATACAGAAGGTTCTGTATTGCTTGGAATGGTTTATAACTTTATTCCATTTATGATTCTACAAATCAATACATCTTTATGTAAGATGGATAAATCATTATTAGAAGCCAGTGCTGATTTAGGGGCGAACAGAGTCCAGACATTCTTACGTGTCACTTTGCCATTATCTTTATCAGGAGTTGTCAGTGGAATAACACTTGTCTTTTTACCAGCAGTGAGTTCATTCTTTATTCCTAAACTTCTTGGTGGAGGACAGTTCTTCTTAATTGGTAACGTGATTGAAAATCAATTTATTACAGTTGGAGAATGGAACTTTGGTAGTGCAATCTCTATGATTATGGCAGTCATTATGATGATTTGTATGTATGCAATTAGAAAAATTGATGAACGTAATAGTGGAGGAGGGAATCAGGAATCATGAAAAAAGATAAGAGAATTATTGGTAAAATTTTAATGGTTCTGATGATTTTATTCTTCTATTTACCAATTGTATTTATGGTTATCTTCTCTTTTAATGAAAGTAAATCATTAACACATTTTACTGGTTTTAGTTTAAACTGGTATGAAAAACTCTTCCAAAATAGAGATATGATGGAATCATTATATGTCACAATTACAGTTGCTGTGATTGCTACAATTGTATCGACAATAGTAGGAACAATTAGTGCCATTGGTTTATCAAAATCAAGCAAGATTGTTAAAAAAGTCATGATGCAGTTAAATGATTTTCCAATTATGAATCCAGAAATTGTGACAGCTATTGGATTGATGTTACTATTTATTACATTTCATATAGAACGTGGTTTTATGACAATGTTACTTGCTCATATTACATTCTGTATACCTTATGTTATTTTAAGTGTGATGCCTAAGATACGTTCACTAGATCCAAATCTATCTGATGCGGCAATGGATTTAGGAGCAACACCATGGCAAGCTTTAACAAAAGTTTTAGTGCCACAAATTATGCCTGGTATTGTATCAGGAGCCTTAATTGCCTTTACAATGTCATTTGATGATTTTATCATTTCATACTTTGTAACAGGAGGAGGGGTTAAAAACTTAAGTATCATGGTTTATACAATGAGTAAAAGAGTTAACCCAACAATCAATGCAATATCTACGCTTGTCGTAGTATTGATAACGGTAGTCTTAGTGATTATCAATGTAGTACCACTAATTAAAGCAAGAAGGGAGAAAAAAGATGAAAAAGTTATTAACTAGTTTATTAGCGGTTGCAACAATGTTTACTTTAACAGCGTGTGGAGGGGATTCAAATGCAGATAAACCATATGCCGGACAAGAATTACACCTTTATAACTGGGGAGAATACATGGGTGAAAATTTTATCTCTGGTTTTGAAGATTTAACAGGCGCAACAGTCGTTGTGGATTACTTTGATTCAAATGAAGCTATGTATATTAAAGTCGCAAATGGAGAACCATATGATATTTTAGTTCCTAGTGACTATATGATTGAAAGATTAATTCAAGAAGATCTTATTCAAAAATTAGATAAAGATAAGATTACATGTATGGATGAGCTTGTTGATGCTGTCAAAGGATTACCTTATGATCCAAACAATGAATATTCTATTCCATATTTCTGGGGAACAGTAGGAATTGTTTATGACAAAACAAAAGTCAGTGAAGCTGATTTAGAAAAAGAAGGATACAATATTTTCTTAGATACTAAATACAAAGGAGATATTTATCTATATGATTCTGAACGTGATTCATTCATGATGGCATTAAAAGCTTTAGGATATTCAATGAATACAAAAGATGAAAAAGAATTAGAAGAAGCTTATAACTGGTTAGTGAAATGTGTTGAAACAATGGAACCAGAAATTGTCACTGATGAAATTATTGATAACATGGCTCAAGGTAGAAAAGCTTTAGGATTGATTTATTCTGGAGATGCTGCTTATGTTATGAGTGAAAATGAAAACATGGGATTCTATATGCCTGAAACAGGAACAAACTTATGGAGTGATGCTATGGTGATTCCAAAGAATGCTGAAAATGTAGAATTAGCACATGAATTTATTAACTATGCTTGTAGCTATGAAGCTGCTATGGATAACTCTAGTTTTGTAGGATATACTTCTGCTAATCAGGAAGTTATGGATGAATTAGCAAGTGGAGATTATGAAGGAATTAATGCTTACGTACCTAGAACTGGTAATGATAAAGATGAAGTTTTTGAATATGATGAAGCAACTCGTAAAATCATTTCAGATTACTTCAGTAAAGTAAAAATCGCAGCTTCAAATGCTCAATAAAGATGGGGAAGATTGGCCTATGGCTAATCTTCTTTTTTTGATGGATGAATCATAGACGGGTAACATAGAGCATGTTATAATTTGAGATGTTGAGGTGAGTTATGCGAAAAGTTATTTTATTTATTGCGATGAGTTTAGATGGATATATTGCAGATCAGTATGGAAAAGTTGATTGGTTAGCTGGTCTAGATAGACAAAAAGATGCTATAGATACTTTTGAAGAATTTGTAAAAAATATAGATACTGTTATTATGGGGTGGAAAACCTATCATCAAATTATAACGGAATTATCACCAGAACATTGGGTTTATCCTAATCTAAAAAGTTATGTTGTCACACATCAACAGGTAACCTCTACTCACAATATAATTTTTACAAGTGAAAAACCACAAGATATTGTTTCTAAGTTAAAACAAAAACAAGGGAAGGATATATGGATTTGTGGTGGTTCACAAATGATTCAACCACTTTTAAAAAGCCAACTGATTGATGAATATTATATAACAGTGATTCCAATTTTGTTAGGGTCAGGGATAAGATTATTTCAAAGTGAATATTATTCTGTACCTTTAAAGTTAATTCATTATAGAGAAAACAATGGAATGATGGAATTGGTTTATGTACATAGAGAGGAATGAATGATATGGAAGATATGATTCAATATGATTTTTGTAAGCCTTATTTGATGTTGGATGAGTATATTTTATGGAAAGGAAAACCAGAAAAAGGGCATTTGATTACAGGTAATGATGTTATTGTGAGTTTATTTGGAATTGTATGGTTGTTTTTTTGTTTAAATTTTATAAGAGCTATATTCATGCAGCCTACATTATTTTTGATTATATGGATGATACCTTTTGTTTGTGTTGGTTTCTATATGGCTTTTGGAAAAATAATTCAAAAGATATATTTAAGAAATAAAACATTTTATGTCATTACCAATAAAAAATTAATGATTAAAAAAGGTCGTAAAATACAAATATATAATGGAAATGATTTGCCACCAATGGAAATTAAAATTCATAACAATGGTCTGGGAACCATTATTTTCAGTGAATTTGTTTATACAGGAAGAAGACGTTATCATAGATATATTATGTTAGAAAATCTTATAGATGTTGTACAGGTACAAAATGCTATTGAAGTCATGAAAGGAAGTAAATCATGAAAGGAATTATTGTTTATGGGAGTCAGTATGGAACAACAAAACAATATGCCAAAGAATTATCTAAACAAACAGGATTACCAACAGAAAATGAACAAGATTTAGGCACAATAGATCATTATGATTTTGTTGTTTATTTAGGTGGTTTGTATGCAGGAGGATTGAAAGGTTTTAAAAATTTTCAAAAGAAAATTCATTCAAAGATAAAATTAATAGTTGTAACAGTTGGTTTAGCTGATGTAACAGATGAAAAAAACATTCAAAATATCAGACAATCTTTGAAGCGTCAAATACCGAAATCTTTGCTAGCTACAACAACAATATATCATTTACGTGGTGGTATTGATTATTCAAAATTAAATTTTAAACATAAAACAATGATGAGTCTTTTGTATACAATGATCAAAAAGAAAGCACGAGAAAAGATGTCAGCTGAAGATTTAGCTATGATTGAAACATATCATAAACAAGTTAATTTTGTTGATTTTGATATGTTAAAACCTATAATTAAAGATATTAATAATATGATAAAAGAGGATTTATGATGAAAAGAAAATATAAAAAGAAATTTGTAAAACTATTTATTGCTTTGATTATTGCTGCTGGGGGTTATGTTGGAGTTGAATATCATCAATCGACAATTTCTTATGCAAGTGATCTCGAAGATGTTCCTGAATATAGTGGTAAGCCTTATGTCATTGTTAATGATAATGAGCCCTATTTTGATGAAAAAGATTTAACAACGCAATCATTTGAAGAATATAGTCCATTAGATTCTTTAGGACGTTGTGGTGTAGCATATGCAAATATTGGAGAAGATATTATGCCTACAAAAGAAAGAGGAAGTATTGGCGTGATTAAACCATCAGGATGGCAAACAAAGAAATATGATTTTGTAGATGGTAAATATCTTTACAACAGATGTCATCTGATTGGTTATCAGTTAAGTGGTGAAAATGCAAATGAAAAGAATTTAATCACAGGGACAAGATATATGAATACAGAAGGAATGTTGCCTTTTGAAAATGAAGTTGCTGATTATGTGAAAGATACAGGAAATCATGTTTTATATCGTGTGACACCTGTTTTTGAAGAAGATAATCTGGTGGCTGATGGTGTATTGATGGAAGCTATGTCTGTAGAGGATCGAGGTTTAGATATTGAATTTAATGTGTTTGTTTATAATGTTCAACCTCAAGTAAAAATTGATTATCAGACTGGAAAAAGCTCTTTAGATGAATAAAAATATAAAAATAATAAAAAAAGTTGGACTCCTTAAAAATGGTTTAGTACAATGGAGAAAAGGAGGTCATCAATATGTTTACAATTTCTAATTTTACAAATAATAATGATGTGAAAATCATTAATGAAAAAGGACCTTTTCAAGTGATTGAATATCAACGTGATTTAAGTGTAATGCCACATCATGCACAAACAGCTTATTTTTGTAGTGAAATGAATATTCGTAAAAGACAGGTTATTTGTGATATAAGTCAAGCTGATGTTGTAGTACAGGCAGGAGCCATGCAATGGATGGTTGGCAATGTCTATGCAACAACAGGATTAAAGGGTGTAGGTGATTTGTTATCTAAAGCGGTAAGGGGAAAAGTGACTGGAGAATCAGCAATTAAACCAGAATATACTGGAGATGGAATCCTTGTATTAGAACCTACATATAAACATATTTTATTACTTGATCTTGATGAATGGAATCAATCTGTTGTATTAGATGATGGATTATTTTTAGCTTGTGATGCAAAGTTAAAACATAAGGCAGTTATGCGTTCTAATTTATCATCAGCGACAATGGGAAATGAAGGGTTATTTAATCTTGGAATAGAAGGTTCTGGTATTGTATGTTTAGAATCAGAATGTCCACAAGAAGAACTTATTGAAGTGACTTTAAAAGATGATGTTTTAAAAATTGATGGGAATATGGCTATTGCATGGAGTGGAACTCTTGAGTTCAAAGTAGAACGTTCTGGAAAAACATTAGCAGGATCAGCAGCATCTGGTGAAGGACTTGTGAATGTTTATCGTGGAACAGGAAAAGTTTTGATTGCACCAGTTGAATCAAGAAAATAGATATAAAAAAGGATTGAAAACGAAACTTTCAATCCTTTGTTTTTTTACTTTAAGATTTTAAAATGATGTCCAGGTTTAATGAAATCTAACAACATTAATTCTTCAGGTTTTACAGTAGCTACTAAGTTACGTTCACCATCATTAGGAATTTCAGTTAAAACAATTTCAAGTTCACCACGATAGTGTGCTAAATTATCATTAACAATTAATACATCTCCACGAGTGAAAACTTTTTTACCAGGATCTCTATATGGAATAGATTGTGATTCTACATTCATTTGAGAATCTTTTCCCATATCTCCATCTTGAACACTTTTCTTTTCTTTAAACCATACACGTGGTGATGAAGATCTTAACATAAATGATGAATGATCATAACGATCCCAATGAGGGGCAAAATCATACATGATTTCTTTTTCGTTTTGACTAATACCTTCAGCTTCATCCACTCTAATTTCAATAGCTTGTAAATTGACTTTAGCTAGAGCTTCTAATTCTTCATCAGTTGCTGGATAGTTTCCAATTAAAATATCATCAACATCTCCAGTCGCTAACATATAACGTGCTTGTAAATCAATTGGTAAACCACGCATAATTTCAACAGTTGGTAAACCACAGAAAACTTTCCATGGCCCGATTGTATGTTCATTGTTACTAGAAACAAAGGCAGCAGTGTGCAAATTTAATTCTTTCCAATAACGATTATATTCCATAAATAAGTCAAAATCTAAACCAGTATAACGTTCTGGGAAGAAGTTATGACACATAGTGATTTGATCTTTATTACCACCATTGTTGATTAATAACTCTACACCCATATCCATACTGGCATTAAATTCAATTTTAATATTGTATGGATTACGTGTTAATTGAATATCACCTTGTGTCCCAAAGTTACCATCCATTCTGATAATATCTAATCCTAAATCAGCAAATGGTTTTAAATTACCAGGTGTTGCTCCAATTAAGTCAAAAACTTGTGGATTTGTATCAGCAGCAACTTCAAATCCTAATTCATGAGCTTTTTTCATGAATTCTTTAAATTCAACCAAATAACTTTCTCTTTCTTCATCTGGAATTGATAAAAAACATGTAAAAATTCTACTGTAACCTAATTTTGCAGCTTTTTCCATGTATGCGTATACCTCATTCTTTGGTGTTTTATCAGGGTATACAGAAATACCTAATTTGTGCATATTCATTTTCCTCCTTATAAAATCATTATAACATCTTTAGCAATAGACTTTAAGAAAAAGATAGAAAGACATTTAAAATTCAAGCCTCTTATGAAAAATATATGGAGTAGGACTTCGCAAAATCATGGATTTATGATATAACAAAAGATAGAGAATGTAAGAAAGGAGCGAAAAATCATGAGTTTGGAAATATGTTTATCATTTGTGGTAACTTTCATATTTAGTTTAATTCTTGTTCCTATAGTAGGAAAAGTTTCAAAAAAACTTGGGATTATTGCTCATACGAATAAAAGAACCATTCATAAAGGAATCATTGCCAGAACTGGTGGTTACGCGATTTATGCTAGTTTTTTAATTGGGACAATGATTTTTTTGAAAACAGATATTCAAATTAATGCGATATTGATTGGTGGCTTTATCATTTTTTTAACAGGTTTCTATGATGATATTCATGACTTATCACCTAAATTAAAAATGTTGGGTCAGGTTATTGCGGCATTGGTTGTGATTATTTATGGAGATATTGTTTTAAAAGGTTTTACATTACCTTTTTTGCCAGACTCTATTTCCTATGTCTTGGCTATTTTAGTCACTATTTTATGGATTGTAGGAATCAGTAATGCGATTAATCTGATAGATGGATTAGATGGATTATGTGCAGGTATTTCTATTATTGTTTTAGTGACAATTTCATTAACCTCTTTAACATATGGACGTACGGATATATCATCGCTATCTTTGCTTTTGGCAGGTGCTATTGGAGGTTTTCTTGTTTATAATTTTCATCCTGCTTCTATTTTCTTAGGAGATTGTGGAGCTTTATTTATTGGTTTTATGATTGCAGTTATTTCATTACTTGGATTTGGTTATAAAAGTTCTTCATTCTTTACTTTAGGTGCGCCTATTGTTGTCTTAATGGTACCAATCATGGATACTTTTATTGCGATTATTCGTCGTAAAGTTCATCATAAAAGTTTTAGTGAAGCAGATCGTAACCATCTTCATCATAAATTAATGTTCTCTTTGGAATTAGGTCAAACTAAGAGTGTTTTGATTTTATACACTGTGACAGTTTTGTTTTCGTTATGTTCGTATCTTTATTTATTTGATAAAGTAGGTGCAACTATTTTATTTGTAGCTTTAATGTTATTGTTTGAATTATTTGTAGAAGCAACCAATATGATTGATCGTAAGTATAAACCATTTTTAACAATTTTAAATATTTTTATTAAAAGTGAGTATTTACCATCTATTAAAGATACAAAACCATATCAAAAGATTATTCGAAAAGCTAAAAAAAGATATGCTGTTATATTAATTATTGTGATAGGTATTGTCTTTTCAATGGTTTTTGTTTTAAATCATGAAGAAAAAGCTATTCCACAAAAAACGATAACTATAGAATATGTAGAATCACAAAATG
Organism: Massiliimicrobium timonense; assembly: GCF_042850985.1. Lineage (GTDB taxonomy): Bacteria > Bacillota_I > Bacilli_A > Erysipelotrichales > Coprobacillaceae > Allocoprobacillus. Next base: position 66,038 of record NZ_AP031415.1, read on the forward strand.
AAACAAGCCTTATGAGTGATATTTATAATCAGCTGGTAACAGCCATTAATCGTGGTGATAAAAAAACAGAAAGACAATTAGTCGCAGCCTATTTTGTAAGTGATTATTATACACTATCTAATAAAGAAGAAGGAAAGATAGGTGGAATTGATTACTTCTATGCTGATAAAAAAGACGATTTTACAGCTTATGCTAAACAGGAATATTATAGAGATAATCAACAATATATCAATCCTCCAGAAGTTATCCGTTATGATATTTTGTCTAATGTCCCTTCTTATAAAGCTTTATCTGGTTTAGAAGATTATAGTTATTATGATGTGAAAGTTCAAATCACTTTTAATGAAGTGAATCCAATACTCAATGCTTTACAATATACGACGACTGTAACTTTGATTGAAAAAGATCAAAAGTTTAGTGTTGTCGCAATGGAGAGTGACAATGGATAAGTTCTTGTGGGTAGGACTAGGTGGAGCCATAGGATCCATCTTTAGATATACTTTAAGTTTATTGCCTATCAAAAGTTCTTTTCCAGTTTTAACATTAATCACAAACTTGCTGGGAGCTTTTATCATAGGAGTAGTTGTTGGCTTATTTGAAAAACAATATTTGCCTTCACAAATCCATCTCTTTTTAAAAACAGGGTTATGTGGAGGATTTACAACTTTTTCAACATTTTCATTAGAAACTTTAACATTATTAGAAAATGGCATGATTTTTATGGCAATCGTTTATGTTTTCATCAGTATTGCAGGATGTATTGTTGGAGTATATTTAGGAAAAATGATTGTAGGAATAAGGGCTTTTTAAAAGGCTCTTTTTTCTTTATTATTTGGAAATAATGGTATATAATGTGGATGTAAAAGTTTATGAATTTGTTGGTTGGAAATAGAAGTATTTCATGAAAATGGAAGCAGGTGAAAATCCTGAGCTGTCCCGCAGCCGTGAAAGGGAGTTAAAGCGTAATACCACTGGGAAACTGGGAAGGTGCTAAGACGTTGAACTTGAGCCGGAATACATGCCAACATCTTGGAATACACTTTACGGAGTATAAAGTCGTTCTAGTATCAATTTTAGGGTTAAAGTCCCTATTTTTGTCTAGGAGAAATGGAGGACAAAATGAAGAAAATTTTTACAAGTTTATTAATGATGTTGATGTTGATTGCTAGTCAAGTTTTACCAACAGCAGCATTATCGTATGACGAAAGTTATACATCAGCAAAAGGTTATTATTCACAAAAAACAAGTTTCAATAGTTTTAGTGAATTATATGCTTATGAAGCCATTGGATTGGATTCTAGTGATTATTCTATTGATCATTTAATTTCTACTGACTATGCGTCTGAAATAGCACAATCTGTAATTGCTTTATCATTACATGGAGATAATCCAAAAAATTATAATGGTGTTAATTATGTAGAAATGCTAGAAAATTGTGTTCAATCAAACGGAGCTTTTGATAAAAAGAATAATTCAACATATGCAAATTTTCAAGTTTATGGAGTTTTTGCATTATATGTTGTTGATTCACCTAAATTATCACTGGCAGCAGATTATTTAACATCTCTCATTGATGATAATGGGGCTTTTGGGTCAAGCTATGGTCCTAGTTTAGATATTACTTCATGGGTTATTGAAAGTTTGTCTTTGGTTGATAAAGACAAATATCAACCCACTATTCAACGTGCTATTGTGTATTTGCAATCTATGCGAGATGGACAAGCAGGATATAAAGATAGTTTTAGTGGTGTTAATGTGAACACACAAGCAAGTGTTATGATAGGTTTATTAACATATGATGCCAAAGGAGTTAAAGCAGGTACATATAATCAAAATGGGTATAATCCATATGACGTATTATTAAAATATCAAAATACTGATGGAAGTTTTTGGTATTCAACACCGGGAGAAGTGAATGATTATGCAACCGTTCAAGGGATTCAAACAATAGGGTATTATTATAATGAATCTGTTTATCAAAAAGCAAAACAGGATTATTTGGCTTTAGATGAAGTTATAGATACAGAAAAACAACCAGAAATAGAAGTTAAACCGGAAGTAGAAGTTGAACAAGAAGTAGAAAAGACAGAAACATCATCTTCTCAATCTCAAAAACAACCTCAAAAAGAAGTTGTAACAGAAACAACAAAACAAAAAGATGTTGTACAAACAGATGATCAGTCATGGTTATTTGAATATGGTTTATTATTTATGGGAAGTGGAATACTTTTATTGAAAGGAAGAAAGTATTTTGAATAAAACAAAGAAATATACACTTATTTTTATTGTATTATGTTTTATATTTATTGGGGGAGCAGGTATTTATCATACCTGCTTTGTCCCAAATCAAGAAGCAAAAGAAGTTGTTGAAAATAAAGAAACAGAAAGTGAAGTTAGTCAGCAAGTAGATGTATCTAAAGAAACATCTCAGCAAGATGAATCATCACAAGAAAAAGAAAAAAAGCAAACTTCTCAAAAGAAGGAAAAGAAAACAGAGCAAAAAACAGAATCTCAAACAACAAAAAAAATAGATGAAGATGCATCAAATCAAAAAACATCAGAACCTAAACAACAACCACAAGAAACTTTGGAAGAAGTTGAAGAAGAATCACAAATTGAAGAAGTGGCATCAATCAATGTGATAATTACAGGTGTTGATGGTGTGATGGCACAAGATTATGTTGAATTTGAAGAAGGAATGAGTGCTTATGATGCGTTAAAAATATTAGCCGATAATTATGAGATGACTGTTAAGATTTCAGGAATAGGACAAGCTGTTTATGTCAAAGGAATTAATGGTCTAATGGAGTTTGATTATGGTGGACAATCAGGCTGGAAGTATAAAGTCAATGGAGCTTATCCAAGTTTAGGTGCAGGTGCTTATATTTTAAAAGATGGTGATCAAGTTGAGTGGATCTATTCAACAAATGGGTAAGATTCAAGAAATCAGTTTAATTGGCATTTTAGCGGCAGTTAATATTGCTTCTCGCATTGCTTTACAGGCTTTACCTAATATTAAACCAGTGACTTCAATTATTATTATTTCAGTTTTACTTTTTGGATTAGCTTTTGGAATTAAACTGACATTGGTGACAACACTTGTATCTAATATGTATTTAGGTATGGGAATTTGGACTTTTTTTCAAATTTTAGCATGGATTGTGATTTGTCTGTTGACACAATGTATGGGTGATTTTTATAGAAGAAGAAATAAAAAACCATCACTTTTGGTTATGGCTGTTTTTTCTTTAGTGATGGGTTATGTTTTTGGTTTGATTGTATCATTGGAACAATTTGTTATTGGGGGATTGCCATTATTTATTGTTTATTATAGTGCTGGATTATTATTTGATACGTTTCATGCTGTGGGGAATTTCTTTTTTTATTTAATAGGAGCCCCCTTGTTGTGGAAAGTATTTAAAAAATATAGGAAGTGTTAAGATATTTCTTAGAGAAAATTTTAACATTTCCTATTTTTATAATAAGGGTTGAATTAAAAAATATTGGAGTACATTCAAAAGACCGGCTAATACCATGACAAAGATAGGATTCATTTTCCATTTCATTAACAGGAATAGACAAATAACAAAAATAACAACCATTTGGATTTTGAGGGTTTCTACTGCGATACCTAATTCTCCAAAAAAAGCAGTCATAATAATTGTTAAACCAGCACTAGCAATTAATGCAATAACTGCAGGTCTTAAAACATTTAAAATGGATTGTAAAGATTCCATTTGACGAAATTTAAGATAAAGCCATGCGATAATAGTGACAATAAGACAAGAAGGAAGAATACATCCTAAAGTCGCTATAATAGCTCCGGGTAGTCCAGCAATTTTTATTCCTACAAAGGTAGCAGAGTTAATTGCAATAGGACCAGGTGTCATTTGGGAAATAGTGATGAGGTCAGTGAATTCTGGAATAGTGAGCCAATGGTGTAATTCCACCACTTGATTTTGAATGAGTGGCATTGCAGCATAGCCACCACCAAAGCTAAATGCACCAATTTGTAGAAAGCTTAAAAATAATTGTAGGAGTATCATGATTTTACACGTCCTTTCCATAGAAAAGTTTTGATAAGCCCAATCATAATACAAATAAAGATAATATAGATAACGTTGATATTCAAAAAATAAGTGAGAATAAATGAAGAAATCATGATGAATAGAGAAAAAATATTTTTTTCGTGGAAAATTCCTGCTGCCATTTCAAAGACAACTGCCACAATAACGGCACCTACACCAGCTTGCATTCCTTCAAGCATTAAAGCTATGATGATATTTGTACGGAATATTTCATAACAAAAAGATATGAATGAAATGACAACAAATGGAGGAATGATTGTTGCAATCACTGAAACGATGATTCCTGCAATACCAGCTAATTTATAGCCTACAACAATGGCTCCATTCACTGCAATAGCACCCGGTGATGATTGTGCAATAGCAATTAAATCCAACATCTCATCTTCATCAATCCAATGATATTCACTAACAAATTTTTTTCGCATGAGTGTAACAATGACATAACCACCACCAAAAGTAAAAGCACTGAGATATAAAGTTGAAAAAAATAAAGTGATGAGTTTTTTCTTTGACATGAAATCACCTCCGTTATTATCATACAAAAAGTTGAAAAATATGTAAAATAATATTATTTTTATTTCAAAAGTTATACAATATAAGTAGATAGAAAAGTAAAATATTTAAAGAAATATATTTTCTTGTGTTGAAGAAAAAGTGTTGTATTTTTATAGTGAATATGATAGTATTGTTTTGCTAATGTATAAAGAAAAGGAGGTACGACAATGGTTTTAAATATTTTACTAGTTTTAGTTTCAATTGCTCTTATTGTTGTATGCCTATTACAAAGTGGAAAATCTGATGGTGTTGTGAATGCTTTGACTGGTCAAAGTTCTAACCTGTTTGCTCATCAAAAAGAAAGAGGAGCTGATTTGGTTTTAACACGTATTACTGTTGGACTTGCAATTGCATTTTTTGTTCTTGCAATCTTAATTAGAATGGGTTAATCATTAGGGCACTTTGATGTGTCCTCTTTTTATTAATTGGATAAACTAAAAGTGAGGTGATTAAGATGAAGGAAGAAATATTGAATTTATTGGCTGATCGTAGTTATACAAGAAGAAAGATTCAAGAATTAGCAGAATACTTTCATATGACCGATACTCAAGATTATGTTTCGTTTATTAAATTAATAAATGAGATGGAAAATGAAGGACTGATTATCAGAAGTCGTATTAATGATTATTATTTGATTAATCAACTTCAATATTATAAAGGTGTTTTAGAATTAAATAAACGTGGTTTTGGGTTTGTAAAAGTAGATGAAGAACGTGAATTTTATATTCATGATACGAATATGAAAGATGCTTTAAATCATGATGTTGTTTTGATTGAAAAAGTCAAATCACATGGAAATCGTGAAGAAGGGCGTGTTGTTCGTGTTCTTCGACGTGGACAAATAAGATATGTTGGGGAAGTCAAAAGAGGGCGTAAAGAATATATTATCAAAACAGATGATCCTAAATTTGATAAACCAATTATTGTGGATATGGCTCATGCACATGGAGCTATGCCAGGGCATAAGGTTGTTGTAGAGATAAAAGCTTTTAAACCTCAGATTAAAGGGGATATTGTTAAAATTATAGGGCATCGTAATGATCCGGGTGTTGATATTTTATCTATCGTTCATGCTCATGATGTAGATATTGAATTTCCTAAGGAAGTTTACGAACAAATTGAAAATATATCAGATGAAATTGATCCAAGTGATATAGAAAATCGTGTAGATTTAAGAAATGAATTGATTGTGACTATTGATGGTGACGACGCTAAAGATTTGGATGATGCGATTTCGTTAAAAAAATTGGATAATGGTCATTATCAATTAGGTGTCCATATTGCTGATGTGTCTTATTATGTGACAGAGGGTTCGCCTTTAGATAAGGAAGCTATTAAAAGAGGAACATCTATTTATTTAGTTGACCGTGTTATTCCTATGTTACCACATAAACTATCTAATGGTATTTGTTCACTGAATCCAAATACTGACCGTTATACAATCAGTTGTATTATGGAAATAGATAAGCATGGAGAAGTTGTTAATCATGAAATTGTTCCATCTGTTATTCATTCTTCTTATCGTATGACATATAATAATGTGAATAAGATATTAGATGGTAATCAGGATTTACAAAAAGAATATGCACCAGCAATTCCTTTATTCTTTTTAATGCAGGAGCTGGCAACTTTGCTAAGAAAAGTGCGTGATGAACGTGGAGCTATCGATTTTGATGTTGATGAAGCAAAAGTTATAGTGGATAAAACAGGGGAGCCTACTGATGTTGTTTTGAGAAAACGTGGTGCTTCTGATAAGATTATTGAAGAATTTATGCTGAAAGCTAATGAAACAGTAGCACAACATTTTAAATGGATGGATTTACCTTTTATTTATCGTGTGCATGAACAGCCAAAAGTTAAGAAACTGCAACAGTTTGTATCTATTGTCAAACCTTTGGGCTATACTATTAAAGGTTCTCTGGAACATGTTTTTCCTAAAGAATTGAATATGATTATTAATGCTTCTAAGGGAACGGATGAACATGTTATTGTTTCGACATTGTTATTAAGATGTATGCAAAAAGCAAGATATGATGCACAGTGTTTAGGACATTTTGGTTTGGCAGATGAATATTATACACATTTTACTTCACCTATTAGACGTTATCCAGATTTGTTAGGACATCGTTTGATGCGTACTTTCTTGTTTCAACATAATTATCAAAAGACTGCTCATTTTGAAGAAGTGATTCCTGAATTGGCAGAACAGTCTTCTTTTAGAGAAAAAGAAGCTGTTGACATTGAACGTGAAGTGAATGATATGAAAATGGCAGAGTATATGTCTAAGCATATTGGGGAAGAATTTGAGGGAATGATTTCTTCTATTACTTCATTTGGATTCTTTGTTGAATTACCTAACACAATAGATGGTTTAGTACATATTACTGATTTAACAGATGATTATTATCATTATAATGAGGAACAGATGACTTTGATAGGAGAAAGAACGGGTAAAACTTTTAAAATTTCTGATAAGGTCAAAGTTAAAGTTGTTGCCTGTGATAAAAAAGAGCGTACAATTGATTTTGAAGTTGTGGGAATGGAATCAAGAAAGAAAAAAACAAAAATAGTTAAAATTAATGATAGAAAAGTAAAGACAAAACGTACAAAAAAGGGTAAAATAAATAAGTCTAATCATAGAAGAACAAGAAGACGAAGATAAAAGGAGGCGATATGCATGAAGATTGTGACTCAAAATAAAAAAGCTTTTCATGATTACTTTATTTTAGAAACTTATGAAGCGGGAATAGAGTTAAAAGGGACAGAAATTAAATCTGTGCGTAAAGGTCATGTGAATTTAAAAGATGCTTTTATTCGTTTTAAAAATGATGAAGCATTTATTGAAAATATGCATATCGCTCCTTATGAACAAGGGAATATCTTTAACCATGAACCACTTCGTAATAGAAAATTGTTACTTCATAAAAAGCAGATTAAGAAATTACAAAAAGAAGTGAAAGAAAATGGGTTAACAGTTGTTCCGACAAAATTATATTTTAACACCTCTAAGCTTAAGGCAGAAATTGCTTTAGCTCGAGGAAAGAAGTTGTATGATAAACGTCAAGATTTAAAAGCTAAAGATGCAAAAAGAGATATGGAAAGAGCATTGAAAAATGCTTATTAATGGGGGCGTCTTGGATTCGACAGGGGTCAGTTTGAATGAAATTGCAGCCGTGGGCATACGTTAATTGCAAACAAAAAATATCTGGAAACAGACAACAATTATCTTTCGCTTGCTAGTCGACGTTAGACTTTAGCGAATATCAGCCTATAGCATACCTATGGCTATAGAACTGGTAACATATCTTATAGGTTAAGGGTATAAAGCGTCTGGATTTATATCACGAAAATGTACAGAATCGCTAAGTGAAAGACTGCTTGTGGATTGTAGCTTAGTTAAATTCATTCGACAAGATAAGCTGTAGAAGTTTCATATGGGACGGCTTTTGGACGCGGGTTCGATTCCCGCCGCCTCCACCAAATAGTAAATGACACTGATTTTATCAGTGTTTTTTTTATTTTTTTTGTATTGTGCTAACGATTTGCTAACGAGTTATAAAAAAGGAAATAGCAAAAATTTATTTAATAGAGAAATTAGTATTCAAAAATTAGAGAATAATAGTTTAGAGATTATAGGATTATTTTTGAAAAGTAATATGTTAGCTTTCAAGATCAATTTTTTAGATATTTTAAATTTTTATCGCAATAGTTAAAATGTGGAGAATATAATAATAAATTTTTATAGGTCATTTTATTATTGAGTTTTAAGCAAATGAACTTTAGAAAGATGTTTCTATGAATATTTTTGATTTTATAAATATAAGTTAAAAAACTTGACAAAAATACATGGGGGGGGGGTATACTCATAATAAGAGAGGGGAGAACTATTATGGATAAGCAAAAAATAGATTTATATCTTACAACTAACGCTAAATATTTTGAGCCAAGTGCAATTCCAATCATTAGACAAAAATTGGAAAAAACTGATGACACAACATTTTTATCGTTACAAGCTACTGATTTAAAAGATCCTACAACTATGCTATTATTCTCATTATTTTTAGGTGCTTTTGGGGTTGATAGATTCATGTTGGGCGATACAGGTATGGGTATTTTAAAATTATTGACTTTAGGATGTTGTGGAATTATGACAATAATCGATTGGTTTACAATTATTAAAAAGACTAGACAACATAATCTTGCAAAAATTTCTATGATTATTTAACTAGATGAAAAAAAATTTTTTTACTGAAATTTTTTCGTTATTGGGCTTAGCTTTATTTTTTCATTTTTTGGAAATAAGGATATGTCCCTTTTTTTCTATTTTTGGGATACCATGTCCTGGTTGTGGGTTAACTAGAGCAACTATTTTATTTTTGCAAGGAAAAATTATGATGTCTTTACATTACAATTTGTTAGCTATACCTATAATTATATCATGTGGAATATATTCAATATTACTTTTTTTTGAAAAAGAGAAATACGTTGAAATGATAATAACAAAATATAAAAATGTTTTAATAATTTTTGCGATATTAATATTTATTATAGTTGAAATAATTAATATTAATAATTATTTATTATATTAGGAGGAAAAATGGAAATATATGTATGTGTAGTTATAATATTATTGATTTATGGGTATATATCATATAAACTTCTTTGTGATATAGTAAATTTGAAGAAAAGTATTATTCAAGTAAAAAAAAGATATCGTTCTTTGAAGTTTTCATATCAAAGATTAAAGAAAAAATAAATGTTTTAAAAGAAAATCCTAGATTATATCCAGTTATTCATAACAATGATATTGTAAGGTCGTTTTATATACGTTCACTAGCTTTTTCGTATATTATAGATGATAATAATAAACTAATAACAATTACTGAAGCTGTATTTATTAAATCATCATTAAAATTGAAAGTAAAATAATATGTTAGGGGTTGTTTTTCAACTCCTTTTATTTTTTCTTTTTTATATTTAAAAATCAGTAAATATAAAAATATATCATTATTAACATCAAGATAATAGTATGTGAATATATCTGTATATATTGATATATGTACGGACAAAAATGCATACTAGAGATAAGATGTGAAGGAGATGTAATATGATGAAAAAAGAAAGAATTGAATTAAGAGTCAGTAAAGAAGAGAAACAGAAAATAATGAGTGATGCATTAGAAAATAATATGAGCATGACTGATTATATATTGAGATGTGTTATTGCTCAAAGATGCTGTATAAACAATAATGGTATAAAATTAGATAACACAAAAGATATTATCGAATGCATAATGGACCTTGATGATATTGCTAGTGAAAAAAATGATGAACGATCAAGACGATTTTTGAAAAGATTGGGGGATTTAGAATGTCTATTATAATTGTGATGAATAAGCCCTATCGTGATAAAATGGCTGTCAATGATGTTATTAATTACATGATAGAAGGAACACCTAGTAGTGTAAAGGATTATATGCTAAATAAGGATTTTATGTGTAATGGAGTAAATTCTTTATCGTTACAAACGATAGTCAATTCATTTGAAATGGATAAAAGACGATATGGCAAGGTTGAAGGGAAACAGCTACATCATTTTGTTTTATCAATATATAAGAAGAATTATTATCATATTAAAGACAAGACAAAATGGGTGTATTTATTAAGTGAGGAAGTAGGATATTACTTAAGACAAATGGGATTTAGAAATGTATCAAGTATTCATGTGAAAGAGGATGGAAATGTCCATATTCATTTTGCAGTTAATTCAGTTAATGGGTTTACAGGAAAAAAACTATCTAATGAAAAAACATTCTATAATAATCTTTTACACTTTTTAAGAGAGAACTTTAATATACTTAAATGGGAAGGAGTACGATTCTCATGATAAATGAGCAATTATTAACAGTTGATGAAATAGCTTTTATATTAAATGTATCTACACAAACAGTTAGAAAGCTTATAAAGAAGAAACAATTGATTGCTATTAAAGTTGGAAAGAATTATAGAATTTCATGGGATAATTTAAATGATTATATATCAAGAACGATATAAAAAACGCTGTATAATTACAAATGTAATTATAATATTCTTCAATTATATATTATATCTATGAATATAAAATTGAAGGAGGTAATAAGCAATGAGTGAACTTTATATTCAAAACGTTATTCGCAGTCTTAAACAATTAGAGATTGCAAAGGAAAAAATTGATAAAGAAATTAAGGAACATGAAAGTGAAATCAAGAAGTACATGCAGATGTATAATTTAGAAGAACTTCATGGAATGAATGGAGAGAAGGCAATTTATAAGGAGATTCTTGGTCGAAGATTTGATACCAAGAGTTTCAAACAAAACTTTGCAGAATTGTATTATTCTTATATGAAAGATACAAAAAGCATTAGATTTAAGTTCAGTTATTAGGAGGATAATGCAATGGGTAAAATGGTTTTTGCTATACTGACAGCTATTGCTGTCTATATTTTTGAAAGAGATAATGGTTAGGGATTAGCATGAAGCTAATCCCATTAATTTTTATGATGAAAGGAAAATAGAAAAATGAATATAAGAGATTTAGTATTATATTTTGCATTGAAGTATGAAGGTGATTTCAATAGAATATATAATGCACTTTCAAATAAGGAAAAGTTTGATGGAGAAGCATTATGTAAAATGAAGGAACAGTTAGATTGTCAGTATATCAGTATATTTGATGAGGAATATCCTTCAGGATTAAGGAAAATCAATTGTCCACCATTTGTGCTTTTCTATAAGGGAAATATTGATTTTTTAGATGAAAAGACACTGTGTTTAATAACACCAGAAAGCAATCATTCGACTCAGGAACTATTGAATCAATTTGTTGATGATATGATAGAAGATGATGAATTTGTACTGGTTAAGCCACATAGAAGCTCTTTGGATGATTATGCAGTTAAGACTATAAAAATTATGGATAGAGGTATTTCATTCTATGGTGATGTTGATAATATAAATACTCTTGTTTTTAGTGAGTATCCTTATTATGTCGAGCCACCAAAGAAGTATCTTCCTTTTTCGTATAGAATTGTCAGTGGTCTAGCAGATAAAATTGTGATGGCTCAATGCTATGATACAAATGAAGATATCATGGCACTTGCTTATGCAATTGAGCAGAATAAGGATGTCTATATGATTGGAAATGAGTATGAGCTGTATGATATATTGAATCAACAGAAAATCAAGCATATTGAAAACTATGGGGAGCTAGAGTCAGCAGTATGAAACTATTGACAAAAGAAATTGAAGAAGAATTATTGAAGTATGGCATTGATGGTCAAAGAGAACTTGTTTTTCATTCTAAGGTCATTGCTAGGTATTTCAATCCATATGGTGTAGGAACATGGCTCATTACTGGTGGAAAAAGGCTTGTGGATGGGGATTGGTTATTATTTGGGTATGTTAGTCTTATATATAATGAATGGGGCTATATATTATTATCTGAACTAGAATCATTGAAATTAGGTAATGAAATTCCCATCATAGAAAGAGATAGATATCTAAGAGAAAATACAACTGTTCATGATGAGTGTGTAAGATTAGGTATTAGGGAATTTGAATATGAATGAACAAGAGTTGGATCAGATATACTATGAACTTGAAGAAATAGAAGCAATATTAGGTATATTAGCTTCGATAGAACATGACTTGTCCCCACAGTACATAGGTATTGTAGCCAGTCATTATCATTGCAAGATTATCAATATACGTAAGATGATAAAAAAGAAATTAGATAAACTGATACCCTTAGCAGAGTAATGAGCTAAGGGTATTATTCTTCAAGTATTGTTTTTGCAATCTTTATAATGAGATTAAGCTGTTTATTTGTAGCCTTTGAACATATTTCATCAAGTTGCTTGAGATAATAGTTCTTTTCTAGTGTAGAAGTTCCAGTAATAAGAAATGCGAGGTCTAATTCAAGATAGTTAGCAATGATAGATAATGTATCTAATGTAGGACATGATTTACCATTTTCGATTTTTGATATATAGAATGTAGAAAGGTTAAGATCGTTAGACATCTTTTCTTGAGTAATTTTTGATTCTGTTCTTTTATTTTTAATTCTTTTGCCAATCATGGCATAGTCAATAGTCGAATTAAGCATAAATAATCACCTCGTATATTGTTTATCATACAAATTATTCTCAAAATTAAACACAAACCAATAGAACAAGTTGTATTAATAATGCAATATATGATAAAATAAAATTATAATTAATGAATTATAATGAGGAGTGTAAAATTATGGGAGTGAAAATAAACTTAATAGGTGCTTATGTAAAGCATACTGTAGAGGAAAAATTGGGATTAGAAGAAAGAAGAGAAAGAGAAAGGTTAAAAAAAACAACGGCTTATTGTAAAAACAAAGATGAATTTAAACAAGCTATAAAAGAAGAAAGAAATAAAATAATAGTTTTAGATGAATTATATTATGAGTTGATTGATACTGTGAAAAAATCTAATAATTCTACTATTGAAAAAAATATAGGAAAAATTGCAATGATATTAGGATTAATAGCACCAGGATTTGGAATATCAATTGCATCAATTGGAAGTGGTTTTATTGCATTCTGTCATGGAAAAAATAATGAAATAAAAATAAATTATAAAGTAGAAGTAGATAGCTTAAATGAACAAATAATATTTAATAAAAAATAAATTATTTAGGTGTCGGAAAATATAAATTGAAAAGAGGATTCAGAATGAAAATAATATTAAAGTTATTGATAGTATTGATATTAGTTTGTACTTCAGTTGGCTGTTCTACTACTGATAAAGAAGAGATTAATACTGCAAAAAATACTGAAAATGAAGAAAGTGTTGAGGAAGACATAAATATTAATATAAATGATTTATTCAATAATATTGATGCTTATCTTGGTAAGAAAATCACTGTAACAGGATTTGCACCATATGAGGTTATAACAGATGAAAATGGGAGATTTACAAACTGTATATATGATAAAGAATGGATTAATGAATTATATGTTAACAATATTGAGGAGCCTATAAATGGAGGATTTGAAGTTACAATTACTGGTAAAGTATATAAAAAAGATAATAAAGTAATGATTGATTCTGAAAATTATAAAATTAATGAAGAAATGACAAGGGATGGAGCTATAATGGATAATGAAACAAATAATCAGAGTCTATTTGAGCAATTTCAGACAGCGGGGATCAATTATGCAAATATGAATTGGAATCAATTTTTTAACAATCCTACTTCACTATCGGGAACTTTTGTTTATATTCCGGGTAAAGTCGTAGATGTGTCATATTTAAATGGATTTACAAGTGGATTGATTGATACTGTTGGTAACGGAAATTTACATGATATGGTATCATTCAGTATAAATGGAGAAGTTTATGATTTTAACATAGGAGATATAATTGCACCTATGGGAACTATATCACCTATGACAGGATCAGCAACTAATAGTTATACATATGAAACTGTGAATACTCCATTAATAGAGGTATCAGATTCGAGTTTATGGAAAACAGAATATACTATTGATTTAAAAGATGATGCAGTAGCTAAATTCATGTATGGAACTTATGAAGCGATTGATTCAAATGATGTTGATGAAAATTTTGGTACAACAATTGAATTTACAGACTCTACTATAGATGGTTACAAATATCAGTATCAGGAAAAAGTATATGAAAATCCTAGTATTAGAATAACCTCTGGAACTATTATGCGTGGATATGATGATATACGTATTGGAATGGATTTATATGTTACTGAAGTAGATGATGCATATAGTAATTTGGGTGCAGAAACAACATCAGTAAGTATTGAATTAAAAGACAATACAATGCTATGTAATGGTAAGTCATATAGAAAGAATAAATAATCGTTTTTTTAGAGTATACCCTAGTGGTATACTTTTTCTTTGTACCATTAAAGTTGAATAACGTATTTTGGAACGTTCCACTTAAAATTGTGACTTAGTGGAACGCTTTTTGTTTATTAAAGATTATGAAATGTGGTGATAAGTTTGAAAATTGGTTATATTAGAGTATCGACTGTTGAACAGAATATTGCAAGACAGGAAGTCATCATGAAGAAGCTAGATGTTGAAAAAATATTCATTGATAAAATTAGTGGTAAAAATATGGAAAGACCTATGCTTAAGGAAATGATGGGTTTCGTTAGAAGTGGTGATATTGTTGTTGTGGAATCAATCAGTCGTTTTGCACGTAATACACGTGATTTGTTGGAACTGGTCGATCAATTGGTTGCTAAAGGAGTGCAATTTGTCAGCATGAAAGAAAAGATTGACACGTCTACACCATCAGGTAAGTTTATGCTTACTGTTTTTGGGGCTGTTGCTCAGCTAGAACGTGATTACATTCTTCAAAGACAAAAAGAGGGAATTGCCATTGCTAGGGCTAATGGCAAATATCAGGGCAGAAAGAAAATTCAAAACGATAGATTTGATGAAATATATGAAAAATGGAAGAATAACGAAATAACTGCTACACAGGCAATGAAGTTATTGAACTACAGCAAGACTACCTTTTATAGAAGAGTGAAGGAGATGAAAGAAAATGAAGAAAAAAGTTGATTTTATATCATTGAAGATATATAGAGAAAAGACAGTTGAGTATGAAAGCAAAGGTATTACAAGTCCAGATAGAGCATTTGAAGCCATCAGCAATATTGTTGATAAGACAGATCGTGAATGTTTTGGAGTTATCATGATGAATAATGCCAATGAAATCAATTCGTTTGAGATATGCTCGATAGGTACAGTCAATATGACATTAGCTCACCCTAGAGAGGTATTTAAGGGAGCTATACTTTCCAATGCTTCAAAAATAATGCTCTTTCATACGCATCCAAGCAATACGATTGAACCATCTCAGACAGACATTGACACAACCAAAGAGCTTATTGAAGCATCCAAGATTTTACAGATTCCAATTATAGACCATATCATTACCTGTGAAAGAGGATATTTCAGTTTTGCTGAACATGGAATCCTATTTGGAGAGTAGTATATGGAAGCATACAAGTTTAGAAGATATAAGGTTCTTTACAAAAAGAAATATTACTATATATACATTCCCTTTGAACATGATCGTCTTTGGATTATTGACTGGGCAGACTGGTGGTATGGTGGTGCATGGATTGATGGAAATATTCAATGTCTAAAATACTTGATTGCTAGTTTCTGTATATTGGCATTCAATCCATATGCAATAATCTATCTGCCTATAAGGAAGAATAAAAGACCAAATACCTTTGCGTTTGATGATAATTGTGAATATGACATTATTTTTAGAACAACAAAAGTATGGATTGATGATAAGGATTTAAAGAAGATTGTCAAGAATCTCAAATATACTAGGTGGTCAACTTATAAATGCAGAATCAATCTTGAAAGAATGAAAAGATATTTTCATGACAACATCAAAAAAATAGAAGATATTCCTGATTACAAGATTCTAGTCAATGCAGATGGTCATATCAACGGAAGCATTATCTATTATTCATTTCCTCAGGTCTGGTATCAAAAAGAATCTATTGATCTGGTGGACTACTTCTTCAATGAAATCTTTACAAAGGATGATTTTTCAGACTGCTATGATGAAAAACATGATTGGTTTTCCAAACCATTTACAAGCTTTGTATGGGGTGGGAAAAGAAAGTCAAAATATACATATAAACGACCTTCACTGACATTCTATATTGAGTTTTATGATATTGAAATCATAAATAGATATGTAAAAGAGAAGATTTATCTTGTAGATAAGAATAAAATATGATATGCTTTAAGCAATAAGAAAGGGTGTGATAGCTATGCTAAGATATACAAACAAATACAATATAATAGATGAAAGAAAAGTAGCTAATCACAAGTGTACGAAAGAACGAGCATAGTGGATTATCTGCTATGCTTTTTATATGCTCTTGTGATGCTTGAACACAGGAGGATTTATGAAAGTCAAAATAATGAAAAATAATAAGCTATGGATGGAGGACAATGCAATAAGAAAGATTGAATCCATAACGGATTTTAAAGGCGTAGAATCCATTATAGGATTGCCTGATCTTCACATGGGAAAACAGCCTGTAGGGTGTACTGTCTGTACAAAGCAATTTATATATCCGTTTCTAATAGGAAATGACATTGGATGTGGAATAACCTTATATGAAACTCAAGAAAAGATAAGAAAGATAAAAGTAGAAAGACTTGTGAAAAAACTTGAGAATACAGGGATCTATGGAAAATATAGCATTGGTGGAGGAAATCATTTTATTGAATTGACTGCCATTGATAAGGTCTATAATCAAGATTTAGCTAATCAACTAGGTATTGATACAAAGAAAGCCTATTTGTTGATTCATTCAGGCTCAAGAGCTATAGGAGAATCAATCTATAGAGAATATGCTTCATTAGAAGGATTGGAAGAAGGTAGTGAAAGATTCAATTCCTATATTGAAGAACATGACAAAGCTGTTGCATATGCAAGAGATAATCGCAATCATCTTGCTGATATATTTACACAAATGGCAAATATCAAATCAGATAATAGAATTGTCATTGATTGCATACATAATTATTTGGAAATAGCTGATGGGAAATACTATCATAGAAAAGGAAGCATATCATCATTGGGTCATACCTATGCGATCATAGCAGGAACAAGAGGAAGTCACTCTTACATAGTTAAAACCATACCTCATGATGATGAATTATTTTCAGTCAGTCATGGATGTGGTCGAAAGATCATGAGAAGTGAATGCAAGGGAAAACTTCAATCAAAATATAAAAAAGATGAACTGAGAAGAACTTCATTAGGAAGCTATGCCATATCAAAGGACAAGGCATTACTGTATGAAGAAGCAACAGAAGCATATAAAAGAATAGATGATGTCATTGATACGCTTTTACAATACAAATGTATAGATATTATAGCAACATTAAAACCAATGGTGACTTATAAATGCTGATACAGATTAGTGCTGGACAAGGCTCACCAAAAGAATGTGAATTAGCATGTTATCTATTCTATAAGGAACTTTTAACAGAGTTTCCTAAGCTTGAAGTTGTTTCAACAAATTTCAGTGATAAGCAATGTCTAAAGAGTGCTGTTTTTTACAGTGAGAAAGACCTATCTTTTTTGGAAGGAAGTGTTCAATGGATATGTCAAAGTCCATTTAGACCAAATCATAAAAGAAAAAACTGGTTTATTGATGTGTCTATACTGCAAGATAAATTCAGATTTGATAAGGATGATGATATTAGATATGAAGCTTTACGTTCGTCAGGTAAGGGAGGACAAAATGTCAATAAGGTATCTACAGCCATTAGGGCTATACATATACCAACTGGAATAAGCGTAGTATCAATGGATCGGCGTAGCCAGATTCAAAATAAGAAGATTGCTTATTTAAGATTAATGAAAAAGATAGATGAGAAAAACTCATCTATCAATAGGGTTATACAATATGAAAATTGGAATAAGCATAATCAGCTTACTAGAGGAAATCCAGTAAGAGTATATAAGGGATTAAAATTTAGAAGAATATAATAAATAAGGTTTACAATATTTGAAGATAGAAAATTTGTATAACAATGTATAAACAGTAGATAAGAAATGTTTTATTTAGAAGCCTTTGAAGAATGATTCTTTTTATTCTTATTATCATTTTTAGATTTGCTGAAATAAAGGAATTAATATCTTATGATATATCAACGCTGATTTTATATTTCTTTATGAGAATGATTATGTGAAAATATGTGTTTGTGTTTAATGAAGTATACTTGATTTTAATTAGAACATATTATATAATGTCTATAGGCAAAAATCGTAAAGATGCCATAGAAACGGAAAAAGGAACGCTGCAACGTTCCTTTTTTTTATGCTCTGCTATTGCTTACCCTTTCTATCGAGCCATTTGCAGATAAGATGGCAAATCACACCTGCTATGATAGAAGTTAAAATCGTAAAGATTGCTCCCATAGAAACTCACCTCCTTTAGCTATTAAAGGGAGGTGCAATAGCAAATGCATTATAGCATAATTATGACTGTTTTTAAATGCTAACTTATTTTTATATTTTAGTAAAAGATTTGATTAAAATTAGTACCCATGAGTATATCCTGTAAAGGATATACTTGTTTTAATTATAGATTAATAAAAATATTTGAAGGTAATAGGGATAACCTCTTACTTTGTTATATAAGTTGCGAGTAATAGAAGATATATGTAATCCTTATCATTGTTTCTTATATTTGCAAATTCTGAATGTATAGAATCTTTTGAAACCATAATATCATTTATTTCATCAACTGTCCCATAAAGTAGTTTTGATAAAATAGGATTATTAACAGTTTCTTGCTCTTTATATTTCATAGATAAGTTATCTATATTTCTACAAGTTTCTTTAATAAAATAGTTTGTTATATCTAAATCTGGGATATTGTTACTTATACCTAGAATGAGTTCAAATAAGTTATCTTGTTCGTCGTCAAAGAAATTGTCCAAACTATCAAGATAGTTCATACATTCAGCAGTTAAATTAATGCATTTTGGGTATTTATTTTTGATAAAATTATTAATAATATCTATTATTTCAAGATAATTTTTTGAGTTTGTAGTATTAGATGTATCATCAATAAGTTTTTGCACATACCTCATATTAATATTAAATTTTGATAAATTGAGAATACTCTCTAAAATATTCATTTTTTTCTCATCATAACAATCACCATTTGTTATATAAAAATTCTTTATTTCTTTGCGAGAAAATGTATTGTCAATTAACTCTTTTACAATATCGGTGTTTAGAGAATAATAAAATTGTAAAGGATATCTATCTTCAAATGCAACTCTATTACAAGTTGTTAACATATCTATTTCTTCTAAATCTGACTCACGATTAGAATTGATCTCTAAATCTTCATAGAAGTCTTTAAAATTATAACGTATAAAACAATATATTTTTTCGTTATGTTCAAAATCAAATAGTATTTCATTTAATGATGGGGTTGTGGGTCTTCTGGTATTTGTAATTAAGTATTTCAAATGCTTTAATACCCCATTAGTATAGTTCCTTTTTTTTCTAAGATTGTCTTTTTTATTAGTGCTATTCATTGTAGGTGTAGAGATTGTATTGAAACAATAATAAGTGTATAAGGGAAAATACCTTGATATAGTATTTTCAAAATATGGATTAATTGAAAGCCATAAATAGTTATCTCTTTCTAAACCATCATTTTTATCATAATAGTTTAATAAGTACATTAATTTATTATTAATAGATATGAAATCATCACGACTGTTATAAAAATCACTAAATTTTTCTAAATAATTATCTGATTTAAAAGACTCTTTGATTTTTCTAACAAGACGAGAGTATTTATCAGCACGTACAGAATAACCATTTAAGCTTAAATTATCCCAATAACCTAGATTTGCATCTACATTGAATGTGGTGGATTCTTTTGTGTCTAATAAGTTTTTCGCATGAAGATACATACAAATGCTTTTGGCCATATTTTCGGATAAATCTGATTTAACATTTTTTTCTTTTTTAGCTCTTTGGTTAAGCTCAGCTATTAGTAGCAATAAAATTTCATGAAAAGTCTTTTCAATTAATTTACTTCTTATATAGTCGTAAAGGTCTGGATTAATCTGATATAATTTGTCGTTTTTATTATTGAATATTGTATTTAATCCAAGCATTATATAGATATGCCATTTTCTATATTTGGTTTGATTTGGAATGACGTTGTTTTTTTTGTTTTCCTCTAATAGAAATGGAATTAAAGTTCCACTATTATACATTTCATTTACAGTTTCATACCTATTTTTTGAATATTCTAATAACTCTTCTAGCTTATTATGTGGTAGAGTCATTTGATATTCAAGTGGTAAATTTAACAATTCATCAGCAGGTAAGAGTTCTATTTCTTTAATTTTATATTTTCCCTTCATATGTATCACCATAATTATTATATCATTAAAAAATAAAAAAATATAATTTGTACAGTTATGGCGGGATAAAAACAAAATGTTTTATTGTAGTATATAGTTGTAATCTCGAGATACAAAAAATAAAAAGAAGGAGAAAGAATATGATGAAAGCAATAATTACTGGAATTGATATAAGTAACAGTAATTTAGAAAAAACTACTATTATACAAAAAGATGATTTAGTTGAGCTTTATGACGATATAGGCTTACTACCAAATTGTCATGAGGATTTAAAAAAACATTTTATTGAGATGATACGTGAAAAGTATAGCGAACTTATCTGTAGAATTGTAGAGCAAAAAGATTTTACACCAACAACAAAAAAATTTATTTACAACTTTTGCCATATATATTTGATGCAAACTTGATGCCATTGGTAAGTGAAGAATTTGACAATAATATTTTGCCAAATGGTTGGATAAAGGGGCAACTTTATACGATAAGTGGCTCTTCGGGTGGAGGTAAAACAGCATTAGGAATTATGTTTTCCTCAGTGCTTATGTTGGGGGTAAATCCCCAACATAAAGATCATATAGAGCAAAAGCAAGTTCATGTATTATATATTAATCTTGAGCAGGCTCAAGAAGAGGTGGAAAAAAGATTTGTTTCTTGCTTTTCAGCTCTTAATGATTTAGATAGAGCGATTGCGTATTCTGATATTATGAACCCAAGTGAAATAAAAAAATTGGCAGATTATAATTTTGCATCACACTTGTATTCATTTTACAGTTCAAATTTGACTATATTAAATCCAAATGACTTTTGTTCTCTTGATATTATTGACATAGAGGGAAAAGTTAAAGATATATGTCAAAAAGAACATATTGATTTTGTAGTTATCGACCAATATCAAAATATAAGTGGATCTGAAGAAATAAGTGAACATATTGCTACTGAATTACGCAATATGGCAAGAAGTTTAGATTTACCTGTTTTAGTGCTTGGTCAAATGAATAAATTATCACAACAAGATAGCATGAATGAAAATGGTCAAATGGATATAAATAAAATCTCAGCAATATCTTTAAAAGGAGCTAGTGCTCTTGCACAACAAAGTACAAATGTAACCTTTATCATACCTACTGGAAAAACAAAAATAGTCAATGGTCATCAAGGGGAGATTGTTTTAATAGCAAATAAAAAAGGACGTTATGGTTGTGGAGAAGGAGTTAAAATGCTGTTTTTAAAACAATTCAATTTATTATTGGATCTTGAAGCTGATAAAGAAACTAGTAATAAGAAAAATGGAGGATTTGTAGATGACAACATATAGAATGTCAATGTTAGAAAAAATATGGATAGTAAATTTTCGTGGCATGATTGGGTTGCTTACACAAGAATATAAGAAAGATCAAGAAATAAAACAGAGCTTTTCTAATGGAACTACTTTAACAATTAGATGTTCTCAAGATACACAACTTTCAATTTTTGATATTGCAGTATTACATGCGATTCATAGTATTTTCATAGAAAAAGATGGGATTTCACGTTTTGAACCTCTTCACATTTTGAAAATTTTAACTGGAAATAACAAAGCACACTTTTGTAAGAATAAAGTTAAAAATAAGACAATTGATGAAAAGGAAATTGTTAAATCAATAAAAAAACTAAGCATGGTCAATATTCTTGAAATAAATAAACAAAAACTAATATCATGGAAATTAGTGGATCTAGAAGTAATAAATGGGTGTTTTGAGCTTAAAAACGAACCTGTATTGTTGTATATTGTTGAAAATCAGTTATTAGATGGAATAAGTTTAAATGTTTATCCCATAAGTGTAATGCATATAAAAAGTGAAAATGCTAAACATAATATACATCAAACTAAGAATATTATGGAATTTAAATTTTACACCATACACAATATTTTGTGTTCAAAAGAAACAACAATAATAAAAAATAAACAGATAAAAGAATATTTAGGGATAAATACTCAGATTATGACAAATAGACAAAAGTATAAAGATAAATTGATATCATACGATCTCTACAGAAAGACAAATAATTTCATTAATCGTCAATTTAGATTGAATGTGACAGTTTTCTTAAATGTATTGATGTCTTCAGATGTAATCAAAGATTTTGAAGTATCTAGTGATGTCACTAAAATATATCAATAAGAAACATTTTGTGGTCTATTTATGAAATAATGCAAATTTTAAGATAAAAAAACAGTGCTTTAAAAGACTATTCTAAGTGATATCTCTACGAGATATCACTTAGAACAAATAATAAGAACAAAGTTGCAAAGAAAGGAAGTTATTTATAATTATGAAGCAAAATAAACAATTAAATATTAGCCGTTTGGAGCTGATACAAAAAGGTTATGTCAATCAAAAAGAATTAGCAGTTTTTCTAGATGTAGGAAAAAAGAAAGCGAAAGTTGTATATGATAATATTTGCGCTGATATCCATCATAATGGTAAAAGTGTTGATGTTTTAGGAATCCCTACATCTAGAGCGTTGGATTATATAGGGTTAACCGAAGATGACATTAGACGATTTGCTAATGATGAGAAAAAGGAGGTGATCAACTATGACAGTTAGAAAAGATAATGAAAGAGGGACATGGATAGCTGTAGTATATTATAATGGAAAACATTATTGGCGAAGAGGTTTTAGAACCAAACGTGAAGCAATAAAAGCTGAATTAGAGATTAAGGCTGGACTGCAGACTCCAAAAAAACGTATGAAATTAGATGAGTTAGAAAATGAGTTTCTAGCTCATCAAAAATTACGCTATAGTATGACTACTGTGAAAACCAATGAATCACGATATAATACACATATAAAACCCTATTTAGGTAATAAATATATAGATAATATTAGTGTGAAAGATATACAATCGTTAATCAATACTCTTAAAATGTCTAAAAAGGAATATAAAAACTCATATATTAATCATATTATTGAGTGTATATCAAAGCTGTATAATTATGCTATGGACATGGAATATATTGATTACAATCCAACAAAGAAAGTGAGAAAGTTAAAAGAGTCACAGTCAGGAATAAAATATATAACCTTAAGTCAATTTCAAAGGTTATATCAATCTGTTGATGATTTCTACTATAAAACTTTCTTAATGATTTTGTTTTATACAGGAATTAGAGTAGGTGAAGCAAGGGCGATTCGTTGGGAGCAAATAGACTTTAAATCTAACGAGATGAAGATAAATGCACATATAGTAGATAAAGGTGGAACAAGACGTGTTGACGGACGTAAGAATAATAAAGATTATACTATCATTATGCCTTTTAATGTAAAAGAAGCTTTGTTAAATATCTATAATATTGAAAAAAATAAGGATGGCTTTAATGATGATAAATATGTGTTTGGTTACTATAAGTCATGGTCTTATAATAAAATAAGAACACGATTTAAAAAGGCTTTAAAAGATGCGGGTTTAGAAGATATCAAGTTACATACTTTAAGACACTCTTATGCATCGTTACTTGCTAACTCTGGAGCTTCTATACAGGAATTAGCTGGGGCATTGGGTGATACATTAGAAGTAACTATCAACACATACTCTCATATGTATGATGATGTAAATGAAAAAATTAGCAATAGAATAAATGCAATTATTTCGGAGGGAGATTCCTCCTTTTTTATTGATGAAAGAGAAAATAAAAGTAATCAAAAAGAATAAGATATAGTATTATTCTAGAAATTTATGGTATAATTTATTAAAGAGAAAATCAAAACGTAGTATATAATAGATTATTTATTGTGCTAACGAGTGTGCTAACGAAGATAGGATATTAAATTCAATTTTATGGTTTTTAAGCGTTCCAAAATGAGGAAAAGTAACCCTATTGGAACGTTTTGGAAGTGATTGGAGATAATGATTTATATTAATATCTCTCCCCTCGCCTCCACCAAATTTAATGTGCAATGTGGATGTCATTATCATTTTGATTTTCATTTACTTAAAAAGTCTATTTATATTGTATGTTATCCTATTAAAATAGAGATATCTGTTCTATAAATAGACTATTTTTATTTTAAATTATG
This sequence comes from Massiliimicrobium timonense, assembly GCF_042850985.1. Taxonomy (GTDB): domain Bacteria; phylum Bacillota_I; class Bacilli_A; order Erysipelotrichales; family Coprobacillaceae; genus Allocoprobacillus. The sequence continues at coordinate 90,735 of NZ_AP031415.1, forward strand.
TAATATAAAGTTTATTTGTATATTCCACATTGATTATATTGATATAATAAAGGAGAATAATGGTCTTGTGATAATATATTTGTTGTTGTACCTGATATAGTGTGATTGTTTATTCCGTTAACACATTGAATAAGATTAATAATTTCATTAGAAAAAATAGGATATGTATTATGTGCTGGATAAATAGTGATGTCTTTGTTCTTAAAAAGATTATCAAGCATTAAAAGGGATTGAAGATATTGATTTAGGTTTCTGTTGTGGCCAAACATATAGATGGGGCCATATGATATCGTATCTCCAGAAAATAGAATATGATTTTCTTGATCATATAAACATATTGAACCGGGAGTATGTCCAGGGGTATGAATAACATGAAATTGTTGATTTCCTAAATTAAAGATATATTGATCATCAATGGGTATTATATCTGAATCGTGATTGGGTAAATAAGTTATTTCATCAGGATAAATATGGATTTCTTTAAATGGTGTTATATTTTTAGTATGATCTCGATCAGCGTGTGTAAGGCATAAGGAAATTGGAAGTGATGTGATTTCTCTGATAGCGGATATAATGTCAAAAGAGAATGCTCCAGTATCAACAAGTAAAGCTTTGTTTTGACCAATGACGAGATAGGATCTGACCATACCCTGATCGAATGTGTATAAAGTGTCATTGATTTGTATTATTTTTGTATTCATAATTGTTCACCTCTACAAAATTATAACATAAATAGTTATGTAAAAATAAAAATAAAAGAAAACATGCAAGAAAAAACATTGATAGAAAGGGAAAAAAAGAGAAAAGATGAAAAAATATGAAAAAAATGCTTGCAAAGGGGAGGAATAGATGATATTATAGATGAGCACTCGAGAGAGGGCGACAGGAACATTGAAAACTGAACAGTAAACACGTCAATAAAGATAGAAAAAAAGAAAGAGTCAAGAAGACATGAAATTGTCTGAAGATAGAAAAGGACAATGGAGAGTTTGATCCTGGCTCAGGATGAACGCTGGCGGCGTGCCTAATACATGCAAGTCGGACGCAATGCTTCGGCATTGAGTGGCGAACGGGTGAGTAAGACATAAGCAACCTGCCCCTGTGAGGGGGATAACTGCTGGAAACGGCAGCTAAGACCGCATAGGCATAGAGGACGCATGTCGACTATGTTAAATATCCCACGGGATAGCACAGGGATGGGCTTATGACGCATTAGCCAGCTGGTGAGGTAACGGCTCACCAGGGCGACGATGCGTAGCCGGCCTGAGAGGGTGGACGGCCACACTGGGACTGAGACACGGCCCAGACTCCTACGGGAGGCAGCAGTAGGGAATTTTCGGCAATGGGCGAAAGCCTGACCGAGCAACGCCGCGTGAAGGAAGAAGTCATTCGTGATGTAAACTTCTGTTATGAAGGAAGAACGGCAGATGGAGGGAATGCCATGTGCGTGACGGTACTTCATGAGGAAGCCACGGCTAACTACGTGCCAGCAGCCGCGGTAATACGTAGGTGGCGAGCGTTATCCGGAATCATTGGGCGTAAAGAGGGAGCAGGCGGCAGTGCAGGTCTGCGGTGAAAGACCGGAGCTAAACTTCGGTAAGCCGTGGAAACCGCACAGCTAGAGAGCATCAGAGGATCGCGGAATTCCATGTGTAGCGGTGAAATGCGTAGATATATGGAGGAACACCAGTGGCGAAGGCGGCGGTCTGGGGTGCAGCTGACGCTCAGTCCCGAAAGCGTGGGGAGCAAATAGGATTAGATACCCTAGTAGTCCACGCCGTAAACGATGAGTGCTAAGTGTTGGGGGTCAGACCTCAGTGCTGGAGTTAACGCAATAAGCACTCCGCCTGAGTAGTACGTTCGCAAGAATGAAACTCAAAGGAATTGACGGGGGCCCGCACAAGCGGTGGAGCATGTGGTTTAATTCGAAGCAACGCGAAGAACCTTACCAGGTCTTGACATGGAGATAAAGGCCCTGGAGACAGGGAGATAGATATATCTCACACAGGTGGTGCATGGTTGTCGTCAGCTCGTGTCGTGAGATGTTGGGTTAAGTCCCGCAACGAGCGCAACCCCTGTTGCCAGTTGCCAGCATTAGGTTGGGGACTCTGGCGAGACTGCCTCTGCAAGGAGGAGGAAGGCGGGGATGACGTCAAATCATCATGCCCCTTATGACCTGGGCTACACACGTGCTACAATGGACGGATCAGAGGGAGGCGAAGCCGCGAGGTGGAGCGAAACCCAGAAACCCGTTCACAGTTCGGACTGCAGTCTGCAACTCGACTGCACGAAGCTGGAATCGCTAGTAATCGCGAATCAGCATGTCGCGGTGAATACGTTCTCGGGCCTTGTACACACCGCCCGTCACACCATGAGAGTTGGTAACACCCGAAGCCGGTGGCCCAACCGCAAGGAGGGAGCTGTCTAAGGTGGGACTGATGATTGGGGTGAAGTCGTAACAAGGTATCCCTACGGGAACGTGGGGATGGATCACCTCCTTTCTAGGGAGAAGAGAAGATGTGGATACTGTTTGGTTTTGAGTGTATCTGTAGAGATGCATTCAAGGCAGGAACATTGAAAACTGAACAGCAAACTTTCTACAAGAAAGCGAAGAAACGAAAGATGAAAGAGATCAGGAAGAAGGTCGAAATCATCTAGTTGCAAACTAAGAAAGCACGAAAAGAGAACACTTTAGGTTAAGCGAAGAAGAGCGTATGGCGGATGCCTGGCCACCAGGAGGCGAAGAAGGACGCAGCAAACGGCGAAACGCGACGGCGAGCAGTAAGCATGCAAGGACCCGTCGATGTCCGAATGGGGGAACCCGTCATCCATGAGGATGACATCGATGAAGAATCGAGGCGATACGCAGGGAACTGAAACATCTCAGTACCTGCAGGAAAGGAAAGTAAGAACGATTCCGTAAGTAGTGGCGAGCGAAAGCGGAGGAGCCCAAACCATCGTATGATGGGGTTATAGGGGTGCCGATAAAGCCTATCTGACATGACAGGAGAAGCGCAGGGGAAGGCGCAGCGAAGAGGGTGAAACTCCCGTATCCGAAGTCGTGGAGGAAGGCGAGGCAGGCCCTGAGTACGTCGGGACACGAGGAATCCTGACGGAAGGATCGAGGACCATCTCGAAAGGCTAAATACTCCCTGGTGAGCGATAGTGGACCAGTACCGTGAGGGAAAGGTGAAAAGAACCCCGGGAGGGGAGTGAAAGAGAACCTGAAACCATATGCTTACAAGAAGTCAGAGCCCGTTAATGGGTGATGGCGTGCCTTTTGTAGAATGAGCCGGCGAGTTATGATGTGGAGCGAGGTTAAGCAGGGGATGCGGAGCCGAAGCGAAAGCGAGTCTGAAGAGGGCGAAAGTTGCATGTCATAGACCCGAAACCGGGTGATCTAGCCATGATCAGGTTGAAGTCGGGGTAAGACCCGATGGAGGACCGAACCGACCCCCGTTGAAACGTTGGCGGATGAATTGTGGCTAGGGGTGAAATTCCAAACGAACCCGGAGATAGCTGGTTCTCCCCGAAATAGCTTTAGGGCTAGCGTCGTCAGGAAGTCGCATGAAGGTAGAGCACTGAATATGTGATGGCCTCATCTCGAGGTACTGAGCATAATCAAACTCCGAATGTCATGAAGACATGGACGGCAGTCAGACCATGGGTGATAAGGTCCATGGTCAAGAGGGAAACAGCCCAGACCATCAGCTAAGGTCCCCAAATACATGCTAAGTGGAAAAGGATGTGGAGATGTACAGACAACCAGGAGGTTGGCTCAGAAGCAGCCATCCTTGAAAGAGTGCGTAACAGCTCACTGGTCGAATGACTCTGCGCCGAAAATTTACCGGGGCTAAGCATGATACCGAAGCTATGGATTTACGATGTAAATGGTAGGGGAGCGTTCCAGACAGCGAAGAAGCGATACCGTAAGGAGTCGTGGAGCGTGTGGAAGAGAGAATGCCGGTGTGAGTAGCGGCACGTGGGTGAGAATCCCACGCACCGGAGACCCAAGGTTTCCAGAGGAAGGTTCGTCCGCTCTGGGTAAGTCGGGACCTAAGGCGAGGCCGAAAGGCGTAGTCGATGGACAACGGGTGGAGAATCCCGTACCGGAGTGCAGGCGAGGGAGTGACGGAGAAGGCTAGGACAACCAGCTGACGGAATAGCTGGAGCAAGCGAGGTAGGGGTCATCCAGGCAAATCCGGATGGCGCAACCCGAAGGCGTGAAGCGGATGGAACATTGCGATAAGTACAGAAGAGTCTGAAGCCAGCTTCCAAGAAAAGCTTCTAGCATAACTGCATTCTGCCCGTACCGAAAATGGACACACATGGGTAAGGAGAGAATCCTAAGGTGAGCGAGAGAACTATAGCTAAGGAACTCTGCAAAATGACTCCGTAACTTAGGGAGAAGGAGTGCTCAGTGGAAGCTGAGCCGCAGTGAAACGGCCCAAGCGACTGTTTACCAAAAACACAGCTCTCTGCGAAGACGCAAGTCGAAGTATAGGGGGTGACGCCTGCCCGGTGCTGGAAGGTTAAGGGGAGTGGTCAGCGAAAGCGAAGCCATGAACCGAAGCCCCAGTAAACGGCGGCCGTAACTATAACGGTCCTAAGGTAGCGAAATTCCTTGTCAGGTAAGTTCTGACCCGCACGAAAGGCGTAACGATTTGGGCGCTGTCTCGGCTGTAGACTCGGTGAAGTCTTAGTACCTGTGAAGATGCAGGTTACCCGCGACTAGACGGAAAGACCCCATGGAGCTTTACTGTAGCCTGATATTGGACTCTGATGCATGATGTACAGGATAGGTAGGAGGCTGAGATACGGATACGCCAGTATTCGAGGAGCCGACGTTGGGATACTACCCTTGATGCATTGGAGTTCTAACCGGGCCTCATGGAACTGAGGACGGGACAGTGTCAGGTGGGCAGTTTGACTGGGGCGGTCGCCTCCCAAAGAGTAACGGAGGCGCCCAAAGATACCCTCAGCATGGATGGAAACCATGCGCAGAGTGCAAAGGCAGAAGGGTGTTTGACTGCGAGACAGACGAGTCGAGCAGGGACGAAAGTCGGGCTTAGTGATCCGGCGGCACCGCATGGAAGGGCCGTCGCTCAACGGATAAAAGCTACCCTGGGGATAACAGGCTGATCTCCCCCAAGAGTTCACATCGACGGGGAGGTTTGGCACCTCGATGTCGGCTCATCGCATCCTGGAGCTGAAGTCGGTTCCAAGGGTTGGGCTGTTCGCCCATTAAAGCGGTACGCGAGCTGGGTTCAGAACGTCGTGAGACAGTTCGGTCCCTATCTGTCGTGGGCGCAGGAAGTTTGAGGAGAGCTGCCCTCAGTACGAGAGGACCGGGGTGGACGGACCGATGGTGCACCAGTTGTCACGCCAGTGGCACAGCTGGGTAGCCAAGTCCGGAAGGGATAAACGCTGAAGGCATCTAAGCGTGAAGCCCCCTCCAAGATGAGACTTCCCATTCTTCGGAAGGAAGGTCCCTCCAAGACGAGGAGGTAGATAGGTCATGGGTGCAAGCATGGTGACATGCTGAGCTGAATGATACTAATAGACCGAGAGCTTAGCCATAAGAAGTGGGAGGAAGGAAGCTGTTCAGTTTTGAGCGTTCGTGCTCAGATGATCTGGTGGCGAAGGCATGATGGACACACCTGTAACCATGCCGAACACAGAAGTTAAGCATCATAGCGGCGAAGATAGTGGGCAACTGCGACAATAGCACGCTGCCAGTTCATGTGAGGGAATAGTCATTCTATTCCCTTTCTTTTTTATTATAGGAATTTGATTTCTTTTGATTGATAAATGCTTAAAGCAAATATTGACAATGAGCAAAATAAAAAGTAATGCACCAGCATTACTCTATTTTTCTGCATGCAAAAACGTAACCAGATATATCATTTCTTGACCTGGTGCATTGTTCCTTTTCCACATTTCATGCAGATGCATGACAGTTCATCATCTCCATCAGCCTCCGCTATTTCACTTAATATGTATCCGTCAAGTTTCATTTCACATCCGCATCCGTCACATTTCATAAGTACCTTATCTGATTCATATGTGTCATCATGGAGAAGCATTTCATCAACTTCTTCTGGCGTTAATGGTTTGACTTCTGAGATATTTTGATGTGTAGATGCATCTTTCTTTGTACGGGATGTCATTCTTCCGTCCTCCTTCAAAGGGATTATATGTTTCAGCATAATTCATGATCATTCCACATCTGCATTTGATGGGATCCCTCTGAAATGATTGTATCATAAAATAACGGAAATGTGTCTTCTGGATTTGAATTTTTGCGATGGTCTGTCTTTCCTTCTTGTACTGTGTTTCTTTTTTCTGCTTATGAGCCAGAAGCTCAGCCATTCTATTGTAATGTCTGGTCGACCTGTTGGAATAGAATCCATAGTATCGAGTCATTGTTGAATACCAAATTAAATAAAAAGTAAAATAAAGAAAATAGTCAAAATAAAAGAAAAAGTCTTATCATAGTGAATGAATAAGAAATAATCACTTTAAATGATAAGACTATTTTGTCGTCCTCATGACGATTATAGAACCAATGAATCATTTTGGTCGTGTCATTATATTCTACAATTCTGCTTTCTGCCATGACAGGTCTGTTGGTATAGCGTGTTATATATGCGACGGTATCATCAACATCATCTTCGCTCTGGTCTTTTTTTGGTTCTTTGGCATAGACATAGAAACCATCGGGATAGTTTTTATAAAGGTAATTTTTAAGTGCATGGAATTGTCTTGTGTTGATTTTCCTGTCAAGAAGGTCAAGGATTTGATACATCCAGGTTTTTCTGAGCTTATTGAAATCCATATAGGCAAGGCTTTTAATGCAGTCCTTCCTGAGATTGAGGGCATCCTGACAGACAAGCATGTGGATATGAGGATTGAATTCAAGGAGTCTGCCAAAAGTATGAAGGGTAGAGATGGCACCAAAAACAACATTATCCTTTGTATCCTTATAGAGATAGGGGGAAGAGGATTTTCGGAGCTTTCTGTGTTTTTCGAGTCTTTTGTTTTTTCTGAATTTAGCATCGTTGGCAAGAGCGCTGATGGTATTTCTGGAAACGATGAATAAAAGGTCGAGGAGAGAACGATCTCTGATGAAATAATCACGGAGCTCTTGGGCAACAGTAAAAACGATATGGCGATGCTTGCAGGAGAAAGTCATGGCAGAGATGGAAATGGAACGTTGTTTAGCAGATTTAGCGGCACACTTAGAGCAGAATCTGGATTTGCAGGTATGAGGGATGGTCGTTTCAAAACCGCAGTCAGGACATTCACACGTATCAAAACCAAGATAGACGGAACCACAGAGGATAGTATCGAGAATATTCTTATAAGTCACATCACGCATTCTATTGTCATTGTAAAGCTTAGTAATATAATCGATATTATCAAAAAAAATATAACCAAAAGATTCTTTAGTATTCTTTCTTATATAAGAAGATAAGACAGCAGAATCGTATAAAAGAGTATCAGGAGTAGAGAGATCAATCATAAGAACACCACCCGAGATAATTATACAGCATTAAAAAAGCGATAATCATCAAAGATGATTAATCGCCATGGACAAAATTTATTTTGTCCTTTTTTTATTTTGTATACTGAAAGAGAACTACCTTGTCTCATCTGGTGGTTCTTTTTTATGATATATTTGATGATAATCATCAAACATTAGTAAGCGACAAATGAAAAGGCACTAACAAGACTGCGGATATTCATTTAAAATGTAAGTACAATAAAAAAGGAGGTACTTACTATATGCAATATGATTGGAAAAAAATCATAAATAGTCAAAAGGAAAGCACTTTGACTGTCAAGGAATTCTGCAGACAGAACAATATCTGTGTGTCTTCTTTCTATAAGTCAAAAAGACGACTGGAAAATGATGAACTTCAAAGTAATTTATTTGTTCCTGTCGAGGTTGTGGATGATGCCCACCCCAATGTATCAATGACCATTGATGGTCATTGTATTGAATTTGATCCTGCACTTCTTGACAGAATCATTGGTGCTCTCAAATGATCATCAACACTGATGAAGTCAAGAATATCTACGTTTCAACGCATTTCGTGGATATGCGCAAGTCGATAGATGGGCTGACACTCATTGTGCATTCCCAATTCCAGATGAATGTCCTTGATCACAGCCTTTTTATCTTTACCAACCGATCAAGAAATCGCATCAAGATTCTCTATTATGAAAGCAACGGCTTCTGGCTGTTCATCAAGAGACTTGAACATGGAAAATTCAAAATCCAGGAATCGCAGGAATCATTGACAAGAGCCATCACTTCCCGTCAGCTCAGTTGGCTTCTGGAGGGTCTTGAATATGATGAAAAATTGAAAGAAAAGCAGCTTCTCATCTAACAAAGCAGTTTGTTTTATGGTATAATACGAAACAGCTGAAATCATGTAATGTGGGGTGTGAAGATGTCATGAACTTGAGAAATCTAAGTCAGGAAGAACTGATCAAGATGATCAATGAAAAGGATAAAAAGATTGAAGCATTGACTGAGCAGCTGAACTGGTACAGTCAGCAGATCAAGCTTCAGCAGAAGAAGCTTTTTGGTTCATCTTCAGAAAAGACTGTTCTTCCTAATCAGATTTCTCTTTTTGATGAAATTGAACTAGAATCCACACCAATCAAGCAGGAACCGGAACTTGAAGAAATCACATACAGAAGAAAAAGAAAAAGCAGACAGAGAGGAATAGATATTTCATCACTGCCAGTAAAGAAGGTCATTCATGATATTGACAATAAAAGCTGCCCAGAATGTGGTGCACTGCTTAGAAAGATAGGCGAAAACAAAAGAAAGGAGCTTGTCTACCATCCTGCACGATATGAAGTCATTGAACATATTCAATATGTCTATACGTGCGATCGATGTGACAGGGAAGCTGTTCAATCGCCAATATACAAGGCACCCATGAAGGAACCGGTCATATACAAGAGCTTTGCATCGCCATCACTTCTGTCATATATCATTGATAACAAGTTCAACAAAGCACTGCCTCTGTATAGACAGGAAGTCATGTTCAATCAGATGGGGCTGAAGCTGTCAAGACAGACGATGGCCAACTGGATGATCAAACTGCATGATGAATATTTCAGGACAATCGCTAGTCATATGCATAAGGTTCTGTTAAAAAGTCAATACCTGCACGGAGATGAAACGTCTGTTCAGGTTTTAAAGGCACCGCATCAAAAGGCAACCACAAAATCCTATATGTGGGTATACAAGACAGGACGCAGCGAGGAGAAGCAGATAGTTGTTTTCATATACGAAAATACAAGAGGACACGAGCATGCCCAGAAGCATCTGGAAGGCTATCATCATATACTTCAGACGGATGGCTATCAGGCCTATGAGAAACTTGAAGGCATTACACACATGGGATGCTGGGCTCATTGTCGTAGAAAATATAAGGAAGCACTAGACAGTGCGCCTGCTGGGGTAGATCTCAAACAAACTGCCAGCTATAGGCTTTTTCATAAGATCAACAAGCTTTTTCAAATTGAAAAGGAAAACGCGGACAGAAGCTATGAAGAAATCAGGCAAATTCGACAGGTTCAGTCAAAACCACTGGTTGATGATTTCTTTGAAGATGTCAGGGAATGTTCAAAAGTTGCAGTGGATAAAACAAAGTTAAGTGAAGCACTCAAATACAGCATCAACCAGGAAGAAAAACTAAGAGTCTACCTTGAAGATGGGAGAATAGAGATATCAAACAACCGAGCAGAAAATGCGATACGCCCATTCTGTGTAGGCAGACGCAACTGGCTGTTTACCAATACGGTTCAGGGAGCACAGACAAGCGCTGCCTTATATTCACTTATAGAAACTGCAAAGCTAAACAATCTCAATCCCTATGAATATTTTAACTATCTTTTGTCATCATTGACAGAAATAGATATCAATGATGAAGAAGCCCTTGATAATTATATGCCATGGTCAAAAGAATTGCCTGATAATACATATCTGACTAAAAAATCGTAGAGATACGATCTTTTAGTCGTGTCCTGTAAATCATACATATATAAATTGTCAATTTATTACAGCTCTAATTATAATCAATGTCGTTGATTGATAATAGGGCTTTTTCATTTTGCGCTTACAAACATTAAAATGATGATCAACTTAAATAATATTTATTTATATTAGTTTAAATGATAAATTGAAATACTCAAATTATACTTATATAAAAAAAATATGTGATTTTTATAACTTTTTATATAAAGCAAAAGTATCTAAAAACTTAATAAATGTTAATATAAAATTTAAATTCCTTTTTAAAATATTTACAAAACACTTGTTATAGTGTTTTTATTTTTACAATTCTTTACAAAATGAAGATATTTAACTGAATTTTATAAATGCTATACTTTACTCGCTAAGGAGGAAGTATGAAAATGAAAAATAAATTTTTTAAATTGGGGATGAGTGCTCTTGTTGCAGCAACATTTTTAACAGGATGCGCTGAAGAAAGCACACAAGCAAAGGTTGATTTAAATTCAATGACAATTGAAGAAATTACAGAAAAAGCAAAAGAAGATGGAGAAGTCAATTCTGTTGGAATGCCTGATACATGGGCTAACTGGGTTGAAACATGGACAGAACTTGAAGATGAATATGGAATTAAACATACGGATACAGATATGTCTAGTGCAGAGGAACTTGCTATTTTTGCAAATGAAGCAAGTGATGCAACAAAAGACATCGGTGATGTTGGACAATCATTTGGGCCAGTTGCAGAAGAACAAGGTGTAACTTTACCTTATAAAACATCATATTGGGATTCAATTCCTGATTGGGCTAAAGATGATAATGGTGATTGGATTATAGGATACTATGGTACAATTACATTTATTACAAATACTGATCTTGTTGATCAAGCACCAAAAAGTTGGCAAGATGTTTTAAATGGAGATTATACATTAACAATTGGAGACGTTTCAGTAGCAACTCAGGCACAAAGTGCATTATTAAGTGCTGCTATCGCTTTTGGTGGTAGTGAAAGCAATATACAGCCAGGTCTAGACTTTTTCAAGACTTTAGCTGAAGAAGATCGATTAGATATGGGAGACACAAGTGTTGCACGTTTAGAAAAAGGTGAAATAGAAGTTGCAGTTTTATGGGATTACAATTCATTAGGATATCGTTCACAAATCTTAGAAAATAATGCCAATGCTCATTTTGAAGTATCAGTACCAACAGATGGAGCAATTCAAAGTGGATATTGTACAATTATTAATGCCTATACAAAACGTCCTTATGCTGCTGCATTAGCAAGGGAATATATTTTATCTGATGAGGGACAGATTAATTTAGCTAAAGGTTATGCGCGTCCAATTCGTGATGATGTAGAATTACCAGAAGATGTAAAGGCAATGCTTTTACCAGATGAACAATATAAAAATGCACGCTTTATTGAAGATCAGGAAGCTTGGGATCAAGCTGTGTCAGATTTATCAACATCTTGGCAGGAGGAAGTTGTTGCTTATGCACAATAATAAAGTTGTATTTGTTTTATTAGATGGATTACAGAGTGAATATGCTAGAGAGCATTTAGGTTATTTAGAACATTTATGTGAACATAAAAAGGCGGCTAAATATGAAGTGCTAGGTGAATTACCTAGCGCTTCACGCCCTATGTACGAAACAATTTTTACTGGATTACCAGTATATGAACATGGAATTACAAATAATAATATATGTCGATTATCTAATCAAATCCATATATTTGAATTACTTAAACAGAATCATAAAAAAAGTCTAGCATTAGCATATTATTGGATTAGTGAGCTCTATTTATCAGCACCATTTAATAACTTTCAAGATGTCTATCATCATGATCCAAAGTCTTATATAGACCAAGGTTTTTTCTATTATGAAGACACTTATCCAGATAATCATTTATATGCATTATCATCAAGTTTAATGTCACATGATCAATATGATTTTGTGTTTATACATCCAATGGGTATCGACGATGCAGGCCATAAATATGGTGCAGGTTCACAAGAATACGCGCAAGCAGTTATTCAAAATGATAAACTCCTTTCAACATATATTCCACAATGGATTAAAGATGGGTATAGTGTTGTGGTAGGTGCAGATCATGGAATGAGTGAAAATGGTTATCATGGTGGTAATAGTCATCAGCAACGCACCACAGCATTATATATTATTGATCAACGCATTGTGAATGGGTATCATTCACAAGTTCTCACAACATTAGAGTTTGCGCCGTTGCTTTGTTATTTATTGGATATTCAAGCAACTGAAAAAATGAAACCTTTGGAGGTGAAACGTATTCATGAAAGCAAAAAAGAACTATAAATTTTATCTGTTCGCTTTATTACCCTTTTTTATCATTGTCTTATTATTTGAAATATTACCATTAATTAATATTGTGATAGAAAGTTTTTCAAAGACAGGTGGTGGAGGTTTTACTCTAGACCATTTTGTTAAAATTTTTAGTACACGTCTATATCAACAGTCTATTTATAACAGTTTATGGATATCTATTTTTTCAGCTGTTGTTGGTATATTTATTGCATTTATTGGTGCAAAAGCAGCACATAATGCCAGTCCTAAAATAAGAAATGCTTTCACTTCAGTATTAAATATTACAAGTAATTTTGCTGGAGTTCCATTAGCTTTTGCTTTTATGATTTTATTAGGAAATGTTGGTATATTAACATTAATTGGAAAAAATTATGGAATAGAATTTTTGGCTAATTATGATTTATATACAATTAATGGTTTGTTATTAACTTACATTTATTTCCAAATTCCATTAGGAACTTTATTGATGCTTCCTATTTTTTCAGGATTAAGAAAAGAATGGAAAGAAGCTGTAGGACTATTAGGTGGAAACAGTTTTCACTATTGGTTTAAAGTTGCAATACCATCATTATTACCAAGTATATTAGGAACATTTTCAGTTTTATTTGCCAACTCATTAGCGGCTTATGGAACAGCATATGCATTGTTGAGTAATAATATTTCTCTATTACCAATTCGTATTTCTCAACAATTTGTTGGTGAAGTTGTTCAAAATCAAGAATTTGGTTGTGCTCTTTCATTGGTCATGATGGCTTTAATGGTTATTTCAGTTTTAATTACAAATAAATTACAAAAGAAATCAGGTGGTGTCCAATGAAATTAAAAACACAATTATGGGATGGATGTATTTTATTTATTATCGCAGCATTTTTAATTATACCATTAGCTTTAACTTTCTTATATTCTGTTTTTACAGCATGGATGGATATTTTACCAACTGGTTTTACTCTTAGCTTCTATTCAGAAATATTAACAGATGGAGCTTTTATTAATTCATTATTAAGATCTTTAGTTATTTCTTTTGTGCCAGTGTGTATTTGTAGTTTGGCTATATTATTAGTTCTTTATGTGACAACATTATATATGCCAAAATTAGAAAAGTATATTGAAATTTTATGTAATATCCCATATGCCATTCAAGGTGTTATTTTAGCAGTAGGTATAATTTCACTATATTCAGGTAAACCCGGCTTTTTATCAAATCGTCTTTTTCTTTTAGTAGGAGCTTACTGTATCATTATATTACCATATACATTTAGAGGTTTAAAAAATACTATTGGCGCATTAAATGTGAAATGTGTTGTAGAAGCTGCACAGGTGTTAGGTTGTTCTCAACTACATGCCTTCTTTGCAATTATTATTCCACAAATGAAAAATGGAATTATTTCAACAATGATGTTAGCTTTTACAATGTTATTTGCAGATTTCGTCGTTGTTAATATGATTGCCGGAAGTGCATTTAGAACAGCAGGTATTTATTTATATCAAACAATGTCAAAATCAGGACAATTATCAAGTGCAATTATCGTTATTCTTTTTATTACAACATTTATCATTTCAACATTAACATTAATGATTCAAAATAAAGCAGTCACAAAGAGGGGGAAAAATTAATGGCATACATTGAATTTAGAGATATATGCAAAAGCTACGATGGTGAAAATCAAGTTTTAAAAAATATTCATTTAGATGTAGAAAAAGGTGAATTAGTTACATTACTTGGACCAAGTGGTTGTGGAAAATCTACATTATTACGATCTTTAGCAGGATTAGAGCAGATTAATTCAGGCAGAATTATATTAGATGGTAAAGATATTACAGATGTACCAGTTCAAAAACGTGGTATAGGGATGGTTTTTCAACAATACTCATTATTTCAAAATATGAATGTAGAAGAAAATATTGCCTTTGGTTTAAAAATCGCAAAAGTAGATAAAAATCAGATAGCTCAAAAAGTACAGCGTGCTATTGAAATGGTAGATTTGGTAGGAAAAGAAAAAAGTTATCCGAGTCAATTATCTGGTGGACAACAACAACGTGTAGCTATCGCAAGGGCAATCGTTATGGAACCAAAAGTTCTATTATTAGATGAACCATTAAGTGCAATTGATGCAAAATTAAGACGTGAGTTACAGGAAAAAATCAAACGTGTACAAAAAGAGTTAAAAATTACAACTATATTTGTAACACATGATCAAGATGAAGCCATGATTATGTCTGATAAAATTCATTTAATGAATGGTGGAATCATTGAACAAAGTGGAAATCCTGTAGAATTATATACACACCCTGTTTCTAAATTTGCGGCTGAATTTATAGGACATTATAATATATTAGATAATCATCAATTAAAAACATTGCTACCAAAACAAGACTTTGATAATCATTATTATGCAATTAGACCAGAAACCATTTCTATTCAAAATGAACCAATTCAAGATCAAAATGTCTATAGTTTTGAAGCAAAAGTTAGTCACTATATTTCAAGAGGAAATGTTTTACGATATACATTAAATTGTCATGATGTTATTTTAAAATCAGAAACATTGTTTAGAAGTTTTACACTGTTTGATGAAGGACAAAAAGTGTATGTTGGAATTGAGCCACATAATATTCTAGCCATTAGAGAATAAATGAAGACTGTTTAAAGACAGTCTTTTTAGACTATTAATGGAAATGAAAAAGAATTATAATAGGAGAGGGATGATAAAATATGATAAAACAAAATTTACACACACATTCACTTTATTGTGATGGCAAAAATACAATCGAGGACATGACTTTAGAAGCTATTCAAAAAGGTTTTACGATTTTAGGTTTTTCAGGACATGGGAATTGTCGAGAAATAGATGATTACTCTATGACTGATGATAACACTAAAAAATATATTCAAGATGTCCTTGAAGTCAAAGAAAAATATAAAGATCAGATACATATTTTTTTAGGTATTGAAGAAGATATTTTAGGGCAAAGCTTTGAAAAAAATAATCCATATGATTATATTATTGGAAGTGTTCATTTTGTAAAAGCTGGTGAAGAATATTTAGCTGTTGATCAAAGTCAGGAAGTGACGCATAAGATTGTAGATTATTATGGGGATTTTTTAAGCTATGCTCAAAGTTATTATGAAGAAGTGAAAAAAATAGCTTATAGAAGTGATGTAGATATAGTAGGGCATATTGATTTACTTACAAAGTTTAATGAGAATGAAGAATTTATTGATTTTGATGATCAGGAATATTTAAAATTAGCATATGAATGTATTGATATTCTTGTTGGTCAAAAGAAAATTTTTGAAGTCAATACAGGTGCTATTGCCAGAGGACAAAGAAAAACACCTTATCCACATCATATACTATTAAAATATATTCATGATCATGGTGGGAAAATCTGTCTTAATAGTGACTGTCATCAAAAAGAAATGTTAGATTGTTATTATAAAGAATCTTTAGAATTGATTCAAGATTGTGGTTTTACATCTATGATGGTGTTAACAGATCAAGGATTTATAGAAAAAGATATTCAAGAATTTTTATAAAAATGGAGATAAATAATGGAACAGAATTTTAATTTACATACGCATACAACACGCTGTCATCATGCTGTTGGAAAAGATGAACAATATATTCTGGCAGCGATAGAAGCTGGAATGAAAACAATAGGATTTAGTGAGCATATGGCCTATCCTCATGTAGAAATAGCTGCTGAACGTATGTATAATCGAGATGTTCAAGAATATTTACATACGATGTATCAATTAAAAGATAAGTATAAAGATCAAATTGAAGTATTAGTAGGCTTTGAAATAGAATATTATGATGATCAAAAAGATTATTTACTTAAAATGAAAGAATGTTGTGATTACATGATTATTGGACAGCATTTCCGCTATTTTGATGGATATAATTATGATTATTTTAATAATGATGAAGATGTCTTGATGTATGCAAATCAAATTCAAAGTGCTTTGGAACTAGGATTAACAAGATATATAGCACATCCAGACTTCTTTATGTTAGGAAGAAGACAATGGACACCAGCATGTGACAAGGCATCACAAATCATTGTTGAAGCGGCTAAAAAATATCATGCTGTTTTAGAAATTAACTTAAATGGTTTAAGATATGGGAAACTCTACTATCAAGATGGTTTGGCATATCCTTATCCACATCCAGAATTCTTTAAACATGTTACAAAAGAAAATAAAGTTTGTTTTGGTTATGATGCCCATCATCCTACAACTTTATTAGAACATCAACGTATAGATATATGCTTGGATCTTTTAAAAGATTATGATTTTAACTTTTTAGAAGATATTCATGAAATATTATGATGATGACTCTGTCATTGTATTATGTGTTATGGGAACTATGTTGTATTCAATAATAAGAAATGTATAAAAGTATTTACATTGTTACAATAAAAATCCTATAATAAATATAAGAACAATGTATGGAGGAATTTAATCATGAAAACATATTTAGCTTTAGATGTTGGTGGAAGTTCAATTAAATATGCTTTAATTCAGGAAGATTCAACAATTTTAGAAAAATCTAGTGTCCCAACACCAATGGATACAATGGATCATTTTGTAGAAACAATAGGAGAAATATATGATCAATATAAAGATAATATTGCAGGAATGGCAATATCTATGCCAGGAATTATTGATCCTCAAAAGGGATATGCTTTTACAGGTGGAGCGTTAAAGTATATTTCAAAAATGAATATTGTTGATATTTTAAAAGAGAGATGTCCTATTAATATTACCATTGGAAATGATGCAAAGTGTGCAGCAAATGCAGAAATTGGCTATGGTAATTTGCAAGATATCCAAGATGGGGCTGTTGTTATTTTAGGAACTGGGATTGGTGGTTGTTTGATTAAGGATCATCAAGTGCATACTGGTAAACATTTTAGTGCTGGTGAATTTTCTTTTGTGAAGACAAATTGTTTAGATGGTATTGGCTGGAATTATGCATGGTCAACGAGAAATGGAATTACAGGATTATTAGAACGTGTACAGGAACAATTAGAAACAGATGAAAAATACACAGGGGTTGAAATCTTTGATATGGCTAATCAAGGAAATGAAAAAGTAATTGAAGGGATTAGTCAATTTTGTAAAGAAGTTGCTACTCAAATCTTTAATGTGCATATTATTTTTGATTGTGAAAAAGTCGCAATAGGTGGAGGAATTAGTGCACAACCTCTTTTAATAGAACTTATTAAAAAGCATTTTGATGATATTTTTAATCATTTAGGTTTTGATGTCTATAAACCAGAAATTGTTCCTTGTTATTATCGTAATGATGCTAATCTTATCGGAGCTTTATATCAACATATACAAACATTCCAATAATGAAATAGGCAATGACGAGTTCATTGCTTTTTTTGTAAAACTTCAAACGAAAATGAAATTATAAAAAATATGTAAAAATATGTTAAAAATAACTCAAAATCATGGTATTCGCCCTTATATTTGTTATACTTATACTATAAGGAGGAAGGATATCATGAAAAAGATATTGAAATTAGCTATGTGTTTATTAACAGTAGTAGGTCTTTCTGCCTGTGGAGGAGCATCTACTGAAAAACAGGAAGCTGTCGTAAAAAGTTTTTTTGATTATTTAAAAGCGGGAGATATTGAAAAATTATCCACTGTTTGTACAGAAGATAACGGTGATGTTGATGATTTGGTATCAATGATGGCATCGTTTGAAGAATTACAAGATGTAGCGACATATGGACAAAAATTTGTGGATGAAGCCAATAAATTTATCGATAGTGCTTTTCAAAATTATGTCACTTCATATGAAATAAACAGTGTTGAGGAAGATGGAGATAACTATCTGGTTATTGTTGATGTCAAAATGAAAGATTATGACAATATTGATTTGAGCAGTGAAACAAATGATATTGTAGAAAAATATCAAACAGAACATTTATCTGAATTACAGGAAATTTATCTTTCACAAGGGGAACAGGCTATGATGGAAAAAATCTTTGGAGATATGGCAACGGAAATTTTTGGTGCTATGACAAAGGAAATGGAAGGTGCAAAAGATATAGATACACAGCTTAGATTTACACTTGTACCTAATGAAGATAATTGGCTTATTTCAAAAATTGAACAAAAATCAGAATAAAATATAAAAATAATGAACTATGGAAGACAAGGTCTTCCTTTTTTTAACTTTCTTTTCTATGCAAGAAAAATGTTTTTCTTTAAAAGGAGAACTGATATAATAGCACAGTGAGGAGGAACTCAATATGATAAAATGTATTGTATGTGATCTAGATGGAACATTAATAAAAAAAGATGACACTATTGAGGAACGAACTTGTCAGATATTAAAAAAATGTATTGAAAATGGGATAGAGTTTATTATAGCAACTGGTAGAGATATTAATATGGTCATTGACTTTTTAGAGCGTTATCAGTTAGATTGTGATTTGATCTTAAATAATGGAACACAATACTGTAATAAACAACAGACATTCAATGAAATTTATCCAATGGATAATCAAGCATTTCAAAAGATATCTACAATTTTATCATCATATGGTTATTTATTAGCTATACATACAAATCAAGGGAAATATTCTTTTGTAGATGCAGATGATTTTTGGGATTATCATTATAAATTATTGTTAGCTTCAAAGGATTATAAGGATTCATTACCAAAAAAGACTTTTACAACAAGAAGTGGTTATTTAAGAGATTTTCATTATGCAAAAGAAGCTCAAGAAATGATAGAAAAAGGAATTAAAGTATTAAAAATTGATGCCAGACATTTAGACGCATATTCTATTCAAGGCGTAAAACAACAATTAAATATTGATGGTTTAGATATTTCTTCTTCTTTTGAAGATAATATTGAGATTACAAGTTCAATAACAAATAAAGGAAAATTATTAGAAAAAGTGATAAAAGAAAAAGGATATGCTTATGATGAAGTTGCTGTTTTTGGAGATGGACAAAATGACGTACCAATGCTTCAGTTATTTCCTTATTCTTTTGCACCTAAAAATGCTTCTCAAAGTGCTAAAGATGCTGCTCGTTATGTTCTTTCTACAACTAATGAAGAAGGAGCAGTATTTGCAGGATTGGAGCAGTTATATAAAGCAGGAATTTTAAAAATATAAATAAAATAGAGCAAGAAGATTGACGAAAAATGGAAAATTGATTATCATTAATATGGATATAAAATCCAAAATGAATAGGAGGAAAAAAGAATGGCAAAATTTGTTTGTACAGTATGTGGTTATGTTTATGAAGGAGATGCAGCTCCAGAAAAATGCCCTGTTTGTGGTGTTGGTGCGGATAAATTCGTAGAACAAAGTGGAGAAATGACATGGGCAGCTGAACATGTTGTTGGTGTTGCACAAGGTGTAAGCGAAGATATTATCAAAGATTTACGTGCTAATTTTGAAGGTGAATGTTCAGAAGTTGGTATGTATTTAGCAATGGCACGTGTAGCTCATCGTGAAGGATATCCTGAAGTTGGATTATATTATGAAAAAGCTGCTTGGGAAGAAGCAGAACATGCAGCTAAATTTGCTGAATTATTAGGAGAAGTTGTTACTGATTCTACAAAGAAAAATCTTCAAATGCGTGTAGAAGCTGAAAATGGAGCAACTGCAGGAAAAGTTGATTTAGCAAAACGTGCTAAAGAAGCTAACTTAGATGCAATTCATGATACAGTTCATGAAATGGCTAGAGATGAAGCTAGACATGGTAAAGCATTTGCTGGATTATTAAAAAGATATTTTGGTGAATAATATAAAAAAAGCCCGTTCTAGGGCTTTTTTTGTTTAATCATTTAAATTGATACATTTTTGATACATTTGATCTTTGGGTTTATGTCATAAAAGCACGAAGGAGTCAAGAGTTATATAGATATTCATTGAATCCGATGAAGCAAAGTGTCTAACTATTCAAACAATCAATATATGATGACATATGAAAATGAATACCTTACCTTAGATCTATTCTAATATATTATTTTTTCAAGATTTGTTGTTTAACTTGTACTCTATATTCATTCTCTTATATAATATATTATAGGTCAAAAATAATTAAGGGAGGAAGTTAAGTGAATGGGACAAGAATATTAGATGTTAAGTATGCTTTAACACAGATTCTTTATTTTGCATCTTTTAGTGCATTAATGGGGTATGCTTCAGTCTATTTATTAGGGCAGGGTGTTTCTAATTCATTAATAGGAACAACTTTAGCATTAGTCAGTATTATTGCTGTATTTACTCAACCAATGGCAGCTTCAGCCGTAGATAAAAAAGTCATTAAGCTACAGTCATTGGTTAATATTATTTTAATTGGAACAGTGATTTTATCATTATGTCTGTATTTCTTTGAATTATCTACAATGATGTTATTATGTGTTTTTGTAGGAATTGTCACATTTATGATGACTGTACAACCATTATTTAATTCTATGGCTTTTCTTTTTGAAAAATATGGTATACAAATTAATTATGGTTTAGCAAGAGGACTTGGAAGTGCTGCATATGCTTTAGCTTCAGCTGTATTAGGTTATCTTGTTGAAGATCTTGGAACAGGCGTCATTCCATTATTTTATATTATAGGAAATATCTTATTAATTATTGTTGTCTATACATATGTTGTTCCTAAAAATCAGCAACATCTTGTTCGACATGAACAACAAAATAAAGAAGAAACAGAACAGAAACAACTATCATTCTTTCAATTTTGTGCTCTTTATAAAAAATTTATGATTTTTGTTGTGGGGGTTGTTTTGGTTTTCTTTACACATACAATTATTAACAATTTCTTTATTCAAGTTATCACACCAATTGGTGGAACTGAAAGTCAAATGGGTATAGCTGTATTTATTGCAGCCATTGTAGAGTTACCGGCTATGGCTATGTTTAATATTATGCGTAAAAAAATCAATTGTGCAACATTATTAAAACTATCAGTTGTGATGTTTGCATTGAAACATTTATTAACTTTTTTAGCAACAAACATCTTCATGATTTATGTTGCACAGGTTTTACAAATTGGTGCTTATGCTATCTTTATACCTGCCAGTGTATATTATGTAAATGAAGTGATTTCTTAACAAGATCTTGTCAAAGGACAATCTATGGTTACTGTTGGGATTACAGCAAGTGGTATTATAGCCAACTTTGCAGGAGGAATTTTATTGGATGCTGTTGGTGTTTATCATTTATTGATGATTGGTGTTGTCGTATCAGTTGTCGGTGGTTTGATTGTGTTTGGGTCTATTGAAAAGAAAAAGGCGAATGTTATGGAATAAACAATCATATATCAAGAAGTTAAGCAGTTGAATTCAGTGAACGTGCTGATTGAAACTGCTTTTTATATTGAAGTAAAAAAGAAAGAAATTATTTATTTGATGTTTTTTGTAAAAAATGCTAATAGTTATTGTGAAATGATGTGATTATGGTATAATAGTGAACATCTTTTTATGATTGGAGGGATTTATTGAGGTAGGACTATATATGGTGTATTGAAGATAAAATCGACCCTTTGAAATACGCTGACGGTCAGCAGGTCATCGCCGATTTTATGACTGAATAAGTCTTATTGTGGGTTAGAAGCCCAGTTTTATGAGCGTACACTTGTAGAATCAATAAGAGTATTAAAAGCAATATGCTATATAAAGCTCAATGAATCTGATAAAAATTGAATAGTCAAAATAATCAGTAGTTACAAGTGCTCTCAAAAGGAAGGAGTATTTTAATGAAAAAATTATTTTTAATGTTATTATCTGTAGGAATGCTGGTAGGATGTCGTTCAAATAGTGTGAATATGAGTGATGAAATGAAAATTGATAATCCTATTGATTTATCAAAAGAAGATGGAGCAGACAGTGTCGAAAGACAAGGTGATCACGAAGATTCTATGTATTATGCTCATCCAGATTTTTATAATATGGAATCTACAGAATCATTGACAATTTTAAGTCACTTTCAAACATTACAACAATCTTCTGAATGGAGTTGTGGAGTAGATAGTGCTTTAATGGTATTAAATTATTATGATAAATTAGGTAATCATACAGAGGAATCTTTGGCACAATTGAGAACAAATGGTTTATCACCAGAAGCAACGAGCTTAGAATCAATGATTAAAATCTTTGAAGGTGTTGGTGGTATGGACATTCATTCTACATATGATTATACACAAGAAGAAGCAAGTGAAAAAATCAATCTGGATATGATTCGTCAATATTTAGAAAAAGGTGTGCCTGTCATGGTTGCATGGAACGATTGGGGTGGACATTGGCAGACAATTATTGGTTATGATGATATGAATACAGAAATAACACAGGATGATGTGATTATTGTTGCTGATTCTTATGATACGACTGATCATAATCAAGATGGTTATGGAATTATTCCAGCTGAACGCTTTTATTATAATTGGACAATGTATGATTTCTTTGAAAAGAATTATCAAATTGATGAAAGAGATCATTTGTTTATTGCAGTAGAACCAAAATAAAAATTTTTTGATACACGAAGTAGTCTTATATAGAGGCTACTTTTTATATAAAGTAAAAAAGGAGTGAATTATTAAGGAATGACAATCATACTTTAAAAGCATAATAGATAATAGATTATAAGTATTAGACATGATATATGGATATCAATATAATAGTGATGAGGAGTGGGAGAGATGTTTTCAAATCAAGAATTAAAAAATATGATTGTTCCTTTATTTTTTGAACAACTATTAGTGATGTTGGTTGGGATTGCTGATACATTTGTTGTCAGTTTTGTCGGTGAACAAGCAGTTTCAGGTGTATCATTAGTGAATATGTTTAATACAATTTTTATTTATCTATTTACAGCACTGGCATCAGGGGGTGCTGTTGTTATGAGTCAATATATTGGTAGTCATGATCACAAAAGAACAGTTCGTTCATCAAGCCAATTATTGATGTTTTCAACAGTTTTTTCAATTATTATTGCCATTATTGTTTTGATTTTTAATCGTACATTATTATCACTTTTATTTGGAAAAGTAGAAAATTCTGTCATGGAAGCTTGTGTCACTTATTTAAGAATATCGGCTTATTCTTATCCAGCATTAGCTATTTATAATGCAGGTGCTGCTTTGTATCGCAGTATTGGCAAAACAAGTACAACAATGTATATTTCATTGATTTCCAATATTATTAATGTTGTTGGTAATCTGATTGGTGTTTTTGTGTTCCATGCAGGTGTTGCAGGCGTTGCCTATCCTTCTTTGATAGCCAGAGCTTTTTCAGCTATTGCGATTACAGTTTTATGTTTTTCAAAGAAACAAATAGCTCATTATGAACAAAAAGATATCTTATGCTGTGATTTTCCAATGTTAAAAAGAATTTTAAATATTGCTGTACCTAATGGAATAGAAAATGGTATTTTTCAATTGGTTAAAGTGGCATTAAGTAGTGTTGTTGCATTATTTGGAACTTATCAGATTGCAGCTAATGGTATTGCCCAAAGTATTTGGTCATTAGCGGCATTAATTGGTTCTGCAATGAGTCCTGTTTTTATTACCGTTATTGGACAATGTATGGGTGCTCATAAAATTGATGAAGCTCAATATTATTTTAGAAAACTCATGAAATTAACACTTATTTTATCGATAATATGGAATGTTCTTATCTTTATACTGACACCTGTCTTTATGCAGTTTTATAATGTTTCCACACAAACCAAACAACTTGTTGTTATTCTTGTGTTAATTCATAATATTTTTAATACAGTTGCTTTCCCATTTTCAGGACCATTGTCTAATGGATTAAGAGCAGCTGGTGATGTGAAATATACTATGATTGTATCCATTGCTTCAACAGTATTTGGTCGTTTGATTTTTTCATTGATTTTTGCTTTAGGATTGAATATGGGTGTTATTGGAATAGCACTAGCAATGTGTTTAGATTGGACAATAAGAGGTATTATTTTCTATATTCGTTTTCGTATGCAAAGATGGACAAAATTCAAAGTTATTTAAATCTTCTTGTGATGAGAAGATTTTTTATATACAATAAAAGAAGAAAAGAGGGATATGATGATTAGAAATATTATGAAAGATCAATTCTTTTTAAAACAAAAATCAAAAGATGCAACACCAGAAGATATGAATATTGTTCAAGATTTATTAGATACAATGAATGCATATGAAACCTGTGTAGGTATAGCTGCAAATATGATTGGTGAATTAAAAAATATTATAGTGGTTAAGGATAAAAAAGACGATTTGGTTCTCATCAATCCAAAGATTATAAAAACAAGTTTAAAAACATATAACTGCCAAGAAGGATGTTTGTGTCATGAGGGTTTAAAAGAAACAAAGCGTTATGAAAAAATTAAAGTAGAATATTTTGATCAACATTTTCATCGCAAAATAAAAACATTTGATCAACAGACTGGGCAAATCATTCAACATGAAATCGATCATTGTCATGGTGTATTAATTTGATGAATGATTTTTATTTAATTTTGTAATTTAAAACCTTATAAAAGATTAAGAAGTTTAGATAAAAACATGTTATAAATTTTATAACATGTTTTTATAATGGATAAATCAATATAATTTCATTGTCGATATTTGTATAATAGGGATGGCTTTAAAATAATAATGTTTCAAAAGCAATAATAGCTTCACCAAAGAAGGTGTTGGGACGATTCAAATCATGGGAGAATGAATCATATTGACCAATTGTAATAGGTAATGAAGATAGTTGAATAATAGGGGAGTGAGCATTACCTATAAAGCTGATGATAGGAACATGATTATGATGAGCCGTTTTAATAATTTCGTTTAAGCGTGGTGTTTTTCCAGAATAAGAAACAACAATAAAAACAGTGTTATCAAAAAAATGTGGACTAAACATTTCCATATGTACAACACACATAGCTTGATAACCTAAAAGGGTTAAACGTTGTTGCATGTATTCTGCAATAGGAGCAGAGAATCCTAGTCCAAAAACAATAATACGTTTGGAATGATCTTGAAGTAATGATTGGAATTGTTCATAGAAAGAACGATATTGTTCGTGAAAGTCGATAGTATGATTATCCTTGGTAGATGTCAGATGATAAATCATATCACTATAACCATCAAAACCAAATTTATTACACAATTTATAAATGGTTGATGTACTTGTATAATTATCTTTTGCCATTTGACGTATACCAATTGACTTTAAGTCGGTTAAATGTTCTTGAATATAACGAACAATCTGTTTTTCTAAATCATTTAATTCAAATTTTTCGGATAAATGCTCTAGATTCATATCAACACCTCCAAAACAATTATGTCATATTTAAAAGAAAGGAGCAAGAATTCATGGCTAAAAAAATGTATGATCCATGGTCAAAAATTACAACAAGAAATGGTTATGCAGGAGATGAAGTGATCTCTGCATTACAAAAATCTATTCGTAGAGGTTTAGAAGAACAGGCATGTATGTTCGCTTATGAATTGTATATTTCTTCACCACAGTTAGAAGAAAAATTATGGCGAAGATTATTAACAATTTCAGTAGAAGATATTGGTATGGGAAATCCAATGGCATCTGTTGTTGTGAATAATTTATATCAGATGAGTAGAGAATTTGATTATGCTGATGGAGATAGACCTATCTATTTTATTCATGCCATTAGATATATGTGCCAATCTGAAAAAGATCGTTCAAGTGATTTATTGAAAAATATTTGTATCAAATCTTTTGCAATGGGGAAATTACCAGAAATTCCTGATTATGCATTAGATAAACATACACAACGTGGACAGGCAATGGGAAGAGATTCATTCCATTTCTTAAATGAAGCGAGCCGTGTTTATCCACAAAAAGAAATTGATAATGATTATAAAGAAAGATATGCCAAAATCTTAGAAGAATATGATCCAGAAAATGTTGTGGATACAGCATTTCAGTTTAATGGATGGCAATTTTAAAAGGGAGAGTAAAAAATGATTAGTCGATTAGAACAGTTATTATCACCGCTTGGAAATAAGTTAGGAAATCAAAGACATTTACAATCTATTTCTAATGGAATGATGATGTCACTTGCATTGATTGTTGTAGGATCAATATTTTTAATTATCGCCAATCCACCAATTAATTTAGATATCGTGGATATGAATACAGGTAATATTTTCCTAAAAGCGATGATTGCCTGGAAACAATGGGCAGTAACAAATTATAATACCATTACTATTCCATATACAATGACAATGGGATTAATTGGTTTAGTCACAGCATTTGGCGTTGCTTATTGTTTAGCTGAAAGCTATCAAATGAAACCAGCAATCAATGGTATTATTTCTATGTGTGTATTCTTGATGATTTCAGCACCTGTAACTGATGGACAGTTATCAATGACATACTTAGGAGCAGATGGATTATTTGTGGCTTTAATTGTAGGACTCATTTCAGTTGAAATATGTCGCTTGGTAGGAACAAAAGTTATCTTTACTTTTCCAGATAGTGTACCAACGGCCGTTACAAACTTTGTCAATTCATTATTGCCATTAGCAGCTAATATTATCATTATTTATGGTTTAAATTTAATTTTAATGGGAGTAAGTGGACAATCACTACCACAATTTATTATGAGTATTTTAACACCTGCTATTTCTGGTGTTGATAACGTATGGGCATATATGGGAATCTTTGCCTTTTCAAATATTTTATGGTTATTTGGAATTAATGGTTCTTCTATTATTTTCCCAATTGTTTTCACTTTAGGCATTACAAATTCAGGATTAAATGCAGAATTGATTAATGCTGGACAAAGTGCAGAACATATCATGAACTTACAGATGTATAGATATGCAGTTCTTGGTGGTGGAGGTAACACATTAGGTCTTGTCTTATTGATGTGCTTTTCTCAAGTGAAACATTTAAAAACGATTGGACGTTTAAGCGTTATTCCAGGAATTTGTGGTATTAATGAACCCGTTATTTTTGGAGCACCAATTGTCTTAAATCCTATTTTAGCAATACCTTTTGTTTTCATGCCATGTATTTCTATTGGACTTGGTTATTTGGCACAAAGTATAGGTTTAGTAAGTATGGGGTATATCGTTGACCCATCATTTACACCATTCTTTGCACAAGGATTCTTATCAGCATTAGATTTAAGAAATGTTATCTTTATGTGTGTATTGATTGTTATAAGTATGGTTGTGTATTATCCATTCTTTAAGGTTTATGAAAAATCAATAGCTCAAAAAGAAGGTATTGAAGAAAAATAATAAGAAAAGAGATTTCATTCATGATGTCATGATTGAAATCTCTTTTTCTATCATAATAGTTTATGACTGTTTTTGTAATTGTTTAATCATTTGAAATAATTCTTGAGGTGTTTCTTTTTTATCTGATAATATCCAATAATAACAGATTTGAAAATAAGGGATTGTATGATAAATCATAAAGTATTCTTTATATTGATGAATGAAAGGATTATTGGATTGTTCTAAACTGTTTAAGATACAATGCGTATTATATTTTGCGATATAGGGAAGTAAGTTCCACTTTTGTAATGCCAGTAAAAGGGCAGTATTTTTATCAAAGAATTGTATAAAATCTAAGATAGCCTCATCACTTGTAAAATAGGAAATATCAATATATTTATTTTGAAATGCTTTTTGATGAGCTTGTCGATAGGCTTCTTTTAAAACATCTTCAACAGATTGGTAATTATTATAAAAAGCATTTCTTGAAACATGAGCTTTTGTGACTAAAGATGTAATTGTGATATCTTCAATAGATGTTTTTTGTAATAAATCAATAAGTGCCTCAGTAATCTGTTGTTTAGAATAATTTGCTTTGTTCATGACAATCACCCATTTCATTATATCAAATAACAACAAAAATGCGAAGAATGTCCTTTTTGACTTATACTTATTGATAAAATATAAAGAAAGATTTATAGTGCATTTAGGAGGATAGAAAAATGAAAGATTATTTTGGATATCAAGGACAAATCGCAGTTGTGACAGGTGCAGCTTCTGGGATGGGAAAAGCAACAACAGAAATGTTAGTGGACTTAGGAGCAAAAGTTTATGCATTAGATTGGCAGAAAGTAGAGGTAGATGGAATTGAAAAATATATACATGTTGATTTAAGTCAAAAAGAGTCTATAGATCAGGCATTTCAAGAGATTCCTGACCATATTCATGCTTTCTTTGGTATAGCAGGAGTTTCAGGAGCAAAAAATGATTTTATAACAACTTGTAAAATTGATTTATTATCTAATCAATATATTTGTGAAGAATATTTAATTCATAGAATGCAAAAAGGTGACGCTATTGCATTTATGACATCTACAGGTGGTAATGGATGGGAAAGAGAAGATAATAAAGATATTTATTTACCAGTTATTCAGGCATCTGGATGGGATGGAAAAGTTGCGGCTATAGAAAAAACAGGTATGAGTCGAATGCCTGGAACAATGGCATACCCATTTAGTAAATTAGCTATGAATTATTTAACAGTCTATTTACAATCTACATTTGCATCTCAAGGTATAAGAGTAAATGCTGTATTACCAGGGTCAACAGATACAGGTATGAAAGATGAATTTACACAAATGGCTGGTGGTGAAGAAGCTTTATTATCTCATTGTGGTTATGCAAAACGTCTGGCTACCAGTGAAGAAATGGCTATGCCTATCGTCTTTTTAAATAGTGTAATGGCTTCATATATTTCTGGTGAACATTTAATTGTTGATTTTAGTCAAACCAGTGAAGAAATTGCAGGAATTAAGCCAGTAGGACAAGTGATTTCTTTAAAAGGAATATTAGAATATATGAAAAATATGTAATCTTCATTTATAAATGTTATAATTGTAATGACAGTTATAGCATTTTATTTTTCGTTATATAAGTGAATGGTGATAATGATGATTATAGATAAGGTTAATGATATTATTAATGGACATACAAGTAAAAATTCATTATATGTTTTTTGTGTTTTTATTAAGGAAAATATTGCAAAGATTCCTAGAATGACTATTGAAGATATAGCAAAAGCATGTTATATATCAAAAGGACAAGTTTCAAAGTGTATTCGAAATCTAGATTATCAAAATTATGAGGAATTTATATATGAATGTTATTCATATTTAGATTCCTTAGAAAGAAGGCAGCTTTTCATTGATAAAAAATTATCTTTAAAGGAAAACATAAGCATTTTTTCTGATAATTTTCTTAAAAATATACAGTACACTCAAAAATATTTAGATTATACTCAAATAGAAGAACTTATTAAAAATATAAAAACTTCCCGTAAAATTTACTTATATGCTCAAGGGGATGCACGATCACTTATTTATAATATTCAAAGGGAATTGAATATATATCATATCAATACAATTATTTGTGACGTGGATTTAAAAAAAGAATATTCTTTTACAAATCAAGATTTATTTATTGTTATAAGCATAAATGGAGATACTTTTCACTATGATAAAAGAATTATTCAAAGACTAAGAAAAACAAAAGTTAATAAATGGTTGATTACATGTCAGAATGATATCAATTTCTGTGAAAATCAAATTTTTATCCACTGTTTGCATTTTTCTTATCATGTATATATGATGAGATATATTATTGATATTATTCTTCTTGGTTTACAAATGTGAGTTTCCTTTTTGGAAACTTTTTTTGATTGTGCTTATTTTTTTTATATGATGATTACAGGAGGATGTTATATGCATAAAATTTCAAGTGAATTACTCTATGTTTTCGCTATTTTGTTATTGGGGTTTGGTGTTAACTTAATGTCAATAGCTGATTGTGGCATGTCAATGATTGTTTGTCCAGCATATATTATTAGTCAAAAATATAATCATTTAACATATGGACAAGCAGAATATTTAGTTGCGGGATTTCTATTTGTTATTTTTTGTATCATACTACGAAAGTTTCGATTAGCTTATTTAAGTTCGTTTATAACAGGTTTTTTATATGCAACTACGGCTGATATTTTAAAATTCATATTACCAATATTTCAAGTAACTATATCTTCTTTGGTAATACGTATGATTTGTTTCTTTTTGGGAATGATGATATCTGCTTTAGCAGTAGCTATGTTTTATGAAACATATTTTTATCCACAAATTTATGATTTCTTT
This sequence comes from Massiliimicrobium timonense, assembly GCF_042850985.1. Classification (GTDB taxonomy): domain Bacteria; phylum Bacillota_I; class Bacilli_A; order Erysipelotrichales; family Coprobacillaceae; genus Allocoprobacillus. Next base: position 121,264 of record NZ_AP031415.1, read on the forward strand.
TGTAAAGTATTATCTAAGAAATATAAAATATCATTGAAGTTATTCAAAACATGTTTTGATTGTACATTTTTAATGATTTCACTATTTATGTCTTTGATATTATTTAATGATTTTGTAGGTATAGGGTTAGGAACAATCATTATGGCAATATGCAATGGAGCATTGATACAATTTTTTCGTACAAAAGTTTTAAGTCATTTTATTTATATACCAAGATTTAAAAAATTATCATATTATTTAAACAATGCATAAAGGAGGAAAAGTTATGGGATTTAAAGAAGGATTTTTATGGGGTGGTGCAACAGCTGCCAATCAAGTTGAAGGTGGTATTTTCGAAGGTGGACGTGGTTTAGCTAATGTCGATTTGATGCCGTATGGTCAAGATCGATATGCTATTGGAACAGGAGAAAAATGGATTGATCATATTGACAATCACTATTTTCCAAGTCATCAAGCTGTTGATTTTTATCATCATTATAAAGAAGATATTGCATTAATGGCAGAAATGGGATTTAAAGTTTTTAGAATATCCATTGCATGGACACGCATTTTTCCACATGGTGATGAAGAATCACCTAATGAAGAAGGATTAAAATTTTATGAAGATGTATTTAAAGAGTGTCATAAATATCATATTGAACCATTAGTGACAATAAATCATTTTGATTGTCCTATGTATTTGATCAACAAATATGGAGGATGGAGAGATAGAAGAATGATTGATTGTTATGTTAAATTAGCAAAGGTTCTATTGATAAGATATAAACATTTTGTAAAATATTGGCTAACTTTTAATGAAATCAATATGATACTTCATTTTCCGTTTGTTGCAGCAGGACTAAGATTTAAGGATGATGAAAATAAAATACAAGCTATGATTACCTGTGCGCATCATGAATTAGTTGCTAGTGCACTCGTCACAAAACTGGCTCATGAGATTAATCCACAAAATCAAATTGGATGCATGTTAGCAGCAGGGTCTTATTATCCAGCAACATGTAAACCTGAAGATTATTGGAAAGCTATATGTGATAATCGAGAAAGCTATATGTTTATTGATGTTCAATCAAGAGGCTATTATCCTCCATATGCTTTAAAATGGATAGAAAAGAATCAAGCTACCATTCCATTTATGAATGATGATAAGAATTTATTGATGGAAAATACTGTTGATTTTATAAGTTTTTCATATTATTCATCAAGAGTTTCTAGTTCGACTCCTGATAGTAGCTGTCAAACTGAAAGTAATGTATTTGCATCTGTTATAAATCCATATTTGAAATCGAGTGAATGGGGATGGCAAATTGATCCTTTAGGTTTAAGAATTACTATGAATGAACTTTATGATCGTTATCAAAAACCATTATTTATTGTTGAAAATGGTTTGGGAGCTAAAGATATTGTAGAAGAAGATGGAACAATTCAAGATGATTATCGCATTCATTATTTAAGAGAACATATTAAAGCGATGAAAGATGCTGTTGACAAAGATGGTGTTGATTTAATGGGATACACAACATGGGGATGTATAGATTTGATTTCCAATGGGACTGGTGAAATGGAAAAAAGATATGGATTTATATATGTAGATAGAGATAACAGGGGAAAGGGAACGTTCAAAAGGTTAAAGAAAAAATCGTTTGAATGGTATAAAAAAGTCATTGCTACAAATGGGGAATTATTATAAAAAAACATGTCACTAGTACATGTTTTTTAATTATATAAAATACTTTGATAATATTCTTTTGTCTTTTGTTCAAAAGATTGATTCATATCCATTTGTTTTTCAATGATTTGTGATTCCATCTGTTGAATTTGATCTTCTTGAGGAGCATGGTCACTGGCAATGACGCTCACTGTAGATATTGTTGCTTGAGGAAATTGTTCTTGGAGATGACGAATCATTTCATTGATTTGATTTTGAATTGTACTTTTAACATCATTGAGTAAATTATCAATAATCAGTAAAATCATATGTATAAAAGGATAATCCTTATCCACCACAACATAAGCACCTAATGCTTGTTGGTGATTCATAGAATTTAATGGGAATTGTTGTGTCATGTCCATTTTTTCAACAAAGTATAATGGGCTATAAAAAACGTGGTCTTCTTTTCGTGTTAAAAATGGTTGATCTTGATCTGGCTGAAGAAATAACATGTCTTTATATAATGAAAAAATAACATTATCATTATAGATAGGTGTTAATTGCTTAAAATCCTCTATTCCTTTGGATAGAGTTGTATACATATCATTGCTGTATTTCATTTTTTCAACATAATCATGTATATCTTCTTGAGAAATCATATCAAGATATTCATAAAGTCTTTTCATAACCTCACCTCAATCATGGAGTATAGCATAAATATATCATATAGAAAAGAAAAAAGTCTTATGGAAATTGAAAAAAGGGTTGACTTTAAACCTTACTTTAGCGTTATGATATAGTACGAGGAGGTTTTACAATGAAAACAAAAAAATTAACATTTGGAGCTATGTGTTTAGCTATATCTTTATTATTACCACAAGTCTTTCATATCATTGGTATGCAACAGGCTGGTTCTGTTTTTCTTCCAATGCATTTACCTGTTTTTATTGGTGGAATGTTACTTGGACCTATCTATGGCTTATTTTTAGGAATCTTTGCTCCTTTGACAAGCTTTGTTGTAACAGGAATGCCTTCTGCTGATCGTGTCTTGTTTATGATGAGTGAACTGGCAACTTATGGGACAGTCAGTGGTCTGTTGTTTCATCAGTTCCATTTCTCTAAACAGAAATTTGGTTCTTTATCTGCCTTAGTTCTTTCCATGATTGCTGGAAGGGTTATCTATGGTATTGTGATTTCTATTGCAACATATCTGTTTGGTATTCCTTTGGGAGGCATTCCAGCAGTGATTGCAGCTACAACAACAGGGATTCCGGGAATCATTATTCAGTTAATCTTTGTACCAGCAATTGTGATGGCAATTGTTAAGGGAGGCTATTTTGATGAAGTTGCTACAGCTACAAAAAAAGCTTAATGAAGAAGAATTATCTCTTATAGCCAATCGACAAGGAGAGATCTATACATCCAAGTTACATGGAATTGGACCAATTATCAATCCTATGAAGGAACATCTTTATTATTTTGAAGATGCAATCGTAGTTGATAAAGTCATTGGAAAAGCAACTGCAATGTTACTGATTTTATCAAAAGTGAAATACATTTATGCCTATGTCTTAAGTGAAAAAGCCAAAGAAATATTGGAATATTATCATATCAGTTATGATTGTGAAAAAGTTGTTCCTTATATTATCAATAGAACACATGATGGTATGTGTCCTATGGAAAAGACTGTTTATGATATGAATGATTTAGATGAAGCTTTTATAGCTTTAAAACATAAACAAAGTGAATTAATGAAACAATAATGTAAAAGCATCCCATTTGGATGCTTTTTTCATATAGACGACATCACTCATAGTAAGCTTTCACGTCATGATAATCATCCTTTGTGAATAATATCGTATAAAATGATTTCAGACAAAACATATCTATTATATAATAGAAATATAAAGGAGTTGTTTCATATGAAAAATAAATATGACTATCCTCGTCCACAATTATATCGAGAAAGCTTTCAATCATTAGATGGAGAATGGTTATTAAACCAGCAGATTATCCAAGTCCCTTATCCACCACAAGCTCCTTTGTCTTGTTATCAAGGGGAAATTGGTGAACATCTTCATTATCAAAAGACATTTATATTAGATGCTCATATGCTTGGAAAAGAAAAAAGTATTCATTTGCATTTTGGTGCTGTGGATCAAATCGCAAAAGTCTATATAAACCATCAATGTGTAGGAGAACATCAAGGTGGCTATTTGCCATTCTGGTTTGACATTACATCGTTTATTCAAGATGGAGAAAACCTTTTAGAAGTTCAAGTCACTGATCAGCTATCTGATCTTTATCCTTATGGCAAACAAAAGAAAAAATCAGGTGGTATGTGGTACACACCAGTATCAGGCATTTGGCAATCTGTCTGGCTTGAAGCTGTACAATCACATTACATACAGGATTTAAAAATAACCCCATCTTTAGATCAGATACATCTTCATATTGAAACAACAGCTGATTACTATCAAGTCAGTATTGTCGCAGATGAATTATTTTTAAAAGAAATATTTCATGATAAAGATATTGATATAGACATACCATCTTCATATCGTCATTTATGGACTACAGAAAATCCATATCTATATAGAATATTTATAGATACGGATAATGATCATGTAGAAAGTTATTTTGCTTTAAGAACAGTAGAGGTTAAAAATCAGGATATTCTATTAAATGGAAAGCCTATATTTATACATGGGGTTTTAGATCAGGGCTATTTCCATGATGGACTATATTTGCCTCATCAAATGAATGAGTATGAAAAAGATATTTTAAGAATGAAAGAATTAGGATTTAATTGTCTAAGAAAACATATTAAAGTTGAACCTGAAGCTTTTTACTTTGCCTGTGATCAACTTGGAATGTTAGTCATACAAGATCATGTTAATAATGGACAATATCATTATATCAGAGATACAGTTTTACCAAACTTAGGGTTCAAATATCGCTTGGATCATGTAAGAGGGAAACAACTTCAAAAATATATATATCAAAAACATATGTTGGACACATTGAAACATTTATATAATCATCCTTGTATTATTGGATATACTATTTTTAATGAAGGATGGGGTCAGATTCAAGCTGATAACATGTATCAATTATGTCAAGACTATGATTCATCTCGTTTTTATGATGCCACTTCTGGCTGGTTTCATCAAAAATTAAGTGATGTTCAAAGTGAACATGTTTATTTTAGAAACAAGGTATTAAAAAATAAACAAAATCGACCTATATTATTAAGTGAATGTGGTGGTTATACAAGAATTGTCGATCAGCATGTCTATTCTTCTCGTCATTATGGTTATGGAACAACCCATAGTGAAGAAGAATTAACGAATCAGATGATAAAAATGTATGAAGAAATGGTGTTACCATCTATTGATCATGGCTTATGTGGATGTATTTATACACAATTATCAGATATAGAAGATGAAATCAATGGTTTATATACATATGATCGTCAAGTATGTAAAGTCAATAAACAGCGTTTATTGAAGCTACAAAAACAAATTCAAAAAACATTTGAGGAAAAGAAAAGAATATAATGATGTTTATTCATTATATTCTGATACATTTTCCTTTTTTTCATTTTGAATATAATATTGAGTATCTTTGATAATATCTGCGAGTGTGATGCTTTTCAATTCATTTTCTAAAGCTTTTTGAACCTGTATTAATTTGTTATCCAATATATGATGAATATTTCTACCTACTGGGCATTGTGGATTAGGGTTTTCATGAAAATGAAATAATTCACCATTTTCAATACAGTCAACAGCATGATAAATATCTAAAAATGTAATATCTTTTGGATCTTTAGCTATTGAGGCACCTCCACTACCACGTTGCACATGAACAAGACCAGCATTTCGTAACTGAGATAATATTTTTCTAATAATCACTGGATTCACATTGACACTTTCAGCTAAAAAATCACTTGTTATTTTCGTTTCATTTTGAAATGTATCAATACAAGCAAAAATATGTACAGCAATAGTAAAACGACTTGAAATTTGCATATCTACTCCCTCTTTCTTTTCTGTTTTGATTATATAGGGCATTTGATGTAATGTCAATGTTTACAATTACAATATTTGTTCCATCATGATTTTTAAAGGCGTCATACCACATTTTTCATAGAATTTCATTGCTGATTCATTTAAACACCAGACATTTAACGTCACATGATAATAATGTTGCGTTTTCGCATAGTTTAAAACATATTCATAAAGCTGTTTTCCAATCTGCTGACCACGACATTTTTCATCTACACATAAATCATCAATATAAAGTGTTTTTTTATTTTCATAATGATGTTGTTCTATACAAAAGACGTATCCAAGTATTTGATGAAGATGATCTTCATAAACAAAGATTGGTCTTGTATCATCTTGTATGACTTGGATAAGTTGTTCATCTGTATATTTTTTACTTCCATGTTGGAATAAATCAGGTCGTCCATCAGCGTGTACATTATTAACTTGAAATAATAAATGATTAAGACTTGCTAAGTCTTGTATTGTTGCTTCTCTAATCATAAAAATCCTCCAATCTTTATTTCTGTTTGACAATATGATATTATGATTATTAATAAAAATCAAGGAGATATCATATGTTACATCAAGGAACAAAGCGATTAGAGAGTCAACGTTTTATTTTACGTCCATTTCAAAAAGATGATGCCAAAGCAATGTTTGAACGTTGGGCAACTGATGAAGAAGTGACACATTTTTTAACTTGGAAACCACATCAGAATATTCAAGTCACACAACAGATTTTAGACGATTGGATTAAACAATATCAGAATTTGAATTATTATAATTGGGCTATTATTATCAAGGATTATGATCATTTACCTATTGGCAATATATCAGTTGTAGAAGTGAATGAGAAAACTCATTTAGCTGTTATTGGATATTGTCTTTCACGCCAATATTGGCATCAGGGAGTCATGAGTGAGGTTCTGGATAGAGTCATTGATTTTCTTTTCAATGAAGTAGGCTTTGAATGTATTCAATCTCATCATGATCCTTTAAATCCACATTCTGGACAAGTTATGTTGAAATGTGGAATGACATATGAAGGAACTTTGAGACATAGTGACTGGAATAATCAAGGGATTGTAGATGCATGTTATTATTCCATTTTAAAAGATGAGTATAAAAAGAAAGTTTAGACTTTTTTATAAGAAGTCAATATCATATAAATAGTAAAGGTTATCCTAAGTATTATAAAAAAACCACCAATGATGATATCTTTAACATTGATGTGAGTATGAGTTAGAATATTTATTTAAAAAATAAAAACACAGAAATACTACTTCTGTGTATAAATATGATGATTTTCATATAAATGAATATGTGCCGGTAAAGAATGATCAAGGACTCTTTTGACATTGATGCCATCAGAGTTTTCATAGAATTGTTTGGCTAAATGATAAGGAATACCACCCATCATTTTACGTTGAATCAAGCGTTTCTTTAGCTCTTGAATAGGGGCTTCAATAAAAAGAGAATCGTCAAATAAAGTATGAATATCTTTCCATTTCTCTTCATTGAGCAATAAGTAATTACCTTCTAAAAGAACTATTTTTTGACAGATATGAATTTGATCTTCAACAGGATTATGCAAAACTCTGTCATATATAGGAAAATCAATATCATTTGTTTGCATATCTTTTATCTTATTAATGAGTCTATCCACATCAAAAGTTTCTGGACAACCTTTGACATCTTTCATGTATATTTTTTGTTGATCTTTAATGATATAATGCGTATCCAAATAATCTTGATAACGATGAAAGCCATCCATGCCTAAAGCCTGTAAAGATGTCACATTAGAAATATTTTGTGATAAATATTCAAGAAATAGTGAAAGTGTTGTTTTTCCAGTTCCAGGCGGAGCAGCTAAAAGAATCAATAATCTTTGATTCTTTTCTTTTTGCATTTGCGTCCATTTTTTCAATAAAGGAATAAATATATTTTGAATATTCTGTTCATCAAATTGAGCCTTTATAAGATGTCCATTGACATTAAGTTCATAAGTTTTCATAAGTCCTCCTAAGGAATAATAATTTTTCTTCTCTTTTTATGACAAGTTTTTTCATAGAGTAAAGATTGTATATTCATCTTGATGAGTTCATTACGACGAAAAGATAATGAATGGATTGTCTGTTTTTGAATATCAAAACAATAAAGTTTTGTGACACAATTGATAAAAAGATAATGATAGAAATCATGAGGAATATCTTTTTGGATTAAAAATGTTTTTAAGTTTTCTTGAGATAAATTATGACAGTGAGAAAAAATATAAAGTCCATTATGCAAATATCTTTCATACTTTTTACACTTGATAAGTTTACGTTCAATAGCATCATCTATTTTTTCAAAAACAAAAGAAATGTTTTGATCATCATGATCAAAGGGTGTCATATCCAATGTTTTATATAAAGGTTTTTTCATATCAGCAACCGCTTCTTCAGGTGTTAAAGCCTGAGTGACTTCTATGCCATGATGATAAAGAGGAATACGCAAATCAGGACGATCTGATAATAAGATGTCTTTTTCATCAATATCAAAGAAAGTAGCTAATGTTAATGCAGCATATTTTTCAAAATAATTTTTACTATAAGTTTCACTCATTTGGACACCATCCTTTCTTCTATTATCTCATAGAATACAGGAAAACTCTAGAATCTATGCTATAATAAAAAAAGATTGGAGATAAAAATATGTGTGGAAGATATTATTTAATTAAAAGGATATATGAAGTTTTAAAGGATATGGAGATGGATGTTGCTTCATCATTACAAGTGATAGGAGATTGTAGACCTCATCAGATGTTGCCAGTCATCATTCAAGAAGGAAATCATTGTCAGATAAAAATGATGCAATGGGGCTATACAATCAATTCAAAACTGATTATTAATGCCCGTAGTGAAACGATTTTAGATAAGACATTATTTCGAGAAGATATTCAAAATCGTCGTTGTCTTATTATAGCGAAAGGATTTTATGAGTGGGATATTCATAAACATCAGATATCTTTTGAACCAATGGAAGATATTTTATTGATGGCAGGCTGTTATAATAAACAAGGAGAATTTGTTATTCTAACAAAAGAGGCTAATGATGTGATGCAACCTGTTCATTCGCGAATGCCAGTTATGTTATCACCTCATCAAATCAATAGTTGGTTTGATCAACAAAGCTATCAAAAATATCTTCAGTATGAAATACCTTTTCATATTGTATCAGGCATCTTACAGCAATCTTTATTTTAAGCAAATGGATTGCATTTTCATAGCAGAGGTATTATGATGAAACAAAGGAGTGAAGGATAGATGTTAGAAGTTGGAACAAAGGCCCCAGATTTTACTTTATTAAATCAAAATGGTGAAGAAATATCATTAAGTCAATATCGAGGACAGAAGGTTATTTTATATTTTTATCCAAAAGATAATACACCTGGATGTACAAAACAGGCTTGTGGATTTGCACAATTATATCCTGATTTTGTCAAAAAAGGAGCTGTTATTTTAGGCGTCAGTAAAGACAGTGTCAAATCTCATAAAAAGTTTGAAGAAAAATATCAGTTACCATTTACATTGTTATCAGATCCAGACTTAGTAGCTATACAAGCTTATGATGTATGGAAAGAAAAAAATATGTATGGTAAAAAGGTTATGGGAGTTGTTAGAACAACATACTTGATTAATGAAGAAGGGATTATTGAAAAGGCATATACAAAAGTCAAAGCAGCTCAAAATCCAAATGATATGTTAGAAGTTTTAAACGCATCTTTATAGATGTGTTTTTTTGTTATAGACTGGAAACAAGACTTGAATTTCTTTATAATAAAGCATATAAGGGGAGGAAGACAAATGATTCGATTAATTGCGACGGATATGGATGGCACTTTTTTAGATTCACAAAAAAAGTTTGATAAATCTTTTATAGATTTGTTTTATCAAATGAAAGAGAAAAATATAAAGTTTGTTATAGCGAGTGGAAATCAATATTATCGCTTATATCAAAAATTTTTACCTCTTAGTGATCAGATGTATTTCATTGCTGAAAATGGAAGTTATATTGCGAAAGGAACAACAGAATTGCATTGTGATGTGATTTCATATCAAAAAGTGAAAGAAATGGTACATATTTTATCACAATACCAACGTATTTTTATCATTTTATGTGGGAGAAAAGGTGCTTATATTTTAAAAGATTATTTTGCATATAAAAATGAAGTTAAAAAATATTATTGTGCTTATTCATTTATAGATTCTTATGATGAGATTCATGATGATATTATGAAGATTGCCATCTATGATAAAGAACAGCATATTCAGGATTTATTAGATGAGATTCGTCAACAGTTACCAGATGGCGTTAAGATTGTTACATCAGGAAATGAATGGATGGATATTCAAAATCAGCACATGCATAAAGGGGTAGGTATCAAATTTTTACAAGATACATACCAGATTAATCCAGATGAATGTGCAGCCTTTGGAGATCAAATGAACGATTATGAAATGTTGCAGGAAGTCAAATATGCTTATGCCATGTCAAATGCAGTAGAACCTATTAAAAATATTGCTTATGAGGTCATTGGATCAAATGATGAGCAGGCTGTGCTCAAGAAGATTCATAATATTTTAGAAGAAACTGAGGGATAAAAATGAAGAAAGTAGAATTTGAACGTATGCAATCCGTTACAGTTGGATTTGGTGGAATAAAAGGAAGTAAATATCAGTTTGAAGGCATTGAAGAAAAAATTAAGCAACGTATCTTGGATGGCTGGACTTATCTGGGGTATGTTCCAATCATAACGAGATCAACAGGAGATGTTGAAACAATTTCCCTTATTTTTGAAAAAGAGGAAACAGCATGAGTCAACGTATTCTAGATCGATTAAATGAAAACTATCATTTAAGTGAAAATGATCAGGTCATTGTCACATATCTGCTGGAACATTTAGAAGAAATTCCACAGCTTTCATCAAGAGAACTCGCCAAAAGAACTTATACCAGTGCAACAACAATCATTCGTTTTATTAAAAAATTAGGATATAAAAATTATAGTGATTTTAAATATCATATCGTCTTGATGTTGAAAAATATGAACTTAGATAATTATGATATCTTTTCTGGTGAAGATATACTTTCTATTTCACAGAAAGTAAGCCAATTAGAAAATGATACGATTCAAAAAACGAAAGATTCTTTAAATCAAAAGGATTTACAGGATATTGTTTCATCTATTGAATCACAAAAATATGTTGATATTTATGCTAATGATACAAATTCAACGATTTGTTATTATGCTGCACATATTTTCAGTCGTCTGGGTATTTTTGTTCAAGTTTATAAAGATACAGATTTACAGATTAATCATGCTTTAAACATAAAAAATAATCATGTGATTATGATTGTGAGTAAGCATTCTCGAAATCCTTATCTCATTGATTTAAGTCTAACTTTATTACGCAGACATATTCCATTTATCGTTTTTACAGGACAAAATCAAAATCGTTTATCCCAAAATGCAACATATACGATTCATACACCTTTTGATCCACAATCATCAAGTATTCAAGAGTGGGTTTTTTATACATCTTTAAAATATATTTTTGATTTGATTTATAGTCTTTTATATTCTATGTCTTATGAAAAAACAAAAAAATACGAACAACTTTATGATCAAATATTTTTTAAGAATCTGTAACATTGTTGTAGATTTTTTATGTTTATTTAATGAAATTGGTTGACAATGTTCCTCAATCATGAACAGGTCTTGTATTTAAAAATGAAAGACTTTATAGTGGAACTATCAAAAGAAGGAGGAATCAAAATGTTGAGAATTTTACTAGCATGTGCAGGTGGTATGTCGACAAGTCTGCTGATGAATAAGATGAAAGAAGAAGCAGAGCAAAGAGGTATTGAAGTCAGTGTGGATGCTGTAGGTGAAAAAACAATTGGTAATCACATAGGTAATTTTGATGTTTTATTGTTAGGTCCACAAGTCAGATATGTTTTAAAAAACGTCCAAGATGTTGTTGGTGACAAGGCTCCATTTGATGTGATTGATATGCGTGATTATGGAACAATGAATGGTGCAAAAGTTTTAGATCAGGCAATCAAGATGTATGAATCATTTTATCATAAGAAAGTGGGGGAATAAGATGTCTTTACCAAAGGATTTTTTATGGGGTGGCGCAACTGCGGCACATCAGTTTGAAGGCGGTTATTTAGAAGATGGAAAAGGGTTATGTAGTGGAGATGTTGTCACAAGTGGAGATGGTAGAAATGGTATTCAAAGACGAGTCACTTATACTTTGCCAGATGGTCAATATGGTTCACAATTTGTCTTTCCTTATCAGGATTTACCACAAGATGCAAAATTCTCTTGTCATGTAGATGAGTTTTATCCAACACATGAAGCCAGTGACTTTTATCATCATTATAAGGAAGATATTGCCCTTATGGCGGAAATGGGATTCAAATGTTATCGTATGTCCATCAATTGGGCAAGAATATTGCCACATGGTGATGATGAAATTCCAAATGAAAAAGGTTTAGAATTCTATGATCGTGTCTTTGATGAATGTTTGAAATATCATATCGAACCAGTCGTGACTTTATTACATTTTGAAACACCAGTTTCGCTCATCAATAGATATGGAGCATGGATTGATCGTCGTTGTGTTGATGCATTTGTCAAATACTGTGAAATTGTGATGAAAAGATATCAACATAAAGTCAAATATTGGATGACATTTAATGAGATTAATAATATGGAAATTCTACCTCTTTATGCTGGAGGATTATTAAAAAATGATGATCAGTCTAAAGCCACTGCGACTTATCATCAATTCATTGCAAGTGCAAAAGTTGTGAAAATGGCTCATAAAATTAATTCTGAAATGAAAGTTGGCATGATGATTGCTTATACAGCAGCATATGCTTTGACTTGTCATCCACGTGATGAATTGAAATTAATGAAAGACAATCAGATAAGACATTTCTATTGTGATGTACAATGTCGTGGTCATTATCCACAATATAAGTTAAAAGAATATCAAAGAAAAGGACTTCATTTACCTGTTTTAGAAGGGGATCAACAAATTTTAAAAGAAGGGACAGTTGATTATATTGGATTGAGTTATTATTCAAGTTCATGTGTCAGTGGTGATGAAAAACAGAAAACGACATCTGGTAATATGACAACTTCCGTCATCAATCCATATTTAAAAACAAGTGAATGGGGTTGGCTGGTTAATCCTGTTGGATTACGTATTGCTTTAAATCAGCTCTATGAAAGATATGAATTACCATTATTTATTGTAGAAAATGGTTTAGGTGCTATTGATCATATGGAAAACGGACAAATCCACGATACTTATCGTATTGAATATTTAAAAGAACATATTTATGAAATGAAAAAAGCAATAGAAGAAGATGGCGTAGATTTAATGGGGTATACACCATGGGGATGTATTGATGTGATTTCTGCTGGAACAGGAGAGATGAGAAAAAGATATGGTTTTGTATATGTGGATAAAGATGATAGTGGAAATGGAACAATGAAGCGTTATAAAAAAGATTCATTTTATTGGTATCAAAAAGTTATACAGTCAAATGGAGAAGAAATATAAGATAAAGGAGATGTGTGAAAATGGCAAAAGTTAAAGTGACAGTTATTGATAAGAAATGTTATCCAGAATTACAGAAGAAATATTGTATGGATCCAGATGTAGGACTATGTCCAATGTTTGAAGTTGGACAAGAATTTATCATTGAAAAGGGAAATGGAAAAGATGATTTCTGGCATATGCTAGATGGCAAATTTTGTAGTGAAGCATGGGATTGTGTCAGTCGTTATATTTATGCTGGACTTCAGGGTGGTTCTATTATGAAAGATTGGATGAGACATGAAAACGAAATGATTGCCTGTTGTAATGATGGGACTAGACCAGTCATTTTTAAAATAGAAAGAATAGATGAATAAGCACTCTGTAGTGCTTATTTTCATAATATGAAAGGGTTTTTAACGATAAATATTTGGTATTTGATTTTGAAAGTATTATAATGATAGTAATAGAAAAGGAGGTTGGTTTATATGTTTAGTCTTTTTGATATTAATCATCATTTACAGAAATTGACTTTAAAAAGAATCAAGCAAATGTGTACTTCTAATAAAACTGACATTGATGATCAAAATCTCAAAGTCATTTTAAAAATTATTAAAGATAATCCACATGCTGTAATTGATGAAGATTATCATCCTTTGTTATTGGTAGAGATTAGTAAAGAAACCAACCTAGAGGTTTCTAACCGATTTAAACCAATATTAGAAAACTATATAATGCGTGAAATTAAGTAGGATATTAAGCTCAGAAATGAGCTTTTTTCTTTTGGCTTAAAAGCAATAATTCATTATATTATTTATTCTAAAGGTTTCTGGTAAAATTGTCCTTTAATATCTTTTGAACAAATAATGTTGATAAAAACAGAAGAATCAAGTTTTTTACATAGATGACTGACATGTCTAACTTCATCAGCACCTATGACAGTATATAAAATAGTTTTTTGTTCGTGTGAATAACATCCTTCTCCTTGAATTAATGTAACGCCATGATGTGTTTGTTCCATTAATTTTTGACTTAAAAGATTAGGCTTTTGTGTAATGATAATAAGAGTAATCTTATGATCCTTTTGGTGAAACTTTTCAATGATCTGAGTCGAAACAAATTGAAAAATAATAGAATACATTGCAGCTTCAAAGCCAAATAGAAATCCAGCAATAATCAATATCAGCATATTAAAAATAAAAATGAAATTCCATGATGGCTTTTTAAGTTTATATGATAGATAGATGGCTACAAAGTCTGTCCCACCACTAGAAGCACCACCATATAAAGCAATCACAATAGCGATACCATTCATAATACCTCCAAATACAGAGACAAGTAATGAATCATAAGTTATAGGTGTACTTGGAATTATATCAACAAGAAAAGAATTAAAAATGATCATTAAAATAGAATAGCCTGTGAATTTTTTACCTATAAAATAAAAGCCAATAAGAGCAGGAAATACATTTAAAGATATATTGATAATAAAGTAAGGAATATTAATTTCAAAGAATTGATAAAAGGTTCTTTGCAACAATAAGGATAATCCATTAAAACCGCTTGGAATGAGACCAACAGCATTGACAAAAGTTTTAATATTAAAAGACATTATAAGTGATGCAAACAAAACACATAGAAAACAAAAAAGATGTTTTTTTAGAAAGTTATACATTTTATTGATTTAAATATTTTTTAGGGATTGGACATACGTATTCTTGATTTTGAGTACGTTTTTTTTGTTCATGTTTTGCTTGCAAAATAATATTTGTGTCTTCAAATAAACGAATGCATGTTTGATAAAGTACTTCACTGGCATATAACATCCCCTTAATCGCATAACTAGATGTCCCTTGTGCGACTTGAATCCAAGAATGAGGTTGTGTTCCTAAACAAAAACAGGCGCAATGAAGTTGGATAAGAGGAACTATTTGACTCACATCACCCATGTCTGAAGAAGCAGTTTCAATAACATCTTGTGGAGAATAGGGAAGAATAAAGTCTCCGTATGGATGATCTTGACATAATTTTTGTCTGACATCTAATTGAAAAGCGGGGATTAATCCTAAATCTTGATACCAATCATCACCAATGATTTTACGATAATTATTAATATATTGTTTTTCTTCAGTGTTATATTGAGGTAAAGGAACCGTCTGCATAACATTATAAACAAGAGTTGCTAAAGTATCATTAGGAATAACATTGCTGACGGCTTTATCGAAAACAATATCAACAGTTGTATCAGTCATAAGAGCAGCACCCTTTGCAATATTTGAGACTCTTTCAAAAAGTTTTTGAACACTTTGATTATTTCGACTACGAATGAGATAGAGAACTTCAGCTTCTGATTGAACAACATTTGGAGATATTCCACCAGTATTTGTTATAGCGTAATGAATACGATCTGTCATCTCCATATGCTCTCTTAAATAATTAACTCCAATATCCATAAGTTCAACAGCATCTAGGGCACTTCTTCCTTTTTCAGGAGCTGCACCAGCATGACTACTTAATCCATGGAAACGAAAGTAATATTGACAATTAGCTAGCATGCTTCCCACCATAACAGTGTTCATAGTACTTGGATGCCATGTTAAAGCAACATCAATTTGATTAAAAACACCAGCTCCGGCTAAATAAGTTTTACCAGCTCCATTTTCTTCAGCTGGACAACCAAAAATAACGATTGATCCACAATCAGGATGAAGGTCAATATATTCTTTTATTAATAGAGCTGAGCCCACTATACCTGTTCCTATTAAATGATGCCCACAACCATGACCATTATGTGTTTCCTCTCTAGGACAATATTTTAAATAATCAGCTTTTTGACTTAGACCACTTAATGCATCGTATTCAGCCAATAAGCCAATAACTGGTTTTTGGTGACCATAAGTAGCTTTAAACGCAGTCGCTATACCAGCAATATTTTTCTCTATTTTAAAACCATATGAAGCTAAAGTTCTTGTCAATAATTTAACGGTCTGAAATTCCTGATAACCTATTTCAGAAAAAGACCAAATTTGAGAATTGATAGACTGTAATAAATGTTTATATTGGTGAATACTCATAGAATCAACCTCCTATATTAAAAAGAAATAAACAAGTAAAGGAATAGTAATAACGGAAAGCAATGTAGAAATAAAAATTGTTTGTACAGCTAATTGTTCATTTTGATGATAAGTTTTAGCATATAATGCTGCACTGTTTGCTACAGGCATAGCCAATATAATTAATGCAATACCTTTAACAATATTATTCTGAATGAATTGAAATAAAGGCATAAAACAAATTGGTAATATAAAGTTAATAAAGATACAAAATAGATAAACACGGCCTTCAAATAACATTTGTTTAAGATGATATTGTGACATAGTAAGACCAATTATGAACATGGATAATGGAGTTGTCATATTTCCAATATTTGTACAAAAGTTAGCAATAGGCGAAGGAATGGTAATTGAGAAGGCATATATGAATAAAGCTAATAAGGAGGAAATAATACCTGGAGTTATTATTTTTTGAAAAGAAAAATGAAATTCATGCTTATTTTGATAGTTCATCATAAATATACCAATAGAAAATAAAGAAATATTAAAACCGATATTAATAATAGCAGTATATAGTAAAGCACCTTGTCCATAAATAGATTGAATTAAAGGAAAACCCATAAAACCCACATTAGGGTAACTTATCATAAACATATGTAAGGATGCATCTTTTTGGATATGGAATACTTTGATGATAATATAGGCAATAATAGGTAATAGAATAACTAATAAAAAACTAGCATAGAGAATATCTAAAATAGGCAATTGATCAAAATGAGATGTTGTTACAGAAGATAAAATCAAAAAAGGCATAGTGATATTCAAAACAAATTTTGTTAAATCATTAGAAAAATGATGATGAAAAAGGTGGCATTTACCAATGACAAATCCTAAACAGATCATCATTAATAATTGAAGCAATTGTAAGCAAATGATAGTTATACTCATATACGTAACTCCCAATCAACATATTGAAGAATCAATGCCATAGCAACTTGAAACCCAATAGGAATACTGTTAATGTCAATCCATTCATGATAAGTATGAGCATCACCGCCAATAATTGTTCCTATCGTATTTGCACAAATACCATATGATAGTGGGATATTGGAATCAGTAGAATTTTCACATAAAATAATATTCTTTTTATAAAAATGTTGAATTATATTAAGATTTCTACTTGTAAATTTTCTCATTTTTTCTTGTGATAAAGGTCCATTACCAGGACGCTCTCCTAATACTTTGATTTGAATATCAATATGTTTATCATTTATATTATTAATGATTTTTTGAAACGATTGTTCCATAATATTTAGGCATTGTTGACTTGATGAACGAAATTCATATGTTACAGAGGCATGATTAGCAATAACATTAATAGCACTTCCACCTTCTATTTTTCCAAAATTAAAAGTTGTTTTTGCTTCAGTTGGTAAAGAAATTTGATTTAATTGTGTAATAATCTTTGCAATCCAGGCAATTGCGTTTTCTTGACCAAAATTAACATAAGAATGCCCTCCATGTGTTTTTACATCAATCTGATAACGTTTTGAGCCAACTGCACAATAAGTACATTCATTGAGATAGCCATCCAAAGAAATAAATTCCTTAATCTTTGAATGATATTTTTCTATAATCTGACGGCAACCCATAGAATTACCTAATCCTTCTTCTCCTGAATTGATGACAAATAAGATTTGATATTTTGGTTGAAGTCTCATCTTGATAATATATTGTATGGTCATTAACATATTGACCATATTAGCCGTATCATCTCCAATACCAGGAGCAAAAAGTTTGTTATCAACTTGTTTGACTTGAATATTCTGAATATCAGGAAAAGCAATATCATTATGAGCCATAATAATGATTAATGTTTCATTATTTTCCCCATTAATTGGACAAATAACATTATTAACATTATCCATATAAGCATTCGCACCTATTGATTGCAGCCAATTCAAGCAAAAAGTAGCACGTTTTTTTTCATGAAAAGTAGGTGAAGGAATTTCTGTCAGTGTTTTTAATAATTGAATATTCTCTTCAAGATGTTGTTGAACATATTTTATTTCATTATGTGTTAAATAATCCATAAGCGACTCCTTATTGAATTTCTGTTTTAGCTAATTGATCATACAATGCAATGTGATTTCTATGACAAAGTATATAAATAATCATAACGAAAGATAAAATAAAAACGAAAGTGTTTATATAAGGTGTTAATGAAATGGAAGAAAATAAAGAGATAAACTGAATGATTAAAGATGTAAGAGAAGTTAAGCAAACCATATATATACATTGTCTAATACATAATGATGAAAAAGATGAGTAACAAATTTTATATTTCATAATTTTCTTTCCGATCGTTTGTCCATGAAAGAAATATGGGATAACTAGAAAATATAGGATTAATGCAAATATACTTAATAAGAGTAAAATAGAAGATATAGGTTTAGAAAATAACGTGATATCTTGAGATATTTGATGAAATTGATAATAAGTAGTTAGAGAAATAGGAATTGTAGATAAAAGTGTACCTAAATATAAATCAATCATATAGGCAATAGCTCTTTTTATAAGTGATATATTATTCATTTTTTTATTCCTCCTGTGAAAAAAGGCATGCTTTTCATGCCTTTTGTTTTATTGTTTTGTGGCAAGCTGTTCATTATCGTATTCTTGTTTATCTTGCATTTTAAAGAATGGATAGTAGATAGCCATACTCACAAGAATAAGAACAATTTGTAAAACAGCACCTTGCCAACCACATAATAAGAATCCTGAAATAATAGGTGGAGTTGTCCATGGAACTTCGACACCAATACTTACTGGAACTAATCCAAAGAATGTGGCAGCATAAGTTACTATAGCAACAGCAATATTAGCAACAATAAATGGAATAGCCATAATTGGATTGAGAACAATTGGTAATCCAAAGACAATTGGCTCATTAATATTGAATAAAGCAGGGACAATAGATAATTTTCCTAATGCTTTATATTGAGATGATTTAGCTGTGAGAAGAATAATAATAGCTAAACCTAAAGTTGCAGCAGTTCCTCCGATTTTGACAAAGTTAGCAATAAATTGATAATTAACAATATTAGTAGCAGCTTGTCCTAGTTCAAGTGCAGCAGCATTTTCTGCAGAGAGTGATCTCCAAATTGGATTCATAACAGCAGAAACAATAGAAGAACCATGTAAACCAAAACACCATAAAATAGCTTCAATGAATAAAACAATACAAGTTGCAGGTAAAGTACTACCAAGAGATTGTAAAGGTTGTTGTAACATTGTAAAGATAAAGTTTTGTGCACTACCAAAATCAGTATTTACAAAAATTAAACGAATAATATTAAAGATAATAAAGATAAAAGCAACTGGAATTAAAGCTTCAAATGGCTTAGCTACGTTTTGTGGAACAGCATCAGGAAGTTTGATTGTCCATCCTCTCTTTAAGATAAAACGATATATTTCAACTGCTAAACAAGATGAAATAATAGCTAAAAACAAACCAGAAGCACCGAAATTATCAATTGGTAAACCTTTAGCATTGTCTGCATCTACAATCAAAGGAGTTAACATAAAATAAGAGACGAAAGCAACGATGATAGATTCACGACTTCCTATTTGATAGTGATTTGCTAAAGACTTAGCAATCCCTACGACAACATATAGTGACATGAGTCCATAACTGATACGATATGGAAACATAAAGATATCATTCCAATTTTCTCCTAATATACCTGCCATAAACTCTTCATAACCATTTATTGGAATGCTTGTAAGTAGTAGGAATATAGATCCTACAATAATAATTGGCATAACACCGAAAAAGCCTTCTTTAATAGCTGTCAAATATCTATTACTACTAATTTTCATAGCAATAGGGACAAGCTTTTCGTTCATTTTTTCAAACACATTATTCATTTTTTTACCCTCTTTCCTTAATCGAATTTTGTTTGACCATTTGTTTCAATGACTTTCTTATACCAATAAAAAGATTTCTTTAAGTAACGTTTTAATGTTCCTTTTCCTTCATCATCTTTATCAACATAAATAAAACCATAACGTTTTCTCATTTCACCTGTTCCTACTGAAACAATATCAATAGGTCCCCAACAAGTATATCCAATCACATCTACATCATCTTCTTCAATAGCCTTTTTCAAAGCTTCAATATGACTTGCTAAATATTCAATACGATAATCATCTTGAATAGAGCCATCTTCTTCAATATGATCAATAGCTCCTAAACCATTTTCAACAACGAATAAAGGTAATTGATAGCGATCATACAGCTCATTTAATGCAACTCTAAGTCCGGTTGGGTCGATTGGCCAATCCCAATCATTACGTTGAAGATATGGATTAGAACGTTCAACAATAAGTTCCTTACCATCAGGACTTGAAGCAATTGAAGAAAAATAATAACTAAAGGCAATAAAATCAACTTTTCCTTCCTTTAGGATTTCTTTATCTCCTTCTTCCATAGAAAGAGTTGCACCCATACGTTTTAATTGAGCTGTACATGTATTAGAATAATAGCCTTTACACATAACATCTCCATAATAGAAATTCGGCATCATATGATATCTTCTTGCAAGAATATCATTTGGATGACAAGTTTTTGGATATGTTGTTGGATATTGGAACATACATCCTACTTTTAAAGTGGGATCAATACGATGAGCCAATATAACTGCTTTTGCACTTGCTACCATCATATTGTGAGAAACAAGTACTTTTACATCAGCTGGATTTTCATTATCTTGATAAATAATACCTGCTTGATGATAAGGTTGTTTTTGATTCATAGTTTCATTGATTTCATTAAAAGTCATCCAATATTTGACTTTGTGATGATATCTACGGAAAATAACATCACAATAATGTTCAAAGAAATCAATCAACTTTCTATTTCTCCATGAACCATATTTCTGAACAAGATATAATGGTGTTTCATAATGAGAAATTGTGACGATAGGTTGAATACCATATTTAAGTAGTTCATCAAAAACTTGATCATAAAAAGCTAAACCTT
Organism: Massiliimicrobium timonense; assembly: GCF_042850985.1. Taxonomy (GTDB): domain Bacteria; phylum Bacillota_I; class Bacilli_A; order Erysipelotrichales; family Coprobacillaceae; genus Allocoprobacillus. The sequence continues at coordinate 142,658 of NZ_AP031415.1, forward strand.
TTTCGTTAGGTGTCTTTTCATCACCATGTGGGAAGATTCTTGGCCAATTAATTGACATACGAAAACATTTGAATCCCATTTTTGCAAATAAAGCAATATCTTCTTTATAATGATGATAGAAATCAACACCTTCATGACTTGGATAATAGCAATCCTCATGAACATAGCTATGGATTTCTCTTGGAACACCATGACGGGCTCCCATTTCCACATCAGCAATGCTTAAACCTTTTCCATCTTCTAAATAAGCACCTTCATACTGATTCGCTGCTGTGGCTCCTCCCCATAAGAAATTGTCTCTTATTTTCATAAAAAAACCTCCTTGTATGTTTAAATATACATGCAAAGAGGCTTGAAAAAAATATTTATTGAACAACATTTAACACTGTTAAAAAATTTGTCAAAAAATTGAAATAGAAAACTGAACAGTGTTATTTTTTATGAGTATTATCAATTAAGATAGGATTAGTAGAACTACGCTTATTTTCAAATTTGTGAGTAACATTCATTTTATATTCAAGATTGTCCATATAATTTAATGAAAAGTAAGTAGCGTATAAAATGTCTAAAAGAAAGAAAATTGATAAATTACTATTAAAATTTGCGATATTATGAGTTAATCGTTCTCTGGTAGAAATAAAGAGATTGATATCACTCATTTGACTTAATGTATTTTCTCCAAAAGATGTCATAGAAATAAAGGGAATCTTTTTTATAATACAGGTTTGGGCCATATCAATAATATTTCCTGTCTCACCAGAATATGAAATAAAGATCACACAATCACGATTGGTAATACAATTCATTTCATATCTTTGATAATTTAAATTGTTGGTGATATAAACATTTTTTCCTATTTTCATCATTTTTTCTTTAAACGATTCTGCAATATTAAGTGCGGTTCCAAAAGAGTAAATATGAATATTTTGAGCTTTGGATAATGTAAGGACAGCTTTTTGTAAGGAATCATGTTGTAATAAGGATAAAGTATCTTTAATAGTCTCTTCATATAGAGTTCCCATTTTATTAGCAATTATAAAAAAAGTATCATTTTCATGAAAAGGAATATTAGGATCAACGGTTCCAAACTGCTGATCAAGATATTGTATTTCTTTTAAATATGCACTTTTAAAATGATCAAATCCTTTAACACCAACTTTTTCACATAGATTTAAAACTGTTCCTGGGGAAGTATATGTTTCTCTTGCGATTTTTCTGGCTGAAATATCTTTGATATCTTCACCAAGATTAATAATATAATCAGCGATAATCATTTCACTTTTTGAAAAATTATCTTTTTGAATTAATTTATCAACTAAAAGCATAGCCTCACACTCCTTATATCATTATTGTAACATATTATTCTCAAAGAAATCATGTGATTTCAAGACTTATTATTTAGAGATATTTCAATTATTCATTTTGATAAGGAGAGATATCTTGTAAGTTATTCTTTTTTCTATTAAATAATAGATTTTATATAAATGGGGCTAAATATATGGGCATAAACTGTATACCATTTTCCTGTTTGTAGTCTTTTTGCGAAAAGATATAACAATTTTTTATATGTTTTGAATATTTTTTTTCAAATTCACATATAGAATCATGTTTACCCAAACCTGAAGATTTGACCTCAATAGCTGAAATTTTACTACCTTCAGAAATTAAAAAGTCTATCTCATAATAATGAGTGCTATTTTCTTTTTGCCATGTATGATAATATAATTCTCTATCTTTTGAAGCTAATAATTGTGCCATTAAGTTTTCATATAAATATCCTAAATTTGCTGGTAATTTATCAGAAAGAAGTTTAGCATATATTTCATTTTCTGTAATAGGTCGGTCTATAAACATAAGTGTTACGAATAATCCCGTATCAGATAAATAGAGTTTATAGCTATTTAAATCTTTCGTTGAAGTCAAACTCACTTTAGGATCGGTTGAATTGTAGCAGGGTAATACAGTTTTAGAATCAAATAAATCAAATAATAATTCTTCTTCTTTAATCGTCGTTCTCTTTTTTAGCGCAGTGGACATACGGTATTTCTTTTGATCTTTAGCTAATTGAGCGGGGATTGAATGATAAAGCGCAGATATTTTTCCTGATGGATCTATTTTTTTGAAATCTTCTTCATAAAGATGAATAATTTGACGCTTTACATTATCTATAGTGGAAAAATTATTCCCATTCACATATGCTTCAACAGCTTGAGGCATACCACCGACTGCCATATATATCCTAATATCTCTCATGAGTTTTCTATTCACTTCTTGACCAATTGCTCTTTTCATATCAAACAATTGCTTTATTAAATTATAATTATTTCCTGTGGCATTGCAGAATTCTTCATAATCCATAGGATAGACTTCAATTTTCATTTCTTCAGAAGGGATTAAGATATCTTTCACATTTTTTTTAATGGATATTAAAGAACCAGTTTCAATATAATGATATCGTCCATCTTTTACCAAGTGCTTAATTGCTTGTCTGGCTTTAGGAAATAACTGTACTTCATCAAAAATAATAACTGACTCATGTTCATATAAATTAATTCCAGTGATTGCCTGTAACCTTAAAAAAAACATATCCAAATTATTAATATCATCAAAGCAGGATAATATATCAGCTGAAGCAATTGAAAAATCTATCAAAATGTATGATTTATACTCATTTTCAGCAAATAATTTAGCTATTGTTGATTTTCCTACACGTCTTGCACCTTCTAACAAAACAGCATAGTTATCAGCATAATTTGATTTCCAATCTATTAATTTATCGTAAGCTTTTCTTTTGAAATACACTGCCATCACTCCTTTTTACATTTCTTCAATATTGTTTTGTTCTAAATCATACATTTCTTCAATATTATTTTATGCCAAATCATATATTTCTTCAATATTATTTTATGCCAAATCATACATTTCTTCAAAATTATAGGTTATGAGATTGGGTATTAATATGTAATGTATATTTTATATTATGATTGATGAGATTATAATTATTCATTAATATAGGATTTTGAGTTATATTTTATAATTGATTTCAACTCATATATCTATGTATAAAATGAATATATCGTTTACTCAAATACTCACTCATGATGTCGAGTAGAACCGTTTTATATTAATCATAACAATAATATTTGTTTATTATTGTAAAGCTACGAATATAGAATGCTTTTTAGAAAATCTTTCATAATTTTTTTCATTATTCTTCTTTTTTTTATGTATAGTGAAGATAGGAAAGGTGATATTATGAAAGTTTTATTATATTTTGAAAATCAGAATATGATTAGAAAATCTGGTATCGGAAGAGCACTTAAACATCAAATCATAGCATTGCAATCTCAAGGAATAGAATATACTTTAGATCCTCGAGAATCCTTTGATATTGCACATATCAACACAGTTGGACTTCAGAGTCAGTGGCTCATACATCGTTGTCATCAAATGCACAAAAAAGTCATTGTTCATGCGCATAGTACGGAAGAGGATTTTAAAAATTCATTTATTTTATCAAATCAGATGTCATCTCTATTTAGAAAACGATTAATGACAATCTATTCAAAAGCGGATTGTCTTATTACACCAACAGCATATTCAAAGAAACTTATTAGTCATTATGTCAATAAAGATATACCTATATATGCTATAAGTAATGGTGTTGATATTGAAGAATATAATGATAATGAAGAGAGAATTCAATTGTTTAAACAATATTTTCATCTTACTTCACAACAAAAAGTTATTATCTGTGTTGGCTTGTTTTTCCAAAGAAAAGGAATATTAGATTTTATTGAAATCGCTCAAAAACTTCCCCAATATACTTTTATATGGTTTGGAGATATCTCTTTATATACCATACCTCAACAAATTCGAAATGTGATTAAACATCATCCATCCAATGTGATTTTTCCTGGTTATATAACCGGTGATATTATTAAAGGTGCTTATTGTGGGGCAGATGCGTTTTTCTTCCCTAGTTATGAAGAAACAGAAGGAATAGTTGTTTTAGAAGCGTTGTCATCTTATCAACAGGTTATTTTGAGAGATATACCTGTTTATGAAGGTTGGCTTATACATGGAAAGAATTGTTATAAAGGAAAAGATAATGATGAGTTTATAGAATTGATACAAAATGTTGTGGAAAAGAAGCTTCCGTATTTAGGGAAAGAAGGGAGAAAAGTCGCTGAAGAACGTTCGCTTGAAAAAGTAGGAAAACAACTAAGAACAGTGTATCAGACACTCCTTTGATGTGCTTAGGCACATCTTTTTGATTAAGGGTTGCATTTTGGATTTTACCCATTGTACAATGGTTAGAAGAGGGAGGAAAACGATGAAAAATATAGATATGATTGTGATGGATATGGATGGGACATTGTTAACATCTCAACAAAAAATACTCCCATATACAAAAGAGATTTTAATGCACTTACAAAAACAAGGCGTAGCTCTTGTTTTAGCAAGTGGCAGAGATGTCAGTAGCTTAGAGTATTATGGAAAACAGTTAGATATGGATCAATATCCTCAAAGTGGTTATATTGTTTTAAACGGATTAGAAATTTATAATTCAAAAAAAGAATGTTTGCATCGAGAACAAAGACTAACAAAAGATGATTTAATGATTTTGAATGAAATAGCACAAACATCTTTCTTTGATATGATTATTTTCTTTGAAACATGTTTATATATTTTTGATTATGGGCATACAGGGATTATGGAAGAACATTTTATTGATAGAGAAAAACATATGGTTCATGATATTTATGAAATACCAGAACATCTTTTTTCTACAATAAAGAAAGTTGCATTTGTGCAAAGTGAAACAATGATGAGTGAAAAAATACCAATTCTTCAAAAACAGATGTCTTCACGTTTTAGTATATGTAGAGTAGAAAAAGATTGGGTAGAAATTAATCCAGTTCATGCTTCAAAAGGACAGGCTCTTTTGAAGTTAACACAAATTAAAAATATATCATTAGATAATGTTATTGCTTTTGGTAATGGTGAAAACGATATAGATATGTTAAAAATAGCGGGAACAGGTATAGCTATGGATAACTCTTTTGATACAGTAAAAGAAGTTGCAGATGCCATTTGTGCAGACAATGAACATGATGGAATTGGAAAATATTTAGAGGGAGAAATAAAATGTTAGATCAAGAGAATATTTGTTTATCAGTAGAAAAAAAACAAAGAGACTATAAGAGTGTTGCGCCTGAGATTGTGCAAACATCATCATTTCAATTTGATGATTTTCAACACTATGTTGATGTTAATATGAATAAGAAAAGTGCTTATACATATACAAGAGGAGAAAACCCAACATTAACAATTCTAGAAGAGAAACTAGCTCAATTAGAAAAAGGAGAATGTGCTAAAGTTTTTGCTTCAGGAATGGGAGCAATCAGTGCCACAATATTGAGCTTGATTCAACAAAAGGATCATATTATCATTGTGAATACTGTTTATGGATCAACTGTCAAATTCATTCAAAATCTTGAACGTTTTGGTGTTGAAAGTACAAAAATTGATGTATCTTCTACTGAAGATATATTTGCTTTTGTTAAGGAGAATACAAAAATGATTTATTTTGAAAGTCCTTCTTCTCAAAAGTTTGAAATGCTTGATTTAGAGATGATCAGTCAATTTGCGAAACAAAGAAATATTATCACAGTTATTGATAATACATGGGCAACACCATTATTTCAAAATCCTTTGGTGCATGGAATTGATATTGTTATACATTCTTGTTCAAAATATATTGGAGGACATAGTGATTTGGTTGGTGGCGTTGTCATTTCTAATCAAAAATATATACATGAAATCAATGAATTTGGTCAAATCTTTTTAGGAGCAACAATGTCCCCAATGAATGCCTGGTTAGCATTAAGAGGATTACGAACATTGCCTGTTCGTTTAAAATCTCAAGAACAAAGTGTTAAACAAGTGATACAATTTTTACAACAAAGTCTATATGTTAAAAAAATATATCATCCTATGGTTCATACATCTACTGATTTAACAGATAAGTATTTAAAGGGATATGGAAGTTTATTAAGTTTTGTATTAAAAGATGCAACCCCAGATGTTATTGAAAGATTTGTTGATTCTTTAAAACATTTTACTTTGGCCTATAGTTGGGGTGGCTTTGAAAGTTTAGTCATGCCTGTATGGAAAGGAAGCAACGAGGAAGAATTGAAAAAAAGAGGCTTAGATATTGGACATATCAGAATGTATATTGGATTAGAAGAAGTAGAACTTCTTATAGAAGATTTACAAAATGCTTTCAATCATGCCTACAAATAAATATCTTTGTTATATGATATAGAAAAGGAATTGAAATAAACTAATTGCGTATTTCAATTCCTTTTTCTATTGAATGTTAATAATATCTAAATCATCAGGAATCCATATATTTCCCTGGAAATATTGTTTGGCTTCTTTCATGTAGAGAGAATGACGTTGTTTGATATTTTTATCTTCAGTGTGATACAAAAGAAGATTTTGAATATTTAAAGACTGAGCTAATTGACAGGCATCTTTCACTGTCGAATGATGTTTTTCATAAGGATGAAAAATATCAGCTTCACTATGTAAACAAAAAGCTTCATGAAGTAACCAATCACTATTTTGAATATAAGCTTCATTGATTTGATGACATGGTTCATCTCCACAACAAGATAACTTTTTATTGTGATCTAATTGCATTTGAAAACCAAATTGTTTTGTTTTTGTAGAATGGATATCAAAAAAAGTGACTTGATGATTGATAATCATATGACTATCATGATCTTGAATTTCAATCAAGTGATTGCGTTTGTTAATAAATTGTGTATGCTTTGCTTCTAAAACCAGATGAATCATTTGCATGATAATATCAATAAGTTCTTTATGAGCATATATACGCACTTCACCTTGATATTTTCCTTGACTCATATGTTGACCAATCATACGAATCATCCAGATAATTCCCATCAGATGATCAATATGTTTATGTGTGACAAAGATATCTTTAATATCCTGCCAATTAATATGCGCTTTTTCTAGCTGTGATAAAAGGGTATTTCCTCCACCACCATCTACTAAGAAATATTGATTTTGATTTTCAAATACAAAACAGGTATTATAACACTTTGTTACTAAAGCATTTCCTGTACCTAGCATAATTAATTTCATAGAAAACCTCCATTTCTTTTTTGATTTTACAAAAATGAGAATCATGAATCAAGATATTTTTTCGTTGGATTTATATGGATTTTCAAAGAAGAGAAATGATATAATGATGGCAAGGAGAATGATAAAATGAAAATAGTTTTCTTTGATATTGATGGAACTTTAATAAATGCTCAAGAAGGTATGATGCAACCTCGTCATCAAACAAAACAGGTTTTAAACGATTTTCAGAAACAAGGCAATAAGATCGTTATTGCTTCAGCAAGAGGCGCTATCCCTGAAGGATTAAAAGATATTCCATTTGATGGTTATGTTTTATGTGATGGACATTATATCATTTATAATAATGAGATTCTGGTTGATGAAGTTTTAACAACTCCAGAAATACAAAAACAAATGGAAGTTTATCAAAAATATCAAGGGCGACCTATGTTTTATGGACATCATGGAGAATGGTGTGATTGTTTGGATGATGAATTGATCGTTAAACATCGTGTAATGTTTCAGGGAACAGATCAAAGACCTGAGAATGTAGTAGAAAGATATGAGGCTCAGGATGTAGATGCTATCAGTTGCTGTGTTTTGTTTGAAACAGTGGAACAAATGTGGAAAGCATATCATGAATTAGAAAATGATATGACAATTGTTGCTTATGATCATGGATTGATTCGTATGGATGTTTATCATAAGGGATTTAAAAAAGGAACAGCCTGTAAGTATTTATATCAAAAATTAGGAATTGATCAAAAAGATACTTATGCTTTTGGTGATGGTGTGAATGATATGGAAATGTTTGAGTTGGTTGGACATGGTATTGCGATGGGAAATGCAGTAGATCGTTTAAAAAACATTGCAGAATTTGTTACTGATTATGTTGATTGTGCGGGTATTGACAAAGCATTTTATAAATATTTTGGAAAGGATCTATCATAATGGCATTAGTACAAGTTGATTTTTTCTCAGAAAAGTTAATGCGCACAGTCACAATTAATGCTATTATTCCTGTTGATAAAAAGTTAAACCAGCCAAATAAAAATTTCAAAACATTATACTTATTACATGGGATTTTTGGCAATTATACAGATTGGGTATGTGGTACACGTATTCAAAGGTGGGCACAGGATCATGATTTAGCTGTTATTATGCCTTCAGGAGAGAATAAATTTTATGTTGATAATGAAAACTCCCATGAATATTATTCACAATTTATTGGTGAAGAACTTGTTTCTATCACAAGAGCCATGTTCCCTTTATCACAACGTCGAGAAGATACATTTATTGCAGGGTTGTCTATGGGTGGATATGGAGCTATTATCAATGGACTCAAATATTATCAGACATTTGGTTATATTGCCGCATTGTCTTCAGCGTTATTGATTGACACTTTTATTAATGCTAAGGATGGTGACGACGTAACTTATATGTATAAAAGAAGTTATTTAACTTCTGTTTTTGGTGATTTACATAAGTTAAAAGGAAGTGACAAAGATTATAAGGCACTGATTCAAAATATGGCTATAAAAGATGTGCCTGCGATATATATGGCATGTGGCACTGATGATTCACTGATTAAAGAAAATCGTGATTACCGTGATTTTTTACTTCAACAGGGAATCAATGTCACTTATGAAGAAGGACCAGGTGCGCATGAATGGGATTTTTGGGATCGTTATATTGAACGTGTTTTAGAATGGTTACCACTCGATGAGAAGAATGAAGGACTCAGCAGTGGTCATATAGAATAAGATGAAGAAAGGTGATCCTTTCTTTTTTCTTGACCTAAAGTTAACTTTAGGGTGTATAATAAATAATCGAGTAGGAGGAAATGATATGACAAAGAAATTAGGTTTTGGATTAATGAGATTACCATCACTTGATGAAAACGATCCTTCAAAGATTGATATTGAACAAGTGAAACAAATGGTAGATACTTTTATAGAAAATGGATTTACTTATTTTGATACAGCGTGGATGTATTGTGGATTTAATAGTGAAAATGCAGTGAGAGAGGCATTAGTGAAACGTCATGATCGTCAGACTTATACACTTGCTACAAAATTACATTCAGGTTTTATTCAGACAAAAGAAGATAGAGATAAAATCTTTAATGAACAGTTAAAGAAAACTGGGGTAGAATACTTTGATTATTATCTTTTACACGATATTAATACACATAGTATTGAAACATATGAAAAGCTTGATTGTTTTACATGGATTCAAGAAAAGAAAAAACAAGGATTGGTTAAAACTATTGGATTTTCATTCCATGATGGACCAGAATTATTAGAAAAAGTATTACAGGAACATCCAGAATTTGAATTTGTTCAATTACAAATTAATTATTTAGATTGGGATAGTGTAGGTGTTCAATCTCGTCAATGTTATGAGGTGGCAACAAAATATCATAAACCTGTTATTGTGATGGAACCTGTTAAAGGTGGAACATTAGCGAAAGTTCCTGAAAAAGTTGAAAATATGTATAAAGAATATCATCCAGATATGTCAGTACCTTCATGGGCTATTCGTTTTGCGGCAAGTCTTGATAATGTCATGATGGTATTAAGTGGGATGTCTAATATGGCTCAATTAGAAGATAATATAAGCTATATGAAAGATATGCAGCCACTTCATGATGATGAATATCAATTAATTCGTCAGGCTGTTGATATTATTAATTCTACGATTGCTATTCCATGTACAGGATGTTCATATTGTACAGAAGGATGTCCAATGCATATAGCTATTCCTAAATATTTCTCATTATACAATGCTGATTTACAGGAAGTAGAAGAAAAAGGATGGACACCTCAAGGTGAATACTACAATAACTTGACAAAGACTTTTGGTAAAGCAAGTGAATGTATTGGATGTGGACAATGTGAAAATGTATGTCCACAACATTTACCAATTATTGAAGACTTACAAAAAGTAGCACAGCATTTTGAAAAATAAAAGTCAGCATTAGCTGGCTTTTTGCATGTATTCATATTCAAATAAAAAGTGAATAAGATATTGTAAATCATATTTATGTATAAGATATGATTTTTATGATATATTGAATTGATATAAAAGAAGAAAGGAGAAAAGTATGAAAAAGAGAATTGGAATAACATGTAGTGAAGAACTACAAAATGATAAATATATACATTTTATTAAACAAGATTATTTACAGGCTATTATTGCAGCACAAGGAATCCCAGTTTTATTGCCGCCTGTTCCTATTGAAGATATAGAGATGCAATTAGATATGATTGATGGTTTAATGATTATTGGTGGTTGTGATGTCAATCCATTACTCTATCATGAAAATCCATTACCCTTATTAGGTGAAACAGATTATCCTAGAGATTTATATGAGATTGCCTTGATAAAAAAAGCAACACAAAAAAATATACCTATTTTCGGTGTATGTCGAGGACTTCAAGTAATCAATGTAGCTTTTGGTGGAACACTTTATCAAGATTTATCTTATGCTCCACAGAAAATACTTTTACATTCTCAAAAAGAAAGAAGAGAATGTGCAAGTCATACAATAAACATTCAAGAAAATAGTTTTTTATATCCTATCTTTCAAGATAGAGGATATGTGAACAGTTTTCATCATCAAGCTATTGATCGATTAGGAAAGGGATTAAAAGCTGTCGCATACAGTGAAGATCAGATGATTGAAGCTATTGAACATATATCTTTACCGATTACAGCAGTTCAATTTCATCCTGAAGATATGTGTAAAACTGATCAAAAAATGCAGGAGATTTTTAATCAGTTTGTCGCCAAATGTTAATGCTTTTTAAGCATTGTTGACAATAAAAAATAGGTATTAGATATTTTTGTTTGGTGGATATATAATAGAAGCAGATAGGAGGTTAGAAGAGTATGAAAGATGTTAAAACATTATTTCCCGTTGGAGAAGAAAATACAGCGTTTGCTCAATATTTTATTGGTCAAAGTTATTTACAGCCCCTTGCTGAAAGTTTACCAGTAAGTCATGTCACATTCGAACCAGGTTGTCGCAATAATTGGCATATTCATCATAAAGGTGGACAAATTCTACTGGTTACTGATGGTAGAGGATGGTATCAGGAATGGGGGAAACCTGCTAGAGAATTAAAACCAGGTGATACTGTGGATATTCCTCCAGAAGTGAAACATTGGCATGGTGCTGCTAAAGATAGCTGGTTTGCTCATATTGCAATTTCTGTACCAGCAGAAGGGGCTTCTAATGAATGGTTAGAACCAGTAAGTGATGAAGAATACAATAAGTTAAAATAAATATGATATTGAAAAGGATGAAATGAATTCCGTTATTTGGGAACTATTTCATCCTTTTTTATAGATGATATAATAAAGTTCTTAATTGAGCTTCGTTTTCTCTAAGATACCAGCAGTAGAACGTCGCATGTGACTGGGCATCTGAAATAGGGATGATCACTCTATTTTGAGGCATGATTTCAGTTTTCATAACATAGTCAGATGTAAATGAAGGTAATGTAGACAGTTCTACCAAATCATAGAAAACAGAACGATCGTTTTGAATCAGAAATTTTGTATGGGGCATTGTTTTTTTATGCATATCATTCCAAAAACCAATATTTGACATTAATAACATTTTCTCTCCATCCATTTCCTTTAATGAGATGGATTTTTTATGAGCTAAAGGATGCGTTAGAGGTAAAGAAAAAAATAATTGTTCTTCCATAAATGGAATACTTTCAATCTGTTCATCTTCTATGTCATAAGGCATGATAATGATTGTATAGTCTTTTTCCTTTAGACCTTTGATTAAGATATGCATATCTTTAATTTCTGTTAATAGTGTTCTTTGAGGATAGAACTGTGAAAATTTACGACTTAAATAAGATAATGGTGCTGGCGCACATGAACCAATCGCAAAAGTATGTAGCTTTCTATCAAAATCTACAAGTTGTTTTTTCATATCTTTTGTATCATCTAAAATACGTTTTGCTAGAGAAACAGCTAATAGACCTGTTTCATTAAAAGCAATTTTATTTTTAGTTCTGTTAAATAAATTGACTTCTAAATCTTCTTCTAATTTTTGCATAGAACGTGTTAAAACAGGTTGTGATATATGAAGCTGTTTAGCTGCCTTGGATAATGTCTGACATTCTTGAAATGTAACTAAATGTTGTAGTTGTTCTAATTCTATCATATGAGGACCTCACTATTCTATTTCATTATAGCAGATTTCCATATTGATATTGTACAAAAACAGTAAAAATGCTTACAATATCATTGGAAAGAAGGTAGAAACATGATATTTTATTATACGGCAACAGGAAACTGTTTATATCTAGCAAGACAGATTGAAGAAGATCTTTACAGTATTCCACAGGAATTGAAAAAAGAAGATTTACGATATAAAGCTGATAAGATTGGGATTGTCGCTCCTATTTATGCTGGAGAGCTTCCTCAAACTGTTAGACGTTTTTTAGCAAAAGCCAAATTTGATACACCTTATTTTTATATGTTATTGACTTATGGAAATAGAGATACAGTAGCTGGTGTATGGAGTGAAAACTTTTGTAAAGAGCATGGAATACATGTTGATTTTATTCAAACAATTAAAATGGTTGATAATTATTTACCTTCATTCGATATGGAAGAACAGATGGCTATCAATAAGCATGTAGATGAGCAAATTCAAGAAGCGAAAGCTAGACTTGAAGCTCAAGAAAAGGATATACCTCAACCAACAAAAGAAAGCCAGGAAGCTTACCAAATGGTGACAAAAAGATTTACGGATCATCCTGAATTGAATAATGGAGAAACAATTCAAATAACAGATCAGTGTGCTGGATGTACAATATGTGAGCAAGTCTGCCCTATTGGTAATATTCAAATGGTTAATGGAAAAGCTCAAAGAAAGTCAAAAACATGTGATTTTTGTTTGGCATGTGTACAAAACTGCCCATTTCATGCGATTGCGTTGAAGTTTGATAAGAATCCAAATGCAAGATATCGTCATCCAAAAATCACATTAAAAGATATAGTGAAATCAAATCATCAGGGAGGAACAGAAAAATGAAAAAAACACTTTATTTAATGCGACATGGACAAACTTTATTTAATGTTCAACACAAGATACAAGGATGGTGTGATGCCCCTTTAACAGAACTTGGGATTAAACAAGCAAAGATTGCAGGTGAATATTTTAAAAATAATCATATTACATTTGATCATGCTTATTCTTCTACATCAGAAAGAGCTTGTGATACTTTAGAAATCGTTACTGATTATCAGATGCCTTATACAAGAGTGAAAGGTTTAAAAGAATGGAATTTTGGTGTTTTTGAAGGAAAAGATGAATGTTTGAATCCACCTTTACCATATGGAGATTTCTTCAAAGGATTTGGTGGAGATGGTGAAATGGAATTAAGAGAAAGAATGTCAAAGACATTAACTGAAATCATGAATAAAGAAGATCATGAAGTCGTTTTAGCCGTTTCTCATGGTGGGGCTTGTGCTCAGTTCTATCGTGCATGGGAAGAATATGCAAAAGTAAAGAAAACAGAAAGATTTTATAACTGCTGTATTTTAAAATATGAATACGAAGATGGAATTTTTACATTAGTAGAAATTATCAATCGTAATGTGACTGAATAGAGGTAGACATATGGAAGGTGCAAAAAGAAAAAGCTTTTTTCAGGCTGATGTTGATCTGATTCATGGACCTATATTTCAATCATTGATTACTTTTGCTCTTCCATTACTTGTTTCTAATGTGTTCCAACAATTATATAATACTGTCGATACAATGGTTGTTGGAAATTATTTAGGTGATGTATCATTAGCTGCCATTGGATCATGTACATCTATTTATGACTTGTTAGTAGGGTTTGCATTAGGAATAGGTAATGGATTGGCAATTGTTACAGCCAGAAGTTTTGGATCACAAGATCGAGAACTGTTAAAAAAATCAGTAGCAAGTTCTATTGTTATTGGATTGATTGTTTCTATCGCTTTAACAACAATAGGAATGATATGCTTACATCCTTTACTTGAATTATTAAATACACCAGTAGATATTATTCAGGAAGCATATAGTTATATTTCAGTTATTGTTTTATTCATTGTTGTTATGTTTGCTTATAATCTCTGTGCTGGTTTAATGAGAGCCATTGGAAATAGTGTGATGCCACTTGTTTTCCTTATCGTTTCGTCTTTATTAAATATTGTATTAGATATTTTCTTTATTACACAACTCAATATGGGAATTCAAGGAGCAGCTGTCGCAACGGTTATTTCTCAAGGTGTATCAGTTATATTATGTATTATTTATATTTTCAAAAAGACACAGATCTTATTACCATCAAAAAAACATTTTGTAGTCGATAAAGAATTATATAAAGAATTATTAGGACAAGGTTTTTCAATGGGATTTATGAGCAGTATTGTTTCTGCAGGATCAGTCATTCTTCAGTATGGAATCAACAATTTAGGATATCTGATTATTGCAGGACATACAGCAGCCAGAAAACTCTACATGTTCTTTAATATGCCTTTTACAGCTATGGCGCTTGCAATCTCAACATTTGTCTCACAAAATAGAGGAGCAAATCAGCGCGAAAGAATTCAAAAAGCGATGAAATATGCTTATATTTATGATGTTGTTATGGCAGCTATTGTGACTATCATTATTCTATTATTTGGGTCATCACTTGTAAAATTAATTTCAGGTTCTAGTGAAAGTGCAGTTTTAGATAATGGAACACTTTATTTAACAATTGTGGGACCATTCTATGCAGTATTAGGAGTTTTGATGCAAACACGTTATGCATTGCAGGGATTAGGACAGAAATTATTACCATTGATATCAAGTATTATTGAATTTGTAGGAAAAATTATATTTGTATTTATTTTTATCCCTCAATTCCAATATATGGCAGTTATATTCTGTGAACCCGTTATATGGTGTGTGATGTGTTTACAATTAGTGTATTCATTATATACAAATCCTTATATGAAAGGACAACAAGAATAAAAAATATCGAATTTACATCATGTAGATTCGATATTTTTTATAAAAGTTTAATGATTTCATCTTCAATTTCATATGGTGTGACCAAAGGTTCAAATCTTTCAACAACATGTCCATTTTGATCAAGCAGAAACTTTGTAAAGTTCCATTCAATGCGTTTGGATAATTCAGGTTTTTGATGTTCTTTTAAATATGTGTATACAGGAGATTCTTGAGGACCATTCACATCAATTTTCGCAAATTGTGGAAAACTCACACCATAAGTATCGGCACAAAAAGACATAATTTCTTCCATTGTGCCCGGAGCCTGTTCACCAAATTGGTTACATGGAAAATCAAGAATAGTAAATCCCTGCTCATGATATTTTTCATATAAATCTTCTAAATGATCATATTGTTCTGTAAACTCACATTCCGTAGCCGTATTGACAATGAGTAAAACATGTCCCTGATATTTTGATAATTTTATTTTTTGATTATGACTATCTAAGACTTCAATATCATATAAATTCATTTTCATCACCATTCATACTATAACAACTCATTAAAGAAAAGTCAAAAAAAGTGACTAAAGAAATCATGTTGGAGTATATAAAGAAAAAAATGTTTCATTTTAATTTTTAATGAAATATTAACTTTCATTTTACGTGTTATTGATTTAGCTACATTAAAATTATGCTAAGATGTTCATGTCATTAAGATAAGGGAGGAAAAAGAGTATGAAAAAATCAATGACACAATCACAGAAATTAATGACTTTTGTTTTAAGTATGTCTTTATATGGATTATCAACTTTATTTACAGAGTTAATACCATCTTTTCAAATTGGTATCGTGGAATTATCAGTAGAATATTTTATTTTTATTCCACTCATCTTAGCTATGTTATTTGATCCATTGTCAGCGGCATTAGGTGCAGCTACTGGTGAATTAGTTTTTAGTGAAATCATGTTAGGGCAATTTGGTGGTTTAGGAGAACTTGAAAAGTTTTTAACTTTAACAATTGGTATTTATGTTGCTGGACGTCTTGTTAAAAATCCAAAAAGTATCAAGAGTGTTGCCATCGCTTCTATTTTAGCTGTTATTATTCAACAGTCACTGGGATGCATTGTTGATATTTTAAAAGTTCAGTTTGCTGTAGAAGATTTTGAAGCAGTTGCAGGTTTACCAGAATCAGTATTCTTTACAGAAGGTTTTGCTTGTTTAAATGATATTCTATTTTCAGGAATCTTATTTTCTTTATTACCATGTATGTATTTAGTTCCAAAACTTTATGGGAAAATTGAACCATTATTAGGTGTCGCACCTCGTGATGAAAATACTGTTGTGGGTGATGGAGAAAAAATGGGAATCAAAACATTTGTATTATGTGCTATTGCTTTTGTCGTTGCAATTGGTGGAGAATTTATGGCAGAAAACGGACTTGCCATTATTGATTGGGAAGCTGCATGGGCAGGAAATAGCACAGCTATGATTGTCAGTGGAGTGATTGCAGTGCTTGTTATTGTTCTTGCATTTTTGAAAATTAAAAATAGAAAAGAGGCAGCCATGTGATTGAAATCAATGATTTATCATTCACATATCCAGGAGCAAAGCAGCCAACATTAAAAAATATTCATTTAACAATTGAAAAAGGAGATTTTGTCGCAATTATTGGAAACAATGGTTGTGGCAAATCGACTTTATGTAAAACTCTAAATGGTTTGATTCCACGTTTTATTATGGGTGAACTGCAAGGGAAATTGTATTTTGATGGAAAAGATGCTTTAACTTTGGATATTAGTGAAATTGCTAAAAAAGTGGGTTATGTGTATCAAGATTTTGAAAATCAGATCGTATGTCCCACAGTCTATGAAGATGCTTCTTTTGCATGTATGAATTATGGATTGGAAAATTATGAAGACAATGTTATGAATATTCTTAAGGTTTGTGACTTATATTCAAAACGAAATGATTATATCTGGCAATTATCTGGGGGACAATTGCATTTATTAGCTTTAGCAGGTTCTACTGCGTTATCACCAGAAATTCTTATTTTAGATGAACCCATTGCTCAATTAGATCCTAAACATGCAAGAGAAATTTATGAAATATTAAAGGAATTAAATGAAAGATATCACAAAACAATTATTGTTATTGAACATCATACAGAATATATTGCCCAATACTGCCATCATGTGATTTTAATGAAGGATGGTTCTATTATGTGGCAAAAACCAGTCAAAGAAGCTTTGACAAGAGTTGAAGAACTTGAATCTTGTCATATTTTTCCACCACAAATTACACGTGCTGCTAAAATCATGCAGGAAAAGAATTTACTAGATTCAAATACTTTATTGCCCATTACTATAGAAGAAGGACAGAATATTTTTACAAAAAAGAAACATATGACAGATTGTACTCATGAAAGAAAAGTACAAGAAAAGGATGAACGTGTTGTAGAATTTGTAAATGTTGGGTTACAGTTTAGAAGTGTAAAAGGTGAACCTTATCAGCTCATGAAAGACTTTTATCTTAATATTTATAAAGGGGATAAAATTGCTTTAATAGGTTCTAATGGTGCTGGAAAGTCTTCATTGATGAAGATGATGATAGGATTATTAAAACCACAAGTTGGCTATGTGAATGTATGTGGAGAAAAGACAAAACATTATTCAGCTGAAGAATTATCAAAACATATTTCACTTGTATATCAAAATCCTGAAGATATGTTTATTAAAGATTGTATTCGAGGGGATATTGAATTTGCCATGAAAGAACGACATATTAAGGATTATAAAGATAGAGCCAAAAAATTAATTGAATTGTTCGATTTGCAGGATATTCAAGAAAGAGATGGACGATTATTATCAGGGGGACAAATGCGTCGAGCCTCACTTGCAATAGGAGTAGCATTGCAACCATCTATTTTGCTTTTAGATGAACCTACTGCCAATTTGGATATTGCAACTAGAAAAGAGATCATGAGAACATTAGATATCTTAAAAGATGTTGTTGAAACTGTTGTTATAGCAACACATGATATGCAGCTTGTCTGTGATTGGGCAGAGAGAATCATTGTATTATCATCAGGTTATATAGTCAAGGATGGTCAAAGACATGAAGTCTTTAGCGATAAGTATGTAAGAGAAATGGTAGGAATAGAACCACCAGAAATCTTTAAAATGGGGGAAGCACTCAATATTCGCTGTTATGAAATTGATGAATTTGTGAGTGCTTATCAACAGGAGGAATCATAATGCATAAAATCACACAGACTTTGTTAGATAAATTTACAATTGATTATTTACGTAATCAAGTGCTAAAAAATGCTTATGGAAATGATGATACGGTTATTGCAGGATTAGATCCAAGAACATTATTATGCTGGTATTTATTTTTTGGTTTGATTCCATGGTTTTTAAATGATCTCATTGTTTTATTAGGGATGTTTGTTTTTGTTGCGATAACAACTAAATTAGCAAAAATTGCACCACTTGTATTATTTTTATTTTGTCTAGGTGTATTTTGTCAAACAGGATATTTGTTTATTGCTGCACTATTCTTTGGTGGAAATTTATCAACATTATATTCATTATTAGTTATGACATTAAAAGTATCTGTCTGTTCTCTTGCTTCCATTACTGTTTTTTCAGGATTAAACCCTGACCGTCTAGCAACAGGATTGCTATATTTTGGTTGTCCTGATCAATTGTCTTTTAGTATTTCATATGCATTTCGTATATTACCTATCCTTATGGAAGAATTCCAAAACATATTGTTATCTTATCGTTTAAGAGGACATTCTCCATCCAAAAAAACATGGCTTGGGAAAATCAAATATTTTATATACCAGATAAAAATTATTATATTATCTTTCTATCCGTTAATGTTAAATACTGCAAAACGATCAAGAACAACAGTTGAAGCATTGGAATTAAAAGGATATCGCTATGCAAATGAAAATAAGATTGTTAGAAAAAAGAAAATGGCATCACTAATGTTTAAAAAAGATGATTTGATTTTCGTTTTAATTTCTATTGTATGGATGATTTTATGTGTTATCATTTCTATTTTGTTTTAGGAGGTTTTTATGAATATAGATTTTCATACTCATGGTAAATTAGCAAAAAAATTACCATTTTCTACACAATATACTGATCAAATGTTTCACAAAGCATATCTTAGAGGACTTGATGCTATTTGTCTGACTGAACATTTTAATACGTTATCATTTTTAGAAATGTATGATTATATATATACTCACTATACGCATGTAGGTGATTGTTGTCAGAGTAAAGATGGGTTATTGATTTTCTTTGGAATGGAAATAGATATTAAAGAGGGAGGACATACTCTTGTTATTGGAAGATATCATGATATTGTTGAGTTAAATAAAAAGTTGGAAAAACATAAAGCGAAAGAAAGTTTTTTAACTTTTGATGAGCTAGTAACGCTTGTTCGTCAATATGATGTTATTTTTGGGGGAGCACATGTTTATCGTCAGGGAGGACATATTCCAGAATTATCACAGAAGCAGTTGTTATGTTTTGATTTCTTTGATCTAAATGGAAAAGATTTAGCATGTTATGGATTAAAAATGCAGGATATGATTTATCAGTTTGCGCACCGATATCATAAACCAGTTGTTTCTGGCAGTGATACACATCAAGCAACACAGTATGGTTGTGTTCAGACATGTTTTCAAAGTTGTTTTCATAGTATTAAACAATTAAGAGAAGAAATCGACAAAGGACAATATACTATCCAAATATCTGAAAGTTTAAATATTCAGGTTGAAGATGCGACATTACAAAAAAGACTTCTTAAAGAAGTCTATCGATTGGGTGGCGATTATGTTGCTTTATTATGATACAGAGATATTTTATCTTTGTATTTTTATTTTATAGTTTTCTTTTAACTGATAGATATCTTCTACACTCTGTGTATATAAATGACCACCTTTTTTAGCAATTTCTATTACTAAAGCATCAATACATGCCATAGGAACAGCCATAGAATGATATTCATGATCTTCACCACGATATACATAAATATTATAGTCAGCCATTTTTTTAGCGTCATCGATTAAGCGACTAGACATCAGCATTGTCTGACATTTGATTTGATGGCAATATTCAAGAACTATCTGTGCTTCTACAGGTGTTTTTAAAAATCCAAAGAGAATAACAAAATCGTCTGATTTAATCATTGGAAGACATTCAAAAATCTCTGAACCACTTGAAGGCATGATAACAACTTTCTTTTGAAATCTGCGTAATCGAAATGAGAGTAAATCAGCAAGACAAATCGTTGCTCCTTTAGCAAATACATAAATTGTATTGGCTTCAATGATATGATCAACAATTGTATCAATTTCATCTATATCTAGATGTTCAATTGTTTTTTCAATATATTGATTTTGTAAAATTAAATAATGAGGAAAAGAGTGTTCTTGTGTTACTGTTGAATGCATTTTGTTGGCAGGGGATACCTTTTGTGTCATACTCATTTTCATATCTTTAAAATTGAGATAGCCTAGATGTTTAGGTAAGCGAGAAATAGTAGCTTGAGATATATGTGTTTTTTGAGAAAGTTCTTGGATTGACATAGAAGAAAACTGATGAATATTTTGAAAAATAAAATCTATCAGTTTTTTTTCGTTTTTTGTTAGTTTTTCAGTTGTTTCTGAATTCCATTTCATCGTGATCATCTCCTTAATAATGTATTATATCAGACATTCTATTTAAAAAATATCAGTTTTATGTAAAATAAAAATGTTGACATTTCTTGATAATACGTTTATTATATAACTGTTCAAAATAAAACAGTTAAGGAGAGAACTATGAAGATGCAAACAAAGAATGGGGAAAAGAAGTTTTTTTCACTAGCAATGTACCCCTATATCATCAAAAAATATAATTCTTTATTTGAAGATTTATTGAAAGAGTATCAGATGACACAAGTGGAAATAGATGTTCTGGCTTTCTTAGCTAATAATCCTGAATATAATCACGCTCAGGATATTGTCAATGTTCGTGGTATTTCCAAAGGACATGTGTCCTTAGCTATTGAAAAACTGGTGAAACGTGGTTATCTTACTAGAAATCCTGATCCACAAAACAGACGTTGCAATATTTTGTGTGTAGAACATCAGGCAGATTCTCTTATTAAACGTATTCAAGATATTCAACATCAGTTTGATGACATGTCATTTCAAAATATTTCATCAAGTGATTTGATTTTTTATCATCAAATTTTACAAAAGATTTATCAGAATTTAGGAGGGGGACATAATGAATGAAAGATTAGAGAATGAAAAAATATCAAAGTTGTTATTTGCGATGGCATTACCAGCTATTTTAGCTCAATTAGCAACGCTCATTTATAACATGGTTGATAGAATTTATATTGCCCGATTAGCAGATGGATCATTAGGAATTGCTGGGATTGGACTATGTACTTCTGTCATTACGATTATTACAGCTTTTACGAATTTATTTGGACGTGGTGGAGCACCATTGGCTTCTATTCGTCTAGGTGAAAAAAGACCAGCATTAGCTGAAAAGATATTGGGCAACTGTTTTTCAAGCCTGATTATTTCTTCTATCATTATCACAATTGTTTTACAATTTTTTGGTGCACAGATTTTAACTTTATTTGGTGCCAGTGAAAATACACTCCCTTATGCAATGGACTATATGCGTATTTATAGTTTAGGAACCATTTTTGTTCAACTGAGTGTAGGATTGAATTATTTCATTAATGCTCAAGGTTATACAAAATATGGAATGCTTACGTTATTGATAGGGGGTATTTTAAATATTATTTTAGACCCTATCTTTATCTTTGTATTTCATATGGATGTTGCTGGTGCAGCGATTGCAACAGTCATTTCTCAATTTGTTTCATGTGTCTGGGTTATGAAATTTTTATGGGGAAAACAGACAACGATTAAAATCAAAAAAGAACATATGAAATTAGATTTAGGTATTATGAAAAAAGTTGTTGGCTTAGGATTTTCACCTTTCTTTATGAATGCGACAGAAGGTATTTTACAAGTTTCTTTTAATCGCCAGTTATTATTCTTTGGTGGAGATTTAGCGGTTAGTGCCATGACAATTATGTTATCAATGAATCAAGTTTTACAATTACCAATGGAAGGTATTGCACAAGGAACACAGCCAATTATCAGTTATAACTATGGGGCTAAAAATTATGATCGTGTAAGAAAAACGATTTCTTTAGCTATTAAAGTTTCTTTGATATATTCAGTTATTGGTGTTTTATTGATGGAATTATTACCGGGTGTCTTTGTTCGCTTATTTGCTAATGAACCTCAATTAATTGAACTTTCAAATCAAATGTTAAGAGTTTATATCTTTGGTTTCATTATCATGGGAGCAAACTCTACATATCAACAGACATATACATCTTTGGGATTTGGAAAGCGTTCTTTCTTCTTTGCTTTCTATCGAAAGATTATTTTATTGATTCCTTTAATTTATATTTTACCAAACTTTATTTCAAACGGTGTATTTGCAGTTATGTTAGCTGAACCACTATCAGATTTAATCACAACAATCACAAATACCTTTGCTTTTAAACAATTTATGCATAAATATTTAAACAAAAAACTATCATGATGGTAGTTTTTTATTTTCTTTAGAAATGTTATGAAATATGTTAAAATAAGAAAAAAGAATGTGAGGGTTAGTATGAAAAAAGCAGTGATATTTGATATGGATGGTTTAATGATTGATAGTGAGAGAGTCACTTATAATGAGTATGTTAAAAAATTGGAACAGTTAGGTCATTATGATTTTACCGAAGAACTCTATAGAAATTGTTTAGGAAAAAACAAACAGGGAATCTGTCAAGTTTTTATCGATCATTATGGTGAAGATTTTCCAATGAAAGAAGTATGGGATGATGTTCATATATGGATAGATGAGAGCTTAAGACAACATGTTCCAAAGAAAAAAGGTTTAGATGAATTATTACAATATTTAAAGAGTCATAATTATAAAACAATTGTTGCGACATCAAGTGGACGTGAACGTGTTGATGAAATATTAAAAAATGCACAGTTGACACAATATTTTGATGATTCTATTTGTGGTGATGAGGTGACACATGGTAAGCCTAATCCAGAGATTTTTTTAACAGCTTGTCATAAATTAGGGGTTCAACCAGAGGAAGCAGTTGTTTTAGAAGATAGTGAGGCTGGAATTCAGGCAGCTTATGATGGACATATTGATGTTATTTGTGTTCCAGATATGAAATATCCAGAAGAAAAATATGTTCAGATGATTACAAAGATTGTAAAATCACTAGATGATGTTATTGATTATTTAGAGGTACAATAAAAGAACTGTTAAAGCAGTTCTTTTATTGCTTGAGCAACACTTTCAACATGAAGTTGTGAAATATCTTTTAAAGATTGAGGTGAAGTGTTGAATGTGATAGGGATATCCACACTCTTTAACATCGGTAAATCATTATATGAATCGCCTATTCCAGCAAAAGTCTTTATATGAAAGTGCTCTCTTACTCTTTTTATAGCTTCTCCCTTTGAACATCCTTTAGAAACTATATCTATAGAATCTAAATTTTGAAAAGCGAACACATCTTTATACATATGATTTATATTTTGAGTTTCTTGATATGCTTGTGTTTCATTATGGAATACTAATGATATACCATAGATGATTTCTTTGATTTGCTCAATGGAATGAAAGAGAATACATGAATCTGCTGAAAATTCTTTTTGAGTTTTATAAATATCTTTTTTGGTATGAATAATAATGAGTGCTTGATTTTGATATTGATAAAAGATGTTTTGTATAGTGTGATAGGTCACATGTTTTTCATAGAGTGGCTGTAGATTTTTATCTAAAATGATAGATCCACTTGAGATGATATAAAAATCTGGGTGAATAGTATCAAATAGATTGACAATACCATTATAAGGTCTACCACTACATAAACCAAATAAATATCCCGCTTTTTGATAATGAGCAATGGCTTGTTGATCCTCTAAGGAAATAGAAGGATTTTTATTAGGAAAGTATAATGTGTAATCAATATCACTAGCAAGTGCATTTGGCATATGAACAACTCCTTTTTTAAATTTTAATATGAATATGAAATTTTGTCAAAAATCATATTTTTCTAATCAAAAAAATGATATGATACAAATAAGGAGGAAAAAATATGAAGCCTAAAATACATTTTACTGCACCTTATCATTGGATTAATGATCCTAATGGTTTGATTTATTATCAAGGAAATTATCACATCTTTTATCAACATTTTCCATATGAAAATTTTTGGGGAACAATGCATTGGGGTCACGCTACAACAAAAGATTTATTACATTTTCAACATCATCCTATCGCAATATATCCATCATGTTATGATGATCGTAATGGATGCTTTTCAGGATCGGCTATTGAAAAAGATGGAAAGATGTATCTTTATTATACAGCGATTCGTTATGCTAAAGAGAATCCAGATTATGTCCATATTCAATATAGTGATGATGATTTAATAGCGTCACAATTTTTATTGATAAGTGATGATGGTTTTCATTTTCCTAATAAAGATGGAAAGAAAAAAGTTATTGATGTTATCACTGATTCTCGTTTAGGGGATATAAGACATACAAGAGATCCAAAAGTTTGGCAAATGAAAAATGGAAAATATGGATTGATTGTTGGAAGTAAAATCCCAAGTGATACAGGATATTGTGGTGAAGTTTTACTGTATGAAAGTGATGATGCAATTCATTTTTCATATAAAAACTGTTTTAAAGATGATTCTATAGGTGATATGTGGGAATGCCCAGATTTAATTGAAATCAATGATCAATATTTTATGATTTTTTCACCAGAACATATTCATGAACCACAACCAGATAGTATTGCAGTCATTATGCCTGTTCATTTTGATGAGGAAACAATGACAATTACAAAACAGGGTGACTACATGTATTTGGATTATGGACTTGATTTCTATGCCCCACAAACTTTTTTGGATGAAAATCATCAACGTACAATGTTAGCATGGATGCGTATGCGTGAACCGGTTTCTAATGAATCATGGACTGGTTTATATATCTTACCTAGACAATTTGAATATAAAAATAAACATGTTTATCAATCTGTTCATAATTCTGTTAAGGAGTATTTTAATCATAGTGTAGATCATGCTGATTTATCAAAACCATTTTATATGCATGTTATGATGAATAAAGAAAGTCAAATTGATTTTGGAGGCATGAAATTATATATTCAAGATGATTGTTTGTATTGTGATCGTAGCCAAGTATCTATTGAACATGAAAAAGTATGTAATCTTAACAAAACACCTGTATTGAATGGGCAATATGATTTGGAAATTTATTATGATTATCATATATTTGAAATCTTTATTAATGGAGGATATTATGTGCTGAGTCAACTAGTATATGACTTAGGTAAATTGATACAATATCATCAAGTACAGATTATAGATATCAAAGAAAATAAAGAATAAAATTTGCTTATAGTTTCTATAAGCATTTTTTTGTATAAAATTGAAAATAAAAAAAGAAAAATGAAATATTTTTGCGTATATAAATAATAGAGAGGTTAGAAATATTATATAGTGTTTACTATAAGCAATGATTTGTGTATAATATGTTTAGCCTCTCCTCTATAGGAGGGATTCGTTGATGAAAAAAGATCATGTGTTGAAGGATTTCTTCTCTTATCCTATCCATTTTGCTGACTTCATGAATGCTCTTTTCTTTGATGGTCATGATATCATCCATCCCAGTGATCTTCACCCTCTTGATTCCAGAGAGATATTTATTGGTGACTTTCTTTCTAAAGAACGCACTCATGATGTCATTATGATGTGGGAAAGAAAGGATTTTCAAGCTATCTTGATTCTTGAAGCTCAAAGCAGTGTTGTGGCAACATTGACAGGGAGAGAAGACATACTGGAAAAAATGAAAGGAGAAGAAGGAACAGTGGAGATGTATTCATTCTGGAAAGATGCAGAGAAATCAGGTATGGAAAAAGGAAAACAACAAGGAAAGTTAAGTGTTGTATTAATTCAATTAAAAAAACTATTAGGCAAACTTACACCAGATTTAGAGATGAAGATAGTTAATAGTAAAGAAGAAACGCTTGATAGTATTATCATCCATATATTTGAAATACATAATGAAGAAGATGTATTGAAGTGGTTATAAGCAAAAGGCATCATACATGAGTGTATGATGCTTTTTGCTTATATTTCATTGTAGAGAATATTTATGAAAAAATAATATTAATGTCTTAGAATTTCTTCTGGAGTAAGACGGCTTATATAAAATTGATGAATACTATAACAAATTATCCATAATAAGATCATAATTCCATAAATAGTAAAAAGCATATACAAAGATATTGATAGCTTAAAGAGGTATAAACATATAATAATCATTATACTAGGAATGAAATAGCCATAAAAAAGAAAATATTTTAGCTCATAATGGATTAAATAATATATATTTTTTTGACTCAATCCATTGATTTTTAATAAAGCAAATTCTTTTTTTCGGATCATAATATAATGATGAAATAAAATACAGAGAGAAAATACGGAAAGAACCATAATGATAATAACAATAGTTAATCTTAAAAAGTTAAGGTCTTTTTGAATTTGATACAATTCATCACCCTTTTGAAATTGATTGTTTATACCATATCCTTGTTTAATGAGTGTTTGTTTAACTTGATTAAGCGTTGTAAGATTTTTACAAAAAACTGTATAACCTACAACAGGTAATTGTTTCTCTTTCGCAAGAGTTTCTAGAGTATGATGAGAAATATAAAGATAATGTGAATCCTTATATAAAAATGGTGGAATAAAGTTTTCTTTAAAAAGTCCATATAGATGAAAAATTTCACTGTTATTACCTAACGATAATTGAAATTGTTGATCATCATAGAAGAAAGGTATGAGATTCTGATAATTTGAGGGTGAAGTTATGATCTCATTATAATGTGTTTGTGATGGATTCATTTGAGAAAGCTCGTTATCAAATTGGTTTTCTTCATAGATGGGTAATAAATAATGATCTATATGATTTAATGTTGCTCTATATTGATAAACAGGATATATGGATTGAATGTTTTGCAAGGATGGTTTTGATGTTATTTCTTTTATATCACTATCTAAATAGATGTTATTAGGATTTTGAGTTATAAATAGTTGGTTATAACTCATACGATCAAGTAGCTGAGCGTTCATAAGAATATTGTTTTCAATGATTTGATAACTTATGCAAAGAGAAGATACAGCAATTATAAAAACAAGTAAAATAAGAACATGCATAAAACGATATGCTTTTTGAAAATGTTTAATATAATTATGATAAAAATGTTGAGAGATGGATTTTCTTCTCGTTATGGAAGCTTGTTTTTCTGTTTTTTCTTGTTTATTAGCAATTAGCTTTTGTTCTTTGATTTGATAAATACTATCTGCATAGTCTGCTGCAATATAGCTATGACTGGCAATAATAATATAAATATTCTGTTGATGAGCAATATCTTGCAAAATTTGAAAAATAAGTCTTTCATTTTTTACATCTAATGCACTTGTTGGTTCATCTAAAATGAGGATAGTTGGATTTTTTAAAAGTGCACATGCAATAGCTAAACGTTGTTTTTCACCACCTGATAATTCACTTATTCTTTGATGAAGCGATATATGCAATTTGACCGTCTGAAGCAATTTTTGTAATTCTTCTTCTGTTTTAGAGATATCATTTAACATACAGGCATGTTTTAAATTTCCAAGTACATCATAATGATCAAATAAGAGATAATCTTGAAGAACATATCCAATATCATTTTTTCTAATCAAAGCAAGTTGTTCTTCATTTAATTGATGTAAATGTAGGTTTTGATAATTATATTCACAAGATATTTTCTTTGAAATACAACCAATTTGATAAAGTAAAGATGTTTTCCCAGTGCCACTTCTTCCTTGAATAAGTGTAACTTGTGAAGGATAGATAGTCATAGATGCATTATTTAGTAGAATTTTATCATACTCAATATGAATGTGATTTAATTGAATCATGTGCTCCCTCTTTTCTTATTATGAAATAGAAAATAAAGTATGGAATAATAAAGATAGTGAAAAAGGTTATGGTAGGGATAATGAAGAAAATAATTGAATGAAGATGAATTGGATATTGAAACAATGGATCAATGACGTATAAATAAATAAGAGTTAATAACGATGTTAACAATGATGAAAAAAGACTATTATAAAAATATAAATTACGTATTGTTGTTCTGATTTCTAAAAATGAATAACCATAAGATTGAAGAAAATAATAAATTTGTAAGTTTGTTTCTTTTTTTAAATAGAGAGTCATATTATAAATGATAATAAGGATAATAAAAACAAGTGTAGATAGAATAAATAAAGTTTCATTTGTATTTTGAGAGTATTGTTGTATTTGAGAGAGATTAATATTAGCATTAATGGTTGTAAGTCCTAATTGGTGAATATCTTCTAAAATATGGGGAAGATTTTCAATGCTGTCAATTTGAGCTTTATAAATAGTTGGTTGATATGGCTTACATATCATCATCTGTTGAGATGAATCTTCCTTTTCTAAAGATGTCATATATTGATTATAATGATCTGACCAATAATAAGTTATGTTTTTTTGAGTTGTATTCTCTTTTATGAGTTGTTGAATATAAGTTTGGGGAATAAAAATTTTATTATAATTAAATTCAGTGTTAGGACTTATTCCCATATTTACTTTTTTCAAAATACCATTGATGGGTAATGTTACTTTTTGATATTTTCCAAATAGTCTTAAAACAGGATATCCTTCTGATTGATATGAACCATCTTCATTTTGAAAAGGAATATAAGCATCGCCATATCCTTGATATGTAGGGATCATTATATAAAACGTTAAATAATATTGATTGTTGGCTGCTATAATTTGTAATTCATTAGCAAGTGCTTGAGAAATATAGATACCATTAGGATCATATGAAAACTGTGTTTCAATATCTTGACTATAGTCAATAGATTCATTATATGAACAAAGTAATGCTTGAGAAAACGAGCTATGTACAGGAGTTGTGTTTTCTTTAGCGTCAAGAGAAACTGTCATTGTATTTGCTTCTTGGAAAGAATTATCTAATGGGATAGGATCACTGATTTTTTCTAAAGCACCCATATTAAGGCTATAGTCGGGATAAATTGATTGAATATGTGGGATATTTTGGATTCTTGATACTTCATCATTTGTAAGAGGATATTCAATACCTTCTGAGGAATATGAAAGATTTTTAGATTGTGTTATAGGTTTATAAATGAGAATTTCATTTTCATAAATACTTGTTAGTGGAGAGGACTTAGCAACGGAAGATGAAAGAAGTAGAGATAGCCCAGAAGATGTTATAAATAAAGATAGGCTAATAAAAATATATGTAAAAAATGTATAAATACCATGTTTTTTTAAAAGTCTAGTACTTAAAAAGAATGCAGATAGGTGATGTGCTTTATGAGTTGGAATAGGTATATCTTTATTGAAATGTTGTTTTTTACAATGAATTGTTTGATTTTCAATTGTATAAATGTTATCACCGTGGTGTATTAATTCCTGATCGTGTGAAGCTACAATCACAATATGATGACGAGAATAGTCTTTTAATATTTGAATAACTCTTTTTGTCATACTTAAGTCTAATGATGATGTTGGCTCATCTAAAATCAATATTTCAGGTTGTTTTAATAATAAGAGTAATAACCCTAATCTGGTTTTTTCACCACCACTTAGTTGAGATGGATATTTCTTTAGTAAACCAGTTAATTCTAACTTTTGGACATAGTTATCCACATTTTGATAACGATAGACTTTATTCATTAATTGAATATGATCGTTTATTGTTAAAGCATCAATAAAGATAGGGTGTTGGTTAAGAAAACCTATATGTTCTTTTTTGAAATTGTGGATATTTTGAACAGTTTTTTGATTCCAGATATACTTTTGACAAGTTTTTTCACATAAAGCTAAACATCTTAATAAAGAACTTTTACCACTACCACTTTCACCTTCTATAATGTGTAACCCGATTGAAAATTGAAGTTCTTCGATATTCAAAACTGGTTGATAATATTGAATAGATATATTTTTAACTTTTAACATAATGAACAATATTCCCTCCCTGTATGGAAAAGTTTCACTTCGTTATGGAAGTGAAACTTTCAACTTACTAGCTGATTTTACCTGTACTAGGATTATATGTAAATGTAAATGTTGTCATTTGACCTCCAGCTGATTGACCAGAACTATCTCTAGTAATGCTAACGACAACTGAATGTTTAGCAGTATTTCCGTTGTTTGTAAGAACTGGATTTGTTCCTAATTTAGAGGCATATGCATGTGCACTAAATCCAGATGGTACAGATAGTCCAATGCAACCAACAGAAAATGACCACGAACCAGTTGTATTGTTTTTCTTTCCAGTGTCATTAACTTTAACGACACTTACATTAGTTTTTGTGACATTTTTGTTTTGGTAACTGTAGCTACATGGACATTGGCTAAACTAAACATTAAACATAAACGACAGGAAAAACAGAAACGAGTTTAATATTATCTTTTTCCATAAACTTATTTTATTCATTTTTGAAAAGGTTTATCTAATTTTATTTTATCATGTAGTCATCTATTGTCAATAAAATAATACATATTTTTAAAGGTATATATATTTAATAATATGTCTGATATAATTGAAGTGGTGATATAAGGTGCCTAAAAGAAATATATATTTTAAATTTGAAATGCTGATTTTATCAATATTGCAATATAAAGATTGTTATGGATATGAGTTGACTCAAATTATTAAACGTTTATCTGATGATGTTATTGATATAAAAGAAGGTGTGCTATACCCTAATTTATATAAATTGTTACAAACAGGATATATTTCAAGTTATGATCAACTTGTTAATAGAAAAGTAAGAGTCTATTATCATCTTGAGGAATCTGGTAAAGAATATTTAAAAGTGATATTACGGGAATATTTATTATGGGAAGAAAAGATTGATAAGATTATTCATTGCAAGAAGGAGGATATTGATGAATAAGGAAATGAAAAGATATTTAAAGGATATAAAATTGTTATTGCCTATTTTTGGAAAGGAAGAAAAGAAGTATTATCAACAATTGAAAAAGCATATTATAAAAACATTTAACAATCAAACATCTTATAGTGAGATTGTAGAAGAAGTAGGAGAACCTTATGAGGTTGTTCAAGCTTATTATGAGGAAGTTGGAATTAAACAGTTTATGTTTAGGTTAAGATTGCAAAAATATATACATTATATTTCTATTGTTATAATTGCTACTACAATCGTTTTAGGTTTATTTAGAATTTATTACTTGAGTAGTTTATATGAAGAAGTTAAAAATGCACAACCAATAACAGTTGAAGAAATTATACAAGAGGAATAGATAATTTATATTTTATTGAATACTTTAATACATAAAGGGGAATAAACTAATGAAAAAAGTCATCGCTATTATAATTTGTATTTTAATTTGTTTAATACAAAATGTTGCTGCATATAGTCATATGAAAACGCATATTGATTTTGAAGACGGAATGATTGTGGAAACAATTATTGAAGAATCAAATATTGTAATGTATTCTACGAAAACAAAAACAGGTACTAAAACAAAAAATTATAAAGATTCAAGGGGTAACACATTGTATTCAGTGAAGTTAACTGGAAATTTTAGTTATACTGGAACAACAGCAAAATGTATTTCATCTTCTCTTGAAGCTACCTCATATCATAAAACATGGAAAGTGTTTTCTAAATCATCATCTAAAAATAAAAACACTGCAGCTGGAAAGGTTGTCATGAAACAGTATTATGATGGTCAGGCTATACAAACTAAAAATGTATCAATAACTTTAACATGCAGCAATACAGGAGTTTTATCTTAATAAAATTTATAGAAGTTTGCTTAAAAGGCAAACTTTTTTAATTATATTAAAAAAGTTTGAAATAAAAAAAGAAAAATGAAATATTTTTGCGTATATAAATAATAGAGAGGTTAGAAATATTATATGGTGTTTACTATAAGCAAAGATTTGTGTATAATATGTTTAGCCTCTCCTCTATAGGAGGGATTCAATGATGAAAAAGGATCATGTGTTAAAGGATTTCTTCTCTTATCCTATGCGTTTTGCTGACTTCATGAATGCTCTTTTCTTTGATGGTCATGCTATTATTCATCCCTGTGACCTTCACCCTCTTGATTCCAGAGAGATATTTATTGGTGACTTTCTTTCTAAGGAACGCACCCATGATGTCATCATGATGTGGGAAAGAAAGGATTTTCAAGCTATCTTGATTCTTGAAGCTCAAAGTTGTGTTGACTTTACAATGGCATCAAGAACATTGCTTTATGATGCACTGGTCTACAACATGCAGGACAAGCGATTCAAGAATCATATGCTGATGCCAGTGATGAGTGTCGTATTGTTTCATGGCGAAGGGAAATGGAATGCCGTGACATCATTGCTGGAAAGAGTCAAAGGACCAGAGGAAATCAAGAGAAAACAGAATGACTGGAAGATGAGGGTTGTAGACATGAAGGAGATGGATGAAAACCTACTGAAAAATGAAGACAATAAAAAGGTCATCAGTGGATTAAAGATAATATGGAGAAAAGATGAAGAAGGATTAAAGAAGATGATCATTACAAAAGCGGTAGCCAGAGTACTGGCAACATTGACAGGGAGAGAAGACATACTGAAAAAAATGAAAGGAGATGGAGGAACAGTGGAAATGTATTCATTCTGGAAAGATGCAGAGAAATCAGGTATGGAAAAAGGAAAACAACAAGGAAAGTTAAGTGTTGTATTGATTCAATTAAAAAAACTATTAGGCAAACTCACACCAGATTTAGAGATGAAGATAGTTAATAGTAAAGAAGAAACGCTTGATAGTATTATTATCCATATATTTGAAATACATAACGAAGAAGATGTATTAAAGTATATTTATAAATAGGAGAAGTATAAAATGAAATAGAGAAAAAAGAACTCTTAATCTATATGATTTTGAGCTCTTTTTTCTCTTTCTTGCATTTCTTCATAACTGAACATACAACCACAGTAGTTTTGGCGATACATTCCATATTCTTTTGTCATTTGTGTAGATTTTAAATAGCCATTATTCTTTTTGAAATCTGCATATAAAAAACGTGGAGAATCACACTGCCATTGATGACCAATTTCATTAATCCATTGACTATTTTTATGTGGAGAAACACTTAAAACTGTTGTCCAATAATCAAAATGATGTATTTTAGCATAGTCAAAGGTTCTACGCATTCTCAAACTATAACAAAGCTTACATCTCACACTTCCTTCAGGATATTCTTTTAAAGGATAGAGATGAGAAATCCATTCTGCATTGTTATAAGGGTCTTCAATGACTTTAATATCTTGTTGATAGTCTTGGTTAAATTTTTCTATAAAAGATAAAAGTTCATGAAAACGTCTTTGATATTCTTCTGGTGGATATATATTAGAATTAGAATAATAGATCGTAATCTGAAAATGTTCACTTAATTCTTTAATAACATTACTTGAACATGGACCACAACAGACATGTAATAATAATGAAGGATGACAATTGCCTAATTTTTGAATTTCTTCCTGTAATTTTAAATCATAGTTTATTTTCATTATTGAATAAACATGCAATCACCAAATGAGAAGAAGCGATACTTTTCTTCCACAGCGTGATGATAAGCTTTCATAATAAACTCCTTATCAGCAAATGCACTGACAAGCATAACTAAAGTAGATTTAGGAAGATGGAAATTCGTAATTAAGGCATCAATCGCTTCAAACTGATATCCAGGATAGATAAAAATATCTGTACTTTCCTGTGTTGCTTTAAACTGTCCATATTTTTTATAATTCGCTTCTAAAGTTCTTGTTGAAGTTGTACCTACACTAATAATACGTTGACCATTTGCTTTAGCTGTATTTAATTTTTGTGCAGTTTCTTCATCAATCATATAAAATTCGCTATGCATGTGATGTTCTAAAACATCATCTACTTTGACAGGTCTAAATGTACCTAGTCCTACATGTAGTGTGACATCTAAGATTTCAACACCCTTTTCTTGAACCTTTTCAAGAATCTCATCAGTAAAATGTAAACCTGCTGTAGGGGCAGCAGCACTACCTTCAATTTTTGCATAAACTGTTTGATAACGACTAGAATCTTCTAATTTTTCTTTAATATATGGCGGTAAAGGCATTGTACCTAAATGATCTAAGATTTCATAAAAGATACCATCATAAATCATCTCAAAATGACGAATCCCTTCTTCACCAATATAAATACATTTTGCTTTTAAAGAACCATCACCAAAAGTAATGATTGTACCCATTTTCACAATTCTGGCATTTCCTACTAAACATTCCCATACATTATTTCCTAAATCTTTCAATAATAGAACTTCAACATGACCATTTGTTTCCTCTTTTGTTCCATAAAGTCTGGCAGGAATGACTTTTGTATTGTTTCTAACCAAAATGTCACCAGCATGTAGATAATCTAAAATATCATAAAAATGTTTATCTTCAATGGTTCTTTCTTTTCTATTTAAAACCATTAAACGAGAAGTATCTCTTTTTTGTAGAGGAGTTTGTGCAATCAATTCTTCTGGTAAGTTATAATCAAATTCACTTAATTTCATTTAAAACGCCCTTTCATATACATCTCTACCATAACTATTTAAAAATTCTTCTTTAAAATCTAATAAACGATCTTCTTGAATGGCTTTTCTGATATCTTCACTTAATTGTAATAAAAATGCTACATTATGAATAGAAAGTAAACTCTTTCCAAATAATTCATCACATTTATGTAAATGTCTTAAATAAGCACGAGTATAATTTTGACATGTATAACAATGACACTTGTCATCAATAGGTGTAAAATCATATTTATATTTTTCATTATTAATATTCATACGTCCATGATGTGTCATTAAAGCACCATGTCTGGCAACTCTTGTAGGTAAAACACAATCAAACATATCAATACCACGAATCGCACCTTCAATTAAATCAATAGGATTACCAACACCCATTAAGTAACGCGGTTTATCATCTGGTAACCATTTTACGGCATCATCGATCATCTTATACATGACATCTTTAGGTTCACCAACACTTGTTCCCCCAATAGAATAACCAGGAAAATCCATTTTTACTAATTCTTTAGCACTTAACTCTCGTAAATCTTCAAATTCTCCACCTTGAACAATACCAAATAAAGCTTGGTCTTTACGCTTATGAGCATCTTTACCACGTTTGGCCCAACGTAGAGTTCTTTCCACACTTTTTTTCATATAATCATGTGTTGAAGGATAAGGGGCACATTCATCAAAACTCATAATAATATCTGCACCTAGATCATTTTGAATTTGTATAGATTTTTCAGGAGATAAAAATAACTTTTTCCCATCAACAATACTTTTAAAAGTGACTCCTTCTTCTTCAATTTTTCTTGTCTTTCCTAATGAAAAAACTTGAAAACCGCCACTATCAGTTAAAATAGGACCATCATAATTCATAAACTTATGTAATCCTCCAGCCATTTTCACCACATCTTCACCAGGTCTTAACCATAAATGATAAGTGTTTGCTAAAATGACTTGAGAATGCATCTCTTTTAATTGTTCTGGAGAAATACCTTTCACTGTCGCAAGTGTACCAACAGGCATAAACATAGGTGTTTCAACATCACCATGAGGTGTATGTAAAATACCATATCTTGCACCTGATTGTTTACACACATGTTTTAATTCATACCAAAAACCTTCCATTTTTTCACCTCTTTTTAGCATAAACATTATACATGAAAGGGAGCATAAGTTCAAATTTTATTGATTGAAATTCTATGCAAAAGAAAAGAGTATGTTAAAATAAAGATAAAGGATGTGGTTACGATGAAATATATTTGGATTGTGTTATTGTTATTACTGGGAATAACAATGGTAGTAAAACCAGATTTGTTGTGGAAAATAGAACATTTCTGGGATGTAAAAAATGGAGAACCTTCAGAGTTGTATATCGCTTTGATGCGTGTATGGGAACATTTTGTATTATAGGCTCTATCATATTTTTCATTGCTCTTTTTATTTAAAGTCCTTCAATCAGAGTTTATGATTATAGTAGTACTCAATCGTTTATATATCAATATAATATGACTAAATCTAGATTTAGTATAAAGAACTCAAGTGATATTCGTATAGAAGATAGTGTTTATCAATACTTCGTAGAACAAAATTCGTAATGTTTTCGTAGGAATGATAATAAGTCTTTTGATATAAATTTTATGGTTAAAGTTATATTAAAAATAATAGTCATGATAAGGTTGATTGTCATGGTCAAAGATATAAATAAAAAAGAGGATTTGGAATCCTCTAATCAAAAGTGACATATTCGTTTTTGAGTGGTGGAATGACTTTTAAGTCATCCACTTTTAATAAACAGAAATTTCCGTTAATATCTGAATCATATTGAACATCAATTGTTCCAGTGACTTCAACCCATTCATTAGGAATCAGTTGTTTAGCAGCAGGATGTTCACAGACCATACCAATTAAAGACGTATCTTCTTCACAACAAACCATAGCTAAACGTCCTAATACAAATCCATCTTCAAGCTGTTTATCTCTGCCAATAAATTTACCTCTTAATGTGACTTTCTTTTGATTGTATTTGTCTGGATGATCTAAAGCATCCATACAAAATATACCAAAATCATGATCTAATACATGGATTTCATCTTGAGATATATCAAATGGTAATTCATCATCTTCTAAAGTATTCACAGTTCCATCTTCTTTTTCATAAATAATCTGGCATGTAGAATTGATGGCTTTAATGTTATTTCTTAAAAAAGATTTTTTCATAGATGCATCAATACGATTGAAGATAAGTAAATCACTGTATTTAACATGTTGATAAAGTAAAGAACGCATATTTTGAATATATAAAGCAAAAGTTTTCGCATTGATGGTTGTTAAAACTTGGACAACTTCCCAATCATCAGGTTTTTCACATTCAACAATATGATCAACATTATACATTCCATTGACTTCCATTAAAACTTGGGTTGGATGATATTTGTTTTCAAGTTCCTGTAAAAATTCTTTATTAAATTCATCTTCTTTATGAATATAAACAATATCACAATTGAACGATTCAATTTCTTCTTGTGAGTATTCTTTTTCACCTTGTTCACTGACAATTAAAACAGTTTTCTCATTTTGACAAAAATCAGTTGTTGTAATGGTATCATTAATAAAAGATGATTTTCCGCTATCTAAAAATCCTGTAAATAAATAGATTCTTGTATTCATTATTCTACTCCAAATAATTCATAAATTTTGTCTTCTAATAAATCTTTACCGATAACACAGATACGACCAGTGTAATCAGCGCTACCAAAACGAATTTCATATTCTCCAGGCACTAAATCAAAGTGTAGCCATTTCTTATCTGGTGTAGGTAAAATACCTTTTGCACGCAAGATATCTCCATATTCATGAGATGAAGATAAAATCTGAAGAATTTGATCTAACTGTTCCTGTGTATAAGTGTGAACAGTTTCTTTTCCTAAACTTGTAAAGACTTCATCTGCGTGATGGTGGTGATGATGACCACATCCACATTCATGGTCATGATGATGTCCATGATGACATTCTTCGTTTTCGTGATGATGGTGACAACATTCATGATGTTCATCATGATGATGACAATGCTCGCCATGTCCATGATGATGTTCGTGATGGTGGCAGTGTTCACCGTGTTCATGATGGTGGCCACATTCTGGACAAATATCTGCTTCTTTCATTAATATATCCTGTAAAGAATTTTGATTTTCCATTGTCTGTAAAATAACTTGTCCATCTAACTCATCCCAAGCTGTAGTGATAATCGAAGCAGTTGTATTCATTGATTTAATAATATCAATAGCTTCTTGAACTTTATCCATAGAAACATCTTGAGTACGACTTAAAATGATTGTAGAAGCATATTCGATTTGATTATTAAAGAATTCTCCAAAATTCAATGAATATGTTTTACATTTTTTAACATCAATAACTGTCACAAAACTATTTAACTGAAGTTCATCACTATGAACATTTTCAACAGCTTTAATCACATCAGAAAGTTTTCCTACACCGGAAGGTTCAATAATAATACGATCAGGATGATACTTAGCTACGACTTGTTTTAAAGCTTCGCTAAAATCACCCACTAATGAACAACAAATGCATCCAGAGTTCATTTCTGTAATCTCAATTCCAGCTTCTTTTAAGAAGCTTCCATCTATACCAATCTCACCAAATTCATTTTCAATTAAAACAACTTTTTCATGACCTAAACAATCCTGAATAAGTTTTTTGATTAATGTTGTCTTTCCAGCTCCGAGAAAGCCAGAAATAATATCTACTTTACTCATTTATTCGACCTTCTTTCTTTTTGTATTATAGCACTCGTATTTTTAACAAGCAAATGAAATAACATACAATTCTCTTGATAAAAAGAGTGAATAAGACTATAATTGTTAGCGTACTAATAATTAGTATACTAATGAAAGGAGGGAATCATGAAAACACCTTTTTATATGTTGGTTTTTAAAGCTTTTCATGCCCAAAGGCAAAAGAATCGAATGAATATGAATGCTTTTCGTTTATCACCTGGTCAACCAAAAGTATTACGATATATTCAGAATCATAAAGATTGTAAATTAAAAGATATCGCAAAAGAATGTGATGTTGAAAGTGCTACAGTGAGTAAGATTCTTGATAACTTGGAAGAAAAGGGTATGATTACAAAAGCTATTAATCCTCAAAATAAACGTGCTTATCAACTGAATTTAACAGTTGAAGGACAAAAGGCTTTAGAAAAGTGGGATGAACATTGTTTAGAAATAGAACAGATTTCTTTAAAAGGATTTAGTGAAAAGGAGAAACAGCAGTTTCAAGACTATTTATCTCGCATGTATACCAATTTAACAGGAAAAGAAATTTTATAGGAGGGGAAAATATGATTAAGCGTTTATGGCCATATGCCAAAAAATATCAACGTTATTTTTTGTTGGCATGTGCCTGTATTATTGGAGAAACAGTTTTTGAACTCGTTATACCTGTATTGATGGCTAATATTATTGATGTAGGTGTTGCCAATAAAGATACAAATTATATTGTGATACAAGGGATACTGATGGTTGTTTGTGCTTGTATTGCTTATGTTTTAGGAGTCTTATATGCTCGTTTTGCAGCTACGGCAGGACAAGGATTTGGAGCTGAATTGAGAAAAGATGAATTTGAAAAAGTTCAGAATTTTTCTTTTGCGAATACTGATCATTTTTCAACGTCGTCTTTAATTACCCGTTTAACAAGTGATGTTATTATTATTCAAAATGCGATATGTAATGGAATTAGACCATTAGTCAGAGCACCCTTTATGCTTTTGTTGGCATTATTTTTTACTTTTACTATTAATGCAAAATTAGCTCTTATATTTTTGATTTCAACACCTATATTGGGTATTGGATTATTTGTGATTGTAAGAAAAGTAGGACCACTATTTAAGTTTATGCAATCAAGTATGGATAATATTAATACGGTTGTACAGGAAAATTTAAATGCTATTCGTGTTGTTAAATCTTATGTCAGAGAAGGGTATGAATCTGAAAAATTTGAAGGCATGAATGAAAATTTAAGAGAAAATAGTGAAAAAGCCTTTCGTACTTCAGTATGGAATATGCCATTATTCCAATATGTGATGTATTTAACGATTGTTTCTATTTTATTTTTTGGTGGACAGATGATTTTAGCTGGAACGATGAAAGTTGGAGAATTGACTGGTTTTTTAAGCTATGTCATGCAGATATTAAATGCATTGATGATGATTTCTAATGTCTTTTTAATGTTAACAAGATCTATTGCCAGTTGTGAGCGTATTATTGAAGTGCTTGATGAAGTACCAGATATACACGATCCACAAAATACATCAGAAATTGTCGAAAATGGTACGATTGATTTTCACCATGTTTATTTTAAATATAAATCAACAGCTAAAGAATATGTCTTAACAGATATTGATTTACACATACCGGCAGGATCAACGATTGGTATTTTGGGAGGAACGGGTTCAGCGAAAACGAGCTTAGTACAGTTGATACCTAGACTTTATGATGTTAGTGAAGGAGAAGTCTTGGTTGATGGACGTAATGTGAAAAATTATTCTGTAGAACATTTAAGAGATAGTGTAGGAATGGTTTTACAAAAGAATACTTTATTTAGTGGAACGATTAAAGAAAACTTGCTTTGGGGTAATAAAAATGCAAGTGATGAAGACATTGAATGGGCTTGTCATATTGCTTGTGTGGATGAATTTATAAAAAATTTCCCAGAAGGTTATCAAACTGATATGGGACAAGGTGGAGTCAATGTTTCTGGTGGACAGAAACAAAGATTATGTATTGCCAGAGCATTATTAAAAAAACCAAAAGTTTTGATTTTAGATGATTCTACAAGTGCAGTAGATACGGCCACAGAAGCCAGTATTCGAGAAGGGTTGGCATCTTTAAAAGATACAACAAAAATCATTATTGCTCAACGTGTTTCGAGTGTTCAACATGCTGATCAGATTGTGATTTTAGAAGATGGACATATTCATGCAGTGGGAACGCATGATGAGTTGTTGGCACATGATCACATTTATCAGGATATTTATTATTCTCAATTGGAAGGAGCTGGTTTATAATGGCAAGACAAATTACAAATGCAAAACCTCAAGATATGATGAAAACATTAAGCTCCTTTAAAAAGTATATTGGATATCATAAATATGCTTTAAGCAGTGTAGCTGTTTTAGTTATTATTAGTACAGGAATTAATCTTTGGGGAACATTTCAAATTCGTACGGTCATTAATCAATATTTAATGCCGGGAGATTATCAGGGATTGGTCCGTTTTATTATTTTTATGATTGTTGTATATATGATTGGAGCGACTTCAACAGCCATTTATAAACAATTGATGGTGCATACATCTCAAAAGATTGTTAAAGAAATGCGACAAGACTTATTTGATAAAACACAAAAATTACCTATTCAATATTTTGATAGTCATACACATGGAGAAGTAATGAGTCATTTTACAAATGATTTGGATACAGTTCAAGATGCTTTAAATAACTGTTTTGATAATTTAATTCAAAGTTTTATTATGATTGTAGGTACATTGATTTTAATCTTTGTATTAAGTTGGCAACTATCATTAATTGTTTTTGTCTGTATGTTAATTATGTATTTTATGATTCAATATTTAACAAAAAGAAGTAAACATTATTTCTCTAAACAACAGGCGGCATTAGGTGATTTGAATGGTTTTATTGAAGAAATGGTTGATGGTGTTAAGGTTGTAAAAGTGTTTAACCATGAACAGGCTAATATTGAAGAATTTAATCGTCGTAATCGTATTTTACAGGAGGCTGCGACTAATGCGTTGACTTATTCAGGAAGAACAATTCCTACAGTTGTTAGTATTTCCTATTTTAATTACGCTATTGTTGCTTGTATTGGTGGATTTTTAACAATCTCTGGTTTTATGGATTTAGGAAGTTTATCTTCTTATCTGGTTTTTGTCAGACAAACAGCACAACCTGTTAATCAGTTTACACAACAGTTGAATTTTATTTTAGCAGCTATGGCAGGGGCTGAAAGAATATTTGATATGATGTCAGAAAAACCAGAAATTGATGATGGTCAAGTTACATTAACAAGAGTGCGTAAACATAAAGATGGCCATTTAAGTGAATGTCAGGAACATACAGGATATTGGGCATGGCGTCATCCTAGACCAGATGGAAGTATTGAGCTTGTCGAATTAAAGGGTGATGTGCGTTTCCATGATGTGGTGTTTGGCTATGAAGAAAATGTTCCAATCTTGAAAAATATTAATTTGTTTGCGAAACCGGGACAAAAAATTGCATTTGTTGGAAGTACAGGTGCAGGAAAAACAACGATTACAAATCTGATTAATCGTTTCTATGATATTTCTAGTGGAAGTATTACTTATGATGGTATTGATGTGAAGCTCATTAAAAAAGATGATTTAAGACA
Organism: Massiliimicrobium timonense; assembly: GCF_042850985.1. Lineage (GTDB taxonomy): Bacteria > Bacillota_I > Bacilli_A > Erysipelotrichales > Coprobacillaceae > Allocoprobacillus. The sequence goes on from NZ_AP031415.1 coordinate 185,069, forward strand.
TTCTATTTCTATTGTTTTACAAGATACACATTTATTTACTGGAACGATTGCTGATAATATTCGTTATGGAAAACTGGATGCGACAATGGATGAGGTGATTGAAGCAGCTAAATTAGCGAATGCTCATAGCTTTATTAAACGTTTGCCTAATGGCTATGATACAATGTTGAGTGGGGATGGAGCAAATCTATCACAGGGACAACGTCAGTTATTGGCCATTGCCAGAGCAGCAATTGCTGATCCACCTGTTTTGATATTAGATGAAGCAACAAGTTCGATTGATACCCGTACTGAAAAATTAATTGAAAAAGGCATGGATCGTTTAATGGAAAATCGTACAGTTTTTGTGATCGCTCATAGATTATCAACAGTTAGAAATTCTAACGCTATTATGGTATTAGATCATGGTGAAATTATTGAACGTGGTAGTCATGATGAACTGATTGCACAAAAAGGACGTTATTATCAGTTATATACGGGACAATTTGAATTAGACTAAAAATGGGCTGTAACAAAATAATTTTTTAAAGAGTTGATTTTGTTTCAGCTCTTTTTAATGTCTATGTTATTGAATGATATCAGAATTCTATTAGTCCTCGTTTCATAAACCGGGTGTATTTCATATTTTCTCGTGCTTAGCAATATATTTTCTATACTATTGTGAACCATGAATATACAATAATGATATGGAATTAATCAATTTCATTGTTATAAGTGTTAATTTGATTATTAGAGTTGTTTGTATTGAAGATAGAGAACTTAAAAAAGGTACTTAATTATACCTTTTTAGTCTAAAATAGTATCTAGTTTTCAATATCCATTATTGACATTTGCTCTTTTGTAATACCATTCTTTTTTCCATAATTTTCCCAATATTTTGTAGATGCTTTTACAAAAACTTTTTTTGGCAAAGGCATTGTTACTTTCAAGGATACATTTTTTTCTTTTGTGATTGCTAAAGAAAATTTTTTAATCTTCCATTCAACTAATTTTTGGAAAGGTGTTGTTAATATAGCTTCACCACTACCAATACGTAAAACTGATCCAAATGAATATCCTTGACTTTGACAGAAGAATTGTATCATCTTTACAGCAATATCATTTTGATTTGGCTCTATAAATCCACAATTTATCATGATGCAAAATTTAGGCTTTTGACTTGGAGAATTTATCTCCAATGTTTTTAGGAAATTTAATAGTGTTACGGGTATACTATCTGCATAAAGTGGGAAAACAAGTAAAACATGCGTAAAATCATTCATCTTTTTACAAAGTTCTAAGTGATTATTCTTTGTGATTGTAAAATATTCAGTTGGCATTGGACTCTTTGCTTGAAATATTTTTGCATATTTTTGCGAATTAGATCTTGGAGCACGAGGACTTCCGTTAATAATCATTATTTTTCCCATGATGATATCACGTCCCTTACAGTTTGTTCAAGTTCATTTTCCTTTACAAAAATAATTTGATAGCTTTCAAAACACATGTTTTTAGCATTTCTTTTAATAAGTTGTTTAAAAATATTTTTTTCTTCATCCGATATATTACCATAGCCAATAATAACGGCATGTTTCAAGGCAACGTTTCTTTGTACATGATGTGTTTCTCCGTGCAATAAGCGAATAAATGCCTGTTGTACGGGGATAGATCTTTCTAACATTGTTTTCATGATGGTATCATAACCACCATATTTAATTTTACTTACATAAATGATTTTATCACTATATGCAATTTTAGGATAAACTTTAATAGCATCATCACGTATAATACATTTTCCAGGTGTTTTTACCCAGCAACTAAAACAGCCGACACAATTTGTAATGTTTAATTCTGAAAGGTCAATCAAATTATAGGTTGATTCATCTTCTGTAGATAAATCTATTCTTCGATCACTTAGAATAAGGTGCATATTTTTCTCCTCTCATTATATTATCCATTCATGCTTTATGCTCTTTTGGTTATAGTCTACCATAACGCTTGATAATTGTAAAATTATATACTTTTTATCATTTGAGAAGAAAAAGCTAACGAAATAATTGTTTTTAAAGGGTTGATTTCATCCCATTTTTTTCTGCTTTTGTACGCAATGTTTTTACATAGCTATATCTTTTAAATTGAAAAACCATTTTCACTTTTCTTTTTTCAAAAAGAACACCTTTTAAAAGAAAAAATCTTATCATTGAGATTGATTATTTTCAAATCTAATCATAAATATAATTGAAATAAATTACCATAATTTAATTGTATCAAAAAAGACAAGATATATCAGCATGATACTAGCAGTATTGTCTTTTTTATAATGTGTTATTTCTTACAGCTTTTTTACTACTCTAAAAATACTGCGATACTTCTAACCATGACTCCGGTTGCTCCAATATTTGGTTTTTTTGCAGTAGAAGCAATATCCAAATGAATCCACTGTATGTCTTTTTCAACAAATGCTTCTAAAAAGTTAGCCGCAACACTGGCATCACCACCAAATGTCATTGAACAATTTGTCATATCAGCACTATTTGATTTTAATTTATCAAAATATTCTTGATCTAATGGTAATCGCCATCCTTTTTCATCTGCTGCTTTCATAGCTTCTTCAAATTCATGATAATAGTCATCGTCATTACTGAAAACAGCTGTGTAGACATCGCCTAAAGCTGGACCAGTCAATGTTCCTAAATCAATGATGGCTTGAACACCAAGTTGTTTAGCATAAGTCATCGCATCGCAAAGAACTAATCTTCCTTCGGCATCGGTAGTCGTGATTTCTACTGTTTTTCCAGATAATGTTGTGATGACATCCTGTGGTTTATATGCCTTTCCACTAACAAGATTCTCAGTGACTGGTACGATTCCATACACATTTGTTTTCGCTTGACTTTTTGCCAGTATCTGCATAACTCCTAGCACATCTGCTCCTCCACACATGTCATATTTCATTCCATAGCTATTTCCTTTAAGATTGTATCCACCTGAGTCAAATGTCAGCCCTTTTCCTATCACTGCCTTATATGCATTGTCACCATCTCCATTATGCTTAAGAACAATCATATATGCAGGAATATCACTTCCCTGATTGACTGATAGGATTCCTCCTGCTTTCATATCTTCTAGCTGTGCCTTATCAAGAATGGTACATTCCATACCATAATCTTTAGCCAATTGAATGGATTCCTTGACCATTTCATCTGGTGTCATTAGATTAGATGGTGTATCAGCCAGTCTTCTGGCATAGTTGATACCTTCGCCATAGATGGTAGCTTCATTGATTTCATCTTGAACATCTACTGATGCAAGAACATCCATATTCATGATAGGTTTCGCATCATGTCCGATCTTTCTTTCTTCATATTGAGCTAAGATATGTGATTCTAACCAGGCTCTTACCAATATTGATTGATTATCTAAATGATTCACAACAAGCTGTACAGATTGCTTGATATCTTTGGATACAGTAGTAGCTATCTTTCTTAGCTTGTCTGTTGTGATTTCATTTTGTTTTCCCAGACCTACAAAGAGAATATAAGAGAAAGGATATTTTCCAAAAGTATGAATCTGAGTGATTTTAGAAAAGTCCTTATCAATATCTTGAGTGATATCATATCCTAGTGTATCAATGATATCTTGGCATACAGATTGTTCTTGATATATAGGATAAATCATAACGTTATTGTTGAATTGTTTAATTTGTTGCATGTTGTAACCCTCTTATAAAAGTATAATCATAGATTGATATGGAGAAAGTTGAATTTGATGATCATAAATATGAATGTCATCATTGGATAAAAGAACCTTTGAGTAGTGTTCTAGAGGGAATGATGTTGTTTTATTTTGTAGATTTTGAATACATAAGATTTGATTTTGTTTATCTTGTCTTATATAAGCAATGACATATTCTTCACTATCTAATGGAGTAAAATCACCATAAACAAAAGTCTGATGATATAAAGGATTTTGTCTTAACGCAATCATCTGTTTATAATAAGATAAGACAGAATCAGAATCATTGATTTCTCCAGCAACATTGATTTCCTTATAATATTCATTATTAGCCAACCAAGGTTTTGTATCACTGAATCCAGCATAACGTTGATTGTTCCAGCTCATAGGTGAACGTGTATTATCACGGCTACGACGATTGACAAAGTCTAAAGCTTCTTCTTCGCTATAACCTTCCTGTAAAGCTCTACGATATTGAGCATGTGAATTAAGATCATCAAAATCATTGATAGAAAGTCTATGATTGTTGATGGTTCCAATTTCTTCGCCTTGATAGATAAAAGGTGTTCCCTTTAAAAACATAAATAATTGACCTAATGCTTTTGCAACTTTAGGAGTACGTTCTTGAGGATTACGAATGAGTCTATTTAAACTTCTTTGCATATCATGATTTTCTAAAAAGACACCACACCATCCTGTTTTAAAGATTTCTTTTTGACTTAAAAATAACTTATCTTTATATTCCTGCATTGTCCAATTTTGAAGTGGGAACCATTCTTCATGTTCAGTAATATCAATATGCGAATAATTAAAATCAAACATCATTGAAAAACAACCTTTTTCACCAATAAAAATATCTAATTGATGATAAGGAACACCAACAGCTTCAGCAACAGTCATACATTGATGAACATCAAATGTTTTTTCTCTTAATTCTTTAAAGAAGACTTCAATTCCGGGTTGATTTCTTGCAAATTCAAAACATGAAGATAAACCATCAGCACCATCTACTGGACCATCTTGCCAACTTTGATCCTTTTTTATAAAGTTAATAGCGTCAACTCTAAAACCAGCAATCCCTTTATCTAACCACCAGTTAATCATACGATAAATATCTTCACGCATTTGAGGATTTTCCCAATTCAAATCAGGTTGTTTTTTAGAAAAAGAATGAAAATAATACATATTGTCTTCATGAGGGACTTTTTCCCAAACAGAACCACTAAAAACAGAACGCCAGTTTGTTGGGGGTTGATCATTTTTTCCTTCTTTAAAAATATAATAGTTTCGATAAGGACTATCAGGATTTTTCAATGCTTCTTGAAACCATGCATGTTCATCAGAAGTATGATTAATCACTAAATCCATAATAATTTTGATATGTCTTTCTTTCGCTTTTTGGATGAGTTCATCAATATCCTCCATTGTTCCAAAATCTGGATGAATCTGATAATAATCAGAAATATCATAACCATTATCATCCATTGGAGATTGATAAACAGGACAAATCCAAAGCATTGTCACACCTAAATCTTCTAAATAATCTAATTTTTCAATAATTCCTTGAATATCACCTATCCCATCATGATTACTATCTTTAAAACTCTTTGGATAGATTTGATAAACAATTTCTTCTTTCCACCATTCTTGCATTATAATCACCTCTACTCAAATTATAACATGAACATCTCTATCATTTTACATTTTTTCATGTTTTTCATATAATAAGAAAAAGGAGTTGAGAATATGTTATATAGAGATGGACATATGCACTTAGAAAATGGACCACTAACAAAAGAATATGTTTTACAGTTTGTAGAAGCTGCTCATCAAAAAGGATTGGATGAAATCCAGATATTAGATCATACTCATCGCTTTATTGAATTTGAGCCTATTTATGAAGGTTTAAAAGTATATGATGTTCAAAAAACATGGTTAGAAAATAAAGCAATGAAATTTAAAGACCAATTAAGTGATTATATTGATTTAATGAAAGATATTCAAAAAATGGATTTACCTGTCAAAGTTAAATATGGATTAGAAGTCTGTTATGTTCCTCAATATGAACAAAAGATTAAAGAAATCCTCCATGCATATTCATTTGATTTTCTTGTTGGAGCAATTCATTCTATTGATGGTATTTTATATGATATGAGTTTTTCAAAAGAATTATTATGGAATCGTTATGATGTTGATGATATTTATCATAGATATTATGAGTTAGTCTTTCAGTTAATAGAATCTGATTTATTTACACAATTAGCCCATCCCGATACAATTAAACTGTTTCAGATTTATCCAACATATGATTTAAAACCAACCTATCGAAAAATGGCAACTCTTTTAAAACAACATCATATGAAAGCAGAAAATAATGTTGGTTGTTATTATCGTTATGGACATCCTGATTTAGGGTTGTCTGATGAACTTCTTCGTATTTTGAAAGAATATCAAGTAGAGATGATTTATGCTTCGGATGCTCATCAACCAGAAGATGTAGGAAATTATATAAAAGAGGCAATGAAAAGAATCAATGAAGATTAAGGAACTATGATTCTTAATCTTTTTTATTCTTTTTTGAAAATAGGTGAATATATTATAAAGGTGATGAAAGATGGTTGATATTGTATACAATATATGATTGTTTTATTACAAATTATGAAAAATTATAAAATTAATTGATAAATTTGTATAAATCATATATAATATCATCATATTTTGTAAAAGGAGGATGTCGTTATGACAAAAAGAGTTTATAACTTTTCAGCAGGTCCATCAACATTACCTGTATCAGTATTAGAGAATATTGCTTCACAAATGTTAAACTATCACGATAGTGGTATGAGCGTTATGGAAATGAGTCATCGATCATCATCCTATCTTGAAATCTTTAATGAAACAAAAGCTATGTTAAAGAAAGTTATGAATATACCGGATAACTATCAGATATTATTTATTCAAGGTGGGGCAACACAACAGTTTTCAACCATTCCTTTGAATTTGATGAAAAATGGAAAAGCAGATTATATTGTGACAGGTTCTTTTTCAAAGAAAGCAGCTCAAGAAGCACAGAAGTTTGGTGATGTGCATATTGCTTATGATGGTAGTGACCAAGATTTTAAACATATTCCAACACAGGATGAATTAAATATAAGAGAAGATGCATCATATGTTCATTTGTGTTCTAATAATACAATTTATGGAACTGAGTGGAAATATGTTCCTGATACACATGGGATTCCTATTGTGGCTGATATGTCTTCAAATATTTTATCAAAGCCTATCAATGTGAGTGATTATGGTATGATTTATGCTGGGGCACAAAAGAATATGGGAATTGCTGGTTTAGGTGTAGTGATTGTTAGAGAAGATTTGATACAAGAACATCAAGAAAAAATACCAGTATTAATGGAATATGATACATTATCTAAAAATGATTCTATGTATAATACGCCACCAACATTTTCTATTTATGTACTAGGAGAAGTTTTAAAATGGATTGATTCTTTAGGTGGTTTAGAAGTTATGCAAAAGAGAAATGAAGAAAAAGCAAAACTTCTTTATGACTATTTAGACCAAAGTGATTTCTATAAGGCACATAGTTATCCAGAGAATCGTTCTATGATGAATGTCACATTTACTTGTCCAAGTCAAGAATTAGATGCCAAGTTTGTAAAGGAATCTGTTGAAGCGGGAATGACAAATTTAAAAGGTCATCGTTCTGTAGGTGGTATTCGTGCTTCTATATATAATGCTATGGAAAAAGAAGGCGTAGAAACATTGGTTGCTTTTATGAAAAAATTTGAAGAAGAAAATAGGTGAGATGAATGTATAAAATCAAGTTAATGAATAAAATTTCTAAAGTAGGGACAGATTTGTTTGGACAACAATATCAAATAGGAGAAGATATAGAGAACGAAGATGGTATTTTGGTGCGTTCTGCATCTCTACATGATTATCAATTTCCATCAACACTTTTAGCGATTGCCAGAGCAGGGGCAGGTGTGAATAATATTCCTATTGATCAGTGCAGTGAACAGGGGATTGTTGTTTTCAATACACCCGGAGCGAATGCGAATGCTGTTAAGGAGCTTGTTTTATGTGCATTGTTTCTTTCTTCAAGACAAATTGTAGAAGGTATTGATTGGGTTAAAACGTTAAAAGGACAAGAGGGAGTTGGAAAACTTGTTGAAAAAGGGAAAAGTCAATTTGTAGGACCGGAAATTGATGGGAAAAAGTTAGGTATTATAGGTTTAGGGGCTATAGGAGTTCATGTTGCTAATGCGGCAATTAAATTGGGGATGGAAGTTTATGGCTATGATCCATATATTTCTGTAGATGCTGCATGGGGTATGAGCAAATGGGTGAAAAATGCTCAAAATATGGATACGATTTTTAGTGAATGTGACTATATTACACTTCATGCTCCAAGCACTCCTGAAACAAAAGCAATGATTAATCAAGAAAGCATTGCAAAGATGAAAGATGGAGTACGTATTATAAATTTTGCCAGAGCTGATTTGGTAGATTCTCAAGCTGTTTTAGAGGGGATTCAAAAGGGGAAAATCAAAAAGTATATAACAGATTTTGCAACAGAAGATATTATTGATCAAAAGGATGTTATCGTGATGCCGCATTTAGGAGCATCTACACCAGAATCAGAGGATAATTGTGCCATTATGGCGGTTAAAGAAATGCAAGACTATTTAGAGAATGGAAATATCACTCATTCTGTTAATTTACCATCTGTTCATGAACCACGTACGACAAAGTATCGTATTTGTTTGATTCATAAAAATGTTCCTAATATGTTAGCACAGTTTGCAACATTATTTGCTAATAAGCATATTAATATTGAAAATATGGTGAATAAAGCCAAAGGAGAATATGCTTATACAATGATTGATACGCAAGATGTTGTTGATTGTGAAGAATTAAAGAATTTAGATCATGTGATTCAAGTAAGAGTTATTGAATAAAGGCAAAATCAATTTTTGCCTTTTTGTCATATATGAATTCTATTTAAGAGAATGTTTTTTTTCATGAATGTAGAAATCTATGATAAAATAATGTCAAAGGGGATTGATATTTATGAAAAAAATAATAGTTTTTGTCATGGCGATATTATTGTTATGTGGTTGTACATCATCTGAAACAACAAAGACAAATGCAACCACAACAAAACAACCAACAGTAGAAACACTTGATACAGCACAAACATATACAATAGATGATCAACTTGAATTTGAAATCATAAAAACATCACTGACAAAAGAAATTGCACCAACAAATAAAAATAAAACATATCAGTATCTTCAACCGATAGATAAGCAACATATTTTTATTGATATGATATTGAAAACAAAAAACTTATCAGATCAAGAATATGAACTTCATAATATATATCAAGGTACAATGCATTTTACTCAAGAAGAACATGATATAGAATTGGCTATTGAATCATCATATTTTACACAATTAAGTACAACGGATACTTTAAAACCACATGAAGAAAGATATGTTCATCTTTATTGTGAGGTGAAAAATGAAAACGAAAAAGATGTTCAAATGGATTTAAAAGTCATGAATCAAAAAGAATATCAATATACATTTTCTTTAGAAGAAGTTCATGAAGATTCTCAAGTCAAATCAATAGGTGATGTGATTAATTGTACAAGCTCACAAATTGTTTTATTAGATTATCAACAAAGTGAACGTATTGAACCATCCCAAAAAGGATTTTTCTATAGTTATCATCCTACAGAAAATGATAATCAAATCTTTGTTGTATTATCATTAGAGATTCAAAATCAATCATCTTTAGATATTGATCCTTCCCAGTATCTTTATTGTGAATATCAAATAGATGAAGACATTATTCATTCACAAATCATATTAGAAAGTGAAGATCATGAATCTATTTCAAAAAAAGGAAGTATCCTTGCAGGTCAAAAAAGAACATTATATTTGGCTATGCCTATTTTAAAAACACAAGCGAATAAAGAAGGAACATTAGAGCTATTTGTTGAAGGAAATACTTATGAGATTGATTGGCAAAGTTATCAAAATATGTGAGAAACTTGAAAATTTTATTGTTTTCAAGTTTTTTTGTGAATAGAACAATAGATTTATAAAATATTTGTTTTTTATATTGACATAGAGATAAAGAGGGGTGTATTATAACAGTGTTATATAACGCTGTTATAAGGAGTAGAAGAATGCAGGATACATCAAATATAACATTGAATAAAATTCAACAAGCAGCTCTTGACGAGTTTCTAGAGAAAGGATTTAGAGGAGCCTCTCTACGTCAAATTGTTAAACATGCTGGAGTAACAACAGGAGCTTTTTATGGGTATTTTTCAAGTAAGGAAGCTTTATTTGCTTCAATTGTTGAACCACATGCTCAAGCAATAATGGCCCATTTTATACAAGCACAGCTTCAATTTGCGGCTCTACCAAAAGATGAACAACCTTCACATATGGGAATTGAATCGAGTGTTTGTGTTGATTGGATGGTTGATTATATTTGTGATCATCGTGAACCTGTGAAACTTTTGTTATTGAAGGCTGAAGGTACAAGCTATGAAAATTTTGTTCATAACATTGTTGAAGTAGAAGTGGAATATACTTTAAAATATGTAGAAGTTCTTAGAGAACTTGGACATCAAGTGCCAAAGCTTGATAAAACCCTATGCCATATTATTGCAAGTGGTATGTTTGGTGGGATTTTTGAGGTTGTTATCCATGATATTCCAAAAGATCAGGCAATGCGAGATGTAGGACAATTAAGAGCTTTTTATACTGCCGGTTGGTTAGCATTGATGGAAGAAAAATAAAAGAGTATACCAACCTGCAATTTTTTACTCCAACAGTTAGCTTATGCTAACAATGGCGGAAGGAGGAATACAATGGAAAATAAGAAAAAAGGATCCATTATGACTTTATTGGATTATGCAGGAAATTACAAAGTATTAACTTTTATTGGTCTTGTTTTATCAGCAATTTCTATGCTTTGTAGTATTGTGCCATATGTTTGTATTTGGTTAGTTGCAAGAGATTTGATTGGAGCAATGCCAGATTATTTATATGTTCAAAATCTAGAAATGTATGGATGGGTTGCTTTTGGGTTTGCAATCATTGGAATTATATTTTATTTTATTGGATTATTATGTACGCATTTATCTGCGTTTAGAACTGCTGAAAACATAAGAAAGATAGGTATGAATCATATTATGAAGGCACCTTTAGGATACTTTGATAATAACGCTTCAGGACTTATTAGAGGAAGGCTTGATAGTGGAGCAAATGATACAGAAACACTCTTAGCACATAATTTAGCTGATATAGTAGGAACGATTGTTCTTTTTATAGGGATGGTTATTTTGATGTTTGTTTTTGATTGGCGTATGGGATTGGCTTGTCTGCTATCTGCAGTGATTTCCATTTTGATGATGTTTTCAATGATGGGTGGTAAAAATGCAAAGATTATGGCTGAATATCAAGCTGCCCAAGATAAAATGACAAAAGCTGGAACAGAATATGTAAGAGGAATACCAGTTGTGAAAATATTTCAACAGACAGTTTATTCGTTTAAGTCATTTCAACAAGCTATTGAGGAATATAGTGATAAAGCTGAATATTATCAAGGAAAAGTTTGTCGTGTTCCTCAATCCATTAATTTAACATTCACTGAAGGAGCATTTATTTTTTTAATTCCAGTGGTTATTCTTTTGATACCTGAAGCATTAAATGGTGGGAAAATTCATGAACTTGTAACAAATTTTATATTTTATGCGGTTTTTTCAGCTATTATTTCAACAGCCCTTGCAAAAATTATGTTCGCTTCATCAGGAATCATGTTGGCAAATACAGCACTTAGCCGTATCGACATGGTTATGAAAGCACCAATACTTGAAAAGTGCATCAATCCTCAAATGCCAAAGGACAATAGTGTTGCTTTTAAGGATGTAAGTTTTACTTATCAGGGATCAAATATTCCTGCTTTGTCACATGTATCTTTCCAAGTTGAGTCAGGTCAGACAATTGCATTGGTTGGACCATCGGGAGGAGGTAAAACCACAGCAGCAAGTTTAATTCCAAGATTTTGGGATGTGGATGAAGGTATTGTAGAAGTAGGTCATGTGAATGTCAAAAATATTGATCAGCATGTTTTAATGAATCAAGTAGCTTTTGTTTTTCAAAATACTCAACTTTTTAAAACATCTATTTTAAATAATGTGAAAATTGCTAATCCTCAGGCATCAGATGAGGATGTGATAAAAGCATTACAAGCTGCAAGATGTCAAGATATTATTGAAAAACTTCCTGATGGTGTACATACACAAATTGGAAAAGAAGGAACATATTTATCTGGCGGTGAGCAACAACGAATTGCCCTAGCAAGAGCTATATTGAAAAATGCACCCATTGTTGTATTGGATGAAGCGACTGCTTTTGCTGATCCTGAAAATGAAGTTTTGATCCAAAAAGCTCTTAGCGTTTTGTGTCAGGATAAGACAGTTATTATGATTGCTCATCGTTTATCAACAGTTGTTAATGCGGATAAAATCATTGTCTTAAAAGATGGGAAAATTGTAGAGGAGGGACGTCACGAGGAACTCTTAAATAAACATGGTCTATATCATAAAATGTGGAATGATTATAATCAGTCAGTAAAATGGAAAATTACAAGTGGAAAGGAGGATATATAAATGTTTGGAGAAAATTTTAGGCGTAAGTATGCTTTAACTTATCAAGGTGTTCAAAATGTCAAAAAAGGAACATTTTGGACAGTTGTGGTTAATATTGTTGTTATGGGTGGTATAAGTATATTATATTTGCTCATGAATCACCTTGTTTCTCTTTTAATAAAAAATCAAGCTGAAATGAATGTTCTTGTTATTATTGGTTTATTGATTGCATTTGTATGTCTATCATTTATAACTCATCTTCAACAGTATACTTCAACATATGGATTGGTTTATGGAGAAGTCAAAGCAACGAGAATTTCATTGGCAGAAAAATTGCGTCAATTACCGCTAGGATATTTTCATAAAAAAGATATTGCAGATTTAACGGAAACACTAATGGGAGATGTAAACCGAATGGAACATGTCTGGTCACATGTTCTTGGTTATTTGTATGGTTCTTATATTTCAACAGGGATTATTGCTGTGTTCTTATTTATCTATGATTGGCGATTGGCGATTTCCTGTCTTTGGGGTGTACCAGTGGCATTTGGCTTACTATTTGGTTCTCGTCAATGGACTTCAAAAGCATCTCAAAAACTTAAACAGGCAGCAATACAAGTCTCTGATGGTATCCAAGAATCATTGGAAAATGTGAGAGAGATACGAGCAACTAATCAAGAAGAAACTTATCTTCAAGGACTTTATCAAAAAATAGATACACATGAAAAAGTGATGATTAAAGGTGAACTGGTAGCTGGATTGTTTGTCAATGGAGCAAGTGTAATTATGCGTTTAGGTGTAGCAACAACAATTTTGGTTGGAGTACATTTGATTGTGCAAGGACAAGTTGATTTCATGATTTTGTTTATGTTTTTATTAGTGATTACAAGAATTTATGCACCTTTTGATCAAAGTCTAGCATTAATTGCAGAAATGTTTATATCTCAAGTATCAGCAAATCGTATAACAGAAATATATGATACACCTGTTGCATCAGGTGAAAAAACATTTAAGCCAAAAGGATATGACATTGAGTTTCATCATGTTTCCTTTGCTTATGATTTACAAGATGTTTTAAAAGATGTTAGCTTTATCGCAAAGGAAGGTGAAGTGACAGCTTTGGTTGGACCATCAGGGTCAGGTAAAAGTACTTGTGCTAAATTAGCGGCACGTCTATTTGATGTTCAAAAGGGAAAAATAACAGTGGGTGGTGTTGATATCAATGAAGTTGATCCAGAAGTTTTATTGAGTGACTATTCAATGGTATTTCAAGATGTTGTTTTATTTGATGACAGCATTAAAGAAAATATTCGTTTGGGGAAAAGAAATGCAACGGATGAAGAAGTATATAAAGCTGCAAAAGCAGCGAATTGTGATGAATTTGTTCAAAAACTTCCTGATGGCTATGATACTCTTATTGGTGAAAATGGTACTAAGCTATCTGGAGGAGAAAGACAAAGAATTTCAATCGCAAGAGCACTTTTAAAAGATGCACCAATCATCTTATTAGATGAAGCAACAGCTAGTCTTGATGTTGAAAATGAAACAAAAATACAAGAAGCTTTGTCAAGACTGTTAGTAAACAAAACTGTGTTGGTCATTGCACATCGAATGCGAACTGTTCAATCAGCTGATAAGATTATTGTTTTAGAAGATGGAAAAGTGAAAGAAGAAGGAAGTCCAGAACAATTATATAAACAAGATGGACTCTATCGACATATGCTCGATTTACAAAATGAGAGTGCTAAGTGGCAAATTGATGCATAAATAAGTCCTCATATAGTTAGTTTGACTATATGAGGACTTTTAACTAGTGCTTGTTTTTCAAATATTTTATTCTATTCAATATTATATCATCTCTCATCAATGCAAAATTTTGTTTGTGATAATCAAATAATATATCACCGCATAAATCCTGATCTGATATATTTGGAAACTGTTTTTTGTATGATAAAATCATATCATCAAAATAATTGATTTGTACTGAAACAATTTCATTATTTATTTTTAATCTTAATGGTGCATTTTCTTGAATCAATTTTTCAGCAAATTTGATATATTGACTTGGGTCTATGATTTCAGCTTTTTTTATCAAGTCTATAAAATCATCAGGGACAGTTAAAAACATAGTTGCATATTTGTTGTTATGAAGTTTGGCAGATTGACATAAATATATCTGTTTATCATAAAATTTGAATTGATATAAGATATAGCATGTAATGTAAAATCCTATTTTTTCATGGGCATAAGATGAAGTCCATATTCTGATTTGACGATGATTTTTTATTTGTGATAACATGTCTTTATAATTTTTAATCATCTTATGAAAATCATAATTGACTTTTAACGCTTGTAATGAAGTTATACGTTCTTCAAGATTTTTAACATTCAAAGAACCTATAGATAAATCATCATATAAATATATAATGTGATGAAAAGAATCAATAACATTTTCAGCTTGAAGAATTTTTAAAATATGATATGTATTGATATCAAAACATAATTCTAACATACAGACCTCCTTATGATTTTATCTATAGTAATCATATCATATGAGTTAGTTTAAAACAACTCGAGACATGCTGACCATTATAAAGTGTAATTTCATATAATGATTCTAATTTATATATTATTCATTTTTGATTTGGAAATGATTTAACATATTATATTTGGTATTATGTTAAATCATATAATGAAATTTTTTAGCAAAATTTCATTATACATGAATATATGAAAATAGCTACTTTTTTGCTTTTATATATTGACAATTATAGGAAATGAGAGTATTCTAATGATGTGGTTAGTAAAGACTAACTTATATTTTTGACAAAGAGTTAGCATGTGCTAATATAAAGAAGGGATGATTATGATGCCATTAACATTAGCCAGTATTGGTGAAGTAAATACAATTCGTAAAGTTGGAGGAAATGAGGAAACAAGACGTTTTTTAGAAAATCTTGGTTTTATAGCTGGTAGTGAAATCACAGTCTTATCTACGATAAGTGGAAACGTTATTGTGAATATTAAAGACTCACGTGTTGCGATTAATAAAGAAATGGCACGTCATATTATGGTGTGATTGAAAGGAGAGGTTAAAAATGAATCTAAGTGAAGCAAAAGTTGGTAGTACAGTCACTGTTACAAAGATTGATGGTGATAGTGCTTATAAACGTCGTATTATGGATATGGGAATCACAAAAGGAACAAGCTTGTATATTAGAAAAGTAGCACCTTTGGGGGATCCAGTTGAAATTACAGTTCGAGGGTATGAGTTATCTGTAAGAAAAATGGATGCACAGTGTGTACAAGTAAAATAGGGGGGTTGAAAATATGAATATTAAAATCGCTTTAGCAGGAAATCCTAACTGTGGGAAAACAACCATGTTTAATGCTCTTACTGGAGCAAACCAATATGTAGGAAACTGGCCAGGTGTAACAGTAGAGAAAAAAGAGGGTAAATTAAAAGGAAAGAGAAAAGATGAAAATATCATCATTACAGATTTACCGGGTATTTATTCGCTTTCTCCTTATACATTGGAAGAAGTTGTCAGTCGTGATTATATTCTTAATGAGAATCCAGATGTGATTATTAATTTGGTTGATGCAACAAATATTGAAAGAAATCTTTATTTGACAACGCAATTGATTGAAACAGGAGTTCCTGTTGTGATTGCCTTAAATATGGCTGATTTATTAAAAAAGAGAAACATCAAAATTGATATAAAACGTTTATCAATGTTGTTGAATTGTCCTATTATTGAAACATCTGCTTTAAAACAGACGGGACTGGATGCTTTGATAGATGAAGCTGTAAAAGTAGCACATCAAAAAGAAGTGTCTTTACCAAAAGATATTTTTTCATCTGAATTAGAAAAAGCTATTGTGGAAGTGGAAAATCAATTACCTGCTTCTATTAGTGTGGATAAAAAAAGATGGTATGCGATTAAATTATTAGAAAATGATAGTAAGGTTGTAGAGCATTTACAAGGAAAGATTATAAATCAAGCCATTATTGATCATCAACGTATCACACTAGAAAAGAAGCACGATGATGATATGGAAAGTATTGTGACTGATGAAAGATATCAGTTTATTCAAAAAATAATTTCTACAACAGTTAAAAAAGGTGGAGAAAAATTAACGATTTCAGATAAGATTGATAAAATTGTAACAAATCGTATTTTAGGTATTCCTATCTTTATAGCCGTGATGTTTATTGTCTATTATGTATCTGTCACAACAGTAGGAACTTGGGTAACAGATTGGACTAATGATGTTTTTGTTGTAGCAATTCAAGATGCTGTTGGAAGCTTTCTTGCAAGTATTGGAACAGGTGATATTGTTCAAGGGCTTGTTGTAGATGGTATTATTGGTGGTTTAGGAGCAGTACTTGGCTTTGTACCACAGATGGCTATTTTGTTCTTGTTTTTATCTATTCTAGAAGATTGTGGCTACATGGTACGTATTGCCTTTGTGATGGATCGTGTGTTTAGACATTTTGGACTATCTGGAAAAAGTTTTATTCCACTACTTATTTCTTCAGGGTGTGGAATTCCGGGTATTATGGCTTCTAAAACGATTGAACAGGATAATGATCGTCGTTTAACAATTATGACAGCTACTTTCATCCCTTGTGGAGCAAAGTTACCTGTTATTGCTTTAATGGGTGGTGTCATTGCAGGAGAAGTGGCAGGATATACTGAAAGTTCATTTATTGCCCCAATGATGTATTTTATGGGAATTCTTGCTGTACTTGTTTCAGCAATTATCTTGAAAAAAACAAAACCATTCTCGGGGAAACCAGCACCATTTGTCATGGAATTACCACAATATCATATTCCATCAGTGAAAACAGTTTTATTACATGTCTGGGAAAGATTAAAAGGATTTATTATTAAAGCTGGAACCATTTTATTCTTGGCATGTGTTGTGATGTGGTTCTTAGGTGCTTATGGATTTGTAGATGGACACTTTGGATTGGTTGAAAGTGAAAATAGCTTATTAGCTATGATTGGTGGAGCCATTGCTCCAATATTTGTACCACTTGGATTTGGAAACTGGCAGGCAGTTGCTGCTTCGCTTTCTGGATTTACTGCCAAAGAAGCAATTGTTTCAACAATGGGATTATTGGCGAATGTTGCTGGAGATGTCGAAGATGCAGTCAATGTTGCTCAAGGTGTCCAAGCATGGTTCCCTACAACTTTATCTGCTTTATCATTCTTGATTTTCAACTTATTAGATTCACCATGTCTTGCGGCTATTGCAACTATGGCTCAACAGATGCAATCTCGTAAATGGTTCTGGTTTGCGATTATTTTCCAAAATGTCTTTGCTTATGTTGTATGTTTATGTATTTACCAGATTGGAACATTCTTTGTGACAGGAGTCTTTGGTATTTGGACAGCTATTGCATTTGTCTTGGCAGCTGTGATATTATTCTTGTTGTTTAGACCAGATCCATACAAAAATCAAAAAGTGTATTCAAGAAGATCAGTTCAAGTCAATTCATAGTCAAGTCACTGGATACGAGAGTGTCCAGTTTTGACATATTAAAGGAGTGAAATGTTATGGCAGATATGATTGTTTTAATACTTATTGCCAGTTATTGTCTTTATGTTATCATACAATATTATCGTAAAAAGAAAAATGGAACGCAAAATGGTTGCAATGGTATCTGTACAGGATGTAGTGGCTGTGGAGATTTAAAACATTTGAAAGAAATGTATGATGCTGATCAAAAGAAATCAAAGAGGTAGGTCTATATGGGAAATTCAACCGGATCAATGTTTTATATGTTTTTGATTATTATTGTTGTTTATATTGTTGGGATGTGTATTTATTTAGGATTTCAAAAATTTAAAAAATGGTTAAATAAACGCAATGATTTAAAATTTCAGGAAAGAAGGGATCATCATGGTTGATGCAATTATTATTGGGATAGTTGTTGTTTTGTTGTGGTTTGCATTAAAAGGCAGTATGAAACATTTTAAAGGTGATGGTTCTTGTTGTGGTGGAAGCCACAAAAATCTTGATGTTGAAGAAAAGAAATTAAAATATCCAATCATTGGAAAGAAAGTTTTAAAAATTGAAGGAATGCATTGTGATCATTGTGTAAAACATGTTCAAAATGCGATTAATTCTATAGATGGTGCAAGTGCAAAAGTAGATTTAAAAACACAAACTGCCGAAGTCAGTTATGATCGAGAAATCAATGATGATGATTTATATCGTGTTATAGAAAAAGCTGGATATCATATTCAGTCTATGACTCATGAATTATAATAAATGAAAGAGCTGTTGAAAAGACAGCTTTTTGTGTTAGTTTAAAAATTATTATTGATATGTTAAAATGTGGTTTAAAAAGATAGGAGAGTGATATCAATGATAAAGTACGAAGAAAATGTACTAAAGATTGAAGATATTCAAGCAATAAGAAAAGCAGTACATTGGTCTATGTTTACAGATCACCAATTACAACAAGCATTAAATATGACTGTTTATAGTATTGTTGTGAAGGATGATGAAAATGTTATCGCAATGGGGAGATTAATAGGTGATGGAATTTATTATTTGATATGTGATGTAGCTGTTATTCCTGAATATCAAAAACAAGGAATTGGAACGAGAATTATTGAAAAAATCATTGAATATGTTCAAAATCACTTACAAAACAATGAACGTTGTTCTATTCAATTAATAGCTGCAAAGGGAAAAGAAGCATTTTATGAAAGCTTAGGATTTGCAAGAATACCTAATGATTTATCAGGTCATGGAATGCAGATGTTTATAAAGAAAAAATAATACATCATTAGAAATAGAAATCAATGACTATTTTTTATAAAATGGATATAAGGAGTGGTTGATATGAATATAAAAGAAGTTTTACAAAAAGCTGATGAAGTGATTGAAGATCAAAAATTAAGAGAAATGTTTAAAAAGTGTTTTATGTCTACATTGGAAACAAGTGTAAAAGTAGATGGGGAGAAAACTTATATTATTACTGGTGATATTAATGCCATGTGGTTACGTGATTCCAGTTGTCAAGTGCATCATTATTTATCATTGATGAAAGATGATAGTGATTTACAAAATAAGGTTAAAGGATTGATAAAATCACAAGTTGATTATATATTATTGGATCCTTATGCTAATGCATTTTTAAATACAGAAGATGTTGAAAGAGAATATCACGATACAACAATTATGAAACCTTATGTATGGGAAAGAAAATTTGAATTGGATTCATTGTGCTATCCTGTTCAGTTGGCTTATCTATATTTGAAAGAAACAAATGATGATACGATTTTTGATAAACAATATCTTCATTTTATTCAAACAATTTTGGATGTTTTTGAAACTGAGCAATACCATAGTCAAAAATCAAGTTATACTTTTGAAAGAGATATGGCAAAAGTATGGAATTTAAGAAAAACGGAAACTTTACAAAATCATGGACATGGTTTTGATACAAGATATACAGGGATGATTTGGAGTGCATTTCGTCCAAGTGATGATGCCTGTGCCTTGAATTATAATATTCCCGGTAATATGTTTTGCAGTGTGATTTTATCTTACTTACAAGAAATTGTTAAAGATATTTATCATGATGAATATTTGGAAGAACGTATTCAAGATTTGAAATTTGAGATTGATTATGGAATTGAATTGTTTGGAACATATGTTCATCCAAAATATGGGAAAATCTATGCTTATGAAACAGATGGATATGGAAATCATGTTTTAATGGATGATGCAAATGTCCCAAGCTTATTATCTTTACCATATTTAGGATACTGTAATGAAGATAATGAGATTTATCAAAATACAAGACGTTTTATTTTAAGTCATGATAATCCTTATTATTATGAAGGGACAAAAGCCAAAGGCATTGGTTCACCACATACATGGAAAGAATATGTATGGCCAATCGCTTTAACAATGCAGGCATTGACATCAAATGATGAACAAGAAATTCAAACACTTATTGATATGATTGTGAATAATACAGGTGATACAAGATATTGTCATGAAAGTTTTGACGTCAATGATGATAGCCAATATACAAGACCATGGTTTTGTTGGGCAAACTCTTTATTTGCAGAACTGATTATGAAAGTGTATTTCTAAGAGGTAACAGCCTCTTATTTTTTTGTGGAAATCTGTAAAAATATTACAGGTTTTGTAATTTCTATTTGAAAGTGCTTTCTGTATACTTATTGTTGTTGAGGAGGAAAAAATATGAAATTAATTATGTCATTTTTAGAGAAGTATCTTATGCCACTATCTGACAAAGTTACTTCAAACAAGTTATTAAATGCGATTAAAGACGCATGTATCTTAACGAGTCCATTTACTGTTGTTGGATCTCTTGCAGGTTTAGTGAGTCAACAAGCTAATTATTGGTTTGGTGAATGGGGAATTCCTTTAGATGGAATCTTAGGAAGTATTATTAATGCTTTCGCAAATATTAATACAGTCGCTATGGGTATGACTGGTTTAGTTGTTGTATTGGCTTCATCTTACAATTATTCTAATCAGTTAAGAGCAAATAAAACAGGTGATAAATGTGTTCCACTAGTTGCTTGTATTGTTTCACTTATTGCTTATATTGCTACAATTCCAAATGCTATTGATGTTGGTGATTCAACAATTACAGCATTCCAAATTAATTTCTTCAATTATGAAGGTATGTTTACAGGGATGATTATTGGTTTAGCTTCATCATTCTTATACTATCATTTAGTTAATTCTAAATATACAATTAAATTACCAGGACAAGTTCCACCAATGGTTTTAAATTCATTTTTATCTATTATTCCATTTTTTGTAATTATGGTTATTTTCTCAGTTATTAAAGAAGTTGTTGTACTTTGTGGTTATGCTTCATTACAGGCATTAATTACTGAATTTATTATTTCACCATTAAATGGTATTGGTACAGGATTACCAGCTGTTATTTTGGTTATCATTATTATGCAATTATTATGGTTCTTTGGTGTTCACGGATTCTCAATTATGTGGGGATTAATCTCAGTTTTATGGATGCCAATCTTCTATGAACACATTCAAATGTATGTGGAAACAGGATCTTTTGATGGAATTACACAAGTTGCTCCAAATACACTATGTAATGTTTATGCCATGATTGGAGGATCTGGTTCAACATTGGCTCTTGTTGTCTTGTTATTGGTATTAGGTAAAAAAGGTTCTGCAGAAAGATCTATTGGTAAAGTAGCCATTATTCCAGGATTATTTGGTATTAATGAACCAGTAACATTTGGTTTGCCAATCGTATTAAATCCTATTATGTTCTTACCATTTGTTTTTGTTCCTGTTATCAATGCAATTATTGGTTATTTTGCAACTTCATGGGGATGGGTTAATCATTTAGTTGTTTTAAATTCTGGAGTTGAACCTATCTTTGTTAACGCATGGGTATTAGGTGCATTTACAATCAGTCCAGTTATCTTATGTATTGTATTGTTTATTGTTGATTTAATCTTATATTATCCATTTGTAAAACTACAAATTAAACAAAATAGTATTGAAGCTCAGAATGAAGGTGTCACACTTGAATAATATTCATTTTATTCCCCATGTTCATTGGGATAGAGAATGGCTACGTTCAACTGATGCTTCACGTATTAAATTGTGTTATTATTTTGATAGATTGATTGATATGTTAGAAAATGATCCACAAATGAAATGTTTTACATTTGATGGACAAACAGCTGCATTAGAAGATTATCTTGCAATTAAACCATTTCAAAAAGAACGTATTGCAAGATTGGTTAAAGCTCAAAAATTATTTATAGGTCCTTGGTATGTTCAGCCAGATATGATTATACCTTCTGGCGAAGCATTATTAAGAAACCTTATTATTGGAAGTCAATATGCAAAATCACTAGGTCATTGTATGCAAGTTGGATGGGTGCCAGATGCTTTTGGTCAAAATAAAGTAACACCTTACCTTTTTAAACAAATTGGAATGAAAGGTATCTTTGCATGGCGAGGATTTGATTATGATACATTAGAAGATTCATTGTTTTTATGGAAAGGGAATGGAGATACTGTTTTACCATCAGTTCACTTTGCCTTAGGATATGGACATTATCGTGGATTTCCTGAAAATTACGAAGATGTTAAAAAGGATATGGAAAACTTTCTTCCTAAATTAAAAGAACGTTATAAAGATGGGGAAATTCTATTCATGTTAGGAAGCGATTATGCTTTTCCTAGACGTCATTCTTCTCAGATGATAGAAAAATTGAAAAACGATCAATATCCATGTCAAATGACAAATCCAGAAGAATTTTTAGATACTATTTTAAAAACTGCAAAACAAAATAATCATGAACTAACTGTTTATGAGGGTGAAGCTAGAAGTGCTGCTTTAGGTCGTATTCATGCTGGAATTACATCTACACGTATAGATATAAAAAATGCTATGCGATATTATGAAACATTGATGGCAAAAGTTGTTGAACCAATGATCAGTATTACAAGATCATTAGGTGGGTATTGTGATCAAGAACTTGTGAATTATTTCTGGAAAATTATCTTTAAAAATCAATTCCATGATTCCAT
The DNA here is from genome assembly GCF_042850985.1 of Massiliimicrobium timonense. Classification (GTDB taxonomy): domain Bacteria; phylum Bacillota_I; class Bacilli_A; order Erysipelotrichales; family Coprobacillaceae; genus Allocoprobacillus. The sequence goes on from NZ_AP031415.1 coordinate 208,063, forward strand.
TTATAGTTCATCTCCAGATAGTATCAATCATACAGTTGAAAATCGTTTGTTGAATTTACGTCATGGATTAAACGAATTGATTTGGATGAACTTTAGATTCTTAGCTGAAAAAGTAGATTTAAGTGAACTTCAAGATAATGAAGATATTCTTGTATTGTTTAATACTTTACCATATGCTAGACAAGATTATGCGTTTGTGAGCATGATTGTTAAAGATAAAGATTTTGTATTAAAACGTCAAGATGGAACAATTGTTCCTTACCAGTTAATGAATGAAATAAAAGAAACATGCCATGATATTGAATACTATAATGGTATGGAAAATTTCCATGATTCTGGTGAGGTTCTAGAAGGAACGAAGTTTAAAATTCAATTAAAAATTGATACATCTTTCTTACCAGCAATGGGGTATGAAATCTTAAAAGTATGTTTTAAAGAAAAGACAGAAAAAACTTTACAAGGTGATGTTGTCATTACAGATTGTGGAGCTAAAAATAAGTATTTATCAATGAATATTGAAGAAGATGGAACTTTAACAGTGACAAATCAATTAACAGGTGAAACATATCATCGTCTTCATACCCTTGTTGAAAAAGGTGATGATGGTGATGAATATAATTATTCACCTTGTATAGATGATAAAGAAATCAGAATTAATGATACAAAACCAACTGTTGAACTCATTGAAGCATCTTCAATAGAAGCTAAATATCGTCTGACTTTTAATGTGAAAGTACCTGAGAAGGTTATTAATCATCATCGTAGTGATGAAAAGGTAGCTTTATGTATTGTGACAGATATCTCATTAAAAGCAAATAGTCAAACAATTGATTTTGAAACAACAATTGATAATCATTCATGTGATCATATTGTAAGAGTTACTTTTGATGATATTTATACTTCTCATCAAAACTGCAGTCAGGATCAATTTGGAACAATTATAAGAGATAATGTTATAACAAACCAAAAAGGTCTTGATAATGGAGCAACTGAATTTGTTTTACCAATTTATGCAATGCAAAGATTTGTAAAACTCAATCATGATAAGTCTATTATGGCTATGATCAGTCGCGGACCGCTTGAATATGAGGTAGAAGATAATCAAAAAATTTGTTTAACACTTTTAAGAAGTGTTGGAAAATTTGGTAAAGCAGATCTTTTAATTAGACCAGGAAGATCTTCTGGTTATCGTATGGATACACCATCATCACAACTTTTAGATAAAAAAATAACAAGTGAATATTCACTTTTCTTTGGAGAAAGTCATCAAATGTCAATGCTTGTACGCAATGCCGAAGTTTTAAATACTCCTGTACAATCACGTTATCTTAATGATATTAGTCGTCAACAAAATCAAAATTTAGCTTGGAGATATGAAAATATAGATTTAGATTCTAGAGTTGAATTGATGGCGTATAAAAAAGCAGAGTCAGGACAAGCTTCAGTTATTCGTATTCTTAATAATAGAAATGAGGATATTGAAAATGTTATTCTTTCTATAGATGCAGATAAGAAATGTTATCTTGCTACGGCACAGGAAGAAAAGCAGGAAGAACTTATCAATAAAGATGGCAAAATTTGTATTAAAAGCATGATGTCAAATACTTTCATAACTGTTATAATAGAGTAGATTTTCTACTCTATTTTCATATGGAAGGATTGATAAAAATGAGTCTTATTAAGAATTTTCAAGAATTTGGTAATCAATTAACTGAGTTGGAAGTAGAATGCTTTCATAAACTATTAAGCTTTCAAAATTTACAGCCTAACTTAACAATATCATCATTATCAGAAACATTAAATGTTTCAACAACAACAATTTTTAGAATGGTGAAAAAACTCAATTATAAAACTTTTATGGATTTTCGTTATGATCTTCTCTATCATCGTAGAGATCAATATGAGTTGACTTCAAAATGTGAAAATACTTGTGACAGTATAGAAAAAGAAATTAAAGATACAATGTCAATGTTACGACATTTGGATATTAGTCAAGCAATTGATGATATTGTACATGCTAAAAGTGTTCTCATATGTTCTTCAGGAATGAATAAATATGTTGCTAAAATATTGGCTGTAAAATTAAGTCTGTTTGGAATTAGAACAATCTATCCAGACGATAGTTGGTTTTTGTATTTGGAAGCTAATAATTTAACAACTCAAGACTTTGTGATAGTGATATCACGTGGTGGTGAAACAAAAGATATTATTGATGTTATGAAGATTGCAAAAATGAATGGTTGTAAGATGTTACTGATTTCTGAACAGATTCATTCATCTATGTCTAAATTATCTGATTATACAATGAATGTTTCCGTATCAAAGGATGAAGGATATGATATAGATTCACGTTTACATATGCATTTAGCTATTGAGTATTTATTACGTGAATTAGTCAATCAACATTTATATAGCAAGAAATATTTATAATTAAATGAGGAAAGAAAATGGTAGAAAATATTGTTAAACAAATGACTTTAAAAGAAAAGGTTGGTCAATTAAATCAACATTTATATGGGTGGCAATGTTATAAAAAAATAGGAGATCACTTTGAATTAACTGATTTATTTAAGAAACATGTTAAAGAATATGGTGGAATAGGAGCTATCTATGGCATTATGAGGGCAGATGCATGGTCACAGATAGACGAAAATAATGGAATTAACAGAGAAGAAAGTTATCAAGTGATTCAAATGATTCAAGATTATATAAAAAAACATTCTCGTTTTCAAATACCGGCATTGATTACTGAAGAATGTGTTCATGGTCATATGGCTTTACAAAGCCCTGTTTTTCCTACCCAGCTAGCAATGGGAATGTCATGGAATCCAGATTTGATGGAAAAAATAGCATGTCATGTGAGTCAAGAACTTGCCGCAAAAGGTGGAAATCTTGCATTGTTTACAGGATTTGATGTCCTAAGAGATCCACGTTGGGGAAGAAGTGAAGAATGCTTTAGTGAAGATGCATATTTGACTTCAAGAATGACAGAGAGTGCTGTTAAAGGCTTTGAAAAAGATGATAATGGTGTGAGTGTTGTTGTGAAACATTTATGTGCACAGGGAGCTTGTGAAGGTGGTCATAATTCAGATGCTGCTAAAATTGGTCCTAGAGAATTAAGAGAAATCCATTTACCACCTGTGAAAGCAGCTGTAAAAGCAGGAGCAAAAGGGGTCATGGCTGCCTATAATGAAATTGATGGTATTCCATGTCATATCAATAAGAATTTGCTGAATCAAATTTTAAGAAATGAATATGGTTTTGATGGTATTGTTATGGCTGATGGATGTGCACTGGATAGATTGCTTTTATTAGATGATAATCCTTTAAAAATGGGAAGTTTAGCTTTGAAAGCAGGTGTTGATCTAAGCTTATGGGATCAAGTGTATACAAAGCTTGATAAGGCTATTGAAGAAGGTTATTTAGATGAAAAAGAATTAGATGCTGCTGTTGAGAGAATTTTAAAATTAAAAGAAAGACTAGGTCTTTTTCAATCAGAAAGAAAGAAAATCTCTTTACCACAAAGTGATGAACTGTTGCTTCAAAGTGCCAGAGAATGTCAGGTGCTATTAAAAAATGAACAACAAATTTTACCATTAGATAAATCTTCTAAAATAGCTGTTATTGGACCTAATGCTCACCATTATTTAAATCAATTAGGTGATTATACAGCTTATCAGAATCCACAAGATATTGTGACAGTTTATCAAGGTATCTGTAAAAAAGCTAAAAATGTTAGCTATGCTTTAGGTTGTACAACACGAAAAAATCAGTTTGAAAACTTAGAAGAAACATTAAAGATAGCTAAGCAAGCAGATGTTGTTGTACTGGTATTAGGTGGCAATAGTACTCGTTTATACCAAAATGCTTTTGAAAATAATGGAGCATTGAGGATTCAAAATGAAAATGAAATGAACTGTGGAGAAAATATTGATTTAGCTTCTCTGGAATTGGAAGGATACCAAAACAAACTTATACAAGAAATAAGTAAAGTCAATAAAAACATTGTCACTGTATTAATTCAAGGAAGAGTTCATGTTATTGAAGATGTTTTCAATTATTCAAAAGCTGTTATATCAAGTTTTTATCCTGGATCAAGAGGTGGCGATGGGATAGGAGATGTATTATTTGGAGATTATAATCCTAGTGGACATTTAAGTGTATCGGTTCCTCGTCATGTTGGAGCACTTCCATGTTATTATAATCATAAACATAATGGTGCACAAAAAGATTATATTGATTTACCATCAGGACCTCGTTTCCCTTTTGGCTATGGAATGAGTTATACGACTTTTGATTACCGAAATATATCATTACCATCTCAAATAACTATACAGGAATTAAAAGAACATGGTCTAACAATATCATTAGATGTATACAATACTGGTCATATGGATGGAGAAGATGTAGTTCAAGTTTATATTAAACATATTCAATCTAGTATCGTTTCAAGAGTGTTAGAACTAAAAGGTTTTCAAAAAGTATTTGTTCCCCATCAAACTTTTTCTACAGTAACAATTACTCTAGGATATGAAGATTTAGCAATATGGAATATAGATATGGACAATATTGTAGAACTGGGGAAAATGGCAGTTTGTATTGGACAAGACTCTCAAAATTATCAAGAATATTATGTACAAGTTGTAAAGAGCTACTAAGGTGGCTCTTTTAACATATCTATGGTATGATAATATCAATGGATGAAAGAAAAGAGGATGGTTTTATGTATAGTGTTATTATTTTGTGTGCAGGACAAGGAAAAAGAACAGGTTTAAGTTATAATAAAATGTTTTATACTTTTCAAGGTCAAACTGTTTATGAAATGACATTGGAAGTTTTTATTCAAGATGTACGTTGTCAACAAATTATCGTTGTGACTAGACCAGAAGAAAGGGAGGACTTTATAAAGTTATCTCATGATTCACGTATTGAATTTGTGGACGGTGGAAAAGAACGACAGGATAGTGTTTATGCAGGTTTACAACGTGTTCAAAGTAAATATGTTTTCATTCATGATGGTGCCAGACCTTATGTGAAAAAACAACAGATTGATGATTTATTAGTGTGCTTAAAAACACATAAGGCTTGTCTAGTTATGGTGCCTTGTAAAGATACAATTAAAAGAGTTGTTGATGATGTTGTGATAGAAACTTTAAATAGAAAGGAACTTATGCAAGCTCAAACACCACAGGCATTTGATACAAAACTTATTTTAGATGCGTATACCAAAGCTATTCAACAAAATTTTCAGGCAACAGATGATGCACAAATGGTTGAAAACTTTACAGATGAAAAAGTTTATATGGTTTTAGGTGATTATGAAAATAAAAAAATTACAACAAAAGAGGATTTAATATAAAATTCTTGAATATAATCAATGAGGTGATGTTCTTTTGAAAAAGAAAAAACACAGTCTTTTTGTGATTATCATATTATTATGTATATGTGTATTGATTTATATTTTTATTCCCCATCCACCATGTTCTTTATTATCTTTTGATAAAAGAGCTGTCTGGTTTTCTTATGGAGATTTAGAACAGTTTTCTTATAAGTCACAAAAAGACTTTGAAAAAGATTTTTCACAAGCCATTGAAAATATAAAAAAATATCATATGAATACAGTCATTGTTCAAGTGAGAGCTTTTAGTGATGCTTTATATGATTCAAAGCTCTTTCCGGTTTCAAAAGTCATTACACATCAAGAGAGTTTATCATTTGATCCTTTACAATCAATGATAGATATTGCTCATCAAAATGATATGAGCATTGAAGCATGGGTTAATCCTTATCGTATCTCATTGAATCGAGAAAGTTTTGAACAATTTCTTAATGAATCACCCCATCATCAATGGCTGGAAGATGCCAGTCAAACCATTGGATATGCAACATATCAATATATTTTCAATCCTGCCAGTCAATCAGTAAGAGATTATATTGTTGATGGTGTTCGTGAAATTGTTGAAAATTATGATGTTGATGGAATTCATTTTGATGATTATTTTTATGTCGCTGGAACACATGATGGAACAACTCAAAATCAACGTATGGATTATGTCAATATGCTTATACAAGATGTTTATCAAACAATTAAATCTATTGATGATCATGTTGTGTTTGGCATTAGTCCACAAGGAAATTATGAAAACTGTATCAGTGATGGTGCAGATATTGATACATGGCTAAGTGAAGAAGGATATATCGATTATTTGATGCCTCAGATTTATTGGAGTGATCAATATGGAGAAGGAAATGAAGCAATGTTTACTCAACGATGTCAACAATTTGCTGATATACCAAGACATCAAAGTGTCATATTGTATGCCGGTTTAGCATTGTATCGTGCAGGAAATGGAGAAGATGAAGATTATGGCTGGCAAAATCGTACAGATAATATTTCTTCACAAGTTCAAATATTATATGAACATGGATATAAAGGTTTTAGTTTATTTAGATATGGTTCTTTTTTACAAGATTCAGCTATATTGGAATTAGAGAGTTTAATTCATCAACATATGTAAAAATAAGAGGTTTCAGTAGGAAAACCTCTTATTTATTGATGTAGTCTTTGATGAAGTCGTGATGTTATTTTTCTTGCATTTTTGATTGTTTTGATACCATAATCTTTGAGTTTATGGAAAGGATATTCTTCTGGGGTATAAGTATATGTATGCTTTATTTTCATAAGATAATTGTGATGATTATCAAGTATATCTGTTTCTATGACCTGACATTGGTAAAGAAGATAATTATAAGGCTTATTGACATAGACATAAACCCAATCATCTTTTCGTATATGTGGAAATTGTTGCCATAGGATTGTATCAGTATGATTAAAACAATGAAAAATATCATCGTTTTGAGGATTAACCGGTATAATCCATTCATGAATAGATTGAGTCAATTGATAACTTTCATCAATATGTTGAATAATTTCATAATCGGATAATGTATCATCCAAGATAATAGAAATCCATTTTTGTTTATTCATATGGTATGCTCTGTAAAATCCTTTTTGGTGAAGAAGTTGTTGAATATGATCTTCTTTTAATTTTAAATTCACAATTTCTATGTCTTGATTATCAGAATCTAATTTATTTTTATTGATGTTCATAATCAAAGCATACCATTTTTGATTGCTTTGATGCCTAAATACACCATATTGTGGATCACTATCCCAAAGAAATTCAGGATATTCATGATATTTTTCAATAATATATTGAGCAATACGATTAGATTGGGGATATAGAAAATATTGGGGAGATGTACATTGTTCTTTAATATCATTTAAAATATTCATAAACTCTTGACGCACTTTAGAAACAAATTCGCCCTGTGTTTTTATGCGATAGTTTGTATATTCTTCTTGAAAAGCTAAATCAATGATATGTCCTTGTACACTATCATTGTCTTGAATAATAATGATAACTTGAAATGTATGATCAAATATATCTTGTACATAAATGTATTGATGTGATTGTTTATGAAATCCATAAGATATTAATTTGTCATAGTTTATTTTTGTTTTTTGAAAGATATCTTCTTCTAATGTCATTTCAATCACCATCCTTTAGAGTGTATTTAAAAATTCCTTCCATTGATCTTCATGCTCAACAAAATATTTTGGACATATTTTACCAGTCACATCATAATGTCTTATTACATCTTGACTTTGTAAGTGATAAGTTTTCATTAATGCACGGACAAGTTTAACAAGAGAGTTATATGTTTCTTCATTGAATTTTCCACTTTCATCAGGGTGACAGCATTCAATAGAAATCGTATCTCGATTACGATTATTGGAAGCATAGGCAATCTCATTAAGAGGAATACATTGAATGATTTCACCATCTAAGCCAATAATGAAATGACTGGAAACAGATGTTGTTTTTGTATATCTTAGATTTTCAAAGTAGTTTCTATTGTTTTTAGCGGTTGAACCGGGATTTGCAGTATAATGAATAACAATCCCATTGACACGATGTAAAGACTTTCCACTTCTAGAATAAGGATTGATTGTGAGAAATTGATGTTGAATGGGTAGACCTTCAACCTGGTAGGCTTCAACATCATTTTGATGTGTAGAAGCAATACAGAAAGAACCTAGACTTATTAACATCAAAATCACCACCATAACAAGAACAGGTTTTTTATTCATTCTTTTTTTCTTAACCATCAAAATCACCTCGCTTTTACATTATGTCATACACTAATTGAAAATGTTTAAATAAATTCTTAATATTTTATAAATGATAAGATGAAGAAGCATATATTTTCTTTTGATAAACTCTTGAATATTCTTTACGTGCTTCTTCTTCAAAATAGGTATAATAACTACCGGGTGAAATCATGCCATTAATACCAATAATATCTATGCCTGATGTTCCAATGATGGAATCAGCTAAAAGAACACAATTGGTTGTCAAAACAAAATATTTTTGAAAACGACCTTTTTTAAATTTATAAAATTGAGCATGAGTATATTCTTGAAGTCTTTTGGCATATGTATGCTGATGGTGTGTGAGTTCAAAAGGAAGCAGTTGTTGTTTTAATGATTGAAGATTGTTTTCAATTAATTGTGTCTGTTGATGATTTAATTGGAGAGTATATGCGAAGATAACACTTTGAGGATCATCTTTTAAACAGAAATCAATATAAGATGATTCATTAACTTCAAATAATACACCATCACCAATAGCTCCTAATAAGTGATTAGATAAATCATCATAAGCACCATATGCATAAACAATATTTTGATAAGATATATCAACATGCCCAACGGCCCCAAATCCATTTTTACTGACGTGGATAAAAACTGTTAAATCTATATTGTGACCATCTGTATGTATGAAAGAAGGTGTTTCTAGTTTTTCGTTGATATAATCAATCATGATTCTAGGAATAAGAGCATTTAAAATAACAGGAAGTGATACATGGATTCTTCGTTTTATTTGATTTTGTCTGTTTTCACCTATGATTTCTCTGATTCCTTTTAAAATAAAAGAAAGTGCTAGATAAATGAGATAAATGCAAATGATTAGACTTGTTTGATAAAGGTGAAGATAGGGTGATAGAAGATAAGTGAAACCAAAGTTCATTAAAAATAAACTTGATAATAAAATAATAAAACGATAGGAAATATGGTTTTGTTTATATAAGTAGTAAGTGATAAATTGAGATAAACCCTTGATACATATATAAAATGCAAAAAGAAAGACAAATAGGGTAAAAGGTAAAGCAGGAAAGAGAGAAAGAATGATGCCTACAAAAAGGGATAATATAATTCCAGTTTTGTTATTTCTTTGTTTCCATACCATATATAATCCATTGAATAATATAATGATTCCAAGAATTCTCATAGAAAAAATCATCATTGAAGGGTGAAAAAGGATAAATAAACTTATCAATAGGAGAATAAAACCGATTATAAACTCTATAAAAAAATAAAACTTATTTTTATACATAACATCACCTCATTTCTTATCCTATTATAACATTTTCAAATGAAAAAACCTCTTTAATTATAGAAATGATTATTATAAGATGATATATAGATATAAAAATATTTGACTTGAAATATAAACTTATTCATGAGTATGATGTATAGGGGTGATTGTGATGGGATTCATTGATTTGCATATACATTCTTGTTGTTCTGATGGAGTGCTAACACCTTTTGAAATTGTTGATCAAGCGAAGGAAAATCATGTTGATATGATATCTATTACTGATCATGATTGCATTGATGCTTATACACCTTCTTTTTTGGATTATGCCAGAAAAAAAGATATTTCAGTTGTTTATGGAGTGGAAATATCGACACATTATCAAGGAACAGGATTTCATGTGTTAGGGTATCAATTTGATATTCATAACTCAAAGCTTAATGAAAAACTTTATACATTAAAAAATGCAAGACATATTTATTTAAAGGAAGTTTCAAAAAAGTTAGAGGAGTTAGGGTATATTGTTTATGTTGATGAATTAAGTCAATTTAAGATAGTGACGAAAGCACATATTGCAAGTCATATTGTACAAAATAAAGAGAATGAAAAATTATTGCTTCATGATTTTGGATATATTCCTCAACGTGGTGAATTTATTGAAACTTTAATGAATGAGGGATGTCCAGCTTATGTGAAAAAGGAATCTATAACGCCTATGGAAGCAAGTCAGTTGATTAAAGAAGCGGGTGGAATAGTTGTATTAGCACATCCTGTCTGTTATGAACATGAAGATCATATCAATGTAGAATCTATAACCCATCTTGTTAAAGAGATGAATGCTGATGGAATAGAGGCTATTTATATGTATATAGATCAAAAAAATAATAAGATTAATGATATCGAAAAATGGAAGAATTTTGCTTTGAAGAATCATTTGCTTTATACAATGGGATCAGATTTTCATATGGATGATGGCATTCATCCTCAAATCGGATTAATAAATGAACAAGTATATATTCAAAATAATGATATACAATGGTTAAAAAAGAAAATGATAGGGGTATAATTTTATTGAAATCTATTGACAAAAGTGTAAAAAAGAGTATACTGAATATAGAGTTAGTTATAGCTAACTGATATATCTAAGCGTGTAAAAGATATATAAAGAATTGAAAGGAATAAGAAGAATCAAAATAGTTTCCCTCATACTCCTATTCATCAAAAGCCAGATTGAAATCTAGACATACTTAACTATGATGATTTTCTATTCTTTCAAAAGCACTTTATGTGTATAAAGTAATCTTCGGATTACTTTTTTTCTTTTGTGATAAAGTTGCGTTTGAAATTTAGATGTGATAATCTAGGTATAAAGGTGATAGAAATGAAAAAAATGGAAATCAGACAGACAAAAATATTAGAATTATTAACAGAAAGAAAAAAAGTTGATGTGAATGAATTTTCACAGTTATTAAAAGTTTCGCAAGTGACAATTCGTAAAGATTTGGATTTATTAGAAAAAAAAGGGCTTATCATAAGGGCTCATGGATTTGCGACATTGAATGGTCAAGATGATATGAATAACAGATTGGCTTATCATTATGATATTAAACAAAAACTGGCAAAACTTGCCTGTGAACTGATTGAAGATGGAGAAACAATTATGATTGAATCGGGCTCTTGTTGTGCTTTATTGGCACAAGAGATAGCTGCCAGTAAAAAAGATGTAACGATTATATCCAATTCTTCATTTATTGCTGATTATATTCGTCAATATCCACAGGTGCGTATCATTTTGCTTGGTGGAGAATATCAAAAAGAAGCACAAGTTTGTGTTGGACCGATGACACGTAAATGTGTTGAAGCCTTTTTTGTGGATAAGTTCTTTATTGGAGCTGATGGTTTTTCAAAAACATCTGGTTTTACAGGGAATGATTATATGCGTAGTGAAACAGTAAGAGATATGGCAAAACAGGCACAACATGTGATTGTAATTACAGAATCATCAAAGTTTCAACAGGTGGGATTGGTTAATCTTTTACCAACGGATCAAGTATCATATGTTGTGACAGATCAACAAATTCCATTGGATAGTGAAGACTATCTACAAAGTCAAAATATTATTGTAAAAAAGGTATAAAAAAGGAGCTATGCTCCTAAATAAAACAATCTATGTTATGATTAATAAAAATTTGTTGATAATCTTTTAAGTCCTCAGGATGGAGGGCTTTTTTATTTTGATAAAGATATTCTTGATTCAACATTTCATATTTCTTTTCTCCAAATTGATGAAAAGGTAATAACTGTACACGTTTGATTCCTGTTTTTTGAAATAATTTCACGAAACCTTCAGCATCTTCTAATGTACAATTAAAATCTGGTATGACAGGAATACGTGGTAATACATCAATGCCTTGCTGAATAGCCCATGTTAAATTTTGAATAATGAGTTCATTAGGAACACCTGTTTTGAAAAGGTGCTGGTGACTATCATAATGTTTGACATCAAAGAGTAATAAATCAAATTGTGGAGCTAATTGATGAAAAATGTCTTCTTGGATATAACCAGTTGTTTCAATCGCAACATGTATCTTTTCTGCTTTTAAAGCTTGAAGTAAAGCTTCTACAAACTGTGGCTGTCCCATACCTTCACCACCAGAAATCGTAACGCCACCATTGGATTCTTCATAAAAAGGAAGATCCTGTTTACAGATACGAACAATTTCTTGCACTTCCTGATATTCACCTTCACATGTTAATGAATGTGAAGGGCATTGTTGTGTACATTGTAAACATCCTATACATTTTTGAAAATCAATATGGATATGTTCATTGTTATAGGAAATAGCGTGTTGTGGGCAGACACTGATACAATGCAAACAATGTAGGCATGTCTGATGATTATATAGGATTTGAATATCTGGATTTTGTGATTCAGGGTTAGAACACCACTGACATCTTAAAGGACATCCTTTTAAAAAGACAGTTGTACGAATGCCCGGTCCATCATGAATACTAAATTTTTGAATGTTAAAAATGATACCTTTTGTCATAATTTCTCTCCTTTGAATATATGTTAACATATATATTGATGATAGTAAATAAAAAGTTTCATATGAAAGATATTGCTGTTTTGTTTAAATAAATATTGACTTTAAATAAATGTATGATAATATATAATTGAAAATGAAATATAAAAACTTTCAAATGAAATAAAAAGGAGAAGAAAGATGAAGAATGTAGAACATTTTGGTGATTTAACACCACGTATGAGTCATTTTAGAGAAGCAGTGCTTGATAAGAAACCTTATATTGATGCCCAACGTGCATTGCTTGTCACAGAAGCTTATGAAAAGTATAAAAATCAGACACCGGTTATGAAACGTGCCTATATGTTAAAGAATATATTGGAAAAGATGTCTATTTATATTGAAGATGAAACTTTGATTGTTGGAAATCAGGCATCTTCTAATAAAGATGCGCCTATTTTTCCTGAATATACAATGAAATTTGTTATTGAGGAATTGGACACTTTTGAAAAAAGAGACGGTGATGTTTTCTATATTACAGAAGAAACAAAAGAAGCATTAAAAAGGATTGCACCATTTTGGGAAAATAATAATTTAAGAGCAAAAGGAGAAGCTTTACTTCCTGAAGAAGTCAGTGTTTTTATGGAAACGGGATTTTTTGGGATGGAAGGAAAATTAAACTCTGGAGATGCACATTTAGCTGTTGACTATCAAAAAGTTCTGGAAATAGGATTAAAAGGTTATGAAGAAAGAGTTTTAGACATTCTTAGAGATTTGGACTTATGTGTTCCTGAAAATCTTAATAAGTATCAATTCTATAAAGCTGTATTGATTGTAATTGAAGCTGTGAGAACTTTTGCCAATCGTTTTAGTCTTTTAGCGAAAGAAAAAGCTCAAAAAGAAACAGGAAAAAGAAAAGAAGAATTATTAGAAATCAGTCGTATTTGTGCAAAAGTTCCATATCAACCTGCTCAAACATTTCATGAAGCGATTCAATCTGTATGGTTTATTCAATTAATTTTACAGATTGAATCTAATGGACATTCTTTATCTTATGGACGTTTTGACCAATATATGTATCCTTATTTAAAACATGATTTAGATAATCACATGATTAATGAAGATGAAGCTGTTGAATTACTGACAAATTTATGGATCAAAACATTAACGATTAATAAAGTCCGTAGTCAAGCTCATACATTTTCAAGTGCTGGAAGTCCAATGTATCAAAATGTGACTATTGGAGGACAGACCCCAGATCAAAAAGATGCTGTGAATAAACTTTCATTTTTAGTTTTAAAATCAGTAGCTCAAACAAGATTACCACAACCTAATCTGACTGTCAGATATCATGCGCATATCAATCAGGATTTCTTTGATGAAGCGATTGAAGTTATGAAACTAGGAACAGGGATGCCTGCATTTAATAATGATGAAGTCATTATTCCATCATTTATTGAAAAAGGTGTCAAAGAAGAAGATGCTTATAATTATTCTGCGATTGGATGCGTAGAAACAGCAGTGCCAGGAAAATGGGGTTATCGCTGTACAGGAATGAGTTATATGAATTTCCCAAGAATTTTATTGATTGCGATGAATAATGGTGTAGATATGACTTCTGGTAAACGTTTTGTGAAGGAATGTGGATATTTTACTGAAATGGAAACATATGAAGATTTGATGAAAGCATGGGATCAAGTTGTCAGAGAATTAACACGTATGAGTGTTATTGTTGAAAATGCTATTGATTTGGCTTCTGAAAGAGATGTTCCAGATGTCTTATGTTCTACCTTAACAGAAGATTGTATTGGTAGAGGAAAGACAATCAAAGAAGGTGGAGCTGTTTATGATTTTATTTCTGGATTACAGGTAGGCATTGCCAATATGGCAGATAGTTTAGTGGCTATTAAAAAACTTGTTTATGAAGAAAAGAAAATCACAAGACAGGAATTATGGGATGCAATTGTGCATGATTTTGCAGGTGAACAAGGACAAAAAATTCAACATATGTTGATCAATGATGCTCCTAAATATGGTAATGATAATGATGATGTTGATCAACTTGTTGTAGATGCTTATGCTTCTTATATTGATGAAATGAAGAAATATCCTAATACTAGATATGGAAGAGGACCAATTGGTGGTATTCGTTATGCTGGAACTTCTTCTATTTCAGCAAATGTTGGACAAGGTTTTGGGACAATGGCAACACCAGATGGAAGACATGCCAAAACACCATTAGCTGAAGGATGTTCACCTGCTCATAGTTGTGATAAGAGTGGTCCAACAGCTGTCTTTAAATCAGTATCAAAACTACCAACACATGAAATTACAGGTGGTGTTCTATTGAATCAGAAAGTGACACCACAAATGTTATCAACTGAAGAAAATAAACAAAAACTAGAAATGATGATGAAAACATTCTTTAATCGTTTAGAAGGTTATCATGTTCAATATAATGTTGTGTCTAGAGATACATTGATTGATGCTCAAAAACATCCTGAAAAACATAAAGACCTCATTGTTCGTGTGGCAGGTTATTCAGCATTCTTTAATGTTTTATCAAAAGCAACACAAGATGATATTATTGAAAGAACAGAACAAACATTGTAGGAGGAAAAGAAAATGGAATTGATTATTGATACAGTTGATTTAAATGAAATCAAAGAAGCAGTAGAATATATGCCTATTGTTGGTGTAACGAGTAATCCTTCAATAGTAAAAAAGACAAATCCAAAGGATTTCTTTGAACATATGCGAACAATTAGAGAAATTATTGGGAAGGATAGAAGTCTGCATATTCAAGTCATCTCTAAAGATTGTGACAGTATGGTGAAGGAAGCTCATAGAATCCTAGAAGAAATTGACAGACAGGTTTATATCAAGGTACCTGTATCTTATGAAGGTATCAAAGCGATTAAAATGCTGAAGGAAGAAAACATTCATGTCACAGCGACAGCAGTCTATGATTTAATGCAGGGATATATGGCACTAGCCGCAGGGGCAGACTATATTGCACCCTATGTCAATAGAATAGGGAACTTGGGAGCTGATCCAATGGAACTGATTTATGAGTTATCAAATCGTATCATCATGGATAACTATGATACAAAGATTGTCGCAGCATCATTTAAAGGTGTTGAACAGATCAAGAATGCATTGAATAATGGAGCACAGGCGATAACAGCACCAGTAGGAATTTTAAAGCAGATATTCAAGAATCCAAACATAGAAAAAGCAGTGGATGATTTCAATGCTGACTGGTATAGTATGTATGGTGAAGGAAAAGGTATTTGCGATTTATAAGAATAAAGGTATTTTATGCTAGGCATAGAATACCTTTTTAAGCACAATCATTTACTTTGTATTGAAAAATATTTACAATGAATATAGGCGGGTGATAGAAATGAAAGTGGTTATTATTGGTGGTGTTGCTGCAGGGGCAACCACAGCAGCAAGACTGAGAAGATTAAACAAAGATGTGGAGATTATTATGTTTGAAAAAGGCAATTATGTTTCTTATGCTAATTGTGGATTGCCTTATTATGTGTCTGGAGAAATTCGTGAAAAAAGTGATTTATTGTTGATGACTCCTGAACTATTTAAAGAACGTTTTCAAGTGGATGTAAGAGTTGGCAGTGAAGTGAAAGCCATTGATCCAGACAATCAAACAGTTGCTGTATATAATCATATTACAGAAACAACATATCAGGAAAGTTATGATCAGCTGGTGATTGCGACAGGATCAGCTCCCATTCGATTAACTATACCGGGTATTGATCATCCAGATATTCAACAATTATGGACGATTGAAGACTTTGTGAAAATCAGACAAATGGTTGAATTAAAAAATATTCAAACAGCTTGTATTATCGGTGGTGGTTTTGTAGGCATTGAAACGGCTGAAAATTTAAGAGAATTAAAAGTAGATGTAGATGTTGTAGAAAAAGGAGCACAGATTTTAAATAATCTGGATTTTGAAATGGTACAGCCTATTCATAAATATTTGAATAAAAAAGGTGTACATCTTTATTTAAATACAGAATTAATGGCTTTTGAAGATGATCATTCAAAAATTCAAGTGAAAACAGATGCATTTACAAAGAGTTATGATTTGGTTATTCTTTCTGTAGGTGTTAAGCCTCAAAGTGAATTGGCAAAACAAGCAGGTATTGCATGTAATCAACGTGGAGGTATTATTGTTGATGAACATTTGATGACGAATATTCCTCATATCTATGCAGTAGGTGATGTCATTGAAGTTGAACATTATATTAATCATCAAAAGACGATGATTCCTTTAGCTGGTCCAGCGAATAAAGAAGGAAGAATTTTAGCGAATCATTTAATGGGAGCCAATGAATCTTATCAAGGATCACTTGGCAGCAGTATTATTAAAGTGTTTAAGATGGCAGCAGCGAGTACAGGGTTCAATGAAAAACAGCTACAGGCTCAAGGATTGAAAAGACATCAGGATTATGAGGTTGTCATTATTCAACAAAAATCACATGCTGGATATTATCCCGGTGCAACACCTCTTACAATGAAAGTAATTTATGATTTACAACAAAAAATTCTAGGGGCACAGGTTGTTGGTTATGAAGGTGTGGACAAGCGTATTGATGTCATTTCAACAGCGATTCATTATCATGGAAAAGTGACTGATTTAAAAGATCTTCATATTGCTTATGCACCACCATTTGCATCGGCTAAAGATGCTGTGAATATGGTTGGATATGTAGCAGAAAATATACAAAATGGTTATGTCAAGTTGATGTTACCAGATGAATATCAACAACAAAAAGATCAGGTGATAACACTGGATGTCAGAGAAGATGAGGAAAGAGCATATGGCTATATAGAAGGTTCATACCATATTCCTTATGGTGAATTGACAAAACGTTATCAAGAATTAGACCCAAATCAGACTATTGTCATTTATTGTGCAGTGGGTGTTAGAGCCTATAATTGTGCCAGAATATTAATGCAAAGAGGATATCAGAAAGTTTACGTTTTAAGTGGTGGAATAGGATTTTATTTAGATTATTGTTATAAATAATCAAATTCTTTTACGTAATCTTAACAAATTTTATACAAAAATATGATTTTTCTACTATCTAAAAAGATATACACTATGTGTGTCAATAAAGACGAAGGATAAAAAAGGAAGGGTTAAAATATGAAAAAATTCTCAGCTTTATTATTAGCATGTGTATTAAGCTTTAGCTTAGTAGGATGCGGAAGTAATGGTGGCAGTGATGAAGGATCTGCTGGAAGTGAAAATGTAAGTGGAACTGTTGCATTAAATGGTTCAACATCTATGGAAAAATTTGTGAATGGATTAAAAGAAGCTATTGTTGAAACTTATCCAGATTTACAATTAGAACCTCAGTTTACAGGATCAAGTGCTGGTGTTGAAGCAGTGACAAATGGAACTGCTGATATTGGAGATGTTTCAAGAGCTTTAACTGATGAAGAAAAAGCAGCTGGTTTAGTAGAAAACATTGTTGCTTTAGATGGTATCGCGATTGTCACTGATAAGGCAAACACAGCTTCAAATTTAACAACTCAACAATTAAAAGATATTTATACTGGTAAAATTAAAAACTGGAGTGAAGTTGGTGGAGCTGATCAAAATATCGTTGTTATTGGACGTGAAAGTGGTTCAGGAACAAGAGATGCTTTTGAAGAAATCTTAGATATCGCTGATCAATGTCAATTAGCTCAAACATTAAATGAAACAGGTGCAGTAGCTGCTGCGGTTCAATCTACACCAGGAGCTATTGGATATATTTCATTAGATGCTTTAAGTGATGATGTAAAAGCATTACAATTAGATGGTGTTTCACCAAGTGAAGCAACTATTAAAGATGGAACATATACTTTACAAAGACCATTCGTTATGGCTACAAAAGGTGAAGTGAGTAAACAATCTGCACAAGTTCAAGCTGTATTTGATTTCATTAACAGTGATGCAGGTCAAGAAGTGATTTCATCAGTTGGTTTAGTTTCAGCAAAATAATGAACAAGGAGGGAAACCTCCTTTTTTTGTTTGTAAAGAAAAGGTTAAAAAAATAAAGAGGAAAAATGATTAAAAACAAAGAAAAAGTGGAAAATATAATAAAAAAATAAAATACTTTACATAATCTTAACATTCTTTATACAAAATCTTGCTATTTCTTTTACATAAAAAGATATACACTAGCATTGATTTGTGGAGCTATAAAAAAGAAGGGGTTTAAATATGGAAAGAAAGACAATCAGTATTATTGCAAATAGAAAAACAAAATCAATGGTAGAAAAAACAGCTTCTGTTATTTTTATTTGTTGTGCAGTTGTTTCTATTGTAGCCGTTGTTGGTATTACAGCATATATGTTTGTTTCAGGGACACCTGCTATTTTTAAGGTTGGGTTAACTGAAATCTTATTTAGTAATGTTTGGGCACCAACAGCTGCCAATCCACAATATGGGATTTTAAACATTATTTTAACATCAATTGTTGGTGTATTCTTTGCAATTTTAATTGGTGTTCCTATTGGTATTTTAACAGCTGTCAATTTAGCAGAAATTGCAAATCCAAAGGTAAGAAATATTATTAAATCAGCTGTTGAATTATTAGCAGGGATTCCTTCAGTTGTTTATGGGTTATTAGGAATTTTAATTATCAATCCATTGATGTATCAATTAGAGTTGATGATTTTTGCTGGGTCAAAAACACATCAGTTTACGGGTGGAGCCAATTTGATTTCTGCTATTTTGGTTTTAGCCATTATGATTTTACCAACTTTAATTAATATTACGGAAACATCATTAAAATCAGTACCAGATGATTATCGTAAAAGTTCTTTGGCGCTAGGTGCAAGTCAAATGCAGACAATTTTTAAAGTTGTTTTACCAGCTGCTAAAAATGGGATTATGTCAGCGGTTGTATTAGGTGTTGGTCGTGCAATTGGTGAAGCCATGGCTATCTTGCTTGTGGCAGGGAACTCAGTCAATTTCCCATTACCATTCAATTCAGTTCGTTTCTTAACAACTGGTATCGTTTCTGAAATGGGATATGCTTCAGGAACACATAGAGAAGTCTTATTTACAATTGGATTAGTTCTCTTTATCTTTATTTTAGCAATTAATTTAATTTTAACATTTATTTTAAAACGAGGTGGAGAAGATGGAAAATAGTATTTTTGATAAAAAAAGTAGATTAAGTGATAAAATCTTGAGTTTTCTCATTCAATTATCCACTTTTATTTCTGTTGGTTTATTGGTTGTGATTATTGGTTATATCTTAATCAGAGGTATTCCAAGTTTTGATTTTGGTTATCTTGTTAATACAACAAGTATTTTAAAGAATACAGTAGGTATTTTACCTAATATTATTAATACTGTTTATATGATTGTTGTGACTTTAATTATTGCAGGTCCAATCAGTATTGGTGGAGCTATTTATTTAAATGAATATGCTAAAAATAAAAAGTTTGTTGAAGTCATTTCATTTACAACAGAAGTTTTAGCAGGAATACCATCTATTATTTATGGTTTGTTTGGGATGTTGTTCTTTGGAAATTTCCTTGAATTAGGTTATTCCATTTTAACAGGGGCTTTGACTTTAGCTATTATGATTTTACCTATTATTTCTAGAAACACACAAGTTGCCTTACAGGCTGTCCCAAAAAGCTATCGTGAAGCAGCACTAGGAATTGGGGCAACAAAATGGTATATGATTCGTACAGTTTTATTACCAAGTGCTATTCCCGGAATCTTAACAGGTATTATCTTAGCAATGGGAAGAATTGTGGCTGAATCTGCTGCTTTACTCTTTACTGCTGGAAGTTTATCAACTTTACCAAGAGGATTGTTTGAACACTTGTTCTCAAGTGGTGGAACATTAACAATTCAGTTATATTTAGAGATGGCTAAAGCTAATTATGAAGTCGCATTTGTCATTGCGTTGATTTTGATTGTTGTTGTATTAGTATTGAATTTCTTAGCAAAATGGATTTCTAAAAGATTTGATGTCAATAAAATTGATTAAGGAAGGTTAAAAAAATGAGTGTAAAAATTAGTTCTAAAAATTTAAATCTTCATTATGGAGAAAAACATGCATTGAAAGATGTGAATTTAGATATTGTAGAAAATAAAATAACGGCTTTTATTGGTCCTTCTGGATGTGGGAAATCGACATTCTTAAAGACTTTAAACAGAATGAATGATTATGTGAATAATGTAAAAATTGATGGTGAGATTACATTAGATGGAGAAAATATTTATGATCCACGTGTTGATACAACAGTGTTACGTAAAAAAGTAGGGATGGTTTTTCAGCAACCTAATCCATTTCCAATGAGTATTTATGATAATATTGCTTATGGACCAAGAATTCATGGTATTAAAAATAAAAAGAAATTAGATGAAATTGTTGAAAAAAGTTTAAAAGCTGCAGCTTTATATGATGAAGTTTCTGATCGTTTGCATACATCAGCGCTTGGTTTATCAGGGGGACAACAACAACGTTTATGTATTGCCAGATGTTTAGCAGTAGAACCTGAAGTGATTTTACTTGATGAACCAACAAGTGCACTAGACCCTATTTCTACTTTAAAGATTGAAGAATTATTGATGGAATTAAAAGATAAATATACGATTGCGATTGTAACACATAATATGCAACAGGCATCACGTATTGCTGATTATACAGCTTTCTTTCTTGTTGGAGAAATGGTAGAATATGGTGAAACAAAAGACATTTTCTCAATGCCTAAGGATAAGCGTACAGAAGATTATATTACTGGTCGTTTTGGTTAAGAGTTGTGTTTTTTATAAAAAACAAATATAATGGAGGTATGGAAAATGATGAGAAAATTATTTGATGAAGAATTAGAAAAACTGAATGTTGATTTAACAAAAATGGGGCATCTTGTTGAATTGGCTATTGAAAATATGATTGATGCATTTAAACATCAAGATAAGACTTTAGCTAAAGAAATCATTACAAATGACCGTTTGATTAATGATATGGAAAGAACGGTGGAATCAAGAGCTTTTAATTTGATTTTACGTCAACAACCAATTGCGACAGATTTAAGAAATGTCACAACAGCTTTAAAAATTGTAACAGATTTGGAAAGAATTGGGGATCAGGCAGCAGATATTGCTGAAATTATTATGAATTTTGAAGGAGAACATGCTTATAGAACAGTTGAGCATATTCCAACAATGGCTAAAAAAGCAAAGATTATGGTTCATGAGGCAATTGATTCTTTTATTAAAAAAGATTTATCTACAGCTCGTTTGGTTAAGAGTATGGATGATGAAATAGATGCTTTGTTTGAAGAAGTCAAACAGGAAGTTATTGAAATTCTAAAGGAGAATAGTGAAAAAATTGATTATTGTATTGACTTTTTGATGATTGCGAAATACTTGGAAAGAGTAGGAGATCATGCTGTAAATATTTGTGAATGGCTAGAGTTTAATCAAACAGGTTCTGTCAATGATCAAAGATTGATTTAGGAGGTATAACAATGAACGAACGTATCTTTGTTATCGAAGATGATGAAAATATTCAGGAGATAGTCAAGCTATCTCTTGAGTCTAATGGTTATCAAGTGACATTATTTGATAATGCGATTGATGCTATTATTGAAATTAAAAGAGATGCACCAGATTTGGCTATTTTTGATGTCATGTTACCTCAAATGGATGGCATTTCTGCAGTCAAAAAGATTAGAGAAACAAATACAGAAATACCGATTTTAATTTTAAGTGCTAAAGATAGTGAAATTGATAAGATTCATGGTTTAGATAGTGGTAGTGATGACTATATGACAAAGCCATTTGGTGTTTTAGAGCTTTGTGCTCGTGTTCGTACATTGTTAAGAAGGGTTCATCCAAAGTCAAAAGTTTTAAGAACACCATCTTTGTCTATTGATAAATCAACACATGTGGTTAAACATAATCAAGAAGTGATGGATTTAACACATAAAGAGTATCAGTTACTTGTTTATTTAATTGAAAATAGAGAACGTGTTGTAGAAAGAGATGAATTATTGAATAATATATGGGGATATGATTTTATTGGTGAATCGAGAGCATTAGATGTGCATATTCGATCACTTCGTAAGAAGCTGAATGATGATGGAGAAAAATATATTAAAACAATTCGATCTGTAGGGTATCGTTTTGTTGAAAAAGAGGAGGATAAATATGACTAAGTCTATCCTCCGTTATTTTATTGTTATTTTAATTGTTGCTTTGCTTAGCAGTTGTACCATTTCAGCTATGCTTGTTTCTAATAGTATTTTAGATACTACTGAGCATGATATGTTATATTCTTTAAAATTAATTGATTATGCTTTAGATTACAGTCAAAATCTTGATGAACAGATTGATGAATTGAATCCACTGGCATATAGTGATGATACACGTATTAGTGTCATTGATCTTCAAGGAAATGTTGTGGCAGATACGGCGAGAGATTCAATTTCAGAAAATCATTTAAATCGTAATGAGGTACAGGAAGCACTTCAAAATGGTGAAGGATATGCCCAAAGAAAATCAGAAACAACGCATGAAGATACACTTTATGTAGCTTTATATAATCAAGGAGATTATATTGTTCGTCTTTCTATTCCTTATCATGGCATTACTGATTACTTGGCTTCGCTCATTCCAGCATTTGCATTAAGTAGTGGTATTTCTTTCTTTATAGCTTTTGTTTTATCAAGAAAACTGGCAATTACAATTTCTAAACCTATTATTGAAATTAGTGAAGGTTTAGATCGTATGAGTAAAGATTTTAGAGTTGATTTAAAAGATTATGATTATCAGGAATTTAATGTCATTGTTGATACGATTTATAATTTATCACATAGGCTACGTAAATCTATGCGTCAAGTGAAACTGGAAAGAATTAAAATTGATGAAATTCTTAAACAGATGAATGAAGGATTTGTTTTGTTAGATGAAGATTACCAGATATTAAGTATAAATGAAAAAGCAGCTTCTATTTTAGGAGATATGAAAGTCCATGATTGTATCTTTGATTATCTTTATTTTCCGGATATTATTCAGGCTTTGAAAAATAACATCATGAAGCAGCAGGTAGAAATAAAAATAGATCATAATATTTATGCTTGTTATATTTCGCGTGTGGATTTTGGGACAACTTTACTGTTTGTAGATATAACAGCATCTAAAAAAGCTGAAAAAATGCGTAGTGAATTTTTCTCTAATGTTTCGCATGAATTAAAAACACCAATGACTTCAATTAGAGGTTATAGTGATTTACTGGCACAGGGAGTTGTCCAAAATGATAGACAGAAACAAATGATGTTAGAAAAAATTCAAACTGAAGTGGATAGTATGTCGAGGTTAATCAATGATATATTAATGTTATCGAGATTGGAAAGTATGGATATTGAGGCAGAAATTATGCCATTAAAAATGAAAGGAATTGTCGATGAAGTTCTTGAAAGTTATGAGGTAGAAATTGCTAAACATGATATTCATATAGAATATGACTTTGATGAGATGACATATATGGGAAATCACCAGCAAATTTATACTTTATTAAATAATTTGATTGGAAATGCGATTAAATATAATAAAGATCATGGTCAAGTGTTTGTAGATATTGAAGCACAAGGTGATGGAATGAAGATTGTTGTAGAAGATACAGGAATTGGTATTCCGTTAGCTGATCAGGGGCGTGTTTTTGAAAGATTTTATCGTGTTGATAAAGGAAGAAGTAAACAACGTGGTGGAACAGGTCTGGGACTGGCTATTGTTAAACATATTGTTTCTAATTATAAGGGAACGATTTCTTTGAAAAGCGAACTCAATGTTGGAACAACGATTGAGATTGTTTTACCGCAGCAAAAGAGAAATTAGTTCTCTTTTTTGTTTAAAATCAAAGTTGCTGGGTAAAATAGAACTTGGTGATGAAATATGAATCAGTCTTATTGGCAAGATACAACATCGTCTATAAAGTGTGAAAAGGTAACGGAAGATTTAGAGGCGGATATTGTCATTATTGGAGCAGGATTAGCGGGTGTTTCTTTAGCATATCAGCTTAAGGATTTGCCATATCGTGTAGTAGTAGTGGAAAGAGGACAAGTTGGATTTCAAACAAGTGGACATACAACTGCTAAAATAACATCTTTACATGGGCAAATTTATCAATTATTGAAGAAACATTATGACATTCATTATGCACATTTATATTTTCTTTCTCAGGAAAGTGCTATTCAAGAAATAAGAGAAATTGTTCAAAAAGAACATATAGACTGTGATTTTTATGAAAATGATGCTTATTTATATACAGATGATCCACAATATGTATCTCTTATTCAAGAGATAGAAAATATATTGAAATCTTTTCGTGTGGAAACGATCAGTGATTCACAACATCTTGCTTCAATAGGTTTGAAACATCAAGCCGTTTTTCATCCATTAAAATATTTATATCAATTGGTAAAAATTTGTCAAAAAAGTGGAGTGAAGTTTTATGAGTATAGTCAAGTGAGTAAGGTAAAAAGAAAACATTATGCATTTGAAGTGAAAGTTGGTCAATATCAAATCCAATGTCAATATGTTGTTCATGCGACAAGGTATCCATTTATCAAAAAAGGAATGTATTTTGCTAAACTGTTTCAAACAAAAGAAAATATAGATTGTCGTTTGTATGATGGGAATTCAAGCCGTCTTTGTATAGATCAATCCATAAGTTATCGACCTATTAATCAAAAAGGGTTATATATAGATATTAAAAGTTGTGATTGGTATGCAATGGACAGTATTCCTTTAAGAGGAGTCCCTTATATTGGTGAAATAAAGCCACATACACATGAATATGTTATTTATGGATTTCAAAAATGGGGTATGACTTTATCTCAAGTAGCAGCAAGACTCATTAAAGATTGTATTATACATCAGCAAAATCCTTATCGTAGTTTATATAGTTGTCAATATTTTTCAATAAGCTTTGCAAAAGAGTATCAAAAAGAACTGCTTCAATCGTATTATAAGGGTTATATTGGTTTGAGATTTCACTATGAAGAATTGAATCAGATGTCGTATGAAGAAGGGAAAATTGTGAGAATTGGAAGTAAATTAAGAGCAGTATATAAGGATAAGGTTGGAAAATGTCATATATTTTCTCCGTATTGTCCCCATATGAGATGTATTTTGCAGTTTGATCAAAAAGATAAAATATGGATATGCCCTTGTCATCAATCAACTTTTACAGCTTTTGGTAAGCTTATTGATGGGCCTAGTTTATCTTCTATGAAGGAAACAAAAGAAAACAGAAAGAAAAAACATTGATGGAAAGGGTGAAAAATAGAAAAGATGAAAAAAAGTAAAAAAAAGGGTTGCAAAGGGGAGGAATAGATGATATTATAGATGAGCACTCGAGAGAGAGGGCGACAGGAACATTGAAAACTGAACAGTAAACACGTCAATAAAGATAGGAAAAAAGAAAGAGTCAAGAAGACATGAAATTGTCTGAAGATAGAAAAGGACAATGGAGAGTTTGATCCTGGCTCAGGATGAACGCTGGCGGCGTGCCTAATACATGCAAGTCGGACGCAATGCTTCGGCATTGAGTGGCGAACGGGTGATTAAGACATAAGCAACCTGCCCCTGTGAGGGGGATAACTGCTGGAAACGGCAGCTAAGACCGCATAGGCATAGAGGACGCATGTCGACTATGTTAAATATCCCACGGGATAGCACAGGGATGGGCTTATGACGCATTAGCCAGCTGGTGAGGTAACGGCTCACCAGGGCGACGATGCGTAGCCGGCCTGAGAGGGTGGACGGCCACACTGGGACTGAGACACGGCCCAGACTCCTACGGGAGGCAGCAGTAGGGAATTTTCGGCAATGGGCGAAAGCCTGACCGAGCAACGCCGCGTGAAGGAAGAAGTCATTCGTGATGTAAACTTCTGTTATGAAGGAAGAACGGCAGATGGAGGGAATGCCATGTGCGTGACGGTACTTCATGAGGAAGCCACGGCTAACTACGTGCCAGCAGCCGCGGTAATACGTAGGTGGCGAGCGTTATCCGGAATCATTGGGCGTAAAGAGGGAGCAGGCGGCAGTGCAGGTCTGCGGTGAAAGACCGGAGCTAAACTTCGGTAAGCCGTGGAAACCGCACAGCTAGAGAGCATCAGAGGATCGCGGAATTCCATGTGTAGCGGTGAAATGCGTAGATATATGGAGGAACACCAGTGGCGAAGGCGGCGGTCTGGGGTGCAGCTGACGCTCAGTCCCGAAAGCGTGGGGAGCAAATAGGATTAGATACCCTAGTAGTCCACGCCGTAAACGATGAGTGCTAAGTGTTGGGGGTCAGACCTCAGTGCTGGAGTTAACGCAATAAGCACTCCGCCTGAGTAGTACGTTCGCAAGAATGAAACTCAAAGGAATTGACGGGGGCCCGCACAAGCGGTGGAGCATGTGGTTTAATTCGAAGCAACGCGAAGAACCTTACCAGGTCTTGACATGGAGATAAAGGCCCTGGAGACAGGGAGATAGATATATCTCACACAGGTGGTGCATGGTTGTCGTCAGCTCGTGTCGTGAGATGTTGGGTTAAGTCCCGCAACGAGCGCAACCCCTGTTGCCAGTTGCCAGCATTAGGTTGGGGACTCTGGCGAGACTGCCTCTGCAAGGAGGAGGAAGGCGGGGATGACGTCAAATCATCATGCCCCTTATGACCTGGGCTACACACGTGCTACAATGGACGGATCAGAGGGAGGCGAAGCCGCGAGGTGGAGCGAAACCCAGAAACCCGTTCACAGTTCGGACTGCAGTCTGCAACTCGACTGCACGAAGCTGGAATCGCTAGTAATCGCGAATCAGCATGTCGCGGTGAATACGTTCTCGGGCCTTGTACACACCGCCCGTCACACCATGAGAGTTGGTAACACCCGAAGCCGGTGGCCCAACCGCAAGGAGGGAGCTGTCTAAGGTGGGACTGATGATTGGGGTGAAGTCGTAACAAGGTATCCCTACGGGAACGTGGGGATGGATCACCTCCTTTCTAGGGAGAAGAGAAGATGTGGATACTGTTTGGTTTTGAGTGTATCTGTAGAGATGCATTCAAGGCAGGAACATTGAAAACTGAACAGCAAACTTTCTACAAGAAAGCGAAGAAACGAAAGATGAAAGAGATCAGGAAGAAGGTCGAAATCATCTAGTTGCAAACTAAGAAAGCACGAAAAGAGAACACTTTAGGTTAAGCGAAGAAGAGCGTATGGCGGATGCCTGGCCACCAGGAGGCGAAGAAGGACGCAGCAAACGGCGAAACGCGACGGCGAGCAGTAAGCATGCAAGGACCCGTCGATGTCCGAATGGGGGAACCCGTCATCCATGAGGATGACATCGATGAAGAATCGAGGCGATACGCAGGGAACTGAAACATCTCAGTACCTGCAGGAAAGGAAAGTAAGAACGATTCCGTAAGTAGTGGCGAGCGAAAGCGGAGGAGCCCAAACCATCGTATGATGGGGTTATAGGGGTGCCGATAAAGCCTATCTGACATGACAGGAGAAGCGCAGGGGAAGGCGCAGCGAAGAGGGTGAAACTCCCGTATCCGAAGTCGTGGAGGAAGGCGAGGCAGGCCCTGAGTACGTCGGGACACGAGGAATCCTGACGGAAGGATCGAGGACCATCTCGAAAGGCTAAATACTCCCTGGTGAGCGATAGTGGACCAGTACCGTGAGGGAAAGGTGAAAAGAACCCCGGGAGGGGAGTGAAAGAGAACCTGAAACCATATGCTTACAAGAAGTCAGAGCCCGTTAATGGGTGATGGCGTGCCTTTTGTAGAATGAGCCGGCGAGTTATGATGTGGAGCGAGGTTAAGCAGGGGATGCGGAGCCGAAGCGAAAGCGAGTCTGAAGAGGGCGAAAGTTGCATGTCATAGACCCGAAACCGGGTGATCTAGCCATGATCAGGTTGAAGTCGGGGTAAGACCCGATGGAGGACCGAACCGACCCCCGTTGAAACGTTGGCGGATGAATTGTGGCTAGGGGTGAAATTCCAAACGAACCCGGAGATAGCTGGTTCTCCCCGAAATAGCTTTAGGGCTAGCGTCGTCAGGAAGTCGCATGAAGGTAGAGCACTGAATATGTGATGGCCTCATCTCGAGGTACTGAGCATAATCAAACTCCGAATGTCATGAAGACATGGACGGCAGTCAGACCATGGGTGATAAGGTCCATGGTCAAGAGGGAAACAGCCCAGACCATCAGCTAAGGTCCCCAAATACATGCTAAGTGGAAAAGGATGTGGAGATGTACAGACAACCAGGAGGTTGGCTCAGAAGCAGCCATCCTTGAAAGAGTGCGTAACAGCTCACTGGTCGAATGACTCTGCGCCGAAAATTTACCGGGGCTAAGCATGATACCGAAGCTATGGATTTACGATGTAAATGGTAGGGGAGCGTTCCAGACAGCGAAGAAGCGATACCGTAAGGAGTCGTGGAGCGTGTGGAAGAGAGAATGCCGGTGTGAGTAGCGGCACGTGGGTGAGAATCCCACGCACCGGAGACCCAAGGTTTCCAGAGGAAGGTTCGTCCGCTCTGGGTAAGTCGGGACCTAAGGCGAGGCCGAAAGGCGTAGTCGATGGACAACGGGTGGAGAATCCCGTACCGGAGTGCAGGCGAGGGAGTGACGGAGAAGGCTAGGACAACCAGCTGACGGAATAGCTGGAGCAAGCGAGGTAGGGGTCATCCAGGCAAATCCGGATGGCGCAACCCGAAGGCGTGAAGCGGATGGAACATTGCGATAAGTACAGAAGAGTCTGAAGCCAGCTTCCAAGAAAAGCTTCTAGCATAACTGCATTCTGCCCGTACCGAAAATGGACACACATGGGTAAGGAGAGAATCCTAAGGTGAGCGAGAGAACTATAGCTAAGGAACTCTGCAAAATGACTCCGTAACTTAGGGAGAAGGAGTGCTCAGTGGAAGCTGAGCCGCAGTGAAACGGCCCAAGCGACTGTTTACCAAAAACACAGCTCTCTGCGAAGACGCAAGTCGAAGTATAGGGGGTGACGCCTGCCCGGTGCTGGAAGGTTAAGGGGAGTGGTCAGCGAAAGCGAAGCCATGAACCGAAGCCCCAGTAAACGGCGGCCGTAACTATAACGGTCCTAAGGTAGCGAAATTCCTTGTCAGGTAAGTTCTGACCCGCACGAAAGGCGTAACGATTTGGGCGCTGTCTCGGCTGTAGACTCGGTGAAGTCTTAGTACCTGTGAAGATGCAGGTTACCCGCGACTAGACGGAAAGACCCCATGGAGCTTTACTGTAGCCTGATATTGGACTCTGATGCATGATGTACAGGATAGGTAGGAGGCTGAGATACGGATACGCCAGTATTCGAGGAGCCGACGTTGGGATACTACCCTTGATGCATTGGAGTTCTAACCGGGCCTCATGGAACTGAGGACGGGACAGTGTCAGGTGGGCAGTTTGACTGGGGCGGTCGCCTCCCAAAGAGTAACGGAGGCGCCCAAAGATACCCTCAGCATGGATGGAAACCATGCGCAGAGTGCAAAGGCAGAAGGGTGTTTGACTGCGAGACAGACGAGTCGAGCAGGGACGAAAGTCGGGCTTAGTGATCCGGCGGCACCGCATGGAAGGGCCGTCGCTCAACGGATAAAAGCTACCCTGGGGATAACAGGCTGATCTCCCCCAAGAGTTCACATCGACGGGGAGGTTTGGCACCTCGATGTCGGCTCATCGCATCCTGGAGCTGAAGTCGGTTCCAAGGGTTGGGCTGTTCGCCCATTAAAGCGGTACGCGAGCTGGGTTCAGAACGTCGTGAGACAGTTCGGTCCCTATCTGTCGTGGGCGCAGGAAGTTTGAGGAGAGCTGCCCTCAGTACGAGAGGACCGGGGTGGACGGACCGATGGTGCACCAGTTGTCACGCCAGTGGCACAGCTGGGTAGCCAAGTCCGGAAGGGATAAACGCTGAAGGCATCTAAGCGTGAAGCCCCCTCCAAGATGAGACTTCCCATTCTTCGGAAGGAAGGTCCCTCCAAGACGAGGAGGTAGATAGGTCATGGGTGCAAGCATGGTGACATGCTGAGCTGAATGATACTAATAGACCGAGAGCTTAGCCATAAGAAGTGGGAGGAAGGAAGCTGTTCAGTTTTGAGCGTTCGTGCTCAGATGATCTGGTGGCGAAGGCATGATGGACACACCTGTAACCATGCCGAACACAGAAGTTAAGCATCATAGCGGCGAAGATAGTGGGCAACTGCGACAATAGCACGCTGCCAGTTCACATGACGGTCCAGTCTTCTTCTGGTTCCGCCTTTTTTTTATTCTTTTTTTTATTTATTATGATATAATAGAAAAAAGGATATAAAAAGGGGGAATTTTATTTTATGAATTTTGTATACATATCACCAAGTTTTCCAAAAAATTTTTATCAATTTTGTAACCGATTAAAATTAAATGGTGTTACTGTTTTAGCAATTGCAGATACTCCATATGATCAATTAAGCGAAGAATTAAAGAATTCTATTGATGATTATTATCAAGTTTATTCAATGGAAAATTATGATGAAATGATAAAAGCAATGGGATATTTTATTTTTCATTATGGACATATTGACTGGCTAGAATCAAATAATGAATACTGGTTGGAACAAGATGCTAAATTACGTACAGATTTTAATATTACAACAGGTATTCATACGAATCATATTGAAGATATTAAATGCAAATCAAAAATGAAGAAATTTTATGAAGAAGCAGGTGTCAAGACTGCACGTTATCACCTTGTTACTAATTTGGATGAAGGTCTACAATTTATTGAAAAAGTAGGTTATCCAGTTGTAGTGAAACCTGATAATGGCGTAGGAGCAGCTAAAACTTATAAAATTTCTAATCAAGATGAATTAGAAAATTTTTATCAAGAAGAACATGTTACACAATACATTATGGAAGAATTTGTGAATGGGCTCATTATTTCATATGATGGTATTGCTAATCTTGACAAAGATATTATTTTTGAAACATCACATGTTTTCCCAAATCCAATAATGGATGTTGTTAATGATCAAAGTAGTATGTATTATTACTCATTAAGGGAAATTACATATGATTTAAAACAGGCAGGACATGCTTGTGTTAAAGCCTTTTATACAGCAGGAAGATGTTTCCATATGGAATTTTTTAAACTTCTAGAAGATAAAGAAGGATTAGGGAAAAAGGGAGATATTATTGGTTTAGAAGTGAATTTACGTACACCAGGGGGATATACTCCTGATATGATGAATTTTGCAAATGACATAGATGTCTATCAAATTTATGCAGATATGGTAACTAAAGGATATAGTGAATATGATCATCATCGTCCATATCATTGTGTATATTGTGGAAGAAGGGATGGTATAACTTACACACATAGTCATGAAGATATTATATCTCAATACCATTTCGATTTAGTTATGTGTGAAAGAATGCCAGATATTCTAAGTGGAGCAATGGGGAATTTTACGTATACTGCACGTTTTGAAAATATGGAACAAGTTGATGCTTTTGTTCAATATGTTTTAGGATAGGAGGGAGAATATGAAAACAGAATGGTTTAAAGAATATAGTGATTGTTTATTGCGTGATATGGAATTTAAAGTTTATGGACATGCTGGAACACCAATATTAGTGTTTCCATCACAAAACGGAAGATTCTTTGATTTTGAAAATAACGGAATGGTTCATACTGTTGAACATCTTATTGATGAGGGAAGAATTCAGCTTTTCTGCTGTGATAGCATTGATCAGGAATCTTGGTCTGCTGAAGGGGGAGATAATCGCCATCGCACTTATATGATTGAACAATATTTCTATTATATTGTTAATGAATTGGTACCAAGAATATTTGAAATCAATTCTTATGGAAATAATGGAAATTATGCTGAAGGTATTTATACAACAGGTTGCTCAATGGGGGCATCTCATGCCGCTAATTTTATGTTTAGAAGACCTGATATTTTTAAAGGAACAATTGCTTTGAGTGGCTATTATGATAGTGATTTATTCTTTGGTGATTATCATGATGATATTTTATATCGTAACTCACCCGTACAATATTTAAATGGAATGAGTTATGACCATCCTTATGTTGATATGTATCGTCAATGCCATATTGTATTATGCTGTGGGCAAGGGGCATGGGAAGATGATATGATTAGAAGTACATCACGTATGAAAGAACTTCTTGAATATAAAGATATTCCTGCATGGATTGATTTTTGGGGATATGATGTGAATCATGATTGGGATTGGTGGCAAGTACAATTCCCATATTTTGTAGAAAGGGTGATCTAATATGAACGTGATCTTTATTTCGCCAAATTTTCCGGCATATTTCTATAACTTTTGTGATCGTTTAAAAGTCAGAGGAGTTCGTGTATTAGGAATAGGCGATGAGAATTATGAAAATCTGCCATATCATACAAAACTTGCCTTAACAGAATATTATCGTGTTGATGATTTGGAAGATTATGAAAGTGTATATAGAGCTTGTGCATATTTTACATGGCATTATGGAAAGATTGATTGGATTGAATCTCAAAATGAATACTGGCTGGAATTAGAAGCAACATTAAGAAATGAGTTTAATGTGACAACTGGAACAAAGATTCAAGATCTTTCACCAATGAAATATAAATCAAAAATGAAAGATGTTTATAAATCTGTAGGAATTCCAACCGCACGATATCGTAAAATAGATGACTATCTAGCAACTAAAGCTTTTGCAAATAGAGTTGGATATCCAGTCATTGTTAAACCCGATAATGGTGTTGGGGCAAGTTCAACATATAAATTGAAAAGTGATGATGAGTTAGATTATTTCTTTGCGACAAAACCACCTTATATTCAATTTATTATTGAGGAAATGGTGCCCGGGCATGTAGAAACTTTTGATGGAGTTACTGATAAAGATAAAAATATTTTGATTTGTTCATCTCATGTGATGCTGAATTCTATCATGGATAATGTTAATGAATTAAGTGATACTGCATTCTATTCACAGCCTGTTGAAGGATTGGATTTATATGAAATAGGAAAAAAAGTTGTAGAAGCTTTTGATACAAGAAGTCGTTTCTATCATTTTGAGTTCTTTAGATTAGATGAAGATAAAGAAGGTCTTGGTAAAAAGGGTGATATTGTAGGCTTAGAAGTGAATATGAGAGCACCAGGTGCTTATATGCCAGATATGATTAATTATGCTTATAACGTTGATGTATATACGATATGGGCAGATATGATCAAATATAATGAATGTTTCTATGATATTCATCGTGAATATTGGGTAGCTTACACTGGTCGTAGAGAGGGAATCTGGTATATGTACAATTATGATCAGATTAGAGAAAAGTATGGAGATCAAATTGCTTTAGAAACAGATGTTCCTGCGGCTTTAAGTGCTGCAATGGGTAATCATGTTTTTATTGTTAAATCAAAATCCAAAGAAGAAATGTTTGAAATGATTCGTTATATTTTAAAAAGAGAAGATGGAACGGATTGGATTTAAGAATAATAAGATTTAAGTTGAAAGTAAACTTTTAATTTAAATCTTTTTTTGTTAAAAAAACAAAAAAATTACCTTTCTAAGGCTTCTATCTCTCATATTTTGTGTTATAATGGCATGGGAAAGAAAGAAGGTGTTATTATGTCTCCGGAGCCGGATGAAGAAACGAATTTCAATATCAAACAAAGCATAACAGGAGGCATAATAAAAATTCTCCTGTTATAGAATAGGAGGATTAAAATGATAGAATTTTACAAGACTTTTGGAACTGAAACAAAAAAAATTGAAGCATTGGAAACAGGATGCTGGATTAATGTCATTTCACCTACTGAAGAAGAAAAAAATTTTTTGATTGAAAATTTAGACGTTGTTCCTGAATTTGTACAGGCATCTTTGGATGAAGAAGAAAGTTCACATATTGATTTTGATGATGACTATAATCAAACATTAGTCATTGTCGATTATCCAAGTGCCGAAGAAACTGAAGGTAAATATGATAAAATGACTTTACAGTATACAACATTACCTTTAGGTATTGTTTTAATGAAAGGATATATTATTACAATTTCTCTATATGAAAATTTAAACATTGAAGATATGGCTACAGGGAAAGTCAAAGGTATTCATACAGAAATGAAAACAAGATTTTTATTGAAATTGTTATTAAGGATTTCTCAAAGATATTTGATTTATTTACGCCAAATTGATCGCTTATCTTCATTAACTGAGCATAAACTTCATCGATCAATGCAAAATAAAGAATTAATACAAATGTTGGGATTAGAAAAATCATTGGTTTATTTTTCAACTTCTTTAAAAACTGATGAAATAACATTAAATAAAATCATGCGAGGAAAATTAATCAAATTATATGAGGATGATCAAGATTTATTAGAGGACGTACTGGTTGAGATTCATCAGGCTATTGAAATGTGTAATATTTATTCAAATATTTTATCTGGAACAATGGATGCCTTTGCTTCTGTTATTTCTAATAATTTAAATATTGTAATGAAGGTATTAACTGTGATTACAATTGTGATGGCTATTCCAAATATCGTTTTTAGTTTTTATGGAATGAATGTTACTGGATTACCTGGACCTGTATGGTGGGTACCAACTTTGATAGCGTTAATTGCGTGTGGTGTGGCTACATTTATTTTTATGAAAAAAGATATGTTTCATTAAGTACATTATAAAGATGTACTTTTTTTTCATCTTTCTTTTTTTGAAAATAAAGACATGATGAAATGGAATGATGTATAATAGAAGAAAGAGGAGGAGAAAACATGGTAAGACAATTTCCAGAAGGATTTTTATGGGGTGGAGCAACTGCTGCCAACCAATATGAAGGTGGATGGAACGAGGGAGGAAAAGGAATCAGTGTTTCTGACTGTGCCAGGCATCATTTAGATGTAGATGTGCAAGATTATAAAGCACAAAATGCCATTACAACAAAAGATATTGAAGAAGCATTACAATCAACTGATGAGTCATTATATCCCAAAAGACATGGCTCTGACGGTTATCATCATTATAAAGAAGATATTCAACTATTTGCCCAGATGGGATTTAAGGTTTATAGAATGTCCATTGCATGGTCTAGAATCTTCCCTAATGGAGATGATTTAGAACCAAATGAAGAAGGATTGAAATTCTATGATGATATTTTTGATGAATGTTTGAAATATGGAATAGAACCATTAGTGACAATGTCACATTATGAACCACCAATCAATATTGTTTTAAATTATGAAGGATGGGCATCAAGAGAAGTCGTAGATATGTTTGTCAGATATGTTAAGGTCATCTGTGAAAGATATAAGGATAAGGTCAAATATTGGCTGACATTCAATGAAGTTGATTCAATGATTAGACATCCTTATACAACAGGAGGACTTGTCGAAGACAGATTTCCAGGAAGAAACTTTCAAGAAGTGATTTTTCAGGCGATGCATCATCAGTTTGTAGCTTCTGCCTTAGCTACGAAAATATGTCATGAAACAATACCAGGATCAAAGGTAGGATGTATGTTGACAAAGCTTACATATTATCCATATACATGTAAACCAGAAGATGTATTACAGGCACAACAGGATATGAGAAGTACATATTGTTATAGTGATACACAAGTATTTGGAGAATATCCAGCATATCTTCTTGCGAAATTCAAGAATGAAGGTATTCATATTCAGATGGAAGATGGAGATTTGGATATCATGAAAAAATATCCAGTAGACTTTGTATCATTTAGTTATTATTCATCTAGCTGTGTTGCGAAAGATGATCAAGGATTAAAGAAAACAGCTGCTAATACAATGACAGCCATTAAAAATCCATACATTCCTTCATCTGAGTGGGGATGGCAAATTGATCCTATTGGATTAAGAGTATCTTTGGTGGATTTATATGATCGTTATAGAAAACCATTATTTATCGTAGAAAATGGTTTAGGAGCAAAAGATGAACTTATTGATGGAACAGTGGATGATCAATATCGTATAGATTATTTTGCAGCACATTTTAAGGAAATGTTGAATGCGATAGAAATAGATGGTGTTGATTTGATGGGATATACGTCTTGGGGATGTATAGATTTAGTAAGTGAATCAACAAAACAGATGAGTAAACGCTATGGATTCATCTATGTCGATTGTGATGATTTAGGAAATGGAACATATAAACGATATAAAAAGAAATCATTTGATTGGTATAAGAAAGTCATTGAAACAAATGGAGCATGTTTGTTTGAAGGAGAATAACGATGTTAGAATATAAATTTGATACACAATTACTTATTGAAGGTAAGAATTTAAACGAAGATGAAATTCATGATTATATTACAGAACATTTTCAAGGGGACTGTTTATTGGCAGTAGGGGATGATGAACTTATCAAGATTCACTATCATACAAATGAGCCATGGCTTGTTTTAGAATATGCAGCAACACTTGGTGAAATCTATGACATTGTTGTTGAAAATATGGAAAGACAAGCTCATGGATTAAGAGGATAAGTGTGGATTTACAAGTTATTATTTTACAGATGATACAATTATTTCTAGTGATTGCACTGGGGTATGGTTTATTAAAAATCAAGATTCTTGATGTGGAATTTAATAAACGTTTAACAAGTTTACTATTATCAGTCACAACACCAGCTTTAATTGTATCTTCTGTTTTATCAACGACTTTAGAAAAAGATATTTCAAAGATTGCTTTTGTTTTTATTGTGGGTGTCATTATCTTTATTGTTTTACCAATACTTGGTTTTATTATTGTCAAAATAATAAAAGTACCAACGCATCAGCAAGGCTTATATATCTTTATGACTATGTTTTCTAATATTGGATTTATGGGATTTCCAGTGATGAAATCTATTTTTGGTAACGAAGCTGTTTTTTTGACTGCTATTTTTAATATGTTATTTAATTTATTAGTCTTTACTGTAGGTATTGTTTTTATGAATTATCATTCTACAGAAAAAATTAAGATGAATGCCAGACAGCTACTTTCACCAGGAGTCATATCATCTTTGATTGCTTTATTGATTTATTTAACAGAGATACAGGTACCCGATGTCATCGCTTCAACAATAACGATGGTAGGAGATATTACTACACCAATTGCAATGATGTTGATTGGTTCAACACTCGCAACGATTCCATTAAAAGAAGTTTTCAATGAAATCAGAGTTTATCCTTTTACCATTTTAAAACAAATCATTATTCCTATCATTGCTTATCCAGTTTTAAGTTTCTTTATCCAAGATCCACTTATTTTAGGTGTATCCTTAATCATGATTGCAATGCCAGTAGGCAATATAGCTGTTTTATTTGCGACAGAATATCAAAAAGATGTCGCTTTAGCTGCGAAAACTGTTTTTATGACAACCTTACTTTCAATTATCACTATTCCTGTTATTGTCGCATTGTTTTTGATATAGTGAAAAAAGTTTTATCAATTCATAACATTTTTTAATCCATTTTATTGTATTGACAATGTATTGATTTTATGAATATAATAAACGAGGATTATTTAATAATGCCCCAGAAATGAGGCGTTTTTTTATGCAAAAGAATTATGATGTCATTATTGTTGGGGCTGGACCAGCAGGAATTATGACAAGTTATGAATTGTATTTAAAAAATCCAGAATTAAAAGTCTTACTTATTGATAAAGGACATGATGTGATGTATAGACATTGTCCAATTAAAGATAAGAAAATTAAAAGTTGTCCACAAATTAAAGAAAATGAACCAGGATGTTTACCTGCATGTTCGATTACTTCAGGGTTTGGAGGAGCAGGCGCTTATTCTGATGGGAAATTTAATATTACAAGTGAATTTGGTGGATGGCTGACAGATTATTTAGATAATCAGGAAGTTGAAGATGTGATTCATTATGTTGATGAATTGTATTTAAAACATGGAGCAACACGTGAAATTACAGATCCAACAACAGATAAAGTAAGAGAAATTGAAAAACGTGGATATGCGGTTGGATTAAAATTATTACGTGCCAAAGTAAGACATTTAGGAACAGAAGAAAATTTAAGAATTATGACAGAAATGTCAAATGAATTAAAAGAACATATTGATATAGCTTTTAAAACAGCTGTTAAAGATATTATAGTAGAAGATCGTCATGTTAAGGGAATTATCTTAGAAAATGGTGAAGAAATCTATGCCCCTCATGTTGTTTTGGCACCAGGACGTGATGGATCAACATGGCTTGCGAAAGTGTTTAAACATCAAGGACTTGAACTCTATAACAATCAAGTGGATATTGGGGTCAGAGTTGAAACAAGTAATATTGTTATGGATGAAATTAATCAAAATTTATATGAAGGAAAATTTGTATATAATGCTTCTGTAGGAACAAAAGTCAGAACATTCTGTTCTAATCCAAGTGGGCATGTTGTTATTGAGAATCATTCTGGAACAATGTTAGCCAATGGACATGCGTACCATGATCCAAAACTAGGAAGTCCTAATACAAACTTTGCTTTGCTTGTATCCCATGTCTTTAGTGAACCGTTTAATGAACCTAATGAATTTGCACATGAAGTAGCTAGATTAGCAAACATGTTATCACATGGAAGTATTATTGTGCAAAGATATGGGGATATTAAAAGAGGTCGTCGTACAACAGCCAAACGTTTAAAGGAAGGATATACTGTTCCAACCCTACCAGAAGCTGTACCGGGAGATTTAGGATTGGTATTACCATATAATACGATGAAATCAATTATTGAAATGATTGAAGCTTTAGATCATGTTACACCTGGAATTGCCAATGAACATACTTTGCTTTATGGTGTAGAAGCCAAATTCTATTCAGCTAGACCTAAAGTAAGAGAAGGATTTGAAAGTGAAATAGATGGATTGTATGTTGGTGGTGATGGTGCTGGTTTAACAAGAGGACTTGCTCAAGCTGGAGCAAATGGTATATTAATTGCCAGACATATTATTAATAAGCAAAAATAGTCGAAAAAATACGACTATTTTTTTATATCTCCATCTTGCAAGAAGCATCAAAGAAGTTTATGATATGTGAGTAGAATCTATAGGAGAAAATAAGACTATGAAATATAAAAAATGGTTAAAAAATAAAAAAGTAATGATTCCAGCTGGAATGATATGTGTATTATTAACTATATATCTTATTTTATGTATTATGGCAGGAACAGGGGATTTTGTTTCTAATACAACAATTAATGGTATAAAGGTTGGACAGCTAACTCAGTCAAAAGCTATTGAAACTTTAAATCAACAATTTGAAGATGATACAGAAAAATTATTGATAAAAATGAAAGCTAAAGATCAAACTTATACGATTGATTTCACAGGAAATGTATCTTTTGATGCTAAAAAGGGTGTGGAAAAGATTATTAAAAATAAAGGAAACTTTTTAACAAGAGGATATGATTATTTAATGAATCATGATTTTGTTATTCCTGTAACGATTCAAAGTGAGAATCAAATGAAAGAAGCTATTCAAAAGAGTCAAATTCTTAATTATGACACAACACAAAAGACAACTTATGGATTAGGGAAGCAGAAAATTATTTTTAAAAAAGGGCATAATGGTGAAAGAACAACTGAAAAATTAGTGATTCAACAAATTCAACAAGCTTTTAAAGATTATGATTTTCAAAAAGAAATACAGTGTCACTTAGAACAAACACATCTAGAAGACAATGAAATGCAATCAATATATAAAGAATTAGCGACAGAAGCTAAAAATGCGACTTTAGATAAAAATAATGATTACGCTATTGTTGATGCTAAAGTGGGGGTTGCATATGATTTAGAGAAAGCTCAAGAAGTCTTTTTAAAAACAAAAGAAGGAGAAACTTTTGAAGTTTCAGCTAAGATTACGCAACCAGATATTTCTACTGAAGATTTAAAAGAGAATTTATTTAAAGATGTTTTAGGAAGTTATTCCACATATGTCAGTGGTTCATCTGTTAGAAAGAATAATGTCCGTTTAGCAGGAATAAAATGTAATTCTATCTTATTGCCGGGAGAAGAATTTTCATTCAACAAACAAGTTGGACAACGTACCACAGCCAGAGGATTTGGAGCAGCTGGAGCTTATCGAGATGGAGAAACAGTTAATGAAGTGGGTGGAGGTGTCTGTCAATCATCTTCCACATTATATAATGCAGTGTTGCTTTCTAATTTAGAAGTCACTTTAAGATCTAATCATAGCTATGTATCTAGTTATGTACCCATTGGTAGAGATGCGACTGTTTCTTGGGGTGGACCTGACTTCAAATTTAAGAATAACAGAGATTACCCTATCAAAATAGAAATGTCTTATAGTGGTAGTCGTCTGTATTGTAAGATTTTAGGAACAGATGTTGATGGAACATATGTAAAAATCACAAGTCAAAAATTATCTTCTACACCTTTTCAAACTCAATATATTGATGATCCAACATTAGAGCTTGGAAAAGAAAAAGTTCAGACAAGTGGCTACACTGGAGCAAAAGCACAATCATATCGTTATGTCTACGATAAAAACGGAAACTTGATTTCTTCAAAGAAAGAAGCTTATAGTGTCTATAAAAAACGTGATAAAGTCGTCAAAAGAGGTACAAAGCCTGTAGAAGTTACCCCAATTCAACCTGTACCTGAAACACCTGCTGATAATTCTACTCAGGAATCCTCTCCTCAAACACAACCTTCAACAAATCAACAACCACAGACTCCAATTATTCAATAGAGGAATTCGTTTTCCTCTTTTTGTTTACAAGTGATTTTATTTTGATATAATTCATATAAGGGAGTGGTAGATATGAATATAGATGGAAAATTAATATCACAAAAAAGAAAAGATGCATTAAAAATGAAAATAGATGAATTAAAAGAACAAGGGAAAAGAATACCGAAATTAACAGTTATTTTAGTTGGTGAAGATCAAGCTAGTCAAACATATGTGCGTAATAAAGATAAAGCCTGTGCTTATGTCGGTATGCTTTCAGATATTATAAGATTGGATGAACAGACATCTCAAGAAGAATTAGTTCGAATCATTCAATCATTGAATCAAGATGATAAAGTTGATGGTATATTGGTTCAATTACCTCTACCTTCTCATATTGATGAAGATTGTATTTTAAATACAATTGATCCTTGTAAAGATGTTGATGGGTTTCATCCATCAAATGTCGCAAAACTTGTTTTAGGTGAAAAAGGACTTGTCCCATGTACACCAAAAGGAATGATGGTTTTATTAGATGAGATTCACTATGATTTAACAGGCAAAGAAGTTGTTGTTGTAGGGCGTAGTAATATTGTTGGAAAACCTGTAGCCCTGTTATGTTTACATAAACATGCGACAGTAACGATTGCTCATTCTCGTACAAAGAATTTACCGGATTTATGCAAACGAGCAGATGTTTTAATTGCAGCTATTGGAAAACCTCGTTTTTTTAATAAAGATTATATAAAACAAGGGGCTGTTGTTTTAGATGTCGGTATTAATCGTGATGAAAATCATAAATTATGTGGTGATGTGGATTATGAAGATGTAAAAGATATTGTTTCATATATTACACCAGTACCGGGAGGAGTAGGCCCTATGACCATAGCAATGTTAATGGAAAATACTTATCAGGCATATTTACAAAGGGAGGAACTGAAAAATGGAGTATAATTTGAATGATATTGTAGAAATGAAGAAACAACATCCATGTAAAAAATCTAATCAATGGAAAATTATTCGTATGGGTGCGGACATTAAAATTAAATGCTTAGGATGTGGCGCTATTGTTATGTTTTCACGTCGTGATTTTGAAAAACGTTTAAAAAAGGTTATACCTGCTCATGAAGATACGATTGATTAAAGAAAAAGATAATTTAGAAGTTGAAAAACTCATTCGAGATTGTTTAATTGAATTTGGTGGTAATAAACCGGGTTGTGCATGGGAAGATAAAGATTTAGGACAGTTTTATCAAGTATATCAACCTAAAAATAAACAATATTTAGTTGTTATAAAAGATAATCATGTGGTAGGAGGATGTGGGATAGGACCTCTAGATGGAATAGAAGGAATCTGTGAATTACAGAAAATGTATTGTTATAGTGAGGTGAGAGGCACTGGGATTGCTCAAGAACTTTTGAATCAATCTTTAGAGTTTGCCAGACAATATTATTGTCAGTGTTATTTAGAAACATTTTCCAATATGATTGCAGCCAATCGTTTTTATCTTAAAAATGGTTTTCAACTGTTAGATCAACCACTTATCAAAGGACCCCATTATGCCTGTGATAAATGGTATATCAAAGATCTATAGAGGTGATTTTATGTTAGTAACACATCATTATCAATTTTCAAAACGTATGGAAATGCATGACATCACAGCAACAGTCAAAAAAGATGTTCAACAATCTCAAATACAAGAAGGTATAGTTGTTGTTTATACGCCACATACAACAGCAGGAATTACAGTCAATGAAAATGCTGATCCGGATGTTGTAAGAGATATGCTGGCAGGTTTTGAACGTGCTTTTCCAACGTATCATTCAGATTATCATCATTTTGAAGGAAATTCCCATGCTCATATGAAATCAACAATTTTTAATGCCAGTCAAACTTTTATTATTCATCAAGGAAGAATCATATTAGGAACATGGCAAGGTATTTATTTATGTGAGTTTGATGGACCACGAAAAAGGACCTTTTATGTCAAAATAATAGCAGGATAAAAGGCATATTGTTGATCTAAAGTGAATTGAATAAATATTTCATTGGATAAAAGAATGAAAACTTACGTTGTAATCAAAGATGTATGACAATCAGCGTACATCTTTTTTTAAATTTTCAACATATTGAATAATATCTTCTACACGACAGTGTAATATAAAACAAAGGGTGTCAATTGTTTTGGTTGTGATGGCTTTCCCTTGTTTAATTCTATACATTGTATTAGCAGAAATTCCTTCTTTATAGATGAGAGCATACTCTGTAATGCCTTGCTTATAC
This sequence comes from Massiliimicrobium timonense, assembly GCF_042850985.1. Classification (GTDB taxonomy): domain Bacteria; phylum Bacillota_I; class Bacilli_A; order Erysipelotrichales; family Coprobacillaceae; genus Allocoprobacillus. Next base: position 251,568 of record NZ_AP031415.1, read on the forward strand.
ATTGTTTCATACAATGGTTTATAACTAATCATATTATCACCCAATTCAACTTTAGCATAGTCAAAACGTTGACTAGGCTTAATATATTGAGTATAAAAAAGTGCTTTCAAAAAATAAAAAATTGATGATCATACATATAGTATGTTATCATCAATTTCTTTTAAACATTATTTTTTCACAACATAAGTAATTAAACGAGCTCCAGGTCCCGCATGTGTTCCAATGACTGGACCAATAACACCATGTAAAGTTTCACCAAAATGGAAAGCTTCTCTTAAAGTATTTTCAAACTTGTCTAAACCATCAGTTGAACCATTATAACCAATACAGATAGGTTCATTTAAGTCCATTTCACCATTTTGTTGAATCAAGTCTATAATTTTTGCAGTTGCTTTTTGTGCTCCTCTTGCCTTAGCAAACATTTCTAATTTTCCATCATCAAAACCTATAATAGGTTTAAATTTCAAAAGTGTTCCAGCTGTAGCAGCTGTTTTGGATAAACGCCCACCTTTGTATAAATATTCCAAAGTATCCACAAAGGCATATAGACGAATACGATGCTTATATTCTTCTAAGAATGTATAAATATCCTGAGCTACCATTCCTTCATCTCTTAAAGCGACAGCTTTTAAAACAAGTAAACGTTGCATTTGTGTTGTTCCTAAGCTATCAATGACGTAAATATCATCATATTCTACTAAGTCTTTAGCAAGATTAGCACTTTGATATGTTCCGCTAATTGTGCTAGATAATGTTATCACAATAACACTATCCTTGTTATCTTTTGCTGTTTCATAAAGATCAGCAAAATCTTGTGGTGAAGGTTGTGATGTTGAAGGTAATGTATCACTATTCACTAACAAATCATAAAATTGATCAGGTTGTAAATCAATGCGATCTTTATATTCTTTTCCATCGATAATAACTTTTAATGGAACGACTTCAATGTTTAATTCTTTAGCGTATTCTAAATCAATATCTGAAGTAGAATCAGTAATAATTTTAATCATTTTTTTTCCTCCGTCATCAAGATTCTAATTGTATGAAGCATTTTTTCTAAGGATTTAATTTCTTCTTTGCTGAAAAGTTTTTCAATCTTTCTTAAAGCACTCTTAATATAACGGTCATTTTCACGATAAAACTCTAAAAACTTCGCTGTGACTTTTAAATGATAAGAACGCTTATCCTCTTGACTGACCGTTTTAATTAAATATCCTTTATCAACCAATTGATTGATTTTATACGTTGCATTGGGTTGTGAAATCCCCATATATTTTGCATACTCTAAAATAGTAGGTTCACCTAACATATAGATAATATCTAAGCTAAATGCTTCTTGCATCGTAAGCTCTTTAGAAGCTGCACACATAGATGCATAAAAATTCATTTTAAAAATATTATAAACAGCTTGAAATTCTTGACTGAGCATAAGACCTCCTTATAAATACTTAAAATATTTTAAGTATAGTATAAATTATTTTTAATGAAAGTCAATTATAAAACATAGAATTGCAATAATAATTGCTGCAAAAACATCACTGATATGATGCACTCCACTGAAAATACGAGTAAGACTCACAATGATTGCGATTATACAAGCAAAGATACCAATATATGTATTCGCATAAAAACAAATCAATGCAATAATACAGGCACTGACACTATGGCGACTGGGAAATGATTCACCATGTTTATGTCCTTTTAAGGGTTTGATATCCATGTGGTCATAAGGACGAGGGCGATTCACTATTTTTCTAAAAATCGTCACAATAATAAAAGCAATACATGGTCTTAATATCGCTTCTATAAAGTGAGGATTATGCGTTAACCATAAGTTGATCAATACACATGGATAGATCATGAAAGTAATATAAGGACAGTATTCTGTTAGAAAAAGAATGGTTTTTTCTAAACGAGGACGTTGTCTTATATAGGCTAACATTGATTGATAGAAATGCTCCAAATTGCTCACCCTTTCTTTACCATTATATCTAAAATATGTGATGAAAACAAATAAAATCTGTTGTTGTATTCTTATTAATCATTGAAAATAAAAAAATAGATACAAGCTCTTATTTTAATGGATAAAGAAATGAAGAATCAACATATTAATGGAAAATTGTATTTTATTGACAGTTTATCTTGTTAAGAATAGAATATTATTAATTAAAGAAATAAATATACATAAGATTATCTATTATTTTAGAGATGAAAATGAATTATATTTTTATTAAAGGGGATGGTGTTTATGGAACAATGGAACTTTTATGTGTCTGGCATTTTATATGATAAGTTTTTTCAAGAAGATGAAAAAATCATGATTTCAAAGCTTGATGTATATTCAGGAAAATGGCAAGAAAAAACATTATTTACCGAATCTGAAAGTGAAGATTTGAAAAAAATATGTCGTCGAGATATTTTGTCTTTTTTTAAGCGAAAAAAAGATTATGAAGAAAAGATTTTTAGTGGTGCAAAACAGTTTCAAACATCATGGAACGAACAGTTTCAATTAAAAGAACATAATGTCTATATTCAAAGACATAAACTCTATCCAATGGATTTATGTTTTGATCAAACAGGTATATATGCTGTGTTGATGGCAACAAGAGATATGGTTTGTATACTAGTAAAAAATGGATATGAAAAAAGGACGATATTAAAACAATGGGAAGATTTGACTTATTCAAAAGTTAACGTTTTGCCTGTTCAAAAAGCAAAAACATTTGATGTACAAACAAAAGATCATATCTCTCTAGCAACTGATGTCTATTTGCCAGTAAATAAAAATCAGAGTCAATTCCCAACGATACTCGTTCGTACTCCTTATGGAAAGAAACAAAGTTATTTTCAATATTGGCGATTTGTTCAAAGAGGATATGCAGTTGTTATACAAGATGTTCGTGGTAGAGAAGAAAGTCAAGGCGAATGGATGCCATCGTACTATGAAGTAGAAGATGCTAATGATACACTGAATTGGATTGCTTCACAAAGCTGGAGTGATGGTTGTGTAGGAATGATAGGAGCTTCTTATTTAGGTTATGTACAATGGGCAGCTTTATGTAGCCGAAATGTGCATCTTAAAGGTATCATTAGTTTTATGTGTTCTGGAAGTGCTTTTGTGGACATACCAAGACGTGGAGGATGTTTCAATTCTGGAATGTTAGCATGGGCATTTGCGATGGCACAAAAAACATTTTTACCAGAGAACATGATTCAAGATTGGGATTATTTAATGAAAATACGACCTATTTCTAAAATTCCTGAAGTGGCTTTAGGGAAGCCTATTGATTTTCTTAATCGCTGGTTAAACCATGAAAACATGGATGATTTTTGGAATACAATGGATTGGGAAAAACGAAGTGGTGGTTATCAAGTCCCTGCTCTTATTATATCGGGTTGGTTTGATGATAATGGTATGGGAACAACACAGGCTCTACGTTTAGTTAAATCATGGAAACCAAAAACATGGAAAGCCATCATAGGAGCATGGAAACATAACGGGAATGCTGAATATGACTTACATCATGTTTATATGGGAGAGAATGCTTTAAGATATGATATTGATTTACAATGTATGTTGTGGTTAGACCGATTTGTGAAAGGGGTTCACAATGGTATCGAAGAAGGAGCACCAGTTGAATATTATACGTTACATGAAAATAGATGGAAAACTGCTACAACATGGCCTGTTTCAAATCATAGAGTGAAGCTCTATCTACAAGATTCTGATGACAAAGCCAATGGAAATACTTTGACATGTGGAAGTGGACATTTGATTGAAAATCAACCTTTCAAAAATGGCTGGAGTATGTATTGTTATGATCCTGATAATCCTGCAAAGCACATCATTGATGTATCAGAGAATGAACTGGAAGTTCCAGAAAATTACATTCATGAAGAAAAAAGAAAAGATGTTCTTACTTTTTCTACAGATATTTTAGATCATCCCATCACAATGACTGGAGATTTTAAAGTCAAACTATATGTTTCCTGTGATTGCCCTGATACAGATATTGTTGTGAGAATCTGTGATGTTGATCCTTTGGGAAATTCAATAAAATTGGCAGATGGTGTGCTAGATTTAAAATATCGAGATGGTTTTGAACAACCAAAATTTCTTCAAAGTGATGTTGTTTATCCTATTGAAATACAGACTACAAAAATATCTAATACTTTTCAAAAAGGTCATAGAATTCGCTTAACGATAACTTCTAGCGCAGAAAATTTCATTTTCCCTAATACAAATACGAAAGAAGGATTTAACGGTATAGAAAAAAGAAAAGCAAATATAAGGATTTATTGGGGAGCACCTTATATATCTTATATAGAATATATTCAAGATGATTTTTAAAAAAGTCACTCATAAATGATTTATCTATCAAATACTACTATCATTTAAAATAGAATGAATTAATAAAAGGGGAACGCAAAACGTTCCTTTTTATGACTTTCTGATAGTTTTATTGAAGCAAAAATTGAGAATTGATATAATGTAAATAATATGGAGATGGGATATTATGAAAATCACTGGAACAAAAAGTTATATACAAGTTGAAGATGATAATGGCAATATTGCAAGATTTGATGGTGAAGTATGTTTCAATAATTTTTACGCAATGGCTGATTCTATTTGCTGGTTAAAACATCAAGGAGAAGTCACTGATGAAGATAGAGTTCAACTGATTTACAAGGCAACGCAATATGGCAGGGATTATGATATAAAAGTATTATTTTTTGACCATGATAATAAAGTTATGTTTGAAAAAGAACTTGAGCTTTCAACAGAAGTCTATTGGGCAAAAAACAATCTTATTTTTATTGCTGTTATTTTATTGTCAATGATTGCTTCAATTATTTTAGTTGCAGTATTAGATGTTGTAAGTGCTATGTTCCTATTTATTTTGAGTATTGGTGCTTTTATTTTTATAAGTCCATTTATCTTATGGGGAATTTCTATATGTAGATTTCTTGTGAAAACAAAAGGGGATGAAATGACAGTGAGATCAATGATAGGGAAAACTTATTCATTTCCTTTAAGTGAAATAGAGAAAGTTGTAAGAAAAACTAAAAATTTATATGGCTGGGAAGAATGTCAAAAGATAATCATCTATATAAGAAATAAAAAGATTATTCTTCGTAGAAGTATGGAAGGATTTGATGATATGGATGCTTACCTTTTACGACATGTTGATCATATTATATAAGAATATGGAAGCTGCATAGATTATTTCGTTATCAATCATTTTTGAAAATGTCAGAAACATTTTAAATCCATTTTGTTGCTTACTTATAAACTAAAAAATTTTATCTAATCATATTTTGAAGTCCTCAAAACGTTAGTAATAATTGTTATGAGAAGATTAAAGAAGTATTTAGAATCCAAATGTAATCTTTTTATTCGTGGTGGCAATGGCATATATAATTTTATTTTTTTGAAATCTTCTTCAATTAAAATATCTTCTTGAAATAAGGTACTTACTCTTTTTAATGATTTAATCTTCTTTCTCACAGAACCCTTAATACTATTTTCATATTTTCCTTTTTTATGAAAATTAAAGTCCAATAAGTGTTCCATCATAGCATTTATCAAAAATGAAGCGGCGGATAAATTTACATTTATTCCACTAAGATGGAGAAAATTATCTTTTTTGCTGCAAGAATATAGTAATTTTTTCTTGAAATCTTTAGAACGAATGAGATATTGATGGGTGACAAAAACTTCCTTATATTTCTTTGATTCAGTTATTGTGATTTCTTTTACTCTTATTTTAAAAGAAGTTTGTTCAACCATATGTTCATCTTCGTTTCTATGAAATCATAAAGGGGATTAATCGCCCTTTGATTTTTAATGGATATGGTTTTTTGAGGTTTCCATACCGATCATTTTTTCATATATATATTAACATGCCGGTAGAAAAGGTTAATGTATATCCATTAATAATAGTTTATTCTTTTTGTATTGGTTTATGTATTTTTTAATTAGTAAGATACTCTTATTTTAAATAGAGGGATAATAAGAAAAATTAATATTGAAGGATTAGTTGATTGTGGATAATCATTTGTTAAACTATGCAGCTTGGATTCATTTTATGTAACGATCAAGGCAATATTGATATGCAGTATGCATTAGGGGCTTAAGCCATAATATTTTTGAAAACTCAAAATTATTAATCATAAAAAGAATATAAGCATTTTTTAAATAATCATTCTAATAAATCTTGTTATATTTCAGTGAAATCATAGCTATAGAGATATAAAAAATGATAAAGAATGAATAAAATTTGTTAAATTGTTAAATTCTCGTGCGATATTGATTATCAAAGTTGGTGGTGTTTTTCTTGGAACTTTTTTATAATGGAATTATCAAAAGACAAGGAGGATTGTACAATGAATTTAGGAAATAGTTTATTTCATGCAAGGAAGAAAAGAGGATTATCACAAGAAGAAGTTGCCCAAAAGATTGGGGTAAGTAGGCAAACTATATCAAAATGGGAAACAAATGAAACCATTCCAGATATTTATCAATCTAAAAAGATGGCAAAACTCTATAATGTTTCGCTTGATGAATTAATTGAATTTGATGTTGATTTACAAGAAATAGAAGAAATGATTGAAAAGAGTGATGATAAAATCAATGAAAAAGTGAATTGGACAAATGCGTGGGGTAAGAAATATCCCATACTTCTTCAATATCAAAGTGAAGTTAATACAGCAAATTATGCATTTCGAATTACAAAAATGTTTGATGAAATAAAAGATGAATATGGCTACACAAAACAAGATGCCATGCTCGTTCTTAAAGATATTTTATACAATGCTTATAAAAGCTGGAACAAATGATGTCAATTATGTGAAAAAATGTTTTTAGCACTCTAGACTTGACTCTGCTAAAATAGAGGACTATAATATAAATAGAAATAAGGAAAGAGAATGAAAAAGGCAATCCTTACTTCTCATATCAAACATTGTTCATTCTCTAACAATGCTTAGAATTGTTTTTCAAGAGGTGATATTTATGTTAATGCCTAGTATTTTTGGAGAAAGTTTATTTGATGATTGGTTTGATGATTTAGATAAGGAATTCTTTGGAAAGAAGAATCCATTGTATGGAAAACATTCAAGAAATATGATGAAAACAGATGTACGTGAAACAGAAGGAACATATGAATTGGATGTGGATCTTCCAGGCTTTAAGAAAGAGGATGTGGAATTGACATTTGAACAAGGATATTTGACAATCTCAGCTAAGAAGAACTTGAATAAAGATGAAAAGAATAAAGATGGACAATATATCCGACAGGAAAGATATGCAGGAAGCATGAGTCGAAGCTTCTATGTAGGAGAAAGTGTTCCACAGAGTGATATTAAAGCAAAATTTGAAGATGGTGTTTTAAGAATTTCAATTCCAAAACAGGATATGAAAGTCATTGAAAACAACAACACAATCATGATTGACTAAGCAGGGAAAAATCCCTGCTTTACTTATTCTTAATCAAAATTTTAGGTAATAAGATAGTAGATAAGAAAAAAAGTTTATATATTATAAGCAGTTATCAGGTTTTCTCTCCACATTTAACATTCTTTATACTGATAACCAAGTGGGCAACCACTTTTTATAAATAAAAAGATTCCTTCAAAACGAAAGGAATCTTTTTGGTTATCTGACAATCACAGCAGTTCCAGAAACAGTCACCATCAACATGCCATTATCAGCACCTAAAACTTCATAATCAACATCAATACCCACCACAGCATTTGCCCCTTTTTCACGAGCACGTTCTTCTAATTCCTGTAATGCTTTTTCTCTGGCTTCCAAAAGTTCATTTTCATATGTTGCTGATCTGCCACCAAAGATATTAGATAAACCAGCTGTGAAATCTTTGATAAAATTAATACCAGAAATCACTTCACCAAAAACAATTCCTTTGTATTCCATAATTTCTTTTCCTTCAATAGAAGGAGTTGTTGTTAAAATCATATTCTCGCCTCCTAACTTTAATATATCATATTTGTTTGGAAAAGATATGAATAAGAATTGCCTTTTTAATAATTTTTCGCTAAAATGGAATGGAGTTAAGGAGTGATGAAAAGATGGCATTAACAGCCGGAATTGTTGGACTTCCTAATGTAGGTAAGTCAACATTATTTAATGCAATTACAAATGCACAGGTTGAAGCAGCAAACTATCCATTTGCGACAATTGATCCTAATGTAGGTGTTGTGGAAGTTCCTGATTATCGTTTAGATGAATTAACAAAGATTTTTAATCCTAAAAAGACAATTCCTACAACATTTGAATTTACTGATATTGCAGGTTTGGTCAAAGGAGCAAGTCGTGGAGAAGGTTTAGGAAATAAGTTTTTAGCAAACATTCGTGAAACAGATGCAATTTGTGAAGTTGTTCGTTGTTTTAGAGATAAAGATATTACTCATGTAGATGGGGATGTAGATCCTGTTAGAGATGTGGAAACAATCAATTTAGAATTGATTTTTGCTGATTTGGAAACAGTGGAAAAGCGTATTGGTAAAATTGAAAAGAAAGCTAAATCTGGTGATAAAGAAGCAAAGGCTGAAATGGAAGTTTTAGAACCTTTAAAAGAAACTTTAGAAGCTGGAAAACCAGCGAGAGTATTATCTTTTTCTAAAGAGGAAATGGATATTGTTAAACAATACACATTATTGACAATGAAGCCTTTAATTTATGTAGCTAATCTTGGAGAAGAAGATTTAGAAAATCCAGAAAGTAATCCTTATTATGTTCAATTAAAAGAATATGCTGAAAAAGAAAACTGTGATGTTGTTCCTATCTGTGCCAAGATTGAAAGTGAACTTGTTGGTTTAGATAAAGAAGAAAAACAGATGTTTTTAGATGATTTAGGTATTGATGAAAGTGGTTTAGATAAGTTAATTAAAGAAGCCTATGCTTTGCTAGGTTTAAATACTTTCTTTACAGTTGGAGCAGATGAAGTGAGAGCCTGGACATTTAAAAAAGGTATGTTGGCACCAGGAATGGCAGGAATTATTCATACTGATTTCCAAAGAGGATTTATTAAAGCAGAAACATATAGCTATGATGATTTAATGGAATATGGTAGTGAACATGCTTTAAGAGAAGCTGGAAAAATTCGTCAGGAAGGGAAACAATATGTAGGACATGATGGTGATATTATGTTCTTTAAGTTTAATGTTTAATGAAAAAGATTATTAGAAGAATATTACTTGTTGTTTGTATATGTGTTTTTCTTTTTTCAGCTTTTCAATTGGGAAAGATATTCTATAATTATTATACTATTGAAAAAGAGAGTACAGAACTTATTACAAAATATGTAGAAGAACCCAAAGAAGATGAAAATGATCCATTAAAACGTGTTATTAATTTTGAAGAACTTCAAAATATCAATTCAGATGTGATAGGATGGTTATATATTCCAGATACAAAGATTGATGAGCCTATTCTTAAGGGGGAAAATAATGATACATATTTGCGTACTGACTTATATATGAAAGCAAATACGGCAGGAAATCTTTTTATTGATGAAATCAATTCAAGAGATTTTAGTGATGATAATACAATTATCTATGGACATAATATGAAAAATGGTTCTCGTTTTCATGATTTAAGATACTTCGTAGAAAAAGATTATTTTAATGAACACCAAAATATTTATATTTACTTACCAGATGGAAGTATTAATATTTATCAAGGTGTAGCTTCTGCGGTCATTGATTCAAGAAGTGATTTATATCAAAAAGGTATTGATTATCAAAAATATATGAATCAAGTCAAGAGTGAAGCTTCTGTTTATCAAAATGTCAGTGAAAAACAAGTCAATATGATTATGTTAAGTACATGTTATACTGGAACTGAAAATAGATATGTTGTTTATGGACAGTTAAAAGAAAACTATAAGAGGTAATGTTAAAGCATTATCTCTTTTTTTGGTAAATAATGCAAAATAATAAAATGATTAAATATAAAGAAAACGTTAATAATTTCAAATAGAGTTCATATGATAGAAAGGAAAAGAGGTGTCATATGCTTACACAATTTCATGAACAGGCACAAAAAGCCATTGTTATTGCTGAAAGTATAGCGTTTGATTTGGGGCATAGTCATGTAGGAAGTGAGCATCTTTTATTATCATTATTAAAAATGAAAGAAATCCCTTTAACAAAAATGTTAAAAACCTATCATGTTGATGATGATGTCATTTATAAAGATATAGTCAGGTTGTTTGGCAAAAAAGATATTCAACCTTTTTATATGGAATATAGTGAAGTTGTAAAAAAGATATTAGAAGAAGCTATTCGTCTCACACATGAAAGAAAAGAAAGTAAAGTGACAATCAATACTTTATGTTTGGCTTTACTACTGCAAAGAGAAAGTGTTGCTGTAGAATTATTAAACAAATATCATGTTTCATTTAATCAGTTAAAAGAAAAATTAAGTGAAAAACAATCCCTTCTTTATGAATTAGATAAAATACATGAATTAATTAATTTTAATGAACGTGTAAAAAACGAAAATCGTTTGATGATAGGAAGGGAACAGGAGTTAGAACAACTTTTTTTAACACTTTGTAAGAAAGAAAAAAATAATGTTTTATTGATAGGTAAAGCAGGTGTAGGAAAGACTGCATTAGTAGAAAAACTAGCATATAAGATTAATCAAAAAGAAGTTCCTGCCTTATTACAAAACAAAGTGATTTATGAATTAAGTTTATCAAGTATTGTTGCTGGAACAAAGTATCGTGGAGAATTTGAAGAAAAATTCAAAAAATTAATTGATAAGGTCATTCAAGCTAAAGATGCAATTTTATTTATAGATGAAATTCATAATTTAATAGGGGCTGGAGGAGCTGAAGGAGCTATTGATGCATCTAATATTTTAAAACCTTTTTTAGCAAGAAAGGATTTAACTTTGATTGGAGCGACAACCATTGAAGAATATTATCAATACTTTGAAAAAGATCAAGCGATGAACAGACGTTTTTCAATATTGAAAATCAATGAAAATACAAAAGAAGAAACCAAAGATATTCTTTTAGGACTTAAAAAGCAATATGAAAATTATCATCATATTCATATCCCTAATGAACGACTTGATGAAATTATAGACCTTTGCGATCAATATTTACTTTCACGTGTTTTTCCAGATAAAGCCTTAGATGTTTTGGATTTATCTTGTGTCAAAGCTATATTTCAAAACGAACAGGTTTTACAGACATGTCATATTGAAAAAGTGATAGAAGAAATTTCAGGAAGTTGTTTACAAGAAAGTTCTTATCTTGATATTGAACAGACACTTCATCAACATATTATTGGACAACAGGAAGCAATTCATCAATTGGTAGAATCTTTAGAATCGCTTGCTCAATATCCTCATTCACATCGTCCTAAAGGTGTTTATTTATTAACAGGAAGCAGTGGTGTTGGAAAAACCGAAACAGCAAAGATTCTAGCGAAAACTTTGCATAAACACTTTATCAAATTAGATATGTCAGAATATAGTGATGCAACTAGTGTCAACAAACTTATTGGGTCTTCTCCAGGTTATATTGGTTTTGATCAGCAATCTTTTTTATTTCATGATATGATTTTATATCCCGATAGTATCGTTTTATTAGATGAAATTGAAAAAGCCCATCCACAAGTTATGCATTTATTTTTACAAGTCTTTGATGAAGGTATTTTAAAGGATCATCAACATCATATTCTTTCTTTTAAAGATACTATTATTATGATGACATCTAATATTACAAGACAAAATCAACCTGTGGTAGGTTTTAAAAAGAAACTTCAATCACACCAATATTTAGAATCGTTCTTTTCTAAAGAATTTTTAAATCGTATAGATGAAATTATTGAATATCAACCATTACAAAAACAACATCTTCAACAAATTCTTTTAAATCAAACTCCAATCCCTTTAACAGATTGTATGATTAAAGATATTTTAACAAATTATGATTGTCAACAAGGAGCAAGAACGCTTTTAAAAGAAATGAAGAAGTATCTTGTTTCTAGAAATAGATAGTGCCATTGTGAAGTGGCACTTTTTGCATGAAAAGAAATTGATAATTAGGTTATTTATGCTAAAATAGGATTTCGTGAGGTGAAAGAAATGAGGAGAATATGGGGAATCATAAAGAAAGATACGGTTTTAATGATAGCTTGGATTTTAGCTATCTTATCTTGCTTTTTTGTGAAACCTTCTTTTGAGTATTTAGGATATATTGATTATACAACTTTAGCTTTATTATTTTGTTTAATGGTTATAGTGAATGGTTTGCAAAATATCCAATTATTTCAACAGATTGCTATCTTTTTTATGAAGAAAATCAAAACAACCAGACAATTAGACTTATTGCTTGTAGGATTATGTTTTTTATTGAGTATGTTAATAACAAATGATGTTGCATTAATTACTTTTGTTCCTCTAACAATTGTTGTTTTAAAAATATTAAGGATGGAAGAAAGAGTCGTTCATATCGTTGTTTTACAAACTTTAGCTGCTAATTTAGGGAGTATGTGTACACCAATAGGAAATCCACAAAATCTTTTCTTGTATACTTATTTTGATATGTCCTTGAGTCATTTTATGATAACGATTTTACCATTTGTCATGTTATCTTTGATACTTTTATTGATACATATATTTATGCATAGAAATCAATCCATTGAAACACCAAAGATTTATCAAAAAGAAGATACGAATATCACTTATCTATGGATTTATATGATTTTATTTGTATTATGTATTTTAAGTGTTTTGCATCTTTTAAGTATTTTTTATTTATTACCTGTTATAATGATTGTATGTGGTTTTATGGACTATAAAATCATCGTAAAAGTAGATTATTTATTATTGTTGACATTTGTTGGTTTCTTTATTTTTATAGGAAATTTAAAGAATATAGATATGATTGCACAATTTTTAAATCAGATTGTCAATGGTTATGAAATGATTATCAGTGTTATTTGTTCACAAGTATTTTCTAATGTTCCAACAGCAATATTATTATCTGGATTTACAAAGAATGTTTATGATTTATTGATAGGTGTCAATATTGGAGGGTTAGGAACATTCATTGCTTCAATGGCTTCGCTGATATCTTATAAGTATATAACACGTATTTATCCGCAATATAAAAAACGTTATTTTATGTCTTTTACAAAATATAATATCATTGATTTAATTGTATTAGTGATTTCAGCAGAAATATTTTTGTTGATTGTATAAGGAGTGAAGGAGTATGTTTGATAGAGATTCACAGGAATGTGTACCAACTTTATCTATGATTAGTCAATATATCCATAATACATTGTGGGATGAATTATACTTATATATGGAAAATGAATTTCATGCAAAGCCACAGTATGAGTTCAGCCATTGTAGCTGGGAACATGGCTGGAATGTGAAATTTAAAAAAGGGAGTCATTCGATATGTACGGTTTATCCACGACAGGGATTTTTGACTGTCATGGTTGTGATTGGACTAAAAGAAAAAGAACTGTTTGAAAAATTGTTACCGACAATGGATATACGTATTCAAGACATTTATATGCATACAAAGGAAGGGAATTATCAAAAATGGTTAATGATTGATGTAGAAGATAAAAATCAAGTCTATGAAGATTTAAAAACAATATTGCATATAAGAGCTGATGGAAAAATAAAGTGATTGTAGAAGTAAAATTATTTTGATTATACCGTTACTTATTGACAAAAAGGTGGATTTATGGTATAAACTTTTTTGCATGTAATATATTTACTGCCTGTCTATATGAAGAATATAGACCATTAGACCATAGGAGGAGGTAAAAAGATGAATAAATACGAAATCATGTTTATTGTAAAACCTGACGTTGAAGAAGAAACAAGAAATGCATTAATCGAAAACTTCAAAAACATTTTAACAAATGGTGAAGGAACTGTAGATAATGTCAACGAATGGGGATTACGTGATTTTGCTTATGAAATTCAGGATTACAAAAAAGGATACTATGTTGTTATTGATACAACAACAACTCCTGCAAACATTTCTGAATTTGAACGTATTTCACGTATCAACGCAAACGTTATCCGTCATATGACTCTTAGAAAATCTAAATAAGAGGTGAGTTCTGATGATTAATCGTGTTGTATTAGTTGGAAGAATGACAAGAGATCCTGAGCTAAGAACAACAAATACTGGTGCTTCTGTAACAAGTTTCACTTTAGCACTTAATCGTAACTATAATTCGGCAGATGGACAACAAGCAGATTATATTAACTGTGTTGTCTGGAATAAAGTTGCTGAAAATGTAGCAAAATATTGTTCTAAAGGATCATTAGTAGGTGTTGAAGGAAGACTTCGTTCACGTAGCTATGATAATGCTCAAGGTCAAAAAGTATATGTTGTTGAAGTTGTTTGTGATAGTGTACAGTTTTTGGAAACAAGAGCTGCCAGAGAAAGAGCACAGCAACAACAACCACAAGTATCACAAGATAACTTCTATGATATGAAGACAGTAGAATTAGAGAAAGATTTTGATAATTCTTTTGATTCATTTGATATCATGGAAGATGATATTCAATTTTAAGGAGGAAATGGTTTATGGCATTCAAAAGACAAAGACCTAGAAAAAAAGTTTGCTATTTTACAAAAAACAAGATTGATTACATTGATTACAAAGATGTTGAATTATTAAAAAGATTTATATCTGCTAATGGGAAAATCATTCCTAGACGTGTAACTGGTACAAGTGCTAAATACCAAAGACAATTAGCAGTAGCAATCAAAAGAGCTAGACAAATGGCTTTATTACCATACGTTGGTGAATAATAACGATTAAAAAACCTTGATAAAATCAAGGTTTTTTTGTTTCTTGAGGAGTTTCTGGTACTAATTTGGTACTATTGTTTAATTCATCAAGCTTATTAACGAGATGAATTTGTTTATCTGGGTATAAATGACTGTAAGTTTTTAATGTTGTTTCAACGGTATCACCTATACGTTCTGCTATCATTAGTGCACTATAACCTAATTCAATAAGCATGGAAACATGACTATGTCTAAAGGAATGGATGGTAAACTCAGGATTAAGATTTGCTTTTCTTTGTGCGTATTTCAATCGCCCTCTAGCTTTTGTGTAATGATTCATAAAAATATAATCATTATCCTTTGGCTTATAGAGATTATCAATATATTGCTTAATAATATCTACAAGGAATTGTGGAATACTAACATCCCTATAGCTATTGTGCGTTTTAGGAGATGTAATGACATTCTTTTTATTAATACGTTGATATGATTTTGTAATGTGAATAACTCCTTTATCTAAATCTATATCTTTTTTTTGTAATGCAAACAATTCACCTTTTCTCATACCTGTGTAAAAAAGAGTAGAGAATATAGTGTAATCATTATAGTCCTGTACGTTCTCTAATAAAGTTTTCATCTCATCTATAGTATAAATTTGCATTTTTTTTGCTTTTATGGCTACCAATGCTTCCAGCTTTAGTACAAGGATTCGTTTTTAAGTCATAATATTTTGTAGCGTGATTAAAAATGGCATTTAGTATTCCATTTATCTTTTTTAAATAGGCTTCAGAATAGTTTTGGCTTATAAGCTCATTTTGCCATCGTCTTATTATTATGGCAGTAACCTCGTTCATTTGATATTGTTTAAAAAAAGGAAGAATCCTTTTCTCGATAATATTGTTTTTAACATGTAATGTCTTTGGTTTCAGTCGAGGCGACATATCATCTTGGTAAAGTTTTACAAAGTTCTCAAATGACATATTAAGATCTGTACTTTGTTGTTCTAGAAAATGTCGTTCAAACTCTTTAGCTTCACGTTGTAATTTGAATCCTCTTTTTTTCTTTTGTTTTTTCTCACCTTTATAATCAGTATAATAAAACTTACAAAACCAAGTTTTGGTTTTCTTATCATAATATGTTGGCATTGTATTTCGCTCCTTTTCATGTTAAAATTGGAGCATGAAAAATGATTGCTGTGGTAGGTAATTCTTTTTCATGCTGTGCACTCTAGTTGGCGCTGGAGTGCTTTTTTTATTTACTGTAATATTTTTTTAATGCGACACGATACATCGTATCAATTGATTGATCATCTTCTAAATCAAGGTCTAATTCTTTGTTTGTAAAGAGAACTTTGTAAATAATATCTTTCTTATAATTTGGATTATTTGCTTTATATTGATTAATTGTTTCTTCATTCATAAATTGAGATTCATATACAACTTTTTGATATTGGTATTGAGCATCTTGTAAACTTCTATCGATGAGAAGATAAGCATCATTACGCAATTGTTCAAATTGAGACTGATCAACTGAAACAAATGAAAGTTTACGAAAATTCTTTAGTAATGTATAGAATTCATCAAAATTTGTGTATATATCAATCTCATAATCTCCTATTTTTTCATGTTCTTTATCAAAATTTTCTTTCATGTCAAAGAATTTACCGGAATCGTACAATAGAATATCGTTTAGTTCGTTGTGTTGTACAGGATGGTAGCTATGATCAAAAAGAAAATCATTATTCTCTAAGTCAAAAAATACGCTCGGACAAATAGAGAGTTCATCAGATATTTGTTTGATAACATCTATTTTAGGTTCACGACCATTTTCATAGTTTTGATAAGTTGTATAAGGGATATTGAGCCGTCTGGCTAACTCGGCTTTAGATAGACCTTTCTTCTTACGTTCTCTTGCTAATATATCTGAAAAAGTAGCCATATATATGTATTTAACCTCCTTTCTTGAGTTAATTATATCAAATTTGTACAACTTGTAAATAAATATAACTCATTTTGAATAAAAATATATGAAAATTATTTAAAATGAGTTATTTATATTGACAACAACCTAATATATGCTATTATTTAATTGAAAATAACTCAAATTGAGTATAAAAGGAGGTGAAAATATGAAGGTTGACTCAACAAGAATTAAAATCTTGCTGATAGAACGTCAATTATCGGTAAAGGAGTTTTGTAAAATCAACAACATGTCTTATAGTACGATCTCTGCAATATTAAGAGGTCAAAGGATTGGGCAACTCAAAACTATCGGACAAATTGCTGATGCGTTAGATGTAAGTATTGATAGTATATTAAAAGAAGGAGAATAGAAATTATGGAAATTGAAAAAAGTTATTATGATGTATACGATGTAATTAAATTATTAGGAGTTAGTAAAAGTAAAGCTTATGCAGTGATGAGAGAGATGAATGATTATCTAGAAGAACAAGGATATTTAGTTATTTCTGGTAAAGTCCCTGCAAGATATTTTAATGAAAAGTGGTATGGTGGAACACATGCTTAGTTTAAAAGAAAGTGCACTAGCCTATGCTAAAGAAGGGCTACGAGTCTTTCCACTGGCGCCAAACAGTAAAGGAAAGCAAGTTCTTCATTCATGGATAGAAGAAGCAACCACGAATCCAGATACTATTGAATATTGGTGGGGTGCAAATCCACAATATAATATTGGTATCGTAACGGGTGAAAAACTATTTGTTATAGATGTTGATATAAAAAATCAACATAATGGAATTGAATCTTTAAAACAATATGGAAAAGAATTACCTACCACAAAAATGGTGAAATCTCCCTCAAGGGGATTTCATCTTTACTATTATGATGATCGCCAAGAAGTTAAAACATGTACAGGATTGTATGATGGTATTGATATACGAGGAAAAGGTGGCTACATTGTAGCACCACCTAGTATGATAAATGGCAATAAATATCAGTTTATTAATAAAGAACCGGTTGCTAAAATAAATGATGCAGTACGAAACTTTTTAAATAGACATAAAGAAAATCGAGAGAGTTCATTTACAAGTCAAGATATCGTTAATGAAGGATATAGGAACGATTATCTATTTCGTATGGCGTGTTTCTTGCAACAAAAAGGATTTAGTGATGTGGCTATCAATGAATGTATTAAAAAAGAGAATGAAGAAAAATGCCAGCCACCATTAGAAATTCAAGAAATTGAACGTATTGTTCAAAGTACACTAAAATATAAAAAAGGTTCAGTTCAATTACGAAACGAAATTGAGTATGAAAGATCGTTTACTTTAACACAACTTTATGCTTCTAAAGATGATGATGAAGATGATATTGTTGAAAATATGATATCGGTAGGCCTAACTCTTTTAGGTGCACCACAAAAATCAGGAAAAACTTTTTTTGGATTGCAGCTATGTGATGCTATTGTAGAAGGTAAAAATTTCTTAGGAAGGAAAGTACAAAAAGGAACAGCGGTCTATCTTGCTTTTGAAGATAAAAAGACAAAAATCAAAAAAAGATTGCAAAGAATGCAAGTAGACCCCAATGATAAATTTGTTATTGATATTCTTAAGCCGAATCATTTGTATGATTTAGAATTAAGAATTGAACAAGAGCTTCAAAGAAATGCAGATTTAAAACTTGTAGTGGTTGATACATTCCATAAGATAAGAAAATCAAAAGATCGAGATTATGATAGTGAGTATGCCGAAGCGACAATGTATCATGAATTAGCTTGTAAATATCATATTGCGATTATCTTAATAACACATGTAAAAAAAGAGATAGATGTCAATCATCCATTTGATTCAATCTATGGAAGTAGAGGTTTAACAGCTGGGTCTGATTCAATCCTTGTTATGTATAAGAAGAACCATTTATCCAAGACACGACAGTTAGCAATACAAGGGAAAGATATACCGGATGATGAAATGACACTATTACAAAATGATAGTATGAATTTAGAAATTACTGAAAATGAGGATGATGGTGATGTTGATGAAAATGTTATGAAAGTTATTAATTTTATCATTCGAAAAAAAGAATTTATTGGTTCTCATGAAGATTTGTCATCCATTCTTTCACTTTCACTGACAGGAAGACAGCTTCAAGCTTTACTAGCAAAAAACAGTAATATCCTAGAGTCAACATTTATCTCTTACGAGAAGCAACCACGACAAAATAAAGCAAGACCTATTTGTTTAATATATCATGGAAATGAGGAAATTTAGTGACAGTGTGACAGTTATAAGGCAATACTTTTTGACCGTCACACCGTCACTCCTTAAATAAGTTAAATTTAAGATTTTATGTATTAGCAAGCAACGTATTTTGTCCCCAAAATACAACATCATAAGCTGGTACGACCAGCAAGATTGGAGGTTCATATGAAAAGAAATCATGAAATTAAGATACGATTTAATGACAATGAATTTAAAATCTTAAACAACAAATTAGAAAAAACAAGCTTAAGTAGAGAAGCATTTTCTAGAGCTTGTATATTAGGTAAGGAGATAAAAGTACCACCTGATCTAGATTATTATAAGTTAAAAAATGAGTTCAATTATATTGGTAATAATCTAAATCAGATAGCAAGAGCATTAAATAATAGACAAGACATATCACTAAAAACTATCATGGAAACCATCAAAGAATTACGACAAATGATCAAAAATCTTGATGAAAAAGTAAGGGGCTGATCAAAGCAGTAACATCAATTTGGGCTATCCGAGATCGTTTGGATAACGTTATCAAGTATGTTGAAGATGAAAAAAAGACGATGCAAACGGTCTTGGATTACATCAGCCAAGATAATAAAGTCAAACAAAAAAAGTATGTAACTTGTCTTAATTGTGATGCATTTAATCCATTAAAATCGATGCAGATGACCAAGAAATTGTTTCATGATCATAAAAGGATCGTAGCATTTCATGGTTATCAGTCATTTAAAATAGGTGAGGTTGATGCAAATATTGCACATGAAATTGGAGTAAAGCTTGCACAAAAAGTGTTTGGAAATCGTTTCGAAGTTGTCGTTACAACACACTTAGATAAAGATCATATCCATAATCATATCTTGATAAATTCAACTTCATTCGTTGATGGCAAACGATTCTGTAATACTAAAAAAGATTACTGGAACATGAGAAATACATCCGATGAACTATGCAAAGAATATGGATTATCCATCATCGAAGATCCATCTTATAATTCAAAAAAGTTGAATTATCATATCATGAAAACCTATATGAACAACATAAAAAAAGATATCGATGCTCTTGTAAAAGAAAGTAATTGCATTAGGGATTTAAAAGATAATATGAAAAAGAAAGGGTATGTGTTCGATAGAATCGAAGGAGAAGATGTCATTTATCATCCGTATTGTAATGAACCAATCTATCTAAAATCGTTAGGAGAAAGGTATCACCTTGATGAAATTGAAGAAAGATTGACCGATAAATGGATCCTTCCTCAAAACGTTGAACATACAAAAAGCTATTATCAATGCAAGGAATATTATCAACTTTATAAAAGAAAACAGTTGCCAAAACTTGCAGGAATTCATGTTGCTTATCTTATTTCGATAAATATCTTACCTACAAGAAAACAACATATCTCTAAAGAAGCAAGACAAGCACTCAAGAAAATGGATCAATATTCTAGAGAAATTGAACTTCTCGCCAAGAACAAGATAGAAGATATTGATCAATTAAATAGCTATCAACAACAAAAACAAGATGAACTCAATGACCTATTAAAGCAAAGACAAGGGTGTTATTATCAACGACAACGAGCAAGAACAATGGACGAAAAAGAAGAATGGTCAGCAAGAGCTAAGTTATTTACACCTGAGATTAAAAAGATAAGATTAGAAATCAAAGCATGTGAGAATATCAGAAATCGTAGCTTTGATAAAGATATTGAAAGAATTGCACAAAAGAAAATCAAACAAAGAGATGCAAGATAGGAGGATAAAAGCATGAAAGAAATTAAATATAACAAAGTAGGAGATTATGAATTTCCTGAATTAAAACAAGAAAGGCCTTTACCAAATTTATCTAGATTTGGAAGAGAATATCTAAGGATATTAAAAGAAAGACATCCAGGACATTACTTAGCTTTACGAACAAGAAACGAACTAAATGAAGAATTGATTCGTGTGGATAAAGAGCTAAATCAACGATATGAAAATCTTATAGAACAATACAAAGTATCAAGAAATATAACAGAAGAATTAAAAGAACAAGACCAAATGAAATGGGTTCAAGAGATGAATGATATAAAAAATTTAGTAGAAGAAAGTTTAATTAATGAAATCATAAATTTGTTAATTATTGATTTGTAATATTTTATGGGAATATATTAGTATAATAGAAAAGGAAATTATAATAAATTCATATGAAAAATAAAAAAAGAAGTATTTAAAATAGTAATAAATATAAATTGAGATTTTTGAGTGAATTTAATAAAAGATACTTGTGCTGTATTAAATGAGACGACTTATAATACGAAGCAAAAACAATGCTAATATATAATTTGATAAATTTAGAAGAGAGATTATAGATATAATATTTTACAATTAATACATTATCTGTAATTTCTTTTTATTAATTATTATGTGTATAGAATTGCTTGTTAATTCTGATCAATATCTTTTGATGGTAAGTTAATTATCATTTATGTAATTTAATAAAGTACGAGTATGCTTAATAAATTGAATATGAATGACAAAAATCATATACTATGATAAAATAAATTATTATGAAATCTATGATGAAACATTGATATAAATGTTATATTTAAAATTTTATTTGATTGAAAAGTAATAATGGAACAAAGTAAGCTTAATTATATAGTAATGATTTTCTTATATTAAAAAATATTAAAATAATAAAAGCGATTTTATTAATAATGTTAACCAATTACATATGATTTTAAGTTCTTCGATAGTTTATATAGTAACTATAATGTAGAATTAAGAGGTATTTGGAATGAAACTTATAAATAGTGAGAGTATTATTGACTGTGATGAACAGGAAGAAAAAATTCATGATGATGAGATAAATAATGTTTTAGAATTGCTACATTCAAAAGGAAATTATGATTGTGCTGTTTTAAAGAAATATCAGGATGAAGGTCATAAGCATATAGAAATGGAAATATTGCATAGCAACTTATATAACATATCTGACGTAATAGAGGATTGTGATCTTAAAAACGGTGTTGATGTTTGTGTTGATGAGGAAGGTTACTATGTATTTATAGTTTATGGTCAAATTTATGAATTAGGAGAAAAATATCATATGGTAACAACAGCATTAAAAATAATGCCATATGATGAAAATAGAGAATTTATTAGTTTTATTTAGAAAAAGCTATAGTAAAATATTGTATTTTTGTTTTATTATGAAATATTGCATAAATACTTAATAAATTTATTGATGTTAAACTTGAAAATACTTCAAGAAGCATTTTGTAAAATTGACAAAAAAATTTTGAAGTTATGGATAATTTTTCGATGTTTTTATAAATAATTCAACAATAAGAAAAAAATTCTTCAATTAAAAGAGAAGAATTGATATAATTTTTTTATAAAAGGGAAAATCAAAATTCAGTTTATAATTAATGATTTGATTAAAAGATACTTCATTGATAACATCATGGAAACTATTGTTTGATTTTCTTTTTAGAACTGAGGTTTATTTAATAGTAGAATCATGATCTATCGTTTGATAGTGTTCAAAGCAAAGCTTAGATTCTAAAAAAACAAGTGAGAAGTGTAAAACTAGGAGGACTTTATGAACAAAACAATATGTGAATTATTTGCCGGTGTAGGTGGATTCAGATTAGGCTTTGAAAGAGCTAATTCTGGATGGGAGACTACATGGTTTTCGCAATGGGAACCAGGTGCGAGGACACAATGGGCAAACCAATGTTATATACAACATTTTGGAGATTTACCAGATATGAATGGTGAATTTCATACTTGTGAAGATATCTCTATCGTAGATAAAAATGCTATTCCAGATCATACGCTTTTGGTCGGTGGATTTCCTTGTCAAGATTATTCAGTAGCTCAATCGTTATCTAGCTCAAAAGGAATAGAAGGGAAAAAAGGAGTCCTTTGGTGGCAGATTAGAGATACTATCGAAGCTAAAAGACCAGCATTTTGTATTTTTGAAAATGTTGATAGATTATTGAAATCTCCAGCAAAACAACGTGGAAGAGATTTTGGAATCATCTTAAGCTGTTTAAATGAATTAGGATATTCTGCTGAGTGGAGGGTTATCAATGCTGCTGAATATGGTGCGGCTCAACGTAGAAGAAGAGTATTCATTTTTGCGTATAGAGATGACACTGCCTATGCTAATTCTATGAAAAAAATTGACGAATTATCATTAATTAATTCATTGGGATTTATGGCACAAGCATTTCCTATTGAGCAGATAAATGAATGTTTTGGTGGTACTTTGGTATCTGATTTATTAGAAATGACTGATAAATTCTCATTTGATTTTAAATCAGCTGGTTTGATGAGAAACGGAAAAATATATACAAATAATGTTATTCCGATAATGGAAAAACCTATCGTATTAGGAGATATCTTACAATCTAATGTTGATGAAAATTTTTATATCACAACTGAAAAAATGAGCAAATGGACTTATTTGAAAGGTGCTAAAAAAATTAACAGAGTATCTAAGACAGGACATGCGTATGTCTTTTCAGAAGGTCCTATTGCTTTCCCTGATTCTTGGGATAAACCTGGTAGAACCATGCTAACTAGCGAATCTACTTTGAATAGAAGCACACACGTTGTTTCAGATCCTGGAACAGGAAGATTGAGAACATTAACGCCAATCGAAGCAGAACGTTTACAAGGATTTGATGATGATTGGACAAATAGTGGAATGCCTAATAGGATGAGATTTTTTTGCATGGGGAATGCATTGGTTGTACCAATGATCACAAGAATGGCAAAAGTTTTGGATAAAATAATCGATAAAGAACAATGATCTTATGTCTTAGGCATAAGATTTTTGTGCATATAAGGAAAGAGGGTGATGAACGTGCAGTTATTTGATTATGATGATACAGATATCAATAGTATTTATTCTTATGCTAAAAAGTTAGAGGGAATGACTTTTCATGAAGTGTTGGATGAATATGAAAGAAGTCCCATAAAAAGTTATAGAGATAAATTATATGATGTATATGATAGTTTTGAAAATATGGTGGTAAAAGAGGAATCAGTGAGCTATGATACTGGTGTTTCTTTGAATGAAAAAGCGAAAGGACAGTTAGGAAATTTTATAGAAAAATATTATTTTGGTTATGATCCAAATGGTAATCAAGAAGCGGATTTTAATAAGATTGGATTAGAATTAAAGCAAACACCTATTGATAAGACAAAAAAAGGGGAATACAGAGCAGGAGAAAGATTGTCCATAACAAACATTTCTTATAATGAGCCAGTAGAAGAAGATTTCTATAAAAGTCATGTATGGGAAAAAATCAAATGTATTCTTTTGATTCATTATTTGAGGGACAAGTCCATGGAACGATTAGATTATACTATTAAATTTGTGAATCTATTTAGTCCACCTAAAGATGATCTTAAGATAATCATCGATGACTTTAATCAAATCAATGAAAAAATCAAACAGGGAAAAGCTCATGAATTGAGCGAAGGCGATACAATGTATCTTGGAGCTTGTACAAAAGGTGCAAATGCAAAAAAAAGCATGCGCCCACAATATTATGGTGATCACACTTTAGCTAAGAAAAGAAATTACTGTTTCAAACTATCTTATATGAACTACGTTTTGAAAAATTATGTTCTTCAAAACAATGTTCCATGTGAATCCATCATAAAAGAAGATATCAAAACAAGTTTTCAAGAATATGTTTTGTCATTGATAAACAAGCATATTGGTATGACAGATAAAAAATTATGTGCAATGTATAATCGACCATATAACAATAACAAAGCACAATGGAATGATCTTACATTTCGAATGTTAGGGATCAAAGGTAATCATGCTGCAGAATTTCAAAAATCAAATATAGTGGTAAAGACCATACGAATAGAAGAAAATGGAAAGAATAGAGAAAATATGTCTTTTGCACCATTTAAATTCAAAGAACTTATTCAAGAAGAATGGGAAGAATCGACTGTATTCAATTATTTTGATACAACGCAATTCTTATTTGTAGTTTTCAAAAGAGTTGATGATGTTTACGTGTTACAAAAAGCAAAATTATGGCATATGCCTTACTATGATTTGAATGATATCGTAAAAAATGAATGGCAAAAATATAAAAATATAATCAAAAGTGGAGTGATTTTCGAAAAGGTCAAAAATGTAAATGGCGAATTAGAAGTTCAGAATAATTTACCTGGAATGAAAGAAACTGAAATCATACATATACGACCACATGCACAAAAATCCGCTTATAAATTAAATGATGGATTTATAAAAGGCAATGTTGAAAGAGATGCAGATGAATTGCCAAATGGAGAATGTATGACAAAACAAAGTTTTTGGTTGAACAAGCAATATGTATTACAACAATTAAAGTAAGGTGATGAACATGAAGCATAAAGAATTAAAAACTACACCAGAAGTTTCAAAACGTATGAAAGCATTGAGCCATAAGAAAAGCAAGGTGGAATCTGTGCTTGCAAAAGCTTTATGGCATAAAGGATATCATTATCGACTGAATTATAAAAAATTACCTGGAACCCCTGATATAGCACTAACAAAATATAAGATAGCAATATTTGTTGATGGTGAATTTTGGCATGGGAAAGATTTCGAAAAAACAAAAGAAAAATTGAAAAACAATAAGGATTATTGGATTGAAAAGATTGAGGAAAACATTCAAAGAGACATAAAAAATGATAATTTGCTGAGACAAATTGATTGGATTCCAATTCATTTTTGGAGTGATGATGTAAAAAGTTATTTGGCATACTGTATTAATGAGATAGAAGAAATAATTCAAGAAGTATGCACTACATCAAATGATTTGTAAAAATTTAAATCTAAAGAATTAAGAATGTTATATATAATATGATGATTATTATTGGTTGAATTGATTAAACGTGTAGATGGAGATGATGATATGGCGAATAATTATGTGCCTTTTGAAGAAATTTGTTATCATAAAGAAAACTTTAAATCAACAAAATTAAAATTAATTCCGGGTGTAATTTTTAAGAGTGGAAATCAAGGGAACCTCAGCGGTGAAATACTATCAAAGTTGATGGGAGTTGGAAATACAGGCGGTATGCGTTCTAAAAATAACATAAACAAAAGAACAGCATATGTTGTGTTGAATATTACTCATGAAAACAATTCTTGGAATGATTTTGTAGATTATAAGAAAAATGAAGTAATATATTATGGTGATAATGCGATAGCATCAAGTCTAAGTGATACAAAGCATAAAGGAAATCTAAAGCTAAAATATTTATTTGATAATATAAAAAATCATGAAAAACAATTTCCATTATTTTTATTTGAGAGAGATGATGATTTGTGTAAATTATGACTTTAAATATATTGGATTGGTAGTACCTAGCAGTTCTATTGATGGGCTAGAAATTGTTAGAGAAAAAAAAGGGAGAGAATATTGTTGAAAATTATAAATCAAGATTAATACTTACACAAGATGAAGTTGATTTCCGTTGGATTAATGATTTGATTGATGGTGTACAACCACTAGATAGCATTTATTGTCCGATTCAATGGAAAAAAGTAATACAAAGTGATAAAAAAGATGACTATATTAGCAAATTGATAATTAATGGACAAGAAAATTGGCTACAAGAGTCAGTAGTAAAAAAATAATTGAGGGAAAAAAACAAAAAATTTATACCACAAAATATGAAAGAAATCCAAAAATAAGAAAAAAGGCTATTGAATTGCATGGTACAAAATGTGAAATTTGTGGTTTTGATTTTGAAAAGACATATGGAGAGGTAGGAAAAGGGTTTATTGAAGTTCATCATATAAAACCACTATATGAATCTGCCGAAGAGATAGAGGTAAATCCGAAGACAGATTTGATATGTGTGTGTTCTAATTGTCATAGAATGTTGCATAGAAGACGTGATGCCGTCATGGAGATTGATGATTTAATAAAATTAATTAATAACAAATAATATCATTTGCTAAATTATATTGTATTTATCATTGTTTATAAGTAGTTTTAAAAAAATCTGTAAAAAAGATAGTCACAATCAGACGATTATCTAAATTACAGAATTTTTTATAATTTTAACAATATATGAAAAATATTGTCAATATATATTGACAAATATACATATTATTTATATATTTTAAATATAAAATACAAATATAATAGAAAGATATGAGGAATGACATGTGTATGGCAACTGAAAAAGAGAAAATTGAGCGTTTTAAAAGAGTGGCAGAGAATAGAACTAATAAAATAATTGATCAAATTCGGCTTCTTGGTAATTGTGCTAATAAATCGAATTATGAATATGATGAAGAAGACGTAAAAAAGATTTTTTCCGCTATTGAAGCTGAACTAAAAGAGACAAAATCTAAATATCAAACAAAAACTAGAAATAAGAAATTTGAATTATAGTGGGGTGAAATAATGAAACAATGGCGATTTTTATCAAATCAAAATTCTACAATAGTAGGGATTAATGATGCCGGTATAGAAACATTTACTGCTAATATGAATAGATCATTAGTTAGAGAGATTATACAAAATTCATTAGATGCAGCAATAGATGGATGTACAGAACCAGTAGAGGTGGAATTTGTACAATTTAATGTTTTTAGAGAGAATATCCCAGATGTAGAGGAACTTCAAAAAGCAATTAACAAATGCAAAAAAAGTAATCGAAATGAGCCAGATGCTTATAATTTTTTTCTAAATGCAGAAGATATATTATCTCAATCAAAAATAAGAGTATTGAGAATCAGTGATCATAAAACTAAAGGGCTCGAAGGATCTGATACATGTGAAAAGGGGACTAATTGGAGTCGATTGGTTAAGGAAAGTGGATCTTCTAATAAAGGTCATGGGTCAGGAGGTAGTTTTGGGATTGGAAAATCTGCTGCATTTGCATGTTCAGATCTAAGAACTGTTTTCTATTCATCCAAAGATGTTCATGGTTTATTGTCAAATTTTGGTGTTGCGAAACTAGTTTCATTTGAAGATAAGGCACCTGGTGATTGGACAACAGGTGTAGGATATTATTCAGAGGATAAACGATTTGTAGCTATTAATGAGCTGGCAGAATTTGATATCAATTATAATAGAGTTGATAGTGGAACTGATATTTATATATTAGGTATGCATAATACAGATAATTTTGAAGATACTTTTATAAAAGCGGTATTAGTGGATTTTTTGGTATCATTGGTAAATAAAAAACTTGTTGTGAGAATACAAGATAAAATTATTGATTCGTCAACATTACCTAAATATATGAGTAAATTGAATCCATACGAGAGTGAAGAAATCAAGGCTTTATTAGAATATTATCATATTTTAACATCACATGATCCAAAGGTAAAAGTAATTAAACTTGATTCAACAAAATACGGAAAACAATTTGGATTTAAAGATGGTGAATGTACTTTATATTTAAAAGAAGACGAAGGACTAAACAGAAAAATAATGATTACTAGAAGAGCTGGAATGAGAATTTTAGAGCAAAATCGTATAAGTGGTAGCATTGATTTTACAGGTGTATTAGTTATAGAAGGCGATAATATGAATGAAGCCTTTAAGAAGATGGAGGTGCCTTCACATGATGCTTGGGAACCTGGTCGTGTCCGCGGTCAAGAAAAAAAATTTAATAATATATTGCTAGGGCTTAGAAAGTATTTAAGAGAAACAGTAAAAGATTTATTTGGAAAAGTAACATCTAGTTCAATGGATGCATTAGGGGCAAGTGATTTTCTACCTGATAAAGCTACTGATGAAGAGGAAGAAAAACTGCAAAAGGATGAAATGAGTACAAGAATTAAAAGTTTAGAAGGAAGAACGATAGAGCCATCTAAAGAAAAATCGAAAAATGTTGATGCAATAGAGGAAGATTGGGATTATGATGTAAATGATGATAATGAGAATGGTGACAAACCAGGATATCCTGCTCCAGTTCCACCTGGTGGTTCTACTCCGCCTGCTCCTGGACTGAAGCCAGTCCCAAATCCAGATGGAGAAGAAGTATTAGAAGGTAAAAACAGTACTGAAATGAAGTTAAAAAAAGTACCGGTAAAGAAAAGATTGATATGTACTAATGCAAAATCCGGAATTTACAATTTAAATTTTATTGTTCCTTCGAAAACATCAGAGGCTAAATTAGAATTCACACTTTCAGGCGAACAAAGTGATTTTGAATTACCTCTAATTAATGCAAAAGTTTTGAGTGGAAATGTGAATATAACTTCTATTCAAGATAATAAGATTTTTTTATCTAATTTAGAAAAAGGTGAAAATTTAAAGGTAGAAGTAAAAGTTGAATTTGATGAATATTGTATGATGGAGGTGGATTATTATGCGCGTAAAAAGTAGATTGTCACCATATCCAATACTTGATAATTACGGAGACGATTATGTAAATTCTTCATTTGATGCTGAATATGATATGATTACACAATTTAGCGAAATATACGGGAAAATTAGATTTCATTTGAAAAATAAAGAGATTGAAGAGTTAATAAAAAATGACAAAGCACAATACATAGTTCATGTTGAATGTCCGTCTACATGTTATCGTATGAAATTTAGTTCAACTGAGAATGAAATAGAATTTAAATTAAGTTCTGTTGATCTTGCAAAAACAATTGAAATAAGGACATTTGTTATTCTAACCCAAGATATAAATAATTTTGAGTCAGTTGATTTTCATCCAGATTATTCTGGTCAAACATTTAATCTTTCAGCACATCAGATAATTGCAATTGGTACAGGAAAAGATTTTATTCTTAATAAAGATGATAGAGATTTAGAATCATTACCTTCAGTATTACAAATTATTAAAACAAATAATAAAAAAGGAAGTTTAACTGTAAATACTGATAATGATAATTATATTATGGTTGGGTTATCTGAAGAGGTGTATGAATTATATGCTAGACTAGGTAAGAATACATACAAAGCAACAGCTTTTAGCTTAATTTTATTTCCAGCTTTAATAATTGTCTTACAAAGAATGCATGTGAATAAAGATGATGAAGATTATAAATCACGTCATTGGTTTCAAGTTATTAATTCAATTTTAGAAAATAATAAACTAAAATTGGATGACCTTACTATAGAAAATGATACTTTACTGGCCATCTGTCAGTCTATATTTGCAGATCCTATTTTCAGAAGTTTTAAAGAATTAGATTCTTGTAGTGAAAGGATGTGATTTTAATGAGATTAATGTATTTGGATCAAGCAGCAATAGATGATATAAAGATGAATTTTTCAACTTATAAAAATCACTTTAGTGATGAAACTAATGAATGGTTTTTAGAAAAGTTTAATGAAAATGGATGGATTAAAGAATCTAAAATTCAATGCAAAGATTTTGAATTAAATTATGATGAAAATTTTAATGTATCTGATAGAAAAAATATAGAAATTCTTTATGAGGCATTAAAAGAATTGAATCCGGCAAATGCTTTAGACGAACGATTATGGGCTGGTATGCTATTTAGCCAATTTTGGAAGTATGTAAAATATAGAAGAGCGGCAGCGCTTAAATCTGGAAATGATAGAAAAATATTAAACTCATTTCTTTTCCTACGTGGAACAAAAAGAAGTTGTTTTATAAATTGTTTATCTCGCTTATGGTGGGCTGGTTATTTGTTGTATGATAACAAGAATTTATATCATTATAAGGCAATCGATTTAATTACAGAAAGTGCATTTCCTTCCAACGTAATATTATTGTCATCAAGTAATTTTATGTCCAATAAATCTCTCGCATTGGGGGTTATGGATTGTATAAGTTTTCGTAAAGAAAAAGGAGAAAAAATTGGAAGATATCATTTTGTTGAAGCTAATAGATATTTGAATTGTCTTGGTGGAGTGATTTTGCTTGATACAATGACAAGAGAAGAAGTTCAAAATGTGGTTAATTCAAGACTAAATAAAGTATATGGAGATCTCTGAATATGATAAATATATATTTTTAATAAAAGATTTAGTAAAAGTTAAAGATAAATTTGCTTTGAGAAATAAATAGCATCTAATGTAAAAAAATTTTATAACCATAAAGATTAGATTTTATGTGTTTTAAAAATATTCGATTGTATAGTTTGTGTGAGGGTGTTTATATAAATGAAACATCAAAAGTTAAATACTACACCAGAAATTTCAAAACGTATGAAGGCATTGAACAATAAGAAAAGCAAAATAGAATTAGTTCTTGCAAAAGCTCTATGGCATAAGGGATATAGGTATCGATTGAATTATAAAAAAATGCCGGGGACACCAGATATGGTGTTGGTTAAATATAGAATTGCAATTTTTATTGATGGTGAGTTTTGGCACGGAAAAGATTTTTATAAAAATAAAGAAAAATTAAAAAATAATAAGTTATATTGGATAGAAAAGATAGAAGAGAATATTAAAAGAGATATAAAAAATAATAATTTATTGCGTCAAATGGATTGGATAGCAATTCACTTTTGGAGTAATGATATAAAAAATATTTAAATTATTGTTTAAGGGAGATAGAAGATATAATTTATGAAGCTAGCTGTAGAAAATAACGGAATTGGTTGTGATTTGCATCATTTAATAAACTTTATAAGTTATGGTGAGATATATTACGTAACGAAAATATGCTATATGATTTGAAAATGGAATTAAACAAATAATATTGTACTGTTTTATGATGAGGGATAACTATGAATGTTCAAGAATTTGTAAAAAAATTTAGAAATCATCCAATAATGTTTATTGGAACTGGATTGAGTCTTAGATATTTATCAACTGCATTTAGTTGGGAAGATTTGCTAAAGAAGGTTGCATATGAATTTAATCCTAATGAGGAATATTATCTAGATATTAAATCTGAATGTATGAATTCAAGTGGTTGTGATTTTTCTAAAATGGCTACTCGTTTAGAAATTGATTTTAATAAGTATTTACAATCAAATAGAAATGGTAAATTTAAAAGTGTAAATGATACTTTTTATGAAAACATGAAGAACGGTGTAAATGTTAGCCGATTTAAACTTTATATTGCAGAACTTTTAAATGAAATTACATTTAAAGAGGGCATTGAAAATGAATTAGCAGAGTTAAAAAAAATCAGAAAAAATATTGGGTCTATTATTACTACTAATTATGATAGAATGATAGAAGAAATATTTTCGTTTAATCCTTTAA
The DNA here is from genome assembly GCF_042850985.1 of Massiliimicrobium timonense. Classification (GTDB taxonomy): domain Bacteria; phylum Bacillota_I; class Bacilli_A; order Erysipelotrichales; family Coprobacillaceae; genus Allocoprobacillus. Next base: position 283,753 of record NZ_AP031415.1, read on the forward strand.
TTGGAAATGATATTTTGCTTAGTAATCCATATGGATCTGTATATAAAATTCATGGTTGTGTGTCTGTACCTGATAAAATAATTATTACAGAAAATGATTATAGCAAATTTGAAGAAAAGTATGAACTTATTCGAGCACAATTACTTTCATTATTTATACATAATCCAATTATTTTTATCGGCTATAATATTGGAGATAAAAATATTAAAGATATTTTAAAAACAATATTTTCTTATGTAGACTATAATACAGAAAACTCAAGATTGATCAGAGACAATTTTTTATTAGTTGAATATGAAGAAGAATCAAAAAATATTGAAGTTGTTGAGCATGATATAGACATAGAAGGTTTTCCGACTATTAGAATTAATAAATTGAAGACCGATAATTTTGTTGCGTTATATCAAGCACTTGCGGATTTGGTATTACCGGTTTCAGCAATGGATATTAGAAAAGTTCAAAATGTTGTTCGTGATATTTATGCAGGAGGAAATATTAAGGTTTCTATTACTGAAAATCTTGATAATTTAAAAAATTCAGATAAAGTTTTAGTTTTAGGCTCAAAAAACACTATCAAATATGAATTTCAAACTACATCTGAAATGATGGCAAATTATTTTCAAATAATTGAAGAATCAAATGCTCAATTACTAAAATTAATAGATAAGCAAACAATACAAAGTAATCAGTATTTTCCAATCTATGCTTTCTCAAAAATTTGTGATGATATTGGAAATATTGAAAAACTTAAAAAACAACAAATTGATAAAATTAGAACATTAGTAAATAATGCTCCACAAGATTGCAAAAAAAGCTTTAGTACGCCACTAGAGGTTTGGAAGGATACTAAAATTTCCAGATCTAATAAAACAACAGCAATAGTTTGTGCTATCATGAATGGAAGTATGGATTTAAAATCAGTAAAGGATTATTTAAAAAATTTTGATGATAAGCGAGATACTCAATATAGGAAAATCTTATGCGCATTTGATATCAAAAATAATGATGATGGTATTATTGATTAAGAGATATTAGAAGATATTAATATAATAGTTCAAAATTATAAAAATGGTTAGTTAAGTATTATTATCATTAATTATATATATTGATACTCTAATAATTTACTTAATTTAACTTCTTTTTAGTAACATTATATTATTTAATGAGTAAATAATTGATATACTCTGCACTCAAAATAGAGGTATATATAATTTGAATTTTGTAGTTATCATAGATTTTTGATACTGTTTTGATAAAAAAATATGAAAAAATTATAAATGGATATATTTTATTTTGTATACTTATTAGAACAATACATTTGATACATATAATTTATTGTTAATAGAAAATTAAATAACAAATATTTGAAAAGTATGAAAGGAGATTAAGAAATATGGAACAAAAAAGTATTATACCATCTCTTTGTATAGAAAAGATAACGTTTAATAATGGAACTACAATAGAGCTTAAAAATGATGATATAGTTTTATTGGTTGGTGCTAATAATGTGGGGAAAAGTCGAACTTTAAAAGATTTAAAGGATGATTTAAATAATTTGCCAAAATCTAAAGTGATAATTGATGATGTTGTGTATCAATCTTCAAATTTTTCTTGTAGTCAACTCAGAAATTATTTTGAGAAAAATATTAGTAGGGATAGTTATGGTAATTATAATATTTTTTTAGATGAAAATCAGATGTATAGTTTTAACGATTCATCGTTTAATGATACAATAGATGAAAAAAATTTTTATAAGGTTTTCTTTTCTTTTTTATCTACAGAAAATCGTTTAAATATAACAAGACCTATTTGGTTTAATAGAGTTGTAGACAATAGAAGTTTAAATGTTATGAAAGTTCTTGAAAATGATTCAAAGGCGATTGATGTCTTGAATAGAATGTTAAAGATGGGATTTGAAAAATCAATTGATACATTTGAAGATTATTTGGACGGAACAATTGTAAAGAAATACAAGATAGGAAAAAATCAAGAGATTATCGATGCTATTAATTTAAATAGGCGAGATAATTTTAACATGTTAAAGAATATGGAAGATTTACACGCTCAGGGAGATGGTATAAGAAGTGCAGTTGCAATTTTGGCTTCACTCATAGTGAATGATAATTCACTATTTTTAATAGATGAGCCAGAAACATTTATGCATCCTCCACAAGCAAGGTTATTAGGTAAAAATATAGTAGCTTTATCTAAAGAAAAACAATGTATTATTTCAACACATAGTATTGATTTTATTAAGGGCGTTTTAGAAGCTGATTCTTCTAGAGTAAAAATAATAAAGATCGATAGATTAGAAAATACTAATAAATTTAATTTGATTGATAATGAAAGTGTTACTGAAATAGCCAATGATAAGAATTTAAAATATACGAATATTTTGGATGGATTGTTTTATAATCGATTAGTAATGTGTGAAAATGAAAGTGATTGCAAATTTTATTCGGCAATATTGGAAAATTTGGATTTGACAATATATCAAAATACTTTGTTTAGTGCTGTTGGAGGAAAAGATCAATTTAAAAAAGTTATACCATTATTAAAGAAACTAAATATAAATTATTCTATTATTGCTGATATAGATTTGATAAATAATAAAGATAATTTAAAACAATTAGTTAATTCGATTGAGACAGATTGTTATAATAAAATAGAAAATGAGCATAATAAGTTTATTGAAGAATTTGAAGAAGGTATGAATTCTCAGGTGAAGACACAACAAATTATAAAAAGTGAAATCAATGAAATGTTTAATGAAGAAAAGTATATGTCTGATGCGACAGCAAAAAATATAAAAGACTTACTAAAGAATATTAGTAGTTTTAAACTTTTAAAAAGTGGCGGTAAAAGTATATTGCCACAGGGAAATTGTATGTCTTTGTTCGAACAGATAAAAAGTTTTTTGAATGAACATAGCGTTTATATTTTGGAGTGTGGAGAAATTGAAAGATTTGTTCCAAATGTAGGTGGACATGGAAATGTTTGGGTAGAAAAAACATTTATAAAATATAAAGATATTAACGATAGCGCATATGATGAAGCAAGACGATTTATAAAATCTGTATTTAGTATATTGAATGATTGAAAATGATTTTATAATCTTTTTAGTAATTAATACAATTTTAATTAATGGTACTATTTTGGTACTAAGATTTAATATAAATAAAAATAATAAAAGAATTTAAAAACTATTTTAAGCTAAATGCAGACTTAAAAGTACTTATTAAAGCTAAAATATTTTAATGCTTATCATACGTTGGTGAATAGTTAATTTGATGAAAAAACCTCGATAAAATCGAGGTTTTTTTTGTGGAATAGTGTTTTATACGTGATTTATACGTGATTTTGAACGGAGAAGTGCGTATTATTCGTCGTTTTCGTCCTCTAAATTGAAGTCAACTAGATCGGCGACGAACTTCTGACGAGCATGTAATACATCTGTATATGTATCAGCGGTAATATTAATATCACTATGACCAAGATGAGCAGATACAGTCTTTAGATCAACATCATTCATCAGTAATAGTGTTGCATTCGTATGACGCAAGAAGTGAACGGTTATGTATTCATAGTCCGTTCCTTTTTTTATTGAAGTAAGTCTAGATGATACAGTATGACGATTAATGTAATTACCAGTATTACCTGCAAAGACTAGATTATGATCTTCATATACATTACATAAAGCTTTCTTCTTTTCATCCTGATCTTCCTTGACGAGTTTGAGTAAGTTCATAAGTGTATCAGATATATATAAAGTTCTAAAACCATTATCGGTTTTTGGTGGACCAACATAAATATTACCACTAATGATGTTGACAGTTTTATTTACTTTGATTGTTCTTTTCTTAAAATCAACATCATCCCAGGTAAGTGCTAAGGTTTCACCAATTCGCATGCCTGTATAAATCTGAAATTGAAGAACAGCATTGAGTACTGTAAATTCTGTGGTTTTCTTAATTATATCCTTTATTTGATGAAGTTCCAATGGTGGCTTCTTTTCTGTTTTATTCTTTTTAGGACGGATTGCATTTTCACATGGATTTTCTTTAATCCATCCTTGAGATATAGCTACCTGGAAGATACGACTAAGTGTCGAATGAATTGCACGTACATAACTATCCTTATAGTATTGTTTAGGACGAAGTGGTCTGCCTGTTTCTTTATCTTTTATAACAGCGACTTCATTAAGAAATTGAGTAATACGTGCTGTTGTAAAATCACCGATTTTTATGAATCCTAGATCAGGTATGACTTTGTTTTCCATGATCTGAGTAATCAGATCGATTGTAGATTCTCTTAAACGGTTAGGGGCATAAAAGTTTTTATACCACTGCCATACATCTATAAGTTGCTTTTCGCTACCTAAGTTTTCTTTTCTTTCAAATTGTCTAAGCATTTCTAGTTCCATTTCACGAGCAATGCTTCTGGCTTTTCGAATACTCATATCTTTAGGTGGTTTAAATGTCTTATATTTTCTGTTTTGGACTTTATTTCCATGAACATCGAGTTTATAGCCATCATTAACTGTAATATCAAATACGATACCTGTTTTATTTTTTCTTTCTCTTATAGGCATAATCCTTATCCTCCTCGATTAAGTTTAATAAAAAATCTTTAAAGTCATCGAGTTTAACTTTTTGATTACGTAAGGTTTTAAGTATTTCGATGCTTTTATCATCTAGAAATAGTACTTCTTTTACAAAATCATCATGTGTAGGGTAACAATCTTCGCAAAATAGATAATCTAGTGAAACTTTGTATAAACCAGGTAAAAAGTGCAGTACTTTATTTCCTGGATATTCATATCCTGTTTCACAGTTACCTAATGAATTTCTTGAAATAAAACCAGATATATCACAAACATCTTTTTGGGAGTATCCGGCATTTATCCTTGCATATTTTAAACGATTAGGCATAACTTTTCTTTTCATAACTGTTCTCCATATTGTGAGTGAATGTAATCATTGATTTTACGATAAATCTTTTCATTTTGGATGCTTTCTAGAAGCTGCAAGAAGTATTCGGTTAATCCTAGAACATTTTTGGTATACTCAATGTGATTTTTATAAGGATCAAGTACTAATAAATAGTCTAATGAAACATCTAAATAACGATGCATTTCAATTAATGTTTCCATCTTTGGATAAGTATTTGCTTTTTCATAATTAAGAATAGCTCTACGCTTTAATCCTAGATAGTAAGCTAATTGTTCTTGTGTTAAGTTTTTATCCAATCTGCATTTCAAGAAACGATTGGGTAAACGCTTATCTCGATAATAAGTTGCCATTGTGATTCCTCCTTGTTTCAAACAGGTGGCGTGCCTGTTATATGGCAATCTTACAAATTAAAATTTTTAAAATCAAAGGTGCAATTTTTACTGCAATTTTCCTTCTTTGTTATATAGTTCATGTTTATTCGTGAAATTAGTTGATAGACTTAACTGGTAATAAAATATCAGTTATCGTCTTTAAAATTAAATATGAAAAATTTTTGAGCGAATGCCTTATTGATGGGTGTTCGCTCTTTTTTATTTAGGAGAGTGAATTATATGGAGTATGTATTCAAAGTTGTGGATCTATCCCAACTTGATGAATTTCCGAACCATCCATATCAGGTGAGGATAGATGAAGATTTAAGGAATCTTCAAAACAGTATTAGTGAAAGAGGTGTAGATGAACCACTGATAGTAAGAAACATCAATGATCGTTATCAGGTGATATCAGGGCACAGAAGAATGAAAGCATGTGAACTTGCTGGAATTCGTGATGTACCTATAAGAATTGTTGATCTGGATGATGATGAAGCTGTCATCATGATGGTTGATAGCAATTTACACAGAAGAAAATTATTAAAGAGTGAGTTAGCATTTGCCTATCGAATGAAGTACGAAGCACTTAAGCATCAAGGAAAATTTATTGATGATTCAACTTCGTACCAAGTTGGTACGAAGTACAACACAGACAGTGCTCAATTAATAGCTGATGAAAAAGGAACGAGTAGAACACAAGTGTTTCGTTATATTCGATTAACTTATCTCAATAAGGGGTTATTGGATCTTGTTGATGAAGAACGTATCGCAATTAATCCTGCTTATGAACTTTCGTTTTTAAGTAAAGAACAACAAGAACAATTACTCAATATTATTGAAGAGTTGGATGCAACACCCAGCCTTTCACAGGCAAAGTTTTTTAAGGAGGTGGCACAGGACGAACAGCTGGATGAAGAATTAATGTATGACGAACTGTCAGAAGAAAAACCAAACCAGAAGGAAAAATTGAAATTAGAAACGAGTAAATTAAGGCAATATTTCCCTAGAGGAACAACTCCAAGGGAAATGAGCGAAGCGATTTATTATTTGTTGGAAGAACATGCTGATGAGTTGGAACACATTCGTTCCAATGATTATGAGCTGAAAATATAAAAATACAAGTAAGAAAAGCTTAGTTGTCTATTTACCTGTAGGAGAGAGAAAGATGATCAGTAGCAATGTATTTTTAAGGTTCCAGACCTTTAATGATGAAGAAAGCATCAGGAACTTTACCAAGGAAAAACAAGAATTTACATCAAATTCAAAGACATGGGAAGAAGACATCAATAAGTTGATGAGATATAAGAAAAAGCATTTAAGAAAGTTTGATAAGGAAAGCAACTATCGTAACATTCATGGTTATTATTTAAAAATCATGATTCCTTATGAAATGAAACAAAGAGAAGCAGAATATGTAAGAAGTGTCATGATTCAAATCGATAAAAGATTTTTACGAGATCTTTATGTATTTAAAACAACAACTGAAGGTCATGGCTATTATGCAGAGATTATCTGTTTTACCCGCTATGTCTTAAAAAGACCAACTAACAAAGTAATGAAATATAATCGAGATTATTACTACAATCCAAGTACTGGAAGATTATGTAAGAAAGATGCTGATGGTGCTGTTCTTAAAGGTAAGAAAGGTGATCCAGTATTAGATAAAGAAGGTAATGAAGTAACTGAACTAGTAGAAGTTAAAGCAGTAGAAGACAGAATCTTTGTTTATAAAACGATTCAAGAATTAACAAAACGTCTTAAGAAAGCTGTAGCTGAAGTTGTTATGGCTATTAAAAATAGTGATTTAATCGTCAAAATCATTTCAAGAATTACAGTCAGTGAAGAAGACTGTGAAAGCATGAGAAGGTACAAGTTCAAACGAAATCGAATGATCAGAAAGGTCAATGATGTTTTAGAGCAGTTTGTTGAAGAAATGATGCTAGGCAATCTTTGCGATTTAGAAGAAATTGAAGCATTAAATGCAGCCTGGTGTGATGAAGCAGACAAGATGATCCATGAAGAAAACAAGAATTTTACCCAGGTTATTGATGTTTTAAAAGAACATTGGAATAAGGAATTCTTGGTAGGAATGATTTAGAAGGTAAATTTACCTTGTAGATTTGTACCTTTGTTTAGTGATGGCGATTTAAAGAAAATAGAAGCAGAAAGGTTCCAGTAATGACTGGATTAAGGAAAAACAGAATGAAAGTTATAAGTGTAATTAATCAAAAAGGTGGCGTAGGTAAAACGCAGACAAGTATCAATTTAGCAGTAGGACTTAGCAGAAAAGGTAAAAAAGTACTATTGATTGATGGTGATGCGCAAGGCAATGCCACAAGTTATTTTATGAATGAGGTCAATAAAGTAGATTTGTTAAAACTGGTACAGATGGAAGTAATTAATGAAGATCCATTAGTTTGGTTAGAAAAAGCTTTAGGTGAAGGTGAATATGAAAAAGATATCAATGATGTTTTATTAGGTGAATGTGACATCATGGAAGCTGTCTATGTAACGGGTATTGATAATTTGTACATTGTTCCATCAACTGAAACAAGACTTATCAATACAGATCAGTTAATTAAAACTACAAATAAACTTCAACATAATCGTTTGAAGAAAGCTTTAAGAAGTATCAGAAAGAATTTTGATTATGTAGTGATTGATAATGCACCAACGTTCAATACGATCACGTTAAATACTTTATATGCAAGTGATGAAGTCATCATACCATTAAAGATTGGAAGATTTGAATTGGCAGGATTTATTCAGACAATGAAAGAGCTAGAAAATCTTATGAATGACTTTGAATGTTTCTATAAGATCTATGTGCTATTCAATATGATTCCTAGAGGCAAAAGACCTCTATATCATGCATTTATAGAAAAAATGAAACAGTTATTTACAAATAATGACATGAAAGTATTGGAAACAACGATTGGATATCAGGAAGCAGTTGCTTCTAAATCAGGTATGGCCTGTCAGTTATTGGTAGATACAAAAAGTAAATTTGCTGCTGCATTTTATCAATTTACAAATGAAAAGCCTTTGAATTATCGGAAAAATCATAAAAATATAAATATTATAATGGATTGTTTTTATTATAATGGAGTAGAAAATACACATAGAAATCATTAAAATCTTCTTAAGTTAGTATAAGTTAATTAGAGGGAGGCTTTTTATGAAAGTATTATCATCGTTATTTGAATATGTTGGAAAACATAAATATTTAACAATATTATCGTTGCTTTTTTTAGCTATCAGTACAATTTTTATACTTGTTCCATTCATTTATATATTTAAAATCGTAGATGAGATTATAAAAGTATTTCCAAATATATCGTTAGCAACACACATTGTATCGTATGGCTGGATTGCTTTTACAGGAGCGGTTATCGGTATTTTATTATATGTTGTAGCATTACTATGTTCGCATTTATCAGCATTTAGAATTGCCAGTAATATGCGAAAAAAAGCAATGCATCATGTTTTTCAATTACCAATGGGATATTTAGAAACAGAGGTAGTGGAAAAGTAAGAAAGATTATTGATGAAGCTGCTGGTACAACAGAAACTTTTTTAGCACATCAATTACCTGATATGGTGCAATTAATTGTAACAATTTTTTCAGTTCTTGTTTTATTATTTGTCTTTGACTGGAAATTTGCTGTAGCATCATTAATTCCATTATTATTAGCCTTTAGTCAAATGTTTAAAATGATTGGACTTGATTTAAATGAATCAATGACATCCTATCAGGATGCTTTAGAAAATATGAGCAATGAAGCTGTTGAGTATATTAGAGGTATACCGGTTGTTAAAACCTTTGGGCAAACAGTTTATTCTTTTCATCGTTTTCATAAAACAATTAAAGATTATGAAAAGTTTACGATAGGATATACTAATAAAATGCGTATTCCAATGACAACTATGACATTATTTATTAATAGTATATTCATTTTTCTCATTGGTTTAGTGATGATTATGATAGTTAATGGTACAAATGTCATAGCTCCTTTATCTGATTTTATTTTCTATGTAATTTTTACACCAATTCTCGCAGTAACTGCAACCAAAATCATGTTTGCCAGTGAAAACACGATGTTAGCACAAGATGCTTTAAATAAAATACAGTCTATTACTGAGCAATTACCTTTTACTTATGGAAATGAAAAAACTTCATCATATGACATTGAATTTAAAAATGTATGTTTTCATTATCCTAATAGTGAAGAAGAAGTATTAAAAAATGTCAGTTTTAAAATCAAAGAAAATCAACCTGTGGCTTTTGTTGGAGAAAGTGGTGGAGGAAAATCAACCTGTGCCAAATTAGCTGCTAGGTTTTGGGATATTGACCAAGGTGAAATTACTGTAGGTGGAATCAATATTCAAACAATTAATCCAGAAATATTACTTTCCAAATATGCCATTGTTTTCCAAGATGTTCTTTTATTTAATTCTAGCATTATGGAGAATATAAGAATAGGAAGAAAAGATGCAACAGACAAAGAAGTTTTACAGGCAGCAAAATTTGCTTATTGTGATGAGTTTGTTAAAGAATTGAGTGATGGTTATGATACGATTATAGTGAAAATGGTGCTAAATTATCAGGAGGGCAAAGACAAAGAATCTCAATTGCTAGAGCGATATTAAAAGATGCACCTATTGTTTTAATGGATGAAGCAACAGCATCATTGGATGTTGAAAGTGAAACGTATGTGCAAAAAGCTTTATCCAAATTAATTAGAAACAAGACTGTGATTGTTATTGCGCATAGAATGAGGACGATTGCCAGTGCTGATCATGTTATTGTTTTAAAAGGTGGATAAATTGTGGAAGAAGGAAAACCTCAAGAACTTATAAATAATAATGGTGTTTACAAACATATGAGTGATTTACAAAAGATGTCACAATCATGACAGATTTAATATTTAATGAAAAGAAGATAGAAAACCAGAGTATGAATCATTTTCTATCTTTTATTTTCTTTTTCTTTTTGATGAAGATGGTATGTTCAATTGTTGACGATATTTAGAAATAACGCGTCTAGAACAGTATAAATCGAATTTTTGTAATTGTTCAACAATATTTTCATCAGATAAGGGTTTCTTTTTATCTTCATTGTTGACAATATCAATAATTGCTTTTTTAATAGCATCACTACTGTCACCACTATTCGTTTTAGAAACAAGTAAATTTTTTAAAGGATAAACCTCATTATTAAACATATAATACTTTTGGTTAACTGTTCTAGAAATTGTTGATTCATGATATCCGCATAATTGAGCAAGATCACTTAAAGTACAAGGTTGCAATTCATCATTGTATAGAAAATATCCCTGTTGTATTTTCACTAATTCATTAGCGATCATCAATAAAGTTTGATTACGTTTTGTTAGATTTTCGACAATGAAAGTGGCTTCTTTAAAATACTCTTTCATTTTATCATTATCTCTTACAGCATCATATAAATCATTATTAATAACAACATTTGGCTGATTAATAGGTTCAATCATAATTTGTTGATCTTCAACATGTATTTCTATATCTGGAGTTATATAACTGCTATTATCAAAATCATATTCACTGCAAGGATAGGGGTTACATAAACGAATATCATCAAATAACTGATTGATTTCATCTTTGGAGAGATGTGTAGTATCCTGTATTTTTTGATAGTTATAAGATAGTATTGTATTTTTATATTTTTTGAGTAATTGATAAGTTTTGTTTTTATGAAGCGCTTTTAATTGAATACAGATAGAATCAATAATATCAAAGGCACCAACACCTATTGGTTCTAATGACTGTAAAATATTTAAGTGATAATAAAAATCTTTTTTAGAAATTTTTAAAACATCTAAATATTCTTTTTCACTGTAACTTAAAAAGCCTTTATCATTTAAAGAATCAATTAAAAATGACATAATTTGTTTATCATAAAAAAAGGAGATAGTGAATAATTGTTTATATAAGTCATCTGATAATGATGAAGGAGAAGAAATATTTTCTATAAATTTATCGTCTGCTTGACTATAAAAGCTATGTGTTTCTAAAAAAGGATTAGTTTGTAAAGCATTATTAATCAGTTGAGAAAGTTCATTATTATCAATTTTTAAAAAGTCCAAAGCATGAATCATTGTCTGATTTAATTTAAAAGTTTGTTTTAAAGTTTGTTGAAAATTAAATTTTTGTTTCATTTTAGCTATCTCCTTTCACTAATATATTAGCAAAAATTGTGCCAAAATTTAACAAAAAAAATGACTTGACATATTCAAGATTTGTGAATTAAGATAAAAACGAGGAGGTCAATCATGAAAAGTAAAATAAAGAATATAATCCAAGAATGGACAAAACAAGAAGACTATGATTTATGTCAAAGTATTAAGATTTCGCAAGAATTGAAAGTTAATAGAAATCAAATAGCAAAAATTGTCAATGATTTATTTGAATCTAAAGATGTTATCAAAATAAATACAAGACCTATAGTTTTTTTAGATAGAAAAGTTTTAGAAGATAAATATCAGATAAAATTAAAAGATGAATATAGTTCATTTGAACAGTTATCTAACTTTATTTATAGTGATGAAACACTTCATGATTTTGAAAAACTCATTGGTAGTGATGAAAGTATGAATCCTATAGTAGAAAAAGTCAAAGCTACTGTTTCTTATCCACCTGATGGTTTAACCATTTTGCTTTATGGACCAACTGGAACAGGAAAGTCATTTATGGCCAAACTGACTTATGAATATTGCCTAAATAAAGGATTAATAGATAAAACAGCGAAATTTGTCCAAGTCAACTGTTCGGAATATGCGAATAATCCAGAATTGTTAACAGCCAATCTTTTTGGATATAAAAAAGGCGCTTTTACTGGGGCTGATAAAGATAATTATGGCTTGTTACATTATGCTAATGGTGGTATTTTATTTTTAGATGAAGTTCACTGTTTAAATTCTGAATGTCAGGAAAAGTTGTTTTTGTATATGGATCAGGGCATTTATCATTTGGTTGGTGATAATGATAAATGGTATAAAGCCAAATGTCGTATTATTTTTGCGACTACCGAAGATCCAGAAGTTTCTTTACTTAAAACATTACGTAGAAGAATACCTGTTATTTTAACAATTCCCTCTTTAAGTCAAAGAGGTGTTAATGAAAAGTTACAACTTATCTATCATCTTTATAAAAAGGAAGAAAAGCGAATACATAAAGAAATATTAATATCTACAAATGTCTATCAAATTTTATTAAATCATGAATTTGTGGGTAACATTGGTGAATTAAGCAATGTTATACAAGCAAGCTGTGTCAGTGCTTTATTTAATAATAACAAAGATAAATTAGAAATACGTGTTTATGATTTACCTGAAAATGTGGTCAAAAGCTTAGATGTTAATCATATTGTCATGCAAAATCATCAGGTCATTCCTTTAGCGGCCATTACACCGGTCAATAAGAAAACACATATTATTCAATTATATGAAAAATTCATAATTCTAACAGGAAATGATCATTTTTATAATGAAGCAAGAAAAGAGTTGGATGATTATTTTGAAAAAATAATTTTTAATAAAAAAGATATTAGTCAGAAGAAATATTTATTAGATACAGTTAATAAAGTGTTTGATATTGCGACAGCACATTATGGATTTCATATTTCCCATAATGAATTAGTAGCAATATGTTCATACTTATTAGAATATAATAATAATGTTCATCATATCGTGAACTGGACTGTTCAACATGAAAATGAAATTGAACAATTACAGCAATTTTTAAAGCTAAAATTTCATCAAGAATATATCATTTCAACAGAAATATATGGATATTTAAAAGATAATGTAAATAACAGTTTTGATTCATTAGTCCAATGTGTCATAATGATATGTATTGCGAAATATACAAAACATGATGCTAATGATTTAACGGTTGCGATTATTTTAGCTCATGGTTATTCAACTGCCAGTTCTATTGCAGATTCAGCAAACAGATTATTAGATAATTATATTTTTGATGCTATTGATATGCCTTTAGAAATAGACAGTATTCAAATTGTTAAAAAAATTAATGAATTTCTATCATATTTAAAAGAAGCCAGAAGATTATATTTATTAGTAGATATGGGCTCTTTAGAAGAAATATAGCAAGGTATCGAATATAAAAATATAGATATTGCACTTATTAATAACGTTAATACAAAACTTGCTTTAACGATAGGACAAGGGATCGTTCAAAAAAGAGAAATACCAGAAATATTTGATGATATAAAAAAAGAAGATCAGTATAATATTCATATTGAGCTTAATCATAAAAAAGAACCTATTATATTATGCAGTTGTGCAAGCGGAATGGGAACAGCGAATAAACTTAAAGAAATAATTTTAGAATCATTACCAGCAAATGTGACATTAAAGGTTTTAACATATGATTATGCTTCACTTATTAAACAACAAGTGACTGATGATGCGTTATCATCGTATAAGATTATTTGTATTTTGGGGACACTTAATCCACATATTCAGGATATACCATTTATTGCTATTGAAGATTTGATATTAAATGATAGTCATAATGTGATTGAAAAAGTATTTAAAAATTACTTGTCATATGAACAAATGAATCTGTTTGAAAAAAATGTTTTAAAAAACTTTTCATTATCTAACGTGATGAATAATTTAACAATTCTCAATCCTAATAAATTATTAGAACATGTTTCTAAAGGAATAGAAGAATTGCAAAAAAGACTTCATAAAAGATTTAAAAATCAAACATGTTTTGGTTTGTATGTTCATATTTGCTGTCTTGTAGAAAGACTTGTCACAAGACAGGCCATTACATCTTTTGCGGATATAGACTTTGAAAGAAATCATCAAGATTTTATACATGCTTTAAAATCAGCAATGAAAGATGTAGAAAAATTCTATAATGTAGAAATTCCTGTAGAAGAAATCGAATACATTTATGAATATGTAAAAAATGATGGATAATTTGATTAATAAGAGATAAGACAGTTTATCAAATAACTGTCTTTTTGATTGTAAAATTCAAACGCAGTGTGAATTTATGACTTTAGTCAGTTGAGTATCCAAAGGAAAAGAAACATAAAATCACATGCTATTGAACTGGCCACAAAAAAATTAGGACTAAAATTGAATATCTATGATAAGGCTTGAATTCTTGCTTGTAAAAGTGTTAAGCCTTTTAGTTTTTCTTTATTCTTTCTTCATTGTAATAATTTTATATATTTTTCAATAATCACTATTGCAATTATATTAATCAAAAATATGCCTATAAATCTAAAGAAGATACTGCTTTTGTTCTAATAGATGATATAGATTTATCAAGTTTTCTTTGCATTAGAGATACTAGTATTCATAATAGTAATATGATTTCTTGGCATAATCATTATTATCAAATACTAGATAAAGAAAATTTTATAAAACAAATTTATAAAGGAACAGAAATACAAATATTCGATAATGTACTGACAAAAATAGTAAAAATTAAGTACTGTAATATATTTTATGAAACTAAACAAATTGAAGGCTACAGACAAGATTTAGTGAAAAAGAGAACAAATAAGAATAGATAATCAAAAACAATTAGAACAGCTTTTAAGAGAAAGAGATAAAAGATTAAAAGCAAGGTTGAAAAAATGAATTCATCATAACCAATGCTTTTTAGATTTCATCAATTCCAATACTCTTACAAACAGTGGTGAACTTAGTTTATTATTATAAATCAGTAACATTTCAACTAATGTTTAACACAATATTGTTTAAACATAAAATAATGTCTAAAGTGAAAAGTTAAATTCCATTTTAAACAAGAGAAAGTTGATTTTAATCTTTCAATCAATTCCTGTTTAATTGACTTTTACATTTTCTCTTTAGATTTGATTCCTTCGCTTTAGCAACTAAAATAAAAAAATTTACAATAAAAGTATGTCAATTTTGGCATGCTTTTTGCTTGGTAATAAGTGTCCAAAAAAATAAAATTTTTCAAGCGAATATCAATTTTGGCACAATTTTTGCTAGATAATAAGTGAAGGGAGTGATACATATGGCAAAAATTATTTTAGCATCACATGGAGAGCTTTCAAAAGGAATGTTGAATTCAATTAGTATGATTGTTGGTGATTTAGCAAAAGGCATTGAAACATACAGCCTATACCCTGGGGAAAATCCTAATGATTATGCGCAAACATTAAAAGAAAGATTTCAAAATGATAATAATCACTACATTTTAGTATGTGATATTAAAGGAGGAAGTGTTTACAATGCTTTAGTGCAGACGTGTATCTATGGGCATGTAGATGTTCTTTCAGGAATGAACCTGAATTTGATATTAGAACTTGTTTTAGCTAATAATTCCGGAAATTTAGATTTAAATCAAGTTATGAATAGTGCAAAAGACGGTATCACCCTAAAAAATAAAGTGTCATTAAATCAAGATATTGAAGAAGAAGAATTTTAAGGAGAGAAAATTATGATAAAAAATTTAAGAGTAGATCATCGTTTATTACATGGACAGGTTGCATTTTCTTGGACGAGTGCATTAGGAGCAGATTGTATTTTAATTGCATGTGATGATGTTATGAAAGATGATATTAGAAAAATGTCTATTAAAATGGCAAAACCACAAGGAATTAAATTGGTTATTAAAACAGTTGATGACGGTATTAAAGCAATTAATAGTGGTGTAACAGATAAATATAAATTATTTGTTGTCGTAGAAAGTATTAAAGATGCTTATCGCTTTGTCAAAGAAACATCTATTAACAGCATCACTTTAGGTGGAACAAAAGCTAAAGAAAATACAAGAAATATTTCTAAAGCAGTCAATATTACAACTGAAGAAGAAGATTTATTAAAAGAATTAATATCAGAAGGTACAGAAGTAGAAATCAGAATGGTACCTAATGATACAAAAGTATTAGCACAAAAAGTACTTTAAAGGGAGGAAATATATATGCTACAGGCAATATTATTAGGATTAATTTCAATGCTTGGTAATGCAGAATATTTATTTGGGACAAGTTGTTTGTCAAGACCATTAGTTATGGGAGCATTAACAGGTATTGTGATGGGAGATATTCCCACAGGAGTTGCTTTAGGAGCAACATTAGAATTAGCATTTATGGGAGCGTTTTCAATTGGTGCATCAATTCCACCAGAAATGATTTCAGGAACAGTTTTAGGAACAGCATTTGCGATCAGTACAGGATCAGGAGCTGAAACAGCATTAACATTAGCAATTCCTATTGCTTCATTAGTTTTAGTTTTTAAAAACTTGGGAATGGTATTTATTTTACCAGTATTTGTACATAAAGCAGATGAATATGCACAAAAAGGAGATTTAAAAGGTGTATCAAGAATGCATTATCTAGGTGGATTCTTTGGTGTTAACTTAATTATTGGGGTTGTTGTTGCTATTTCATTTTATGTAGGATCACCAGCAGTACAAGCATTATTAGCAGTAATTCCTGAATGGATACAAAATGGTTTACAAATCGCAATGGGATTATTACCTGCAATTGGGTTTGGATTATTAATGCAAATGATTATGAACAAAGAAGTAGCACCATTCTTCATGTTAGGATATGTTTTATCGGTTTACTTAAATATTCCAGTAACAGGTATTGCAATCTTTGGAGCAATTATTGCAATTGTTTTAACACAATTAAAAGGTCAGCCACAAATGGCATATGCAGGAAGTGAGGTAGATGAAGATGACGACTTCTAATCAAATAACAAAAAAAGATTTAAACAAAGTATTCTGGCGTTCTTTTGGATTGGAATGGAGCTGGAACTATGAAAGACAAATGAATATGTCATTTGCACATGCTTTAATTCCAATTATTGAAAAATTATATCCTTCAAAAGTGGATAGAGCGACAGCTTTAAAAAGACATTTAGAGTTCTTTAATACAACACCACATTTAGCAACTTTGATTTTAGGAATTACTGCTTCAATGGAAGAAAGTAATGCAAATAATCCGGATTTTGATACTGAAAGTATCAATAATATTAAAATTTCTTTAATGGGTCCATTAGCAGGGATAGGTGATTCATTTATTTGGGGAACATTAAGAATTATAGCAACAGGTATTGGTATTTCACTTGCCAATCAGGGAAATATTTTAGGACCAATTCTATTCTTGCTTGTTTTCAATATTCCAGCTCAAGGGTTAAGATATTATTTTATGCATGCCGGATATAAACTAGGATCTTCATTTTTAACAAAAATACAGGAAAGTGGTTTAATGTCACAAATCACTTATGCTGCTTCGGTATTAGGATTAGCAGTTATAGGTGGTATGACAGCCGAAAATGTTGCTATTAATATACCATTTACTATAGGAAGTGGTGATGCTGCTACAACAATTGGTGATATTTGTAATAATATTATGCCTGGATTATTACCATTATTATTTACATTCTTTATTTACTATTTATTGAAAAAGAAAAATATGAAAACAACAACTTTATTATTAATGTGTGCAGTTATAGGACTTGTAGGAGCATTTTTTGGAATTTTAGGATAGGAGAAAAGACAAATGATTAAATTTAATGAACAAGAAAAAATTGATAGCGTAAATGGAGCATTAGCTTTAAGAAGTCAAATTAATGAAATTGTAGATGAATTATCAAAAGATTATAAAAATATTTGTTGGTTAGGTATTGGTGGTACATGGGCTAGTAGTATGCAAGCCTGTGTACATATGAAAGAATATACAAATATTGAAGTATTTGTAGAAAACGCAGCAGAATATTTAACAACAGGAAATAAACGTATTGGTAAAGGAACGGTTGTTGTTGTTTCTTCTGTAACAGGAAGTACTATTGAAATGGTACAAGCTGTTAAAAAAGTTCAAGAAGCTGGAGCTAAAGTATTAGGATTTATTGATGTTGATACAACAGAATTAGCAAAAATGGTTGATTATGAAATTGCCTATGTTGCTAATGAACAATTAAAATTCTTTATGGTTGCTGATAGATTTATGCATAATGCAGGTGAAATAGACTGGTATGATCGATTATATCAAGAATTAGATGAACGTTTAGCACAAGTTTTAGTCGATGTTGAAAAAGAAAGTGATGAATTTGCATTAGAATATGCTAAAAAGCATCATGATGATGATTTACATTATTTTATTGGTGCTGGAAACCAATGGGGTGCAACATATTCTTATGCTATGTGTTATTGGGAAGAACAACATTGGATCAAAACAAAATCTATTACTGCACCAGAATTTTTCCATGGAATGTTAGAAGTCGTTGAAAGAGATACACCTGTTACAATTTATGTTGGTGAAGATGCTCAAAGACCTTTATCAAAAAGAGTTGTTGACTTTATTCCAAAAATTTGTGCAAATTACACAGTTATTGACTGTGCTGATTACAAGCTAGAAGGAATTAGTCCAGAATTTAGGGGAATGATCTCTCATTTGGTTATGCATGCTGTCAATAATCGTATAGATGTTCATATTGAAAATATTAACTGTCATCCAATGGAAATTCGTAGATATTATCGTCGTTTAGATTATTAATATGGAAAAGCTCAATAAATTAACAATGATGGATTATATTGAAGAAACACCAAGTGTTCTTCAATATAATATCCAACATAGAGAAGATTTATTAAAACCATTATTTGATTATATTCAAGATAAGGCGATAACACAACTAATTCTTGTAGCATCAGGATCTAGTTATAATGCTTGTTATGTCGCTAGAGCGTTTTTATTAAAGTGTTTAGATATTTCTGTTCGTATTTTAACTCCCTATACATTTACATATTATGAACATCATTTTAATGGAAACGATTTAATCATTGTCATTAGTCAAAGTGGTTTATCAACGAATGCCATTGAAGCTTTAAAAAAAGCTAAAAGTTTAAACTATTATACAGTATGTTTAACTGGAAATAAAAATAGTGATGTGAAAGATTACGCTGATTTAACCATAGAATATGGAGTGGGAGAAGAACTTGTTGGCTATGTTACTAAAGGAGTAACAACACTTGCTTTATATTTATGCTTGTTTGCTATTGAATATACAAAAAAAGAAAAATATATAGCAGAATTAGAAAAAGTGGTAAAGCTTAATCAGGAAATGATCGAAAAAAGTAAGCAGTTTATTCAAAATCATTTCAAATCATTTTCTTCTATGCATCAATGCTATGTATGTGGAGCAGGAGCAAATTATGGAACAGCTTTAGAAGGAGCATTAAAAATAGGTGAAACGATTCATGTACCTAGTCACTGTTATGAAATAGAAGAATACATTCATGGTCCCAATTTACAGTTGACACCAAGTTATACAGTTATTTTCTTCGATGGAAATGATAAAGCAAGTAAACGTGTTCAACAAGTTTATCTGGCAACAAAAAAGGTTACTGATCATTGTTTTATGATTAGCAACACATATCAAGATGAACACGTTCTTTCTTTAAGTGAACAAGTTATAGAAGAGTTATCATCGCTTGTTTATTTACCGTTTGTTCAAATTTTATCTTTTGAAATATCAAATTCGTTGAAGAGTGTTTATCAACATCCCTTACTTAAAGAATTTAAGAAAATAGCATCTGCTAAAACAGAAAATTTTGTAAATTATGATGAAGATGATTAAAAAAAAGACAATTATATTTGATATGGATGGAGTGATATTTGATAGTGAAGTAACTTATATGCAAGAGTTGATGGATTTCTTTCAAATGTATGATATTCATTTAACCATTGATGATTGTAAAAAAGTAATAGGTGTTGATAGTCGTTTATTTGACGATATTGTCTACAGTTGGTGGCAAAACAAAACACCAAAAGATGAGTTTTTAGAAATTCTAGATAATTATTATCAATCTATTGATAGAAATTATCAAGCAATTTTAAATCCTCATGTACTTTCCCTGTTAGATTATTTAAAAACAAATCATTATCAAATAGCTCTTGCTTCATCATCAAGTAAACAATTAATTGATAAAGCTTTGATATCATCAGGAATTTTTGATTATTTTGACTTAATAACAAGTGGTATGGCTTTTCAAGAAAGCAAACCTCATCCTGAGATATATCTTTATACGATAGAAAAGTTACATGCACGTAAAGAAGAAACTCTTATTATTGAAGATTCCTCCCCAGGTATTCAGGCAGCGGTCAATGCTGGTATTGATGTTGTTGCTATCAAAGATAAAAGATTTTCACTTGATCAAAGTCAAGCTAATGCTATTATTGATGATATCATTGATGTAAAAAAATATATATAATAAAAAAGCTGTAATGAAACTATATAAGCATTACAGCTTTTTTGGTAAAAAGTAATGAAAAGTATATTATTTAGGTAACATAGGTTTATATGTTGTCTTATTATGTTGAACAAATTCAGCTTGAATCTTTTTGAAAACCTCTGGTTTTGTAAAAAGATCATAGGCACTGCCAGCTAAAATATGTGCAGCATATAAAGCACCTTTTTCACCGATAGTTGATCCCGCACAGGCTGTTGCCTGCCAAGTATGAGGAGCAATAATAATAGGCCAGCAAACAGTATTAAATAAACCAGTTGGCATGATATAACTCACATCTCCTGAATCAGATGAAGCATAAACAGGATTTTCTTTCCAAGCGTTTCTATTAGCTACATTTATAAAAAGAATTTGATTTTGTTGGTAGGAAGCTTGTGTACGTTCTAAAACATTTTTATCTATTGTGTTTTGTAATTCTTTAGCAAAATTGAGTTCTGCTTTTGTGTATTGAAGACATTTTGCTTCCAATAAATTTTGATTAAAACAAATCAGCAAAAGCATGGTTTTCCTTAAGCTCGCATGTTCCATAACCATGTTCAACAGAAACTGTTGTTTCACTCATCAAAGTAGCTCCCTGTGCAACAAGCTCAACATGTCTAGCAACTTCTTTAACATCTTCTATTTGTGGGGCGCGTATGATATACCAGGTACTTACTTTATCTGGCACAATATTTGGTGAAAAATCACCACTGTTTGTAGTATAATAAATTCTCACTTTATCGATGACGTGTTCTCTTAAATAGTTACAGCCAATACTCATTAATTCTACAGCATCTAAGGCACTTCTGCCTCTTTCTGGAGCAAAAGTAGCATGAGAAGTTTTTCCGGATCTTTAGTTACAATTCTTAAGAATGTTGAAGAACAAGCGGAAAGACTTAACGATTTAAAAGTTGTCATTGATGGAAATACTTTTAAGAGAATTGACACAAAATCATATCCAGGTGTAGCTATTCGTGAAATGGTGATGAATGCAGTATGTCATGCAGATTACTTTATTCGCTCGAATATTAAAATTGAGTTTTTCCCAGACAAAGTAAAAATTACAAGTCCAGGAGGAATATTTGATGCCTCATTAGATGATATTATGAATGGTGTACAGACATATCGTAACCCTAGATTGGTTCATATTTTTGATAAATTAGGAATGATTGAAAACTTTGGGACAGGTATACCTAGAACGATGTATAGTTATAAAGATTATGATGTGAAACCTGAATTTAAAGTAACAGATAATTTCTTTATTGTAACATTACCAAATGTGAATTATTTAGGTGACCAAATAAATGATCAAATAAATGACCAAATAAATGATATAGGTCTAGAGATTTTAAAAGCGATTAAACAACATCCAGGAATTAAGGTCCCAGAGATAGTGAATATACTTTACGAAGTTGATCCATCTATTACAGCAGATAAAGTTAGAAACTCGATAAAAAGAAATCTAACTAAATATGTTGAACATAAAGGCTCAAACAAAACGGGAGGATACTATCTAATTAAAAAATAGCATTTGAAAATAAACACTTGATGATTTATATAAAATTCATAGAAAAAATGATAAAGAAAAAATCAAAAGGGGGGGTAAAGATAATGAAGATAGCAGTTGTACAAGCAAGTTCACAGATATCTAAAAATAATATGCTATATAGTTATACTAAAAAATATGCAAAAGATGCTGATGTTATTAACTTTGGATGTTTTTTAGATGACGAAGAAAAATATTCATATATAGAAATATCAATTTTAATAGGCATGTTAATTGATGAGAATGTCGTTGACTTCGTTGTTACTGGGTGTTCTTCTGGTCAAGGTATGATGCTTGCTTGTAATAGTATGCCTGGCGTATTGTGTGGTTATGCACCAACACCTAAAGATGCTTATTTGTTTGCTCAAATAAATAATGGTAATGCTATATCTTTACCACTAGGTGAACAGTATACATACATAGGTGAGGAAAACTTAGAAATGACACTAAAAGCTTTATTTTCTGAACCTTTTGGAGGTGGCTATCCTGCAAGTGAAGCACAAAGAAAAATAGCAGATTCAAAAATGTTGAAAGAAATAAGAGCAAAATCTCAACGAGAATTAAAAGAATTTCTTAGTGAGATTGACCCTCTATTAATAGAGAAACTTAATCGAAAGATTAAAGCTGTTTTAAGTTAATGAATATTAGTAGAAATTTATATCAGTAAAATACCATCTGTTTAGCACATCAAAAAACAAGGCCATGTTTGGTTGATTTTACGTGAAAATAGCCTATAAAACATGAGTTTATGCGTGATTTATACGTGAAAGATTCTTTAAACTTAATTAACAATTGTATACGATAAATAAAAATTGCCCTAAAAAATATATTTTTTCGATTTATTTTAACGATTTTATTCCTGACAAAACGATAAATAAGTGTTTTACCTTATGTTGGTGAATAGAAAGAAAAAAAGCCCATATAATCAGGGCAATGGAGTCAACTTAGTAAGTTGGCTCTTTTTTATTTTTTTGGAAATAAAAGAGTGTCTTTTTTACTTGTAGTTAAGTATAATTATCTATTTATTATCTTATTTCCTTTACTTTTATTGTATAATGTAGTTAAGAAAGAAGGTGCTTCTATGTTCGTTAGAGTTATCAAAAATAATAAGGGTAAGAAAAACACCTGTTTTTGCGCACTCGTTGAATCCTATCGTGATTCTTCTGGCGTTCCTAAACATCGTGTCCTTATCAACTTTGGGCAGGTTGATGAGGAATCCGTTCCTTTTCTGAAGGCTGCTTTCGCCAAGAAAAAGCCTCGTCTTGTCTATGATGATGAATAATGTAGTTAAGTCTTCTCAGCTGGCTGCTATCTTCAGTGAGTTTAATGCTATCATTCATTCTGATATCACAAACAGACTCTGTCGCAAGAGAACACAGGACTTTACCAGAAATAGAAATATGAATTTCTATTCGCTCATCTATTACTTCATCTTCAGAAACAGAACCACAACCAATGCTGAACTCTCTCATTTTTATTCTTCCATAGATCGATTTGAGAAGAGAATAAGCAAGCAGGCTCTCAACAAGGCCATTAGAAAGCTGAATCCAAATGTTTTTTCATATCTCATCAATCGATTTTCAGCCATCTATTATACATCGTCGCTCCCTAAAAAATATAGAGGATATTTCCTGATTGCAGAAGATGGGACCTATATGGAAATCCCATACAATGTCTATAATATCTATGATTTTCATTTTGTGGAGAATCAACATATCATTGACATGTTCGATGTCAAAAAAGTCCAGTCCAAGGCCGGAGGACTCTATGATGTCCTTAATGGTCTGTTTATAGATTTTTCACTCAGGCCTGCACCATATTCAGAATTGCCTCTTGCGTTTTCTCATCTCTATCGAAGTCAAAGTATATTCAAGGGAAAGGATGTCATTTATCTTGCTGACAGATATTATGGATCAGCCGAAATCATATCCCACCTTGAGTGTATTGATTATCATTATATCATCAGAGGAAAAAGCAATTTCTATAAGAAGCAGGTTGCGCTCATGAAATCTGATGATGAATGGATTGAGGTGGAAATTGATGAAAAATGGAGAAGGAGATTCCGATTTTCACCTGAAGCCATGGAATTGAGAGAAAATAATCCAGTCATGAAAATCAGGGTCATTAAAAGAAGAATTGAATATATCAACAATCATGGAGAGGCGTGTCAGAAAGAGCTTATTTTCTTTACCAACCTAGGAGAGGAATTCTCTGCTCAGGAAATCATTGAGCTATATACATATAGATGGGATATCGAAGTTTCATACAAGACACTCAAAACAGGCCAGGAGATAGAAAGGCATATAAGCAGTGATGGTGATGTTGCACGAAATGATATATATGCAAAGGTACTGTTTCATAATATTGCAGGAATCATGAGAAAAGAGTTGAACCGTTCACTTGAAATGAAAGAGTCAAATAGACAGTATGTTGTCAACATAGCACAGCTACATGAAGTCATACATGATGTCAACATTCTGCTTTCAATGATCAATGGTAAAAAAAGACAGCTAAAAAAGAAGATAGAACAGATAGAGAAGATGCTAGACAAAATAAAAGTGCCTGTTCGCCCAAACAGGCACTACCAACGATGGGGACGAGTCATGATTTCACCACCAAGCTATCGCTTCAGACTTGATGGAAGAAACAATCCAAAAGTCAGACGATACAAATCAGTGCTTATGACAATATCCCCGTAGTTAAGAATACAATTATATTGTATCATAAATTTAATGGGATAAAATTTTAAAAAACGAAAAAAATCAACAGGGGCTTTATGCGCTTTTTTTGCATAATAATAAAGAGTACATATAGTCATACCACAAGAATTACAGAAATAAAAAAAGAGTCACCTAGTCTAATATACTAAGTTGACTCCATTGACCTTGATAAAATCAAGGCTTTTTTTGTTAATTTTAATTCACAAAATTAAATGTTGATCAAATTTATACGATAAAAATAAAGAAAAACAACCAGTATTGGAAGCTACAAAGAATTTTTTATGTTACTTTGTAAAAAGAATAGATAATTTAAAAATATGCTTTATACAGAAATTTAATTCATTTATATCAAAATATTTATTGCATATTCCTATAAAGTCATACTTTTTCCATAAAGAAATGCTACTATAAAAGTAGGAGGGAAAGTTATGGATACACACAATATAGGAAGTTTTATAATAAGATGTAGAAAGAAAAAAGAAATGACTCGAAAAGAGTTGGCAGAACAATTAGGTGTAAAAGAATAATTAGTCAAAAAATGGGAAACGAATCTGTCATTTCCCAAAGGGACAGTTTTATCTTCTTTATGTGATTGCTTAGATATACGTGTTGAAGAACTGATTTTAGGTGAACATATAGAACAAGACGAACTACTAGAAAAATCAGAACAGATTATTTTAGAACTTTATCATAAAAAGAGTGATGATGCATTTCTAACATATAAAATGATATGGTTTTTTATCCTTTTGCCTGTTGCTGTTTTTCTATTTGCATCTATACAAACAAATTCTTTCATTAATGATTGTATAAATATGCTTTTTATCTTTACACCATTTACACTTATATATGGCTTTATAAAAATAATATCTTGTCTTTTACAAAATCGAGATTATTTTAAATATTTCTTACTCACTTCATGGAGTTTATTTATACTTGTTTTCTTCTTTTTTAAATAGAAATGTAGAATATAATAAGGATAGTCTATATTTTTAATCCTGAAAAATGTTATGATATAGAGGGTGATAACATGTTATTAAAGGATAAAATGACAAGTATAACTTTGACAAGAGTAGAACAGGATATTGTTGATTATCTTCTTAGTCATCAATCTTTACTTCACAAATTATCAACGAGAGATATTGCTAAAAAGGTATATTGTTCATCTTCGGCTTTGATTCGATTAGCCCACAAATTAGGCTTTCAAGGCTATAGTCAATTGAAAGAACAATTAATCAAAGAGCAGGAATATCTTGATTCTCATTTTGATCATATTGATGCTAATATACCTTTTACAGAAGATGAAACGATGATGGGGGTTGTAGGAAGTGTTTATCAAGTTATTCAGGAAGCTATGAATGATACAATTTCCCTATTACATCATGATAGTTTGCAAAAAGCTGTAAAAATAATTAATCAATCACAACATATCTATATATTTAGTTTTAGTTCATATATATCATTGGCAACTGTTTTTCAACAAAAAATGTCAAGAGTTCATAAGCATGTTATTGTACAAAGTTGTCCGGGTGAAGACAATTATCAAGTAGATATGATGAATAAAAATGATTGTGCAATTATTATTTCATACTCAGGTGAAAATCAGACATTATTAAGTGCTTCTCGTTTGATTAAGCAGAAAAATATACCTATCATTGTTATAACGAGTCTAGGGGAGAATACATTAAGTCATGATGGAGAAGTTGTTCTTTATATGTCAACGAGAGAAAAACTGTTTTCAAAAATTGCCAATTATACTTCGGAACATTCTGTATCATTATTATTTGATATTCTTTATTCATGTTATTTCCGTTTAAAGTATCAAAAGAATTTAGAACATAAGATACATTATTCTAAATCTGTAGAACAAGAACATTTTTCATCAAATCAAATGATTAAGGAGTGAGAATATGAAAACATATGCAGATGTTTTGAAAAATGCAAGAGAGTGTATAGGACCATATTGTAAAGCGTGTCCGGAATGTAATGGAAAAGCCTGTCGTCATTGTATTCCCGGTCCAGGAGCTAAAGGTGTAGGAGATGTTGCGATTAGAAATTATGATCAGTGGAAAAAAATAAGAGTGCAAATGGATACAATTGTTGAAAACAAGGAACCGGATCTTACCCTTCATATTTTTGATCAGACATTTCGTTATCCGATTTTTGTAGGTCCAGTTGGTGCGGTTCAAACTCATTATGGTAAACAATATGATGATATTACATATAATGAAATCATGGTGTCAGCTTGTGCTCAGTTAGGAATTGCTGCTTTTACAGGTGATGGACTTGATCCTCAAGTTATGATTGGTGCCTGTCAAGCTATCAAAAAAGTGCATGGTAAAGGGATTCCAACAATTAAACCTTGGAATAAAGACACGATTCAAGAAAAACTCACTTATATTCAAGAAGCATATCCTATTGCTGTTGCAATGGATATTGATGCAGCAGGTTTACCATTTTTAAAAAATATGAATCCACCTGCAGGAAGCAAAACCGTATCACAATTAAAAGACATAATATCCTTGTGTGATGCACCATTTATTGTTAAAGGAATTATGACGGTAAAAGGCGCAGTAAAAGCTAGAGAGGCAGGAGCAAGTGCTATTGTTGTTTCTAATCATGGTGGGAGAGTTTTAGATCAGACATTGTCAACAGCAGAAGTTTTAGGTGATATTGTTGATGCTGTTGGAAAAGATATGAAAGTTTTTGTTGACGGAGGTATTCGCAGTGGTGTGGATATTTTTAAAGCACTGGCTTTAGGTGCTGATGCTGTGATGATTGCTAGACCATTTGTGACAGCTTTATATGGTGGAAAAGACAAGGGTATTGAAATATATTTAAAGAAATTAGTTAGTGAATTGGAAGATACAATGAAAATGTGTGGAGCAACATCATTAAAAGATATAACACGAGATATGATTGTATGTCTTTAATTCAATCACTGTTCTAATTTAAGGCATAAAAATCAGATGAATATGAGAGCATTGTTTTAAAATGGTACAATGCTCTATTTTTTTATATTAAGTTGTGATAAAAAGATGATATGAAATAAAAGGAGGTAGAAAATATGAGTTTTCCAGAAGGATTTTTATGGGGTGGGGCACTTGCAGCTAATCAATGCGAAGGTGCTTATTTAGAAGATGGTAAGGGATTATGTGTACCAGATATGATTTTGGGTGGTGATCAAAATACACCACGAACAATTTGTAAGATTATTCAAGAAGGAAAGTTTTATCCAAGCCATGAAGCGATTGATTTTTATCATCACTATAAAGAAGATATTAAATTATTTTCTGAGATGGGATTTAAGATTTTAAGACTATCTATCAATTGGGGAAGAATTTATCCTCATGGGGATGATTTAGAACCTAATGAAGCAGGACTCCAGTTTTATGAAAATGTTTTTGATGAATGTTTAAAATATGGTATTCAACCAATGGTGACTTTATCTCATTATGAGATGCCTTGGCATCTTGTTGAAAAATATCAAGGATTTTATTCAAGAGAAGTTATTGATTTCTTTATAAGATATGCGAAAACATGCTTTCAAAGATATCAACATAAAGTGAAATATTGGTTGACTTTTAATGAGATTAATGCTGGAACAATGGGAGATCCTCTTGCTAGTCTAATGGGACTTGGTTATATGACAAAAGAAGATTTACAAAGAGAACAACCATGTTCGTTTGATGAATTGAAAGATAACCCTCAACAACGTTATACAGCTTTGCATCATCAACTTGTTGCCAGTGCATTAGCAGTGATTGAAGGACATCGTATAAATAAAAATTTGATGATTGGCAATATGATTAGTCATATCACATGGTATCCTCATACATGTCATCCTCAAGATATTTTAGCGTGGCAACAAAAAGATGCATTGTTCAATGATTTTTGTGCAGATGTACAGATAAGAGGAGAATATCCAAATTATATGATAGCTTATTTAAAAAATCATCAAATAGATTTATCTTATATTCTAGAAACTGATTTAGATATTTTGAAGAAAGGAACTATTGATTTTTATACTATGTCTTACTATATTTCTAATTGTGTAAGCGCAGATCCTCATGCTGAGCATATTGGTGGCAATCTTGTTGGAGGTGTTAAAAATCCTTATCTTAAAGCAAGTGAATGGGGATGGCAGATTGATCCTCTAGGCTTAAAATACACACTAAAAGCTGTTGCAAGTCGTTATCCTCATATACCGATTATGATAGTTGAAAATGGATTTGGAGCTGTAGATAAAATAGAAAAAGATGGTAGTATTCATGATGATTATCGTATTGAATATTTTAGAGCACATATACAGGCTATGAGTGAGGCTATTGATGAAGGGGTACCTTTAATAGGATATACAAGTTGGGGACCTATTGATATAGTATCAGCGGGGACAGGACAATTTTACAAAAGATATGGATTTATTTATGTAGATAGAAATGATGATGGAACAGGGGATTTGTCAAGATATAAGAAAGATTCATTTACTTGGTATAAAAAAGTTATTGAAACAAATGGAGAGGAAATATAAATAATGAAGGTAAGGCATGAAACCTTACCTTCATGAAGCTTAGATGTCAATATTAACTGATTTCTTCCTTCAATAGTTCTAAAAATCTTTCAGCTTGTTTAGAAAAAAGATGATATTTTTTCCATGCAATATGAATACCATCCTCTAATTGTGGAGAAAGAGGTTTAAAGCATAGTAAACTATTTTCATCAGTGGAAATAATATTGTTGAAAGTTAAAGCATAACCTCCACCTTCTTCGACTAATAAAGCAGAATTATGAATCAAATTGTAAGTGACTTTAATATTCAGTTTTCTTTCATTACCACCAATCCATCCAGCAATTTCATTTTTTACAATATCCTGATCAGATAAAATAATCGGTTGATTTCTTAACATATCAGGTGTAATGGCATCATATTGAGATAAAGGATCGTCTTTTCTCATTAATACACCCATCACTTCTTTTCCTGGTAGTGTAAAATAATCATATTGAGAAAGATTGACTGGATCAAAGAAAATACCAAAATCTAATAGACCACTCTCCAATTTATCAGCAACATCTTGAGCATTGCCACTAAAAAGATGAAACTGAATTTTTGGATGCATTTTTTGCATAGAAGCAATGACTTTCATGATAAGACGCATAGATCCACTCTCACCACCACCAATATAAATATCACCAGAAAGTTCTTCTTGATTTTTTGATAATTCACGTTCAGCTTTTTGGGTAAGACTGATAATTTCTTGAGCATATTGTTTTAGAATGATGCCATCTTTTGTGAGTGTGATTTTGCGATTACCACGAATAAATAATTGCTTATGAAATTCATCTTCTAATTCTTTCATCTGTCTTGAAAGAGTTGGCTGTGTAATATGCAAAACTTCAGCTGCTTTAGAAATGCTTTCTTCTCTTGCGATAGCTAAAAAATATTCTAAGACTCTTATTTCCATGATTCATCACCTATTATCATTATAGCCGCATTTGCTATGCCTTACAAGTATAGGAAAATATAAAATATAAGTATTTGATATATGTTGGGTGAATTCATATAATAAAGGCAAAATGAAAGGAGAAAATATATGACAGCTTTATCAACATTATTCCCCGTATTTTTTATGATTGGTTTAGGAGTATTTGCAAGAATAAAAGGATGGATTACACCCCAACAAAAAGAGGGAGCCAACCATATTATATTTAATATTTTATTTCCTATTATGATCTTTAATGTCTTATTTACTGCCAATATATCAGTTTCGGTAATTTGGATTGTATTATATGTTTTTATCGCATTTGTATTAACAATGGTATTAGGAAAATTGTTAAGTCAGTTTACAGGAGCAAAAATGGCTCATATTTCACCCTATTTATTAACAACAACAGAAGGTGGGAATGTCGCTTTACCATTATACACATCTATCGTTGGTTTAAGTTATGCCAGCAATACAATTATTTTTGATATTGCAGGAAGCTTAATGGCTTTTGTTGTGATGCCTATTATGGTTGCAAAAGAAACATCTGGAAAAACAAGTTTTAAAGAATTATTGAAAACAATGTGTACAAATTCATTTTTGATTGCAGTAACCTTAGGGTTAATTCTTAATTTAATAGGTGGTTATACTTTTTTACAAACAACACCACTCATAGATATTTATACAAACACCATTAATCAGGCAACGGGTCCTATTGTAGGAATGATTTTATTAATTATTGGTTTTAATTTAAAAATACAAAAAGAAGCATTACCATCACTTATCAAATTATTGTGTGTAAGATTTGTATTGTTTGCAGGAATTATTGCAGGATTTTTTATCTTATTTCCATCAATGATGGCAGATCAGATTTATATGATTGCAGTTTTGATTTATTTTATGAGTCCAACAGGATTTGCTGTTCCTATGATTATATCCCCACTTAATAAAACAGAAGAAGATGAAGATTTTCAATCAGCATTTATTTCTTTATATATGGTCATTACATTAATCGTTTATGCTTTGATTGTTGTATTGATTTAACAATATCATTTTAATGGTATTTGAGGGATGCATGACATCGCCTCTTTTTCTTTTTTAAAGAAAGATGTAAACTTGTTTGATATATATTTGAACAACTATAAATATTCTATTCTTACATCCATTGTTTTCATTTAGATAATGATTTTATCAAAAGAAAAAGTAGAAATCCGTATGAAAATGATTCTTTCAATAAGTATTAGTCTATTTTAGCCTATATGAAATAAAAACTAGGAATTATTTTAATATCATTCCTAGTTAAAAAATCTATAAATTGGATTCGATGACATTGGGTTATATAACTGAGTTTTATTTCATAATTGTCTTAATGAGTTGCATCATAATATCTTTATCTTCTGGTCTTGAAGTAGCTACTAATATAGTCAAGGTTGCAAGCGTATCATTATTGATTCTTTCTATTCCATTTTTATATAAAGCATTGTTCTTATCTAAAAAATATAAAAATATCGTTGCACCTATTCTCTTGTTTCCATCAATAAAGCTATGATTCTTAACAATAAAATATAATAATGCACTGGCTTTATCTTCAAGTGTTGGATATAAGTCATTTCCGCCAAAACTTTGATAGATGGTTGATATACTACTTTTAAATGAATCATCTCTTTCAATGGCAAATTGATCTCCCTGATCTGCAAACATTGTATTGTGTATTAATTTTATACATTCATCGTATTGAATGATATAAATATCTTTTTGTCCTTTGGGTACTTCTAAACAATGATGATCATAATCATCTAATATTTTAAATCCTCTCTGGTAGGCTTTTAAAAACTCTAGCATAGCATCACTACTTGGCAATTGACCACCTGCTTCTTTGTATTGATCAAGCATTCTTGTAACATATTCAATATCTTGAAAGTGTCTATCATTAACAACATATCCTTTTAATAAATATTCTCTTAATATATTATTAGCCCATTTTCTAAAAAGAATACCATTTTTAGATTTTACTCTATATCCGATACTTATTATCATATCTAAATTATAATATTCAATTTGTCGAGTGACTTGACGATTGCCTTCTTTTTGAACTGTCGCAAATTTTGCGATAGTTGAATTATCTAATTCTTCCTTTAATGCATTGTTAATATGTTTTCCTATTGTCTTAATATCTCTATCAAACAATTGTGATAATTGTTCTCTATTTAGCCATACTGTTTCATTATTGGAATCAATAGTAACATCTAATACGAAATCTCCATTTTTAAATTGAACAACTTCATTTTTTTCTACAGTATTAATCATAGCATCATCTTCTCCTTTTCTATTTTTATTGATGAGTTTATGATAACATTTGTTTGTTTCTATTTTATGACCAAATACAAAAAAAGATTGAATAATAGAATAAAAAATAAATAAATGGGAAAGAATATATTTTTATATCATTCCTTGTTGAAATATGTTTTTTAATTGATGATAGTGTTTATTGATATTTTTATTTTACGAAGATATATCCTTAAGATATAATATATAAGTCAGGAGATGAGAAAATGTTTGATTATGAATCAGAAATTATTACAGCAATCAGAGAAAGTCATGAAACAATTCTAGAAAATATTATCAAAGATACCAAAGAAGTTTATCAACTCTATTATGAAATACGACAACTGTTGGCTCAAGGTGGTTATATTTTGATGAAAGTTTTTATTGGAATCACGACTCTTTTTATAGCGTTATGTATCTTCTTTATCCAACAACATATTTATCCTTTGGGTATTCTCTTTTTTATTCTTGCCATCATTGTTATGGGATTGGTTATCATTGTCCGTTTTATTTTAAGTGTAGATGCTTCTCATTGGATAGATTGTTTAAGAGATGATGAAGCATTAGTTATGAATAGATATTTAAAAGCTAAGCATATTGAAATTCGATTAAAGAATCAAACAATATCTAAATATTTAAGACATCGACATCAAAAAGAAGTCTTGTCTTTAGATGAAAATATAAATGAATCAAAAGGTATATTCTATTGAAGAATATGCTTTTTTATTAAAAAGAAATAGATAAACCTATGGAAAGACTATCTTAATTTTTATGGAAAGTATATAATAAGATATATCTTTACTATAAACAAAGTAGGTGAAATGATGCAAATAGGAAAGAAAAAGATTGTTGTTATGAGTTTATTTATCGTTGTCATGTTAATTGGTACTCTTATTTATAATAATGATTATTTTCCTAAAAGACAGAATTATCTTTTTGGGGTAACATATATGACAATGAACAATACGTTTTATGAAGTTATCAACAATGAATTATTAAAGGAAATTGAAAATAGGGGAGATCAGCTTCTTGTAAGAGATCCAGCTTTAGATATAGATAAACAAATTGAACAAATTTATGATTTTATTGATGAAGATGTAGATGGGATTTTTATTAATCCAGTAGATTCAAAGAAAGTAACTCCTGCTTTAAAAGCAGCTAAAAAAGCCGGGATACCTATTATTGTTATGGATGCATCTATAGAACAGGAACAGTTTGTTGATTGTACGATTGTGTCGGATAATTATGATGCAGGTGTTCAATGTGCTAAAGACATGATGAAAAGATTGAAATCAGCAAATATTGTTCTATTAAAACATACAAATGTCCAATCTGCGAAAGACCGTATAGATGGATTTTTAGAAACAATTGATGGATACTCTCAATATCAAATTATCGATCAGGGAGAATGTGAAGGACAGCTGGAATTAGCCATGCCTATTATGGAAGATATTTTAGAAAAAAATAAAGATGTTGATGTTGTGATGGCTTTAAATGATCCAAGTGCTTTAGGAGCATTAGCGGCTTTACAGGCATATCAATATCATCATACTATCGTTTATGGGGTTGATGGGACACCAGATATTAAAACACTTATTGGTAATCATTCGATGGTTGCAGGAACTGTTGCACAATCACCTATTTCTATTGGCAATATTGCGTCACAAAAGATGTATGAATTATTACGAGGGAAAGCTATTGAAAAAAATATTATTATTCCAGTTCAGTTAATCAATGAAAATAACATAACAAAGTATGATCAAACGGGGTGGCAATAATGAAATATTCTTATCAACAAGTTCTATCTATATTACGTCATTCCCTCAGTATATTAAATTTTGTTATTATTCTTTTTTATAGTATGTTGATTTTAATGACAACACAATATATTGTACAAATACAATATGCCAGAGAATTTTTAGATCGTATCACACATCTTCCACAACACCCACTCGTTACTTTTTTGGGTTCTATATCATTATATGCAGTTTTAATTTTTGTTATATATAATAGAAATACAACAAAAGTTTCATATAAAATGAATGTTTTTTATAGTTTTTTAGAAGTTTTGATTGGTTTTCTTTTAATTTATTTTTTATACATGTCCTATAATGGTGTTTTATTCCTTATCTTCTGTGATTCTATTTTTAACCTAAAACAAGAAAAATATTCTAAAGGATTATTAGGTGTATTGATTATTGTGTATATCATATCTAGTTATGATGTTTTTTCTATATTTGTACCTATGACCAATATGTTTGAATATTTTCAGATATATGGTTCACAAGTCAATGGTGTTCTTATGATTATCACTTCATGTTTAGAGATGCTCAATATTATCTTGTTTATTGCATTTATGATTGTTTATCTTGCTGATGAAATGCGACAAAATCAATATAATTTCAGAAGAATTAGATATGGTGAATCAAGTCAATAAAGAACTTCAAAATTATGCAGCTATTACTGAAAAAATTGGGGAAAACAAAGAACGAAAACGTCTAGCAAGAGAAATTCATGATACTTTAGGTCATGCATTAACGGGCATAGCAGCAGGAGTGGATGCCTGTATTGCGATGATTGATCAAAATCCTACAGCTACAAAGCAACAGCTTCAAGTGATTTCTAAAGTTGTTAGACAAGGAATAACAGATGTGAGAAATTCTTTAAATAAGTTACGTCCTGGAGCTTTAGAAGAACATGGCTTTAAAGAGGCACTTGAACGTATGATTGCAGAATTTTCAAGTGTCAGTGATTTAACAATTGAATTAGATTATCAGCTGGAAGATATTGACTTAGAGAAAACAGATGAAGATATTATTTTTCGTATTATACAAGAGTCAATTACGAATGCTTTAAGACATGGACATGCCACTGAGGTTAAAATTAATATGCATTATGATAAAAACTTTTTGCATCTGAAAATAAAAGATAATGGTATAGGGTGTGATGATGTTCATTTTGGTTTTGGTTTAACGCAGATGAAAGAGCGCTTAGCGATGATTAATGGAGAAGTTCATTTTGATGGACATCAAGGATTTTTAACAGAAGTGACATTACCAAGAAAGGAGAGGGATAAGCATGATTAAAGTTGTTATTGCAGATGATCAGGAACTTATTAGAGAGTCATTAAAGATTATTTTAGGAACACATGATGATATACAAGTTGTGGGAGTAGCAGGAGATGGATCAGATGTTTTACATATTTTAGAACGTGAAGCAGTGGATGTTATTTTGATGGATATACGAATGCCTGGAATGGATGGTGTTCATTGTACGAAGATTGTTAAAGAACAATATCCCCATATAAAGATTATTATTTTAACAACTTTTGATGATGATGACTTTGTTTTTAGTGCATTGAAATATGGAGCGAGTGGATATCTTTTAAAAGGTGTAGGAATGGATGAACTGTATCAAGCAATTATTACGGTCAATAGTGGTGGTGCCATGATTAATCCAGATATTGCAACAAAAGTCTTTAGTATGTTTTCAAAGATGACTCAAAATAATTATGCTATTCAAGTAGATGAAAGTTCGATAAAAGATATCAGCCATCCAGAATGGCGTGTTATTCAACAAGTGGCCTTTGGATTGTCTAATAAAGAAATAGCTCAAAAATTATATCTTTCTGAAGGAACAATTAGAAATTATCTAAGCTCTATTTTATCAAAACTCAATCTAAGAGATCGTACACAATTAGCCATATGGGCTGTACAAACCGGTATAACAACAAAGGATTTTCATGATGAATAAGAAAAAGATAATTTGCATCCTTGTGATGATTGCATGTTTTATTTTGATTATTTATCGTCCACGTCAGCTCACTCTTACGATTGGTGTTTTTGCAGGGAGTAATTGGGATGTTCCGAATGGAGATTGTTATAAAATTATTGATCAGGCCATTGAAAGGTATGAAAAAGAATATCCAATGGTTCAAATTGAATATGAGAGTGGAATTTTAAAAGAAGATTATTCTGAATGGCTTTCAGCTAAATATTTAAAAGGGGAAGAACCAGATGTCTTTATGGTTCTGGGAGAAGATTTTAATACTTTAAGTGCATTAGGGGCATTAAAAAATTTAGATAGTTTGATACAAAAAGATCAGCAATTTCATATTGAGAATTATTATGCCAGTGTTTTATATTCTGGACAATATCATAATCATCAATATGCATTGCCTTATGAAAGTAATCCAACGTTAATGTTTGTTAATCAAACGTTATTAAAAAAAGAACATATTCATCTTCCAGATAATGATTGGACATTGGATGATTTCTATACGATTTGTCAACAGGTGACAAAAGATACAAATAATGATGGACAAATAGATCAATATGGTTGTTATAATTATGATTGGTTAGATTCTGTTTATAGCCATAAGGTCAATTTATTTGATGAAAATGGAGAATTTTGTTATTTAAATCAAAAAGATGTTAAAAATGCTATTTCATTTGTACAAAAAATATATAATCTTAATCAGGGGTACACTGTCACATCACAAGATTTTGATATGGGGAAAGTCGCTTTTGCACCTATGTCCTTTGCTGAATATAGAACATACAAACCTTACCCTTATCGTGTTAAAAAATATTCGCAATTTGAATGGGATTGCATTCAAATGCCCGGAGCAGATGAAAATAATAGTAGTGAGGTTTCATCGTTGTTGATGGGGATTTCTTCAAGAACATCTCACATACAAGAAGCTTGGGAATTTTTAAAACTATTAACTTATGATACGCAGACACAAAAAACACTTTTCCAGTATTCACAAGGTATTTCATCTTTAAAAACAGTTATTCAGTCTGATGATGTAGAAAGTTTATTAAATAGTGATATTTTGGAAGATACACAAGTGAATTTAAACTTGTTGAATGATGTTATGGAAAATGCTATGAGTCAAAGTCAGTTTAGAAAATATAATTCTGCAATTGTAACTATGAATACTCAAATCAATCAAATGATTCA
Organism: Massiliimicrobium timonense; assembly: GCF_042850985.1. Lineage (GTDB taxonomy): Bacteria > Bacillota_I > Bacilli_A > Erysipelotrichales > Coprobacillaceae > Allocoprobacillus. The sequence goes on from NZ_AP031415.1 coordinate 321,394, forward strand.
AAACAATGAAGATTTAGATTTATCATTGATTTCTTTACAAAATGAAATCAATGAATACTTAAGAGAATAAGATAATGATAAAGTCAAGGATTCTTGGCTTTTTTTGTATTGTGACATTTGTCATATTGATTTCCTATCATCTGTCATGATGAAAATATGACAATAGACAGATGGAATAATACCTCATCATTGATACAATGATAGTGTCAAATGAAGGAGGGGAAAAAGGTGAAATATTTAATAATGGTAAGTCATGGACAGTTTGCTGAAGGATTGAAAGATGCTCTTTCTATGTTAGCAGGGCAACGTGAAGATGTTTTAGCATTAGGGTTACAAAATGGTAAAAGTGCTGATGAATTTGCAGAAGAATTTTCAAATATCATAAACCCGATTTGTCAAGATGATGAAATAATTTTATTAGGTGATTTAATTGGTGGATCACCACTTACAACAGCTATGAATGTTGTAAGTGAAAAAGGACTCCATTGTACAATCATTGGAGGTATGAATTTACCATTAGCTCTTACAACTGTTTTGATGAAAGATACAATGTCAACAAATGATCTTGTTGTGCAAATCTTGAATGAAGCAACTACAGCATTAAGAGAATTGAAAATTGAAAATGATGAAGATGAAGATATTTAAAGGAGGAAAGAAAAATGTCAGTTTCATTTATTCGTATTGATGATCGTATGATTCATGGTCAAACATGTACACGTTGGGCTCGTGAATATCCTTGTGATGGTTTAATTGCTGTAAATGATAAAGCAGCTAAAAATGATGTGTTAAAAGCGGCCTATAAAGCTGCCAGTGGAAAGAAAACATTTGTCTGGACTTTAGAAGATTTTCAAAAGAAAGCACAAAAAGTATTAGATAGTGATACACGTTATTTCTTGATTACAAAAAATCCTGTAGATATGTGTAAAATATTAGTGAATCAAGGGTTTCAGTGTGGTGTTGATACAGTCATTGTAGGTCCTTGTAATGATCGTGAAGGAGCTGTGAAATTAGGAAATAATCAATCTATTACACAAGAAGAAGCTGATGCTTTTGAAAAAATTGCAAAAGCAGGATATAAAATTAAATTTGCTTTATTGCCAGATGTTTCTATAGGAACATGGGATGATTTTAAAGGAAAGTTCGGTTATTAAAAAGGGGAGGTTTCATTTATGGAAATTAGTTGGTTACAAGCTGCCTTATTAGGTTTATTTGCATGTTTATCAAGTATGCCTGGTTTAGGTGGAACATCAATTGGGAACTACACATTAGGTAGACCATTAATTGGTGGTTTAGTCTGTGGTATTATTTTAGGGGATATTTATTCAGGTATTTTAGTTGGGGTTGCAATGCAAGTTGTATATATTGCTTTGGTGACACCGGGTGGTACTGTTTCAGCAGATGTACGTGCCGTAAGTTACATTGGTATTCCATTAGCTATGATTGCTTTAAAGAGTTATGGTTTAGATGCTGGAAGTGCAGATGGACAAGCAATGGCAACTTCATTTGGAACAATGGTTGGAACTTTAGGAACTGTCTTATTCTATGGAACAGCAACAATTAACCTTGTTTGGCAACATATTGGATGGCGTGCCGTTGAAAAAGGTGAATTCAATAAATTATATGTTGTCAATATGGGATTGCCTTGGATTTCACATATTCTTTGCTCATTTATTCCAACTTTAATTATGTGTAAAATGGGAGCACCAATGGTAGAGTTAATTAAAAATTACTTACCAATGGATGGAATAGCAATGATGACATTATTTACAGTTGGTTCATTACTTCCATGTGTCGGAATTGCGATTTTATTAAAACAGATTGCCACAAAAGCAGTTGACTTCATTCCATTCTTCTTTGGTTTTACTTTAGCAGCTGCATTAGGAATTAACCTTGTATCTGCAACTGTGATTGCTGGTATGTTTGCATTAATTAATTATCGTATTAAAATGTTGACAATCAATAAACCAGCAGTCAATTCAAATGTTGATGATGATGACGAGGAGGATATTTAAGATGGAAAAGAAATTAACAAAAAAGACTCTGACAAAGTCATTTCATAATTGGTATTATGGAAACTTAACATGTTTCTCACAAGAACATATGCAGACTTTTGGATATCTTTGTTCTATGCTTCCAATTGTTAATGAATTGTATAGTCAAAAACAAGATAAAGCAAAAGCTATGCAAACTTATACAGCTTTCTTTAATACAGAACCACAGATTGGTTCAGTCATTGTTGGTATGACAGCAGGGCTAGAAGAAGCCCGTGCCAATGGTGAAGATGTAGATGATGAAACAATTAATGGATTACGTGCTGGGTTAATGGGACCTTTAGCAGGAATTGGAGATTCATTAGTCGTTGGAACAGTCATTCCCATTTTATTAGGTGTAGCACTAGGAATGTCTAATGGGGGATCACCTTTAGGAGCTATCTTCTATATCATTGTTTGGAATTTATTTGCTTACTTTGGAATGAAATTCTTATATTTCAAAGGTTATGAATTAGGTGGTAAAGCTGTTGATTTCTTAGTAGGACCTCAAGGAGAGGCTTTAAGAGAATCTATAACAATGTTAGGTGGAATTGTTATTGGAGCTGTTGCAGCTACTTGGGTATCAGTGCAAACAAGTTTTACTTTAATAGCTAAAGGAGCAACAGAACCATACTTGAATTTACAAAAAACATTAGATAGTGTTTATCCAGGATTTTTAACAGCTGCATTTGTTATGCTTTGCTGGTATTTACTAGCAAAAAGAAAAATGTCACCAATCAAAGTTATGTTATTACTTGTTGTGATTGCCTTAGTTGGTGTATTAGTTGGATTCTTTAATCCAGGTTTACAATATTAAAAGGAGGACAGTGTCATGGATACCAAACGCAAAGAAGCTTATATAGCAGAAGTACAATATCAAACAAAAATGCTCAATCATTTAAAAAAATGGTTAAGAAACCTTATCATATTTTCTTCAATTTCTCTTGTCTTTGTTTTGTTTGGATCATCCATTCATCCATTTGTACAAGTCATAAGTGTTATATTCATGATATTAAGCATCCTATCATGTATACTTGTTGGATTGGGATATAAAAATGGATATGATAATGTTCGTAAAATACTTAATATAATGAAATCATAAGAGGATTGTTGTCAAAACAATCCTCTTTCAATAAGGAGAATAAAATGTATCAAATTGTATTCAGTGATGTTGATGGAACTTTGTTGAATGATCAACATCAAATGACACCATTAACACAACAATCTATTATTTGGCTACATAATAAACAAATTCCATTTGTGATTGTATCAGCACGTAGTCCTTCAGGTATTTTTCCAATCATGGAAGAAAATCATTTCAAATCTCATCTCATTGCTTATAGTGGAGCACTTATTATGGATGAGTATCGACATATACTCTATGAAAAAGGGATGAAGACACCACTAGCTATGTTAATTATTCAGAAGTTAAATGCCATGAATATAACATGGTGTGTATATTCTTTTGATCAATGGTATGTTCAAAATCGCCAAGATGAAAAGATTCAAAGAGAAGAAAGCATTGTAAAAGCTCAATCTCAAGAGGCTTCTTTAGATGATTTGTTGTCATTACCAGTTGTTCATAAAATATTATGTATCTGTTGTCCCAATCAGACATTAATAGTTGAAAAGCAATTAAAAAAAGATTTTCCACAACTGACAATCGTTAAATCTTCCGATATACTTATTGAAATCATGGAACAGGGAATTAATAAAGCACAAGCTGTTAAACAATTATGTCAACTATGGAATATTCCTATTCAAAAAGCAGTAGCATTTGGAGATCAGTATAATGATTTAGATATGTTGTTAGAGGTAGGATATGGATGGGCAATGGGAAATGCACCAAAAGAAATCAAAAAACAAGTCAAATATGTGACATTGGATAATAATCATGATGGTATTCATTATGCATTAAATAATATGAATGATGAAGGAAAGAAAATTTGAAATGATTTTCTTTTTTTATTTTCATTTCCTGATTTAGGAAATACATTGTTGAAAGTGATGAAACAGTTTATGATACAGGCAAGAAAGGAAGATGATGGATATGAAAAAGGTAGCAGTTGTTGTAGCACCGGGATTTGAAGAAGGAGAAACACTCACAATTGTCGATATTATGCGTAGAGCACATATCCAATGTGATATGTTTGGATTTGACAAGGTTGTTCAAGGAGGACATGATATAGAAGTTGCGTGTGATGATGTTTTAAGTGAAAGAGTTCTTGATTATGATATGATTGTTTTACCAGGAGGTTATGGTGGATCGAGAGCTATGCGTGATAATGATTTGATGATGGATTTATTGCATCAAATGAATGAAAAAGGAAAATATATTTGTGCTATGTGTGCGGCTCCGATTGTATTAGAAAGAGCTGGATTATTAGAAGGAAAAAACTTTACAGCATATCAAGGTTATGATCAAAAGATACATCAAGGACATTATTTAGAAGATAAGGTTGTTATTGATGGTCAAATTGTAACAAGTCGAGGACCAGCGACAGCCTATGCTTTTGCTTATAAACTGGTTGATTTATTAGGTGGAGATTCTTTGGCAGTGAAAAAACGTATGGTTTATTTCAATGCTTTTGATGTAAAGGAGGACGAGTCATATGAAGCGTGTTGCTGTATTGATGGCGAAGGGATATGAAGAAGGAGAAACCCTTACGATTGTTGACTTATTAAGGAGAGCCAATATAGAATGTCATACATTTTATTTTGATAATGAATTTGTGGAAGGAATGCATCATATGATGATCAAAGCAGATCAGAAGTTTGGTGATGAAATCAAAGATTATGATGTCCTTGTTTTACCAGGAGGTAGACCAGGTGGAGAAAACTTAAGAAATAATGAAGATGTGATTCAAATGGTTCAATATTTTAATCAACATCATAAAATTTTAGCAGCTATGTGTTCAGGTACAATCGTTCTATCTGATGCTCAAGTCATTGAAGGCAAAAAAGTCACAGGATATACAGGTTATGAAGAAAAGTTAAAAGGTGGTCTATTCCAAAATGATGTTGTTGTTTATGATCAAAATATAATCACAAGTCAAGGACCAGCGACACCTTATCCTTTTGCTTTTCAAATCATTGAAGCATTAGGTCAAGATACAAGTGAAATGAAGGAGAGATTGATGTATAATTTTGCTGGAGGAAGATAAAGAAAGTGAGTGATTAAGGATGATTTATGGAAAGTTACCGGTTGTGTTTTTAAGTGTTTTAACAAGTGAGAAAAAAGATTCAACCAATCATCAAATAGCAACCTATATTTTAGAGCATATTGATGAAATGCAAAATATTGGTATTCAAGATTTGGCTAAGCGTTGTCATGTGGCGATGAGTTCTATTTCTCGCTTTTGTAAGGAAATTGGTTTAAAAGATTTTGCACAGCTCAAAGAATTATTGGCAGATTCTAATTTCTATTTTGAAGAACAGTCACAGTCTACTTCTTTACAAGTGAGAGTAAGAGATTATGGACAGAAGATTTATGAAAGCATACAAATGGTAGAATCATCATTAAATCTCAAACAACTTATCTCTTTGTGTCAAGATTTATATCAATATCAAAGAGTTGGTATTTTTGGTTTATTAAAGGCACAAACAGCTGCCATGAATCTACAGACAGATTTATTAATGACAGGAAAACAAGTTGAATCTTATGTATCTTATTTCCAACAAATGGATTATATTTTAAATGCAGATGAAAATGATTTAATTATTATCCTTTCTTATACAGGTTCCTATTTTGAATATGAAAATTTGAGAGTTTTACAAAAGAAACTAGAAGCACCTAAAATATGGATGATTACAAGCGTTCAAGAAAACTATCCCTATTTTGTTGATGAAGTTTTAACTTTCCAATCTTTACAGGATCAAGGAAGTCATCCTTATCAATTACAGTTTATCGCAAGTTTAATTGCTCAAGAATATAATTACAGATATAAAATATGATTATGAAGGCAAGATGATTCTTGTCTTTTTTTTATATGAGATAAGTTTTGGTTTATGGGAGATGTTTTTATTCAAGAATATATTTAAGAAAGTCACAAAAATGATGTTTTGCTTTTGAAGTGTTACTTTGATGTGACATTAATCAAAGATTTCTATCTTTTTTGTATACTGTTATTTAACTCATAATGTGAAGGAGGAGATAATATGAATTATGGGTATATAAGAGTATCATCTAAGGATCAATGTGAAGATCGTCAATTGATGGCATTAAAACAATATGATATTTGTCACAAAAATATATATGTGGATAAAATCAGTGGAAAGAGTTTTAATCGACCGCAGTATAAACGATTAATGAAAAGATTGAAAAAAGGAGATGTGCTTATGATTTTATCTATTGATAGATTGGGTAGAAATTATGATGAAATACAAAATCAATGGCGAATCATTACAAAAATAAAACAGGCAGATATTGTTGTTTTGGATATGCCATTATTAGATACGAGGCAAAAAAATGAAAATGATCTAACCGGTGTTTTTATTGCTGATATGGTTCTTCAAATCTTAGCCTATGTTGCTCAAGTTGAAAGAGAAAATATCAAACAACGACAAAAAGAAGGGATTTGTGCAGCTAGACAAAGAGGTGTTGTTTTTGGTAGACCACGTAAAGATGTACCAGAGAATTTTTGGGATGTCAGAAATAAATGGCAGGAAAATGAAATATCTTCTAGACAGGCAGCCAGAGCATTAGGTATTGCTCAAAGTACTTTTTTAAGATGGGTTGAAGAAATTTTATAATCGTTATAAATATGATATAATAGGAAATTAAGGAGGGGTCATATGAAAAAGACAATAATTGTTGTGGATATGCAAAACGATTTTGTGACAGGAAGTTTAGGAACAAAAGAAGCTTGTAAAACAGTTCCTGTAATTGAAAAACTGTTAAAAGAAAATCAAGAAAATCAAATTATCTTTACCCAAGACACACATCATGAGGATTATCTTTCAACGAGTGAAGGAAAAATGTTACCTGTTGAACATTGTATGAAAGGAACAAAAGGATGGGAAATTATCCCAGAATTAAAAGAATGGACACATCAAGCTATAATGGTGGAAAAACCTACATTTGGAAGTTTAAAATTACCTCAACTTATATCTCAGAATCAACCAGAACAAATCGTTCTTGTAGGTGTTTGCAGCGATATATGTGTGATTTCTAATGCTTTGATTTTAAAAGCATATTTCCCTGAAACGCCTATCATCGTTTATGAAAATGCTTGTGCAGGAGTCACACCAGATAAACATCAGGCAGCCATTGAAACAATGAAAAGCTGTCAAATTGATGTTCAAACTTATTTATAGACATATTTTGAAATGGCTAAAGTCATTTCTTTTTTTATAAGTAAAACTTATGGATTGGATTAGAAATTGAAATTGTTACAAAATGATAAAAATCATACAATAAGCATAACAAAGGAGGAAGCATTTTATGAACGATTTTATTTTTCAAAATACAACAAAAGTTTACTTTGGTCAAAATCAATTAAAACATTTACACGAAGAAGTTTTACGTTTTGGTGATAAGATTTTAATTGCTCATGGTGGAGAATTTATTAAGAATTCTTCATTATATAGTCGAGTGATCAATGAACTTCAATCACATCATATTACTGTATATGAATTGGGGGCAGTAGAGCCTAACCCTAGACATACAACAGTCAATCGTGGTGTGAAAATCTGTAAAGAAAATGGGATTCCAACTGTATTAGCTATAGGTGGTGGTTCGACCATTGATTGTTGTAAAGCTATTGCAGCAACAACTTTATCAAAGACCGACAATATTTGGGATTTAGTAGAAGGTAAAGAATGGAATCAAGCCTTAGCTGTCATAGCCATGCCAACAATAGCTTCAACAGGCAGTGAAATGGACAAATCATGTGTCATTGCCAATGTTGAATTAGGAGTCAAGAAGGGGATTCATGGTGAAGCTATTAGACCAAAAGTTGCCTTTTTGGATCCAACGAATACAATGACAGTTCCACCATTTCAAACAGCTTGTGGGGGATTTGATATTATGGCTCATATGTTAGATATGAATTATTTTGTAAATGCTCAAAAATATCCATTACAGTTCAATGTTGTTGAAACATTACTTAAAACAGTCAGACAACAGTTACCGATTGCTGTTCAAGAACCAGAAAATTATGAAGCAAGAGCAACGATGTTGTGGGCAGCAAGTTGGTCATTAAATAGTTTTTGTACTTCTGGATTTCAAACGCAACCCTCTTTACATACTTTAGAACAGTTTTCAGCAACTTATGATATGACTCATGGTTTAGCTCTAGCAATTATTATGCCACAATGGATGAAATATTTATTGGATAGAGATGAAACAGTCATTGATGATTTTGCAAGATTTGGTGTTAATGTGATGGGTATTGAAGCAAGTGACAATAAAAAGATTGATGCTTATCAGACGATTAAGGCTCTACAATCTTTTGTTCAAGATGAACTAGGATTGCCTATGTTTTTATCACAATTGAAGATAGATGATACAAAATTTAAAGAAATGGCAGTCAAAGCTTGTGGTGGTCAAGAAATAATATCTCGAGCATATCGACCATTAACACAAGAAGATTGTTTCAATATTTATAAAATGTGCTTATAGGAGGTAGTGAAATTGAAAAATGTGATGATTGTTACAGGTGCAGGACAAATCAGTATGGCTATCGCCAGAAGAATGGGCTATGGTCAAAAGATTATTATGGGAGATAAAAATATCAACAATGCAAAAGCTATCGCAGAAGTTATGAATAAGGCAGGATTTGATGTTATTCCTTTTGAAATGGATTTAGCTTCTAGAAAATCTATATTAGATATGATAGATGAAGCTAAGAAATATGGACCTATAACAATGCTAATCAATGGGGCAGGTGTTTCACCAAGTCAGGCATCTATTGAAATGATTTTAAAAGTTGATTTATATGGAACAGCTGTTTTATTAGAAGAAGTTGGGAAAGTGATTGAGCCCGGAGGTGTCGGAGTAACAATTTCTTCGCAGTCCGGACATCGTATGGAGCAATTAGGTGAATATAAAGATCGATTGTTGGCGATGACTCCAACAGAAGAATTATTGCAATTGGATTTTTTGCAACCACATCAAATAAAAGATACTTTACATGCATACCAACTTGCAAAAAGGTGTAATGAAAAAAGAGTAATGGCTGAATCCGTCATTTGGGGTCAAAAAAGAGCCAGAATTAATTCTATTTCACCGGGCATTATTGTGACACCGTTAGCTATTGATGAATTCAATGGACCAAGAGGTGATTTTTATAAAAATATGTTTGCTTCATGTCCAGCCAAACGACCGGGCACAGCAGATGAAGTTGCCAATGTGGCGGAACTTCTTATGAGTCCACAGGGTGCTTTTATAACAGGTTCAGATTTTTTGATTGATGGTGGAGCAACAGCAAGTTATTTTTATGGTTCATTACAATCAAAGTAAAAGATATTTATTTTATGATATAGATGATTTGACTATTCTTTTTCGTTATAGCAGATTTCTATATTGATATTGTACAAAAAGAATAAGAATCATTAAAATGAATGATGGAAGAAAGATAAAACATTCTATAAGTTTAAAAATGAAAATGATAAAAAAATGATAGGAATGTGATGATACTTATTTGTGCTAGAGAACTTTTTGAAAAGACTATCAAAATGATAAATCAATTTCAATATATGAATAAAAGTGCTGATATATAAGAGGAGGTTTAAACAATGGAAAAAAGAAGATTAGGACAAACAGATATGTATGTTAATATGGTTGGACTTGGATGTATGGGACTATCTCATGCCAGTGGAACACCTGTTGCTAGAGAAGAAGCCATTCATATTTTACAGGAAGCACATCATATAGGTTATGATTTATATGATACAGCTGAATGTTATACGGGTATTTATCTTGATGGAAGTATTAGTCATAATGAAGAAATTGTTGGCGAAGCTGTGAAAAACTTTAGAGATGAGATTGTTCTGTGTACAAAATTTGGTGTAACACACAAAGGTAATCACTTAGAATTAGACAGTTCACCACAAAAGATTAGAGAATCTATCGAAGGATCATTAAAAAGATTGCAAACAAATTATATTGATATTTATTATCAACATAGAATTGATCCTCAAGTAGAACCAGAAATTGTTGCAGGTGTGATGAAAGAACTCATTCAAGAAGGAAAAATCAAAGCTTGGGGAATTAGTGAAGTGAATGAAGACTATTTAAGAAGGGCACATGCTATCTGTCCAGTGACTGTTATTCAAAATAGATATTCAATGATGGCTAGATGGCATGAACATTTAATAAATGTTTGTCAAGAATTAGGAATCACATATATTGCTTTTTCGCCATTAGCTAATGGTGCATTAACAGGAGCTTATCATTCTCAAGCAGATTTTAAAGATGATAAGCAGGATTTTAGAAGAAATATGCCACAATATAGTGAAACAGGTATGATAAAAACAAATCAATTGTTAAAAATAGTAAGTGAGCTTGCTAAAAAATATAACGCTACAAATGCTCAAATATCTTTAGCGTGGATGTTGTCTAAATTCGATAATCTTATTCCTATTCCGGGTTCTAGAAAAATAGACAGACTAGCATCAAATTTTGCGGCTGGAAACATTCATCTTTCTTATGAAGATATCGAAATAATTGATTATCAATTAGAACATATGGAATTTGAAGTTTTTGGTGGACATTAAATCATAGAGAGTTATAACATCAATTCATTTTATAAAAATATAATAAATAGAGAGTATGATTTCATATTCTCTATTATTTTTCTAAAAAAATAAAATTCACAGACAAAGCATAATTATCATAAACAATTAGCAACATATATAGTCATGGTATTTTATTTATGCAAATGGTATAATAAAACAAGAAAGGGTGATAAGCATGGGAATCTATTTAAATCCAACCAATCAAAATTTTTATGAAGCAGTCAATAAGGAAATATATGTTGACAAGTCATTGCTTATTCAACATATTGAATATTTAAGAAATAAGATCAATAAATATATTTGTGTATCAAGACCAAGACGTTTTGGAAAGAGTACAGATGCTAATATGCTTGTTGCCTATTACTCTAAAGGTTGTGATTCTCATCATATTTTTGATTCACTCAAAATCAGTCAAACTGATTATTATTTAGAACATCTTAACCAGCATCATGTCATTCATATTAATATGCAAAGCTTTTTAAGCAATACACACAATATTGATAAAATGATCCAATTACTAACAATAAGAATTTTAAATGAGCTCAAACAGGAATATTCGGTCACTTTCTTTGATGAAACAAATCTTTCATTATCTCTAGAAGATATCTACGTATCCACAAAAGATCAATTTATTTTTATCATAGATGAATGGGATTGTATATTTAGAGAATATGTTCAAGATAAAGAAGCACAAAAACAATATCTTGATTTCTTAAGAAACCTATTGAAAGATCATCCATATGTAGAACTTGCTTATATGACAGGGATATTGCCTATTAAAAAATATGGCACACACAGTGCCTTAAATATGTTTAAGGAAATATCCATGTTGAATGCAACACCTTTAGAATCTTTTATGGGATTTACTGAACAGGAAGTTTATGATTTATGCTTAAAATACAATATGGATTATAATGAGATGAAACAATGGTATGATGGCTATCGCATGTCCAATGATATTTCTGTCTACAATCATCGCTCTGTTGTTTATGCTCTTATGGACAGAAAGTATGAAAACTATTGGACATCAACAGAAACTTATGAAGCCCTGCAAGTTTATATAGATATGAACTTTGATGACTTGAAAGATAATATCGTTCAATTATTGTCAGGAGAGAGTGTAGATGTTAATACAAGCAAGTTCCAAAATGATATGACAACGTTCAAGTCAAAGGATGATGTCTTAACACTTCTAATACATCTTGGATATCTGGGATATAATAATTCAGATCATACCTGCTATATTCCTAACAAAGAAGTATCAACAAGCTTTATTGATTCCATAGAAGATTCAAACTGGGAAGAAACGACAAAGGCATTATTAAATAGTCGTGAATTATTAGAGGCAACATGGAGAAAAGATGAAGAAGCCGTTGCAAGATATATCGAAGAAGCCCATCTCAACACAGCAATACTAACTTACAACAATGAAAATGCTTTGTCATATACACTTGCTTTAGCATATATCTATGCCAAAAATCATTACACAATGATAAGAGAAATGCCTACTGGAAAAGGTTTTGCGGATGTTGTTTTGATTCCATATCGAGATAAGCCAGCTATGATTATAGAGCTGAAATGGAATCAAGAAGTCAAGACAGCGATAGATCAGATCAAAGAAAAGAAATATCCAAAAGGATTAGAGAAGTATAAAGATAACTTACTGATTGTTGGAATCAGTTATGACAAGAAAACAAAGAAACATACATGTCATATAGAAGAAATGAAGGCTCGTTAAAAAGTGAGCCTTTTGTGAGTTTTCATTTATTCTCAAATGTGAAAAATGAACTTAGAAAATATTGGATAAAAGATGAAATATTGGTCAGTTGTTTGATAAAGTCTTTTTTGATAAAATGAAATTAGAGGTGAGAAATGATGCTACTGAAACAAATGAAGTATTTTATTACAATTGCAGAATGTGGAAGTTTTACAGAAGCTGCTATACAGTGCTATATTTCTCAATCTGCAATTTCTCAACAAATCCGATCATTAGAAGCTGATTTACAAGTACAATTGTTGATAAGGCAAAAAAGGCATATTGAATTAACGGAAGCAGGAAAATATTTTTATCGTCATGCGAAAGCTATTTTAAAAGAAGTAGAACACATAACTGAAGAAACAAAAAGATTAGGAGAAGATCATGAATTAGCTTTAAGAATTGGATATCCTAAAAACTTTAGTTTGCATGAACTTCAACAAGCGATTACTCAGTTTTATGATTTATATTCAGAAGTTAAGATTTCTATTGTGAGTGGGACACATGAAGAATTGTATGAACTTTTATTACAAGGAAAAATAGATTTAAAAGTCAGTGAACAAAGAAGAACCTATAATCAAGATTATTATAATGATGAACTAAAATATAGTGAATCATATGTGGAAATAGCATCTGTTCATCCTATGGCTAAAAAACCAATACTAACAACAGAAGATTTAAAATCTATGTCATGTATATTGGTTGTATCTAAAGGTTATGAACAATCAGAAAAGAATTTTTATGAAAAGGATTTAGGTTTATCACATCAATTTTTATATGTGGATTCTTTGGAACAGGCACGTTTGATGGTGGTAGGGAATCGAGGATATTTACCAATTGATGTGATGGGGCATATGGATATACCTGTAAAAGGTATCAAAAGGATTCCACTTTATAAAAATGGAAAACCAATTCAAAGGAATTATTTTGTATGCTGGAATAAAAGGAATACAAATTATTATATTGAGGAATTTGCCGAAATATTGAAAAATATTTTTAATTAATAGAAGATTGCTCAGAAATTGGTTTTTATTATACCTAAAAGGTATTGCTAGAGATAAAATATAAGTATTAGACATAGGTTGGATACAGGGCTATGATAATGATGAGGGGTGAAATGAATATGAAAATATTGATCATAAAAGGAAGTCCTCATATCAAAGGTTCTTCCAATCTTCTAACAAGTCAATTTATAAAAGGGGTTCAAGAAAATCATCATGAGGTTACAGAATTTGATGTTGCACATCATCATATAGCGCCTTGTTTAGGATGTGAACATTGTGGCATGGATGGACCTTGTGTACAAAAAGATGATATGAATGAATTAAAGGAATTGATGTTAAGTCATGATGTGATTGTTTTTGTATCGCCATTATATTATTTTGGTATTTCTGCACAGTTAAAAGCCGCTATCGATCGTATTTATAGTTTTACAATGAAATTATCCTCAATGCATAAAAAGACAGTTTTTATTTGTGCCGCATGGAATAGTTCAAAGAGAACAATGGATGCTGTGGAAGCACATTATCAGGCATTGGTTGATTACATGCATTTTGAAGATTTAGGTATGATTCTCGCTACTGGCTGTGGAACACCGTCTATGACATCACATTCTGCTTTTATGAAACAGGCATATGAATTAGGAAAAAGTATTGATTAAGACTCTTGAAATCATCAGAGTCTTTTCTTTATAATAAAATAAATGGTAAGGATAATGAGAATGATTTTTAATCAAGTTCAACGCAGAAAGAAGGAATGGTTATGCAAAAGATATTTTTCTTTGATATTGATGGGACATTAGCTATTCATGGGGTTATCCCTGAAAGTAATTTAAAAGCATTACAATTATTGAAAGAACGTGGCTATTATACATTTATTTGTACAGGAAGATCGCCTTTCTATGCACAAAATCTGTTTGCCAATCTTGTGGATGGGTTGATTACATGTAATGGCAGATATATTTTATATCATCATCAAAAATTACATGGTGAGGCATTTTCAAAGGAAGAATTATATGATTATCAGGAGAAAATAAAAAAATTAGAAGCTGGAGCTATGTTTGTGTCTGATAATGTTGCAGTGCCTTATTTATTAGATGAAAAGCAGATACAAGAAATACAAAAAGAATATGGAAAACAACATATTCAATTGTTACCAAAGGATTTATCTTTCTATACGTTTGATTTGTTTTATGATAGTCTTTCAAAAAGGGATGAACTGATTGAGGCTTTTCAAAAAGAACTTGTAATTAATGATCATGGTGGACATGGTTCATGTGATTGTTCTACTATTGGTTTTGATAAAGGTGACGGAATTGCATATCTTTTAAATCATTTTCATATTGATAAAGCAAATGCCTATGCTTTTGGTGATGGTTATAATGATCAGGCAATGTTTAGAGAAGTAGGTCATGCCATTGCAATGGGGAATGCAGTAGAAGAATTAAAACAAAAAGCGACATATATTACCGATTCTATTGATTGTGATGGGATTATGAAAGCTTTAATCCATGAAGGAATAGCATAAAGTTATTCCTTTTTGCATAAATGATTTCTTTTATGCTATAATAGCGATACTTGAAAAGAAAGGATCATCCATATGGGAAATATTAAAATAAAAAAGATGGTGCAAGGTGCTATGCTATCAGCAATCTTTGGTGCTTTATCGATTTTTAATACGTATACAGGAAGTTTATTGGATATATTTATTTGTTATGCTATGGTTATACCTCTTGTATGGTATAGCTATCATTATTCCTTACAGGATAGTTTGATAGTCGCTTTTGTATCTATGCTTATTATTATCATAACTGGTTTACCTTTTTTTGCAATTTCAGCCTTTTCATCTTGTCTGATTGGTTTGTTTTTAGGACAAGCTTTAAAGCGTCACGCTTCTCGAGGCGCTTTGTTGTTAGGTACTTTATTTTTAACTTTTTTAAACAATGTTTTGCTTTATGAAGTTTTTGCCGGTTTATTAGGAATGGATTTAATAGCGGAAATGAAAGAAATGTATATTATGATGCAAGATATAATCCCCTCTTTATCACAAAGTATTTCCTTGACTTCTTTTCTTTCTTTAGCACCTTTACTACTATTAATCATGTCAATATTAGAAATGTATGTTATTCTTCTTTTTTGTCAAATGGTTTTATCACGATTGGATATTTCTTTTCCATCTTCATTTCATATTGCATATATGCATATCAATAGAATAATAGGGTGGCTTGTCTTATTTTTGTGGATATTCAGTTATTGTTTGCAAAATATTTTTCATTTCCATTTTTTATATTTCACATATATTCAATTAATGAGTTCATTGGTGTTTGCAGTAGAAGGCATTGCTTTTTTATCTTGGTTATTGATTTTATATCAAAAACCACGTGGTATTATTTTAGTTATGCTTGGTTTTTTAATACCATTTGTTTTACCGGTTTATATTGTCATAGGAATCATAGATATATTTAGTGATTTAAGAGAAAAACTATTGTATAATAAACATAATAGACAAGGAGGGGTATAATGACAAGAAAAATGATACAGATTAGAAATCTCATTATGGCCATACTGGTTGGAGAATGTGCTTTATTATTTGGATTATATCTTTTGTTGAATACTTCAATCTTGTTGACGTTTAGTGTGTATGCTTTAATTAAAAATATAATTATTTTTACTATTATTGTTTATATATCTTATATATTAGAAAATAATCATTTAAGTGTAGAAGAAGTTTTAAATAAGGATGCTAAAAATGCTTTTCTTTTTGGTGGGATTGCTTTAATTCAATATGATGAAAATAGAAATATTGTATGGACGAGTGATTTATTAAAGGCTATGAATATTAATGTTGTGGGGGTAAAGTTATTAGAATGGCAACCTCATTTAGCTAGTCTTTTTGATGATGAAGATGTTAAAGTCATTGATATTAAGGGGAAGAAATTTGAAGCCTATAATAGCCAAGAAACAAAATTGATTTATTTAAAAGATGTCACACAACTGTTATCGTTGCAACAGGATTATTTAGATCAACAAGTCTGTATGGCCTACATTACCATAGATAATTATGAAGAAACATTAGAAAATGCAGATGAACCAAAGATGGCTTTAATACAATCACGTTCTCGTCAAGTGATTGTCGATTGGGCTTATTCTAATGGGATTATTATTAGACGTTTTAAATCTGGTGGATATCTGGCTTTCTTTAATGAACGTATTTATCGTAAACAAGTTGAAAATAAGTTTGCAATTTTAGATACTTTTAAAGAAATGTCTAAGGAATTAGATGAAGTCATGACTTTGAGTATTGGAATTGGGAAAGATTCCCGTGTTTTAAGAGAACTGGATGAAATGGCTTCTGCTGCTTTAAACTTAACTTATTCACGTGGTGGTGATCAAGTTGCGATTAAATCGGGTGAAGATAAGAAAGTGAGATTTTTTGGTGGTAACAGTGATACATTTGAAAAGAGCAGTAAGGTTCGTGCCAGAGTTATTGCTCAATCTTTAGCTGGACTGATTAAAAATGCTGGACAAGTTCTTGTGATGGGACATAAAAATTCTGATTTAGATTCTTTTGGGGCTTCGATTGGTGTAGCTAAAATTGCGATGGCATATGGGAAAAAGGCAAATGTGATTATTGATTTTGATTCGATTGAAAAGAAAACAAAAGAAGTTGCTGTGGTGGTAAAGGCTGATCAACGTTATAAAGGATTATTAATATCAGCTAATGAAGCAATGGAAAATATTAATAAAAATACTTTATTGATTGTGGTAGATAATCATAAATCAAGTTTAGCTCTTTCTAAACCTTTGCTTGATCGTGTAAAAAATAAGGTCATTATTGATCATCATCGTCGAGGAGAAGAATTTATTGAGGCTCCCGTATTAACATATCTGGAACCGGCTTCTTCTAGTACCGTAGAATTAGTGATTGAGCTTTGTGATTATCAGAATGTGGATTTGAAAATCAATGAGCTAGATGCTACAATAATGTATGCAGGTATGCTTGTTGATACCAACAATTTTAAACAGCGTGTCGGTGTTAGAACATTCCAATCAGCGGCTCATTTAAAAGAGCTACAGGCGAATGTTCCAATGGCTTATGAGTTTATTAAAGACTCTTATCAAGAAACCTTGCAACGTTTATCTATTACGCAAACTGCTTATCAATTTAATCCTCAAATCTTAATTGCCTGTGGACAGGAAAGTGAGGAATACACACGTAGTTTACTGGCAAAATCAAGTAATGCACTATTGGAGATTAGTGGGATTAAAGCAAGTTTTTCGATTGGAAAGGTATCAAAAACAACGGTGGCCATTAGTGCTAGAAGTACAAAAGATATTAATGTACAAGTGATTATGGAAGCAATGGATGGTGGAGGTCATTTTAGTATGGCTGCGGCTCAATTTGAAGATCAGTCCATTGAACAAGTGCGATTGTTATTGGAAGAAAAAATACAGGAATATTTAGATGATAGAGGTGAAGCATAATGAAAGTGATTTTATTACAGGATGTTAAAAAATTAGGAAAGAAAAATGATATTGTGAAGGTGGCAGATGGATATGGTCAAAATTATTTGATTAAAAATCATTTAGCCATTTTAGCAACTGAACATGGAAAAGAAATGGTTGCTCAAACAAAAGAAAAAGAAAGATTACAGGAATTAGAAAATAAGAAAAATGCTGAAGCATTAAAAGAAAAGATTGAAAGTTTGACTTTGGAATTTCAATTATCTTCTGGTAAAGATGGAAAAACTTTTGGAAGTATTTCAACAAAAAATGTGGTTGAAGAATTATCTAAAAAATATGATATTAAGGTGGATAAGAGAAAATTTATTAATGCTAGACCAATTCAGGCATTAGGTTATACAAATTTAAAGATTGAATTATATAAAGGTGTTATTGCAACTATTAAGGTACATTTATCTGAAAAATAAGGAGGAATCATATAATGGCTAGAGAATATCCCCATGATCTTGTGGCTGAAAGATCGTTATTAGGTTCTATGTTAATATCAAGTGATATATGTCAAAATATTTTATCTCTAGCTTCAAAGGATGATTTTTATTTGGATAGTCATCGTATTATTTTTGAGGCTATGCAAAACATTTATAATGAAAATAAGCCGGTTGATGTAACGACAGTCACGTCTTATCTGATAGATAAAAAATTATTGGATAAAACAGGTGGAGTGGAATACTTACTGGAATTAAGTGAATCAGTTCCAACTACGGCTCATAGTGAACATTATTTGAGAACACTAAATGAAAAATCTTTATTGAGAAGACTGATTAAAGAGTCAACACAAATCATTGAAAGAGCCTATGATGATGTAGGCAATATTAATGATTTTATTGGAGAAGTTGAAAAAGATTTTTTAAATGTCACAAGAGATCGTAATGCTGGAGAATTTCAAAATGTAAAATCTGTGATTCAAAAAGTGACTGATCGTTTGGTGATGTTACAAAAAGCAGATGGAAAAATATCTGGTGTTAAAACTGGATATTATGATTTGGATAAATTGACATCGGGTTTTCAAAAAGGTGACTTAATTATCTTGGCTGCCCGTCCATCCGTTGGAAAAACAGCTTTTGCTTTAAATGTGGCTTATAATGTATCTTATAAATCAGATGAAGCAGTGGCTATCTTTTCATTGGAAATGCCTGCTGAACAGTTAATTCAGCGTATTATTTGTTCTGCCGGAAGCTTAAAGGCTGAATCTTTGCGTTCAGGTTCTATTTTAAAAGAAAGTAGTGAAAGATATTATGCAGCGGCAGATAAGGTATCGAAATGTAACCTATATATTGATGATACACCCGGTATTCGTGTTGGAGAAATTGCTGCCAAATGTCGTCGTTTAAAAAGAGAACAGGGCTTAAAGATGATTGTCATTGACTATTTGCAGTTGATTTCTGGACCAGCGAATAGTCGTGAATCTAGACAACAGGAAGTTTCTGATATTTCAAGACAGTTAAAAATGATTGCCAGAGAGCTGGAAGTTCCAGTATTGGCTTTAAGTCAGTTATCACGTTCAGTTGAAAAACGTGATAATAAAAGACCGGTTTTATCAGACTTAAGAGAATCTGGAGCTATTGAACAGGATGCTGATATTGTTTCTTTTATTCATCGTGAAGATTATCAAGATCCAAAGAAAGAAGCAGAAACACAAGGAGCAACAGATATTATTATTGCTAAACATCGTAATGGGGCATTGGCTGATATACGATTGGTTTTCTTGAAACAATTTAGTAAATTTGCTAATCCTGCTAGAGCTGACCAACAGATTAACCCATTGGAAGGTGTTAAAGATTTAAGAACATGAAAAGGAGTTAAAAGCTCCTTTTTATTCATAACGGAGGTATTTTATGATTTTTAAATCAAAAAGATTAGTCTTAAGACATTGGAAAGAAAGGGATGCATTCAGCCTTTTTCAGTATGCAAAAGATGCAGATGTTGGATCTATGGCTGGCTGGATGCCTCATCAAAGTGTGGAAGAAAGTTTAGATGTGATTAGAAATATTTTCAATGGGAAAGAGTGTTATGCGATTTGTGAAATCAATAGTGATGAACCCATTGGATTAGTAGAATTAAAGCTTAACGGTCACACAGATAAAACACAAAGAGATGATGAATGTGAACTTGATTACTGGTTAGGAAAACCTTATTGAGGAAGGGGATATATGCCAGAGGCTGTAACAGAACTGATTCACCATGCCTTTGAAGATTTAAATATGGAAACAATCTGGTGTGGTTATTATGATGGAAATCATAAATCAAAAAGAGTGCAAGAAAAATGTGGATTTGTTTATCACCACAGTTGTCAGATATCTGTGTCTTTGCTTCATGAAGTGAGAACAGAACATGTCAATTATCTGAGCCAAACATCTTGGCAGAAGAAATATAAAGGTAAATAAAAAAGTGATACATTATCACTTTTATGTGCGTTTATCAAATTGTTGATGGCATGTAGGACAGGTAATAGTAATATTTCCTTTACCTTTAGGAACTCTTAAATACTGATGACAATGAGGGCATTTTAAATATTTATGTGTTTTACGATATTTCCATTTGTTTTTTTGACGATTAAAGAATTTTCTAATTCCAGTTGTTTTTGATAAGAACCATTCATTTTCTGCCTGTCGTTTATAGATTTGTTTAGAGAACATTCTAAAAAGACTATAAATAATCAAAGCATAACATAAAAATCCAACATAAGGAACAAATAAGGAAATAACAAACAAAATAATATAACTGATAAACAAAAAGTTACCCAATTGATCGACACCATATCTACCATACATAAAATTTCTTAACCAATTCATTTTTATCACCTGTGCTTTATTATAAAGATGAATTATGAATGAAATATGTACTTCTATAATTTTATAAATGATGTATAAATTTGTAGATATTTATAGTATAATAATTATTCGTGGAGGTTGAAATTATGTATAATCAATATCGTGAAGGTTGGCTGGAAGTCATCTGTGGATGTATGTTTGCCGGAAAAACGGAAGAACTGATTCGTCGTATTAATGTTCTTTCTTATGCTAAAAAAAATATCATTGTTTTTAAACCGGCTATTGATAATCGTTATTCTGAAAAGGAAATTGTTTCTCATGCTGGGACAAAAGTTCCTTGTATTGTGGTGAAAGATTCTAAGGAAATTTTAAAATATGTCAAACCTGATACAGAAGTGATTGCTGTTGATGAAGTCCAATTTTTTGATAGAGATATTGTTGATGTGTGTGAATATCTGGCAGATAAAGGATTACGTGTGATGGTGGCTGGATTGGATAAAGACTTCAGAGGTGAACCTTTTGGTGTTTTACCTGAATTGTTGACACGTGCTGAATTTGTAACAAAATTAACAGCTGTTTGTGCAAAATGTGGTGCTCCAGCAACACGTACGCAAAGACTTGTTGATGGACATCCTGCATCATTTGAAGATCCAATTGTTCTAGTAGGGGCAGTTGATCATTATGAACCACGTTGTCGTCATTGTCATGAAATTTTAAATAAACCACATAAATTTTAAAAGTTCATACTCAAGACATATTTCTCATATATATTAATAGTGTCGAAAGACAAATACGATAGTATTGATTCCCCTCAAATCTATCATATATCCCTAAGAAAGAGATGCAACCCCAAAGCATCTCTTTCACTTTTTTGTATATTTTTTTGTTTGATGCATAATCATATATGAGGAGGGGTTCATATGGATTTATGTCATCAGGAAAATATATCTCAACTATCAAATCAAGAGTTATTCCAACAACATGATTATATTTGTTATTTAAGAGGAGATGGATGGCAAAAAACGCAACATTATGTTTTTGCATACCCTTATTTATATCTTTATACTTTCCATATGTATATTATTAAAGAAATAGAAAACAGAGGTTATAGTGTTAATCCCTTATGGAAAGATTCTTGTTATAGGGGGATTCATCGAGGTTATGAAATATCTTATGCCACATTTGATGATATTGAAATACCTCAACATTTATATAAAGAAAATTAAAGAAAAATGAAATGTTCATATCTAATTCATATTGACAAAGTATATTATGGGTGTAAAGATAATAGAATTCATAAAAACTCCCTTTAAAATATGTGTTCTAGAAAGAATCAGGTTTCTGATTCTTTTTTCTTTTTGGAAATCATGTATAATAGATAATGGTGATGATGAAATGAAAAATATTTTATTTGATTTAGATGGAACTTTGACTGATCCTTTTTTAGGTATTACACACTCTGTTGCGTATAGTTTGAAATCTTTTGGTATTGAGGTGCATGATTTAGAAACATTAAAGCCTTTTATTGGACCTCCTTTAGATGTGTCTTTTCAAGAATATTATCATATGGATGAAAAGCAAAGCTGGGAAGCTGTCGAAAAATATCGTGAATATTTTTCAACTAAAGGATTATTTGAAAATAAGGTGTATGATGGAATGGAAGAATTTTTACAATCCTTATCTGATAAACATTTATATGTATGTACAAGTAAGCCTGAAGTCTTTGCTAGAAAAATTTTGGATCATTTCTCTTTGACTCCTTATTTTACAGAAATTTATGGAGCTAGTTTAGATGGAAAACTGAAAAATAAAGGAGATATTATTGCACTTTGTTTAAAGCAAGAGCATTTAAATAATCAAGATTGTATCATGGTAGGAGATCGTCAACATGATATTGTTGGAGCACATCAAAATCATATACCATGTATTGGCGTTTTATATGGTTATGGAAATTTAGAGGAATTTCAACAATATCATTGTGATTATATTGTTGAAGATTTAAAGGAATTAAAAGAAATCATAGAGGAATGGGAAAATGTTAAGTAAATATCTGCAAATTTATGAAGATTTGAAACAAAAAATTGAAAAGAAAGAAATTCCATCACATACTTTCTTACCAAGCGAAAATGAACTGATGACACTTTACCATTCATCACGAGATACTATACGTAAATCATTATCTCTTTTACAACAAAATGGATATATTCATACATCTAAAGGGAAAGGTTCACTTGTTTTGGATCATGAAAAGATTGCTTTTCCAGTTGCCGGTTTAACAAGCTTTAAAGAACTTTCACATACTTTACCGGGAGATGTAATGACTATTGTGCATTGTTTTGAAAAGATACCTGTGACAACTTATTTGAAAAAAGAACTTTATATGCAAAAAGGTGATGTTTATCATATCGAAAGAATTAGAGATATTGATGGGGAAAAAATTATCTTAGATATTGACTATATTAATGCTCAAGTCATACCTCATTTAACAAAAGAAATTGTTCAAGATTCTATTTATGAATATATTGAAAATGATTTGGGATTAAAAGTTTCTTTTGCAAAAAAAGAAATTACAGTCATTCAGGCAAGTGATCAGGAAAAAGAATTATTAGATATGGATGGTTTTGATTTGCTTGTATGTGTGAAAAGTTATACCTATTTAGAAGATGCGACATTGTTTCAATACACGGAATCAAAACATCGTCCAGATAAGTTTAGATTTGTTGAATTTGCCAGAAGATCACATATGGATTATTAGACACGTCATGTGTCTATTTTTTTGTGGAAAAATCATATTTTCTTATTGACAAAGATGTACGTACAAGTTAAAATGTAAGCGAAAACAAAACATGTACGTACAGGATAAGGAGAGAAAAAATGGGAAAGTTTGAAAAGGATGCTAAAGATTTATTAGAGTATGTGGGTGGTAAAGAAAATATTAATGCTGTTTCACATTGTGTCACAAGAATGCGTTTTGTTTTAGTTGATTCTAAGAAGGCAGATATTGATAAAATTGAATCACTACCTTCTGCAAAAGGAACATTTACACAATCAGGACAATTTCAAGTCATTATTGGTAATGAAGTTTCAGAATTTTATAACGATTTTGTTAAAGTGAGTGGTATTGAAGGTGTAAGTAAGGAAGCTGTGAAGAATGCTTCAAAAACAAATCAAACATGGTTACAGAAAATGATGGGAGCATTAGGAGAAATCTTTGCTCCACTGATTCCAGCATTGATTTGTGGAGGTTTGATTTTAGGTTTTAGAAATATTATTGGAGAAATTAATTTTTTTAATAATGGAACTCAAAGTTTAGCAGATATTTCACAATTCTGGGCTGGAACATATAGCTTTTTATGGTTAATTGGTGAAGCTGTTTTCCATTTGTTACCTGTAGGGATTGTCTGGTCTATCACAAAGAAAATGGGAACAACAGAAATGCTGGGAATTGTGCTTGGATTAACACTTGTATCACCTCAGTTATTAAATGGATTTAGTGTTGCCAGTACACCAGCTGATCAAATTCCAGTATGGGATTTTGGATTTGCCCAAGTGCAGATGATTGGTTATCAAGGGCAGGTCATTGCAGCTATGATGGCTGGATTTGTTTTGGTATATCTTGAAAAATTCTTTAGAAAAGTCACACCAAGTGTGATTAGTATGATTGTTGTTCCATTTTGTTCATTAGTACCAGCTGTGATTATTGCACATACTGTTGTTGGACCAATTGGATGGGCTATTGGTAATGGTATTGCTGATGTTGTTTATGGTGGTTTAACTTCAAGTTTTGGTGTATTATTCGCTGCTGTGTTTGGCTTGGTTTATGCTCCTATCGTTATGACAGGATTACATCATATGACAAATGCTATTGATACAACATTAACAAATATGTTTGGTGGAACTATTTTATGGCCAATGATTGCTTTATCTAATATTGCGCAAGGATCAAGTGTATTAGCTATGTCTATTTTACAAAGACATAATGAACGTGCTCAACAAATTAATGTTCCAGCATGTATATCTTGTTATTTAGGAGTTACTGAACCAGCGTTATTTGGTGTCAATATGAAATATGGTTTCCCACTTGTTTGTGGAATGATTGGATCAGCAATTGCAGCAGTCATTTCTGTTGGTTGTGGCGTACAGGCATTTAGTATAGGTGTTGGAGGTTTACCAGGAATTATTTCTATTAAACCAGAATTTTGGGTTTATTTCTTATTAGCTATGGCAGTTGCCATTGTCGTTCCTTTTGCTTTAACAATGATTGTTGGTAAAAAGAAATTAACAGTTTCATCAAAACAAGAAGAAAAAGATTTTATCTCACCAATGCAAGGACGTTTGATGCCATTAACGGAAGTAGAAGATCAAGTTTTCTCTCAAGGATTAATGGGTGATGGTTTTGCAGTTGAATTAAAAGATGGTCAAGTTCTTGCTCCATTTAGTGGTGAAGTTGTCATGACTTTCCCAACAAAACATGCTTATGGTTTAAGACGTGAAGATGGTCTGGAAGTTTTGATTCATATTGGTATGGATACTGTTCAATTAAATGGTGAAGGTTTTGAATCTTATGTTCAACAAGGTGATCAAGTTGTTCAAGGACAGGTTTTAGCTAAAGTTGATATTGATTATGTTTTATCACAAGGAAAATCCGTTGTTTCACCTGTCGTTTTTACAAGTGGACAACATATTGAATGTCAAGGACAGGATGTTCAATATAAACAAGAAAATATTTTTCAATGGAAAGGAGCTGATAACTAATGATGACTTTTCAAGATAAAGTTGTTTATCAGATTTATCCTAAATCTTTTCAAGATACGAATCATGATGGATTAGGAGATATACAAGGAATTATTCAACATCTTGACTATTTGCAAAAATTAGGTGTTGATTATATTTGGATGAATCCTATCTTTGTATCACCACAAAATGATAATGGTTATGACATTCAAGATTATTATTCTATTGATTCTCGTTATGGAACAATGGAAGATTTAGAATTATTAATTAGCGAAGCAAAGAAAAGAAATATCTATTTGATGTTTGATATGGTGTTTAATCATACATCGACTTATCATGAATGGTTTCAAAAAGCTTTATCAGGAGATCAAAAATACAAAGATTATTATTTCTTTAAAAAAGGAAAGAATGATAATCCACCAACTAACTGGGAATCAAAATTTGGTGGAAATGCATGGAAATATGTTGAAGAATTTGATGAATATTATCTTCATCTTTTTGATGAAACACAGGCTGATTTAAACTGGAAAAATCCAGAAGTGAGAAAAGAAATGGCAAATATTATTAATTTCTGGATTGAAAAAGGGATTAAGGGATTTAGATTTGATGTTATTAATTTGATTGATAAAGAGTCTTTTGAAGATGACTTTGAAGGTGTTGGAAAGAGATTTTATACAGATCGTCCTTTGGTTCATACTTATCTTCGAGAACTTGCTCAAAATTCTTTTGGACAATATGATGATATTATCACTGTTGGAGAAATGTCAGCAACTTCTATTGAAAATTGTATTGGATATACTAATCCTGAACATCATGAACTTTCAATGGCTTTTAATTTCCATCATTTAAAAGTTGATTATAAAAATAAAGAAAAATGGACATTAATGCCCTTTGATTTTAAAGAATTAAAACAATTATTAAACGATTGGCAATTAGGTATACAAGAAGGTCATGGATGGAATGCTGTGTTCTGGTGCTGTCATGATCAACCACGTGTTTTATCACGTTTTGGAGATGACAAAAATTATCCAAAAGAATCAGCGAAAATGCTGGCAACAACAATCCATATGCTAAGAGGAACACCTTATATTTATCAAGGTGAAGAAATTGGTATGACAAATGCTTATTTTACAGATATTCATCAATATCGTGATGTCGAGAGCTTGAATGCTTATCAGATTTTAAGAGACAAAGGTATACCAGAAGATGAAATTTATCAAATCTTATTAGCAAAATCAAGAGATAATGCACGTACACCAATGCAATGGAATGATAAACCTTATGCAGGATTTAGTGATGTTGAATCATGGATAGAACCAATTTATAATTATAAAGATATTAATGTAGAAAAAAATCTAGAAGATGAAGGTTCAGTATTCTATTACTATCAAAAATTAATTCAATTAAGAAAGCAATATCAAGTCATTAGTTTGGGAACATATGAACCTGTATTGTTAGAGCATCCAACACTTTATGCATATAAACGTCAATATCAAGATCAAGAAATCATTGTCTATAATCATTTCTATGGTGATGAAACAACAACTATTGAAGTTGAGGCTTCACAATATGATATTCTATTATCTAATGTAGGGCGTCAAACATTAGAAAATACAATTCAATTAAAACCATATGAATCTCTTGTTTTAATTAAAAAATAATAATGCTTTTAAAAGAAATGCATTGTAAGATGTGTTTCTTTTTTTGTATAAATAACAAAAATAATATATAATTTTATATTTTTCATGATTAAAATCTATTTTTGTATTTCACAAATTAACTGAATAATGTTAAAATATGAGCCATATAGATTTGGGGTGAAATAATGAAAAGAACAATGAAAGAAGCCTTGATTGCTTCTATTCCGGTTATGATGGGTTATATTGTCTTAGGTATGGCTTTTGGTATGCTTTTAGAGAGTAAAGGATATTCATTTATTTATGCTTTGGCTATGTCTGTTTTTATTTATGCTGGAAGTATGCAATTTGTCGCTATTAATTTATTAACATCAGGAGCAACATTAATAAATGTGGCTATAATGACATTATTGATTAATGCTAGACATTTGGTTTATGGATTATCTATGATTAAAAAATTTGAGGATATGGGGAAGTTAAAGCCTTATATGATTTTTTCTTTAACGGATGAAACTTATTCTTTGTTAGTGAGTGCAAAAGCACCAGAAGGATGTTTACCTCAATATTACATGTTTTTTATTTCTTTCTTTGATCAATGTTATTGGGTGATAGGAAGTTTAATAGGAAGTATTGTTGGTTCATTACTAACAATCAATACAACGGGATTAGATTTTGCAATGACGGCATTATTTGTTGTGATTGTTGTAGATCAATATTTAAATTCAACAAAGCATCTTTATACTTATATTGGCTTTGGAATCAGTATTGTTTGTTTATTGATTTTTGGCAGTGATGCTTTTATTATTCCATCTATGGTAGGGATTATTTTAAGTTTGATCTATGTATACGAAAAAGGAGGAAAGGAAAATGCATGAGATTATACTGATTAGTATTATTGCAGTTATAACCTTTTTAACCAGAGTTCTACCTTTTTTCATCTTTAAAAATAAATCATATCCTATCATTGAATATCTTGGAGATGTTTTACCTTATGCTATTATGGCAATGCTCGTAGTGTATTGTTTAAGAAGTGTTGATTTACTGAGTGGAAATCATGGGATTTGTGAAATGATTGGTGTAGGAACTGTCATTCTTTTACATCTTATCAAACGTAACACGTTATTATCTATTATTGGAGGAACTCTTGTTTATATGTTATGTGTTCAAATTATTTTCATATAAAATAAATAAGTTTACATTTTTATTGTTTGTGCTATACTATAAGTGTAGTCAAAAGACTGGTAAAGATATAAAGAAAAGGAAGAGCGGGAACTCTTCCTTTTAGCTATTTTAGCTAACTGTTAAAGATATAAATTTAATGAAATGTAGTTTTCACTAGTTTTTATTTAAAAACTTGTATGTAACTACAAGAATTAAATAGAGTATAATTAAATACTCCATTAATATTCCTCCATTAAATCACATCAATACCAGTTTTCCTCCATAGCACACTATTGATAAATGCAATAATAATTATATCATATATAAAAAATCTTTAACAATAAATACATACATTGTTCAAATTCTTTTCATATAAGCTATGTTATAATAGTGATAAGGAGATGGTTGTATGCGTGAAAGTATGAAATATGATACAAATGTTTATCAGTTGAGAGAATCAGTTTTAAAAAGAATGATTCAAATTATTCAACAACAAAGATATATTCAAGACAATAGTATTGTTTTCTATGGGGATTCTATTATTGAATATTATGATGTAGAACATGTTTTTAAGGATTTAGGGCCTGTTTATAATTGTGGTATTGGTGGGATTACTTCTGATATGTTGCTGCATTTTGTTGATGAAGGTGTTATTAAATATCGCCCACGTGAAGTTTTTATATTAATAGGAACAAATGATTTAGGAAATACGATTATGGCAAGTCCTAGAGATATTGCTTTGAATGTTAAAGAGATGGTGGAGATTATTCATTATAATTTACCAGAATGCCAAATTCATTTGTTAAGTCCTATTCCGTGTATTGAAAAGCTTCATGGTTATCAATCAATGCATCAAGGATTAAGAAGTAACGATATTTTACAAATGATTATGCAAGAATATAAACGTATGATTCCTTATGAATATGTTCATTTTATTAATGTTTATGATTCTTTATTTGAAAATGGACAATTAAATGCAAATTGTTTTATTGATGGTTTACATATTAATGAAGATGGCTATCAAGTTTTAACAGAAGTGATTCTAAAAGCAATAAAGGAGAAATGATATGCAAGAGTATTATGAAATGAAAACAAAACGTGGAACAATGAGAGGTTTCTTTCATAAACCACATGCTAATCAGTTTCCTGTATGCCTTATTTTTCATGGGTTTACAGGTCAAAAAACAGGAACAAAATTTTCTTATGTTCAGTTGTCAAGAATGTTAGAAAAGCAAAATATTGGAACTTTGCGTATGGACTTTTTAGGAAGTGGAGAATCAGATTTGGAATTTAAAGATATGACTTTTCAAAATGAACTGGATTCAGCTATTCAGCTTTTAGAAGAAGTTAAGAAAATGGATTGTGTGACAGATATTTATTTATTAGGTCATTCTATGGGTGGAGCCATTGCAAGTGAAGTAGCAAAAAGATTCCCACAGGATATTTCTAAAATGTGTTTATGGGCACCAGCTTTTAATCTACCTGATGCGATTGAATATTTAAAAGGACATGTTGAAGAAGCTCCTTATTATGATCATGGTGGTTTTGAAATTTCTCATGAGTTTGTCGAAGATATAACATCGAGAGATTTATATAAGGATTTGGATATTTATAAAAATGATTTAATGATTATTCATGGAACAGAGGATACAACAGTTCCATTTCAAATATCAAAAAAGTATTTAAAAGGATTTGTAAATCCAACTTTTTGCCCTATTGAAGGAGCTACACATAACTATGATAATTTGAAACATATTCGTCAAGTTATTCAATTAACATATGATTTTTTTATACAGGGATAAAAACCCTGTATTTTTCGTTATGAATTACATAAAGTGATAAGCTTTTTGTATTGTCTTTTCAATGAATTGTGTTATAATCAAAAAGGCAAAAAAGGAGTGAAAATACATGAATAACATTAGAAATATAGCAATTATTGCACACGTTGATCATGGGAAAACAACTTTAGTAGATCAGTTATTAAAATTATCTGGAACTTTGAAAGATAATGAACAAATTGCTGAAAGAGCAATGGATTCAAATGCGATTGAAAGAGAACGTGGAATTACAATTTTAGCAAAAAATACAGCTATTCATTATAAAGATTATCGTATTAATATTATGGATACACCGGGACATGCTGATTTTGGTGGCGAAGTAGAACGTATCATGAATATGGTTGATGGTGTATTATTAGTTGTTGATGCATATGAAGGGACAATGCCTCAAACACGATTTGTATTAAAGAAAGCACTTGAAGCAAAGGTCAAACCTATTGTTGTGATTAATAAGGTAGATAGACCTGTTGTACGTATTCATGAAGTTATGGATGAAGTATTGGAATTATTTATGGAATTAGGTGCTGATGATAATCAGTTAGATTTCCCAACTGTCTTTGTATCGGCTTTGATGGGAACATCAAGTTTGGATCCAGATATTTCAACACAAGTACCAAATATGGATTGCTTATTTGATATGATTATTAAAGAAATTCCTGCACCATTAGTTGATGAAGAAGGTGGATTGCAATTCCAACCTGCATTACTTGATTACAATGATTATGTAGGACGTATTGGTATTGGTCGTATTCAAAGAGGTAAGGTTAAAGTCAATGAAACTGTTGTTTGTTTAAGAGCTGATGGTACAAAAACACAATTTAGAGTTCAAAAATTATTTGGTTTTTTAGGATTACATCGTATTGAAATTGAAGAAGCTAGTGCTGGAGATATTGTTGCTATTGCAGGACTTGCAGATATTGGTGTAGGAGAAACAGTTTGTACAATTGGACATGAAGAACCATTACCATTGTTACGTGTTGATGAACCAACAATTCAAATGGTATTTGGTACAAATACTTCACCTTTTGCTGGAAAAGAAGGAAAATTTGTCACAGCAAGTAAGGTTGAAGAAAGATTGTTTAAAGAAACAAATAAAGATGTATCTTTAAAGATTGAAAGAGTGCCTAATGCAGAAGAATGGATTGTTTCAGGACGTGGAGAATTACATTTATCTATCTTAATTGAAAATATGCGTCGTGAAGGATTTGAATTACAGGTTTCAAAACCAAAAGTTATTATTAAAGAAATTGATGGTGTTAAATGTGAACCATATGAAGAAGTGTTTATTGAAGCTCCTGATGAATGTATAGGAAGTATTATTGAATCTTTAGGATTTAGACGAGGAACACTAGAAAATATGGAATCTGATAATGGGATGACAAAAGTACATTACATCATTCCATCTCGTGGTTTGATTGGTTTTATGACAAACTTCCTCACTATGACAAAGGGTTATGGAATTATTAATCACTCATTCTTAGATTATCGTCCAATGGAAGGAGATTCTGTAGGAGAAAGACAGTTAGGTGTACTTGTTTCTATAGATACAGGACAAACAACAGCTTATGCTCTTGGTGGTGTTGAAGATCGTGGAGTAATGTTTGTTGGTCCAGGTGTAGATGTTTATGAAGGTATGATTGTTGGTGAACATAGCCGTGATAATGATTTGGTTGTCAATGTCACAAAAGGAAAACAATTAACGAATACACGTTCATCAACAAAAGATTCAACAGTTGTATTAAAGAAACCAAGAGTTTTCAATCTTGAAGCTTGTTTAGATTATATTAATGATGATGAACTTGTAGAAGTCACACCAAAGAATATTCGTTTAAGAAAACGTTTATTAACAGAAAATGAAAGAAGAAAAGCTTATACTAAAAAAATGAATGGATAATGAAAAGAGTTCTTGCTTAAATGATAGTAAGAACTCTTTTTATAATGATAACTAATCTAGCGTTTCGTTTATTTTAAAACAAGGAAAGTTGAGAAATACGATTATTTACATTTTTTGCATTGTGATATAAAAAGTTCGATTGATGAATAGATTATATAAGTCATTTTCATACATCAAAAAATGTTAATTGTAAAATGAAATTCTATTTTATGATATTTTAATGTAGAGTTTAATATTACAATATTTTACCATTGTCCAGTATTTTGGATGTTCACTATTAAAGGGACCGAAAAAGTGGATATTTAATATGGTTCAGTAGTCTTTCGGTGATTTATATTTTTTGATTATCTGATTAAAAAGCAGATTATAACATAGATCTTTCAAATTTTAAGCACGATTTTTACAGATTTAGACAAGAATATTGCTATGCATTTACTTTTGAATATAGCCAATGAAAAACTTACTTTTTTGTTAAGTAAAGTTATATTTTTAATTGTTAAATTTAAATTGTATTGATTTCATCACTGTTTATTTCTTGACATTATTTGTGGTCATAAGATAACCTCTCTTTTGTTTACAAGAATCAAAGAGAGGCATATAGGTATAAATATAATCATAATGTTGATGCTTATTAATAATAAAATCATTTTAAGTATTAGAAGTTGATTTTTAAAATTAAAAATCATGATGAACAAACATATTGATAAACTTACAATTATGTCTATAAGTATAATTTCTTTGATATATCTAAGAAATAGTATTTTAAGAGTCTGCATTGATGAAGAACCATTTGCCTTAAGCAGTGCAAGTTCTTTCTTTTGGTGAAACAGTTCTTTTGATCGATCATATATAATGAATAGAAATACCATAAGCAAAATAATGAAAGAGAATTGTGATATTTTTTCAACAATACTTTTATTAAATGTCTTTAGCTGTTCAATTCCTATAGGAGAATATATTGTTAAGTCATTATCAACACGTTTTAAAGCATCATAGACTTCATCTATATTGGCATCTTCTTCTATATTTAAAAGTACCATATATACA
This sequence comes from Massiliimicrobium timonense, assembly GCF_042850985.1. Taxonomy (GTDB): domain Bacteria; phylum Bacillota_I; class Bacilli_A; order Erysipelotrichales; family Coprobacillaceae; genus Allocoprobacillus. The sequence continues at coordinate 354,523 of NZ_AP031415.1, forward strand.
GGATAGTCTTTATCTTTAAAATACTCTAATGGAAAATAAATAATGTTTTCCCCACTATTACTATAACGATTCATAACCTGTTTTTCTAATACAGCACCAATCTTTATGGTCTGCTTTGAATCAGTTTCTAATTCAATTGTAGATTTATGTTTTATTGTTTCATACAGATGGTTTGAAATAATGGTTTGACTATCTTTATTCAATGTATCTTTTGTTTTTGAAAAAAGATTGTTGTTGTAGGATTGTACAACCACAGAAATATTATTTATCGTTCCATAAAATTCATAGAAAGGTGAGACGCTTTTAATGCCGTTAATATTTCTCATCTTATTTATATTCGTAAGTGAGATTGGAGTTGTAAGTTCCTGATATACTTTTAACTTATCTGATCCATAATATACTCTTATTTCACCGAAACTATTATTCAACAGATCGCTCATCGTTGAATTGTAGTATGCCATGTACATCTGAGTAAAGACAGCAATGCTAAGTATAATTGCAGTTATAAAAGATGTATAAAAAGAAGATTTTCGTTGGTGTTTTTTGTTGTAATACTGAATACTTTTTCTAATAACTTGAGGTGATCTTTTAATAGAAATTCCAGAATTCTTTACATTAGATATTTTATCGTATAACTTGATTGACCATCAGACACAGGATATAAAATTAAATTTTTAGAATTTCAAAATTTACTATATTCTCGTAATTAATTGTGCTTGATTTCATGATTTTTCTAAAGACATTATCGTATTCCTGTGTCATGTGGTCAATCAAAAATGATTTTCTTATTTATAACATATTAAAGAAAATACTTCTTTATCTCTGTCCTTTATAAATCGAATGCAGTAATAAATAATCGGCTATTTTGTACAATAAGAATGATATAACCACCATCTTTATTTTTTATATAATATTCATAATCTTTTGAAAAGTCAGGAAGATATTTTTCAGGAATATTTATTTCTTTAACACATTGATTAAAATTTTGTTCTACTTTTTGATTCTTTTGAGCTTGTAATGATATGTTAAGTTCTTGATGGCTCATATCATATACCTCATAATAGACCCCATCGTTATGAAAAGAACTCTCGGGATATTGGTGATAAATAGAAACAGTTTTATCTGGTAATTTGATATCCCAGTTTTCTACAAAAGAGTTTTGATTTTTGCTGTAGACATAAAATAAAGTCCCGATAACTATTAAAACTATAAAAATTATCATTGTCATCACTTTTTTATTTTTCATATCTATCCTTCTTTCTATTTGTTATTGTAATTATACTGTAACAGTAATGGATACATTAAATGGAACAATTGATCCATTTTTTTGCGCATTAACCATTGCATCCACAGCTAATCCTTCAAGGCCATTGTAATCACCTGATGCATAATCATAATAATCTTTCACCTTTACAGTTGTCAAGCAAATTTGAAAATGTCCTCAAAAATTTTAAACATTAGCACCAGAACGGTGCTTTTGTTTTGCAAGAAAATTTAAGTAGGAAGCCTGTTTCCAAGGATGATCTATAGGTGGAATATATTTTTTCTTTGGTCTGGCTTCTTTTTTTACTTCATCAAATTCTTTTGAATACAATTCATGTTTTGGTATTTCCTGCATGATATATATGTGATCAAGTACATTGACATACAGATTCCCATCAAATGCCTCGATAACCATACAATCTGTTCTGTTCTTTAAATAAACAGATGTTCCATTTTCTGTTACGGGCAAATACAGCCTGTTTTGAAATCTGATACTATGACCTGAATCAATTTTTCTAGGAGAAAGAACAGCTAAGGTACGATTGATTTTTTCAATTGATGGTTGCGTTTCAAATACCGATTTGGTAGTATTGAGGTGTAGAGCAAACATGTCATTGAATTTTTTTAGGTAGGATTTTAAAAATTTATTGGCTGACTCTATATCGGTTATATGAGCACGTCTGAGTTCAACAGGTAAACGGGATTGGAATGTCTGGTTCATTCTTTCGATTCTGCCTTTGGCTTGGGCGATGCTCGTTGTCCTAATATCAACGCCAAGATTATGACACGCATAGGAAAACTGGGTAAAAGTGTCGTCATCATCAAAAGCGTTGTTTTTCTTTTTGTATTCAAAGACAGTACGTCTATCGGTATAAAACATGGCAGGAATACCATAGTTGGTCAAAATCTGATAGAAGACATTATAATAGCCATTTAGCGTTTCCTGAGTATCAAAATAAGCGCCAACAACTTCACCAGTAGCATCATCGACAGCCAAATGAAGATGCCAGATATGACCATCAATCCATTCAAAGCTGGAAGCATCCATCTGGATCATTTCACCCATATACTTGCATCTGGGTCTTCTAGGATGAGCATTTTTACTGTCTATGATGGAAATAGCTTCTTTGATGTCATTTTGAGATTTTTTGGAACGAGTCATTTTCAATTGAGCCTTCAAAGAATCTTTTAATATCTTTCTCGTTTTCTTTCTGGCTTTAGGGGAAATGATATTTTCATCTCTAAGCCACTTGTTAAGAGTCGTATCACTAATTTTAACATTGAAATCATCATAAATGATTTCACAGAAATGAGTAAAATTAGTGTCACAATAATGATCGATATAAAGTTTGATAATCCTGTTTTTGATATCGAGAGGTATAGTGGTAGCAGGAGCTCTGCCTCTGTTGCCATGAATAAAAGCAGCTTTACCATATTTTTTATATTTAAGGATGAGTCTATTGACAGTTCTGACAGTACATCCCAACTTGATGGCAGCTCTATTTTTATTGCCGTTAGTTTCAACCAGTTTTTTAATAATCAAATATTTATTTTCTTCATTCATTCTTAATTCAACCTTTCTCATACAACAACCTCCCAATAAAAGTGAGGCTATATCATAACATAGATTTTTGAATATATTAAGACATTATCATATTTGAATCGTATTCATCTGAATATTTTTTAATATTAAATTGTTAAAGAAATTAGTATTTGATATAATGCATTTGTTATCGTCCCTCCTGTTTGGAGAGGAGGTGACATAATAATTTTCGATTTGATAATCTCTGTAATGGCAAGTGTCATTGTTTATTACATATGCAAATGGTTAGACAGACATTTATAACGATAACTAGCCTAGTGTTAAGTTCACTATAAAAACCAGAAAAGGTAAGGAGTCACGATCCTTACCTTTTTGCATTGTGATATAACAATGTTCGATTTACGAATAGATTATAGCATTGAATCTATTCAATTTCAAGTATGAAACATTTTTAACGATATATTCAATATCTGTTATAAAGATAATATTATTTATTTTCAATGTAAATATTCTTGTATAATATGGCTATGATAATATAAAGAATGCCTACCATTAAAAATATATTTAATCCATCAATATTGACATTCATACTAAAGAAAATAAAAGATGCAATAGAAACAATATTATTACCCATGTTAAATATTGATAGTATTGTTGCTCGATTATCATGCAAATTCAACTGATCAATATAATTGTTTTGTATTCCTGAAAAGATATAATAAGGAATCATAATAATTGTAGATATTATAGACATCATGAATAATGTGACAATAATATTGTTTGAGAAATAGAGAATGAGAAAACATATTCCAGCCAGGCATAAAAAGGCTTTAACATGATACTGAGTTTTATTTTTGTTTAATTTATCTAAAATCTTTGGTATGATTAGTTGAACAAAAGAGTACAAGAGAATGACTCCGCTCATATATGTTTCATCAATACCCAAAACTTCTAGTTTGACAACATAAAAATAATTAATGACAATCATTCCTAATGAAAATAAACTAGAATATGTTGAAATTTTCCAAAAACTAGTTCTTTTGAATAATTCTGTTTCTTTTAGACTGTTCTTTGTATTTTCTTGATAATGGGATTCTAGAAGAAAAAATGAGATAATAAAAGCTATTAATGTAGAAATAATAGTCAAAATAACGAGTGTATTCATGCCTCCGATTTTATAAATGAATGAAAATAAAATAGTGCTTGAAATAAATCCAACAGTGCCATAATTATCAATACTAGACATATTTTTTTCAAAATCTTCTTCTCCTAGTAGTTGATAGATATAGGCATTCATTGTTCCACTCATAAAGGATATTGCGATACCTTCTAATATTGCTTCTATAACAAAAATATAAAATGAATCAGCAAAAATAAATTGAATCCTGGCTAGTGTCATAAGTCCCAATGATAAAATAATTGTATTTTTATATCTTATTTTATCAGTAATAAATCCACAAGGAATCTCTGCTAAACAAGTTGTTAAATATAGAATAATTTGTAACGAAAAAAATTGAGGAATCGTTATGCCTCTTGATGTCCTTAACAAAAGAGCTACAGGAGCATAAAAAACAAGACCATTTAATAAATCAATAAGTTTTAAATAAGCTATACTTTTTTTCACATTAATCCACTACCTTCATCTGATTTTAATACAAAAGTATTGTGCTATTCATCTTATCAGATTTTGATAGCTTTTAAATAGCAAAATCGCTATGGTTGAAATATATTTGAGAGTCATCTTGATATGTTTTTTGAAATTCTTCTAAATGATTTTGAAGTTTAAATATGTTTTTGCTGTTATCTAAGTATTCCTTAGCTTTATCATAATTCTTCAACATAGAAAGGCTACAGGCTGAATTATAGTATAGGTAGGGTAAATAAATGAAATTGTTTTTATTTCTACAAAATTGTATGGATTCTTCACTATAAATTAAAGATTTTGAATAATCTTGATTAATGAGAAATATTGTACTTATATTATATGAAATTTTTGGATATATATAGTTAAAAGTATCTTCATCAATATAATGATTTCTTTTATCGTTCAAAAACAATAATATGTCTTGCCATCTTGAATCATGTAAAGAAAAACAACATAAAGCATAATCAATTAAAATTTCTATTTGTTCCTTTGATAAATAAAATTGAGCATACTTTTTTATGGAATGTCTTGATAGTTCAAATGTTTGTTCTAATAAATATTTTGCGGTATTAAAATTATGATTGTTTTGAGCTTCAATAATGACAAGGATGTGAGTAGATAATTGTTTATATTTATTTAATTCTTTTATTTTTTCATTAGAAATGATTAATTGATATAATTCTGGTAATTCATTGAAGTCCCTTTTTAGTCTTATGATTTCAAATTATTCATAATAAGTATCTAATTCTATCAATCTTTTTCTTTACTTAATTGTATAACTTGATCAAAGCTAATATTTAATTTTATACAACATAAAACAAGTATATCTATTTTTATGTTTTCTTTACCATTACACATTCTATTGAAATGGGAATAGTCGTAAATTCCTTCAATCAATTGAGATTGAGATATTCCTTTTTTATATGATTTGTCTAGTATGATCTGCAAAGCTTTTCTTTTATCAAAAAATTCATTCATTAAATAACTATCCTTTTCTTTCATTAAAAGTACTAAAAAAAATTATAATGTTTTTTGTTATAAATTGCATTGAAAATAGTTGCATAAGGATGTTTTTAATTGTGAAATATCTTGTATTTGATATAATATGATTGTTATCGTTCCTCCTCTTGAAAGGAGATGGTTCAATGTTATCTGATTTAATAGTTGCTGTCGTGGCAGGATTAATGGTATATTACATATGCAAATGGTTAGACAGTCACTTTTAACGGTAACTAGCCTAGTGTTAAGTTCACTATAAAAACTAGAAAAGGTAAGGAGTCGCGTTCCTTACCTTTTTGCATTTGGTACAATGCTATCTGATTTACAAGCAGATTATAACATGTAACCTGCCTAATTTCAAGTATGATTATTTTTAACAATTTTATACAAAAATATTGTAATGCATTCACTTTTGCAATAATTATTTATAATATATTAAATGGAAAAGTTTTTTTGATAAGTAGAATTATCATTATGAAGTTTATTTAAATATTGCTAAACTTAGTTATATTTTTTTATCAAATTCAAATTATATTGATTTTATCACTATTTATTTCTTGGTTTCATCTGTGGGAACAAGATAATTTCTTGGATAGATTCTTGTCCAGTTAATAACATCACAAGTCTATCAATACCCATACCCATTCCACCTGTTGGTGGTAATTCGTATTCCAATGCTTCTACATAATCTAGATCCATTTTTATCCATATATAATTTGTAGCTTTTATACATATTTATCTTATTTTGTATGCCAAAATGTATGCCACCATTTTATTTATTAAGCCAATTATTCATACCATGTAGAATAGAAACCGGAATAAAACTTCCAAATGAATCATACATAAGCTGATTGATTATATGAGACATCCATTGAGCTTGAACTTCAAATAAAAAGAATGCTTTTATAGCATGAAGTCCATAGTTATAGCAATACATTGGCAGATGCAAAACAGCAAATAGTAAACCTACAACTAAATATCTCATAAAAGTGTTTTTAATAGGAAACTTCTTGCCTATAAAACCTCTAAACAATATTTCTTCCGATAACCCCACAGCAAATATTTGATACAATAAACTTGGAATAGAATCCAATGGCATACTGTTATTGTAAATATAGTATCTTCTAAAAAACTGATATGCTACAAAGAAACAGATCACAATAGCCATATATATAATTTCTTTCTTCTTATATTTTCTTATGCCTATTTCTTCAAGTCCACCCTTTTATATGATATATAAATTGGTAGAAATACACCTAGCAAATATAGTGTTGCTATAGAAAACCACAGCTTTCTTAGATATATATATTCTATAAGAATACAAACTATTAATAGTGTATATATAATAAAGATCTGCTTGATATATATAAATGTCAATATAATTTTGTACAAAAATGATCATTTATGATGTACAATTATGTTCCTGTTCAATATAACTAGGAATACTTCTTAATATTAGGATTCCTCTTCGTTTGGCTTCATATGATCTTTTAACCGATAGGATTTACCCGTTATAGTTACCACATGCGCGTGATGAAGGACTCTATCTAAAATGGCATTTGCCATTACCGCATCACAGAAAACTTCATCCCACTCACTAAAATTGATATTTGTAGTTAATATCGTGCTTCTTTTTTCATAACGTCTATCTATCAGTTGAAAGAATAATTTCGCATCATCTTTATTAATTGGAAGATAGCCAAGTTCATCTATGATCAATACTTTATATTTGGTAAAATGGCGAAGTCGATCTTCCAATCTGTTCTCATTATTTGCTTTCTTCAATTGTTGAATAAGGTCATGACATTTGATGAAATATGTACTATTTCTACGCTTTGCTGCGGCGATGCCTATACTTACAGCCAGGTGTGTTTTACCTACACCACTATTACCTAGAAATACGATATTTTCACAATTCTCAATGAATCTGAGTGTCTCAAAATCCAATATCTGTTGTTTATTAATTGATGATTGAAAATCAAAATCAAAATCCCTTAATTCTTTATGGTGAGGAAAAGCCCCTACTTTAACCATTGATTTGATCATATTCTTTTCTCTATGATCGATTTCTATTTGGGTCAATTTAATCAATCCTTCAGTAAGGGATAGATTGTTCTTAGTTATGTAATCCAATATCTCATCTAAATTTTCATTCATTTGACTTAGTTTCAAATAATTCAGGTTATTTCTTAATTGCATATATGTACTACTCATTGTATATTTCTCCTATCAAATTTAAATTTTCCTTAGCTAGTTGTTTAATTTCATCCGAACTATCTTTAAAACTTACTTCGTATATTTTTTGATAATGCTCTTCATGATAATTGTATTTTGACTGAGATATTTGATGAATTGTTATGAGTTTTGTGTTAGAATGCACATGTATATAATCATCAAATATTTGTAGTTTCACTGTTTTACCAATATATTCTGGTGGTGCGGAATATTTATTTCCTTTATAGGAAAATAAGCTTTGTGAATCTACTTTTACTGGTTTAATGGTGATTTTATATTGATTTCTTATCTTTTCTTGTGGTAAGGGGGATAAGAAATCTTTTTCTTTTTGAATATGAAGCTTCGGAATTTTTCCTATTGCACTGTGCACCTGGCAATTATGCCTTTCATTAATTTCCGTTACTTTTTCATTCAGTTGTGCATAGTTTAATTTTCCATTATAGGCATATAGTTCATCCCATAATTTCATTGGTGCTTCAACTTTTCCTTTACTCCATGGTTTTCCGGCAATACATGGTTTCACTACAAAGCCATAATCATTCGCAAATTGTTGAAACTTCGCATTGACCTTTCCACTCGAATATTCTGTTCTTGCCTCATCCATAACCGTTTTCATATTATCGGTTTTTAAAATGTCAGGCACACCACCTGCTGCTTCAAATGCCTGATCAAGATAATGGAATAGAGCACCTTGCTTTTTTGTAAGCGAAATAAAATTAACTTTATATCTTGAATAGGAATAAACAAGTGCAAAGATATTTAATTCAATAACTTCACCTGTATTTAAGGTATAATGCATATTTTCCTTCCAGTCTAATTGTGCTTCAACTCCCATACCCGTCTCTCTTTTGATTGACTGATGATTTGTAGTACTGTTTCTAACTTTACCATTCACTGTCCTGTTTGTTCTGCCATTAAAGTATTTATCGAATTCCTCATGTTGACTGATCCACTTTCTAAAATGTGAAGCTGAGCATTCTAATCCATGAATATCTTTTAGATACTGCCATAAAACTCTTTTATAAAAGAAAACTTGAGTATTTTGATTGATCAGTAAGTCATATATTATTTGATAAAATTTATCTAACTTACTTTTTCTTTCTCTTTTCTTTGGCTTAGTATAACCATTCATATATTTATCTATCAATCTTCTATCGACACCAAGCTCTCTGGCAATCTGTGATTTATTTATTTTCAATTTTAACTCCTCTACTAATACTTTCAATTTTGGTAAATCAAGCAAGCAATTAATCTCAATACTTGAATTGACTGTTAAATTCATAATCATAATATAACCTCCAATAAAAACTGAATTATTATATTATGTTGAATTGATTTTGTACATTTTTATATGATCATTTTTGTACATATTAATAGTAGCATTTATAATATAACTCATATTAATAAAGAGCTGTCCTATTTTTTTCAATCTTAAACTCATACATTCCCCTCCAAATATATCTTTTTATAATTCATATCATATATATTCTTTTTACAAGATTTTAATCATATTTGAATTATAAAACAAAAAAATAAATATAATATAGCGAAGTCGCTATATTATATTTATTTAGTATGTGTCAGTCATAGCATGAATTGAGTTGAAGATAAACCAACAACAGATAGTTATTACCAAGTGTAGTAAGCCACAAATCGTTGACGGTGATGTTGAGGATGAAGTTACTTTGACAAACTGATGTAAAAGGTAAAGTAAACTAAGATAATAAATCAGAACGTTGTGAAAGAAACATGATTCATAAATTATTCTACGAGTTCTTGTGGACGAGGCATCCTAGTAAATTGATAATAGTCTCAATGAAGAAATTACAACAAAAAGTCATAATACTGAAGAACAGAAGTTATAAAATGAAAATTACTATAAGCGAAGATGATATAGCTTGAATATGGAGATAATCTAGAAATTTTTCTTCAGTCTTATATATATGTTATTTGAATTTGTTTATATATAAATTATTATATCTGATAAGAACAAATTTATTCCTTTGTGTTTAGAATATTTTATTAATCATTATTATGGTAAAAATTGGAATGTATACTATTTATTAGAATTGAGATTCATTTGATTGTTTGAGAAATTGTTTATATAGTAAAGTCACTATTTTTGAAATAGATTTGGCAATCTGTCTGATATACTTTTTCAAATTCTTTTAAATTATTTTGGATTTTAAATATGCTTTTACTATTATCTAAGTATTCTTTAGCTTTATCATATTTTTTTAACATACATAGGCAACAAGCAGAATTATAATATAGATAAGGTAAAATTATGAATTTATTTTTGTTTCTGCAAAATTGTATTGCTTCTTCGCTATAGATTAAAGAGTTGATATAATCTTTATTATAGAGAAATATCGTACTTAAGTTGTATATAATTTTTGGGTACATATAGTCAAAGGTTTCTTCATCAACAAAATTATTCTTATTTTCTTTTAAATATAGCAGTATTTCCTGCCATTTTGGATCATTTAAAGAAAAACAACATAAGGAATAGTCAATTAAAATCTCTACTTGTTCTTTGGTTAAATGAAATTGGTTATATTTTTGTATTGAATATCCTGATAGTTCAAATGCTTGTTCTAATAAGCGTTTTGCTGGTTCAAAGTTATGATTGTTTTGAGCTTCAATAATAGCAAGGATATGAGTGGCTAATTGTTTATATTTATCAAATTCTTTTAACTTTTTGTTGAAAATGATTGATTGGTATAATTTTGACAATTCATTGTAATTTCTTTTTTGTCTTATGATTTCAAATTGATCATAATAGGCATCCAATTCTAACAAAGGTTTTTCTTTGCTTAATTGTATGATTTTATCAAAACTGATATCTAGTTTTATACAGCATAATACAAGTATATCTATTTTTATATTTTCTTTGCCATTACACATTCTATTGAAATGAGAATAGTCATAAATTCCTTCAATCAATTGAGATTGAGATATTCCTTTATGATAGGCTATGTCTAATATGATTTGTAAGGCTTTCTTCTTATCAAAAAATTCATTCATTAAATAGTCACCCTTTTCTTTCATTAAAAATACTAAAAAGAATTATAATATTTTTTGTTATAAATTGCATTAAAAATAATTGCATAAGGATGTTTTTAATTGTGAAATATCTTGTATTTGATATAATATGATTGTTATCGTTCCTCCTCTTGAAAGGAGGTGATACAATGTTGTTTAACTTAGTTTTATCTGTCGTGGCAGGTATAATTGCATATTATATTTGTAAATGGATAGACAGAAATATAAAGCGATAACTATCCTAGTGTTAAGTTCACTATAAAAACTAGAAAAGGTAAGGAGTAGCGTTCCTTACCTTTTTGCATTGATACAATGCTGTTTAACTTACGAGTCAATTATAACATTAGCTTGACTCTATTTCAAGTATATAACAAATGAATCATATTTATACATTTAAACTAGATGCATCCACTTACATATTTTCTATAAATTATCTAACTCTTTTATGGAATAAAAAAAGCATAACTTTATGATCAATAGTCATGAGTTGTTTCGTATTATCATATCATAAATTTATGCTTATATTTATATTGTTAATTCGTTGGAAATTCAAATTATCTTGATTTTATCACTATTTATTACGAGGTTTCATCTGTGGGAACAAGATAACTTCTTGGATAGATTCTTGACCAGTTAATAACATCACTAGTCTATCAATACCCATACCCATTCCTCCTGTTGGTGGTAATCCGTATTCCAATGCTTCTACATAATCTAAATCCATTTCGTTGGCTTCGTCATTTCCAAGTTCTTTTTCTTTTAACTGATTTGCAAATCTTTCATATTGATCATCAGGATCGTTTAATTCATTGAATGCATTAGCATATTCATTACCACAAATAAATAATTCAAATCTTTGTGTAAAACGAGGGTCTTCTGGATTCTTTCTAGCAAGTGGAGAAATTTCTACAGGATGACCATAAACAAATGTTGGTTCAACAATTGTTTCTTCCACATATTTTTCAAAGAATTCATTAATGATATGACCATATTCATAGTGTGGCTGTAATTCAATACCATGTTCCTTAGCTAATTGTTTTGCATCTTCAAAAGTCATATCTCCTGCAAAATCAATACCTGTTTTTTCTTTAATAGCATCTGTCATAGAAATACGTTTAAATCCCGGTGCCAAAGAAAGTTGATGTCCTTTATATTCAATATCATATGTACCACAAACTTCTTTTGCTGCATTTGAAATAATTCCTTCTGTTAAATCCATCATGCCTTCCAAATCACTAAATGCTTTATAAACTTCAATAGTAGTAAATTCTGGATTATGTGTTCTATCCATACCTTCATTTCTAAATAAACGACCAATTTCATAAACGGCATCCATTCCACCAACAATTAATCTTTTTAAAGATAATTCCGTTGCAATTCTTAAATAATAATTGATATCTAAAGTATTGTGATGTGTAATGAATGGACGAGCAGAAGCACCACCTAAGATAGGGTTTAATACAGGTGTTTCTACTTCGGTATAACCAAGATTATCAAGATAATGTTGAATAGAACGAATAATCTTTGGTCTTGTAAAAGCAATCTTTCTAGCTTCTTCATTCATAATTAAATCAACATATCTTCTTCTATATCTTTCTTCAATATCGCTTAAACCATGATATTTTTCTGGTAAAGGACGTAATGCTTTTGTTAAGTGAATATACTCAGAAGCCTTAACAGATAATTCTCCCGTATTTGTGACAAAAACAGTTCCAATAATACCTACAATATCCCCAATATCACTTTTAATTAAAACTTCATAATTTTCTTCACCAATAACATCTTTTCTAACATAAATCTGAATTTGTCCTTCTTTATCTTGAATATGCATAAAGCATACTTTACCTTTACGACGTTTTGTCATAATTCTTCCAGCAACTTTGACTTCAATAGCTGCTTCTTCTAATTCTTCATGTGTTTTTCCAGCATATTTTCCTTTAATATCTTTTGAAAAAGCAGTAACATCAAATCTTTGTCCAAAAGGATCAATACCTCTTTCTCTTAAAAAATCAAGTTTTTCACGTCTAACTAATTCTTGTTCACTAAATTGTCTTTCTTCCATATTTATCTCCTTTCTAATAAAAAAACTCCCATCCACAAGGGACGAGAGATTACCGTGTTACCACCCTATTTTATTTATGTATCACTACATAAACCTTATCAACTCCTATCAGAGTCTAGCCTGTAACGTGGCACACGTTATTTTATCACTTACGATCCAAAATACAGCTCCTAGTCTTTTTTCATTGTTATTATTATCATCCATTTCCACCCACAGGACTCTCTAGTCATACATCATAACAATTACTCCTCTATTCATCGCCTTTTTTCTATACGCATGTATTATATAAATAAACATATTTAATGTCAAGAGATATTCATTTTTAAGAACAGTGTTTGTTGTGGATGAAAGAAAATGTTAGAATATAAAGGGGGTGAAAGCATGTATAATCAGACATATTATCAATCTCCATTAGGGAGGTTATTGCTAGTGAGTTATGAAGATTGTTTAGTAGGTTTGTGGATAGAAGGGCAAAAATATTATATGGGAAAAATAAAAGAAAGACCTGTATCAAAGGAAACAGTTATTTTAAGAGAAACAAAAAAGTGGCTAGATGAATATTTTGATGGTTGCAATCCTTCTATTAGTAGATTAAAAATAGCACCAGAAGGCACAGAGTTTCAAAAAAGAGTCTGGCGAATATTGTGTGATATACCTTATGGACAAACAACAACATATAAAGCTATTGCTCAAACAATAGCCAAACAAATGAATAAATCGTCAATGTCTGCTCAAGCAGTAGGTAGTGCTGTTGGACATAATCCTATCTCTATTATTATTCCATGTCATAGAGTCGTTGGAACGAATGGGAGTTTGACAGGATATGCTGGGGGTCTTGAAAGAAAAAGAATGTTACTTGCATTAGAAAATATCAATTTGGATTCAATGAAATAAAAATCTATTTCCCGGGAAATATGTCGAAGATAATATAAAATGATAAATATATGAAAATGTTCATTTTTAATTCAAATTAAAGAGATTTAATAGTAGATATTCATAAATAAAGGGGATAGAAGAATGTTACAGATAAAAAATATACACAAGCGGTATAAAACAGGTGACTTAATTCAAAAAGCACTGGATGGTGTGAGTTTGAATTTAAGAGATAATGAATTTGTTGCAATATTAGGACCAAGTGGAAGTGGAAAGACAACGCTTTTGAATATTATTGGTGGGTTAGATCGTTATGATCAAGGTGATTTGATTATTAATGGAATATCTACAAAAAAATATAAAGATAGAGATTGGGATTCATATCGTAATCATACGATTGGGTTTGTATTTCAAAGCTATAATTTGATTCCCCATCAGACAGTTCTATCTAATGTTGAGTTAGCTTTAACAATATCTGGTATTTCTAAGGCGGAGCGACGTGAACGTGCCAAAAAAGCATTAGAGCAGGTAGGACTTGGTAATCAGGGACATAAAAAGCCAAATCAGATGTCTGGAGGACAAATGCAACGTGTCGCTATTGCAAGGGCATTAGTGAATGATCCAGATATTTTACTTGCTGATGAACCAACAGGAGCATTGGATAGTGATACAAGTGTTCAAGTTATGGAGCTTTTAAAAGAAGTCGCAAAAGATCGTCTGGTTGTTATGGTAACACATAACCCAGAGTTGGCTCAAGATTATGCAACACGTATTGTAGAATTGAAAGATGGAACGATTCGTAGTGATTCTCATCCATATCATGTAAGTGAAAATAAATTGGACAAACCAGAACATAAAAACATGGGTAAATCTTCAATGTCATTTTTAACAGCGTTATCTTTGAGTTTTAATAACTTGCGTACTAAAAAGGCCAGAACGATTTTAACATCTTTTGCGGGATCGATTGGTATTATTGGTATTGCTTTGATATTATCGCTTTCTAATGGCGTGAATCAATATATACAATCTATTGAAGAAGAAACGTTATCAGAATATCCTCTACAAATTCAAAGTACAGGTTTTGATATGACATCCATGATGGTGGATGTTCAAGATAATCAAAATGAAGAAAAACAAGAGGGCGATATTCAAGTATTACAGATGATTACGAATATGTTTTCTAAGATTGGTGCCAATGATTTGGCTTCTTTAAAACAATATTTAGATGAATCCAATACAAATATAAAACAATATACAAATGCTGTGGAATATACTTATAATGTATCACCACAAATTTATAATACAGATACAAAAGAAATACGACAAGTACATCCAGACCAATCTTTTCAATCTTTAGGTTTAGGGTCATCCAGCAGTGGAAACAGTATGATGTCAACAATGATGAGTACCGATGTTTTCTTTGAGATGCCTAGCGATAAGAGTCTATATGAAGATCAATATGATGTCAAAGCTGGGCGCTGGCCACAAAATTATAATGAATGTGTCCTTGTTTTAACAAAGAGTGGTAAAATTAATGATTTGATGTCTTATACATTAGGACTAAGGGATTTTGATGAATTAGATAAAATGGTAGAACAGTTTGCAAAAGAAGAAGATGTTGATGAAATAGAAAATAATCAGTCTTATTCTTATGAAGATGTCTTAAATAAAGAATTTAAACTTGTTAATGCGAGTGATTATTATCAGTATGATGAAAAATATGATCTTTATAAAGATAAAAGAGAAAATCATGATTATATGGAAAAATTAATTCAAAATGGAGAAACAATAAAGATTGTTGGTGTTGTTCAACCTTCTGAAAGTGCCTCTGCAACGATGTTGAAAACGGGAATTGGGTATCCTTATACATTAACAACACATATCATCGAACAGGCACAATCAAGTGATATAGTCAAAAAACAATTAGAAAATAAAGAAATAGATGTTTTAACTGGAAAACGTTTTGATGAAAAAGAAAATAAAGATTTTGATATGAATTCTTTATTTACAATTAATACACAAAAATTAAAAAGTGCTTTTACAATTGATGAAAGTCAATTAACAAAAGGTATGGGAAATCTAGATTTAAGTCAAATAAAATTAGATACGTCTTCCTTGCCTACTATTGATATGAATAATATTTTATCACAGTTAGATGTACAATTTTCAAGAGAACAGATTGAAACATTAAGCCAAGCTATTACAACAGATTTTCAAAAATATATGACAGAAAATAATTTGCTTGATCCAACTCAGGTGCAAACTTATTTTATGAATTATATAGCAACAAACCGTGCTCAAACATTACTTCAACAACAAATGATTCAGCTTTTACAAGAAAGTGGTTTAACAGATCAGTTTGCAACACTACTGCAAACGCAAATGCAATCTATAATTAGTCAATATACAACTCAAATGTCAAAATCTATTCAAGACCAGATCAATGCACAAATGACAAAACAGATGGGTACTTTAGCTCAAAATATGCAATCAGCTATCCAAATCAATCCTGATGTTTTTGCTGAATCTATTCAAATGAACATGGATGAAGAAGAATTATCAGAATTAATGATGTCTTTAATGACAACAGAAACTTCAACATATGAAAATAATTTAAAACTTTTGGGATATGCCAATTTTGATGAGCCAAGTGGAATTAATATTTATCCTAAAGATTTTGAAACAAAACAGAATGTGATTGATATTTTGGATAATTATAATGCCAAGATGGAAAAAACAGATGAAGATAAAGTTATTTCATATACTGACTATGTTGGAACATTGATGTCATCTGTAACAGATATTATTAATGTTATTAGTTATGTCTTAATAGCATTCGTAGCTATTTCATTGGTTGTATCTTCTATTATGATAGGGGTTATTACTTATATTAGTGTTTTGGAACGTCAAAAAGAAATAGGTATTTTACGTGCTATTGGAGCTTCGAAACGTAATATTTCACAAGTCTTTAATGCAGAAACATTTATTGTTGGTTTATTAGCAGGTGTTTTAGGAATTGTAATTACTTTATTATTGTTGATACCGGGTAATATGATTATTCATTCTATTGCTGGTAATATTGATGTGAGTGCATCGTTACCAGTAGTTGGAGGAGTGATTCTCATTGTTTTAAGTGTTATTCTTACACTTATTGGTGGTATTATTCCTTCAAAGAAAGCAGCGAAAAGTGATCCAGTATCTGCTTTACGTAGTGAATAGGGATAAGATAAATTCTTATCTCTTTTTATGCAATCATCAATATTAAGCTTTCTTTCAATCTTAGAAAAAATAAAAGGATAAAATGATTTTCTTGTATAATGAACATCATAGGGGGAAGTTTATGAGGTCTAAGTTATTATTTTTTGATGTAGATGGAACATTGGTTGATGGCAATAGAGGTATTTTAGAAATACCTGAAGGTGTTATTCATGAATTGAAAAGGATTCAAAAACAAGGACATAAAATATTGATTTGTTCAGGTAGACCTAAAGCCATGATGAATCAACATTTCTTGAAAGTCGGTTTTGATGGTTATGTTCTTGCAAACGGGGGATATGTAGAAATTGACGGTCAATCTATCTTTGAGGGTTGTATGGATTATGATTTATGTATACAGACAGTACAGATGTTAGAGGATTTAAAATGTGATTATATGATTGAAACAGCAAATTCTATTTATATTGATCATAGTTTTCAAGAACTTTATCAATTTTTCTCTACGAGAGGTTTTAAAGAGATGTTTAAACGTGATTTTGATAAAGATGAAGTTTTAAAAAGAACCATTAAAATTGAAGCTAATGTTACAAATAAAGATAAAGCACAAATAGAACAATATATTAAAGAAAGATTTAGTTGTGTTATCCATCATGATGAACATGGCAGTGAAAATGCTTTTGAGTTCTTTTCTCCAACTGTTTCAAAAGCTGTAGGTATTCAAAAAGTATTAGATTATTATCACATGAGTCGCCATGAAACTTATGCCTTTGGAGATGGAGTCAACGATTTAGAAATGTTTGAATATTGTGAAGTGGGTGTCGCAATGGGCAATGCAGTTGAATTATTAAAACAAAAATCAGATTTGATTTGTCGTTCTATTGATGAACAAGGATTAGAACGTATATTAAAAATCTTGTTTCCAGAGGATTAAATGGAAAACTTAATTTTTAGTTTAAATGCAACTGTCCCTGTCTTTTTCATGATGGTTTTAGGAATGATTTTAAAAAAGGTAGGATGGATTCATGAAAGCTTTGCTTCACAACTTAACAGATTTGTCTTTCTTGTTCCTTTGCCTGTTTTATTATTTCAAGATATTGCGACAGTTGACTTTCATAAAGCATGGAATTTTCCATTTGTTGCTTTTTGTTTTGTTGCCACTTTATTAAGTATTACGATTGCAGCTTTTATTTCTTGTACTTTGACTCAAAAATCCATAAGAGCTGAATTTGTTCAAGTCACATATCGTAGCAGTGCTGCATTATTAGGTGTTGCCTTAATCCAAAATATATATGGTCATTCTACAATGGGACCATTGATGATTATTGGGAGTGTTCCATTGTACAATATTTTTGCTGTGATTATTCTTTCATTTGGACAATCACAAAATTTAGATTTACAATTATTGAAAAAGACATGTCTAGGTATATTAACCAATCCTATTATTATTGGTATTGTTGTAGGGGTTATCTGGTCTTTATGTCATTTATCAATGCCTGTGATTTTATCTAAGAGTGTGTCCTACATAGCCAATACAGCAACACCTTTAGGTTTAATTGCAATGGGAGCTTCCTTTGAATTGAAAAAAGCCATTAGTCAAATGAAGCCTGCTTGTATAGCTACATTTTTTAAACTCATTGGCTTTTGTGCTATTTTTTTACCAATGGCTATTCTTTTTGGATTTAGAAATGAAGAACTTGTGGCTATTTTAGTGATGTTAGGTTCAGCTTCTACTGTTACGTGCTTTGTGATGGCAAAAAATATGGGATATACAGGTGTATTAAGTAGTAATGCTGTGATGTTGACAACATTATTGAGTGGTTTTACATTGACGTTTTGGATTTGGGTATTAAAGATTTTATCTTTGATTTAATGAAAGGAAAAGATACATGGAATATTTGGATATTGTTGATGAAAATGGACAACCAACTGGTCAGGTTGTTGAAAGAGAATATGCTCATCGTCATGGAATAAGACATCGCACAAGTCATGTCTGGCTATTAAGACAACGTGATGATATAGAAATATTATTACAAAAAAGAAGTTTAAATAAAGATTCTTATCCGGGTTGTTATGATATTTCCAGTGCAGGACATATTATAGCAGGGAGTGACTTTGAAACTTCAGCGTTACGTGAATTAAAAGAAGAATTAGGTGTTGAGGCAACGATTGGTCAACTGCATTATATTGGTACAAGCTATAGTGATAGCTTCCATATTTTTCATAAACAGCCATTTCATAATGTCCAAGTATCACGTGTTTATGTTTTATGGTATGATGGTGAAATGACACTTCAAAAAGAAGAAATTGAAAGTGTAAAATGGCTATCTTTTGAAGAATGTCAGAGGGTTGTTTTTGAAAATTTAATACCGCATTGTATTAAAAAAGAAGAATTAGAAATGATTAAAAAATATTTGGAGGAGAAAGAATGAAAGCATTAGCCAGTGATTTTGATGGAACTTTATATTTTGAAGATGGTGTGAAAGAAGATGATCGAAAAGCTATTCTTGCTTTTCAAAAGCATCACTTATTTGGTTTGTGTACAGGAAGACCATTGATTGGGGTACAACATTATCTTGAAAACTGTATTCAACCAGATTTCTATATTGTCAGTAGTGGGGCTTGTATTTTAGATAAAGAAGGTCATGTTTTATATGAACAGACTTTATCAAAAGCTATCACAAAGACAATTTTTGAACAATATCATGAAAAAGCAGAAGTGTCTATTCAAGCTGATTTTCGTATTTATACATTAGTTCAAAATTCTCAAATTCCTTTAGCTCAAACATATGTTGAATCTATTGATTGTATTGGTGATGATCATATTTTTGGATTATCTATAAATGCTGTTAATGAAAAACAGGCAAAACAATGGACATATGATTTAAATGCAACATATAAAGAAATTATGGCTTTTCAAAATAAGGAATATATAGATATTGTTAAAAGAGGATGTTCTAAAGGTGAAGCTATTAAAAAGTTAAAATCATTACTTCATTTAGATTATGTCTATGGTATCGGTGATTCTTATAATGATATTCCTATGTTGGAGAGTGCTGATTGTTCATTTACTTTTTATGATTCACCAGAAATAGTGCAAAAAGAAGCAACACATCTTGTATCATCTATTTGTGAAGCTATTGAAAGAATAGAAAGGGAATAATATGTTTTGTCAATTAAGGTCTTTATATCTATGTGTAGAAGATATGCAACGTGCTGTTGCCTTTTATGAATCTTTTTTTACAACAAGATGTGACTGTTTATGATGATATTTATAGTGTTTTTGATATTCATGGGTTTCGTCTAGGCTTGTTTGCCTATCAAAAAGTGAATGAAAAGCATTCTTTTGGAAGTAATTGTTTACCAAGTTTTGAATTTGAATCATTAGAAACATTAAATAAACAAATGAAAGGAAAGCTTGTTCATTTTCCTATGACACAAATTAAAGAGAATTGGGTTGTTGAAATTGTGGATAGTGAAGGAAATATTATTGAATGTACAACACCTGTTAAGTAAAATCGGAAATCTTTCTGATTTTTTTCTTTTTTCTTCATGAATTATTCATAAATATTCATTATGATATATACATTATCAATGGAGGAAAATGATGGAAAGTTTTATTTATGATCAGTTAGGAATATTTTTTGTTTATTCTTTTATAGGATGGTTGATAGGAACTGTACTAGCGGCTTACCGTCGTCATCGATTTATTGATGTTGGTTTTTTATATGGACCTTATTGTCCTTCTTATGGGATTTGTGGTGTTTTATTTGCAGTCCTTTTACATGATTTAAAAGGACAGTGGTTCTTTCTCTTTTTAGGTGGAGCTATTATTGTTTTTATGGTGGTTTATTTAACCGGTTTTCTTTTACAACAAATCTTTCATCATAAATGGTGGGATTGTTCTCATAAAAAATTTCAATTTGGAAGTTATGTTCATATGCCTTATACAATTCTTTGGGGGTTGATGGCAGTTATCAGTATAGAGTTTATTGAACCATTACTATTAGGTGTTTTACATTGGATTCCTATGTCTATAAGAGAGATAATATTAATTATCTTACTCATTATTATGGGGATTGATTTATTGGGGACATTAACTGGTATTTTAAGTACACGTTCACGTGTGAAAAAAGGTATTGTGAAAGATGTGTCTGAAAATATGCAAAAAACAGCAGATCGTTTAGGTATGAAAATATCAGAGTGGACATTAAAACACTTTGTATCTGCTTATCCTCATTTGGATAAAAAGGAAATCTTAAATACACCTCGTCCAAAAAAGAATGTTATTTTTGCGAAAGGATGTTCTTTTTATAAACTTGTCTGGTTGTTTTTTATAGGTGCTTTTTTAGGAGATATTGTAGAAACGATTTTCTGTTATATGACAACAGGAACACTTATGAGTCGTAGCAGTGTTGTTTATGGACCATTTTCTATTGTTTGGGGTATTGGTTGTGCTGTTTTGACTTTACTTTTATATCAATATCGTGATAGAAGTGATCGCTTTATCTTTATGTTTGGTACTCTTGTTGGTGGGGCTTATGAATATGCCTGTAGTGTTTTTACTGAAATTGTTTTTGGAACTGTTTTTTGGGATTATAGTCATCTTCCTTTTAATTTAGGTGGTCGTATTAATTTATTGTTTTGTTTCTTTTGGGGAATTGTTGCTGTGGTATGGATTAAAATGATTTATCCAGTTCTTTCATCATGGATTGAAAAAATCACATATAAAAAAGGTGTTATTATGACATGGTGTTTTGTTGTTTTTATGACTTTTAATATCTTGATGTCGGGATTAGCTTTATCACGTTATTCCCAAAGACAAAATGGCTTAAAAGCCCAAAATAGTGTTGAAAGATATATTGATCAACAATTTCCAGATCAAAGAATGGAAATGATTTATCCTAATGCAAAGTTTCCAGTTAAACGTTAAAATATATACTTTTACTTTATTTTTAACTTTATCTTAAAACTGTCTATACGTAAAATCCACATCTTTATCATAATATAGAATAAAAGAATGTGGAGGTTTTCAATATGGAAGTGATAGAGTTTTCTTATCCATTATTTATTTTGATTTCAATAGTTATTTTTTGTTTTATGTATTTCTTTAAGAAAAGAAGCCTTTTTTACGCATTATGTGTAGGATTATATGTATCATTTGTCATATGTATGTTGTTTTTTCCTTTTGTTTTAGATCCCGGTGGAGTTTACTATTTTGTAGAAGAATTAAGGTGGGCAGTTGATTTTTACCCACCTTCAGTAAGGTTTGAACTACTACCCGAATATGCGTTTTTTCATTTAGCATTATTTATTCCATTTGGTTTCATATTAAAAAAAGAATTTTCTCTCAAAAAAACAATCATGATTTCTATAGCTGTTATATTTGGTATAGAAAATGTTCAATTATTAATCAATTTTTTAAGCTATTATATTCAATATGTATATGATTTTGGAGATATCATTATTCATCTGTGTAGCACCACTATAGGTATTCTTATTTATTATCCAATCCATTATTTATATCCTCATATCCAGAAAACAATTATGAAATGGACAAATATTGAATAAACTTTTAAAAATATAAAATTGTCTATTTTCATATGGCTTGTAATCGTATATACTGTGGTATATATTGAGGTGATAGAGATGAATACGAAAATATTAAAGA
This sequence comes from Massiliimicrobium timonense, assembly GCF_042850985.1. GTDB lineage: Bacteria > Bacillota_I > Bacilli_A > Erysipelotrichales > Coprobacillaceae > Allocoprobacillus. Next base: position 377,072 of record NZ_AP031415.1, read on the forward strand.
TTGTTGTTATTGGATTGATGGCAGCATTGTGTTATATATCATTTATGTTTTTACAAATTAAAATTCCTACACCGGGAGGATTCACATCATTTCATTTAGGAAATACATTTTGCGTATTGGCTTCCTTATTATTAGGTGGTGTACCGGGAGGTGTCGCAGGTGCTATTGGAATGGGAATAGGGGATTTACTTGATCCATCATATGTGATTGTTGCTCCTAAAACGATGATATTGAAATTAGGTATTGGTATCATTACAGGTTTTGTTGCTCATCGTCTTTTTCATATTCAGCATCAACAAGGAAAGGCTTTATGGAAGGCAGTATTCTTATCAACTTTTGCAGGAATGTTATTTAATGTGATTGGAGAACCGATTTTTTCTTATTTTTATACAGCTTTTATTTTAGGAGCACCCGACAATGCAGCCAAAGCATTAGCTTCATGGAATGCCATCACAACATCTATTAATGCGATTATAGCAGTGATTTTATCAACAATACTTTATATGGTTATATCACCAAGATTACAACATGTTGGTTTATTAAAGAAAATTGCACCAAAGGAATAGTGGAAATCTATTCTTTTTTGTATTATAATACTAACAGATGCCGACATAGCTCCAATCGGTAGAGCAGGTCACTCGTAATGATCAGGTTGCAGGTTCAATTCCTGTTGTCGGCACCATGTATTAAAACGCTTATGCGTTTTTTTCTTTATAAAGGAGAATGAAAGATGAAACAAGAAATTAAAAGATATTTTTTCATTGTTGTGGGATCGTTTATTTTTGCATTAGGTATTAACTTATTTGTTGTACCAATGCAATTATATAGTAGTGGGGTATTAGGAATTGCACAAATTATAAGAACAATTATAGAACAAGTAATAGGTAAAAGTACAATAGATATATCAGGAATTATTAATTTCTTAATCAATATTCCATTGTTTATGTTAGCTTATCGAACAATTTCTAAGCGTTTTTTTGTAAGAACATTATTATCAGTTATTTCACAAACGGTTTTCTTAACTTTTATTATGATTCCAACAACACCTTTAGTAGATGATATTTTAACAAACTGTATTATCGGAGGAATCGTAACAGGGTTTGGAATTGGTTTGACTTTACGTTGCTCTGGAAGTGGCGGAGGTTTAGATATATTAGGTGTATATTTTACTAAGAAACTTCCTCATTTTTCAGTAGGAAAGCTATCATTAGGTATTAATCTTGTTATTTATATGATCTGTGCCTTTTTGTTTCATATTGAAATAGCTATCTATTCAGCAATTTATACAACATGTTTTACCCTTGTATTGGATAAGACACATTATCAAAATATAAATGTGACATGTGTTATTTTTACAAAACATTTAGAAATTCAAGATAAGGTTTTATTGGAAATGGGACGTGGAATGACTTTCTGGCAGGGAAAAGGTGCCTATACAAAAGATGATACATATGTTATGGTGACTGTTATTAGTAAATATGAAGTGAATCATTTGAAGCATATTTTAAAAGAAATAGATTCACAAGCTTTTACTTTATTTTTTGAAGGTATGTCTGTAGACGGACATTTTGAAAAACGTTTGTAGTTTCAATTTATGAAATGGATTTTCATTTTCTATAAAAATTGGTTATGATAAAAAAGGGGTGGTTGAATGAACAAGAAACTAATATTTTTAGATGTCGATGGAACACTCACATTACCAGATGGTGAAGTATCACCAAAGGTTAAAGAAGCTATCCATCAAGTCCAACATAATGGACATGAAGTCTTTTTGTGTACTGGAAGAAGTTATGCTGGAACAAGACCATTATTTTCATTAGGTTTTGATGGCATGATCTGTAGTGCTGGGGGATATATTGAAGTGCATGGTCAAAAGATATTTGAAACATGTCTTTTAGAGGAAGATATTCGTCTAGCAAGAGATGTTTTTGAACAACATCATGTTTTATATAATTTGGAAACAAATCATATCACTTTTCAAGACGAAAAGATGAATTATGAATTTGTCAAACATCGTTTAAAAGATGGAGAAAATTTAAATTCCGAGTTACAACGTTTATTAAATGAACAAAAGGAACATTTTAATATACATCCATTAAAAGACTATGATAATAATCCTATACCTGTTCAAAAAATCTGTTTTATGTGTGAAAATGAAAAACAGTTAGAAGAACCAAAACGTATTCTGTCTGATAAGTTTCATTTTGTCATTCATGAAATCTTTTCACAAGATGTGATTAATGGTGAAATTATTTTAAAAGAAACAGATAAAGGTGTTGCAGTGCAAAAGGTTTGTGATTATCTTCATGTCCCTATCCAAGATACGATTGCTTTTGGAGATAGTATGAATGATTGTGCAATGATTCAAGCATGTGGACATGGTGTTGTTATGGGGAACGGTTCTCAGGAGTTAAAGCAATATGGGGATGCTATATGTGAAAGTGTACAGGATGATGGAATTTATCATGAATTGCATCGCTTAGGTTTATTTTAAAAAGTTGTCATAAAACGTTTATAACGTCTTTTGACAACTTTTTCTTTCTTTATATGCCATAGCTTCTCTTTGAAAATGTTTATAACCAAGATATGAAAAAATAATGAGGACAAGAGAATAACCAAGTGCAATTATCAAATCGAACTTAATGAAAAGCACTATGATAGCAAGAATCAAAAGCCAAAGTGAATGTTTATAACGCTGAAATTTTTCTTCAGGGTTTAAAGAATACCAGAACCATTTATGCATAGATATCACACTCCTCTTATTTATTATAACATAAAAAACCTACTTGCGTAGGCTTTCGTATTTATTCAAAGGTTTTTTATAGATATCAAAAGAACTTGCGATTAAAAGATATAAGAATCCTGTTTGAACAAAGAAAATAGTATAATCTAATAATCCATGTATAAAAATCATAACTGTAAAAGAAATCACTAAAGCGACAAGTGTCTTATCTATTTTTAATTTCCATAAATGATATAACCTTTGAATGTTAGAATAAATATAAGGAGCAATTGTCATTAATCCAACAATTCCAAAGCATAATAATGGATCAAGATAAATACTATGAGCATGTTCTGTTGGATGACCATTATATAATGAATAAATGTGCATATAAGTCATCGGTCCTTCACCAAATAATGGATGTGTGATAATGTTTTGAATAGCTACTTCCCAGATACCAGCACGTGTCATAAAATAATCAATAATATTATCAACACGAGGAAATTGTGATGGATTCAATAAGAAATAGATACATGCAAAAATAACAATACCTAAAATGACTGAACATGTTTTATAGTGTTTATCAACAATCAACATAATCAGTATACCACCAGCCAGTGCAGGCCATGCCGTACGGCAGGCTGTTAATAATAAAACAAACAGATTTAAAGCAATCACGGATGCATAATAAATAAATCTTTTCCATTCGAGTTTTATATTTTTTATTTTTAATATCTTATAAAATGTTATACATACAAAGAATTCAATCATCATAGCATAATAATTCGCATTAAAAAAAACAGAGTTAATACGGTCTTGTGGACGATTAAAAATCATAATTTCAAATTGATCAATATTATAAGAATTTAAAATACCAATATATTCAATGAGTCCATAAAGTGCAGCAAAAATACTTAAAACAATTAAACAATTTGTGATATATTCAAATAATCTTAAATTAATATGAACACGATAATAAAGAACAAAAGATAATATAACCAATAAACCAATACTACAGACAACTCCATAATAGTTTTGATAAATCAAAGAAACAATAGCACTTAATATACAAAAATAAATAATAAAACGACTCTTAGGAATTTGTTTATAAACATCTTGAATTTCACCTTTCCATAATAAACGAAGTGTTAAAAAAATAAGAATAGCTCCACACATATAAAAAGGTAAAAACATAGAAAATATAGCCACAATAATATATCTTTGATAATGTGTAAAATGTGTTTTTAAATAATCAATCCCAAAAATAAAAAACACCTCCCAAACGTATCTCTATTTTACAACATTTCTAAATTTATGTATACTATAAATAGTCAAGATAACAAAAATGTAAGAAAAGAGGGAAACATGTTTAAATATTTATATGTATATAATTATTCGCCTCATGAAAAAGATTTATGTGAAATGGAATTTAGATGTATTTTTCATGAAAATATGAAAAGTAAATATCATATAACAACACAGGATTTTGATTATACAAGAAGTGGTTATATAAGAGGAAAATTAAAGATTTTATATGAGAATAGTTGTTTCGATGAGATAGTTCATTTCATTGAACAACAGAATTATTGTTTTTATGATTTTAAAGTCATTTATTTAAAAAATGAGATAACCCATGTTCCTTATCGAGAATCACTGGAAAAATGTAAAAAGATAGCTTTACCTATTGCCGGTTCAGTCAATATGCATCATCCTCAAATCATATTAGCACTCACAAAAATAAATCAGATATGGTACTTTGGTATTTATGAAAATAATATGATCTGGAATCAACATCAAGATAAACCTTATTCATATTCTCACTCACTGGCTTTAAAAGATGCAAGAGCAGTTATGAATATAGCGTTGGGGAATGATTTATTTAAAACAGTTGTTGATCCATGTTGTGGAATTGGAACCGTTGTTTTAGAAGGGTTGAGCATGAAAGCAAACATTGTTGGATTTGATATTAATAAATATGTTGCCTATCAAGCAAGATTGAATTTAGAACATTATGGTTATGATCCCTTACTTATTCAAAGAATGGATATGAAAGAATTAAAGCAAACATATGATGTTTGTATTTTAGATATCCCTTATGGGGTATATAGTCCATTTACCTATCAACAACAATGTGAACTCTTAGAAAAGACAAGAGCAATTGCTGGGGAACTTGTGCTTATTTCTCACATCTCCATGAATAATAAATTAATGGAGATAGGTTATCATATTGAAAATCAGGCAACGATTCAAAAAGGGAGTTTTCAAAGATATATAACATATTGTAAGTAGGAGAGGGAAAGATGAAACATATTTTTATGATGCATGATACAAAACGTCATCATGATTTAGAAAGCATGATTCAAACAGTCATGCAAGATATTCCTTATGAGATTGTTTATACAACCTCAATGCAGGATAGTCAAAAATATATCAAGGCATGTCTACAACCATCTAGATTTTATGCTGTTGGAGGAGACGGAACAATCAATGGTCTTTTACAGGCACTCGTTTACACAGATCATGAACTTGTTGTATTGCCATTTGGAACAGGGAATGATTTTTGTCGTACCTTGACAAAAGAAAAAAATATTCAAAAAATACTTATACAATCCTTACAACAATCATCACAAAAAGTAGATACAATTCAAATCAATAATCGCTACTATTTAAATTCTGCCTGTTTTGGTTTGGATAGTATTATCGCAAATAAGGTCAAAGATATACCCAATATTCCATTGATTCCAGAATCACAGAGTTATATTGTTTCTATTTTTAAACAAGTTTTTCAATATGAAAAACAAAATGTGAAGATTGTCAGCAATGGTACATGTTTATTTGATGGACCTGTTATTTTATGTACATTAAATAATGGTCAATATTATGGTGGTGGTTTTCAAATTACACCTCAAGCACAAATTCAAGATGGCTATATGGATATTTGTGTTGTTGATTATGTACCTAAAATAAAGATTCCTTATCTGGTGACATATCTTTTAACACACCAGTTACATAAAAGACATGAAGTTCATTATTACAAAGTCAAAGAAGCAACTGTTTACTGCCAACAAAGTGGTAACTTGGATGGAGAGGAATACAAGGAAGATGTTTATCATTTTCATGTTTGCCCTCAATCATTGAATTTAGTGATGTTTTAATAAAAATAAAACCTTTCTTTTTTATATCAAAACACTATTTATAAGATATAATAAAAAAGAGGAAGTGATCATCATGAAAAGATTTGTTATTTTATTGATGTTGATAGTTTTCATGTGGGGTTGTCAAGAAAAAGAAATTGTTTCACTAACTGAAGTCAATCATCTTAATGAAACAGCGGATGAAATGCAAGACCGTGATTATGATTATTTCTTTCAAGTAGAAATTGATATTTCACGTAAAGATGTAAAAGTTATAGAAATAAGACATTATAAAGATGGAGAGATTATAGATAGACCGCTTTTATTCATGAAAACAAATGAAAATAGAGATGGGATACCACCGATTCAATATGTTTATATTGGATATCAATTTGAAAATTGTCAAGGAAGTCATCAAAATGTTGATTCTTTAAAGGTCACTTCTTATTTTTATGGCCCAGCTACTGAAACTATTGATGAATATCCAACATTAATCTTTGAAAGTATAGATGATCAAGTCGAATGTCAAAGAAATCAAATAAAATATTGTCAAATCATTGAAGAAAAGAATCAGAAATATTATATTTGTCCTATTTTTTTAGAAAAGAATGTGAATCAAGATTTATCAATTCAAGAAATGATAGATCAAGGATATGAGATGATTGTATTGGAGATAAGATAAATTGATAAAATATCTTGTTTATAGCGAGATTATGATAATATTTTTAACAAAAAGACTTAAAAATGAGGAATAAGTATAAAAAATTCAAGAAAAATTTGAGTATTTCTTAAAAAAGTGGTATATTGTTGGAGGTAAATGAAGTAATTTATTGCAATGTAAAACGCTTTCATTTATAATATGTATTAAGGAGGGGACGCAGTGAAAATTAAATTACAAGTACAATTTCATAATAAAAACGTTGAAACAACATCTATTGAGAAGTTAGTAAAAGAGGATGTTAAATCAAAAGGTGTTAAAATGACAACTATTGATACATTAGAGGTTTACTATAAACCAGAAGATTCTTCTGTATATTATGTTGCGACAACAAAAACTGGTGAAGTCGTTGGAAATGACCAACCATTATACATCGGTTAATCTTAATATTACAAACATATACCCAAAGAAAGAGGCTCATTTGAGCCTCTTTCTTTATCCCTTATTTAACAATATGAATACGATTTTCATTTTTATCTTTGGTAGGTGTTTCTTGATTGACATAACCAATAGAAGCACAACCAACAACTTGATGATTATGAGGAATACCCATTTTATTTAAAATATTTCTTACTTCATCAACATCTTGTGTATCACGGAGTTGATTGATCCAGCATGAACCAATGTTTAGACTTGTTGCTGCTAGAAAGATATTTTCCAACATACAGCTACCATCTTCTACACGTCTTGAATCATATTCAGGACCACTGACAATCAATAGTATTGGTGCATGATAAGAGAAATGATAAGTATCTGGTTTCTTTTCACCACGTTCTTCACTTACTTTTTTGATAGCTTCAGTGAGTTCATCAATATAGCTTGGATTGGTAATAGCGTAGATTTCACATAACTGTCTATTCATCGCACTAGGTGCTTGAATTCCTGCTTTTAAAATCGCTTGAAGTTCTTCGTCTTTAATCATTTCACTTCGATAACTACGACAACTTTTTCTTTGTGCAATTGTTTGTAATGTTTCATTCATTTTATATCACCTCTTGCTTTCTATTATAGTCTGATTGTTTGAAAAAACAATGCTAAAACATAAATTTTATGGTATACTAGGGGCAATAAAGGAGGAATATATGTGAAGAAGTTATTCGCTGGATTTATGGCATTCATGTTATTGTCTGGATGTAGTCAAAATCAAAAGGTACATTATTTTATGTTGACGAATGATCAAAAATTAAGTGCTTTATATAATTCTAAAGGTGAACAAATAACAGATTATCAATATCAATCTTTTGAAAAAGTTGGTAATCGTGGGTATATTATAACGAATGCTAAAAAGCAGGTAGGATTTATTGATTTAGATGGTGATGAAATCATTCCTGTTGGAGAATATGAAACACTGGAAAGTGTCGATGATATGTTTTATGCGACCAAAAAAGTGGAAAAGAAAAAAGATGATCAAAAAGAAAAATCAACTCAAAATACATTTGTTAAGGAAAATCTTTATGTTTTAAATGAAGATGGTGAAGTTTTATATCAGGCTGATAAATCAACGGCTATTATGCAAAGTGGATTACCTGTGATTTTAAAAGATAAAGAATATATAGTTTTATATCGAAATGGTGAAGAACTTTATAAAGGAAAAGAAGCTGTTACATATGTAAATCAGTATTCAAGTGCAAAATCAATTGTTATTGGGTTTAAAGACTATAATCATTTTTATTATTCTACTCAAGATGAAAAACAGAACTTTGATATGAAGATTGAAAAAGGAAATTATGAATTTTTAGTTCAAAATGATCAAGGATGTATACTCAATGATGAGAAATTAAAAAGTATGATTTATATTGATTTTGAAAAGCAGGAAGCTTCTCAAAATCATATAGCAATTAAAGATGCTTATTTTGATGATAAAGAAAATATTATTTTAACCCATGATGATAAAACATATATTTATCCAACGGGTGGTGTTCCTGTTTTAATTAATTCATATTATGTGAATGCCAAAACATATCTTGTACGTGAAGAAGATGTCTATGGGCCACATATGATTTATAAAAATGGTCTATCTAAGGGAAATCTTGAAAATTGTCAGCTTTATCCAGAAGTGATGTTGCTGTATTTTGAAATTTTCCCGGTTTATATACAGGATAAAGGATATGCTTACTATAGTTTTGATAATAAACAAGTTATTGATCAGATATACCTTGAAGCTCAGCCATTTGATGCCAGTGATACAGCTATTGTGAAAATTGATAATAAGGGATATTCATTAATTGATGAAGAAGGACAAATTTTAACAAAAAATACATATTATCGTATGGAGTACATAGGCAGTTCATATTATGTCGTTTATAATGAAAATGGTATGTATGGTATTATTGATACAACTGGAGAAGAAATCTTTCCTATTGAGTATACGTCATTACCAGAAACACCAATTATTGAATATAATGATGAAAATTATATGATGTTGAATAAAAATGGAAGAAGTTATATTTATGATGTCAATAATGATATGGAAGAATTATTTTCTATTGAAGGGGATTTGACTTTCCACCAAGAGGGATATTTTTCTGATGGATATCATTATTATACAATGGATGGAGAAAGTATAGAATAAGGAGTAAGTATGGAATATTTGATTGTATTATTGTTGATTTTTATAGGTGTGTTATTTTTGATGCAGCTTGTCTTTTTTGAATTGACAAGAAGTAAAATGGAAAAAGCCAATAATATCAACTGGTTTTTATCTTTAGATAAACCATTTAGCTATAATCGTGTTGGATATATGGTTTTTCTTTGTTTGATTTGTTATTTTATATCATCACCAGTTGAATTATTTACTTTAAGCTGGTTTGTTTACTTTGTTCTCTTTTTAGCAATGGGGATTGTGGCTGATGCAGTTGTACAGTATGCCATTATGGTATACAGCAAAAAAAGATGTCGTCGTCAAATAGAAGATGCTCATTTACTACAAAATGAATTACAACATTTTTCACCAAGTACTCAGTTAGAAAATGATTATACACTATCATCTCCTAGCTATCACGAAGAAGATGTTTTAAGACGTTATATCCAATCACAAGATCATTTGGCAGTCATGAGTGTGGATGCTGGAAAATTTGCCAGTCAGTTAAAAGGTGAAACAGAAGCTATGTTTGTGATTGAACCTTATACGGACACACAAAGAGTTCAAAATGAATTTATAGATGATCCATCTGTAAAAGTGACAACTTTAACACCAACAGGGAAAATGCCTTTTAAAGATGAAAAAATTGATATTGTGATGTGTCAAAAATGTAATTATGATAAAAGTGAGATTTTTAGAGTCTTAAAAAAAGGTGGCTACTTCATTGTCAATCAACATGGAACAGAAAATTTAAAAGAATTTGTTCGTCTTTATATGCCTTTCCAGATGAAAGGAAGCTGGGATGCACAAAACTGTGCTCAAACATTAGAGAGCATTGGAATGCGTATTGTAGATAAATTTGAAGATTATGGAACTATTCGTTTTCATAGTATTCAAGCTATTTATCAGTATTTTACAAAGGTTTCACCAGATTTTGCTAATGTTAATAGATATCAAGTTTTCTATTTACAGGCATTAAAAGAAATTAAAGAACATTCTTATTTTGAAATGACAACGCATCAATTTTTAGTTGTGGCTCAAAAAATGTATTAAAAGGAAACTTCATCGTAAGTTTTCTTTTTTTATCTCAATGATGTTCATTTCATTTTCATATTTTTTACATGAGATGTTCATATCTTTATTGTATTATGAAATGGCAAAGGATGATGAATATGAAAAATAAAGGTATTATTTTAGGGTTTATTGTGATGGTAATATTGATTGCCATCTTTATGAAAAAACCAATCGAAACAAAAAAGGAGATACGTTATAATACGACACACAAAAGAGAAGATATAGAAAAGATTATGGATATGGCTATTGATGAATATACGAATGCTCAAGCAGATGTTTATAGTGTTTATTATGATGAAGATATCAGTCATGAAACGGAACAATCGTATCTTCAAAAGGATACAGATATTCAAGAAGTCATCGTTGTTTATTTGGAATTTAAAACACGTTTCTTTAATGTTCATCCAGCACTTGGTGAAAATCACTATTATAGTGATTATATGTATATTGCATGTAAAAATGCAGATGGTGTTTGGCAGTGGAAAGATGGTGGTTATGGGTAATATTGGAAGTTATAAAGATAAAATTGTCAGTATAAATTGCTTTTTTTATTGTTTATATCACAGTTTTTTGAATAGGCTAAATAGATATAAAAAATACAAAAAAAGACTTGACAAAAAAATATTATGTAAGCGTATTAATTTCTTTTGAAAATGTATGGAAAAGTAATTCAAATGTGTTATAATAAGACTATAAATTATTAAGGAGGAGTCAATAAGATGGCAGAAAAATTATCTTTTGTAGTTTCAGATCCAGTTGGATTACATGCTAGACCTGCAACTATCTTAGTAAACCAAGCTAGTAAATTCACTAGCAATATCAAATTATGTTACAATGGTAAAGAAGTTAATTTGAAGTCAATTATGGGTGTTATGTCTTTAGGTGTTCCTACTAAAGCTACTGTAGAAATCGTAGCTGAAGGTGACGATGAAAAAGACGTAATCGCTTCAATTGCTAAAGTTATTAAAGAACAAAAAGTTGCTGAATAATATAAGGCTTCAAATACATGGAACTATACATTTTGTATAGTTCTTTTCTTTTATTTGACATGAATATAAAAAGTGATACAATATATTTAGATATTTAGAAAAATATCTAAATATTAAAGGAGGGAGAGATATGGGTGATGCATTTAAAGCGTTAAGTGATCCAACGAGAAGAAGAATCTTAGAATTGTTACAGGATAGACCTTTAAATGCTGGAGAAATTGCAGATTGTTTTCAAATGACAAAACCATCTATATCACATCATTTATCTATTTTGAAATCGAGTGGTTTGATCATTGATGAAAGACAGGGACAGAATATTGTTTATAGTATTGATATGTCTGTTTTTCAAGAAGTGATGAAGTGGTTTATGAATTTTATTGATATGGGGGATGAAAAATGAGAATAAGAGTTTTTGATGGAATCTTGTGGGGAGTGACTTTTCTTTTGGTAGTGACTGTCTTTTTGATGCCAGATACAGTCCCTTTACATTGGGATGAAAACTGGCAAATTGATGGTTATGGCAGTCGTTATATGTTTTTGATTCTGGCTTTTATACCAATGGCCATCTATTATGGGATGTCACTTACAAAGCATATTGATCCTAAAAAAATGAATTTGGAAAAAAGAAAGAAAACATATCGCCTTTTTCAATATGGTTTAACAGTGTTCTTTTTGATTCTTGCTGCTTTTTTTGAATATTCAGCTTTTAATCCCCAACAAGATGGTGAACAGTTTGTGTTATTGTTAGTGTCTGTCTTATTAATAGGAATGGGTAATTATTTACCTAAAATACCACAAAATTACTTCTTTGGTGTCAAAACACCATGGACACTAGCAAGTGAGTATGTCTGGAAAAAGACACATAAAATAAGTGGCTATTGTTTTATATTGATAGGATTCATAAATGGTATAAGTGCATTAGTACATTTTTCTTACACTTATCTGGTATTGATGATTAGTATTATAGGTATGACTATATTTATTTATGTGTATTCTTATTTTTTATTTAAAAAGTGTAGCCAAAATATTGACGATTAGATATTAAAGATATAAAATTATAATATAAATAATATTAATAATTAATGAAAGAGAGGATATCTTATGTTAAAGATTGAACATTTAACAAAAAAATATGATCAATTTAAAGCAGTAGATGATTTATCATTGCATATTGAAAGAGGTCATATTTATGGTTTTATTGGTCATAATGGGGCTGGAAAAACGACAACATTAAAAGCAGTTGCTGGGATTATGCCTTTTGATGAGGGAGAGATTATCATTGATGGAAAGTCTATGAAAACACATGCTTTAGAATGTAAGAAAATCATGGCTTATATTCCAGATAATCCTGATTTATATGAATATTTAACAGGTATTCAATATTTGAATTTTATTGCAGATGTTTATCAAGTATCAAAGGAAGAAAGAGAAAAACGTATTTCTCAATATGGGGATATGTTTGATTTAACAAGTGATCTGGCTCAACCTATTAGTGCTTATTCACACGGGATGAAACAAAAGTTAGCGATTATTTCAGCTTTTATACATCAACCACAATTAATTTTAATGGATGAACCATTTGTTGGATTAGACCCTAAAGCATCACATTTATTAAAACAAATCATGCGTGATCATTGTGATCGTGGTGGTGCCATTTTCTTTTCAACACATGTTTTGGAAGTGGCTGAAAAGTTATGTGATCGTATTGCGATTATTAAACAAGGAAAATTGATTGTCAGTGGAAAGACTCAAGATGTAATTGGTGATGAATCACTTGAAGATGTTTTCTTAGAGTTGGAGGATGATGACAATGTTAATGACGCTCATTAAGATTAGATTGCAGGGTATTTTATTAAGACAAACAAAAAGTTCTAAGAAAAAAGGGAACAGTATTGGAAAGCTGATATTATTTGGTTTATTGTTTGCTTATGTAGGTGTTGTCTTTATTGGTATGTTTGGGATGTTGTTTTATTCTTTGATTGAACCATTTTCGATGATGGGAATTGAATGGTTATACTTTGCTTTAATGGCATTATTTATTATTTTACTTTGTTTTATAGGAAGTATTTTCTTAACACATCATGAAATTTATGAAGCTAAAGATAATGAACTATTATTGGCTATGCCTATTAAAAATAGTGATATATTATTGAGCCGTGTATTTACAATTTTAATTTTAAATTATGTCTATGAGTCTTTGATTGCAATACCAGCTTTCTATGTTTATATTACCAATGTCGGTATGACAATGATAGAAATCTTTATGTTTATTATTGTTGTTTTAACACTACCATTGTTTGTTTTAGCATTATCTTGTTTATTTAGCTGGATTTTAGCTCATGTGCTTGTTAAAATTCATCGTTTTAAAACTGTTATTTCTATTGTCTTATTTGTCGGTTTTTTTGGTTTATATATGTATGCTGTGAATTATTTACAGACATATCTTGTATGGCTTATTGAAAATGGTAAGAGTATTGCTGAAGCGATTGAAAAAGCAGTATTTCCATTATATCATTTAAGTATCGCTTTAACTCAGGGAAATATAGGTAGCTTTGTGATTTATCTTATTTGTGCTTTATTGCCATTTATTATTGTTATTTATTTATTATCTATGAATTTTACGAAAATGGCAACATCAAAACCTAAGATGAAAAAAGCAATTTATAAAGCAAAACCAATGAAGCAAAATACAATGTTTAAAGCTCTTGTCATCAGAGAAATTAGACATTTTACTTCTAATGCGATGGTGATGTTGAATGGGGCAATGGGTATTATTCTTTGTATCATCGCTACGGGAGCTGTCTTGATTTATCAAGATGAAATTCAAATGATTGCCTCTATTCCTCAGATTCAAGAATATATGACACCAGTTTTATGTTTAATGGTTATCGCTGTATCATCATTAAATATGATCAGTGCATCTTCTATTTCTTTAGAAGGAGATCGTTTCTGGATTATTAAGTCACTCCCTATAACAACACAGGATATTTTAAATTCAAAACTAGCTATGCATGCTTTCTTATGTATTCCCGGTGGTTTAATTCTTTCTGTCGCTTTGATTTATGTGACAGGTATTGGAATGATTGATAGCTTACTTGTCTTGATTGTTCCTATCTTATTTACACTATTGATTGATTTTTTAGGATTATTACTCAATTTATGGAAGCCTAAGTTTGACTGGGTTAATGAAACGGTCTGTGTGAAACAGAGTTTACCTGTTGTTTTAACGATGTTTATTTCAATGGGATTAGCTGTTGTGATTGCAATGGTGTATGGACTATGGTTAGTTGATATTCTCTCTATTACAGCTTATATGTATAGTGTGATTATGATTGTTATTATTTTAGATGTTGTTCTTTATCAGACAATTCAAACGTGGGGTATACAACAATTTGAACATATATAAAAAGTAGAATAAAGGGCTGTACGAGATAAATAATCGTAAAATCATCTCAAAGAAGAAAACGGCAATGAATATCAATTACGATCATCATTGTCGTTTTTTTGTATATAGAGATTATGGAAATACATTATACAATCTAATTGCACTCATAATTATAATGTAAGTCATTTTTATGATATTAAAGCAAGAATAATGAATGTGCTAATCAACAAAAAGCCATTTATATCATTTTAATATAGCATGAAATAAATTGCTTTCATATAGTGGATAAGGTGGGTTCAAATCAATGTTTTGATGTCATTGAAAACTATTAATGTACTTTTTACCTGACATTAACAATCTTTAGAAGCTGTTTTGTTATAATCCGTTTATAAATGGAGGAAACAAAATGGGAAAAAAAGCTAAAAAGTTAATTGGTAGTAGTATGAGTGTTCTTGTTGTGGCATCATCAATGAATTTGAATGCATTATCTGTTGTTCATGCAACAGATACACTTACAAAGAATGCTTCAAAAATTATAAGTCCAGTGATGATTAGTGAGATTGTAGCTGATACACATCAATCTGATATGGAAACTGCATCAGGTACAGATGCTTTTGAATATATTGAGCTCTACAATACAACGAATCAGACTTTAGATATGGATAATTATCTTATTCAAAATGTTAATGGAAGTACGCATACTTTATGGGAAATCCCTGAAGGTACAACAATCGAAGCAGGGGAGACACTGGTTGTATGGGTACGTAATAGTGAAAGTGACTCACTTGATGAAAATCAATTCCGCTCTTACTATAACATTACTGATGAATCAGTAAATATTGTGAAAACAAATGAATCGGTGAATGGTTTTAGTAATTCTGGAGAACGTTCAATGGAAGTCCTTGTCAAGGATACTAAGCAAGTCATTAATTCTATGACTTATAATGATGGAGAAGCAAAGGCCCAGACAAAAAAGGGGATTACATTTCAATATCAGGATGGTCGTATTCAAGAATTGACACTTGGCTATGATGGAGATCCAACGCCAGGATCATTGGTTGATGAACAAACATTAGATGACCATTATGTCGTTAATAAGGATGAAGATGCAGCAGTTAGTCTATTAGTTAATGAGACATTTAACCCAAATGCATCATATGTTGTGAAAGCAACTACAGACTTAACTTCTGTTATATTAGAAGCAAAAGCCTTTATAAATAATAAGTCATATAATATGACTTATGATAATGGTGAATTTTTTGTTTCTATTCCTGCATCAGATTTAAGTGGGTTAGAATCTTTTGAGTTATCAGTTGAATTAACTGATGGAGTTAATGAATTAAAATCTAATAAGACAATTACAGCAGAGACAACAGATTCAGTGAAATATCAATCACCATTATTATTGACTGAGTTTGTACCTAATACTGTTAATGTGGATGGCTCTGATGCATTTGAATATTTTGAAGTTTATAACGCTAGTAATCAGACAGTAGATTTGAAAGATTATCATTTTATTTATGTTAATGGAACTAAAGAAGCTGAATGGATATTGGAAGGTGAACAGACTGTAGGAAATGTTTCTAATCAAATTTTTGGAGAATATCAACGCCCTGATGTGATAGAGAATCCTACTGTATCAATTGATGCACCATCTGTGGTTTCAAATCTTCAAGATTATGAAATGACGATTCAGACAAATCTAGAAAAAGTTTTCACAGCAACTGCAGATATTTATAGTGGAGAAACACTCATTGATACAATTAACTTTACATATGACAATGATATTTTAAAAGGGACAATTGCATATAATGCTGTTAAAAATTATGACAGTATAACTTATAAAGTCACAATCAGTGATGGAGTTAATCAAGCTACTTATACATCATCTTCAATTCCAGTTCAAAGTGGAGAAGTCGATGTAACAAATGCACCAGCCTTAACAATTACTGAAGTTATTCCAGATACTTCTAATGTAGATGGAGCAGATGCATATGAATTTATTGAAATCTATAATAACTCTAATAAAGATATAAATTTGAAAGATTATAAGCTCTATTATAATTATCCAGATAGTGGTAGTGATAGTATTTGGTGGGAAACAAACGAAGATAAGATTTTAAAATCTGGAGAAACACTTGTTTTCTGGATTAAAAATGGTACAAATGATGCTTTAACAAAAGATAATTTTAATGAAAAATGGGAAACAAATCTTTCAGATGACCAATTGATTGAAATTTCATGTGGTGGGATGTCTAATAGTGGAGCGAGAGGAATTAAAATAGCGACTAATGTTAAAGACGTGATTGATTATGTAACATATAATATGGATGGAACTGATAATACAACAGCTGACAAATCTATTGTTTATCAAAACCAATATAATAATGGACAATTCCAGTCTGTATTAGTGAGTGATGATAGAACGCCTACACCTGGTAGAGTTGATAGTAATACGAAACCGCAATATTCTCCAGTATTGCCAGATACAGTAAGTGAACCTGTTTTAGAAGATCGTACAGCATCAACTTTTCATACAGATGAAGATTTTGCATTTGAAATCAAAGCAACTTCACAAGAGACAACGATTAAAACTGTATCATTATATATGAAAGATAATAAGTCAAATGGATATACTCAATATAATCTTTTAAGAAATAATGGAGATGTTTTCAATTATACTCTAGCAAGTGTTGACTTAATTGGGAAATCTTCTTATGAATATTATTTTGTTGTTAGTGATGGATATCAAACAGTAACAACTGATGTGAAAACGGTAAACAATGAAGAGGGAACTCTTGAGGGTGATCGTTTCAATATTGATGATCAAACAGTGGTATCACAAAATCAACAAATTATAGGAACGGGAGAAAACCTTATTCTTGATGGTAAAGATATTACAGGTGAAGCCAAAAAATCTATTAGCAATTCAGCAAAAATTGCATTTGATGCTTCACAGACAGATGTCTTCTTTAAAAATGCAGTTTCTATAGGTAACGATTCAATAGGTGTCTTTAATGAAGGAACTTATGACTCATGGATGACATATAGTTATGATGTAGATGCAAAATATTTTGATTATGATAAAAAACAGGTGACAATTGCATTCCATGCTGGAAATAAAGCTAATGTGTTAGAACATAATATTGAAAATAACGATGATTTTGTTTTAAAGAATATTCGTCTTGTTTTACCTGATGGTACATCTTTGAGAGGAAAATATACTGGTGTTAAGGGGCTTGGAGCAGTTGAACATACTGCAGATAACTGGCATCCAGATCAACCAGAAACATTGGACAATTATTCTCCACAAACTGAAATTTCAATGGGAGATGGAACAAGTAAAATAGAAATTCTTTATGTCACATTTGATATTCCTGAAGCATCATTTGATTCATTACGTTATGATCTTGATACAACAAAGTTATCAGATGGTGTGCATACACTTCAAACTGGAGAATCATCTATACAGTTTATAGTAGATAATACGGCTCCTGAAATTATGACAAATATGGAAGAAGATGCACAATATAGAAGTCATACAATTGAAGCGAGTGCTAAAGATGCTATAAGTAAAAATGTTTCTTTATTAGCAACATTGGATAATCAAGCAATTGAATTGCCTTATGCATTTGATACAAAGACATTAGATGCTGGAGAACACGTTTTATCTTTAACTGCTACAGATGAAGTAGGGAATATGGCTACCAAAACAATAACATTTACTGTTCCTGAAGAAAATGCTACTGTTGGTGAAATCACACCAGGTGATGGGTCAGTGATTCATGGTGATCCTACATTATCTGTTCAAGTGAGTGATGCAACAAATGATGTTATGAATGTTGCATTTAAGAAAGGCCAAAAATATACTTTGAATGATCAAAATATTCAAGCTTCTCAAGGTGTGAGTCAGATTTCTGGTACTAATGAACAGTCTTTTGAAACAAATTCTGCCAATGGCTTCCCATATCAGCAATTTGATATTAAGGTTGATTCTTCATTTACAAATAAGGATGCAATGAAAGTTCATTGGGAAGGTGAAAGTAATAATGCCAAAACATTTATGTATGTTTATAATCACACAACTCAAGAATGGGATTTACAAGATGCCCAAAAGATTTATGATGGCAGTCAGATTGAATTAACTGCATCAATAGAGTTAAATGATTATCTCAAAGATTCATCAGTAAGAGTCATGATACAAAATGGGGAAGGATATACGCCACCTCAATATGATTCACAAACAACACGTATTACAACTTCTAATGAAGATGATACTCCTCGCGAAGATTATGATTTTACATTTGTTGTAGAAAGTGATACACAATATTATAATGAAGATTATGATGGTAATCCTGAACAAGATGTTGATGGTTCATATCAGTATCAGTTAGATATTCATGAATGGGTTCTCGCAAATAGAGAACGTATGAATATTCAATATATGTTCCATGATGGAGATATTATTGATGATGAACATCTTGATCCTGAATGGGAAAATGCCGATAAAGCTTATAAAATACTTGATGAATCAGGAATGCCTTATGGTGTATTGGCTGGTAACCATGATGTTGGTCATTTAAGCGGTGATTATACAAGTTTTTCTCAGTATTTTGGTGAAGAAAGATATAATCAGAATCCTTGGTATGGTCAAAGTTATAAAGATAATCGAGGACATTATGATTTAATTAGTGTAGGTGGTATTGACTTTATTATGATTTACATGGGATGGGGTATTGGTGATGAAGAAATTCAATGGATGAATGATGTCTTAGCACAATATCCTGAACGTAAGGCTATTTTGAACTTCCATGAATATTTACTTGCTAGTGGAGGTTTGGGTGAAGAACCTCAACGTATCCATGATGAAGTCGTAGCTGTGAATCCAAATGTCTGCATGGTATTATCAGGACATTATCATAACGCTCAGACAAATGTAGAAAACTTTGATGATAATCAAGATGGTGTTGCAGATCGTACGGTTTATCAGATGTTATTCGATTATCAAGGATTAAAAGCTGGTGGTATGGGATATATTCGTTTAATGCACTTTGATTTAGAAGGTGAAAAAATTATTATTCGTACATACTCACCTTCATTAGATGATTATGATGCTAAAGATGAAACTGATATTGGTGATGTCGCCAATATTAATGGAGAAGAAGAATTTGAAATTCCTTTTTCAGCATTGGGAATCGAACCAAAGACAAAGAGTCTTGAAACTTCATCTTTAGATATAGATGTTTATGGAAGTGAAGTGTTAGGTGAAGTTAAAAATGTAGAAAGTGGTCAAACTGCACAATTGACATTAAATAATCTGGCCAATCAAACATTAGGATGGTATGCTGAAATTACTGATGAAAATGGTGGATTAACAAGAACGGATGTGCAGTATATTACAGTGAACAAAGAAGAAAAAGCACCAACAATTATTTTACCATCAGATAATACGTTCACTGTTGGAGAAGAATTCGATCCAATGGAGGGTGTGAGTGCAACAGATTATACAGGAAAAGATATTACATCTCAAATTCAGGTTGCTGGTCAAGTGAATACATCAAAACCTGGAACTTATGAATTGACTTATACTGTATATGATGAATATGGTTATTCTACTCAGGCTAGAAGAGTGATTACTGTCAAAGCAGAATCATCATCTCAAGGTCAACCTTCTCTTCCTGATGAAAATAAACCAATGCAAAATCCTAGTCAGAACACTCCACAACAAAGTGATAACCCTTCACAACAAATTCAAAGCCAAAACAATATTCAACAGGTACAATCATCTATACAACCACAAACTTCAGACCTTTATGGGAATTTTGCAGGATATTTATTTATTGCCATTATAACATTGCTTGGTATTGCATATTTAACATTAAAAAATAAAATCAAAGATTTATTTCAAAAGTAAAAATGGTAAAAGGAATTGGTTTTATTCCTGATAAATAAAGAATTTAAAAGCTCTTTTCAAAGAGAGCTTTTTTGGTATATAATAGTAAAAAGTGGGTGATGGCAGATGTTTAATTTAATGATTATTTTGTCTTCTATGATTAACAGTGAGCCTTTTGGCAGTAATAACTATAAAATTGCTAAATATATTATTGAAAATATTGAGGATTTAGAGGATTGTTCAGTATCTCAGTTAGCCAAAAGCTGTTATGTTTCTAATTCCAGTATTTCAAGGTTTTGTCGAGATATAGGTATGAGTGATTTTAATGCTTTAAAAAATCAGATTGCTAAATTTGGAATATCTCAAGAAACAACAAAAGGCAAATATGAATTTCAATCATACGATCCACATCAACCTGCAAAATCATATATTACAAGTGTAATTGATAATTTAAAACTTGTTATACCAAGTATTGATGAACAGTCTATTCAAAAACTTGTGAAAGATATTTCTCGATATAAAAATGTGGCTGCTTTTGGATATAGGCAGTCAGAAAATGTTGCTTTAAATCTACAATATGATTTACAGACAAATGGTAAACATATTTTTACATGTATCAAATTTATTGAACAGGCTGAATATATAGAACAAGCCAATCAAGATGATTTAATTATTATTTTCTCAGATACAGGCACTTATTTTGATCGTGTTTTTGAACGTGTGAAACCATTTAAAAACATGAAAACCAAACCTAAAATATATATGATTACATCATGTCATGATTTGGATATATCTTATGTTGATGAATATATTTATTATCATAGTCGTCGTGATTATGCCAGTCATCCTTACCCATTAATGATGATTGCTGATGTTATTTGTGTTGAATATGCCCATATGAAAAAGATACCTCATTGATCAAAGGATGCTTTTGCGAAAAGGTCAATGAAGTATCTTTTTTGACTGATTAAAGATGATAAATGTAAGTGTGTGTGAGTGTATTCTCTATCTTATTTAATCAGTTGCATTTTCTTCTTTTAATTTTTGTTTTTCCATTAATTTAAAGAATGGATAATATAAAACAATATCTATAATAATAAGGGCAATGACCATAAAGGCTGCTTTAATATCCATACATCCCAGTGCTGCACCTAATGGAGCAGGTGTTGTCCATGGTGTTTCGATAACCCCTTTTCCGACAATATGCAATGCCATTAATGTATAGGCAATAATTGAATTGACAACCGGTACAAAGATAAATGGAATCATCATCAAAGGGTTTAAAACCATTGGTAAACCAAAGATAATTGGTTCATTGATGTTGAATATAGCTGGACCAATAGAAAGTTTTCCAAGTGTTTTTAATTCAACAGATTTTGATTTTAATAAGAGGATACATAGACCAAGTGTTGATCCTCCACCACCTAAAGTAATGACATAAGACCAGAATGGTTGTGTAAAGAAATGAACGATAGGTTCATTATTTGTAAAGGCAGTAATATTTTCAATCAAATACATATTTTGGAAAGGTAATCTGATTGGTTGAGTGATACTTGCACCATGTAATCCAAAGAACCAGAAAATCTGTGAAATAATTGTAATTAAACAGATACCAACAAGTGAATCCAAACCAGAAATAGCTGGTGCTAAAATTGTCATAATTGTGCTTGGTAATAATTCACCACTGAAGTTTTGAATTACTAAAGAAATAGCATAGAAAATAACAACGCATACAAATAATGGCATAATAGCATCAAATGAAGATGCGATTGCTGGTGGAACACCTTCAGGCATTTTAAAGCGGATATCTTTCTTCAACATAAAGTGCATGATTTCAACACATCCAATAGATACGAGAATGGCTGTAAAAATTCCTTTAGCATCAAGATATGTGGTTGGAATATACATACTTGCTGATGCTAATAATTCTTCAGCAGTTGCACCATCACTAATCAATGAAGCTGCTACAGCAGACATAGATGGAGCACTGACAATCAAGAAGACTGCAGTAGAAACAACGGCTGCGTTTAACGTTGCCATTTCATATCTTTTTGCAAGATGATATGAAATAGAGAATGCGATGAAAAGTCCCATTAATGCCATTGTCATATTATATGGAACTTGTAGGGCTGCTTTATAAGTTTGTGCCCAATTATACCAGCCCATTAACATATCAGTAATAAATCCCCACTGAGGTAATGTATCTGGTGTGAATGGTGGCGTTGAAATGATCAAGCACACACCACCTAAGATTGATAGTGGAATCGCAACAACCATACCATCACGAATGGCACCAAGATGACGCTGGTTACCAAGTTTAGTCGCAATCGGCATTAAGGTACGTTCCGCTAAATCATTGAATTTTTCCATGAAATTCATAAAATTTCCTCCCTCCTTTAGAGCTATTATATAGATTATTTGAAAACGCATACAACAAAATTCCAAATGATAGAAAAATGTGCCAAATTGTGGAAATGAATTGTATTATGTTGAAAAAAGTTTTATAATATTATATTATGTGTGATTCATAAAGCCCTTGTTACTTTCTTTTTTATGATTGAAAAAAGAAATTTTCTTGACAGGGCTTTCTTTCATATTATAATAAAAGTGTGTGTGAGTCATATTCTCTTTCGACTGATGATAAAAATATAAATCAAGGAGAAAGAATATGAAATTAATTATTGAAGAAAATGAACAAAAAATGAGTGAAAGTGCTATGCACATTTTACTAGGAGCGATGATGCAAGATAAACGTGTTAATATTTCATTAACAAGTGGTCGTTCTCCTAAGACTTTGTATCAAATGATGATTCCTGAAGTGAGAGATCAGGAAAAATACAAAGATGTAGAATACTATCTTTTTGATGAAGCACCATACATCAATGAAGATAAACCAGGTCCTAACTGGACAGAAATGCAGGATTTATTCTTTAGAGATGCTCATATTCCAGATGAAAAGATTCATATCACAACAATGGAAAACTGGGAAACATATGATCAGGAAATTCGTGATGCAGGTGGCATTGATGTGATGTTGATTGGTTTAGGATGGGATGGACATTTCTGTAGTAATTGTCCAAGATGTACACCTATGGATAGTTATACTTATATCATGGATAGAAAAACAAAGAATGCTGTTAATCCAACATATCCAGATAAGCCAGATTTACCATATTCATTAACAATGGGTCCTAAGAGTTTAATGCGTGTGAAACATTTGGTAATGATTGTCAATGGTAAACATAAAGCAGAAATCTTAAAACAAGTTTTAGATTCACCAATCACTGATGAATTACCTGCCACAGTTTTGAAACTTCATCCAAATTTTACTGTTATCTGTGACAAAGATGCAGCATCTTTATTGGATATGAAAGATTATCAAAGACTTTAAGATAGTGAATATTCACTATCTTTGCTTTTTAAGGAGATAATGTCATGTCAAAGAAAAAACAAAGAAATCAAAAAAAGAAAAAGGAACAGATTCGTAACTATGATGTTTTGCGTGTAAGAATGCGACGTTTTTTTGCGATGATTATAGATTGGTATTTCGCTCAAATGATTGCAGTTATTCCTATTACCTTTTATTTTAGAGGTGGTGATTATTTAAAGGCATCTATGTTTCAACTTGAAAACTATGATTTTGAGATAGGACTCTTTTTAGGTGTGTTTGGTATTGTTGTTGGAATCATTTATTATGTTCTTATACCTATATTTTGGAAAGGACAAACGATTGGTAAAAAAATTTGTAAGATTAAAATTGTACAAGTTGATGGAAGTCCTGTAAAACCTCTTTCTATTATTGTCAGAGAATTAATTGGTTCAACTTTTTTAGAAGGGGGAATTATCATTATTGCGACTTATATCAGACGTATGCTGCCTTTATTTGGATTGACTGTCCTTGTTGATCCTTTAAAATATATTGCTTATGGGTTGACGATTGCTTCGATTGTTTATGCCTATTTTCAACCATTATCACAGGCTTTTCATGATAAGATTGCTAAAACAGTGGTTGTAAGTGAAAAATAAGATTCAAAGACGAATCTTATTTTTATTTGATTCAAAAGAGTGTACAATGATACGAATAAGGAGTGATTCAAATGAAATTAAGTGATGAGTATATTCAAAAAGTGGTTGTAAGTGGAAAGGTGGAGCACAACCAGACAATTGTTTTAAAGCCTTATGATGAAAATTGGTCTATTTTATTTGAAAGGGAGAAACAAAGAATTTCAACAATTTTAAAAGACAAAGCATTAATGATTGAACATATTGGTTCAACTTCTGTTCCGGGTTTGATTGCTAAACCAATTATTGATATTTTACTTGTTGTTGAAGATGCTGGAAAGGAAGAAGATTATGTAGATGATTTGGTGGCACATGGTTATATTTTAAGAATAAAAGAACCTGACTTTGAAAATCATCATATGTTTCTAGGACCGGACACTGATATTCATTTACATGTTTTTTCTCAAGATTCAAAAGAGATTGAAAAATATCTCCTTTTTAGAAACTATCTTAGAAATCATCAAGAAGCAAAAGAATTTTATGCAAATACAAAAAAGGCATTAGCAAAAAAGAAGTGGAAATATGTTCAAAATTATGCTGATGCAAAAAGTGATGTTGTTCAACAAATCATGGATGCTGCCAGAAAAGAAAAACAGTCAAATTGATAAGCTATGATGAATTGAATAAAAATGATAAGTGGAATTCCTATAACAAAATACCAATGTTTTGTTTTGTGATGGAAAAGATACATGCCCATCCAAACACCTAAACTTCCACCAATCATAGCAATGATAAAAATCAGTTTTTCACTGATGCGATAACGATGATGAATCGCTTTATATTTGTCTATTTTCATGACTATACAGCCCAATATTGTCATTAATAATAAATAAATCATATAAATCTCCTTTATTGTGTTAACATATGAAATAGCTGTTGGTAATATTTTTTATGAATATGGGATTGAAGATAAATAAAATGCATGGGACGAAAGATATCA
The DNA here is from genome assembly GCF_042850985.1 of Massiliimicrobium timonense. GTDB lineage: Bacteria > Bacillota_I > Bacilli_A > Erysipelotrichales > Coprobacillaceae > Allocoprobacillus. The sequence goes on from NZ_AP031415.1 coordinate 402,570, forward strand.
AAATGATCAATGTGCAGCTCAATGAGCTGTTTATTTTTTATTTCCTTTTCTACAACACCGGCATAAACAAAAGTTATTGCTTGAGTATCCATTAACATTGTTTTTATCATAGATAAACTTCCGACTTCAACAAGCTGTGAAAAACTTGACAGAGAATAGATTGTCTGATGAAGATAGTTTTCTAATATATCACGTGTACCTGAACCTTTTTCTCTTATAAATAATGGATAAGGGAAAAGCTGTTCAAAAGTGATAGTTTGGTGTGCTAAGGGATGATGAGGACTTGCGACAGCGATAAATCGTTCTTTTTTAAGTAAATGATAATCAAATAATGTTGTATCAAACTGACCTTCCACAAAAGCACATTCCACTTCACCATTAATTAATTTTTGAATCAGTGTCTGTGTATTGGCCACAACAATTTCACAATGATAATTCTTTAATATTATTTTTTTAGCAATCATATGAGGAATATAGTAATCAGCAATAGATAGTGTTGAACCTATGATTAAGGAAGGACGGATATCATGTAATTGCTTTTCAAAGAGTTTTTCATTATGCATTTGTGTTTTGGCATAGTGATAGAGTAATTCTCCCATTTTTGTCAGATGAAAAGATTTATGTGTACGGTCAATAAACTTTTGTTGATAATGTTCTTCCAATGCCTTGATATGTTGTGTCACAGCAGGTTGGGTTATATGCAAATGGGCGGCTGCCTGTGTATAACTTTGACATTCTACAACTTCAATAAATGTTCTCATTTTATCATCAATCATACAAATCACCTTATTTATTATAATATATTCTTATGATAAATAAAATATTATAATTATTATTTATAGGTAAAATATGGTAATATAGCTTCGTTGAAGGAGAAGAAAGAAATGAATAAGATAAAAGAAATATTACCCGGATTTATTGTTTGTGTCATCATTGGTTTGATTGCTCAACAGATTGCTAAATTTTTTCCAAGTATTGGTGCGGCTTTATTTGCGATAGGTATCGGGATGATTGCCGGAAATACATTTTTAAACAAAGATATTTTTAATGTTGGAACAAAGTTTTCTGAGAGTCGATTGTTAGAATATTCAATTGTTTTAACGGGATTGACACTGCAATTAACAGATATTATGGGGATTGGTTTTCAAGGTGTTGGATTTATTGCATTGCAGATGACATGTACGATTGCTATATGTTATTTGATAGGAAGAAGATTAAAATTCACCAAGAAATTTTCCTTATTAATGTGTGCTGGAAATGCTGTATGTGGATCTTCAGCCATTGGTACGGTATCTCCTATTGTGGAAGCAGATAGTAAAGATAAGGGGATTTCTATTACGATTGTGAATGTGACTGGAACCATCTTAATGGTTGTGTTACCAATTGTCACTGGTTTGTTATATCATCATGAAACCTTGCATACTTCAGCTATGATTGGTGGGACACTACAATCCATTGGTCAAGTGATTGCTTCAGCATCTTTAGTCAATCAAGAAGTTGTAGAGTTTGCAACAATTTTTAAGATCGTCAGAATCATTTTTGTGGTTGTCGTTGCTTTAACATATGCCAGAATGAATCTTGATGAGAATCAGCCATTGTTTGCTAAAAAAGAAGGAGTAGCAGCTAAGGTAAAAGCAAAAGTGCCTTGGTTTGTTATTGGTTTCTTTATTTTTAGTATTATCAATAGTACAGGTATTTTACCAGCCATCATTTCTACATCAGCAAAAATGATAAGTTCTCAATTTGAGATTATTGCTTTAGCAGCCATAGGGATGCGTGTTAAATTTGCTGATCTTATTAAAGAAGGACCTAAAGCTATGTTATATGGATGTCTAACAGGAACATCACAGGTTATATTAGCATTGATTTTTATTGCGTTATTATTGGGGTAAAGAAAAAAAATCTATTTTGAATAGATTTTTTTTCTTAAGATTATAAAGTATAAAATTAATGAAACAGTAAGTAAAATATGGGATAATCCAGCTATACCAGCAATCATGGCGTCCATTGAATGAGATAATGGAATATTAAGAACTTCTACAATTCCTCTTGTTGTTAACATGACAATAAAAAATGGTAAAGAGATGTTATATAAAATAAAGAATTTTTGAAATAAAGAACTTTGATATAAATGGATATCATCTTTTAGAAAGAGAGCTAACATCAACAATAGAAAAACACCTAAAATAAACAAATGTGTATGTGTCACACTTAATGTTGTTCTTCCGGTAAATTGATAAAATTTTGTGAACTCTCTATAAAAGACACCCATCACAAGTGCTAGAATCATATAGATCATGGCTGTATTGATTAATTTTTTCATAGTCTATCCTCCTGTCTATCTATCTTAATGATAGTGAAGATGTTTGTCAAATCTGATGCATAAGAAAAGAAGTTTTCATATCGAAAACTTCTATTGAGATTGTAAAAAAGTAATAACAGTTTTAAATAAATCACCATCAAGTTCTATATGGAACTGACCACCCTGTATTTCAGTAAAACTTTTCACAATGGCTAAACCTAAACCAGAACCATGACTGTTTCTAGATTTATCACCCTGTACAAAACGCTCCACAATTTCATTTTCATTAAAAGTCATTTCTGCTTCAGATATATTTTTAAAGATAATAGAAACGTGCTTATCTTTTTCTATAATATCAATATAGACTCTGGTATGTGCTAAAGCATATTTACTGATATTCATAAACAAGTTTTCAAAGATACGATAAGTTTTGGAACTATCCAAATGGCACATGATTTTTTCTTGGGCTATATTCCATTTGATAATAAGTTCTTTTTCTTCTAATTTATCTTGACATTCTAGTTGTGCCTGTTTAATTAATGATATAATATCTATATCCACTAAATCTAATTTAATATCTCCACTATTGGCTTTACTGACTTCAAATAAATCTTCAATTAAATTCTTTAATCTTAATGCATTTCTTTCTAATATCTCTAAATAATGTTTTTGATTATGGGATTGAAGATCTTCATTTTTTAATAAGTCAATATAAGTAATAATAGAAGTTAAAGGTGTTTTTAAATCATGAGATACATTTGAAATAAGTTCTGTTTTCATTTTTTGTGATTTCACTTCTTTTTCAACGGCTTTTTCAAAACCATGTTTAATGTGTACAAATTCATCTTTTAAAGGATTAAAAATACCAATATCTTGATTGATTTGAACATCAAAATCCCCTTGAGAAAGCTGTTTTGTTACTTGTAAGAGTGTATGATAGTCTGTTTGAATATCAATAAATTTCTTTCTGATTAAAATAAAGATAATGATAGAATAAACAACCGCAAAGAAGATACCAAACACAAAGAATAAAGAGCATCCAGCAATAATGAGCATATTAAATAAAACAATCTTTAAAACAGTTTTGTTGATAGAATCTTCTAAATCAAATTGAATGACCTTATTCATTGATCCATATCCTTGCGTGATGATCCAACCGGTACACGTGTTCTCTTTAAAATAAGCTTTCAAACCTTTGTGGAAAAGATATTTAATGAAATAAGCAAAAATCACAAAGAGTAAATAGAAAATGAAGAAATAAATAATATTGACGAGAGGTGTTAAATAAGGTTCCATAGCTTCAATGCCAAATTGTTGGAAAAAGTACGGAAATTGATCTTGAATTGTTCCAGAGAGTATGATAGCAGTGCCAAGATACATGATTGTGGCTAATGTTATCCATATAATAGCTAGAAATGCGAATTTAATACGCATGACAAAAGTCAAGAAGCGATTCTGTAGAAGATATTTCATAGGAATACATAAAGTGACAATACTACAAATGAAGATAGCTGTAAAAATATAAGGAAATGAATAAAGATGTAATTGACTACGAGATGTATTCAACAAATAAGAACCAATAGGGCTTGTCATATGCAATTGATCACTGACAGCTAAAGTGATTGTGATGTTTTGTAAAGGATGATAATGCAAAGTGACATCTTTTTGTGTGTTTTCATCAAAATAAGTTTGTGTGTAAGAAAAAAGAGAATCTAATGAATAGATGTTATATTCATTATCACTTGTAGAAATGATGCTTGGTATACCTTTTTCATTGAATTGGACTTGCATATACCATTGATATTTCTTTTGTAGATTTTTATTTGTAGATATTTGAGCAATGGAATCTTTGGTATTAGAAAATTGTTGCTGTGTTTGGTTGTTGATAATGTGAAAGAAAATATCTTCTTTTTGATGAAATTCATTAAGTTTATTTTCTATCTGATATTGAAAATCATAATAAGACTCATTGAAGTTATCTGGAGGTGATTGGTAGTAATCAAGAAGTGAAATTGAAGGGTCTTGATTTTGCTTTAATAAAAAGTCAGATGCATAACTGTACTCAACCAGATGAGATGTGACATAATCTGAAATATCCGTTTTTTCAAAATTAGATTTTTGAATAGCTTGATTGATAAGAGGATAGCATAAATAAGTTCCAATACTAGTAATGAAAAGAATGATTAAAAGTATGAAACTTGCAATATGTTGTTTTATTTTCATTGTTCATCCCTGCCTTGTTTTTCAATTTTATATCCAACACCCCAGACAACTTTTAAATACTGAGGATGTTTAGGATCAATTTCAATTTTTTCTCTTAAATTACGAACATGGACCATCACATTATCAGTATTAATAGCGTCTTCTTTCCAGACACTTTCATAAATGTTTTCAGCTGAAAAAACTTTACCGGGATAAGCCATCAGTAATTCTAAGATTTTAAATTCAATAGGAGTGACTTTGATTGGTTGATTGTCAACACTGACAGTTTTGGTATCTAAATTAAGTTCTAAACCACCAACTGTATAAATGTTTTGATTCTTTTGAGTTGATGTGGCTTCTAAATATTTGTGATAACGTCTTAATTGTGATGAAACCCTTGCTAATAACTCCATTGGAACAAATGGTTTTGTCATATAATCATCAGCACCAATATTTAAACCAGTGACTTTATCAATATCTTCAGATTTAGCTGATAACATGATAATAGGAAAATCATGCTTTTCTCTCACTTTCATGGTCATTTGGATACCATCCATAATAGGCATCATAATATCTACAATAGCTAAATGGATTATTTCTTGTTCTATGATTTTTAAACCTTCAACACCATTATGTGCTTTAAAAACATGATAATTTTGTGACTTTAAATAAATTTCAATCGCATCAGCTATTTCAATTTCATCCTCTACAATCAATATATTATCAATCATTTTATAATCCCCCTTACTTCCATACATTATACTTGAAATTATCAAAGAAAAGTAGAGGATAAAACGAAAGAAATTCTAAAGATGATAGGATAATGTCTTTTTATTGAGTTTATTGTAAATGAATAGACCTATCAATGAAATGATTCCTGTAACTGTAAAAACAATGATTGAAAACATATAATCTTCAATACCTAAAGCATGACCACCGATAGTAGAAGTAATGATGGATGGAATTCTTGCAATGGTTGTGATGAATAAAAATGTTGATCTTTTCATTTCTGTTAAAGGTATAAGATAAGTCAATAAATCTTTAGGAGTTCCCGGTATCAAAAAGATAAGGAAACAGAGCATATTACGTTTTTGAGGATTATGTAAGAAATGGACTTGTTTCATATCTTCTCTACTTATAAAATGTTCTATAAAAGGTTGTCCCCATTTTTTGACAAAAGTAAAAATAAGAAAAGAACCGATAGCACAACCTATTAAACAGAGCATTAATCCATGAATAGGATCATATATAAAACCTGCCATGATTTCTACTATTTCTCCAGGAAGGAAAACAAAGATGACTTGTAATATCATAATACATGTCAAAAAGATTTGTCCCCATAAACCATAGTTTTGAAGTTGTTTTCTTAACAGTTGTGGATTTTCAAATATTTGCATCATGGGTTGATATAAAAAGAAACAGAGAATACCCATAATCAAAATACATTTGAAAATAAATAGTAATTCTTTTTTGTGTTGTTGTATTTGATGAATCATATCTATCACTCCTATTGTCAATGATAGTATGAACGAAAAAATGAAAATAGAAACTGTAAAAAAAGAAAAGAATTTCTAAAGAAAAAAACAAGCAGTGCTTGTTTTACAAATATGATGACTGACTTTCCATAAAGTAAGTTGCTTCCATATCCGCGGTGGATAACGCAAAGGCAAGTGGGAACATTTCAAATGCTGCTCCAACATTTCTAGCGTCTTCATTCCCCGCAAAACCCATATGATATCGAATCGCAAAAGCTTCCTCTCTTTTTAAACGCATATAGCCACTAATCATATAAACGCTTTTTTCACCATGACCATAGGGGAGAGTGTCATGATATTCAAAGGTAGGAACCTGTGTCCATTGTCCATTTTCTTTAACGTTACGTATTCCCTTCTTATAACAATTAATTTTACACAAATCATGTAGTAAAGCAACAATCGCAATTGATTCTTCACTGTAATTGAGATGATATGTTTTTTGTACGCGTTCCCTTGATAAGTAATCTAATAGGCAATCATAAACATTTAAGCTATGTTCTAATAATCCACCTTCATAACTTCCATGAAAGCGAGTGCTGGCTGGAGCTTCAAAAAAATCTGAATTTTTAGACATAAGAAATTCTAATAATTTTTCACTTCCATCACGATGAATCTTTGTTTTATAGATTTCAATAAATCTTTCTTTATTTGTCATATTTTCACATCCTCTTTGTTTTAGTATAACAAAATTGTCTGTTTTTCGCTATGATGTTTTATTGTATAATAAATGATAATAAGGGGTTGATGAAAATGAAAACAAATGTATTAAGATTGCTTGATTATCAGCATATTTATTATGAAACGAAAGAATATGATTATGATGAAAATGATTTGTCTGGTAAACATATCATTGAGCAAGTTGATTTAAAACCAGAGGAAATCTATAAAACACTTGTATTACGTTCAGGAAATGATTATCTGGTATGTTGTATACCAGTCATGGAAGAAATTGATCTTAAAAAATTGGCTAAAGCGAGTGGGCATAAAAGTGTGGAAATGATTCGTCAAAAAGATTTGTTGCCATTAACAGGTTATATACGTGGAGGATGTTCGCCTATTGGCATGAAGAAGAAGTTTCCTACTTATTTTCAAGAAGACATATTATTATTAGACAAGGTCGCTGTAAGTGCTGGTAAAAGAGGAATTCAAGTGATTTTAAATCCTAAAAATTTAATAGCTTATGTCAATGGACAGTGTGTAGATGTCACAAGAAAAGAATAACAGGGTTTCTGTTATTCTTTATCAGTTATCTCAATAATTTCATTATATAAAATATGCATATTGCCTATATCTTTATCTATATGATAATGTCCTAAATACCAATCTTGGAATACAATATTCTTTTTAAAAAAATATAAGGTGCTATGAATGTCTTCATATTCTTCTCCATAAACACTCATATCACAAAGATTATAAAATCCTAAATATTCTTTGATGTCACGAGGGGCATCATGAGTTAAAATAATATCTACATGATTATTGTATTTTTCTAATGATTGTAAGGCATAATTGACTTCTTCATGAGTTGGTAATTCACCTTTCCACCAAGAAACACCCTCTTTTCTATAAGCACGATCAGTAGAATAACCACCACCAAATGTGAAAATTGTTTTATCGTTTATAGTAAAAACTTCACCACGCATAAGGTGGTAAATACTGTTATTGATTTTATGGATACGACCCCCATGCCATTGTTCAATAGGATAAGTTTGAAGTAAATCATGATTTTCATGGTTGCCATCTATCCAGAGTGTCGTCCATGGTTGATCATCTAACCAGTTTTGCCACCATTTGTCCGATTTTTCTAGTTCACCACCCCATACACATCCAAAATCACCACAAATAATAACATAATCATTTTTTGTCAGTGTTTTTCCTTCTTGAAAATGTCGTCTTGATAATTTTGTCATATCATACGAACCATGTGTATCACCGGTTATAAAAATTCTTGACATATGTTTTCCTCACTTTCTTTAAAAATATATCTTTCTATCATTCTAGCATAAAACTTTATAAAAATATGCAGATGAAAGGGAACAAATACTTTTATTTATGGAAAAGATAGAAATAATATTATATGCTTTAAGCAATTTATATGATATAATGTCTATAAAGATAAAAAAATTGAAAGTAAAAAAAGAAATCTGTCAAAAAAATGCGTATATATATAATAGGAGGGTTATTTTATGATGGATTTCAAGAATCTTTTTGACATACGCATTTACAACTATTTTCTCAATCATGAACGTCTGGCTGATTTTTTGAATGCTATTCTCTTTGACGGACAAATGATAATGGATACTCAAGATATCATCATCCTTGATTCCAACAGCAGTGGTGTTTTGTTGTCTAATGGCCAAACAATCAAGCGTACAAGAGATCATCTGCTTCTGGTGAGCCTGAATGGAGAGCAATGCATCATCGGACTGGAACATCAGTCCTACGTAGATAAAGGCATGTTTCAAAGAATCATGGAATATGATTATCTTAGCTATCTTAGACAGTATCATATCTATGAAAAGAACATTCATGAAAGAATCAATGGTGTCATGACTTTAGCTATTTATTATGGTGAAAGGAAATGGAACTACGCCAGAAGCTATAAGCAGATGATGAATCGAGGCATCAGACACCTAAGACGTTACATGAATGTTGAATTTCATCCACTGGTAGAAATGGTAAAGCTGGATGAAACAAGATTTCAAAACAAGGACAATCGAGATTTGATTATTGGGCTGAAGATTCTTTATGCAAAGAAGAAGGTACCAGAAAAGTTTATAGTCAGCCATGAACTGGCATGTCTGTTAGGAACACTGATTCATGATGAACGTATTTATCAGCTGATTGAAAAAAAGAAAGGGGCAACGAATATGAGTGACTATGTATTAGGAATTAGAAAAAAAGGAAGAAATGAAGGGATCATTACAACACTTATTAAACAATTGAATCAGAAGTTTGGAAATTTATCAAAAGAAACTATTAAAGCAATTAAACAAAGCAACAAGAAACAACTTAATTCTTTAACATTACATATCTTTGATATAGAAAAAGAGGAAGATATTAAAAAGATTTTATTAGGGAAATAAAGAAAAGTTTTAAAGTAATGATAGGGTTTACATGAAGAATATTATATTTGATAAATGCATAAAGATACTATGAAAAATGTTTTATTTTCAAAGTGAGTTTTTATAGCGTAGGTTTTTAAGATTTGTTATAATAGAAGCAGAGGTGAAACAATATGGATTATAAAGTAAATTATGAAAGATGGTTAAATCATCCTGCTATGGATGGAGCAACAAAAATGGAATTGCAAAATATGGGAGAAAAAGAAAAGGAAGATGCATTCTATACAAATGTTGAATTTGGAACTGCTGGTATGAGAGGGATTTTGGGACCAGGAACAAATAGAATGAATATCTATACAATTCGTAAGGCAAATGTTGGTTTTGCAAAATATGTCGCAGGTTTAGAAAATGGGAAAGAAAGAGGCGTTGCGATTGGATATGATAACCGACATATGTCTTATCGTTTTGCGATTGAAAGCGCTAAAGTTTTAGCAACTTATGGTATTAAATCATTTATTTTTGAAAGTTTAAGACCTACACCAGAATTATCTTTTGCTGTAAGATATTTAAAATGTGCTGGTGGAATCATGATTACTGCTTCACATAACCCAAAAGAATATAATGGTTATAAAGTTTATGATGATACAGGATGTCAGCTAATTCCAGAATGGGCAGATGAAGTTGTTAAATATGTCAATGAAGTTGAAGATGAATTAGATATTCATGTATGTAGTGATGAAGAAGCTTATCCATATATGACATGGATTGGTGAAGAAGTAGATGAAGCTTATTATAAAGCTGTTATGGGTATTGAAATTAATCCTGGTATGGATAAGAGTGGATTTAAAATTGTTTTCTCACCACAACATGGAACAAGTAATATTCCTGTTAGAACTTGTTTAGGACGTTTAGGATATGATGTTGTACCAGTACTTGCACAATGTGCACCAGATCCTGATTATACAAATACAAAATCTCCTAACCCTGAAGTAGACATGGCTTATGAATTAGCTATTATTAAAGCTAAAGAAGTTGATGCTGATGTTGTTGTTATTTGTGATCCTGATGGAGATAGATTAGGTGTCGTTGCTAAACATGATGGAAAATATGTTTTGATGAGTGGTAACCAGTCTGCTGCTGTTTATCTTGAATATATTTTAAGTCAAATGAAAGAAAAAGGAACATTACCTGATAATGCAGTTATGTATAATACCATTGTTACTTCTGATTTAGGTGAATTAGTAGCGAGAAGCTATGGTGTAGATGTTGAAAAAACATTGACTGGATTTAAATTTATTGGAGATAAGATTCGTAAATATGAAAAAACTGGAGAAAAACAATTTGTCTTTGGTTATGAAGAATCTTATGGATGTGTTGTTAAAGATTTCGTTAGAGATAAAGATGCTGTACAGGCTGTCTTAACTGCTGCAGAAGCTGGTAACTATTATAAAAAACAAGGTAAAGATTTAATTGATGTATTAAATGAATTATATGCTAAACATGGAGCATTTAAAGAAAGTCAAATTGCTTTATCTAAAGCAGGAGCTGCTGGAGCTGCAAGAATTAAAGAAATTATGGATAATTTAAGAAAAGATGCACCTACTGAAATTGGTGGTGTTAAAGTTGTTGCTGTTGAAGATTATCAGACAAGTGTAAGAACTGAAAATGGAAATGAAACAACAATTGATTTACCAAAATCAAATGTATTGAAATATTATTTAGAAGATGGTTCTTGGATTGCTGCTAGACCTAGTGGAACTGAACCAAAATGTAAATTCTATTTCTCAATTAAAGGTGCAACTGTTGATGATGCAACTGCTAAAACAGAAGTATTCCAAAAAGATATGATGAATATTATCGGTGAATAATACAAAAAGACAAAAAACGTTGATAAAATCAACGTTTTTTTGATGAGGTGCTGTAATTTCCGTTTGTTTTCCGCTTAAAAACATTATTTATGCATATTATTTAAGTTTGTTTAAGTTGAAATTATAATAATCAAATAAAAGATAAAAGTTGAGTAAACTATATTAAAAAGAAAGTCGTTCAATTTTTTGATTACACAAAAATTTTAAAGGCTTTCTTTTTAATTTGATTAAGAAAAAAGTCTTCTAATACTATCGACCAATAATAAAAAATATTGATTTTATCAATGCCTTTTTAATTGTTATAGTATTTTTGTCATTCAAGGACTACGTTATCTATTTGACTTGTTTTGCGATGAATGAATTCCAATCATTTGAATTATACTATCAAGATACTCTATAAATTTTTCTAATACGTCATCTTCTTCAAGTATTTTATCATAGCTTTTCGTTAGCATTGACTCTATTGCGGTAGCTTTCTATCAGCAATGCTGAAATGTTGAATAGTTTGCAAGAGATAATAGATAAAAAAGAGAAAAATGAATAAAATATGTATATTTTCACAATTTTAGGCATATAATAATTAATAAATTAAATGATTTTGCGATTTTTTTGCAAAATCATTTAATAAAAATCATCTTTATGTTAAAATGTTAATGAAAAAGTGAAGGAAGGTGAAAATATGCTTTTAGATTTTAGGGTTGAAAATTATAAATCTTTTCAGGATGAAGTTTCTTTTTCAATGATCCCTGCACCTAAACAAAAGGGATTAGATTATAGTGTATTTGAAGAAGCCATTGGTAAGAAGAAAATCAATGCAATATGTTCATCTGTTATTTATGGACCAAATGCTTCTGGAAAAACGAATATCATAGGTGCTATGGATACTATGAGATCTATAGTGCTTAGAGGAAATATATTAAATGTTAATGAGTCTTATCCAAATGAAGCAGCTAATTATTTAGAGTTGATTCCTAATAATAAACTTACAGAAAGAAAACCTGTTAAGTTTTTCATTTCATTTACTGAAGAAGGGTATCATATAGAGTATTCATTTTCAATGAACGTTGGTTTCTTTTTAGAAAAAGATTTTAAAAGAAATATTGAACGAGAAATATTGAACGTTAATGGAATGGAGATATTTGATCGTAGTTTTGATAAGCTTGAGTTCAATTATTCTAAAAAGATATCTGAATTGCTAGATATGAATTCTAAAGAATCTAACAAATTGTACGAAGTAGCCCTTAATAGTCTTAATGACACTGAACTATTTTTAATGAATGGTTTTAAGTTAATTATTTCCAGAAAGCTGGTTGAATTGATACAAAACTGGTTTAAAAATAAATTCATGGTTATATATAAGGCAAACGCTATCGAGTTAATTCGTAGATTTGAAGATATAGATTCTCCAGGATTCTATGTTGAAAAAACGACTAATGAAGCAGCTAAAATATTTGGTTTAAATTCAAATGCTGTAGGTTATATGGTTTCAGATGAAGATCAGAAAACAAAACTATGTTCTGTTTTAGATGATCAAAATTCAAATAAGAAAGTTATCATCAATGCTAAGACGTTTGAGTCATATGGAACGATAAGATTTATTAATTTATTTCCTCTGGTTATAAAAGCTATGTATACAGGTGGAACATTAGTTATAGATGAATTTGATGCTTCCATTCATCCTATGGCTTTAATGAATATTATTAATATATTTCATGACGATGAGATCAATATTCATCATGCGCAGTTGATTTTTGATACACATAATCCTATCTTTTTGAATTCTAATCTGTTTAGAAGAGATGAAATAAAGTTTGTTGAAAGAGATGAAGATAATTTTAAAAGTGATTTATATTCTTTATCAGATTTTGGAACTTCAGGTACTAGTGGTGTTAGAAAAAATGAAGATTATATGAAAAATTACTTTATTTCACGATATGGTGCAATCTCTGATATAGATTTTTCTCCTGTATTTAGAGAATTGATTTCTAAAAAAGGAGAGGATTGATATGGTAAAAAAATATACTAATAAATATTATTTCAGTGTCGAAGGTGAAACTGAAAAGTGGTATCTTGAGTGGCTAAGAGATCGTATTAATGAATTGGATGAATCTCGCTATAAAGTGGCAATTGATTGCAAAGTGGAAAAAGATCCATATAGACGTGCGAAAAAAATGACTATTGCAAGCAAAACAGAAATTTGGCATTTATCAGATTATGAAAGTAATGATGAATTTCATGTTCAGCAATTTAAGCAGACTATTGATAATTTGAAAAAGGCTTCCGGTATAGGAAAGAATATAGTTTATAAATTTGGCTATAGTAATTTTACATTTGATTTATGGATCATATTACATAAAATGGATTGTAATGGTCCAAAAACTGATAGGAAGCAATATATTAATTCAATTAATAGAGCGTATAACAAGCATTTTTTAAGCATGGATGATTACAAGCATAAAGATCATTTTAATAGTTGTTTAAAACAATTGAGCATTGATAATGTAAAAAAAGCTATAGAACGATCAAAACGTATTATGCAATCTAATCAGGCTAATGGATATCAGTTGCAAAGATATAAAGGTTATAGTTTTTATAGAGAAAATCCTTCTTTGATGGTATGGGAAGTTGTTGAAAAAATATTAAAAGACTGCAATTTAATATAGAAAGGAAGAAATTTTAACACGGTAAAATGACCGTGTCTTTTTATTATGAAGATAACAAAGACTAGATTTTTGAATATGGAAAACCACCACCTAAAAATTCTAGATATAAAGGAAAGATAAGAAATGATACAGTTGATAGCTATTTTGGTTATACAGACAGAGATGAAGCTAAAAATGATTATAAGACTGTTGAAAAAATGGCTATATAGGGAGTCATACAACAGGGTCATATAGCTCTATGGAGGTTTTAAATACAAAGAGGTGTTGAATGCCAAATTAAATGGCAAAAAGTTCTTCAATTTATTTGGTTAGGATACAAGGTGAAAAAACTATAATATTCAAATTAAATTGTTCTAATTATTCATATTATTTGCTGGGGGGGAGATAACAAAAAAATGCATCTAAGATGCACTTTTATTGTAGTCTTCAAATACTGATTTGATTCCATATACAATTCTATGACATATATCTAAATCTTCGAATACTTCGTATATTGCCTCTGTATTCCAGAACATGTCTGTTGGTTTAATGTAGAATACAAGCACACGGTAAAATTACTGTGTTTTTAGCTTGTATGATTTTAGTTTTATGTAACAATTACAATTATAAAACGAATGAAGATTGTAAGTAAAAAATATGGTTTGTTGAGTATCTCGGTTCATTGTTACTTCAAAATAAATAAGTTATTTTATGTTTTAACTTTGCATGTTGCTATTTTCACATTTGTTGTATTTGAAGATATTTCTTTGAAATGTTTGTGCCATAAATTAATTAAGGTATATCTTTTAAACTTTAATTTTTTGGTACGTACTTTATTCTATTTATGGAGTAGAAATTCAGCTGTTTTATTGTACTGTTAAGTTGATCTATTGGAATATAATCTATGGTATTGTTTTATAATGAAGTTTTTATCCGGATAGTATCTATTATCACTTTATAGGGATTTTGCAATAGTATTTGACTCTTATAAAGAAGATTTTCATATGAAAATGGTAATGAAGTATGAGTATATGTATTCTTATTGTAATCATCCAACAAAAATATACACGATGGTAACTTTTTCTTTTGATTTAAACAAAAATATGATATTATTATATTATGAGTTACATTATTTTTCCATATTTTAATGAAATATGTTAAAAATGTTACTTCTATACAATTAATAAATGGAATTTTTTGTTTTTAAAAATGAAAGCGCTATTAAAATCTAAACTAGAAATGGTGGCTTTTTATAGTGTTTGGGGAGAATGAAATAGGGGGGAGAATTTATGGAGTATATTATTGCTATAGTTATTCTTTATGTGATTATTGTTTATGTTGTTATTCCTTTCTTGGAGTTTGCATTACCAATAGTTTCTAAGATTTTGCTTGCTGTTGGGGGTGTTTTAGCGATTTATGGTGCTTTTAAGGTAGCTAAAGAATATTTTAAAAATTTAAAGCAAAATCTGGATTTTAAAAACTATGGTTATAAAGATGAGGGGGAACCTGCTCAAAAGAGTTATTTTTTTGGACCTGGGTATCAGCAATTATATGGAACTATTAAAGGTGGAATATCTAGCAGTTATAGTGAAGTTAAAGATTTGTGTTATAGCGTTTATGATTTTTTTGATGATTTGAGTGATTCATTCATTTCAAAAATTATAGCAATTGTTTTGATTATACCAATTGCTATAGTATCTGCAATTATTGCATTAATATTTACTTTATTATGTATTGCTATACAAGGTGGTATTACATTATTAGTCATGGCTCTTGTCTATATTATTTTTATGCTAACATACATCTGCGATCGTTCATATCGATTAATCAAAGGGATTCACTTGGACTGTTAACACTGTAAACAACAATTTACTCTGCCTACTTATGAATGTCCTAATTGTGGTGAACGACATTTGAAATTAGTTCCAAATACTTATGGGATTTTCACTCATAAATGTAAGTGTGGGGAAAAACTACCATGTACCTTTTTTAATGGACGTTCAAAATTAATAGCGCATTGTCCGCATTGTGATGAGTCATTGTCTTCTGATGCAACAAAATCAGTAATTATCCAATTGACTGGTGGAAGTAGCTCTGGTAAAACTGTCTTTTTATCAGCTTTTTATAAAGAGTATTTTAAAAAGCTAAATGCCAATAATCAAATTGAATATGAGATACCTTTAACATCTAAGGAGAAATTTGATGAATTATCAGAATATTATAATGGTACAATATTACCTGAAACAACCTCAGAAACAAATGCAACTATGTATGAATTAATTGTTAAAGGAAAAAATTTAGGAACAGATAGAAAATTTGCTGTTTATGATATTGCAGGGGAAATGTTTCGCCCTGAAATTAGTGATTATGAAATTACTCAGCAACAATATAAATATTGTAATGGAACTATTTTATTGATTGATCCATTTTCAGTTGAAGTTATTCGTAATGAAGCCGAGGCTAGTGGTGAAAATGTTAATAATTATTCGGAGATGGAACCTGATGAAGTTGTGAATAATTTTATTAATTATTTACTTCAAGTTGGTATTATTAAAGGAAATCGAGCGAGTCACTTGCCAGTCGCTGTTGTGATTTGTAAAGCTGACGCACCTATTGTTAGAAAGAAAATTAGTACTGCCCATATTAAGATAATGTATAAAAAATATGTGAATGGATTAGGAGAGGATGAAAAAGCCATGACATATGATCAATATCGTAATGAACAGATTAAACAATTTATGATTGAGTATGGTATGGACAATGCTTTGCAATTATTGGAACATCAGTTTAAAAATATATCTTTTTTTGTTGCAAGTGCTATTGGACATGAACCGGATGGAGAAGAATTTACACCATTTGGAGTTAATGAATGTTTTGATTGGATTATAAAGAGTACGGATAATGAATATTATCGTACTATTGAACAAATATAGGAGGGAGACATATGATAGAAAAAGATTGGCGAATGGATAATCTAGATAATATTTTGTCTGATGAAGAATCATTGAATGAAGAATTAGTTAATCAATCACAGGATGAAAAAGTGAATGATGAAGAAACTCAAAAAGAAAGTTCACAAAATAATGAAATTGAAGAAATTGTAGTTGAATCAATGTTTGATCAATCAGACATTTTATCAGAATTAAAAACTTTATTACATCAATCTTATAATCAGGAGGCTGTTTTAAATAAATTAGATTCTATTCTTCAGTTATTGCAGGCAAAAGAAAATGGCGAAGAAAGTAAAGATAGTTCACTAGATATGCAAGATATGCTGAAAAATTTAACAAAGAGTCAAAATCGAAATAATGATTTATTAGTCCAATATTTAAGACAAAATGCTGAGTTTCAACAGCAAGTTCGTGTTAATATGAATAATGAAAATGAATTATTAAAAAAAGAACTTTTAGGAGAAAGATTAGACCCTTTATTAAAAAGTATTGCTTCAGTTTATGGAGAATATTATCAACTTCTTAATGTTCAAGGAATTGATGAGAAATATCAAAAACAAGTTTCTTATTTATTTGAGAGTATTGAAGATATTCTTTATGAGTATGGTTGTGATATACAACGTAGTGAACCTGGCACGGAAAGATTAGTGAAGACTACAAAAATTAAACAACCATTGGTATTAACGGGTGATAAAAACTTACATCGAAAGGTTATTACATCTTTTAATCCAAGTATATCTAAAGGTAAAAAGGTGTTATATCCTGAATATGTTTCAATTTATAAATATGATGAGTCATTAGCAAAAGAAAATTTACAGAGTGAAGAAATAGAAAATATAGAAATGACTCAAGAAATTAGTGATGAAAAAGAATTAGAGAAATCAAATGATATTAAAGTTAATGAAAATAAATTAGATGAAGAAGGGGAGAATTAAAAATGGCTGTTTATGGAATTGACTTAGGTACTACTTATTCTTGTATTGCAAAATTGGATGTGAATGGAAATCCTCAGGTGATTTCTAATATCACTGACGCATCAGATACTTTAGCATCAGCAATCTATTTTGAAACACTTGATAATATTATCATTGGTCAAAGTGCTAAGGAGTATGTTGAAACTGATGGAGAGAATGTTGTTCAGTTTATAAAAAGAGAAATTGGTAAGGAAGATAAATATGGGGCACATGTGATTCATGGAAAAGAATTTACACCAGTTGAATTATCAGCTCTTATTTTAAAACGTGTTAAGGAAATGGCTGAAGAACAGGGAGAAGAAGTTAAAGACGTTATTATTACTTGTCCAGCTTATTTTGGTTTTAAAGAAAGAGATTTAACAAAAAAAGCAGGAGAAATTGCCGGTTTAAATGTATTGAATTTAATTAATGAACCAACAGCAGCTGCACTTAATTATTGTTCAAGATTATTTCAAGAAGAAACAAATATTTTGGTTTATGATTTAGGTGGTGGAACATTTGATGTTACACTTGTTCATATGTCAGTTATTCCTAATGAGGATGGAAAAGATGAACGTCAAATTAAAATTATTGCAACTGGTGGAAATGATGCTTTAGGTGGTAAAGATTGGGATGATAAATTATTTGAAAAAATTAAAAATCAAGTATGTGATGAATTAGGGTTATCTACTTCAGATTTAGATGTTGAAACAATTCAAAGCATTCGTTCTAAAGTTGAAATAACAAAGAAAAAATTAACTCAAGCTGAAAAGGCAGTTGTTAAAGTTTCTGTTGAAGGCCAAATGGTTAAAATTAATGTAACAAGAGAAGAATTTGAAGAATTGACAAAGTCTTTAGTAGATCAGACTATGAGTTATGTTGAGGGAACTTTAGAAAAAGCAAAAAAGGTGATTGGAGAAGAACCAAAAATTGATACAGTGTTATTGGTTGGTGGATCTACAAATATGCCTATGATTAAACGAGTGGTTGAAGAAAGATTCCCAGGTTTAGTACAAGTGGAAGATCCTGATAGAGCAGTTGCTAAAGGAGCTGCAATTTACGCAGATATGATTGTTAGTGAGGTTTCTGAGGATAATGGAGAAGATATTGATGTTTCACCTATTCATCATGAAGATGGGGAAGAAAATACAAATCGTGTCACAACCCAAACGAATCAAAGCATCATTGTTGATGTTGCACCTCGATCATTCGGCCCTGCTATCTATTTTGGTAATGATTATTTAATTGACAATTTAGTGAAAGAAGGTCAAGAAATTAACCAAACTATTGAAAAACAGTATGTTACAATGGTAGATAATCAAAAAATGATTGTATTCCCAGTTTATGAAAGTCATTCTGTAGAAGATACTGAAAAACCATGTTTTATACCAGATCCTCAAACTGGAGAAGATGTACCACAAGATACAGATCCATCTTTAGAAGTTAAAAAATTGGGAGAACTTGTTCTCAATTTAAATGGTAATGATCCAAAAGGAACTGTTGTTTATGTAGAATTTACAGTACAACCAGTTGGAATTATTATTAAAGTGACATTATCTACGGATTTAAGTGTGACAAAAGAAGAAGTCATTCATTATGATAATGGAATTAGCCAAGAAGAAATGGAACAAATGGCTAAAAATTTAAATAGAGTTTCAATTACAGGTGAGTAATTTATAAAAACGATAGGGTTACAATATCCTATCGTTTTTATAAAATATAGAGGAGAGGATAAGATGAGTGTTAAAATAGGGATTGATTTAGGAACAACTTTTTCTGCTGTGGCTATATATGATAAAACAACTCAAATGCCTAAAATTGTTAAGAACCAATATGGCAATCATATTACACCGTCAGTTATTCAATTTTGTGATGATGGTGAAATTATTATTGGAGATGAAGCGAAAGAAG
Organism: Massiliimicrobium timonense; assembly: GCF_042850985.1. GTDB lineage: Bacteria > Bacillota_I > Bacilli_A > Erysipelotrichales > Coprobacillaceae > Allocoprobacillus. The sequence continues at coordinate 421,999 of NZ_AP031415.1, forward strand.
CATTTGATGAAGGCGATGTTGGTTGTGTTACAGCATTTAAAAGAGGAATGGGAGATAATCAGCCTTATGCTTTTTACAAAGGAAAAGGATATAGTGCTGAAGAACTTTCAGCTATGCTTTTAAAAGCATTAAAAGAAGATACAGAAAAGATTTTAAATGATACTATTGAAGAAGCGGTAATCACTGTGCCAGCATATTTCTTTCATAAAGAAAGACAAGCAACTTTAAATGCGGCAAAAAAAGCTGGTTTGAAAGTGAGAATGTTGATTAATGAACCAACTGCAGCTGCTCTAAATTATGGGGTAAATCATTGGCGAGAAAATGCAGTTATTATGGTTTATGATTTAGGTGGTGGAACATTTGATGTTACTTTATTACAAATGGGAAATCATAATGAAATTCATTGTTTAAAAACAATGGGCAATCATATTTTAGGTGGAAAAGATTGGGATCGTGCATTAGTCCATTACTTGATTCAATTAATCTATTCTGAAACTGGGGAAGATGTAAAAAAAGATAATCAATTTATGAATGAGCTAAGTGGAAATGTGGAAAAAATAAAAAAAGATTTAACGAAAGCAAAGCAAGTAAAGATAAAGTTACGAGTACCTCACTATGGGGTTTATGAAACAATTATCACAGTTGAAGATTTTGAAAATCTAACACATTCGTTATTAGATCAAACAGTCACTTTATGTGAAACAATTCTAAAAGAAAGTCAAATGGACTGGCATCAAGTGACTGATATTTTACTAGTTGGAGGATCAACAAGAATGCCTCAAGTTTCTAAATATCTTGAGAAAGTAAGTGGGCATAGACCTTTAACACAAGTTAATCCTGATGAAGCTGTCGCTTTAGGTGCAGCTATTCAGACAATCTTACCTATTCCTAAATATGAAAAAATACAAGCTGGTGAATTAAAATCTACGCCAACACGATTTAAAGCAGGTTTGGTTAAAAAAGAACAATCATTAACTCATGCTTCAGCGATACGAGTAAAAGATGTTCAGGCACATGCTTTAGGGATAATAGCAGTAAATGCAGAGGGAACACATTATGAAAATCAAAATATTATCCCGGCAAATCAAGAAATTCCTGTTAAATGTGCAAAGAAATTTCAATATTACACATATCCTAATCGTAAAAATGAAGTTGATATTTACTTATTACAAGGGACTAAACCAATTCTAGAATGTGAAATATTGAATAAATATGTTATATCAGGAATTAAACATAAAGAAGATGGACCAACTATCATTCGTATTCAATATAGTTATGATGCAAGCGGGTTAGTTCATGTTCAAGCTAGACAAGAAGATGATCAATATGATTTACCTATAAGAGAGGAACCGATTGATAAAGATATTTCTAGATTTGGGCAACCAATTCCGCAGGAAAAAATAACGCAAGAAAAAGTATCTGTACTATTTGTTATTGATACTTCTGGCTCAATGGCAGGAAGCCGTATTGATGAAGCAAAATTATCTATTAAAGATTTTGTACATAAGTTAAAAGGGAAAAATGTATCATTTGGTATTTTGGCTTTTTCATCAAGTATTACTCCTATTCAATCTTTAACAGAAAATAGACATAAAATTAATAAAAGTACAGATAGTTTGGATAGTGGTATTGGAGGTTGCGGAACTTCAGCAGATCCTTTTCCAGCAGCTCAAAAAATCTTTGAATCTGTAAAAGGTCGAAAAATTATAATTGTTTTAACAGATGGAGACTGGTATGGAATGGAACCAGAACCCACAGTTACTGCTGATATTTGTAAAAAAAATCAAATTGAAATTATTGCTATTGGAATAGGAGAATCAAATTTAGAATTTTTAAGAAAAATTTCATCTATTTCTGAAAAAGCATTAAAAATTAATGAAAAACAGCTACGTCAATCATTTGGTAATATTGCACAAACAATTCGTGATTCATCACATACAAAAGGAAAAATAAATAGAGAGTATAGTAGTGTTGATACATGGGATGCTGTAGATGAATAGGGGGATGATTTGTGGTGAGACAAAACTTTTTTGAATTACTTAATGGTTTAGATTTTAATGAAAAAAATGAACAAGTAATTGAAGAAGCTATTAAAAAATGGGTAAAAGAAAAAAATCAGTTATTTTCTATTGAAACCGATTTAATTGAAAAAAATAAAATAAAAGAAGAAATGGCATTAGAATCAGAAATGAGAAAAGTCATGTTTAATGTTGAATTAAGAAAACAAGAAGCTCAAGCAATGATTGAGAAAAGAAAAAGTGAAATTGATAATTTAGCGAGGATTCTAAGTACTGATAAAGAAGGCCCAATTCCTATTATGAATGCTCGTTTAAGAAGTATATCTGAAAAATCAGGACTAAAAATTCAAGAAGTCTCTAAAATATTTAAAAATCATCATTTTGATATTAAAATGAAAGCTAATACATTAGATTTTAATAAATATTTTTTAAGAGATCAAATGGGAGAAATTAATAAATTATTAGCAGAAATGAATAAACCAGATGTAGCTAAAAAATATCCATGGTTGACAAAAAAAGTGAATAGTTTATATGACTTACTAGCTTGTTATAATAATGAACCAAATATGAATTATTATAATAAGAAAACAGGAGATTTGTTAAGTATTGCAACTGATGGTGATAAGGTTTATTCTATAAAACAAAACGTTCCGGAAGCTCGTACTTTGTTTTCTAAAGCCAAAAATGATGCATTTGCCAATGATGAAACACGAATGCGTTATGATAACTCGAGAAAATTAATGGAACTAGATGAATTTTTTGCAATTGCTAAAAATGTTCCTGATAGTATGAAAAAAGATGAAAGTTTTGCTGATGTTGTTATCAAAAGAATTCAGACAAAATTTCCTGATTATGATTTAGCGCTTACTATATATAATCAGACTTTGGGATTAATGCGTGATCCTTATGAACCAGAAAAAGCTTTGATACATGTTTATTGTGGCAATTGCCAATCACCTGCAACTTTTCAATCAGTTAAAGAAGCAATGCAAGCAAAATGCCCTGTATGTGGTGAAATGTATTATAGAAAATGTCCGAATTGTGGTAAACTTATTCCTACATCAATTCGAAAATGTACAAAATGTCACTTTGATTTATTAGAGTACCAATATTTTGATTCTTATTATCAAAATGCAAAACAGGCAATACAAGATTCTGACATTGCACTGGCAGTAGAATATTACCATAAGGCACAAGTTGCAGATCCTAAAAATAATCAATTAAAATCATTAGATGAACAAATTAAAAAATTAAATCAAATGTATGAAAAGCCATTAAATCAACTTCAGGAATATATAAATAAGAATGAATATAATAAGGCAAATAGTTATCTTAGTCAAATCAAATCGCAATATCCAAAGCTTAATTTAAAAGCTCAAGAAAAAAAGATACAAGACACTTTAGAAAAAGCAAAACAGATGTTTAATCAAAAAAGTAATAACATGTATGAAGCAGCTAATACATGTATAAGAATTTTAAGAGACGTTAGTGATTTTATTGATGCAAAAGAATTTGTGATGCAAACAGCTCCAAGGCCTGTAAGTCATTTCATGGTTACTTTGGAGAATAATGGTGTACAATTAAGTTGGCACGCTTCACCAGATATAGGTGTTGAGTATGTTATTTTAAGAAAAGAGGATAGTCCTTCAAAAAATATAAATGATGGGGAACAAATTTTTTGTTCGGCAGGAACTCTAACTTATGTTGATCGCAAAATTAATCCTGGTTCTATTTATTATTATACTGCTTTTGTTAGAAGAATGTCTGTTTTGTCTCAGCCTGTTTCTCAAACAATAACATATACTGTTGATATGGGAGAAGATATGTTGAATTTCTACTTAGATAAGGGAAAATGTATTTTTACATGGACACTACCAAAGAATGCAATAGGAGTTCGTGTTTTGAAAAGTAAAAGTGGGGCTGTTGCAAATCAACCGGGAGGAAATACACAGTGTGTAGCTAATAATGTTTATAGTTCTTTTGAGGATGGTCATCTAGAAAATGGAGTTTTATATCAATATCGTTTTCAGATTATTTATCAGATGAAGGGTAAGTTGATTTATACAAATGGAATAACTAAAGATATTATTAGTGAAGATATTCCAGATCCTGTGACAATTCGTCAGGGACAGTATAATTCAACACAACAAAAAATAATACTTGATATAAAATCAAATACACCAAAACCATATAAAATACAAATTATTCATCTTGTTGGATCATTTGGCTTACCGAATGATATTATCAATACTTCGGAATTGACTAAATATGGTAAAATAGTTGCTTATGGAGATAGTCTGGATTCTAAAATTCAATTTGCCCCATTAAAAAATACAGGATATAAATTAGGAATAGCAACTATTGCTGGAAGTAAGGCTGTATTAGGTAATTATGTCAATATATCGACTTTTGAAAAGTGTGAGATTGATAAACAAAAAACGAAAGTAAAAAATAATCGTTTAAATATTCATTTGAAAGAACCATTAGCTAAAAATATAATTAAATTATATTATGCTTGTAAAATAAAAGATAACTTATCAAGTAAGCCACCATATCTAACAAAAGATAATTTAGATGAAATGAAAGTGATTTCATTAGAAAGTTACGAACGTCAACATTGTATTCCCATTGATGCTCTACCAGAAAATCAGTTATACATAACAGTGATTGCTGAATTATCTCAAGGAAATCAAAGTTATTTTTCTGAGCCTTCAAAATTATATATTAATAATAGTCCTAAAAAGAAAATATATTATGAAATTCAATGGAAAGGTACTTTTACACCTAGACGTAAAGGAGCTATTTTACGCATTGATGGTGAAAATACTGAATGTCCAACTTTATATTTAGTAGGTACTACGGATGGTAAGATTCCTTTAGATTATACAGGAAAAAATGTAATTGTTGCAAAAAAAATAGAAAGTCAACCATCAAAATCGTTATCAGTACTATTGGATATACCAGATAGTATACCTGCCAAAGCAAAGTTAAGATTGTTTATTGATAAAGAAGATCAAGATGAATATGAATTAGAAGTGTTGAATGGAAAAAGTTTAAATGTTCCAACAAAGAAATGATAGATAGGAGGAGAAAAAAATGAGTGATATATTATGTCCATATTGTTTTGAGAAAGTTACTACAAAAACAGCCTATTTTGAATGTACAGGTTGTAATAGTAAACTCATTATGCCACTAGGAGTAAAAAATGGAAAGTTGCCTAAATGTCCTAAGTGTAAAGGGAGTGCAGTTAAAAGAGTTGTATTGAAATGTGGTGCATGTTCTAATGAATTGCCAAATGATATTTTTCAATATAAAAAGTATATACCTTTTTCCATTGTCGGATTATCTGGTTCCGGAAAGACGAATTACATTACAACAATGATTCAAGAATTGAAAACAAGTCGTTGTGGTTTTGATGTTTCGGCTATGAATAGTGCAACAAATAATCGTTTTTTGGAAGAAAAGAATAGTATTTATAAGGAATTAAAGCCCTCTGAAGGAACAAATTCTGGAGAAATTATACCCTATCAATGGCGAATTAGAAAGCCAGGGAAAATGTCTCGACTTGAATCATATTGTATGACTATTTTTGATGGAGCTGGGGAAGATCAAACACAAATGATGGATAGTGATGTTGCTTCATATATTGCTGCATCAAAATATGTTATTTTTCTTGTTGATCCAATGTCTTTATATAAGGTTAAACAAACTGTTCAAGATAAAGATGTTTTAGAGTGGTCATTACCAGAAGGAAAGGTAGAAGAAGATGATGATAGTGATGCATCTATCAATTTAGCTCAAGATATGGCATCATATATTCGACAAGCTGCTAATTTAAAGGTTACAAGGAAAATTGAAATTCCTATAGCTATATGTTTTACAAAAATTGATCTTCTTTTAGATCAGTTTGGGCAGCAACAAATTACAAAACCAAGTCCTCATACCAGAGAAAGAAAGTTTAAGACAGGAGATGCAAATCTAGTGAATGATGAAATTCGACAATATTTAGAACAAGTCGGAGAAGGTCCATTCCTAGATTCTATCGATATGAACTTTAAAAATGCGCATTTTTTTGGAGTTAGTAGCTTTGGTAATGTTCCCATTGGTGAAAAACAATTAAATACTGTTGAACCTCATCGTGTATTGGATCCTTTAATGTGGATATTTGCTCAAGAAAAAATCATTGATAAAGATTAGGAGGTTACTATGTTTGATCAAATTATATATACTAGAAATAATTTCGGTAGACAATTAGAAAAAAACGGAATAGAGGATAAAAGTAGTGGCTATAAAATAAGATCATTTAGTAAAGAAATTTATGATCATTTGGATAGTAAAGAGATTAGTTTACTTGCAAAGGCATATATAAAAAATAGAAATGAATCTAAAACAACAGCTAAACAGGGACTTATTGATTCATTTGAATATATGAAGCTTAATAGTAAAGTATCTTTTTTTGGTTTTCAACATCAAAGATTATCCCATGAAGATAAGCGTGCAGGTAATTTTATTAAACATTTATATGTTGGTGAAGTTAATGATTATCCAGTCAATTATATGAATGAATCATTATATCCTTATTGTGATTATCCATCTGAGTATTATTATGAAATGAATGAAACTTGTGATTTCCTTCCATCAAAAGAATTAGAACCATCACCAAAATATACAAAAGAACAAATTAAAGAATTTTATCATGATGGTAGAGAAGATACTATTCAAAATGCAATCAGTTTTCTTATTGAACAAGCAGATTCTTCGCATAAAAAAGTTTTAATTATCAAAGATGATGCTTTAAACGTTTTGAAGTGGATAGCTTGTATTACCTATGCATTACCTTTGGAATTGAGTAAAAAAATTTCTTTTAATACAAATGCGAAAATAGAGAAAAGTAACGTAGGATCTTTTATGTATTGTTTAGATTCTGATGGCTCTTATGCACGATATGCACCTAATCATGAAAATCTGACACCGCATTTACTTTATGATATTATTGGCATTTCTCCTTTGACAATGTCAGCATCTGGATTTAAACCACTTCCTAATTCTCCATTTATTGTGATTGATGGTACAACTAAAGAGATTTCTTATACAACACAGTTAAATCATGATTATTTACAATTTGTATGTGCTTACGATGAAAATATGAATGATTTTAATTCTATTTTAAAATCATTTGATCACTATGACTTTAACGACATTTATAAAATTTATGAAATTTATCATTATCTATTTAAAGATCAGAATTGTCCTAATCAATGGGAATATCAAAAGTTAATGCATTATCTTGAACAATTGAATGACTATTTGAAGCCAGAAAGTCTATTGAAAATTAATCTCAGTGTACAATTATATAAACTTTATAAATCAAAAAATCAATGGTTTCAAGAAGATAGTAAAAATGATTATCAATTACTTAATTTTATCTTTCATGCGAGCTTACAATCTCAACACTCAAAATATATGAATAATGTGAGTTCGATGATTTATCAAATAGTGGACTTTATAATGAATAAAAATAGCTTTGATATTAAACAAGCTAAAAAATTCTGGGAATCAGTGAAAAAAGATAATGTTTTGTATAAGTTCGTAAGTGATTATTATTTTGATGAAGAAAAAGTAGGTTCTATATCTAAACTTAAGGAATTAGAATATATTGATGATGAAGTTGCTTTTGATTATGGATACTTAATCATATCCTTATTAAACGATTATTTAAAAGATAAGGGATTAAATAAAGAACTGTTTGTTGAACATTCTGGATGGACAGGATTATTGTTTAATTTATATAAATTAATTTTATCAGAAGACTATGATAAAAAAGTTATGAATTTAGTACAAAATTATAATTCTGATGTTATGAATGCTTTAACAATGAAATTTGCAACAACTGTTGGTTTTAATACTCCTATTACTAAAAATTGGATTACACTATATGGAAGCCGTATTTCTGACAATAATTTATATAATCAATGTCAAGACATGTTATTGGCAGGAATTTCACCTAAAGCAGTAGAATTGTTATTAGTTACTTATATGGAAAAACAAGGAAAAACAAGTGATGCTTTGCTGAAAGCATTTAAATTATTATTTGTAAGTATGGACAATGATAAAAAATTAGGAATTTCTTTCTTTGATCAGTATCTTTTAATTGTAGCATCACAATCAAATAAATATCAAGAAATTTCTCGTTTGATTAGTTTTGTAAGAGATGAGCAATTTTCAAAGAGTTTACAAGTAACTTTGTTGAGTCGTATTGACCAATTTATGCCATCTTTTGTTAAAAATAGAGAAGATAAAAAAATGATTGAAGAATGCTTAGATTGGTGTAGAGATTTAAATATGATTACCAAGAATCTAAGTAAAGCTCAATTGGCTGAAGAAGTTCAGCATTTAAAAAAGAGTCATTTATTAGCATTTATTAGCAAAGTTAGAAAAAATCATATTGTGGTAGATGAAAAAGATACAGAATGGATTCAAATTTTTATTGAAGGAATTGGTAAATATATTGAGGATTCTGAAGCTTTTGTTGAAGCATGTTACATGTTTGATGCAGATTCTTTTGTTCAAGAAGAAATAATAAAAAAATATTTTGATATTATTGCTAAAAGAACAAAAAAGGATAGTACGGCTATTGAAATATGTATTGATATTCTTTGTAGTCAAAAAATGGATAAAATGATTCGTCAATATGTGGAAAGTGAAGGAATTTCATTATTAGCAGAATATTATAAAGAAGATTTGTGGTTAGACGTTATTGATACTATTCGTGATCGTAAGAATCGTGCAAAAGCATCTGAATTAAATGAACATATTAAAGATATTGCTGGTGAGATGAAAGGATTTAGTTTTAATAAAGTGAAAGAAGGATTTAGTAGTTTCTTTAAGAAGAAAAAATAGATAGGAGATGAAATGTCATGGCAAAAAAAGTATCTAAAGAAGAAATGGACGAAATGATTAATGATCAAAAAGAAAAACGCCATTATGATGAAATGAGTGATGAAGATAAAGCAAAGTTTGATGCTAAAGAAGAAGAAATCAGACAAGAGTATCAAGAAGGTTATGATAAAAAGGATGATAATGATAATCAAGATGATGATAAAAAAGACGATGATGAATATAAAGAAGAACAAGAAAGAGATATTACTAAAGAAGGAGAAATTGATGATGATCCTGAAAGGGATGACGATGATGATATGGTTTTATAAAGGAGTATTATGAAGAAGAAATCATTTGATGAGTTTCAATTATTGAAAAAAAAGTCTATGCATTATGATGAAATGAGTGATGAAGATAAAATAAAGTTTAATCAACAGATGGAAGATATTAAGGATAGATACGATATGAAAGATTTAAAGCAATCTGATTATATTGATAGTAAACGTGAAGGGGACTATATCAATGAAGAAGATTTAGAGATTGACGAAGCTTTGTAAAGGGGGAATTTTATGCCAAATATAGCGGATTATAATGGAAATAAAAAGACCAACATGCGCTATCAAACAAAAAAAAGTAAAGATGCTAAAGAAGAAAAAGCAAAACAATTATTAATGACAAAACAACGTTTGGAAGGATTAAAAGATTCATTAAAATTATTAGATGTCTTTGTAAATAGTCGTCATATGGAAATGCTTCAACCTGCTGGATATGGTGATTTATACAAAAGTAAAGTTGGTGTATTAGAAGCTAATAAAAAAAATCGTCTTAAGAATATTGCTATCTATAATGTAACGAAAATTATGTATAATCAAGATGAAGATAATTTTGAAAAATTAGTAAGTGTTTATTCAGCAATGTATACTTTTGGAGGAACTGTTGGAATTATCATTCAAAGTGACGGTAAATATGCACAATTATATTTATGTGTGAATAGTGAAAATAATGAATCGGTTGCTGGTAATTTGCTATGTAGTAATTTTAAAGGGCAATTTCCTGGTTGTGAGTTATCTAAATTAAATAATCTAGATAAAGAAAAGTTATTAGATTCTTTTTCAACAGATTTAAAGCAGAAAAGAAGCACAACAGTTAAAGCAATGAGTATGATTCCTGGAAGAAGGGAAGAAGAACAACAAAAGGGTAGATTCTTGACTTCACAGGGTTATGAGAAATTTATTGATACAATGAATGGGAAGAAATATACACTTGTTGTATTAGCCCAAAAAATATCTAGTGAGGCAATGGATTTGGCTAAGGGTGGTTTTGAAGATATATATACATCTTTATCCCCTTATGCTAAAGAACAAGCTAGTTATGCTGAAAGTGAAACAGATAGTATTAATTATACAATTTCTAATGGAATCAGTCATTCTACAAGTCAATCTATATCTAATTCTTATGGAACAAACCATACATCTAGTATAGCTCATGGAAAGGGTAAAAATAGTGGTTTTTCTTCTTCATGGGATGGTATTGGTTTCTCTAATGGTTCATCATGGTCATCAACTCTTGCTCAAAGTGAAGGAATAAGTACGGGATATAGTCAAGGAAATGTTACTACTGATGGTGATAATTCAAATGAATCAGAGGCTTTGGGCAGGACACATGGTACAACACGTACAGTGTCTGTGACTAGAGATAATAAGGCCGTTGTAGATATGTTAGAAAAACTTGATGTTATGATTAAAAGAATTGAATCAAACCAATTGTTTGGAATGTGGAATGCTGCAAGTTATATTATTACAGAAGATTCTTCAACAGCTTCTATTGCTATAGCAACATTACTTTCTTTATTAGCAGGGGATAATAAAGGAGCAAGTCATGCGTATATTAATGAGTGGAATGCTTGCAAACCTGGCGGACAAATTGATAGAGATAAAATTTTGGAATACTTAGGAAATCTTTATCACCCAGAAATTGAATTAGAAATGTATAAATTAGATAATGATGGAAATATGATCTCGCTCATTGATGAGAAAGGTCAATCTATTCCGGCACAATGTTTAACTCCTGCATTAATGGTTTCGGGTAAAGAATTACCAGTTATGTTAGGCATACCGCACCGTTCCGTTCCGGGAGTTGTAGTTGATAGTGCGGCAGAATTTGGACGTAATGTTCCAGAAAATTGGCGTCAAAAAATAAAAAGACCAATCGATTTTGGTAACGTTTATCATATGGGGAGTATTGAGCATACACCAGTGTGTCTTAATTTAGACTCTTTTGCTTCGCATAGTTTTATTTGTGGAGCATCAGGATCTGGTAAAAGTAATACAACCTATAATTTATTATATGAAATGATTAAGCGAAAGATTCCATTTCTTGTAATTGAGCCAGCTAAGGGAGAATATAAGGTTGAATTTGCTGCATTAAAAAGTATAAATATTTTTGTTGCAGAAGATAGCGCTTATCGAAAATTACAAATTAATCCTTTTGAATTTAACCCTCATATTCATATTAGAGAACATTTAGATCGTTTGAGTTCTACAGTATGTGCTTGCTGGCCATTATATGGAGCTATGCCAGGATTATTAAAACAGGCATTTGAAAAAGTTTATATTGATCATGGTTGGGATTTAGAATATTCAATAAGGATTGTCGATAGGGGAAGCAAATATCCAACATTTAAAGATTTAGAAATAGCCTTAAATCAGATTATTGATGATTCACCATACTCGAAACAATCTAAAGGAGATTATAAAGGAGCTTTATTAAATCGTGTATCTTCTTTAAATAATGGTTTTGAAGGTCAGATTTTTGGAAATTCTATAGGTATTGCTGATAAAGTATTGTTTGATAGTAATACAATTATTGATTTGAGTAGTATTGGTTCAGAAGATACAAAATCACTCATTATGGGTGTTCTTATTATTAGATTACAAGAGTATCGTAAAGCTACACGTAAGACATTAAATGCATCACTTCAGCATATTACAGTATTAGAAGAAGCACATAATATTTTAAAACGTTGTTCACAAGATACAAACATTGAATCAGGAAATGTTCAAGGACAATCAGTTAAGATGCTATGTGGATGTATTGCAGAAATGCGAAGTTTTGGTGAAGGATTTATGATTATTGATCAATCACCATCAGCTATTGATGAAACAGCTATTAAAAATACAGCCATTAAAATTGTTATGAGATTGCCTAATAAGGAAGATTGTGAAGCTATGGGTGCTGCATTAAGTTTAAACGAAGAACAAATAAAAGAATTAAGCAGATTAGATATTGGTGTTGCAGCTATTTATCATGTCGGATGGACTAATACATTGCTTGCTAAAATGGGAAATATCTGGAATAACCATGTACTAGGAACACGACAAGATGTCATTTATGATCGAAATAATTATATAAGGGTTAAAGGAGCTGTTGTTCAATTTTTATTCAGTCGAATTTATGACAAAGATTATTATGATTTAAGAAATGATACAATTGATTTGGTGAAAGAATTAACCGCAAAAGGTCAGGTAAATATTTTATCAGAAGATAAAATTCAAGAAATTATTTTAGATATATCTGTTTTCTTTGAAAATAGTGCCTCTTTGTTTGAAAAGAACAATCATAATCGACTGAAAGGGGTTTATCGTGATTTTATGTTTGACTTTTTGAGATTAACCAGTGTTTTTAAAATCTTTCCATTAAATATTGTTGATCACCTTGATTTATTTTCAACTCCAAAACAAAAAGATATCAATGAGGCTTTGAGATGGGGAAAAAATATTAAAGAGGTGATTGGGCAATATTTAGTTATGCCTCTAGAAGTAGATCCTGTATCACATTATAGTTGGCCATCAAATCCTTATCAAGCAGAACTATTTAATGATATTTTTCATGATATTTTATTTTCTTATAGTCAAAAATATTGGTCTATGACTGGTAGTGATAAATATCAAATAGCTATAGATATTTTAAATTCTCAAAAATTTTTTAGGTGATGATAAATGAAAAGAAATATTGAAGATTTAGAAGATGAAGTTGATGAAACAAAAGAAAATGATGATCATTTTCAGTCAACTTATCGATTAAAAGAAAACTATGAGTATGAGAAAAATGGGTATCATTATGAAACAGATTCCAAAGGTAGAATTAAAGAAGCATCTGGTGTGTTGCATCTAGGAGAAGGAAAGAGATATGGGAATCACCAATTAGAGGCAGGACATGAAGATCGTAAAGAAAATGATGAAGGTGGACATATTATTGCATCACGATTTGAAGGATCTGGGAAAATAGATAACTTAGTTGCGATGGATAAAGGATTAAATCGTAATGAATATAAAGCTTTGGAAGAAAGCTGGGCAAAGGATATTTCTGAGGGAAAAAAAGTTGATGTTGATATAAAAATGATTTATAAAGGCGAGAGTGAACGTCCGGACCGTTTTAGAATTTCTTATCGTATAGAAAATGAAAATGGTGATGTTAAATATTATTCTAAAACTTTTAGAAACGGAGGATAGATATGGCAACAACAAAGGAAAATCAAGATAAAATGAATAAATATTTTAAAGATTTAGCTTTTCACTTAAATAATGCATTACCAGAAAATTGGTATCATGTTGTTTTAGGTTCTTTCTATTATATAAAAGAAGATCACTTGATGGATAATTATCAAATTTACTATCAATATTCACCAGGTGATGATTATTTAGACTTGCTGAAAGAGTTTTGGGAAGGAACGGAAGATGATTTAAGAGAAGATAGCATAGATGAAGTTAGCCTTATTCTACAGGATATTCATGATTATTGTAAAAAATGTGGAGATGATTGGAGAGAAATGACATTTGATTTTTATGTGAATGGCCATTATGATGTTCATTTTCAATATGATGATATTGATGATTTTAATGAACTTTATATTAATATGTGGCAAGCTGAACATTTTGAATATTAATTAAGTATATGTCTAGAAAAGATAATGTCAATAATGTCATTTATTATTTATCCAATAAAAAACCAAACTTCCAAATTTTTAAATCTTCCATAAGTTTTGAAAAAATATTAAAAGAAGTTTTAATTCAAGAACCACGATTATTATTTTATATAAGTAGCTATTCTTATTCTTATACAAAAAATAGTCGTTTAAGTATGATAGCTGATTATACAGTAACTATAGACTATAATCAAAATGCTCCTGACTCATTGGACGATATTACCATTGATGATGGTACATATACATTATTAAATTATAAATCACTTTCTAATCCAGAAAAACTATATTTTATTTCAGATGGGCATAGTGATTTATCTCAGCGTATTATAGACTCTTTTCATAATTTTCATATTCGATATGAAGGTTTATATAAAGTTGAAAATAATTCAATAACATTTGATCAATTATCAGATAATATTGCTCTAACAACAAAATTTACATATTGTTTACCTCTTAATCAGTTAAATCAGAAAAAAAGACAAGCTGAATTTAAGGCAAATCAGATAGCAAAAGATTTAACAGGAGGACTCGTTATACCTCCTTTTGTAAAAGTTTTTTTAGCTTTTTCATACTTGCAACAAAATACATCGTATGATCATCGAGCATATAATAATTTAGCAATGGATTTAGAGTCAATTACGATAGATCCGGCACCTCATCTTTCATATGGACCTTTAGTTGAAGGGAGAGGAATTTGTTCTGGTATAGCATATGCTTTTAAGACATTAATGGAATCTTTAAATATTGAATGTATGGTTATTCATGGTATATTAAACGAAGATTCAAGTATGGATCATGCATGGAATTTGGTCAGGATTAATAATCAATACTATCATGTTGATGCAACGTGTGGAATTGAACAAGGAGTATGCGTAAGTAGTTTTATGAAGTGTGATAGTCAAATGAATGGATATCATTGGGATCAAGAATTTTTTCCAAGAGCTACTGGTAGACATTTTAATTATGATTTTATAGAAGATTGGCTTATTGATAATGGTGAAGATTTAGTTGATTCTGGTATTGATAGTCAGTTTGTTTTTCCAGATGTAATTGAATGATGAAATTAATTTAAATGTTCATAAGAAAATAAAATTTATAGTTATGTATTCATCTTTTTGATGTATGAGTTGTTGTTAAAAATGTATGGTAAAAAGGTGGCGAATATATAATGGAACATTTCTTGTTGCATGGCAAAAATTTAGGTAATAATAGATGTTTATTAGGAAATATCTTGTTATATTGTATATTTCTGGATGATGAAGAAAGTGAATGGGATAATTATAGTAAAAATATAGTCAAAGAGAAAGTACAACAAGCAATAACGATTATAAAGAATAATGCAAGATATTATCAGGTTAATGTTGAAGTTACGTCACAGTATTACAATGATAAGGTTTTGTTGAAGACTGGATTTCGTACAAGATTGTTTTATGATTACATGAATCAAAATAAACAAAAATATTTAAAGCAATCTGAATCTTTAAAATGCAATCATTTATATGATGAAGTTAGTTTTTTGTTTTTTGTGAATAAGAAAAGTACCTCATATGCAAATATATGTCAAAAAGAATATCCAAATGAAATTGAATATGCAATGGTTTTTGTCAAAAATGTTACATGTCTAGAGGCGACTATTGTCCATGAAACTCTACATTTATTTGGAGCAGTAGACTTTTATATTATGAAAAATATCAAAGATTTAGCGTTACATTATTTTCCTGATAGTATTATGTTAAGTACTTATCAACATAATAAAGTTGATGAATTGACAGCATATATTATTGGATGGAGAGATTATGCAAATCCACAGGCTAATTATTTTTTATACAAAACACGTTTGATTACTCAACAAATGTATCTTGATGAATATAATGCAAAATATAGTGTAAGTAAAGGAACTATTGAGTTTAGTACTGGTATATATAATGGTGAAATAGAAAATGGTCACCCTAAAGGTTATGGGAAAATTGTGTTTACTGATGAATCAATTTACGAAGGACAATGGGATGTTTTACGTAATGGGGAAGGAAAAACTATATTTAAAGATGGGACAATACTCAAAGGAAAATGGAAAAATGATCAATGTATTGAGGGAACTTATTATTATCCAAATGGCACAATTCTTAGCGGAAAGTGGGCTGATGGGGAAATGATAGAAGGTATCTTTTATTATATGGATGGAAAAACAGGCCATTATAAAAAAGACAAGTAATTACATACAATAACTTTTGAACTATGCTAATTTTATAAAGACATAAAATTGATTATAATTGACATATGTCAATTATAACTATATAATGTGAATGGTGATAATCATAGGAAGACAAAATAGGGTAAAGAAAATTGGAAAGATGCCCGAATATAGAAGATTTACAAGTGAAAAAAAAGATTGTCTAAAAATTATTTTATCATTAGAGGAATATGAAACAATAAGATTAATTGATTATTTGAGTTATAGCCAATTGGAATGTGCTCAAATGATGGAAATATCGAGAAGTAGTGTTGTTTCATTATATCATAGTGCAAGAAATAAGATTTCCAGATTTATCATTGAAGGTCATACTATGGAAATAGATGGCGGTCATTATCAATTAGAGTATAGTGAAGGAGAAAGAGAAATGAAAATTGCAGTAACATGTGTTGAAGGAGAAGTATTTCAACATTTTGGACATTGTCCTAGCTTTTTAGTTTGTGATATTAAAGATGGGAAAATTGATTCATCACAGATGATTGATACTTCTACGTCTGGATGTAGTGCATTAGCAGGTGTTTTATCACAATTAGGTGTTGATACTGTGATTTGTGGAGGTATTGGTGGAGGTGCTAAAAATCACCTCAATGCTGCTGGAATAAAAGTTTTACCAGGAGCAAGTGGTAATGCTTTGGCACAGGTTCAAAGTTACATTGAAGGAACTTTGAATTATAATCCAGAAACAGAATGCAATCATCATGAACATGAATGTCAAGGACAGCATCATTGTCACTAAAATAATTCTGCTAACAACAAAACTTAGCAGGATTTCTTTTTTTTATGTTATAATCAAGATAAAGAAAGCGAGGATAAGTTATGAATCACATCAAGCTCGTGTTGGTAGATATAGATGGAACATTACTGAATGATAATGGCATAGTCACACCTAAAACAATAGCAGCAATTAAAAAATTAAAAGAAAAACATATTTTATTTGGTATCGCAACTGGACGTACACCTTATGCTGTCAAACATTTGATTAAAGACTGGAAAATAGATGAGTATGTAGATATTATTATGGGATTTAATGGCGGTTGTTATTTTGATATGAGAACTCAAAATATGTTTTCATGTTATTTATTGGACGGAAAATACATTCCAATGATATTCAATGAATTTAAAGAATTTCATTTTAATGCAGGGATTTATGATCAAGAATCTTTCCATGTTTTAAAAGAAGATGATTTTGCTAAAAATATAGCAATAAAAAATAAATTACCACTTGTTGTTGATGGATTAAAACCATATTATCATAAACAGATAGAAAAAATGATATTTATGGCTGAAAAAGAAGAAATTCAAAAAATAAGTCAGCATTATCAAATGAATTCACATTCTCATTATCGAGGTGTTCAATCTACAGCTATATTATTTGAGTTTTTAAATCCAGAGCTTTCTAAATCAAAAGGTATTCAAAAATTGTGTCAAGATTTACATTTACCACTAGATAGTATTTTAACTTTTGGTGATGAATTAAATGACTATGAAATGATTAAAGATTATATTGGTGTGGCGATGGGAAATGCCAATCCACAAATTAAAGAGGTTGCAAAATACATAACAACATCCAATAATGAAGATGGTATTGCGCAATTTTTAATATCTCAACAGATTATTTAAAAAGTAAAGAGGAGAATAGAATGATAGAAAAGTTTGATGTTTATATAGAGCCATTTCAATTATGGCGTACTATGCATATTTATTTGCCAAATAATTATTATGAATCTCATGAAAGATACCCTGTTATGTATATGTATGATGGACATAATCTCTTTAATGATCAGGATGCAACTTATGGAAAATCATGGGGACTTTCAGATTTTTTAGACCATTATGATAAACCATTTATTATTGTAGGAATGGAATGTAATCATAAAGGCCATGAAAGACTAAATGAATATTGCCCATATGATGTTGAAAATGGATTTTTTGGTCCTATTACTGGAAAAGGTCAAATCTATATGGATTGGGTTGTGAATGAATTAAAACCGATGATTGATCAAAAATATCGAACAATACCATTTAGAGAGTGTACCGGTATTGGGGGAAGTTCTATGGGTGGATTAATGGCCTTTTATACTGTCATCCATTATAATCAACTCTTTTCTAAAGCAGCCTGTTTATCTCCGGCACTTTCTTTATGTATCCATCAACTACAAGAAGAAATGAATCATCATGATTTGAATAAAGATACACGTGTTTATTGGAGTTTTGGAACAGGTGAAGTTTCCAATGTTCAATATTTCTTAAAAAACATTCAGTTATTTAATGATGAAATTGTCCGCCGCGAGGCTCAAAGTTATATACATATAGTGAGAAATGGTGGACATAATGAAGCAACTTGGGGAAAACAAAATCAATTGTACTTTGATGTGTTGTGGAAATAATTATGTGGAGCCTATTGATTGGCTCCACATATTTTTTCTTTATAGCTATATGTTTTTATTGACTCAATTCTTGAATTGTGTCTTGAACAATATTTAAGAAATATTGAGATGCTCTTGTGAGAATCTGATATTTTTTCCATATAAAATAATAAGGAACTTCAATATGTGGAGAAAGTGGTCTAAAACAAAGTGAAGAATCTCCAGTTGTATTGATAAGTTTATCAAAACAAATAGCATATCCGAGTCCATCTTCTACCATTAATGAAGCATTATACAACAAAGTATAGGATGAAATAATATGAAGATGTTCAATATCGTTATGTAACCATTCAACCAAATCTGATATCTGTTGTAGTTCTTTAGATACAATCAATGGTTTATCTCGAAGATCTTCAAATGTAATACTTTCTTTTTGAGCTAATGGATCATCTTTCAACATAAGGACACCCCAATGATGTGAAAGTGGCAATAACATATGATTGTAATCATTAATCTTAGAATTGGGTGTCAATAATGCAAAATCAATCAAACCATTATCTAATTTTTCTATCACATCAGGAGCATTACCACTATGTATATGAAATTGAATATCAGGATATTGGGCCTGTATCTTTTTGATAGCTTTAGTAATGATTTTTAAAGCGTGAGATTCACCAGATCCAATATAAATTTCACCTTTTAAATGAGAATCAGTAGACCTTATTTCCAGTTCCGTTTTATCTACCAGATTCACAATTTCTTCAGCACGTTGACGGAGTATCATGCCTTCTTCTGTTAATGTGATTTTTTTATTACTTCTTACAAATAAAGTTTTCCCTAGTTCATCTTCTAATTCTTTGATTTGACGAGATAAAGTGGGTTGTGTGATATGTAATTGTTGCGCTGCTCCTGATATTGTTTCTTCTCTGGCAATAGCTAGGAAATATTGTAAAACTCGTAATTCCATAATTGTTCACTCCTTTAGCTATATTATAACACTATATGCTTAGTAAGCATATAACTATATAAAGTATAAGTATTTGTTATAGGGGAGAGGGAGTGATATGATACAAATAGGAAAAGAGAGAAAAAGAATGCGTCGAATACTTATTGTTGTTGGAAGTGGAAATATAAATGGGCATACGGATCAGTTGGCTAGGGCTTTTGAAAAAGGAGCTATTCAGGCAGGGCATGAAGTGAAACGAATTGTATTATCAAAAAATTTACAGGGATGTCAAGGCTGTGGTGCTTGTCAGATCAATCAACATCACTGTGTCATTCAAGATAGTATGCAGGAATATTATGCCATGTTTGAATGGGCCGATACATTGGTACTGGCTTCACCCCTTTATTTCTGGTCTATTTCAGGAAGATTAAAGTGCTTTATTGATCGTTTATATGCGATTTCTCAAAATGATGAATATCCATATAAAGAAACATTCTTATTGATGAGTGCTGGGGATAATCATTTTTGGACTTTTGAACAGGCATTATCTTTTTATTCTTTTTATACAAAGGCACTAGGCTGGAAAAGTTTAGGATCTGTTCTCGCTGGAGGTTGTCATGATGAATCACATCAACCCTATATTCCACCTTTAAAATTACAGGAAGCATATGAAAAAGGTTTATCTTTATAAAGGCGTTTTGATATAAACGTCTTTTCTTTTTATGATAAAATAAGAATAGAAGATTTACACAAATTTTACACAAGTCCTTTTTATGATAAAAGTAAAGAAGGTGGGAGTATGTATCAGGTATTGCTTATTGAAGATGATTTTGATATCAGGCATATTATTAAAACTTATTTTGAAAAGCGAGAAATCCAGATTATTGAAGCCTGTGATGGACATCAGGGATTATCACTTATGCATTCTCAAATTCAGCTTGTTTTATTAGATATTATGATGCCTGGTATTGATGGTTATGAAGTTTGTCAACAGATTCGCTATCAATATCAATGTCCTATTATTTTTATAAGTGCTTTAAGTGAGGAAGACAATCAGCTTCAAACGTATCAGTTAGGTGGGGATGATTATATAACCAAACCATTTTTACCATCTATTTTGTATGCAAAATGCTTAGCTATCTGTAAAAGACAAGATCCACAAGTATCCAATATCAAAACTTTTCATCATTTACAGATTGATTATACCAATCACCAAGTTTACATTGATAGTCAACACATAGAATTCACTCATAAAGAATATTTATTATTAGAATATTTAACGAAAAATCCTTATCGTTTATTAGAAAGATAACAAATTTTAGATGCTATATGGGGATATGATTACTATGGAGAAGCGAGAGCCGTAGATACATATATCAAGAAAGTAAGAAAAAAGTTGGGAAAATATCAATATTATATTCAAACAGTTTTTAAGGTTGGATATTTATTTAAGGATGGTGAAGAAAATGAAAACAAAGATTAGTGTTAAGATTTTTGTTTTGATCATGTTAGCTTTTATTATGATTTTAGCTGTATCAACCAAAATCAATATTCAAAATCGTATTGACTCTACAAATCATTATCTTCTTCAAAGTATCATTGATTTTGATGATCTTGATAATCTCCAACAACAATTAGGTATTGAATATGATCATTATCCTCAATATGATGAAGTGATTCAAAAAATAAATTCTATTGATTATATCAGTGAAAACAATAACCTTTATCAATGTTTAATTCAACAAGATGATAAAGTTGTCAAATGGTTTTCTCTAAGTCCTTATTTAGATAATTATATTCATATCTATGATGATTCATCAATTTACATATCTATTGCCGACTTATCTTTGTCACAAAGACAAAGTTTAAAGACATATCTGATGCAAAAATTAACTGATTATAGTTATTCTATTCCTGGTGAGGCTGAAGTCAAATATGTATTAGACGATGAACAATTGATTTATCTTCAATGGGGTGAAGACAGTTATGGTCAATTGGATCAGCATCAAATCCAATCAGCAAGTGTTAATCAGTTTTGTATAGATGGCGAAAAATCAATTCAAAGTCAATATGATTCTCAATTGTTTTTAAGCCAACAAAAAGATCTTGAACATGTCCTTCAACTTAAACACCATGGGTACATGACGGCCTATTATACAAGCTATCATGGACATTACTATTATATTGGTATGACAGGACTCACAGATTGGGAAGACCAAGACCAGGATTTATATGCAGTAGTTATTGGAATGGAAGACCAGGCGCATATTGATAGCCTTATGGTTCAACAGTATTTTGAAGAGAATTGGGGATTGTTTTTAGGAGCATTTTGTATTGTCATATGTATATCACTATTGGTGTCATGGACAATCAGCAGACCTATTCAAGCATTAGAAAAAGTAGCATTAAAAATTAAAAATAATCAATTTGATGAAGAAATCAATATCCGTTCTCATGATGAAATTGGTTCATTAGCGAAAAGTATTCAAAGTATGTCTTCTCAGTTAAAAAACACAATGGAACAGTTGAATCAGGAAATTGAACATGTTAAAAAGCTGGAAGGATTAAGAAAAGATTTTGTGAATCAGTTTACGCATGAAATGAAAACACCCCTAGGTATTATTAATGGTTATAGTGAATTAATTGAAGAAGCGACAAGTCAGGAAGAAAGAGAAAAATATTTATCAATCATTCATCGAGAAACAGAAAGACTCAATCAGCTGATTCAATCCATGTTGTCACTTTCAAGACTTGAAGCTGGAAAAGTAGAGCTTCATCAAGAAGAATTTGATTTAGAAAATAGTGTAACGGAAATTGTTGATGAATATGAAGTCTTATTGATGAAAAAGCATATTCAAGTGGATATCAAAGTTCTACATCCTATGATTCAAGGTGATCGTAAGCTATTAGAAACAGTAATACATAATTTTTTATCCAATGCTTTAAAACATACTCCAGAACAAGGACATATTTATATAACGATTGATCACGGATTTTCTATCATCAATGAAGGTTCACATATTGATGAAGAACACTTATCAGATATCTGGTATACTTTTGTGACACATGATCATCAGGGCAGTGGTTTAGGTTTAGCTATATGTCAGGCTATTTTACAGCTTCATCATTATGATTATGGTGTTCAAAATGTTGAATCTGGTGTAGAGTTTTATTTTTCAGATTCAAAGTATGATTGTTGATAGTATATAAAAAGGAAACAAGAATATGCTTTTTACATATTCTCATTTCCTTTTTTCTTTTTCTTTTCAGGTAAGACTAAACTTAATAATAATGATACAACAAAGACTCCTGCAACTGCATTTCCATTAAAGATTTCTCCAACAACTGATGGGAAACATGTAAAGAAATTTCCAGAAGTTTGAGTGACACCAACCCCAATACAAAAGGCAAGTGAAACAATGATCATTGTACGTTCATCAAAAGTATTATCTTTTAACATTTTAATACCTTCATACATGATAGAACCAAACATCATCACTGTACATCCACCTAAAACTGATTGAGGTAATGATTGAAAGAAAGCCCCTAGAGGTGGAAATAACGATGCTAGTATCAGGATTAAAGCTCCCATGAAAATAGTAAAACGGTTGATGACTTGTGTCATTGTGACTAAACCAACATTTTGACTAAAAGATGTTAAAGGGAGACAACCAAAACATCCAGAAATAGCACTTGAAAATCCATCTACAGCTAATGAACCTTGAAGTTCTTCCATTTTAATATCACGATTTAAAGCTCCTTTACAGACAGCTGTTGTTGCGCCAGTCGTTTCAGCAGCTGAAACTAAAAAGACAATAGCAATAGTGAAGAAAGCACCTAAATCAAAGACAGGCATATGTTCTGTAAAGAATACTAATTTTGGAATACTGAAATATCCAATTTGATGAATCGTTTCCGCAATATTAGAAAAGTCCACCATTGGCGCAATTCCTGTGACTGTCAAAATAACAGATAATAAATATCCAAAAATTAAACCAACAAGAATATTTAAGTTTTTATAAATACCTTTTAAACGATAATGTGATATTAAACATACAATAAGCGTAAAAGTTCCAACAAGAAGATGGTACCATGCACCAAAGTCTTCAACACCAGAACCACCACCCCAAGAATCCATTCCTACTGATAGCAGTGATAGACCAATCGCAATTACAACACACGCAGAAACAACAGGTGTTAAAAATCTTTTCCAGTATTTTGCACTTAATCCAACTAACCCTTCAAAAATACCACCGAGAATAACAGCGCCAATCATACCTTCATAACCTAAAGATGGATTTGTTGATATAACTAATAAACTTCCTAAAAAGGTAAAACTCACTCCCATGACAATAGGCAATTTAGAACCAATTTTCCATATTTGATAGAGTTGCATACAAGTTCCAATTCCAGCCGCAAACATTGCACATTGTAAAATAGAAGTAATTTCAGCTGATGTCAAATGCTCACCAGAACCTCTGACAACAGCTGCTCCACAGACAATAATAACAGGCGCAAGATTTGCGACAAACATCGCTAAAACATGTTGTAAACCAAAAGAAATAGCTTTTTTCAATGGAACACGTCCATTGAGTTTATAAATATTTTCATCACTTACAGTCGTTACATTTTCTTCTTTATTCATTTTTCCTCTCCTCATCTATTAAAACGTTATGATTTTAACATAATTTGTCATAAAATGTCACGTTTTTGTGAAGACTTATAACATTTATACTTTCGATTCCACTTCAATTCCACAAAAGCATGTTAAGATGAAGTCGAGGTGAAAAGAATGTATAAAATATTGGTTATTGAAGATGAGTTTCATATTCGTCAAATTATCAAAGATTATTTTTCATTAAAAGGCATTGAAGTCGTTGAAGCAACACAAGGCTATGAAGCATTAAATATAATCAATGAAACAATTGATTTGATATTACTAGATATTATGATGCCGGGTATTGATGGTTATGAAGTTTGTAAACAATTAAGATTAAAAACAAAAAGACCTGTTATCTTTATGAGTGCTTTATCACAAGAAGAAAATCAGTTACTGGCATATCAACTAGGAGCGGATGATTATATCATCAAACCTTTTCAGTTATCATTATTACATGCTAAAGTTATCGCCATGATTAAACGTGATCAGAAAAAAGAAGAAAATATATTAACTGTTGGCCATCTTCAATTAGATCGTATCAATCGTATTCTAATCATAGATCAGCAACGAATCTCATTAGCACATAAAGAGTACGAACTTTTAGAATATTTATGTATGCATGTGAATCAGTTATTGACACGGCAACAGATTTTAGATCATATATGGGGATATGATTATTATGGTGATGGAAGGGCAGTTGATACATATATCAAGAAGTTACGTAAAAAACTAGGAAAATATGCGTGTTATATCCAAACTGTTATCAAAACAGGATATATGTTAAAGGTGGTGGTAAGTGATGAAGACAATGTTTAAAATGACATTAGGAAAAAAGATTTTTATTTTAGTTTTCATGAGTTTTGTATTAATTCAAGTCTTAAATGTGACTCTTGATTTTCACCGAGAAAAATCTCATATCTATATTCAAAATGATAATATATATAATATTGAAGTTTTAAGGCAGCAATTATCTATTCTTTATAATCAAAAATATAATGATTTAAATTCTTCATTTTATGAAGGTATAGAACAGGCTTTAGAAGCAGAAGATGGTTATAAAATAGACTCAGTCTTTGTATTGAATCCAGATTTTGAGATGGTCTATAATCTACGTGAACACAATACTCCTTATTTAACGTTAAGAAATGAAAAAGATGGAATAACAACTTATCTCCAAATCAATCTCTCTCAAATTTCTATAGATCAACAAAAACAAATAGAAAATATTCTCAGAAAACACGTTGAAAATAATCAACTTCCTGTAAATATAGCTTTTACTGGATATGATTCTCAAAATAATTCCAATGTATCTATGAAGATTGATGATATTTCATATTTATCTATTGATAAGCAGATTTTCCTAAATCATCGACAAAATAATGAAAAGATTTATACGATGTATTTTGAAACATATGAAAGTGCGAATTGTCTTTTATCTGCTCAAGGGCTATACCTAGATGAATATGATGATTTTCATGAAGATAATTATCAAAAACATGATGGTATTGTTCGTGATTATGTATCTTCATTGTTCCCTCAATATGGTGAAACATTTTCATCAGGTGTAGGCGGTGTAGAGGAAAAAGATGGCACTTTATATTCTATTCATTGTAAACCATTAATCTCTAAAAATGCCAAACCAATTGAAAATAGCGAATTTGGAGATTATGACGTTCAAGATGTAGATGGTTATCTTGTTTTTTATACATATGACCTTAACGCGATTGGCAGAATTACACATCAAGTCATTTACTCTAAAATGATTATTTATATCATTTCCTTTATTGTTTGTATAATGATATCTTTATTGATTTCATATATATTGACAAGGCGTATTAAAAAGATGAGTCAAGCTACTTTATCTATTGCAAATAATGATTTTGATATTCATCTTAATGAAAAAGCTAAAGATGAATTAGGTGTATTATCACATAATATTAATCAAATGAGCCAACAATTAAAAACAACAATTCAACAATTAAATGATGAAATAGAATATGTAAAAAAATTAGAAGGTATGAGAAAAGAGTTCATTGCGAATTTTACTCATGAAATCAAAACACCATTAAGTATTATTAATGGATATATAGAATTAATTGAAGCTAGAAAAGATGATCTTAAGAAACAACAATATTTAAGTGCCATTCATCAAGAAATAGAGCATATTAATCAATTGATTATGGCTATGCTAGATTTATCAAGATTAGAATCTGGTA
Organism: Massiliimicrobium timonense; assembly: GCF_042850985.1. Classification (GTDB taxonomy): domain Bacteria; phylum Bacillota_I; class Bacilli_A; order Erysipelotrichales; family Coprobacillaceae; genus Allocoprobacillus. The sequence goes on from NZ_AP031415.1 coordinate 448,319, forward strand.
AAGTGGAATTACATAAGGAAGATATTGATTTAGAGGATTTATTAGTGTCAATTATAGAAACATTTGCGCCTATTCTAAAAAAAAACATATTCATGTTGTGATGGGAGATGAATTTCCACATATTCAAGGAGATTTCAAAGAACTCAAGATTGTTTTTCAAAATTTCATGAGTAACGCTATCAAACATACACCTCAAGATGGACATATTTATCTGAATTATGAAAATGGAAGCTTGAAATTTGAAAATGAAGGTCATCATTTAAGTGATGAGCAAATAACTAAAATATGGGATACATATGTGTCTGGAGATCGTCATGGCACAGGATTAGGATTAGCAATATGTCGAGCTATATTAGACTTACATGGATTTTCATATTGTGTGACCAATAGTGAAAAGGGTGTGCAATTTCAAATTCATATTAAAGATAATGAGATATAATATATTTGCTTATTATGAATTTATATATAAATGTTATAATAAATGTAGAAAATTGAAAAATAAAAAAGAAAAATGACATGATTTTTGCGTATATAGAAGTAGAAGGGTAATAACAAGGAGGACTCTATATATGTGTAATCAATGTCAACAAAAGATTTATCAGTTCAAATACGATTATTTCTTTCACTATCTTTTGATTTATAGTTCTAGACTAAGATGTTTTTATGCCAGTATATATCAGGGGATAACACGATTCAAAAGACATATGTTAGAAATAGTAAAACTTTTAAAAGTTCTTATCAAAATAAGAAATTAATTCTTGATGTTGTTGTGGAAGATGATCATGGACGTTTATATGATTTTGAAATGAATAATTATGACATTCAGTTAGAAGATGAAATTCGTTTTTTAAGATATAGTGAAAGATGAATTAATTATCAAGAACAGATGGGACTGAATTATATCTATCTTAAAAATGTATATCAGCTCATTTTTTATACAGTAAAACCTATAAAGTCTTTTTCTCATTATTATCATGTGATATAAAAAGGTGATATTCATAGACAATTAACTTATAATGGTGAAAAAGTCAAAACAATATTGTTGCATTTACAGTTATTGAAGGAGGAATTTAAAGCCATTACATATAATGGAACAATTGGATTATTTATTTACACATAATCAACCACATTCTTATAGTGAGTTAAATAGTTTGGTTGAAGAAGTTATGAATATGCATCAAAAATTTATTCAAAGTGATGAAGAAATGATTAAAAGTTATGGGATTGAACAAGAAAGATTGCTTATTGAAAGTAGAATGATGCGAAACTGAGAAGAAGGTATAAAGCGAGGAAAATTAGAAAGTGCTAAGAAACTTATTGAGGAAAAATATCATCAAGATAGTCTTTGGATTGAGTCATGTAGTGAAATACAAATTGAGAGTGTCTTTCATTATATTATTGAAAATATAAGTTATCATGAGTTGAAAAATAAAGTATGTTGTATTGAAAATGAAATATAGATAGATTGTTTAAACAATGATGCTAATCTTGATTTGAGTATACAAAAGCGGCTGATTGAAATAACCACCGCTTTTCTATTTTCACTTACTTTTTAGATTGATAAAAGACCCCATTAAAACAAAGATGATGCTTAAAATGCCAATAGGGATGTAAATGATATTGGGAACAGTATATATAAACTTATCTATTATAGATAAGATGATATACATTATAAAACCAATGATTGTGATAAGACTTGAATCTTTCATACTTGATTTCCTCCATTAAATTGTAATATCTATACATATTATATCAATGAAAAATGAATGATTCAATGTGAATGAAATCAGTCAATTATCCTTGTCTGTTTAACAGTATTATATATTTTCCAATCTTTGACTTGAAACGACAAGATATGTCAATTATAATGATAAAAAAGGACGGGATGTTATTTATGAATAAAATTTTAGGAATGATGATACCTTATATCATATTGGTTTGTGTTGGTTTTATGGAGAGTGCATTGATTGCAAAGACTTTGACAGCTTTTGTAGTAGGATTATTGATAGGAATAGAATTTTTGAATCTTAAAAAAGCTGAGGGAACGGTTTTAATGAAGTTGGGTAAGATTTTTACAATCTTTATCTTTATTGTTAGTTTTTTGCTTGGTATGTTGAATCCACATTTATTGATTTTACCAGATCTGACAATCATTTTAGCATTGTCTATTCCTTTAGAATGTGTAGGATTATATATGCTTTACCAAAATCATCCCCGTTATACAATGACATACAAATATTCATTTAGAAACAAAAGAAGAAGATATTTTTAAAGGGTCTGAATTTCAGACCCTTTAAAATTCAATACCACGTGCAATATGTAAATAATAAACAATGGCTTGAACATCTTGATGATACATATCTTTTAAAACTTTTTTATAATAATCTAATTGTACTTGATGTTTTTGAATCAGTTGTTGATTAGTGCTTTCTTTCTTGATACGGTCTGTCTTATAATCCAAAACATAGATTTTATCATGATATACAAAGACAAGGTCAAAAATACCATGAATGATTTGTTGGAGTGTTTCGTCATAGTAAGAAAATGGTTTTTCTTTATAAATATGACTTGCCTGTTGAATCATCTGGTAATATGGACTATCAATAAATCCTTGTATTTCTTTTTGGTAATCGTATAAAATATCTCGACCGGTTTCATCAATTAAAGCTTCATCATAAAGCTGTTGTATCAATGTTTTAATGTCATCATGTTCAAAAGTCAGATAACTTAAAAGCAAGTGAACGAGTGTTCCTTTGTCACTGGCACTCAGTGTTATATTCTCACTTTCATCAGCTATAATAGAATAATCATTGTCATGAACATGAGGAAGTTTTGTCACAGCAAGTGTTAATGGGTTGGTTGTATCATAAGGATATTGAAAATTTTGATAATATTGCTGTGTTTGATTATCAAGATTGTTTTTCTGATGAGCTGTCAAAATGATATTCTTTTCAAGTTCCTGATCTGTTGTCAGTGATAATGAAAACATAGCGTGTTCTGTAGAGTCAAAAATCAGATGTTTTTCAAAATGATATTTTTGCAGCTTTTGTGCTAAATCAGCTAATTCTGGTATGTCCAGATATTGATGAAGAATTTGAGGATGGCGACATACAGCTGCTAATATCCAAGATAGATAATTATTTGTTTTACGTATACGATTATAAAGTAAAACATGTTCGGCTCCTTTTTTATGATAAATATCGGGATGTTCATTGATAATGAGTTTGTTCATCGTATCTCTAATTTCATCTATACTTTTTAAAACACCCGTTAGTATCAGTTTTTGTGAAGCACGTGTTAAAGCGACATATAAAATACGCATTTCTTCATTAATTGATTCATCTAACTGATGTCTGGCAATCATATTACGATAACAATTATCATATTCGACAGTCATTTGCCCAAATTGTTCGTTTGAAACATATACTCTAGGCTTAATCGCAATTCCTAACTGTTTATCAATCATAAAACGTTCTTTACTGTCTTGTGTATTGAATTGTTTATGTGTCTGACAGACAAAAACAATAGGGAATTCAAGACCTTTTGATTTATGTATTGTCATAAATTCAACATAATCATCATTTTGCGATGCAACAATAGCTGGAGCGACATCTGAAGATTGTTCCATCATTTCCATAAAATCATGAAGATAAGGATATTGTTGTTGAGCGTTTTTCGCAAGTTCTAATAAAAGCTGGAGATTGGCTTTTCTTTGTTCACCATTGATTAACTGACAAACAAATAATGGATAATCTGTCAATTCATATATCTTTCTTAAAATATCATAAGGTGAATTTTCGTAAGCAAAACGTCTTAATTCTTCAAAAATAGATAAGAAATTTTGAATCTGTTCATCATCACAAAGCTGTAATCTTTCGTAAAGAGATCTATCTGGGTAGTCAATCTTTAACTGAGCAATTTTATCTAATGGAATATAAGAACATGTATAAGGCTGTGTAATGACGCTTAATAAGGCAATATCATGATAGGGATTATCAATAGCCTTTAAAAATGTTAACATGTTTTCTATTTCGTTGGCTTTTAAGAATCCTTGTGATAATACAATATGATTAGGAATGTGATATTGGTCAAAAACCTTTTTAAAAGTTAAGAAAGAAACAGTGGAACGCATGAGAACAACCATATCTTTATAAGATACAGAACGACCATCTAAAGTCATTGATTCTTTTAATTTCAATATTTTTTGTGCTACCATATGTGCTTCATACTGATCTTTATCCAAAGATGATGCAGGATCATAAATATCAATTAATATTTCTGTTTTTTTCATATCATCTTTAAAGAATCGTTCTCGTGCTTCTTTTTGATGACCACCTTCTTTTCCATCATAATCATAGTTTAAACGGGCACTGTCATCTAAATAGTATTCTAAACCACCAATTTGACTATCCATGATTTGATTAAAAATATAGTTAATAGAATCTAAAACAATCTTTGAAGAACGATAATTAAAGACAAGGTCAATTCTTCTTGTTTGACTTTGTAGACATTCTTCATCTGATAAAGAAAAACGATTATATTTATCTAAAAAGATTTGAGGATCAGCCTGTCTAAAACGATAAATAGATTGTTTCATATCTCCAACCATAAATAATGGAATGAATGGCTCTTGATATTGAGCAATTAAAGCAATTAAAGACTCCTGTATTTGATTGGTATCCTGATATTCATCAATCATAATTTCTTTTAAACGATGATACAAAATATCAACAACACCATATTCAGGTAAAAGTAACTGATGTGTATAATTTTCCAAATCTGCAAAATCTAATTGATTAAGTTCTTTTTTTCTTTGTTGATAAGCCTGTTGAAATTGGTCTAGAAGTTGACCTTTACAAAGCAACATATCTATCACTTGAGAGCTGATCTGTAATTTTTTGATAAAGTCTTGACTATCTTCTTCTAAATAAGACTGACAGGCTTTTTGGTAGGAAGATAAAACAGCACTTTTCATCTTCGTAAATTCTTTTTTGACTTGAGGATCAACCTCTTTCCATGACATATTATAAGATTTATCTATAGAGGCATTCATTAAAGATACAAATGTATCATAAGTCATAGAATGTGATAATGCCTGTAGACGTTCATCTATATAATCATAGTAGGCTTCAAAAGGCACTTTTAACAATTGATTTCTTTCTGTTTGTTCATCGGGTCTTTCATAAAAGTCGATGAGCTGATTGTCTTCGCAGAAAATCTGTAATTCAATTAATTTATTCATGGCCATGGTTAATTCATCATAAAAAATATTTTTTAAATAAGGGAATAAAGGCCAATCTTCTAAAGAAGACAAATTGTCATAATAAGAAGTTTTCATCTGATCAATAAAGTCATAAAAATGATCAATGGAATGTGAAATATTATCAATAGATAAAAGTAATGTTTGAAAATCATCTAAAGAATATCCGGGAAAATAAAGTGTCAGGAAATCACGAATATGCTGGTCTTGAACCCATTGATTCAAACATTCCTGTAAGACTTCTTTTTTGATCATTGTCGGATCACTATTGATTTCAAAACCAGGCATAATGCCAATTAAATAACCATATTTCATCAGTAATAAATTACAAAAACCATGAAAATTCGTAATATAAGCATGGGGAAGATCAAATAATTGTTTTTGTAAGTGGTTTTTTAATTTTTCATCAATAGGAGAAGATACAAGCGTATTGAGTTCTTCAGTTAATCGCTGTTTCATTTCATGACCAGCAGCCTGTGTAAATGTCACAACTAAAAAATCTGAAATTTCATAACCTTCTTTTAAAAGTTCGATAATACGACTGACAAGAATCTTCGTCTTTCCACTTCCAGCGGGAGCACTGACTAATATTGAAGAATTTCTTTGTTGGATTGCTTTTAACTGACCAGCATTAAATGGCATCTTCTTCACCTCCAAGTATGGAATCAACATCTAAAAATTCAACAAGCTGATAATCATTATAAAAGACATCAAAGCTACAAACACTATGATATGGGCAGTAAAAACAAGGATTGACAAGGGTATGTGTTGCTTTTTGATCACTACCTTTAGGTGCAATTTCAATATGCCCTTCCATCATATGTTGATACAGTTCATAGATATGCTCACTGATTTTATCAAATAAGATATGTAGCTGTTCTATCGTTAATATCTGTCCTTTATACTCATCTTTACTTTTGACATAGGTGACAGGAATAAGTGATGAACGTTTATCAAAAGTGGGATCTAAATTTAATAAGCTTTGGTGACTTCCATCATCAATAACATAACCACCATAGCGATATTGTTTCATCCATTCATCTTCTTCAATAGGTTTATTCATATTTTGTTGCACACTTAAAATACGTTTTTTGGTATTGAAGTATAAAACAGCACCGGGATCTTTTTGAGTCATTTTTGTGACCATGTCAAGATAGATAAGCATTTGAATTTGAAATCCCTGCATCGCAAGATTCAAATCTATATTTTTGGCACTGGACTTATAATCAATGATAGAAACATAATGATCATAAGTGTCAATACGGTCAACAAACCCTTTAAAAGCAATATCATGAATCTGGTCTAGAACTTTCTTTTCCTTATATTCCACTTGAAAATGTCCAGTTTTTAAAAAGTATTTTAAAACTTTTAAAGTCATATGTAAATCATCTGTTAATTGTTCAATAAAGAATTGATTTAATGGCTGCTGGCTGATTTTTTGTTGGAGAATGTCATGATCATGAATATATTGATCAACAAGATGATTTATATCTTTTTCTTGATCAATCGTCATAGAAAGAACATAGTGAATCAACGAACCTAATTCATTAGGCATTAATTTTTGTTCCTGTGGTGGAAAAACACCTAAACCATATTGAATAAAATAGAGAAAAGGACATTTATTATATGTTTCAATTTGACTGACAGAAAGATAGGAACTATATAGATTTTGTGCCAAATCTATAGGGAGTTGTACAGGCTGATTTTTTGTTGCCTGATATTGAGCAATATGCTTGTTTAAGGTATCTTTATCAGGACTTTGTCCTCCCTGTACATAAAAGTCTTCGATAGGTAAAAACTCTAAGGCAGGAAGTTTTTGAAAAGTAAACATATTCGTTAATTGTTTATAGAGTGAAGATGGTAAAAGTGTTTCTCCAGTTAAAGATGTCATAGGGTAGGAAATGGTTAATGTATCATAAGGAGTAGAAAGAAGTTTCAAAATATGATTTTGATGAATTCCTAATAATTCACTTGTTGTGAGAGGGGAAGAAATTTGCTGCTTTCTTAATAATTCAATATCTTCATCTAATAATAAGGCTGTATCTTTTATACTTTGAGGAAGAATGGTTTCGTTCATTCCTAATATAAAAAGGTGGGTTTGAGGAAAATAGCTTTCTTCACCAATCATACAGACATGAACTTCATCTTGTTTTTTTTCTGAACTTTGAATAGTTTGAGGAAATGTCATTTGAAAGAATTCTTTGAATTCTTCAGGTGTTATATGTCCCTTTAATTCAGAGATTTCTTTGAGATAATGGATATATTCAGTATCAAGATCTAAAGTTAATAGTTCCATCGCTATATCATGAAAGCAGGAACTTGAAGATTGTTGGAGCTGTTGTAAAATGCGTTGATAACTCTGTTCATATTGACGTTGTTTTTGATGTGGTAGTGAATGAGGAATATGTAATGAATCTAAGACATAAAGCAAATCATCTCGGTAGCTTTGTTGAGGATAAATGATTGTAAAATCGCGAAAGTGTTTCTTTTCATCTACAACTTTTTGATAAATAGTATAAACAACACGTTGAATTTCCTGATAAGGTGTTCCTGCCACAAATGTATACATATGATGATTGTCCTGCTGAGGCACAGGCTCATAATCAAAAAGATGGTTAGTCAAGATATTTGGCTGATCAATGATATGACTGTCTTGACAGAAAGATTGATATGGTAAGTTAAATAGACGTTCATCATCCTGATAAGTATATAAACAGATAACTTCACATGTTTTGGATAGACGTTCAATCAGTTTTTGGGATTGTGTCATATAAAGGGAGTCCGCTTCAATGATTAAAGTATCATGATGTGTAAAATTCACATGATTAAAGAATCTCTCCATTGTCAGATGTGTTTCATTATCTAATGATTGTAGAAATGAATGATAGATATGCATAAAATCATCAATTTTTTCATGATTTATTGTTGGATAATTTATCTGATAATGTTCATAGTCTTGAATGAGTGGAAAGAGTTCTTTAATAAAAGGAAGGGGATAATCCATATCAAAACAATGAAAAGTTTCTTCTTTTAAGATACGTCTTAAATGGTAGATTGCTTCTATGGAAGAAACAAGATGATGTTTAGTGAGATGGTATTGCACTTGAAGTTGTTTTAAATATTGCTTCCATGTCATGATTTGAATATTCACTAAACAGTGAGTATATTGAAAAAAATATTGTTCAATGACATGGGGATTATCACATATATAAATATATTGATGGAAAGGATGCTGATTGGCTTCCTGAACATATTTTTGAATGATATGATTGCGTTTATAATGTTGATTTAAACCTGTTATGATTTGCATTGTTTTCACCTCGTTTTCTATTATACATGAAAAAAAGAATGTTGTCTTTGAAATGACAAAATTGTTGCTTTGATATGTTGGACTATACTATAATAAAAATATATGGAGGGATAGAGATGGTGCTTTTTTTAATTTGATAAAAACGAACTGAAATTTATATTTTTTCTACATTTTTATGTAGATGTTTTTATCATATGAAGAAAGGACTATTTTATTTATGAATAAAAGAAATATCTATCTCTTGTTTGCGATTGAATGGCTGCAAGGAATGGTTTTTTATGGCTCTATAGCTACTTTATATAGACAGAGTCATGGTTTGTCTTTAGTGGAAATGGGACTGATTGAAAGCTTTTTTTCAATTTTTGTTTTTATATTAGAAATCCCTATGGGATATATAGGTGATCGTTTTGGCTATAAGAAAACACTCATATCATGTTATGGATTGTATTTTGTATCTAAAATCATTTTTTATCAGGCTTATAGCTTTTGGATGTTTTTATTAGAAAGAATTTTACTTGCATTAACAGTTTCTGGACTTTCGGGTTGTGACAGTGTATTTTTATATTTATCAACTGGAAAAATGGAGAATCCACGTATCTTTGGTTATTATCATGCCTGTGGTGTTGCTGGTATGATGATAGCATCACTGACTTTTTCATTGTGGATTCAAGATGTAGAAAAAGCAGCGTTTTTGACCATTTTTCCTTATTTGATAGCTTTTGGTTTATCTTTTTTCTTGAATGATATACCGGTAGAAAAGCGAGGAAATTCACATCATTTGAGAAGTTTGTTTTCAGATTTATGGAAACAAAAGAGAATCATATTATTTTTGATTTCTACTGCTTTTATATTAGAAACAACACATACAATAAGTGTTTTTTATAATCAAATCCAATGGAAAGCAAGTCATATTCCTATGATTTATTTTGGCTGGTTAGCTATATTAATGAATTTTATTCCGTTTTGTAGTGCAATACTTGGAAAACTTGCTCAATATATTCAAGAAAAACAATTAATGATGGGATTAATAAGTCTTTGTTTCTTATCGTGTCTAGTGATGGGATTTTATCATATTGCATGGTTATCCATTGCAGGTGTGTTTATACTAACTTTTGTAGAAGCGTTGTATACACCCTTATCACAATCTATAATGAATCACATGGTTGAGAGTCATTTAAGAGTCACTATGCTTTCTATTTATTCGATGATTATGAATATGGTTGGTGTTTTTACAAATATGAGTTTTGGAGTTGCCGGAAATCAAAAAATTGAGTGGGTTATGTTGTTAGGGGCTTTGTTTAGTCTGGTTAGTTTGTTATGTTATTGGCAGCATATGAAAGGAGAGAAGAAAAATGGAAATCACATTTGACATTTTAGCTGGTATTTTAGATGCCTACGCTTACGAGATTGTTTTTGTTGACCGCCATCATATTGTACGATATATGAATAAAGTGGCTAAAGAAAGATATGCTGGACGCGTACAAGTTGGACAAAGTTTATTTTGTTGTCATAATGAAAATTCTCGTCAAAAGATTGAAGCTTTTCTACAAAGAGCTGATCAAGGGGAAGATGAAATGTTTGAAACACTCAATCAGAAAACTGGAGAAAGAGAGTTTTTTGTACCTGTAAGAGTCAAGGGACAAGTTATTGGTTATTTTGAAAGACATGAAGCTCATTGGGATCATGAACATCCTGAAGTTTCAGTAGTGCAATATTGGAAAAATCGTATATAAGAATTGTTAAGTATGATGTAGATAAAGAGGGATGAAAATGTTAAAAGCAAAAAAGATTGTCTATTTGATTATAGGTTTATTTGTTTTGATTGTTGCTTTACTTTTTTTAGATTGGAAAACAACTTATCTTGTTGAAGTTCAGCAAGAAGATGTTCAAGTTTTCAATGAACAGATTGTCATAGAAATGAGTTCAGGAACTTCAATGGGATATTTTAAAGAAGCAAAATTAGAAGAAATAGAACCCGGTATTTATAGAATCGAAGCGTATTATTCTTTATTATCGGGTGAAAATTCTGGATATCTATATGAAATTGACAATTCAAATCATCATATTCGAGAAATACGACAATACCATTTAGATAACTCAAATCATTATACTGTGATTTATCAAAATCATGATTAAATGTTTATATATGTAAAAAACCTGATTTATTATCAGGTTTTTTCTATAGACATTCACATTCTTTTAACCATAATTCCACATTGGCATCACTAGGCATTCGTAAATCCCCACGAGGAGATAAAGCGACGCTACCAACTTTTGGACCATCTGGAATACATGAACGTTTAAATTGTTGTGTAAAGAAACGGCGATAGAATGTTGTCAGCCATTTTTTAATGGTTTGCTTATCATATTGTTCCTTAAAAGTATGACAGGCAATACGATAAAGTTTTCTTGGTTCATAGTGGAATCTGGCATGATGATATAAGAAGAAATCATGGAGTTCATAAGGACCGACGATATCTTCTGTTTTTTGAACAATTTCATTATCTTTAGCTGGTAAAAGTTCTGGTGAAACAGGAGTATTTAAAATATCCTGTAATGTATCATGAAGGGGTTTTCCAGCATACAAAGAAGAAACATAATCAACTAAATATCTAACAAGTGTTTTAGGAACAGAAACATTAACAGCATACATGCTCATATGATCACCGTTATATGTAGACCATCCTAAAGCCACTTCTGATAAATCACCAGTTCCAATGACAATGCCACCCTCTTGATTGGCGATATCCATCAAAACTTGTGTACGTTCTCTTGCTTGACAGTTTTCATATGTCACATCATGAACATTTTCGTCATGATGAATATCTTTGAAATGCTGCTTAACAGCATCCCCAATATCCACTGTTAAGGAAGTGACATTTAATTCTTCCATCATTTTTAAAGCATTGTTTTTAGTACGAGATGTTGTTCCAAAACATGGCATTGTTACAGCAATAATATCCTGAGATGGATATCCTAATTTTTGATAAGCCATATTAGCAACAAGTAATGCAAGGGTAGAATCTAAACCACCTGAAATCCCAATGACGACTTTTTTGATATGTGCAGCTTTTAATCTTTGAATCAAACCATGAATTTGAATATCAAAAACTTCCTGACAACGCATTGCACGTTGATCCTTATTGCTTGGTACAAAAGGATGTGGATCATATGTGCGTGTCAGTTCAATATCTTCATCCTGTAATGAAAAAGGTATGATCTGATAATGATCCTGACGATTATCATAAGTTGTCATTTCCACACGTTCACTTACTATTTTTTCCATATCCATATCAGCAAAGATGATACCTTCACTATATTGTTGAGATTGAGCTAAAAGACTTCCATTTTCAGCAATCAAATGATGATTACTAAAAACAACATCAGTAGAAGACTCACCTAATCCAGCATTACAATAAGCATAGCCACAAATGAGTCTGGCACTATGAGAAGTGACCAATAGACGACGATAATCTGATTTTGATGTCAAATCATTGCTGGCAGAAGGATTCAAAATTAATGTTGCTCCATTTAAACAATGTAAGGTACTTGGTGGTAAAGGTGCCCATAAATCTTCACAGATTTCAATACCGATTTTTAATTCAGGATGACTCTGACATTCAAATAATAAACGTGAAGAAAATGGATAAGTCTGACCATTGATTGTAATGACTTCATCATTGTCTAAAGCACTGGCAAAATGACGTCCTTCATAAAACTCATGATATGTAGGGATATATGTTTTAGGAACAACACCTAATATATCTCCATGACATACTGTTATGGCACAGTTATAAAGTTTGTTTTTCAAAACCATTGGACAACCAAAAGTAAACAATATATCTAAATCTTTTGTCTGTTCACATATAGTAGTGATTTGTTTGTTGACTTCGTTTAAAACACGTTTTTGATAAAATAAATCTTCAATTGTATATCCAGTTAAACAAAGCTCTGGAAAAACAAGAATTTTGATATGTTTTTCATTGGCTTCTTTAACATAAGATATGATTTTTTGTGCATTGTGTTGAACTTGACCTAACGATACTTCAAAATTTGCACAACCTACTCTTATAAATCCATCTTTCATGAATATTCCTCCATTTAATTGATTATATAAAAAAGATATTTATATCTTAGCATTTATTGATCAAAAAGTCATCATGTGTAGGTATTGTATTTTTCATTGGATGGGTAGTCATGAAAGATATAATAAGATATAATAAAAATAAAGAGGTGGAAAAAATGAATAATAAAAAATGGGTGGATTGGGCTATTGAATTACAAAGTCTGGCACAAGCAGGATTAACTTATGGTCATGATGTTTACGATCAGGAAAGATATGAACGTATAAGAGAAATATCGGCTGAAATCATGGCATATCAAAATGATATTCCTTTAGAAAAAGTGAAAGATTTATTTTGTAATGAAAGTGGATATCAGACACCTAAATTAGATACACGTGCAGCTATTTTTAAAGATAATCAAATTCTTTTGGTAAAAGAAAATAATGGAAAATGGTCACTTCCTGGTGGATGGGTAGATGTGAACTTATCAGTTAAACAGAATACAATAAAAGAAGTGAAAGAAGAAGCTGGTTTAGATGTGATCGCTGATAGAATTATCGCTGTGCAAGATCGTGCTCAACATAATGTTCCAATTTATGCTTATGGCGTTTGTAAAATTTTTGTGCTTTGTTATGAAATAGGTGGAAAGTTTGAGAAAAATGTAGAAACAGTAGAATCTAGATATTTTGAAGAAGATCATTTACCTGAGCTTTCTACTGAGAAAAACAATGAAGAACAAATTCATATGTGTTTTGAGGCCTATCGTCACCCTAATTGGAAAACTTTATTTGATTGATATAAGAGATAGTGAAAAGCTATCTTTTTTTGTGTGTGAATATTGACAAAAGAATTATACTGTGTTACTGTATTAGTGTATTAATACAGTAAGGTGGAATGGCTATGAATCATTTTCAAACAGATACGCCTATTTATTTACAGGTTGTTGAAGAAGTCAAATCAAAAATTCTTGGTGGGCAGTTGCAGCCAGGTGATAAATTAGAATCAGTCAGAGAGATGGCATCAAGATTGGAAGTCAATCCTAATACCATTCAAAGAGCTTTTTTGGAATTAGAACATCAGGGATTTATTGTGACACAAAGGGCAGTAGGAAGATTTGTTAGTGAAGACATTGATTTTATTGAATCATGTCGCCAAAACAAAATACAAGAAACGATTCAACAGTTTGTTAAAGAAATGGAGCGTTATGGCATTACAAAAGCAGATATTATTGCTTATTTAAAGGAGGAAAATCATGAGTGAACTTATAAAAATCCAAGATTTAAATAAAAAATATGGAAAGAAACAAGTTTTAAAAGATGTGAATTTAACTTTACATGGTGGACAGATTGTGGGTTTACTTGGACCTAATGGAAGTGGGAAAACAACACTGATTAAAGTTTTAAATGGTTTATTGAAAGAATATGATGGAGATGTTCAAATTGATCAGCAAGCTATAGGTATTCATTCTAAAAAAATCATTTCTTATTTACCAGATGAACCTTATTTTGAAAACTGGATGACAACCAGTGATGCATTGAATTTATTTGTTGATATGTATGATGATTTTGATTTGAATAAGGCATTATCTTTAATGGAAAGAATGGATATTGAAAAGAAAGTGAAGATTAAAGAATTATCAAAAGGAATGAAAGAGAAGTTTCAGTTGATATTGGTTATGTCTAGAAAAGCAAAGATTTATATTTTAGATGAACCATTAGGTGGTATTGATCCAGCTGCAAGAGAACTTATTTTAGATACTATTTTAAATAATTATGCTGAAGATGCACTTGTTTTATTATCAACACATTTGATTGCGGATATTGAAAAGATATTTGATGAAGTGATCTTTATTAAAAATGGTGAAATTATCTTACATGAAAATAGTGAGGACTTAAGAATGAAAAGACAAGCTTCTATTAATGATATTTTTAAGGAGGAATTCAAATGTTAAAATTAATGAAATATGAATTTATTCATTCTATGCGTTCCTTTTTCATCTCGTTTTGTGTTTTCTGGGGTGCATGTTTATTATTGCCATTTTTTACAGAAGGACTAATTCCAGATATTCCTATTTTAAGCTTTATGATGGCTTTTGGATTTACAGTTTTAGTTATGGGAATTAGTATTGCATTATTTGTCAGTATTTTTACACATTATTATCATTCTATGTTTAAAAGACCAGCTTATCTGACATTGACTTTACCTGTATCATCTTTGCAGTTAATTATTTCTAAGCTTATTGTTTCATTTGTATGGCTTATTCTTGGTGGAATTGCATTGATGTTTGGGGTTTTATTGATGGGAGTTATGATGTCATTGTTGACACATAATATGTCAATCATGCAGATTTTTCAGGGAATTCCAGAAGTGTTCAAAGGATTAGGACAGATGTTCATGAATCAGCCTGGTGAATCATTATTAAGTCTTATTTATATGATTGTAGAAACATATGCGCTTATTATATCTATTTATTTTGCTTTAACGTTAGCACATACAGCTTTATGTCGTCATCATCGTTTGGCTGTCGGGATTTGTATATGGATAGTTTTGGGAATTATTTTCTCATGGATACAATTTGTTTTATCAGGTATGAGTATCGCATCTTTTGAATGGTATGGAATTCCAATTACGTTTATGTTCATTGATCTATTTTTCAATGTGATTTTAACTTTCGTCACAGTCTATATTTTAGATTATCATATTGAAATTGAATAAAAGAATACCTCTTCATGAGTGAAGGGGTATTTTTTGTCTGAGAAAATTTTTTCTGTTTCTGTAAGAATCTTTTCTTTTCAAGTGTTTTGTAATAAGATAAACATAAAGTTGAGGAGGATGGTTATGTTAAAGGCAGTTATTTTTGATATGGATGGGCTTTTGATTGATAGTGAAGTCATTTCATATAAATGTTATAAACAGTTAATTGAAAGTTATGGGTATACTTTTACTATGGATGATTATGTAAAAGATTATCCAGGGAAGCAATTGAAAGTCTCTTTACAGTTTATTAAGGAACATTATCATCTGGATTATGATATTGAAGAAAAGTTTCAATATTTTCATCAGTTAGAAGTTCAATTATTACAAAAAGAAGGTGTTCAATTAAAAAAAGGAGCTAAAGAGCTATTAGATTATTTACATAAACATCATTATAAAATTGCTCTTGCTACATCTAGTCTGGCTTCTAGAGCAAATCAAATGCTTGAAACACATCATATGATAGATGATTTTGATGTTATGGTTTATGGTCCAGATGTCAAAAGAGGGAAACCATTTCCAGATATTTTCTTAAAAGCCTGTGAAAAACTTGGTGTATCCCCACAAGAAGCTATTGTCTTAGAAGATAGTGAAGCAGGTATCCAAGCAGCCTATGATGCACATATTCCAGTTTATTGTATTCCAGATTTAAAATATCCTCATGAAGAATATGTTCAAAAGGCTAGTGGTATTTTTTCTTCATTGTTAGATGTTATTGATTTATTAGAAAAAAGCAAAAACGAGTCAAAGAAATAATCCATTCACTATATCATTTGAATTTATGAAAAAGCATTCCCAATAAAAGGAATGCTTTTATAATAAATGAATTTGATTTTCTTGACATAATTTCATAGTTTCTTCATCCCATAAAGAAGCTTGAACTTCACCAATATGAGCTTTTCTTAAAAAGAACATACATAAACGACTTTGACCAATTCCACCACCAATACTTAATGGAAGAACATGATTGATTACATTTTGATGGAAAGGTAAAGATAAACGTTCTAAAGCATTTGCTTTTTCTAATTGTTCTTTTAATGCTTTTTCATCCACACGAATACCCATACTTGAGATTTCTAATGCATCATCAAGTTGTGTATTATAGACAAGAATATCACCATTTAATTTCCAGTCATCATAATCTGGTGCTCGTCCATCATGTTTTTGACCAGATTTTAATAAATCACCAATTTGCATAATACAAACTGCTTTTTTAGCACGGACAATTTCTTTTTCTCTTTCTTTAGGTGTGAGTTGAGGATAGAGATCTTCTAACTCTTGAGAAGTGATAAAATAGATTTCATCTGGTAAGATAGATTCACCGAGTTGAGGATAATGTCTAATCATTAAAAATTCAACATCTAACAAAGCATTGTAAATCTTTGAAACAATAGCTTTAAAATAGTCTAAAGTACGATCAGCACGGGAAATGACCATTTCCCAATCCCATTGATCTACATACATGGAATGAATATTGTCTAATTCTTCATCTTTTCTAATTGCATTCATATCTGTATATAAACCTGTATGTTGTTCAAAACCATAACGATATAAAGCATCTCTTTTCCATTTGGCTAAAGAATGAATGATTTCTATTTCATCGTTATGATTAAGTTCAAAAGATGTAAATGATACTGGTTTTTCGATACCATTTAAATCATCATTTAAACCTGTATTTTTTAATAAAAACAGTGGTGCTGAAACACGTGTTAAACGAAGTTGTTCAGCAAGTCTTCTTTCAAATGTATCTTTAATCATTTTAATAGCTACTTCTGTTTCGATTAAATTAAGATGTGGCTTATAGTCTTTAGGTATGATTATATGGCTCATAGTTACTTCCCCCTTTATAATAAAATTTATTATAGTATATTCAAGAGTATTAGTCAAAATGATATTTTTAAAACAATATAAATCTTCATTAATTTTAGGGAAATTATAAAATGGATGATAAATATGCTTAAATAGTCTAATAATATTGACTTGTATTTTAAAATTGTATACAATGAAACAAATATGAAAGCAGGTGTAAATCATGAGTGATAAAAAATATGTGAGTACAAGAGGAAAACAGCGACCAATAGATTTTTATGATGCTATTTTGCAGGGGATTGCCAGTGATGGAGGATTGCTTGTTCCAGATTTTACATTAGAACAAAAAGATTTAAAGGCTTTGCAGCATTTATCTTATGTAGATATGGCAACTGAAATTATAACATCTTTTGTTGGAAATAATGCAAAAGAGGAATTAAGAGAATTATGTCAGAAAGCTTATGGAAATGGCTTGTTTCCAAAAGAAGTTGTTCCTGTTAAACAGGCAGGAGATGTTTATATTGCTGAATTATTTCAAGGTCCAACAGCGGCTTTTAAAGATATGGCATTATCGTTATTACCTTATTTCATGACTTATTCACTCAAGAAAAAAGGTGAAGAAAGAAAAGTGATGATTTTAGCAGCAACTTCTGGAGATACGGGGAAGGCGGCTTTAGAAGGATTTAAAGATGTGGAAGGAACATATATTCAAGTTTTTTATCCTGAAGATGGTGTTTCGCCTATTCAAAAACAACAAATGATTACGCAGACTGGTCAAAATGTGGATGTTGTAGGTATAGATGGAAATTTTGATGATGCTCAAAAAGCAGTGAAACAGGCATTTCAATCTTTAGAATTAAAAGATTTATGTGATCAGCATCATGTTTTCTTATCTTCTGCAAATTCTATTAATATTGGCAGATTGATTCCTCAAGTGGTTTATTATTTTTATGCTTATATGACACTTGTGAATGAAAAGAAAATTCGTTTAAATGAAGCAGTGAATTTTACAATTCCTAGTGGTAATTTTGGCAATTGTCTAGCAGGAGTTATTGCTAAAAAGATGGGATTACCTATTCAAAAGTTTATTGTTGCATCTAATAAAAATAATATTTTAACTGATTTTTTCCGTACTGGAAAATATGATGCACGTCGTGAATTTTATAAAACAAATGCTCCGGCAATGGATATTCTGGTATCTAGTAATCTAGAAAGACTTGTGTATATGGTTTGTGAAGATAGTCAAAAAGTGAATAGTTATATGGAACAATTGAACCAAAATGGTGTTTATGAAATTTCTTCTGATTTATTAGAAAAAATGCAATGTCTTTTTAAAGCAGGATGGTTAGATGAACAAGGAGTTCTCAATACAATTCAAACATGTTTTGAAGAAACAGGATATTTATTAGACACACATACAGCTATTGGTTATGGTGTTTATAAAGAATATCAAAAAGCATTTAGAGATCAGACGAAAACGATCATTTTAGCTACAGCTTCACCATATAAATTTGCTGATTCTGTTTATCATGCTTTAACAAATCAAGACTTATCAGAATATGAAGCTATTGAAGCAGTTTATCAAAAAACAGGTGTTGAAATTCCTAAACCATTAGTAGCTTTAGACCAAAGAGAAGTTCTTCATCAAAAAGTGATAGATAAATCACAAATTATTCGTGAGATTTCTCAAAAGATTAAGGAGATATCTTTATGAAAGTCAAAGTGAAAGTTCCAGCAACAAGTGCTAATTTAGGACCGGGCTTTGACGTTGCCGGATTAGCAGTAACATTATATAATACTTTTGTTTTTGAATTGTTGGAAGATGGTTTAGAAATCACTGGTTGTCCACAGCAGTTTTGTAATCAAGACAATTTGACATATCGTGCCTTTGTAGAAGGAGCAAAAGCC
Organism: Massiliimicrobium timonense; assembly: GCF_042850985.1. Lineage (GTDB taxonomy): Bacteria > Bacillota_I > Bacilli_A > Erysipelotrichales > Coprobacillaceae > Allocoprobacillus. The sequence goes on from NZ_AP031415.1 coordinate 467,424, forward strand.
TGTGGTTTACAATTTCAAGGATTACGCATTGAGTGTAGTGGGGACGTACCTTATACAAGAGGACTTGGAAGTTCTTCAACATGTATTGTTGCAGGGATTGTAGGAGCATATGCTTTTATGGATCGTAGTGAAGAACGTCAGGAGATATTAGAATTGGCAACACAGATTGAAGGGCATCCAGATAACGTCGCTCCTGCTATTTTTGGGGGATTGACAGTATCGGTCATGAATGATAACCATGTGACAACTTTAAATATTCCAGTTAAACACGATTATCGCTTTGTTGCTTTTATCCCTCCTTTTACTTTATCAACAGAAAAATCTCGTGCTGTTTTACCTCAACAGTTACCAAGACAAGACGCTATTGCGAATGTATCCCATCTGGCATTAATGGTCGCATCTTTGATTAATGGTTATGATGATGGTTTGAAGCTGGGATTTAAAGATCGTTTACATCAGCCTTATCGTGGGACTTTGATAAAAGGATATGATGAGATTATGGCAGCTTTAGAAAAAGATGAACATGTACTGGGCTGCTATTTATCGGGAGCTGGACCAACAATAATGGCTGTTATTCGAGAAAGTGATAAAAAAGGTGTCGTCAGAATGAAAGAGGAGTTAGGTCATTTATTAAATGACTGGCAAGTAGAAAAGTTAGAATTAGATATGCGTGGTTATACATGTGATTATGAGTAGGTATCTATGAAAGATGCCTCTTTTTATTGCGATAAGCGAAGTCAATGCGTTATAATAGAAGCCAAGGAGATGAATAGTAATGAAAAATTATCATACACATACGAAACGTTGTCATCACGCTATTGATAATGAAGAAGATTATATTCAGGCAGCCATTGCTTCAGGATATACTGAACTAGGGTTCAGTGATCATAGCCCGTGGATGTATCAATCTTCATTTCACCCAACAATGCGTATGGAAGCTTATGAAATAGGTGATTATGTATCGACTCTATTAAAATTAAAGGAGAAATATAAAAATCAGATTTCTATAAAAATTGGTTTAGAATGTGAATATTTTGAAAAATATATGGATGGTTTAAAAGAGATGTTAAAAACATATCCTATTGATTATATTATTTTAGGCAATCATTATGATGGTAGTGATGAAGATGGTATTTATTTTGGTTTTCCTTTGAAATCTTGGCAACTTACACAATATGTCAATAGCTGTATCGAAGCAATCGAAACAGGTTTATATAGCTATGTTGCTCATCCGGATTTAGCCAATTATCCAACTGATGATCCTTTTTATGCAGAGGAAATGCAAAGATTATGCTTAAAAGCTAAACAATATGATATACCATTAGAATTTAATTTATTAGGATATCGTACACATCGTCATTATCCTTGTGATGATTTTTTCAAGATTGCAAAAGATGTAGGAAATCGTGTCATTATTGGTACAGATGCCCATGAAGCCAATGCGTTATTGGATATGCAAACATATCAACAAGCCAAAAATCATTTAAAAGATTTAGGATTTGATATCACGGAAGATATTCGTTTTTTAAGATAACACAAGAAGCAGGATGACCTGCTTTTTATATGGAAAACAAATGATAAAAAAGAAAGAAATGTTTATAGAAAAGACATATAATCATGGTATAATGCTAGTAAGGAGATTAAAAATATGGAACATGTAACAGATATTGATAAAAAAGATTATATAGATGAGTGTAAGGAAATTGTGAGAACGACAATTGCTTTAGAAAAAATAGAGTTGAGTGATCATGAATTAACTTTATTGACTGAAGAAATTATGGATACTTCATTATCTATCGGTGGAGATTATTCAAGAGAGAATATACGTTATATTGCTGTGCAGTATGTACGTCGTCAATTTTTACCACGTTTTCAAAAAGCTCATAAAGGAGGATAAAATATGGCGTTTGATCAGGCAGTTATGCAAAAATTCATGGCTGATCATCAATCACAATATGTGGGAAAGTATCGATATCATAGTGGATATCGTACTGAAGAAAATACGTTTAAAGTTCATTATTATATGTTGGATCAAAATTTTCGCCAAATTGATATTTTTGTGGAAATTCATTGTCTAGATGAAATTACGTATACTTTTTCAGAAGATTTACATGAGCAGGAAAAGATTTATATTGTGAAAGATGCTTTAACACGTGTTTTAGCAAGACTGGGATATAAAAGAGTTTTGCATTATTCATTGTATGAAAATTTTATTAAAACAGTTTCAGATGAAGTGAACGTTTTGGCACCTATTGATTTTTGTGATATTTTAAGCTATATGAAATATCATCATGGTATTAATCAACAGACAATGGATGATTTTTATAAGATATTTTTACCTTGTTTAAAAAAACAGTTAAAACGTAAAAATTATAAAAATTTTATAGATTCTGTTAATCTTTTATTTGAGAGTGTTTTATATCAATATGAGTGGGATGGAACCAATTCAAAATACTTAGATACAGAATATCAGTTTCATCTTTATTATATTCGTAAGATTATTCGTATTGTTTGGCGTCATTTGGATAAATTTTATAAAAATGTACCAGAAGAATTATTTCAAGCTATTCGTACTTTATGTTTAAATTCACGTTTTACATTTGCAATCATGACGGATTTTGGTTCGCTTGTTTTATCACAATACAATGTGGCTAAAGCCATCATAGATCAATTTAAAGATGAGTTTACATTGATTGATAATGATTTTATGCTGGAAAATCGCAAACATTCTCGTAGTCAGGGAAACCTTATTTTTTCTTATATTTACTATATTTTCTATAGTGATTATGAACATTATTATGAAGTCTTGATTAATGTTTTAAGAAATATTATTCATTATATGTTAACTTTTGCAAATCATGATTTGGATTTAGCATTAGGAAATTCTATTATACAGACAGAAGGTTATCAGATATTATTGGATTTATTCCATCGAGATTACAATACTTTTGTGTTTACATGCTTTCCGATTGAATCATTTCCAGATAATATGAAACCAAAAGTGAGAGATGAACTGGTGACAGCTATTCAGTATTTTGCAGCAAGAATGGAAAATGAAAACTATCGTTTAAGTTCTTTTGAACAAGTGACAAACATTAATAGACTATTAATGGATAATTTTAAGGAGTGGTATAAATGAAAAAGAAACTTGCAGTTACAACTGCTTTAGCTTCAACTTTAACAGCGTCAACATTGACAGCCAGTTTAGCACTTGCAAATCAGTTTGCCAAAAAAGTTTTATATCGTGAACATTTGAATAAAGAGGATCAAGGTAACTGGTATGAAAAACTTCATGCTCAAAAGATTAAGATTCAAAATCATAAAGGTTTGTATCTTCAGGGTTATCTGATAGAAAAGCCTGAAGCAAAAAGAACGATTGTCTGTTTACATGAGTTGATGGCTTCTGCCAAGTCTTTGGAAAAAACAGTGAATTATCTGGAAAGTATTTTTAAAGATGATCATATTTTAATGATTGATGCTCATGCTCATGGATTAAGTGATGGTTATATTCGAGGTTTTGGTTATCGTGATGTTTTTGACTTGATGTATTTTAATACGTATTTATTACAGAAATACGGAGAAAATCATCGTTTGATTATGTATGGTAAAGGAATGGGAGCCAATACGATTTTAAATGCTTCTGGATTAGGTAAACTTAAGAATGTAGATTTGATTATAAGTGAAGGAGCTTATGATCATGTTTACCACTATCTGACAAAGAAATGTCAAAGAGAGATGAAAGTACCACAATATTTGGCAGGTAGAGTGATTAGAAAAGTGATGAAAAATGAATTAAAAATAGATATTAAAAAAATGGATACAGTGGAATTGGTTAAGAAAAATCAGATTCCAACAGTTTATGTTCATTCTAAAAATGATAAGGATGTTCCATTTCAAATGGTTTTTCCATTGTATAATCATGATGCTTCCAACAAATTGTTATTTCCAATTAAAGAAGAACATCTCTATGATTTAAAAGATAAACAGGATTCCTATTCATTATCTCTAATTGAGTTTATGAATGAGAATATATAAAAAGAGGAGGGCTTATATGTATTTTGAAAAATCAAAAGGTTTCCCTAAAGATTTCTTATGGGGAAGTGCATCTGCTGCTTATCAAGTAGAAGGTGGATGGGACGCTGATGGTAAAGGTGTTTCCAACTGGGATAAGTTTGTAAGAATTCCCGGTAAAACTTTTAAGGCAACAACAGGTGATAAAGCTGTTGACCACTATCATCGTTACAAGGAAGATGTCAAATTAATGGCAGAAATGGGATTAAAAACGTATCGTTTCTCTATTGCCTGGACAAGAATCTATCCTAATGGAAATGGTGAAGTGAATGAAGCTGGGCTTCAATTCTATGATAATTTAATTAATGAATTATTAAAATATGGTATTGAACCAATGGTAACAGTTTATCATTGGGATATGCCTCAAGCTTTAGAAGATCAATATCATGGATGGGAAAGTCGTCAGATTGTTGATGATTATGTAAACTATGCAACAACACTTTTCAAAAGATATGGAGATCGTGTTAAATATTGGATTACAATGAACGAACAAAATATCTTTACATCATTTGGATGGTTAAAAGGAATGCATCCACCAGGAAAAGAAAATGATATGAAAACATTCTATCAGGTTAACCATCATGCCAATATGGCACATGCAAAGACAGTTTTGGCTTTAAAAGAAATGTATCCTGACGCCAAAGTTGGTGCTTCATTTGCTTATAGTCCATGTTATGCATATGATAGAAAACCTGAAAATGCGATGGCTAAAGCTGATTATGATGATTTACAAAATTATTGGTGGATGGATGTTTATGCTTATGGTCGTTATCCAAGAAGTGCTTGGGCATATTTAGAAAGTCAAGGAGTCACTCCACAAATGGAAGATGGCGATGAAGACATTTTGAAAAAAGCTGCTGCATTAGTTGACTTTATGGGTGTGAATTATTATCAGACATGTGTTGCTGAATATAATGATATCAATGGTGTTGGTATGACGAATACAATGAACAACACAGGTGAAAAAGGAACAGCTCAAGTTCAAGGTGTACCAGGATTATATAAGAATCCGGCAAATGATTTCTTGCCAACAACTGACTGGGATTGGACAATAGATCCAATGGGAATCAGAATGTGCTGTCGTGATATTACTTCACGTTATGATTTACCTGTTGTTATTTCTGAAAATGGTTTAGGAGCTTTTGATAAGGTTGAAGATGGACAGGTTCATGATCCATATCGTATTGCTTATTTAAAAGCACATATTGAAGAATTAAAGAAAGCTATTGATGATGGATGTCGAGTTTTGGCTTATTGTACATGGTCATATACAGATTTATTAAGCTGGTTAAATGGATATCAGAAACGTTATGGATTTGTATATGTTGATAGAGAAGAAGATGAAAATTCTGGAACATTGAATAGAATTCCAAAGGATTCTTATTATTGGTATAAAAAAGTCATCGAAACAAACGGTGAAGAATTATAGGATGAAGAAGGTATATATCATTTCATGATACATACCTTTTTTTAACCACTTACTTCATCATATAGACCACTTAGGTGATAGCTATTTACTTTTCCTTTCATGATGTTTATATTAAAGATGTCGAAGGAGATTAATTATGAAAGTCAAAATAGAAATGGATGAAAGTTTAGAAGATATTGAAGTGGTTATCAAGACACCGGTTATGAATGAAAGAGTTCAGCAAGTCCAAGCAACATTATTTGATTTTTCTAAAAAACAGGCAGTTATTGTTTTTTATAAGGGTTCTGTTGAATATTATTTATCGTTGAATGATATATTGTTTTTTGAAACAGATGAAAAGAATGTTCGTGCGCATACCTGTGATGATCTATATCAAGTAAAATATAAATTATATGAACTTGAAGAAATATTACCTGGTCATTTCATGAGAGTTTCTAAATCCACGATTTTAAATCTTCAAAAGATTTATGCACTTCATAAAACAATATCAAGTCCATGTCTGATAGAATTTGCGAATACTTCCAAACAAGTCTATGTATCAAGACATTATTACAGACCACTTCGATCAAGATTAGAGGAAAAGAGGTTATAAAATGAAAAAGAATAGAATATTTTGGGGTGTATTATTCATCGCTTTAGCAGTTTTTTTAATTATTTCACAATTAGGTATTTTAGATATTCATATAAGTATTTGGACATTGATATTGACAATCTTCTTTGGTGTATCTGCTTTTTGGAGTTTGTTTCATAAAGAAGTCACTGGTTTCTTATTTTCTATTGCTTTTCTTATTATTATTTATGATAAGCCTTTAGGATTAGAAGCCATTACACCATGGACAGTTCTTTTAGCTGCATTATTAGCAAGTATAGGATGGCATTTCTTATTTCCCTCATCAAAGAAACATTCACGTCATTTTCAAAATATAAATCAAAAGACAATGCAGGAAACAAATATATCCATTGAAGAAAATATGAGTAGCTGTATTCGTTATATTGATTCTCAAGAGATTGAAAATGTAAGTATAACAAATCGTGCTGGGGTAGTTAAAGTTTATTTTCATCAAGCTGATATGAAGTATCAAAACATTGATTTTCATTTGTATGTGACTTGTGGAATGTTGGAATTATATATTCCCCGTACATGGAAAGTGATAGATGACACTGATAATTTATTTTCTCATGTTTCAATTGAAGAAATGAATAGTGATTTGATTGAACATTGTATCACATTAAAAGGGAAAGTTCATTTTTCAGAAATTAAGATCTCTTATTTATAGCTATAATTTTGGTACATACCTTTTTATCTTATGTTTTTGCATGGTTATTTTTAAAATTAAACACACCAACTTGGTTATTGGAATGAATCGAAAGTGAAAAACTTTGAAGAAAGACAGACAATAAGAGAAAGTATATTATCAAATATTCATTTTAAGAATACATTGAAACATAAATAGCTATATGTTAATATAACCAAAATAAGTATTTGGAGATAGTATGAAAATAAGGATGTTTGATGATGAAGAATAAATAGGAGAATATATGAAAAAAACATAAAGAATTTTATTTGTGAATTATGCAGTCGTTTTATTTATTCCTCAGTTTGCACAAGCAGGAATCAAAGATTTTCAAAATAAAGTTTATGCAGAAAATCAACTGGATCATGTCATGACAATTCAAATTGATCAAAATATTAAAACAAAAAATTCTCAAGATGTTTTAGACGATATTAAGGATGTTATGAATGAATATCATTCTAGCATCTTTTTTACTAAGAAAGATTATAACCATTATTATAAGTATATTTATACAAATGATAATGATTATTTTGATGTTTTGGGAATAAAAGAATATCAATCTGTTGAACTTTTACAATATCAATATCAATTAGATATCTATCCATTAGATCAAATAATAGAAAATGATTCATTTAATGGAGAAGCCAGAATTGTTTCTCATCAAGATAATACAAAGCAAATTAAAGAATCATTAGAGAAAGTTTTAGATATAGATATCAATACTGTAAGTCATGATAATAGTTCAATAGATTCTATGCCTTTTGTTATAATGGTTATCTTTGCATTTACGGTTTTATTATTACTTATCATTATTTATGATCAGTATCAAAAATATAAACTTTTTTCTATAAAAAAGCTTCATGGTTATTCCCATGGTGATATTTGATTAGATGAAATTAGTCATATTTTAATAGATTATAGTTGTATTCTCTTTCCCTGTTATACAATATTAAGTCTGATAATGACACAAAAATTCAATAGTGATGTTATTCATTTTATTTTATCTGGTTATCAAACAATTATTATTTCTATGGTTTTAATTTTTGTCTTTTCAACATTCGTTATTCTTGTTTTTAGTCGTGTCAAAGTTATCGATTATTTAAAAGGAAAACATATTTCTCATACATTTTTATATTTTAATCAGTTTATATTGTTTCTTTTAATCACAATAGGTATCTTTTTATCATTGAGTGCAACAAATTATGTAGAATCAATTCTTTCAAGAATGAATAATACAATACAATGGGAAACAACAAAGGATTATTATATTATACCAGCCATTCAACAAACCGAAGATGGAGATACTATTGCCCAGTCAACATGGCTTAAAAATACAAAGAAGGCATTTATAGAACTTAATCGTCATGAGGCAATATATGCCGATTTTAATGATTTTATCAATGATGGAAGCATTGAGGAAGGTTATTATTATCAAGGAGCAGTTGCCTATGTGAATAATGAGTATTTAAATGTCAATAACATTGTAGAGGCTCAAGAGAAGCTCATACAGATAGATGAAAAAGAAGAAAGACAGGTTTTATTAATTCCTGATGATCATATGTATGATGAAAAAAAGTTATCAGATGATGTGAAGAATATAGGTTATCAGAAAAATGATGATGTGATCTTTGTATATTATAAAAGTGGACAAGGCTTCTTTAGTTATAATTCTAAAGTCATTAATCAGCATACAAATACTTTAGAGAATATTGTATTATCAGTACGTACAGAAAATAATGGAGATGATATTGATTATGATCGCATCATGGGATATAAGGGAAATCCATTAAAAATAAAGGTATCACAAAAAAGGAACTCATGTCTTTACTCCAGAAATATGGGTTAGACAAGTATCCAGTACAAGTGATATCTGCCTATGATGATATGGCTGAGTTGAATCATAATGAGATGATGGCAGCTGTTTGTCTAATCGCAACGATTGGTTTGATTCTTATTTTTGTTGGTAAAGCTGTAGAACAAGGGCTTTATTGTTTTGTGCATAAAAATAAAAAATTGATTGCAGTGAAGAAATTACACGGATTTTCTTTGTTTAAGCAATATCATCAGTATTTTATATTCAATGTCATGATGTATGTTTTGATTGCAAGAATATTTATGGGATTACAATATCATATGGGTATGGTGATATTCCTTATCGGACTTATCGTCTTATTCTGGATTTTTATATTTATGAAAACAGTAATAAAATCAAAAAAATATTATATATCCTCAATTTTGAAAGGAGAATGATGATGATTGAAATAAAAAATATAACGAAAGCTTATGATGAAAATGTCATTTTTCAAAATTATAATCTAAAAATAAAAAAAGGAAGCATGAATGCAATTGTTGGAAAAAGTGGGAGTGGTAAGACGACGCTTTTGAATATCATGGGATTATTGGAAGATAGTGATCAGGGCGATGTTTATATTGCTGGAAAACCAGTAGCTTTTCAATCACAGGATGCTGTGTTCGCTTTACGTTATCAAATATCATATCTTTTTCAAAACTTTGCATTAATAGAATCTATGAATATTATAGATAATTTAATGATTGCTTTAGAATATAAAGATTTAAAAAAGAAAGAAAAGATTCAATGTATAAAAGAAGCATTAAAACAGGTAGGATTAGAAGGTATAGAAAAACGAAAAGTCTATACATTATCTGGTGGACAACAGCAACGTGTTGCACTCGCAAGAGTCATCATTAAAGATGCTCCTATCATATTATGTGATGAACCTACGGGTTCACTAGATAAAGACAATACACAAGATATCATCAATATTTTAAAGGAAATGAAACAGCAAGATAAAACAGTCATTATTGTCACACATGATCAGTCCATAGCTCAACAATGTGATAGAGTGATTCAATTGTAATATAGTATTTGTATTTTCCATTTTAGAGTTTAGCTATTTATCCAGTATCAGGGAGCTAAGCTCTTTATTTTTCCATGTCTGTTTTAAAAATTGAGCAACGCCATCTTGATCATTGGAAGGGATGATTTGAGTAGCAATCGCTTTTAATTTTTCATGTGCATTATCTACTGCATAAGCTTCATTCGCTAATTGAAACATCTCAATATCATTTTCTCCATCTCCAAAAACAACAAGACGATCATAATGATAAATATGTTTTAATTGTTCAATAGCATGTGCTTTAGATGTTCCTTGAGGCATAATTTCAAGCCATTGTTGATTTGTATAAATATCTTTTTGGAATAAACAATGATATTGTTTTTGATAGTATGCATAAAACGGTTTGAGCTTATCTGTTTCATCAATCAATGTGACATAAAAAATTTGACCAACATAAAAGTCTTTGGGATGATGGATGATCCTGATGCGTGGATCACCTTTTCTAGACTCGATAAACTCAAGCATTCCAGGTGTGCACTTTTCTGGAATAAAAGAAAATTTTTCTTCACCGTCAATAAACGCATAGACAATCGGATAAAGATGATTGTTTAAAAAAGGATCTAAAAGCAGATGAATATCTTCCTGGAAACAATGTGATAATAAGATCTCACCTGATACATTATCTCGAATACAGGCACCATTATAAACAATTAAAGGAAAAGGCGCCTGTAATCCTTGTGTGACTTTCTTAGCTGTCTGATAAGATCTGGCTGTTGCATAAGAAAATAACATACCCTCATCAACAAGTTGATTAATCGTTTCAATCGTATAAGTTGATAGTGTTTGATTTGAGTTTAATAAAGTTCCATCTAAATCAGATACATAAAGTGTTGTCATGAAAAATCACCTCTATAAATAGTTTAATGAATATATTCATGATGAACAAGTATTTTTATAAAAATATGGTATAATGACAAAGTAAAGAGAGGTTTTATCATGAATGTAAAAATACGTACTATTTTGATGAATGCGATGCTTACCTGTATATATGCAGTGCTGACTTTCATATGTGCTCCTTTTTCTTATGGGGCTATCCAATTTCGCTTAGCAGAAATACTAATGTTTCTTGCTTTTTATAATCGACGTTTCATACCCGGATTAGTGATTGGTTGTCTTTTGGCTAATGCCTTTTCTCCAATGGGTATTTATGATGTTATATTTGGCACATCAGCAACTTTATTGACATGTTTATCCTTTACAAGGATACCACACTTATGGATGGGTGTTTGTTTAGGGGCATTGTTTAATGGTATCATTGTTGGGGCAGAACTTTATTTTCTTTTCAATTTACCATTTCTATTAAATGCAGGATATGTATTTATTGGTGAAGCTATTGTATTAATAATAGGTGCAGGTGTTTTTAAAGTTCTAGAGAAAAATCAAGTTTTCATGAAAATATATATGAATTAGAGCCATAAAAAGTTCATAATCATAAGGTAAACTAAATCGTGAGGTGGTTATATTGAAGACATCAATAAAAATGCGTGATTTAACGCTAAAGAATATATTAATTATTTTGACTTATGGTGCGATTCTGGTTTTGGGTGTTATTTATTTTGAAGATGTTTTTTCTTATCTAGGGAACTTGATTGGGATTATTCAGCCATTTATCATAGGATTTGTTTTAGCTTTTATTTTCAATATCCCTATGAAATTTTTAGAAAAGAAATTACCTATATCAAATGAAAAAAGAAAGAAAACTATTTCAGCTATCCTAGCCATATTATTAATTATCCTTGTTTTGGTTATTGTGATGATTGTTGTTATTCCTCAAGTTGTTGAAAATATTAGAACTCTTATAGATAATTTACCAGATATTTTTGCTCAAGCAGAAGAATGGTTGAATTATCTATTTGAAGAAATTCGTTTATCACCAGAACTTCTTGAAAAAATTAATGATTTTCAAAATCATTTTACACAGACATTTCTCTCCACTCTAACAACTTGGGTGCCTAATATTGCTTTAGGTGTTTCACACATGACATCAAGTTTAATCAATGTGTTTATGGGATTTGTGATGGCTGTTTATATGTTGTTTTCTAAAGATAAATTGATTCGACAAGTCAAAAAGTTTGCCAGAGCGATTTTTAATGAAAAACATTATCAATATATCAAAGAAGTTGTTTCTTTGACAGGGACAACATTTGAAAACTTTTTAGCTGGGCAATTAACGGAGTCTGTTATTATCGGAGTTCTCTGCTATATTGGATGTATGATTTTGGGTATTCCTTATGCCTCTATTGCAGCTATTGTGATTGGTTTTACCAATATTATTCCTTATTTTGGACCAATTATTGGAGCTGTGATTTCTTCGGTATTAATTGTTTTTGTATCACCTGTCAAAGCTTTGATATTTCTTGTTTTTAGTACCCTATTACAACAGTTTGAATCTAACTTGATTTATCCTCATGTTGTTGGAAGTTCTGTAGGATTATCAGCTTTATGGGTATTGTTTGCTGTCAGTGTTGGTGGAGGAATGTTTGGGATACCGGGTATGGTGTTTGGATTACCGACTTTCTCTGTAATTTATGAATTACTTAGAAGATGGACAAATGAACGTTTAAAAAGAAAGCAACAAATGAAGAAAAAGGCGGAACAAATATAAATATTTGTAGAGTAGAATTTTAATGGAGAAAACAAAATAATCTGTTTTCTCTTTTTATTTATAGTATAATAAAAATAGTAGAAATGGAGGTATAACAAATGGGATTTAGAAAAGATTTTTTATGGGGTGGAGCGATTGCTGCCCATCAAGCTGAAGGAGCATGGAATGAAGGTGGAAAAGGTGTCAGTGTGGCTGATGTCATGACAGCTGGTTCTAATGGTGTAGCTCGTCGTATTACAAATGGTGTTATTGAAGGAGAAGATTATCCTAATCACGTAGGTATTGATTTTTATCATCATTATAAAGAAGATTTGGCTTTAATGGCTGAAATGGGATTTAAAGCGTTTAGAACATCTATCGCATGGACAAGAATTTTTCCAAATGGGGATGATGAACAACCAAATGAAGAAGGATTGAAATTCTATGATGACTTATTTGATGAAATGCATCGTTTAGGTATTGAACCAATTGTCACTTTATCACATTTTGAAATGCCATATCATTTGGCTGAAAAATACAATGGATTTATGGATCGTAGATGTATTGACTTCTTTGTGAAATATGCCAAAGTATGTTTTGAAAGATATAAAGGAAAAGTTAAATATTGGATGACTTTTAATGAAATCAATAATCAGGCTGAATGGCACGCTATGGGGGCACATCATCTTGTACAGGAAGGAGCTGTCTTAGTCAAAGAGGGTGACGATATTGAATATATGATGTATAAATCTGCTCATCATGAATTGGTTGCCAGTGCATTGGCTGTAAAAGCAGCTCATGAAATTGATCCAGAGGCTAAAGTTGGGTGTATGATTGGTATGAATGGTGTTTATCCAGCAACATGTAATCCTGAGGATATTTTAAATGCTCAACAGGCTATGCATCAAAAATACTGGTATGTAGAAGTTCATGCCAGAGGACATTATCCTAAACATATCTTAAAGAAATTTGAAAGAAAAGGATATGAAAACTTTATTTTACCAGAAGATGAAAAAGCATTGGCTCAAGGAAAAGTAGATTATATTGGATTCTCTTATTACATGAGTTTTGCTACAAAATATACAGGAAGATTCGGACGTTCATTTGATTTTTCTGAAGAAGATTATGTGAGAAATACATATCTTAAAGCCAGTGACTGGGGATGGCAAATTGATCCCGTTGGTTTAAGATGGTGTTTAAACTGGTTTAATGATCGTTTTGAATTACCAATGATGATTGTTGAAAATGGTTTTGGTGCTTATGATAAATATATTGATGATAATGATCAATATGTTGTCGATGATCAGTATCGTATTGATTACTTGGCAGCACATATTGCAGCTATGAAAGAAGCCGTTGATTATGATGGTGTTGATTTATTAGGATATACAATGTGGGCACCTATTGATATCGTTTCAGCTTCTACAGGTGAATATGATAAACGTTATGGATTTATCTATGTCAACTACAACAATGCACATGAAGGTGATTTTTCAAGAGCGAAAAAGAAATCATTCTATTGGTATAAACATGTCATTGAAACAAATGGGGAAGAATTATAAAAGTGTTGTCATGCAACACTTTTATTTGTGAGGATAAAATGGATTTTAAAATTGTAGAGGCACGTAAGGAAGATGCTAAAGAAATTTTAGAACTTACGAAAATATGTGGAAAAGAAACAAATTATTTAAGTTATGGCAGTGAAGGCATCGGATTTTCTCTTGAACAGGAAATAGCTTTTCTTGATAATGTTGCTCATTCTTCAAAAGATGTTTTCTATGTTGTCAAAATGAAAGATGAAATTGTTGGGATGGGTTCCTATATAACTTTTTCATCGCCAAGAATGTCCCATCGTGGAGAAATAGGTCTATGTATTCGTCAATCAGCATGGCATTTAGGTATTGGACATGCTTTGATGGATCGATTGCTTGACTTTGCTAAAAATCAGGCAAAAGCCGATCTTGTTTCTTTAGAAGTATGTCATGATAATAGACGTGCTATTTCTTTATACCAGCATTATGGTTTTCAAAAGATAGGGACTTTTGAGGGATTCTTTAAAATTGATAGCAAACTGATTGATTATGATATTATGTTATTAAAATTAGAAAGGTAATCTAAAATAACACGGGGTTGTGGGGTTTTGGATTATAAGAAATTGTGGGAAGGCTGTTCTTCCCACAATTTTAAAACTGTATAGGAGAATCATGATCTGATGATGGGTCATGGTTCTTTTTTTCTGCTTTTTCTATCAGTTTATCTAACTTCAGATTGATTTCCTGAGTCAAGTCATCCAGTTCATCTGCATATTCGTATATCATATTGAGTCTGTATAGTATGTCTTCCAGCAGACGTTGTCTGCTGATAATGCTTACATCATGATTGTCCACAATCAGTGTATAAATCTTTTTTCTTGTCATCACTCTGTAAAATCCCCCTTGTTTTTGATTGGATACAGGTGATATGTTGAGTCTTTATTGAGACTGTACATGATTCTTGTCTTGAAACGATGCCAGTTGAGGTATCCGTTTGAACTGTGTTTCAGCAGCTTGATGGATTTGTTTCTGTTTTCAATCAGGCCGTTTGATATGCGTCTTCCATTTGCCGGCACAAATGAATTCACAATCTCATATTTCCATTTGACCAGTGTATTCCCAAAATCCATCATTTCCTTGATCTGGGAATTCCTGAAGGATATGATCAGCTCTTCTATGTTCTTCAATGCGTTTTTTTCATTGGATCTGCTGTAAAATTCATCCAGCTCATATTTAAGATCATAGGCTAGATCCAGTACAGGGTCATGTCTGACCATGAACTCAAGGATATCATAATAGTTGTAATACCCCTCAAGGGTATGATTGTATATCTTCTTTTCGTTAGGGTCGAATATTCTATTGTCATTGGAGAAGAGCATCCAGTTGAATTTCTTTAATGCATAGTAATGCTTGGATGCTTCCTTTAACTCAAGCTTTTCAGTCTTGGTTTTTTCTTTTTTCTTCTCAAGATATTTTTTTCTGGAATAATACTTATTCATGACATCGATTCTCACTCTGTCAATTTTTCTTCCAAATTCCTGCTTCACATGAAAATGGTCGGTTGCACATATTGCATTTGGAAACATGATTTTCGATACGATTCTGTATGTTTCCCTCATGTCAAAGGAAACAATTTTGACATTCTTCCTTTCCTCAAGAGGAATGGAGAAGAAATAATCCATGAGTGTCTGCTTTCTTCTTGACGGAAGGACATCGACAATATTTTGTGTTTCGAAGTCGACAAGAACGCATACGTACTTACTGTGAGCAGACTTGAATGCATAAACCTCATCTATCAGCAGATACTCAGGCAGAGGTCTTCTTGATATGGAGACAAATGAGTCAAATACATGTGCAGCTGTTGTCTGGGATATGTGGTATCGTTCGGCCACATCCCTGAATGTCATGTTTGGCTTTCTCAAATCCTCCAGGATATTATATACAGTCGCCAGAGAGATTCTTGAGCCAGCAACGGTAAAGGGATTGGACTCCATAAATGTCTTATGGCATTTTGGACATCTATATCTGCGAGCTCTGTAATTGATGATGCATTTCTTGTTTGTCAGTATGGAATGGTTGATATGCTTGACACTATAGTCCTTGACTCTGTCTGTCATGTTGAGGCAGACAGGACACTGGTGGGGCTTCTTCTTCAGTGTCACATCAATATAGACACCATCCTTCTGATGATGGATATCGAATGTTTCGATATTCTTGTCCTCGATATTGAAGAAAACAAGGAAATCATTCTGGGAAATGATGCAGCTGGACATGGTCGTGGTATTATCACACATCGTCATCACCATCCAAAGCCAATAGAATCTGTAATTTCATAAAACATCCCGTCCTTTCTTTTTCTACATCTTCATGATAGAGGAAATGGAAGCAGAAAGACATAAAGGTCATGTGGTTTGAAAAGAGAAATACAGGTTTCTGGAAAATTTCTTATAGATAAGCAGTTCATCTATTGGGCAGTTGCCAAGCTTAACGATGAAATGGTATATGTGAGACAGTTCGATAATAAGATGATCTGTTGAATCGGAAAGAATGGAAACAATATCATCGAAGGAGACAGCAGATAGGAAAGGAATCATGGGAAAAAGAAGCAACGCATGAGTTTTGCCGCAATGAGGGCATATGACTCTCTGGATGTTGATGGAGCTGTCCTTGAAGTTTCTTTTATAGTAGCCATGAACAGACAAGCCTCTATGAGAGCATTTTGGACATGACAGAAGAGACAAATCTAGTGAAAAGATAACATTGGAATAATTTTTTTGATTAATGGTATTGATTTTTCTGCTGGTTTTTAATATTATCATATTGTCGTTAGGACAAGATGAGACTCAACTTTGGTCGGGAGGGTTTCATCTTTTTTTCTTTCTATAGATTTCAGAAGATATATCCTGATAATACTATTATAGAATTTCCCGTGATTTTAAACCAGCATAAGAGAAAACAAAAAAAGAGATTTCCCGTAAAACTTATTCGTTTTGGGAAACCCCGTGACTTCTTAGACTATCATTAGAAAAAAGTTCATGAAATTTCATGAACTTTTTAAATAGATCTTGTATATTCTTTTAACCAATCTTTTTCTTCATCTGTAAGATAAGGAGATATTTTTTCATAAACTTCTTGATGATATTGATTGAGCCAGTTCTTTTCTTTTGGTGATAATAGACTCACTTCTACAGCGTCTAAATCAATAGGAACAAATGTTAATGGTTCAAAATGTAAGAACTGTCCATATTCATTTTCTGTTCCTTTGACACAAAGAAGTTCATTTTCAATACGAATTCCATATTGTCCTTCTAAATAAATACCTGGCTCATCTGTAATATTCATACCCGGTTCTAAAGTGATGTTTTCTGATAAACTACGTAATTTATAACGGAAGCCTTGAGGTCCTTCGTGAACATTTAATAAATGACCGACACCATGTCCTGTACCACATTGGTAATCAATATCTTCACTCCACATAGGGCTTCTTGCTAAAATATCTAAACTTTGCCCTGTACATCCATGTAAGAAATGAGCATTTTGTAAAGCTAACATTCCTTGTAAAACCATTGTAAAGTGTTTCTTTTGAATATCAGTAATATGTCCTAAAACAAATGTTCTTGTAATGTCTGTCGTTCCATCCATATATTGACCACCACTATCAATCAACAACATACCATCTTGATCGAGTGTAGTATATTGATTTTCTGTTGGATGATAATGCATTAAAGCGGCGTTGTCTTTCCATGCACAAATAGTTGTAAAGCTTGGTTCAATAAATAAATCTTGTTGTTGTCTAAACTGTAAAACTTGATGAGAAATACTCATTTCATCCATTGGTATCTTGCCATAATTCTTTTTTAACCAATACATGAATTTTGTCATCGCAACACCATCTTTAATATGCGCATTTTTAGAATTTTCTATTTCAACATCATTTTTAATAGCTTTCATCATTTGTGATGGATTCATCTGATTAACAATTTCACAATCAAGACATTGATATAAAGCATAATTGATATGAGCCTGACTTAATAAGACACGTCCTTTTAATTGACGTGCATCTTGATAAATATCAAGATATTCTTTAATGATGACATTTTCTTTTTGGAATGATTTGACCATTTCTAAATCATAACTTCCTTTTTGAAGATATAAATAAGACTGATCAAGAGTAATCAAAGCAAAGGCTAATACAGTTGGTGAACAAGGAATATCATTGCCACGAATATTGAATGTCCATGCTATATCATCAAGTGTTGTCATGATATGAGCATCACAGTGATGTTCTTTCATCACATTTACAATTTTTTCTATTTTTTGATGTGTTGATAAACCATGATATTGTATATCATATAAAAATGCTTTTTCACATGATCTTTGAGGACGATCTTTCCAATAATCTTCCATTAAATCAATACATTCAATATGATAAGGAACTTGAATCTCTTCTTCCATATCCAATACAAATTGACAAGTCATTGTTTGTCCATCAAAAGCAATTGTGTCTTGCTTTTGAACATGGTCTTTTAAAAACTCCAATAAAGTAGGAACACCCTTTTGACCAGACTTCATTAATGTAATACCTTCATATAATTCCTTAGCTGCCTGAATGAAATAACGGCCATCAGTCCAAAGGTAAGCTTCATCTTGCATAACAAGTAATGTTCCAGCACTACCAGTAAAGCCACTTAAATAAGCACGTGCCTGATAATAGTCACCTACAGTTTCAGACTGATGATCATCATCAGTAGGAACAATATAAAATTGAATATTTTTATCTTTTAATAATTGTTGAAAATCCTTTATCATTATGAACACCCCTATAATACTTTAGCACAATCTTTACATTTTGTAAGTAAAAATGTGTTAAAAAAGATAGTAATCCTTATTTGTGATTTCTCGTTGATAAAAAATGAGGCCAGTCATCTATAAAATGATTTTCCTTGGGTCTTTATAAAAGCATGAATAGAGAAAATTCATGACATGAAGAAAGTGAGTTACCTGTTTATGAGGAAATCTCATATAGAAAATCTAACCATAGAAAATCTGTTGGTTAGATTTGATTTTTTATATATTGAAAGTTAATTGTATATCTTTTATTTGAGTAATACAGGTTTTTCTTTGTTGAGAACAAATTCTAATGTGTAGAGAGGGTAATAGCACACATTTTGAGAATTTTCACCAATATTTTTTTGAGAAAATTTAAAAGCGAATGAAGGTTTATACGTCTTAATAAAATTATTAAATGATGTTGATACAGTGTTACGTGATGATTTCACTTCAATAGGGGTAACATTGCCCTGATAATAAATGACAAAATCAATTTCCTGAGATTGAGATGGTTCAAAGTAATAGGAATCTTTCTTTTTGGAGTAAAGAATCTGTGCAATAACATTTTCATATAAAGCACCCTTGAAATGCCCTAAATTTCCACTGATGAATGCTTTGATGACAGCCTCATCAAATTGGGACACAAGAAGACCGGTATCAGCCATATAGACTTTAAATATATTCGGTTCCTTATTGATTTCTAATGGAATCTCTGGAGTTTTCAATCTATATGTTTTGATAATAAGTCCACTGTCTTTCAACCAATCAAGACTGGATTCATAATAGCGAGCATTTCCACCTTTTTTAATGAGCTTATATTGAAACTTTTTATTTTCTTTAGCTAACTGAAGTGGAATAGAATCATAACATTCTCTTGCTTTTATTTTTTCAGAACCATGAGCATATTTAAGCATATCGTTTCTATAATCATCGACGATTTGTCTTTGGATAAGTAGTGCTTCTCTGTATGATTTTGTTTGAAAATAGGTTTGAACAACTTCAGGCATACCACCGATAATGATATAGTCCTTAAAGAACTGATTAAATTTTTCATGAATGCTAATAGGAATAGGCTTGTTGTTTTCAATAGATTGATAAATTGTATCTATAATAGATGGATTAACTCCCATAGCATCTACAAATTCTAAAAAAGTCAGGGGATACATATCCCATGTTTCAACGTAACCAACTGGGAAAGACGAACTTGATGCTACTGCAACACCAAGCATACTTCCAGAGCAAATAATATCACAAGGAAAATCTTCAGACAGGAATTTCAAAGCTGTGAAAGCATCTCCACATGCTTGAATTTCATCTAAGAAAAGCAAAGTATCATTATCAAATTGAATATCCATATATGTTAATTCAAAGTATTGCAGTAAATCATGAGCAGTTTTTGTCTGTTTGAAAAGTTCTTGAAATTCATGATCTCTTTCAAAATTGATTTCAACCAGATTTTTGTAGTTGTTTTTGGCAAATTCTCTAATGATATAAGTCTTACCAACTTGACGAGCTCCTTTAATAATGAGCGGTTTTTTCACTTTTTTGTTTTTCCATTCTATTAAATCATTATAGATTATTCTTTTCATAACTATCACCATCCATACATAGTATATCATTTGAATAGAGAAAAATACATAAAACAGATATAAAAAGTTATAAAAAAATGCAAAATAATTTTTATTTTATATTAAAAAAATGCAAAATGTATAATTTATTATATTAAAAATATGTAATATCTATGCATTAGGTGTAGGTAAGTATCAAATAAAAGAATCTATGGTAGATTTATTAACTATAATAGGACAGTTAGATGATAATAAAAAGAATACATCTTTGATAATTTGAAGACTTATTTTTTTAATCTATAAGAGTTTGAAGCAATCTTTACATTTTTGTGAGTCAAAATATGTTAAAATAAAGTAGCAACCCTTATTTGCAACTTCTAGTTGACAAAAAACAACTCTAGGTTGGTGGTTTATAGAGCTGATTTTGACTATGCTTAAGACAAGAGGTGAGATATATGAGTTTTGGAGAAAAGTTACAACAATTAAGAAAAGAAAAAGGTTTATCTCAGGAAGATTTAGCCTATCAATTAAATGTATCAAGACAGGCAGTCAGTAAATGGGAATCGCAAAATGGATATCCAGAGATGGAAAAGATGATTTTAATAAGCGAATTGTTTCAAGTGAGTTTAGATTATTTATTAAAAGAAGATTATGATGATTCTTTTCAAAAAACAGATACTTCTTATTATTTAATGTCAAAACAAAAAATAGACGACTATATACAAATCAAAAAAAGTTTTGCATTAAAAATGGCATTATCTGTATCATTCATGATTTTGGGACTTCTCATTCCTATTTTATGTTCAAATACACCTTATGAAACATGGAGTGGTTTTGGCTTCTTAATCATTATTGGTATAAGTATTTTTGTCATCATGGTAGCTGCTCTTTCTAAAAATCCATATCAGAATATTGAAGATCAGGAAATAAAAATGAGTTTTAGTGATTTACAAGAGTTACAGGAACAATATCAACAATTTCACTCTCATTTGACTTTAGCTATTGCTGGTAGTGTTTTATTGATTATTGTTTCACTTGCATGTGTGGCGTTATTAACAGAAACACATTTTGCCAACTCACAATGGATACCGGCTCAATTTATGTTATGTGTTGCGATTGCTGTATTCTTCTTTATTTATTATGGAATTTTAGATGGTGTGTATAAATTCATTGTTCATAATAAAGAGTATGTTAAAGATAAACAAATTCAAAAGCAGCAAAGTAGTATTTTTGGAATCACAATGCCTCTAGCAGCTATGCTTTATTGTGTGATGGGATTGACATGGAACTGGTGGCATCCAGGATGGATTATTTTTCCAATCACTGCTTTTATTTCATTAGGTATTGATTATTTGATTCATCGTAAGTAAAGAAGATGTAAGTCCAATGTCATTCAGTCCTTAACTTAATGACATTGCTGAATGGCTCCTTCTCTTTTGATGATGCGGTGAGCTGGCAGAAAGGATGGGAAGAAAACGAGTAGCAATTGAAAACGAATTGCAATCCCCGGTTCCTCTTGATATAATAATGGTTAGATATTACTAACTCATTTGCATATAGGAGGATAGATAGCCATGTCCGAATTTGGTATAGTAGAAGATACAATGTTTATTCCTATGGTGGGAAGGATTTACGCCACCGAAAAGTTTCCGGGTATTTTATATGATAAAAAAGCACTTTCATTAAAAGAAAAGCTGCCATCCGCACTGTTGGAAACAGGAAATCAAAGTCAATACACGCTTCTGGCTTCTGCATCCCGTTCCGCTAATATGGATCGGCATATCCAGAACTTCCTGAAACGTAAACCGGATGGTGTTGTTATACAGTTGGGCTGCGGACTGGAGACAACGTATGATCGCAATGAAAATGGACAAACCCAATGGTATGCTGTAGACCTTCCGAATGTAATCGAATACCGGCGTAGTTTGCTCCCGGAACCTGAGAAGGAAACTTATCTTTCAGGGGATGCTTTTTCAGACGGATGGCTCAGGCAGATCCGAAGGAACATGCCTGATACGCCTCTTCTGGTTACTGCAGGAGGTTTGTTCCATTACTTTCAAGAGGAAAAAGTTCTTGGCCTTTTGCAGATGCTGAAAGGTTTCGGGAATATAGAGCTTGTGTTTGATACGGTAAATAAAAGCGGCATGAAAATGTTGCAGAAGAAATATATGAAGCAGATGGGGCATGAAAATGCCCGAATGTTTTTTTATGTGAATTCGGCTGAAGATCTGGTTACCACCTTGGGTGGCGGTGTCAAAGTACTGGCGGATGAACCGTATTACAAGTTTATCAAACGAGATGGATTAAAAATCATTACAAAAATCAGTATGGATATTTCAGATCGATTTGGAATGCTCAAAATGATCCATCTGGAGTGGAGGTAATGTAAATATGGTGGTCATGATAGAAAGTCTGATTGGTATCTTATTATTCACAATCCTGATTGTGTCGCCGACGCTGAAAAATCCCCTTGCCTCAGTGGGAGATTATCCCCGGCCATAAGGGAGAAATGTATGGAATTAGGATTAATCGAAAAAAGAGAACAACGTTTCCCAGGTCAGATATCATCTAGAAAGGAATCGCCCTGCTTGCTTTTGTGTTCATCTTCGCTGTTATCCTGAAACAGTTTAATGGAGCGGATACATTCTGGAAAAGGGTTCGGGATTCCTACATGATCTGGCTGATCATTGATTGGTATGATGCTCTTGTACTCGATAGCATCTGGTTTTGCCATTCGAAAAAAGTCAGGATACCAGGCACAGAGGATATGGAAGAATATAAGGATTACTGTTTTCATATTAAGTAGTCCTGTATTGGTATGCTTCTTGGCTTGCCCGCCTGTCTTGCAGTGGGAGTGATTACAGCAATCCTCTGATCCGCCATCAAATGATATAAAACAGAATACGATTCGCATTCAGCAGGAAATCTTTTACTATGTCTCCTGCTCTTCCTTTACTCTAAAATGGAAGGAGGTTTCTCATGACCCGCCATGTCACTATCAAATGATTAACAGGTAAAAAATGAATTGCAATCCTGCATGTCTCCTGATATAATATTAGTTAGTTATCACTAACCTATTTGCGCATAGGAGGGTACATCCATGTTTACTGTTCGTCCATATAAGGAAGAAGATGCTGCGGCCTGCGGGGATTGCTTCTACGAAGGATTCTTTTCATGCTCTGTGGATCAGAACGATAAAATACTTTTGCGTGACTACGCACAGATCCTGATTGAAAAATGCAATTTCACCTATGTTGCGGAAACGGAGGATCATCAGGTCGTAGGATTCATCTGTGGAAAATATGATAAGCGTTTCAGCAAGGCTCTGGCAGCTCAGTATGAGACAAAAAAGCACTATGGCCGTTGGTGTAAAATGTTCCTCAAGTTCTATCTGAAAAGATATAAAATGTCAGCACCATTCCAGAAGCAGTTTGATGCCTTTTTCCGTCAGCTACAGGAAAGGGATAAGGAAACCGTTGGGAAATGCGATCTGGAACTCGTTGCCCTTTCGTCCAGAAGGAATTACAGAAAGGGGTTGGGAACCGCATTGGTCACACAATTTTTGAATCGGGCAAAAGCTGATGGAGCAGATCGTGTGCGGCTTTTTACGAACACTCTTGCATCGTGGGAGTTTTATGAAAAACGTGGATTTAAGAAAGTGGCAGAGAAGCCCTTTCAGGATGGCTCCGGCAATCAGTCCCTCGTTTATGAGTACGTTTTGGAGGAGGAGCATGAATATGAAAAACACCATCTGTGAAAAACTGATGTGGTCAGCGATGACACCTGCTATTTTCAAATATATCGCAGCCAATTGCAAAAATACGGATACATTCAGGGTGAAGAAGAAATCGCGTAAAAACTTTAAAGATATGTTGGCGAGGACACCCGACATAGGCGGTTTTACGAAAAATCCTCTGCGAATCTGTCTTTCCGGCGGAATTGTCTGGATGGCAGTTTATAAGGCAATGGATGGGGCGATGAGCCATGAGCAGTTCGGGGAAATGGTGACAGCCACGATGCAGGCGTCGCTCATTAAAAAAGCTTTCGGGAGTAAAAATCCATTTGATATGGAATATCAAAAAAAGAAAGTCAAGAAGGACAGAATTGCAAATGCCATATCCGACAGCGAATTCAACTGGATGACGGAGACGATTCCCGGAAGGGATGCAGACGAATACACCATCAACTATCACAGGTGCGGCCTGTGTGCGCTTGGAAAACAGGAGCATTTGGAAGAACTGATACCCTATATGTGTGCCATGGATTTTATTTCTGCTGATCTCATGGGCGGCGTGTTATACAGGACAGGTACACTTGCAGAGGGCGCAGAAAAGTGTGATTTCTATGTTTGCAAAAAGGACTCTAAATGGGATAAAGAAAGAAAATACGGACAGCAATCCAAGCTGCAAAAACAGGGAGAGTTAGGAAAGTGGAATATGTGACGGTTGCACAGGAGGGCTTCTATGGACTTTATCATGTCCCTGTTAAGGATCATGATCCCAAAAAGGTCGTCATCGTAGTAGGCGGCAGCGAAGGGAATGAAAATATCCCGATGAATGTGGGTGCTATGTTTGCCAGGTGCGGCATCGCCGCGTTAGGTATTTGTTACTGGAACGTAGACGGGCTGCCGAAAGAACTGGTTCGGGTGCCTGTCGATCCATTTGAAAAAGCGATCCTGTGGCTGAAAAACAAAGGATTTGAAAAGATTATCATGTATGGCATTTCAAAAGGCGCTGAACTGGTATTGCTTTGCGCTTCTCTTATGCCGGATATCTGCGGCGTTGTTGCCCTCTCCCCGATCCACTGTATATGGGGAGGCATGTACGGGAATAAAAGCATGGCATCGAAAACTTTTTCATCTGCCTCCGAATTCACATACAGGGGAAAAGATTTTCCGTGTATGACAGCGCATCTGAAATATGGGCCGGCAATCCGGAACCTCATCCTCCATCAGCAGTTCGAGTTATCCTACATCTACGAAGAACCGCTGAAACATTTTGATGAGGATACAGCCATTCATGTGGAGAACATTCAGGGAAACATTTTATTTATTTACGCAAAGGAAGATCTCATGTGGCCCAGCAAAGAGGCAGTGGCATATATGGTAAACCGCCTGGAAAAACACCGGTTTGCTTTCCGGGTGGATGTCTTGGAATATGAAAAAGCAAGCCACATTCTTGTTCCATTAAATCCATCTAAGCTGAAAATGTTTAAAATTGAGAGACAATATCCGGAAGATTGCAGGCGCAGCCGTGAAGACGCTTTCCATAAAACGATAAAATGGATATCGGAGGTAAAGTGAATATGGCGGTCATGATAGAAAGTCTGATTGGTATCTTATTATTCACAGTTCTGATTGTGTCACTGACGCTGAAAAATCCCCTTACCTCAGTGGGAGATTATCCCCCGGCCATACGGGAGAAATGTATGGAATTAGGATTGATCGAAAAAAGAGAACAACGCTTTACCAGGGCAGATATCCTCCGAAAGGGGATCGCCCTACTTGCTTTTGTGTTCATCTTCGCTGTTGTCCTGAAACAGTTTAATGGAGCGGATACATTCTGGAAAGGGTTTCGGGATTCCTACCTGATCTGGCTGATCATTGATTGGTATGACGCTCTGATACTTGATTGCATCTGGTTTTGCCGTTCGAAAAAAGTCAGGATACCAGGCACAGAGGATATGGAAGAATATAAGGACTACCGTTTTCATATCAAGCAGTCCTGTATTGGTATGCTTCTTGGCCTCCCCGCCTGTCTTGCAGTGGGCGCGATTACAGCAATCCTCTGATCCGCCATCAAATGATATAAAATGTTGAATGCCAAATTAAATAAAAAGAAAAATAAAGAAAATAGTCAAAATAAAAGAAAAAGTCTTATCAAAGTGAATGAATAAGAAATAATCACTTTAAATGATAAGACTATTTTAGTATGATAATAGCTGGAAAGGAAAAGGATAAAGCCTCTCACACCAATGCTAGCCTTTATCCTCTGTTCATAGAACACTTATATGATAACCTATTACTCAGACACATTCAATCAAAACTTTTCTAAAATGCAAACATTTTATAATGAATGTCTTGAAGATCTTAATATCGCTTCTCTAGAATGTCCATGTCATCACAAGGGACATCTTATCAAGCATGGCTTTTATACGCGTAAAATCAAAACACCTGATGGCATCATTCCCCTTAAAATCCAAAGATTCAAATGTAAACATTGTCATCATACACATGCATTTTTACTATCTGTCATTATTCCTTATAGTCAAATTCTATTTCATGACACTCTATCCATTATTCGCTCAAATTCTATGCAGGATTTGAATCAGCTTATGATTGAAAATCCAAATATAGATGAATCCGATATTTCCTACATAAAGAAACAGTATACGATGCATTGGAAACAAAGACTGCTATCTGAAAATATTCAATTAGATAGTTCTCTGGTTTTTCAGTGCTTTTTTCATTTCAAAAGACAGTTTATGCAGAGTATCTTCCCAAAGGAAAATGCCGATAAAGCCCTAAAATACAGGCTATACCGACATTTACCAGCTTATGAAAAGATAATCAGAAATTTAGTAAGTTTTTATAGAAAAAAAATATGAAAAAAGTATATAATGAATATAAATAAGGAGGTTATTATGGAGAAACGTTGGAATTTAGATCAATTATATTTATCTTTTCAAGATCAATCATTTTTAAATGATATTGAAACATTAAAACAAATGTTAGAAGATATGCAGGAATATTCTCAAAAGGAAAAAACAGAAGACAATTTAAAGTCATATTTAGAACAATCTAATCAATTTTCGGATCTGGTAGAAAAAATATATGCTTTTATATCATTGACAATGAGTAGTGATACAACGAATCAGGATGCTTTGAAATATTCATCTGTTATTGAAAATCTTTTAGCAAGTTTTGCAGATGCACAGGCAAAAATTGATCGTTGGATTGGTCAGTTTGATTTGAATCATATTCAAGATTCTTATATTCAAGAACATCTTTTTGTTTTAAAAGAAACACAAGAACATAATCGTTATTTATTAAGTGATGAGGGAGAAAAGATTTTGGCTCAAATGAAAACAACTGGCTCAAGTGCCTGGTTGAAATATAAAGATCAGTTAATTGCTTCTATGAAAGTATCTATGGATGATAAGGAGTATCCTTTGACAGAAGTTTTAAATATGGCTTATTCAAAGGATAAAGAGGTGAGAAAGAAAGCATATGAAGCTGAGATAGCATCTTATTTACAAGTAGAACAAGGTGTTGCGAGTGCTTTGAATGCAATTAAAGGTGAAGCCATAACAAGTGCCAATCTTCGAGGTTATGATTCTGTTTTACAGCGTACTTTGATAGATTCCAGAATGTCACAAAAAACATTGGATGTTTTGATTTCTACGATGAAAAAAGCTTTACCTATGTTTGAAAGATATTTCCAATTAAAGGCTCAAGCGTTAGGTTATACGGATGGATTGCCTTGGTATGAATTATATGCTCCAATTGTAGAAAGTGATATGTCTTATCCTTTTGAAAAAGGTAGTCAATTTGTTGTAGAACAGTTTTATACTTTTTCAAAGCATTTAGGAGATTATGCCAAGAAGGCTATTGAAAATCAATGGATTGATGTTTATCCAAGAACGGGAAAAGTTGGAGGGGCTTTCTGTCATAATTTACATTGTATTCAGGAAAGTCGTTTCTTATTAAATTATGGAAATGAGTTTGGTGATACTATTACTTTAGGTCATGAACTTGGACATGGATTTCATGGTGAATGTTTAAATACACAAACAGCTTTAAATGCTGACTATCCAATGCCTATTGCTGAAACAGCTTCAACATTTTGCGAAACAATTATCAAAAAGGCAGCGCTCAAATCTGCTGATGCAAAAGACAAATTATTTATTTTAGAAAATGAACTCTGTGATTGTGCACAGGTGATTGTGGATATTTATTCACGTTACTTGTTTGAAAGTCGATTGATTGAAAAGCGTCAAGAAGGACCATTAAGTGTTGAAGAAATCAAGGATTTAATGTTAGAAGCTCAAAAAGAAGCCTATGGTCATGGTTTGGATCATCGTTACCTACATCCTTATATGTGGACATGGAAACCACATTATTATGAAGCTGATTATGCATTTTATAATTTTCCTTATGCATTTGGTTTATTACTTGCAAAAGGATTATATGGTTTATATCAAAAACAAGGTGCTACATTTGCTGATACGTATGAACATTTCTTATCATTAACGGGAAAAATGAGTTTAGAAGATGTGGGTAAGAGTGTTGGTATTGATTTACAGGATCCAGCATTCTGGCAAAATTCTATTGATATGATAAAAGGTGATATTGATTTATTTGAACAGTTATTAAAGCAACTGGTGTAACGAAATGTTACACCTTTTTTGTTGCAATTTTCATAAAATAAGAGTATATTGTTTAGTTGTAAACAATATACAAGTAAACTAATGAGGTGAGATATGAAAACGAACATTGAAACATTATTAGATTATTCAATACAGATTAGAAAGTATTATGCACGTGTTTTAAATGAGAGATTGAAAGATTTGAAATTATCGCCTAATGAAATGAATATCTTAATTTTATTATCAAATAATCCAAGTATTACAACAAGTACACAGTTAAATGTCTTTTTAGGAGTTTCTAAGGGACTCATTAGTCGTAGTGTAGAAAGCTTAGTGAAAAAAGAGCTGATTCGTATAGAAAGTGATGTCACTGATCGACGTATTCAACATATTTATTTAACAGCCGATGCAATTGAGGAGATAAAGATTTTAAAAAAAGAAATTCGAAAAATTAATGAAGATATTTTATTAGAAATTCCAAAAGAAGATATTCAAAAAATGGAAGAAACGCTAATAAAAATAAGAGATCACTTTAAAGAAAAAAATGAGGAGGTATGTTTATGAAATTAAAAATGTCACAAGAAGTGGACTTAGGAAAAGAACCCGTAGGACATTTATTGTTTATTTTGGCTGTACCAGCTATTACATCGCAGGTTGTCAATGCTTTATATAACATGGTCGATCGTATGTATATAGGACATATTCCAGAAGTTGGTTCTGCAGCTTTAACAGGGGTAGGAGTCTGTTTTCCTATTATCATGATTATTTCTGCTTTTGCATACTTATTTGGTATGGGAGGAGCACCACGAGCTAGTATCTTCATGGGGAAAAAAGACAATGATACGGCTGAAAAAATTTTAGGTAACTGTACAACATCACTCATGATTATTGCCGTTTTATTGACAGTTTTGGTTTTGATTTTTCAAGAACCATTATTATATCTTTTTGGAGCGAGTGAAAATACAATTGGTTATGCCATGGATTATATGACTATTTATGCGATTGGAACAATCTTTGTACAATTGACATTAGGGTTAAATGCCTTTATATCAGCACAAGGATTTTCAAAAATTAGTATGTTAACTGTTGTTATTGGAGCTGTCACAAATATTGTTTTAGACCCTATTTTCATTTTTGGATTGAATATGGGGGTACAAGGTGCAGCAGTTGCGACAGTCATGTCACAAGCTTTAAGTGCCATTTGGGCATTCTGGTTCTTATCAGGAAAAAATACGATTTTAAAATTAAAAAGAGAAAATTTAAAAATCAATTTTCATATTTTATTACCATGTATTGCTTTAGGTGTTGCTCCTTTTGCAATGCAGGCTACAGAAAGTGTTTTGGTATTGTGCTTTAACTCATCATTATTAAAATATGGTGGAGATTTAGCTGTTGGCGCTATGACAATCTTATCAAGTGTTATGCAATTTGCCATGTTACCATTACAAGGTTTAACACAAGGGGGACAACCTATTATCAGTTATAACTATGGTGCTAAACAAGGTGATCGTGTTCAAAAAGCATTTAAACTTCAAACCATTTCATGTTTTTCATATTCATCTATACTATGGTTATTGATTATGATTTTCCCAAGTTTATTTGTTGCGATTTTTACAAGTGATCCACAATTAACAGAAATCACAATTTGGGCATTAAGAATTTATATGGCTGGAGTTTTATTAATGGGTATACAAATTTCATGTCAACAGACATTTATTGCCTTTGGAAATTCAAAAAAGAGTGCATTTTTGGCAGTCTTTAGAAAAATCTTGGTTTTAATTCCTTTGATTTATATTTTACCTATGTTTATATCAGATCAAGTTTTTGCAGTCTTTTTAGCAGAACCTATTGCTGATACAATTGCTGTTTTAACAACCTCAACAATGTTCTATTTTGAAATGAAAAATAAGATGAAAGAAATGCAAACAAAACAATCATAAGAAAGGAAAGTTACATGATTATTGAACAGTTTAAAGATGCATTTATTGATGAAGTGATGAGCGATGAGTGGCAGGAAGAAATTCTGCCACTTAAACAAATGATGGCTTATTATCGTTGTGCCATCATGGAAGTAGAAACAAAATTTAGAGTTTTAAATGAAGAACTTTCTCTTTGTTATGACCGTAATCCTATTGAATCTATTCACTCTCGCTTAAAATCTAATGCAAGTATTACAAAGAAACTGAAGTTAAAGGGCTATCCGATTAATGTTGAAACAATGGAAAAATATCTTTATGATATTGCGGGATTACGTGTTGTCTGTTCATTTAAACAGGATATCTATCATTTGGCTCAATGTTTATTACAACAAGATGATATTCGTTTAGTCAAGAAAAAAGACTATATTCAAAATCCTAAAGCGAATGGTTATCGCAGTTTACATTTGATTATTGAAGTTCCGATTTTTTTAGAGAATGAGAAAAAATGGGTGAAAGTCGAAGTTCAGTTCCGTACTTTAGCGATGGATTTTTGGGCCAGTTTAGAACATAAATTGAGATATAAAAAAGTCATTGATGACGATAAAGAAAGTTATATAGCTCATCAGTTATTGGAATGTGCACAGATGTGTAATGATTTAGATGATAAAATGAGTTTAATTAAAGAATATTTAGAATAAGAATCGCTTTTATAAGTGGTTCTTTTATTATTATGCTTTATAAGCATGGTTGAATATGAAATATAAGTATTTGAAGAGAAGAAAGGGTTGATATAAAATAAAGATGAAAGTTGTGGTGGCACTATGCAAATAGAAAGATTTCAATGGAAAGAGACATCAAGAATCGTAGAAATGATCTGTCAGGTCTGGAAATTAGATCGCATGTTTAAAAGTTTAAAAAATGGTATGATTTTCTCACAAGAATATTTTTATGATGTTTTATTACATTCCACAGATTTATTTATAGCAACCAAACAACAGCGTATTGTTGGTTTTTTAGCATTATCTTTATCTAAAAAAGAGAAAATTTTAATTCCTGAAGAATATCAAAATCTTCTCTATCATCAACATGATGATTTTCATTTGATTTCTTCCTATCGTCAAATGATGCAAAACTATCATCAAAACTGTGAACAGTTATTACAAAAGATGCATCAAAACTATGATGGAGAGATTGTTTTATTTATGGTTGATGAGACATATCAGCATCAGGGATTAGGAACGAAGCTTTATGAGTATGCAGAATGTTTATTTAAAAAAGAAAACTGTTCCCATTATATTTTGTATACCGATACAAGCTGTTCTTATGAATTTTATGATCATCATCAAATGAAACGATTAGATCAATATCGAAGAGATGATGATTTTACAATTTATTTATATGCAAAGGAGTTGAAATCCATGGAATATAGACAATTACCACATGGAAATGAAAAAATCAGTGTTATTGGTTTAGGAACAAGTTCTTTAGGAGAATCAAGTGAAAAAGAAATCATCGCAACCATTCAAGAAGCTATAAAAAATGGAATCAATTATATTGATTTGGCGAGTGGTCATGCAAAAACTTTTGAGGCAATAGGTAAAGCTTTACAAGGACAAAGAGAAAAAGTTTATTTACAGGTTCATTTTGGAGCCAATTATGTAACAGGTGAATATGGATGGACAACCAATTTGGATGAAATCAAAAAATCTATTGAATGGCAATTAAAAATGTTACAAACGGATTATATTGATTTTGGTTTTATTCATTGTATTGATGAAGAAGCTGATATAAAAGCTATTGAAAAAGCAGGGGTTATTGATTATATCAAAGAATTAAAAAGAGAAGGCATTGTTAAACATATTGGGTTATCATCACATACACCAGCTATTGTTCATCAAATCTTAGATATGCATATTTTAGATATGGTGATGTTTAGTATTAATCCGGCTTATGATTATAAGCATGGAGAATATGCAATAGGGCAGACAGACGAAAGAATGACTTTATACCAGCGTTGTGAAAAAGAAGGTGTTGCTATTTCGGTGATGAAAGCTTTTGGTGCTGGGCAATTGCTAGATCAAGAAAAATCTCCATTTCCTCAAGCTCTTACACGTATTCAATGTATTCAGTATGCATTAGACAAACCTGCTGTTGTGACAGTTTTACCGGGAGTGAGAAATCGTGACGATTTAAAAGATATTTTACAATATGTACAAGCTACTGATGAAGAAAAGAATTATACAATGATTTCAACATTTGAGGCAGTAGAGCATCAAGGAAAATGTGTTTATTGTAAACATTGTCATCCTTGCCCAATGGGATTGGATATTGCATTGATTAATAAATATTATGACTTGTGTTTACTAGGTGATGAATTAGCTAAAGATCATTATCATCATTTGAATAAAAAAGCAAGTGACTGTGTTCAATGTGGACATTGTAATCATCGTTGTCCATTTCATGTTGACCAGATGCAAAGAATGAAGGAAATAGCAGATTATTTTCATGAATAACAATATAATTTCACTTTTTATAAGAATTTTTGATGATATAATAAAAGTAGAAAGAGTTTATCAATGAAAGGAATAATTATAATGGTTTGGATATAGGCAGTGATAGAAGATAAGGAGAACTATTATGAATCATAAAATAATCTATCTGCTTATAACAAAGTGCCTTTTGGGTATTCTTTGTATTCTAGCCGCTGTTGTAATTCTTATTCCAAATTATGTTCTTACTCAAGAAACATCTGAGATTTTTGCACCAATCATTATATTTGGTACTGCTGGAGCAATAGGACTTATTTTGTATTCGGATCGTTTAAAAAAGCGTTTTGATTGGAACAACGATGAAATACAGAAGATGAGAAATGTTGATGCTTCCTTGTGCAATAAGATAATATTACTTGGATTTTTGACCTTATTGCTTCCTGATAATGGAGTGGTTAAGATTGCTCATATACAGGGAATTGCATTGATTATTATAGGATTAATATTTATCATACAATTTATAGGGTATTGTAGCCAATTAAAAAAATAATGTTGTTTTTAAAGATGTGTCAATAATAGAATGTGCGTAATTTATACAATAAAAGATGGGTTTCCATCTTTTATTGTATTTTTAGAATAAATACGCATATGATGTTTATATTCAAATGATACACACACTTAAAATAATGGTTTTACAGTTATTGAAAATTTGTATACTTTAAAGTAGTATACTTGTAAGTATACAAATGAAAAAATATGATTTATGATCCATGTTTATAATAAATATATAGAGGTGGCATTTATCCACTTTTCTGTATGCATAAAAAAACCTTAGCTGTCTATATTTTAATAAGTATAGAAATGGAGTCTTGAATAATGAAAAATTATAAATATTTATATGGTGTGTGTATCATTATATATGTTGTGACTTTGATGTATGCTGTTATAAAAGGATCAAGATTACAGATGTGCATCATAGCTGGTATATTACCTTGTTTACTTCCTGTTTTAAAGTATAAATTTCATTGTAAGATAACCTATGAGGTTAAAATAATATATCTCGTTTTTATTTATTTTTCTTCATTGATAGGAAGTTGTTTAGATGGTTATGCGTTAGCTTATTATGATAAAATCGTTCATTTCTTTAGTGGTATCATTATAACGATGTTAGCTTGTCTGATTTATAGCTTTATCAAAAAAAACATCAAGATTCAACAACCTTCAGATCAAAAGATTTACTATATTTTTATCATGACATTTAATATGTCTATCGCATTATTATGGGAGTTTTATGAATATGCTATGCTGATTTTCTTTCAAAATGATTGTATTCATCATTATACTACAGGTATTCATGATTCAATGATTGATATGATATGTGCTTGTCTAGGAAGTTTAATTATATTGTATCAAGTTGTACAGTATCATCGAAAAAATAAAAAATATTATTCGATAAAAGTTATGCATCAATTCTATAATCAAAATATTTTATGATACATCAAATAGTGGTACAATAAAGAAAAGAAGGTGGCATAGATGAAAAAACTCAAAGGAACATGGATAACATGTGTGATTATTTATATAATGACACTTATATATGCTTTTTATGTGAATTGGCAAGGAAAGTATTTTGGGATGACTTTTGTGGCATGTGTGACACCGTTTATTGTGCCTGTTTTTATGAAGCTTATAAAAGTGAGAGTTCCTTTGGAATTCCATATTGTGAATATTATTTTTGTCTATTTTGCAAGTCTATGGGGAAGTTGTTTAGGTGGTTATCAGCTTCCTTATTATGATAAGTTTACACATTTTGCTAGTGGTGTTGTGATATGTGAAATGATCTTTCTGCTTTATAAACATTATTTAAGACATGATCATAGAAAATCATTGATGTTTATTTTTTTGAATGCGGTGAATGCAAGTGTTGCATTGCTTTGGGAATTTTATGAATATGCTTTACTTGTTTTCTTTCAATATGATGCAATTAAACATTTTTCAACAGGTGTTCATGATACGATCACGGATATGCTAGTGGCAGTGATTGGAGGTCTTATTTTATCTATATATCTGATACATTATGATCAAAGTGAAAAAAATCATTTCTTTGTTTCACTGGAAAGAAAAATTCATAAGATGAATCATTAACCATAGGAAGTTCTTTTAGAATTATAAGAGCTTCTTTTCTATTGTTCGTATATATGGAAGAATATGTTCGTAATTATGAATATCATAAAAAGTATTTTATTTTTTACTAAAAATACATTGACAAACGTCGGGGGAGGGGGTTATAATAAAGTTGTACAAAATAGCGAATACAATTCGCAAATACGGATAAGAGAGGAGAGAGAAATATGGGGTTATCCGAAGCTGCAACTGAGAAGTTGCTTGTGATTGCTGATAAGATTAGTAATCAAAAACACATGAGCTCAATTAAGAATGCTTTTACAACTTTGATGCCTGTCATTATTACAGGGGCATTCTGTACGCTTGTGACAAATGTAATTTGTTCTACAACAACTGATGGTATTTCTCTTGCTAAAGTGCCAGGTATGGCATGGCTGGAAGTACTTTCACCAATCTTTAGTGCTGCAAACTATGCAACATTAAATTTCTTTACAGTAGGTGCTGTTATTTTGATTGGTCTTGAATTAGGGAAAAAGAATGGTATCAACACTTATGCACCTGCTATTGTCGCATTATGTTCATTCGTCGCTTGTTGTCCAACATTTGTTAATTTTACTTTAGAAGATGGAAGCATTATACAAGTTGCCGATGTATTAGGAAAAGATTATACAGCTGCTAAGGGATTGTTCTTAGGTATGGTTATTGCCATGTTATCAGTAGAATTATTCTCTTGGATTGTTAAATCTGGTAAATTAAAAATTAATATGCCTGATACAGTACCACCAAATGTTTCAAATTCATTTAACGTATTATTCCCAGTTATGTTGACAATCATCGTATGTTCAGCAGTTAACTTTGGAATTAATCAATTAACTGGTATGACTTTATATGACATTATTTATACAATGTTACAAAAACCATTGGAAGCAGTTATGCAAGGTCTACCTGGATTATTAATCTTGATGTTAGTTGCACAATTATTCTGGGTTATTGGTATTCATGGTAATCAGATTATTAAACCAGTACGTGAACCATTATTAAATGCAGCTATTATAGCTAATACTGATATGGTTAACTCTGGAATCACTGATCCAAGTCAATTAAATATCATTAATATGTCTTATTGGGATGTATATATGTCAATGGGTGGTTCTGGTGTAACTATTGGTTTAATTGTAGCTATTTTCCTTTTCTGTAAACGTGAAGATTATAAATCAGTTGCAAAATTGTCATTAGCTCCTGGTATTTTCAATATCAATGAAACAATGACATTTGGTTTACCAATTATGTTAAACCCAATTTTAGCAATTCCATTTATTATTACACCATTAGTTACAGGAAGCATTGCTTATTTCTTGACTGTGATTGGATTTGCTGATGTATTGGTATATGCTATTCCTTGGACAACACCACCAATTTTAAGTGCCTGGTTAGCATCTGGTGGAAGTATTACATGTATTATTACACAGTTAATTTGTATTGCTGTTTCTATTCTTATTTATATTCCATTTGTTATTGCAGCAAACAAACAAGCAAAAGCTCAAGAAGAATAAATGTTATAAAATACAACCACCCTTCAGGGTGGTTTGTATTCCATGTAAGCCTATGTTATGATTGTTATGAAGGGGTGATTTCATGAAACTCAATAGAACATTATTAAGAGCGATAGATATATTAGAATTATTATCTAAAAATAAAGATGGTTATACTTTAGCTCAAATTGCCAATATTTTGGATTCTCCAAAATCAAGTATTTTTGATATTCTTAAAACTTTATTGTATAAAAACATGATTTTAGAAGATACCCAGACAGGCATAACAAAATATAAGATAGGCCTACAATCCTTTTTGATAGGAAGTAGTTTTATCAATGATATGGATATTGTCAGTGTTGCTAAAAATGATTTAATAGATTTAGCCAATAAGATGCATGCCACAACATTTATGGCTGTTTTAGATGATTTTAAAGTCACTTATATTTATAAATATGAGTCTGTACATAGTGTCATTACAACAGCGAATATAGGAACACGAAATCCTTTGCATAGTACGGGTTTAGGAAAAGTTTTGTTAGCTTTTTCCGGTGAAGAAATGTTAAAAGATGCTTTGAAAACAATGACTTATGAACCGATTACACCTTATACAATTACTTCACCAGAAAAGTTCTTTGATGAATTAAAACAGGTCAGAATTAATGGATATGCAATTGATGATCGTGAAAATTCATTATATCAATATTGTGCTGCAGCACCTTTAAGAAATCATGATGGTGAAGTGATTGCAGCTATCAGTTGTGTAGGGTTGTATGAAGAATTTACGGATTTAAGTGGATTAGGAAATATAGTGAAAGAAACAGCACGTACAATATCAAAAAGATTAGGATATAAGGAGGAGTAAGACATGAAAATGACATTTCGCTGGTATGGCAATGATGATCCTGTGACTTTAGATAAAATTAAACAAATTCCTAATGTAACAGGGGTTGTCAGTGCCATCTATGATATACCAGTTGGTGAAGTCTGGCCAGTAGAAAGAATCCAGCAGCTTGTTAGTGCAGTTCATCAAAAAGGATTAGAACTGGAAGTTATTGAAAGTGTGCCAGTGCATGAAGATATTAAATTAAAGCGTGGCGATTATCAAAGATATATTGATAATTATAAACAAACAATAAGAAACTTATCACAATGTGGAATCAAATGTATTTGTTATAATTTTATGCCTGTGTTTGACTGGACACGTTCTTCTGTTAATCATGAATTAGAAGATGGTTCAACAGCACTTGTTTATTATAAAAATGAAATTGATCAGTTAGACCCAACAAAATTAACTTTGCCAGGATGGGATGCTTCGTATTCTCCAGATGAAGTCAGTGAACTCATTCAAGCTTATCAGCAATTAGGAGAAGAAGGATTATGGAAAAATTTAGAATATTTTATTCAAGAGATTATGCCCGTGGCGATAGCTTGTGATGTCAATATGGCTATTCATCCAGATGATCCACCTTGGTCTATATTTGGAATTCCACGCATTATCACATGTGAAAAGAATTTGGATCGTTTCTTAGCACTCTATGATGATACACATCATGGATTAACATTGTGTAGTGGATCACTAGGTTGTACAAAGAAGAATGATATTCCAGCTTTAATTAGAAAATATGGAAAAATGAAAAGAATTCATTTTGCTCATGTGAGAAATGTAAAGATTTTAGAAGATGGTTCATTTGAAGAAAGTGCCCACTATGCAAAATGTGGTTCATTGGATATGGTTGATATCATGAAAGCCTATCTGGAAACAGATTTTCAAGGTTATATTAGACCTGATCATGGACGTATGATTTGGGGAGAAAAGGGGAAACCAGGATATGGATTATATGATCGTGCATTAGGAGCAATGTATCTTGGTGGTATTATTGATGGATTGAAAGGAAAATAAGCTTATGATGAAAAAAGTAAAATTACCTGATGATTTTTTCTTGGGTGCTGCGGCTAGTGCATGGCAAACGGAAGGCTGGACAGGTAAAAAAGATCATCAGGATTCATATATTGATTTATGGTATAAAGAAAATAAAAATGTCTGGCATAATGGTTATGGTCCAGCGATAGCGACTGATTATTATCATCGTTATAAAGAAGATATTTCTTATATGAAAGAAATAGGAATGAATTGTTATCGTACATCTTTAAACTGGTCACGTTTTTTAATAGACTATGAAAATGTGATTGTGGATGAAGATTATGCGCGTTATTATGATCAAATGCTTGATGAAATGATAGCTCAAGGTATTGAACCTATGATTTGTTTAGAACATTATGAAATACCTGGAGAATTATTTAAGAAATATGATGGTTTTGCGAGCAAACATGTTGTTGATTTGTTTGTAGAATATGCAAAAAAAGCCTTTGAAAGATATGGACATAAAGTGAAATACTGGTTTGCATTTAATGAACCCGTTGTTGTGCAAACACGTATTCATCTTGATGCTTTACGTTATCCTTTTTATCAAGATAGTCAGGCTTGGATGCAATGGAATTATAATAAAGCTTTAGCGACAAACATGGTTATGAAAGCCTATAAAGAAGGTGGTTATCAAGGAAAGTTTGGAACAATCATTAATGTAGAAACAGTTTATCCTAGAGGAAATAGTCCTCGTGACTTAGAAGCTGCAAATATGTATGATTTATTTTATAATCGTATTTTCTTAGACCCTGCAATTAAAGGACATTATGAAGAAGGTTTCTTTGATTTATTAAAAAAACATAATATTTTAATGGACTATACTCAAGAAGAATTGGATATTATGCAAAATAATACATTGGATTGGGTAGGAATTAATCTTTATCATCCAAATCGCGTGAAAGGTCGTACAACAGCTATACATCCAGATGCACCTTTCCATCCCGATTTCTATTATGAAGATTTTAATATGCCTGGTAAAAAGATGAATCCTCATCGTGGTTGGGAAATTTATCCAAAGATTATGTATGATATGGCTTTACGTATGAAAAATGAATATAATAATTTTGAATGGTTTGTGGCTGAAAGTGGTATGGGTGTAGAAAATGAAAAACAATATAAAAAAGATGGAATGATTCAAGATGATTATCGTATAGAGTTTATCAAAATGCATTTAGATTGGCTTATTCGTGGTATTGAAGAAGGTTCAAACTGTAAAGGTTATATGTTATGGGCTTTTACTGATAATGTTTCACCAATGAATGCATTTAAAAATAGATATGGATTAGTTGAAATTGATTTAGAAGATCAACGTAATAGACATTTAAAGAAATCTGCTTATTTTTACAAAGATTTAATTCAAACAAGAGAGTTTGAAATTGATGATGATGAAGATGTCAAATAAATAATAATGAAAAGAGGGATGAACAAAATGTTAAAGAGTCAAAAGCTAAGAGAAATGGCACCTGAGTTAGATCCTCTACGTTTAGGAACAGGTTGGAAATTAGAAGATTTATCAAAACCGCAAATTATCATTGAAAGTACATTTGGCGATAGTCATCCAGGTAGTGGTCATTTACTTGAACTTGTAGAAGAAGCCAGAAAAGGGATTGATGAAGCTGGTGGATATGGTGCCAGATATTTTACAACAGATATTTGTGATGGGGAGGCACAAGGACATGATGGGATTAATTATTCATTAGCTTCACGTGATATGATTGCGAATATGATTGAAATTCATGCCAATGCAACACCTTTTGATGGAGGTGTCTTTATTGCCAGCTGTGATAAAGGTATGCCAGCTCATTTAATGGGACTTGGACGTGTGAATATTCCATCTATTGTAGTGACAGGTGGTGTGATGGATGCTGGACCAGATTTATTGACACTCGAACAAATTGGTATGTATTCTGCACAATATGAGCGTGGTGAAATATCAAAAGAAAAATTTGAATTTTATAAACATCATGCCTGTCCATCATGTGGCGCATGTTCATTTATGGGAACAGCTTCAACAATGCAAATTATGGCAGAAGCTTTAGGATTGACATTGCCAGGAAGTGCCTTGCTTCCTGCCACAAGCAAAGATTTACGTGAATTTGCTTATCGTGCTGGAAAACAGGCTGTCTGGTTAGCTAAACATGATTTAAAACCAAGAGATATTGTGACGATGAAATCTTTTGAAAATGCGATTATGGTTCATGCTGCCATTTCTGGTTCAACAAATTCATTATTACATTTACCAGCTATTGCTAAGGAATTTGGCATTGAAATTGACTCTGATACGTTTGATCGTTTACATCGAGGAGCTCATTATTTATTAGATATTCGACCAGCTGGACGTTGGCCGGCACAATTCTTCTATTATGCTGGTGGTGTACCAATGATTATGGAACAAATTAAAAGCATGTTACATCTTGATGTGATGACAGTAACTGGAAAAACATTAGGAGAAAATTTAGAAGAACTCAAACAAACAGGATATTATGAAAAATGCTTCAAGAATTTAGAAAAGTATGGTATTCAAAGAGAAGATGTCATTCGTTCTTTTGATAATGCATTTGGTACAGATGGAAGTATTGCGATATTGAGAGGAAACTTAGCGCCTGAAGGAGCTGTTGTGAAACATACTGTTGTGCCTAAAGAAATGTTTGAAGCGACTTTGATTGCTAGACCATTTGATTGTGAAGAAGATGCTATTGCGGCTGTTTTATCACATAAGATTCAACCGGGTGATGCTGTCTTTATTCGTTATGAAGGCCCTCAAGGCAGTGGTATGCCAGAAATGTTTTATACAACAGAAGCGATTGCTTCTGATGAAAAATTAGGCGCTTCTATTGCTTTGATTACTGATGGACGTTTTTCTGGTGCTTCTAAAGGACCTGCTATTGGACATGTTTCTCCAGAGGCAGCTCAGGGAGGACCAATTGCTTTGGTTGAAGAAGGAGATTTAATTGAAATTAATATTCCTCAACGTATTTTAAGAATTTGTGGCATTCATGGACAAAAGATGAGTGAAGAAGATATTCAAAAAGTATTAGAGGAAAGAAGAAAGCATTTAAAACCATTTGTTAGTAAATATCAAGATGGTGTATTGAAAATCTTCTCTGAACATGCAGTTTCAGCTATGAAGGGTGGATATATGAAGTAATGGCAACTAAGAAAGTAAAGAAGGATAAAATGGATGGTTTGACAGAACGTCAAAAAAATATTATTCGTTTACGTCAAAAACTCAATGCACCTGATCCAGATGCTGTGCATGTATTTACACCTTATAAAATATTGACTTATGTTTTTGTGATTCTTTTTCCACCCTATGCTTTATATCGCATCTGGAAAAAGAATTCACCATTCAATAAACAGGAAAAATGGGTACAGACAATGGTTTGTGTGATTTATATGTTTGTTGTGATTGTTAATTTATGGGAGGTATATGGTTGATGAAAAAGTCAGAAGTATTAATGAAGTTAAGACAATGTGGGGCAGTTGCAGTCATTCGTGGTGATAGCTATGATGAAGGGTTGAATATTTCTAAAGCTTGTATTCAAGGTGGTTTAAAAGCCATTGAAATGGCTTATACAAATAGTCATGCTTCACAGATTATTCAAGATTTAAAAGAAATGTATAAAGATGATTTGGATGTTTTTGTAGGAGCTGGAACAGTTTTGGATGCTCCAACAGCTAGAAGTGCAATTCTTGCTGGAGCACAATATATTGTGTCACCATCATTTGATTATGATACAGCGATTTTATGTAATCGTTATGGTGTTCCTTATATTCCGGGTTGTATGACAATCAAAGAAATAGTCACAGCTATGGAAGCAGGAAGTGAAATGATTAAACTATTTCCAGGTAGTGCCTTTGGTCCAGGTTATATTGGAGCTATTAAATCACCTTTACCTCAAACATCTATTATGGTTACTGGTGGTGTCAAATTGGATAATGTCCAACAATGGTTCAATGCTGGTGTTGATGCGATTGGAGTTGGAGGCGAATTAAATAAACTCGGTGCTCAAGGGCAATTTGATGAAGTGACAAAAATAGCCGCTCAATATGTACAGGCAGTGAAAGAGGCTAGATAATATGAATGTTTTATGTATGGGAGAAACCTTATTAAGGTATTCTACAAAAAAGGGACATCGTTTTTCAGAACTTGATTTTCAAGTCCATGTCGGGGGTAGTGAAACCAATATTGCAGTTAATTTAGCTCAATATGGTTTTCATACATCTTTATTGACCAAACTTCCTCGTCATGCTTTGGGGGAAGCTGTGATTTCTTTCTTAAAGAGTTTTGGTGTAGATACATCAAAGATTTTAAGAAATGATATGCGTATAGGAAGTTATTTTTTAGAAAATGGCAGTGGGAACCGTGCCAGTCAAGTGATTTATGATCGCTGTTATAGTGCGATGACATCTTTAACGTCAGGTGACATTGATTTGAAACAATTATTTCAAAATGTTGATGTTTTTGTTGTTTCTGGGATTACGGTTGCTTTAAATCAGACAATTCAAGATATTGTGGTGGAAATGGTCAAATATTGCCGAGGAAATAATATTCTTGTTGTTTATGATAGTAATTATCGTGCGAAACTTTGGAGTGTAGAAGCAGCAGGACAAGCATTGAAACGTATACTTCCTTATGTTGATATTTTATCAGCGGGTTATCTGGATGCTCAAAATTTACTAGGTATTTTAAGTCAGGCTGATACATTTGAACAGCGATTAGAAGATGTTTATGGACAAATAAAAGCATTGTATCCTCAATTACAATACATTGTGTCTACAAAACGTGATATTTTATCAACGAGTGTTAATGAATTAACAGGTTATTTATATGATGGAACATTACATATATCTAAGACTTATCATATTGATGATATTGTTGATCGTGTTGGTGGGGGAGATGCGTTTATTTCAGGCGTTTTATATGGTTTATTGCAACATAAAGATTTGATGTATAGTCTGGAATTTGGATGTTGTGCATCGGTTTTAAAGCATACAATATATGGTGATGTGAATCGCTTTACAATATCTGAAATTGAAGA
Organism: Massiliimicrobium timonense; assembly: GCF_042850985.1. Taxonomy (GTDB): domain Bacteria; phylum Bacillota_I; class Bacilli_A; order Erysipelotrichales; family Coprobacillaceae; genus Allocoprobacillus. Next base: position 511,051 of record NZ_AP031415.1, read on the forward strand.
TTTTATGTCTTGTGGAACTTCAAAGATTAATAGATAGGAGGATGAAGAATGAGTTTTCCAAAAGATTTTTTATGGGGTGGTGCGATTGCTGCGAATCAGGCAGAAGGTGCTTATCTTGAAGATGGTAAAGGTTTAACAACAGTAGATATGATTCCTCATGGTGAAAAAAGAATGTATGTGAAATTAGGAGATATGTATCCTGTTGAATTTATAGAGGGAGAAAATTATCCGAGTCATGAGGCTATTGATTTTTATCATCATTATAAAGAAGATATTGCTATGTTTGCCAAGATGGGATTTAAATGTTTTAGAACATCAATTTCATGGGCAAGAATCTATCCTGATGGTGAAGGGAAAGTTAATGAAGCGGGAATTGCTTTTTATAAAAGTATGTTTGAAGAATGTCGTAAATATGGCATTGAACCTTTGGTCACACTATGTCATTTTGATGTGCCAATGGCATTAGTCAATAAATATGGATCTTTTAGAAGTCGTCATATGATTGATTGCTTTACACAATATGCACGTACATGTTTTGAAGCGTTTGATGGTTTAGTTAAATACTGGTTGACATTTAATGAAATCAATATTTTATTACATTCTCCTTTCTCTGGAGCAGGGATTGCATTTCAACCGGGAGAAAATCGTGAACAGGTTAAATATCAGGCTGCTCATCATGAACTTGTAGCGAGTGCTCTGGCAACAAAGATTGCTCACGAAGTCAATCCAGAAAATAAAGTGGGATGTATGTTAGCAGGTGGTCAATTCTATCCATATAGCTGTAATCCGGAAGATGTCTGGTTGGCTATGAATAAAGATCGTGAAAATCTTATGTTTATTGATGTTCAGGCAAGAGGTTATTATCCTAGCTATTCAAAGCGTGTTTTTAAGGAAAAGGGTATTGTTTTGGATATTCAAGAAGGAGATTTAGATATTTTAAAACAATATCCTGTGGATTTTGTATCATTTAGTTATTATCAATCAAGATGTGCCAGCAGTGATCCTTCATTAACGGCGACTGATGGAAATGTTGTGAAATCCGTTAAAAATCCTTATTTAAAAACAAGTGACTGGGGATGGCAAATTGATCCTTTAGGTTTACGTATTACTTTAAATGCTTTATACGATCGTTATCAAAAACCATTGTTTATTGTAGAAAATGGTTTAGGTGCTAAAGATGTTATTGAAGAAGATGGAACAATTCAAGATGATTATCGTATTGATTATTTAAGAGAACATATTAAAGCTATGAGTGATGCGATTGATGATGGTGTTGATTTAATAGGTTACACAACTTGGGGATGTATTGATCTTGTTTCAGCAAGTACAGGTGAAATGAGTAAACGTTATGGATTTATTTATGTAGATAAAGATGATGAAGGTCATGGGACATTAAAACGTATGAAAAAGAAATCTTTTGATTGGTATAAGAAAGTCATTGCAACAAATGGTGAAGATTTAGATTAAGTTATATGGAACGAGTCAACAGAAATGTTGGCTTTTTTTATTTTCGTATGCAAAAGTGGTGTCTATTTTGATATATATTAAGCAGTTGGTTTTTATCATTAATTTGTGTATAATAAAATAGTGAGGTGAGGGGATATGGAAACTTTTTATAAACAGGAAGACTTAGAAGTTTTTAGAAAGTGGGTTTATTATCAAGTTGTTTCTGATCCTCGTTTGACTTTAGAAAAATATGATTCAAGAACATATAAAATATATTATAAAAAAAGAATTGCTAGATTTGTTATTTGGCCGATTGGTATTGTAGAAGAAGCTATTACTGAAGGAGAAGAACTACTTTTTTATTTACATTATCAGTTTTATAATTTCCATTATGCAACTAATCTCTTTCATCGTATGATGGATAAACTCATGGAAGATGATCAACAGAGTTATCATATTTTATTATGTTGTAGTGGTGGAATGACAACAGGGTATTTTGCTCAAAAATTAAATAAGTATTGTCAATTGAATCATTTACCATATCACATTGATGCAACAGCCATTTATGAATTAGAAAATGTATATCAAAAATATGATTTCATTTTTATTGCACCACAATTAAGATATAAACAACATGAATTGTCTATGGAATTAAAACCTGTTCCAGTTTATAATGTTGCTCCAAGTTTGTTTGCAACTTATGATTGTCAAGCAATGATTGAAGAAATTGAAAAGAATATAGAGGATGGAAAGAATGAGTGAAAAAGAAAAAATGATGGCTGGTCATTTATACCAGCCTTATGATCAGGAATTATATCATGAAAGAGAAATTTGTAAACGAATGCTTTATGAATATAATCGTTATACACCTGTGCAAAAAGAAGAAAAGGATATTCTTTTAAAGAAACTGATGAATTGTAAGGGTGAGTTATGTATTGAACCACCTTTTTATTGTCAATATGGTTATCATATTACAGTGGGACTTAATTTTTATAGTGATGTGAATTTAACGATTTTAGACCAGGGACTTGTAGAAATTGGTGATCATGTTGTTTTTGGACCACATGTACAAATCTATACTGCATCATATCCATTTCATGAAGGACAAAGAATGCAGGGATTAGAATATACACGTTCTGTCAAAATTTATGATCATGTCTGGATTGGTGGGAATGTCACTATTTTACCAGGTGTTAAAATTAATCAGGGGGCTATTATTGGAGCGGGTAGTGTTGTGACTCATGATATTCCTCCCTATGTTATAGCAACAGGTAATCCTTGTCGTGTTCTGCGTTCTATTACGAAAGAAGATTTACATAAACAATGGTAGATTACATAATTTGAAATATCTTTTTACCCATTTTTAACATTTCTTAAAAAAGGATTTGTTAAAATAGCAGGGAAGGTGAAAGAATGGATTATTTAGGATTGATGGTTCCGGGATTGTTTTTAGCAGTATTAGGTGTATTGAATCAAATGGAAAAGAAATAAGACTTTGTATAAAGAAAAAAGATTACAAGTTTAACCTGTAATCTTTTTTCTTGTTATTATTTTTTGAAAGGATTGTACTTATTATAAACGACTAACATCCATCTCTCCAAATAACTTCCACCTTGTTCTTCCTCACCATATCCGTATCTCTACGGACAAAAATATTATAACATTGTCTTTGTCGATAAAGCAAGAGTTTTTGTCAAAATATTAATGTTTATGGTGTAAATGTGAGAAGTTGATTAATTCAATATGGTTTTGTTGAATAAAATCTTTGAGTTCATTTGATGTCAAAAGTTCCAGTTCTTTCATACGAGGTAAGTTGTAACTTGACATATCATAGAGTCTTTGATCAAGATAAGCAGGATGACACATAAACTCTAAAGAACCAGAATGTGACTGTAAAACTTTTGTGACATATTGATAGTTAACATCTTCATTATACATCTTATCGTAAACAGGAATATAAGGATATGTATCTATAATCTGTTCACGTTGACGAATTGGAAGATCATATTCTTTGGCTAATCTTTTTGTGACTTCAATATGCCAAGGTAAGAGATGCACATGATGATGTGAGTCAATATGTGTTGGTTTATGACCTGCCATTTCAATAAATTTTTCAATCTGTGCTTTCCACTCACGATATAATTCTTCACTATCGCCATGAGGTTTTCCATCAGGGTAATCTTTTGGTCTTATAAAGTTTCCATTGGCATCAGTGTAAGAATGAGCGCCTTCAATAAGAGGGCGACCTACAGTTAAGACTAGATGAACGCCAACACCTAAATGCGGATAGTTCTGTGCCTGTTTTAAGGCAAAATGAGCATAAGGCATATTCATCATACAAGTTGTTGAAGTCACAATGCCTTGACTATGAGCAACCAATATTCCTATCGTATTGGCTTGTGTCATACCAAAGTCATCAGCATTAACGATTAATTGTTTTATCATAAAATGTACCTCCTGTATTATTATACTTGAAATCAAAATATCATGTCCCTTTTTTTCATATTCTTAAAATAAATCTTTGAGTATATAAGCAAGTTGCTATATAATAGAAAAGAAATCGAGGTGAACTCTCATGAATACAATTACAGGTTATACAGGATTATATGGAATTGTTGCTAATCCTATTAAACATTCCTTTTCACCGATGATGCACAATACGGCTTTTCAATATTTAGGTATTGATGATGTCTATTTAGCTTTTGAAGTCAAAAAAGAAGACTTTCCACAATTTATCACAAGTGCCAGGATATTACCTATCAAAGGTTTTAATGTATCCATGCCTTATAAAGTTGATATTTTACCTTATTTAGATGAATTAACACCTGAAGCTAAGTTATGTCATGCAGTGAATACAGTCAAAAATATCAATGGGAAGTTGATTGGTCATATCAGTGATGGTATTGGTTTTGTAAAGGCTTGTCAAGAAAAAGGATGGCATCTTTTTCAACAAAAAGTTGTGATTCTAGGCGCAGGAGGAGCTTGTCGAGCGATTGTAGTGGCTTTGGCACAATATGTCAGTGAAATTGTTATTTATAATCGTAGTCAAAAAGATTGGGTTCAGGAACTGAATCAACAATTGACATGTCCAATCACTTTGAAATCTTTAAGTGATTTAGAAAGTTTAAAAAAAGATTTACAGGAAAGTTATTTATTGATTCAAACGACGAATGTTGGTATGGCACCTGATGAGGATGAATGTTTAATAAAAGATGATACTTATTTACCTGAACATTTAAAAGTGGCTGATATTATCTATCATCCACAACAAACAAAATTATTAAAAATGGCTCAAAAACGAGGTCTTGATTTTATGAATGGCGAAGGAATGATTCTTTATCAAGGGGCTGAGTCTTTTAAATTTTGGACGAATCAAGAAATGCCTATAGAACAAGTGAAAAAAAGTTTAAAAATGGAGTGATGAAAATGAAAGAAATTATTGTAGCTTCTACAAATGAAGGAAAAATAAAAGAAATAGAAGCAATGCTCAATGAAATTGGTATTGAAGTCAAATCATTAAAAGATGTTTTTCATGAAGATATTGAAATTGAAGAAAATGGAAAAACATTTCAAGAAAATGCTTTGATTAAAGCACAGACAATTTGTGATCGTATCCATAAGCCTGTCTTAGCTGATGATTCAGGATTAGAAGTGGATGCCTTAAATGGGGCACCGGGTATTTATTCAGCGCGTTTTATGGGACATGATACAAGTTATGATGTGAAAAATCAATATATTATTGATGCAGTCAAAGGTAAAGAAAGAGGAGCACGATTTGTCTGTGCAATGGCTTTATGTATTCCTGATAGAGAACCTATTCTTATTGAAGAATATTTCAATGGAGAAATCTATGACCATATCGCTGGTGAAAACGGTTTTGGCTATGATCCTATTTTTTATGTACCAGAATTACATAAAACATCAGCTGAGTTATCCATGGAAGAAAAGAATCAATATTCACATCGTGCCAAAGCATTAAAAAAATTATATGATATTTTAAAGAATGAGGGGAATGCATAATGAATCATATTGTCTTAGTTCATCCGGCTATTCCACAAAATACAGGGAATATCATGCGTACCTGTGTAGCGACACATTCTAAGCTTCATTTGATTAAACCCTTAGGTTTTTCTTTAGATGATAAGCATATGAAAAGAGCTGGATTAGATTATATTAAAGATTTAGAAATGGAAATTTATGAAAACTGGGAAGATTTTGCCAGCAAGAATCAAGGAGATTATCATTTCTTTACACGTTATTCAAAACTTTGTTATAGTGATCAAAGTTATGTTTCTGATAATGATCAATATATTATCTTTGGACATGAACATGATGGTATTCCCCATGATATTTTAAAGAAGTATCTTGATCAATGTGTACGTATACCAATGGATTCAGGTGCCAGAAGTTTAAATTTATCAAATTGTGTTGCGATTGGTATTTATGAAGTTTTACGTCAACAAAATTATCCGGGTTTATCAAAAGTTGAGGTACAAAAAGGTGCAGATTTTATCTATAAAGAATAGAAAAAGTGATATTTTTTTAGCTTTATTATTGACAGTTTTTATTATCAGTCTTGCGGTGGTTATAACGGTTTTTTTTAAGCCTTTGTATTATTTTGATATTGATTATTTGCATATCAGTGAAACAACGGGTTTATCTGTTGATGTCATTCGTCATAATTATGATGTTTTGATTCAATATCAGAGTCTTTTTTATCAAGGTACATTAAATCTTCCAGACTTTGTGATGTCTAATAGTGGACGTATTCATTTTGAAGAAGTCAAAAGAATTTTTGAAATCATTCAAATCACATGTTTTGTGAGTGGTTTATGGTCTTTGATTATGGTTTATCGTCGTTTGAAACAAAAAGAATATCGTTTTTTAAGATTAACATCTTTATTCGCGATAGGTATTCCAACAGTCATTGGTTTTTTAGCAGCTATTGATTTTAATAAAGCTTTTGTGATTTTCCATCAAATTGTCTTTAGAAATGATTATTGGATTTTTAATGAAGCTACAGATCCTGTTATTACTATTTTACCAGAAGCCTTCTTTATGCATTGTTTTATGATGATTGTTGGTATTGTTATGGCTATAAGTGCAGGATTGTATGCTTATTATTGTATACAAAAGAAAAGAATTTTACAGAATACATAAAAACCTGTGATTTTTATATCACAGGTTTATAAAATATGACGTTTTTCTAATTCAGTTCTTAAATCAGCCTGATAAGGAAGATAAAGACCATGAATATGCAATTCTTCAGCCATTTTTATATTGGAAAGCATATCATCAATGAAAAGTGATTCTTCAGCTTGTAAATGATATCTTTGTAAAAGGAGCTGATAAATCTTTTGGTCAGGTTTAACAAGTTGTTCGTTGGCAGAAATGATGCCTCCTTCAAATAATTGAAAGAAGTCGTATCTTTGAAACATTGTTTGAATGGCTTCTTTATGAAAGTTAGATAAAAGATATAAATGATAACCTTTTTCTTTTAATTCTTTTACAATTTCTACATTTTTTTCTAAAGGTGTCATCATATGAGTCCAATTTTCCATCACAAAGATAATTTCATCATGATAATGAGGATGTTTTAAAGTTAATGATTCAATAGCATCTTGAATCATCATTGTACCCATATCTAATTCTATCCATTCATCACTAGAAAAGATAATCATCATCAAATCCCCCATTACAGAGGCATTGAAATGTTTTTGTAAATACTTTTCGGGTTGAAAATCTAAGAGGACATTGCCTATATCAAAAATAATATTTTTCATAAATTATTCTCCGTTCATATCAAATTCATATAATTCAATCATCATGTTCTTATATATTCTAGCATAGGAGGTTGCATAGATGAAAGCATTTTTAGAAAAATATCAAAGCTTAAAATATCTGATATATTTTTTTATTGCTTATATGATTGGCTTTATGATTTTAGAAAATCAAGATTTTTCACATATGATTATTACAGATACATGGATAGATCAATATATTCCCTTTAATGAATATTTTGTTATTCCATATGTTTTATGGTTTGTATTTATGGTATTAGGTTTTGCTTATTTTGTCTTTATTGATCAATCTGGAGTCAAAAGAACCTACTTTTATTTGTTTCTAGGAATGAGTTCGTCTTTGCTTATTTATGCATTGATACCAACTGGACAAAATTTAAGAGTTCAGCTTTATAATGATAATATCTTTCAGTGTTTGGTGAGTTTTATTTATTCTGTTGATTCATCTACAAATGTCTGTCCAAGTATTCATGTTTATAATAGTGTCATGATGTGTGTATCTTTATTAAAAAGTCGCAAAATTAAACAACATACATGGTTATGTTTTTTGATTATTGTTTTAGCAATACTGATTTGTATGTCTACGGTTATGATTAAACAACATGCCTTTATGGATATTGTATGGGCATTAGTTTTAGCAATTGTGATTTATAGTATAGGAAAATGGAAATTTGATTATTAAGCAATCTATTATTATGGATTGCTTTTTTGTTGGTTATCGTATTATGAAAATAAATATAAGGTGACCAATATGCAAAAAGTGCAACTAACGTTTTATCTAATGGTGCCTTTATCATGACAGATTGGCAACCTAATAAACAGGCAACTTTTGAAAAAAATGAAGATTACTGGAATGCTGATGCAGTGAAAATTCAAAATTTGGTTATGAATTTAGTTCAGGATCCACAAACTGCTGCAACAAGTTTTGGTAGCGGTGAAACTGATTTTGCACCAATCAATTCTGAATTGGTTGATAAATATAAGAATGATGATTCTTATGTTTCATTTAATGAAGGTTATTTATTCTATCTTGAAATTAATGAAAAGAATACTGATTTAGCTAATAATAAAATTAGACAAGCTATTTCAATGGCTATAGATAGAGATGATTTGGCAAACAATATTTTAAAAGATGGTTCTAAAGCAGCAGCAGGATTTGTACCTAGAGAGTTATCAGTAAGTCCTTCTGGAAGTGATTTTAGAGATGATGCAGGTAATTACGATGTGACAACATATGATTTAGAAAAAGCACAACAATTATTTGCTGAAGGATTAAAAGAAATTGGTAAAGATTCAATTACTGTAAGATTGACTTATGGTACTGATGAATCACCAATGGATCAAATGGCTGAGTATTTACAAAACGCTCTTACAAAATTGGATGGATTCAACGTTGAAATGGTTGCAACAACAAAACAAGATAGAATCTATAACAAAATGAAAAATGGAGATTTTGATATCGCATGTACTCGTTGGGGACCAGATTATGGTGATCCTACAACATATTTAAACTTATTGTTAGATGGAAATGCTAATAACTATGGTAAATATTATAGTAAAGAATATGAAGAAATTATGGCAAAAGTATCAACTGAATCTGATACTACTAAACGTTGGCAATATATGATTGATGCTGAAAAGATTATTATGAAAGACTTACCAAATATTCCAGTCTTTGAAAAAGGAACTTCAGCATTAGAAAATCAAAAAGTTTCTGGTTTAGTTCATAGACCAGTTGGTGTACCTTATACATTCACATATGTAGAAAAGGCAGAATAAAACAATTAAAGTCATGAAAGCTGATAAACACAATATGGTTTTCTATATTGTGTTTATCTTTTAAAAGGAGGGATTTGATGAGTAAATCAACATTAAAATATATTGGCAAGAGATTGCTCATATCAGTAGTCACGCTATTTGTCATACTTGTTGTCTTATTTTTAATTGTTAAATTATTGCCTGGGTCACCGATTAATAATGAAAGATTATCTGAAGCACAAAGGGCAGCTATTGAAGCAAGGTATGGGCTGGATCAACCTATATTAACGCAATTTGTGAATTATGTAAAAAATATGCTGACAGGGGATTTTGGTGTTTCTTACAATATGTATAAAGATATGCCTGTATCTTCACTTGTGGGTTCAGCGGCAAAAATTTCGTTCTTGTATGGATTAAGTGCTGTTGTGATTGGGGGAATATTAGGAACATTATTAGGTGTATTTGCGGCCCTTCATAAAAATACAATTTGGGATACTTTGGCTACAGTTATTTCAGTTATTGGTGTATCTGTTCCATCATTTGTATTTGCAATGATGATATTAATACTATTTGCATCAAAATTGCATATTTTTCCAACGCAATATAGTTCTATGAATCCAATTGGGTCATCTATTATGCCAGTTATGGCATTATCTGTGGGAGTCATTGCAAATGTTGCACGTTTTACAAGAACAGAAATGGTTTCTGTTATGAATAGTGAATATATGACTCTTGCTGAGGCAAAGGGTTTAGATAGTAAGACACTTATTTTTAAGCATGCATTAAGAAATGCTTTGATACCGGTTGTCACTATTTTAGGACCTATTTTAGTTAATTTAATGACCGGAACAATGGTTGTAGAAAAAATATGCGGAGTTCCTGGTTTAGGAAAATTATTGATCAATAGTATTTTGTCTAATGATGTTAATATTATTCTCGCTTGTTCATTTTTATATGCAGCCATGTATATTGTGATGATGTTGATTATTGATGTTTCATATGGAATCATTGATCCAAGAATTCGTTTAGGGAAGGAGGATTCATGATGGATGCAAAATTAAAAGATATTGAATTTCTACCTGATGACTTTGAGTTTGTTGGGGATAAACAGGATATTTCTATGGATGTTGTAGCTCCTGCAAAACCTGCATGGCAAGAAGCTATTGAAATTTTTGCACAAAATAAAGGGGCTGTTATAGGACTAATTATGATTATTATAATTGTGATATTGGCAATCTTTGCACCAATGTTATCATCATGGAAATTTGATGATTTAAATACTTCTTTACAAAGTATTTCTCCCAATTTAGAACATTGGTTTGGAACGGATACTTTAGGAAGAGATTTATGGGTACGTCTATGGACAGGGGCACGTATTTCATTGTTCATTGCGGTATGCGCAGTTTTTATTGATGTTATTGTAGGAACGACATATGGATTGATTTCTGGATATTTTGGTGGCATGGTTGATTCTGTTATGCAAAGAATTCAAGAAATTATTAACTCTATTCCAACATTAGTTGTTTTAACATTATTACTTATGGTTATGAAATCAAGTTTAACGACAATTGTCTTTGCTTTATCATTAACAGAATGGATTGGTATGAGTCGTATTGTCAGAGCTCAGGTATTAAAAGTGAAAGAGGAAGAATTTGTTTTGGCTTCACGTACTTTAGGCGCAAAAAGTTTCTTTATTATCTTTAAAGAAATATTACCTAATATTTATAGTCAGATGATTATTATGATTATGATGTCTATTCCCAATGCTATTTTCTATGAAGCTTATTTATCATTTGTTGGTTTAGGTTTACCTGCACCGAATGCATCACTAGGAACATTAATTAACGATGGATTTGAAAGCTTTCTTGTTTATCCATATATGATGTTAATACCTGCAGTTGTGTTATCTGTATTAATGTTAAGTTTCAATTTGTTTGGTGATGGATTAAGAGATGCTTTAGATCCAACGATGAAGGAGATGTAGTCTATGGAAAGAGAAAGAATATTGAAAATTAGAGACTTGACTATATCTTTTAAAACGGGAAATGGTAAAGTCAATGCGATTAGAGGGGTAAATTTTGATTTATATAAAGGTGAAACTGTTGCTATTGTTGGTGAATCCGGTTCGGGGAAATCTGTTACAACAAAAGCAATTATGGGGATTTTAGCGAATAATGGAAGCATTGATTCAGGATCTATTGAATATACTTGGCATGATGAAAATACTGGGGAAGCCATTACAAAAGATATTGTACAGTTAAGTAAAAAAGAAATGCAAAAAGAAATTCGTGGTCGTAAGATAGCAATGGTTTTCCAAGATCCAATGACTTCTTTGAATCCAACAATGACGATTGGAAAACAAATCATGGAACCAATGATGTTTCATTATGGAAAATCAAAAGAAGAGGCTTATCAAAAATCGGTAGAACTCCTTAAAGAAGTTGGAATTGCAGATGCTGAAAAAAGAATGAAAAACTATCCCCATCAATTATCTGGTGGGATGCGTCAAAGAATTGTCATTGCTATAGCGTTATCATGTGATCCTTATGTATTGATTTGCGATGAACCAACAACAGCATTGGATGTGACGATTCAAGCGAAGATTTTGGAGTTGATTCAAGAAATTCAAAAGAAAAAAGACTTATCTGTTATTTATATTACACATGATTTAGGAGTTGTAGCAAAAGTTGCTGACTTTGTGAATGTTATGTATGCAGGTAAAATTGTAGAAACAGGAACAATCAATGAAATTTTCTATGATCCTAAACATCCTTATACTTGGGGTTTATTATCATCTATGCCAGATTTAGATACAAATGATGATGAATTATATACTATACCAGGTACTCCACCTAATTTAACACAGGAAATTAAAGGAGATGCTTTTGCCCCAAGAAATCAATATGCTTTAAATATTGATTTAAGAATAGATCCTCCTATGTTTGACGTACCAGGTTCAAATACACATAAAGTAGCAAGTTGGTTAATGCATGAAAAAGCACCTAAAGTAGAAATGCCAGAATCTTTAAAGAAACGTATCGAGAAAATGAAAAAGGAGGGGTTAATAAATGATTAATCAAGAACCAATCCTTGTTGTAAAAGATTTAAAACAACATTTTAAAATCAATCGTAATTTTACCGTAAAAGCAGTTGATGGAATTTCTTTTGAAATTAATCCGGGAGAAACTTATGGACTTGTTGGAGAATCAGGTTCTGGAAAATCAACAACAGGGAGAAGTATTATCCGTTTATATAAACCAACTTCTGGAAGTATTGTTTTTAATGGAAAAGATATTTCAGGAAAAATGGATAAAGAAACATTATCTGATTTAAGAACAAATATGCAAATGATATTTCAAGATCCTATGGCATGTTTAAATCCACGTAGAAAAGTTTTAGATATAATAGCTGAAGGATTAGATATTCATCACGCATACCAGACAACGGAAGAAAGAAACGAAAAAGTTTATCAGATTTTAGAACTTGTTGGTTTGTCAAGAGAGCATGCATCTCGATATCCTCATCAATTTTCTGGTGGACAAAGACAGCGTATTGGAATTGCTAGAGCATTAATTATGAATCCAAGTTTGATTATTGCTGATGAAGCAATTTCAGCTTTAGATGTATCTATTCAAGCACAAGTTGTTAATTTGATGAAGAAGATACAAAAACAGACAAACATTGCTTATTTGTTTATTGCACATGATTTGTCTATGGTTAAGTATATTAGCAATCGAATTGGTGTTCTTCATTTGGGGCATCTTGTGGAAACAGGAACCTCTGAAGAAATCTTTAATCATCCATTGCATCCGTATACAAAATCGTTGTTATCAGCAATCCCTCATCCAAATCCAGACGTTGAAAAAAATAGAGTTTCATTGACATATAATTATGAAGAAAGTGGACTTAACTATGAAGCTGGTAAACAACATAAGATTACGGATACACATTATGTTTTAGCAACAGATGAAGAATTGAAAGATTTCTTAAAACACCAAAATGATTTGTTCTAATATAAATAAATCTCTCATTTTTGAGAGATTTTATTATATATAAAAACCCAATCATGCAATGCATCATTGGGTTTCAATATTATCCTTTAAAGAAAGTATATGCTTCAAAATGAGCTTGTGGATGATCGCAAGCAGGACATCTTTCAGGAGCTTCAGTTCCTTCATAAATAAATCCACAGTTATTACATTTCCACATAACAGCTTCGTCTTTTTTGAAGACTGTTCCATTTTCTAAGTTTTCTAATAATTTTAAGTATCTAGCTTCATGCATTTTTTCAGCAACAGCAATGCTTCTACAAACATTAGCAATTTCAGGGAAACCTTCTTCATCAGCAATTTTTGCAAATTCTGGATACATATCAGTCCATTCTTCATTTTCTCCAGCAGCGGCAGCTTTTAAACATTCGGCAGTTGTTCCAAGCATGATTGGGAAATCACCTTCAACATGTAAAGCTTCACCTTTTAATTCAGCATTTAATAGTTTCATTAATCTTTTTGCATGTTCTTTTTCTTGATTAGCTGTTTCTTCAAAAATATTAGCAATTTGTACGTATCCTTCTTTTTTAGCGATTGAAGAATAATAAGTGTAACGATTTCTTGCTTGAGATTCTCCAGCAAAAGCATGTAATAAGTTGTTAGCAGTTTTTGTTCCTTTTAATGTAGGCATCATGATGCCCTCCTTCCTATGATTTTTGTTTTAAACAATGTAAACATGTTCCATGAAAAAGAATTTGTGCACTCTCAACAACATGTTCAGATTGTTCATTGACCTTATTAATAAGTTCTTCAAGTATTGCTGGTTGACAAACAATATCTTGAATTGATCCACATTGTTTACAAATCATATGAAAATGTGAATCCATACGTGCATCAAAACGAATCACTCCATCACCAATATCTAAGCGTGTAATTCTATGATGATCGGCCAGTAAATTCAAATTACGATAAACTGTTCCTAAACTAATGTCTGGAAGTAATTGTTTGACTTTTGTATAAATATCATCAACACAGGGATGGGTACAATCATTTTTTAAAACATCATAAATTGTTTCCCTTTGTTTAGAATATCTTAATTTTGTTTCAGACATACGCTCAACCCCTTATTAATAATGGTTACTATTATTATAGCATACATCTTTATATTGTCAAATATTGTAAACCTAAACAAATAAAAAATGAACATACACCATGCAATAATCGTGATATGACATATGATTTAAATGAATAAGGAATACCATCTAATATATTATCAACTTGCATTAAAACAGATAATCCCGAAAACGATAAATAAAAACTGACAAAAGGATAAACTAAAAAATGTTGATATTGTAAAAGTTGAATGGAACCAGAACTAAACTCTAAAAATCCTTTTATAATACTTAATAAAAATGGATCATGAATAATGGCTTGAAGACTATAACCAACAAATTGAAAGACAAGCATATAACCTAAAATAAAAATAAAAGCAGTTAAAGAAGTCGTGATGCTTTTTTTTAACGCTTCAACAAAGCGTATATGAGGATGGATAATAGGAGTTAAACTTTGTTGAAAAGACATCCATTGATAATCATGATGATAGAAAAGTGCTTTGATAATGCTAGGAAGAATATGACTGAAATAAATCATCAAAGCGATAGGAAAAGGAAGTTTTAAAGAAACAAAGATAAAACTTAATGATGAAAAAGAGGCAATGGAAAGAAGATGCTGAAGTTGAGAAATATTGATATATCCTAGTTCATAAGATTCCTTTAACATTTTCGCGTTGGTTGGATAACCACAAAAAAATGACATAAAATATAAAGAGGACATATGAGGTGTTAGGTGAAAGAGGGGAGAAAAGAGAAATTGGATAAAATAACTGATGAGTTGAAAGATTCCTAAGGATAAACATAAAGAAATGAGAATCATAAAGGGTAATAAAGAAGGTAATAAATTGGTGAGGACTATTTGAATGACTTGAGAAGATATTTTAACAATTTGAAACATATTAAAAAAAGAAAAAAGAGTTGTAAAAAGAACAAGGCAAAGTGTAAAATAATAATTAGCTTTTTTCATAAAGACTCCTTATTGAAAGTGGTGAATACATATGAAAGGAATATTAGTCGGTGTCAAATATCCTCAAATGACTTATGATTTTGAGGTTTCTATGCAGGAATTAGAACAGTTAGCTTTTGCTTGTGATATAGAAGTGAAGACAGTTGTTATTCAAAATTTAGAAGTGATTTCTCCTAAATATTATATTGGAAAAGGAAAAGTCATGGACATTGGGGAACTTTTAGAAACGGATGATATTGTTATCTTCAATGAAGAATTAACACCTTTACAAATGAAAAATCTAACAGATATCTGGCAGGTTGAAGTGACGGATCGCAGTGATTTGATATTACGTATATTTGCTTTAAGAGCTAAAACAAAAGAAGCCAAGTTACAGGTAGAAATGGCAAGGCTAGAATATACCTTACCAAGACTGGCAGGAATGAAACAGCACCTTTATTCACAACAGGGAGGAATGGGATTTCGTGGTGCTGGGGAAAAGCAGATTGAATTGGATCGTCGTCGTATTCGTCGTCAATTGACACAGGCCAAAAAAGAATTGGAAGCTATTGAAAAACAACGTCAAACACAAAGACAGTTAAGAAAACATCATCAAGAAAAGGTTGTTTGCCTTGTTGGTTATACTAATAGTGGAAAATCGTCTTTATTAAATCATTTTACAAAGAAAAAAGTAGACGCTAAGGATATGCTTTTTGCTTCGCTTCAAACAGCATCAAGACGAATTTATTTTAAAAAACATCATTTGATTATGAATGATACAGTAGGTTTTATACATCAATTGCCTCATTCTTTTGTACAGGCCTTTCGTTCTACATTGGAAGAAGTCAAAGATGCAGATTTACTTTTACATATCATTGATGTTTCTTCACCATATTATCATAATCAAATAGAAACAACCTTATCAGTATTAAAAGACATTGGTGCTCATCATATTCCTATGATTTATGTGTATAATAAAATAGATTTACTTCCTCAATTACCCATCTTTGAACAAGAAAACAGTATCGGAATATCAGTCAAAGAAAACTTATATTTCAACGAATTAGAAGATATGATTATTCATACTCTCTTTAAAGATTATGAATTAATACATGTATATATTCCCTATGAACAAGGTGATATTTTTAGTGATATTGAATATCAATATGAGATTGTTCAATTAGAATATTTAGACAACGGCATTGATGTGAGTTTCTATGTGAATCAGGCTCATAAATCACGTTATCTTCCTTTTATAAAAACTGACGGTTAATCCGTCAGTTTTCATCTTGAAACCAGAAATGATTATAAGTATATTTAAAGACACGATACCACCAAGTATCACCTGTTCCTTTGATTGTTTGTATGATATTGTTTTGATCGTCTAATTCCACTGTTTCAAAAGCACTGCCACTATCAATAATTTTATGATTTTCATGTTCCTGTACAGAACTCACATAACCAGAATAAGTGACAGGAATACTTTCAACTAATTCAAATGTTCTTTCATTTTCATCAATGAGATATTTATAGTAGTATGATTGTTTACCTTTATTCCCTTCTCCTGTATCATGATAATAAGGATCATTTTTATAGTCATAATCACGTGTCGTAGAAATCGTGTTATTATTGTTGTAGAAGTACAAATAATATTGTCCATCAGCAAGTTTGTCATCTTGTTGATAAGTCACACAATGTTGACCCGCATTTAAAGAAAAATCACCGATTTGTGTTAAAAGGAATTCATCATAGCCACTTTCCTGCCAAAAAAGAGGAGAACCAATCATATAGTCTACAGTGGGAGAATCATAAATAGAATTGATTTTAATGATTGTTGATGTTTCTCTTGAACTGATGATTAAACTGTCTTTATCGACCAGCTGCAGGGCATTAATATGCATCCAGTCCAGAGCTTCATCTTGTGATGAATCTAAATTCTGACGATAGTTGATAAAGAGTTCTTCAAGATCAATAACTTTTTTGATTTCATGTGTTTCTTTATCAATACTGATGATTTTATCTTCTTCAGTATCTGTATTGCTTTGTGTTGCTAGAACAAGAAAATCATTGTTTGAACCATTAATATAATCATGATGTAAACGATAATGCCCTGTATCATAGAACTGTGTGATTTGTCCCAGTCTGTTCATTCCAGCTAAAAGTGAAGATGAAACACTATAATACATTGCATCATCATCAAAGAGTAAACGATGAGCACGATAGGAAATGATAGGAATTTCACTTCGAATGACACCATTATTATCATATAAGAAAATATAATCAATATCATCATCGTTTTCACTTGTATCATTGCCTAGAACTGTATAAAGACCGTTGCTAAGTTGCTGTGTGCTGTTTCCTTTTTCAATGGAAACATAGGCATTTTCATTACCACTTAATAATGCAGGAGCATCATAAGTCCATTGATGACTGGCAATAATGTCACCATCTTGATTAGTGGCAGTGAGTGTTAATATATTTTTTTGATTAGGGACAATACCAATTAATTGATATTCATGTTCGGTTGTATAATCGCCATACAGTTCACGAGAAAAATCTTCTAATCCATCTACATGAACTTGATAAGAAATAACGGCTGGTTCTTTTGTATAAAAATAAACATATAGACTAGTTGTATTTGTTTGAAAAGGATTTTCTAATATTAAAGGATCATTGAGTGTATAACTCTTATTTTTCATAACATTAATATTGTCTTTGATTTGATTTTGATAGGTTGGGGTATAGACTTCTTGAATATGTGATAATAATTCACTGGAGTGTGTTTGTATATTATCTAATCTTTGATAAATAAAAAAGGACGTGATAAGAATACAAATAAGAATTATTGTACATATAATGAGTTTTTTTCTATTCATCATATTCTCTCCTTACAATAAAGAAAATGATGTATCCTAATAAGAAAATAAATATAAAAATAAGTGGTATTATCTTTTTCATAGTATCTCCTCCTTATTAAAAGTATAAGGATATAATAACGAAAAAGATTGGGATAAAATATGTAAATTGTGGAGAATAAAAAAATCCAAGTTTTATGATTGAACTTGGATATTTTTTTGAATTGTTTGAATAATAGCACGATAATTCTTTGTTGCAAAGAGTGTAGCATCAATACGATAAACAGGAATCTGATGTTTTGTGAATGCTAAAATATCAGGCTCTAAATGAGCAATTTGGGGAGCCAGATATAAAGCATCATAATCTTGGTAATGTTTATAGAGTTGATCTAAAGATAAGGATACAAGCTGAAAATGAATGTTTTCTAATTCACAGACTTGTTGCATTTCTTCGATAAAAACAGATGTTGATAATCCACCCGTACAACATAATGCAATTTTCCATTCTTTTTGCTGAGTATATTGAACCATCGTCTGATAAAATTCTTTAAATAAATGGGTACATTGGGCTAAATCTGTCATTGTAAAATGTAAGTAAAAAATGAGTTTATCATCACTTAAACGTGAAATTTCTTCTTCTATAATGTGATTATACCAGATTGTGATTTTCCCTTTGACTTTTACAGATTCAAAACAAATAATTTGATGTTTTTCATTGTCCGTTTCAACAAAACAGTGAATATAGTCTTTTTGATATTGTTTTTGATGTGAGAGAATCCATCGAAAGAAAAGTTGATTATAAACAGAAAGATAGAATTCATTGAACATGCTAATCACCTACTGCTTTTATCATATACTATTTTGATGAAGATGGCTAGTTTTTACCGAAATTGAAAAGAAACGTTGTAAACAAACAGAACAACTTTGAAAAGTGACATAAATTATAGAGAAAGGAGGGTGCTATATGGAATGTAGTCGAGTATATAATATTGCTCAAGTGGATACAGGTTGTCATATTAGTGTGAGTAATGGTGTAGAAACAGCTATTAAAAAACCACTTCAAATTACCAAAACAGTGGATAAAGAAAAGGCGTGTACAGGAGAAATTTTAACGTATACTATTTTTATTCAAAACACATCATTAGTGGAAGAAACACAAGTGGTCTTTAGTGATGAACTAGATGAAAATGTTGTTTATGTCAATGAGTCATTTACTGTCAATGGACAAGCACAAACACCAGCACTTGACAATCGTACACTTTATTATGTGATTTCAACTATTGAACCAATGTCCAGTGTTGAAATTGTTTTCCAAGTGCGTATTATTGAATAGAGGTTTAAGCCTCTATTTTACATAGAAATTATTTTGAATAGAGATTTTTTTTAAAATAAAGATGGGTTTAGTTTATAAAAAAATATAATTATGATAGAATGTAATGGGGTGATGATATATGGAAAAAAGAATATTTGTTATATCAGATCTTCATGGACAATTTGTATTACTTCAATTGTTGTTGGAACGTATTGGTTTTACAGAAAATGATGAACTTTATATATTAGGGGATATTATGGATCGTGGACCTAATAGTATTGATATTTATTATTTTGTGAAGGCTATGGATAATATTCATATGATTAAAGGAAATCATGAAATCATGATGCGTCAATCTATGTTGGCAGCTTTGAAATATAATGATTTAGATTCTGAACGTTCTAATCCTTATCGTTTATGGAAGCAAAATGGGGGACATAAAACAGTTGATAGTATTCGAGAATATTTACAAAAAGATTACATTCCCTATGAAGAATATTTTGATTTAAAACGTATGTTTATTAAAGAATTGATTTCGTTTATTGATTCATTACCAAGTTATTATGAATTAGATTTGAATGGAAAACATTATGTTTTAGTACATGCAGGTGTTGATCCGGAAATTCCTTTAGAAGAGAATGATGAAGAAATTTTAGCTTGGATTCGTGAATACTTCTATTTGAATGAAGCTAATCCGGATTATACGTATATCTTTGGGCATACACCTTGTTGTTTTATTAATGAAGATCATTCTTTTAATATTTGGTATGATCCAGATTATCATAATAAGATTGCAATAGATGGTGGCTTAGCTGTTGGTAATAAAGGACAATTAAATTGTTTATGTCTGACAACTGGAGAAGTCACAGTCTTAAAATATGATGAGGGGCAACCTCAATGAGAAGTGCTTTCTATAATCTCATCAATTTCATTAATATGACCAGTATTCATGATGTGTATTGGGGTGCTGCCAAAACGATTTTAAAGAATATTTATAAGATACCTGATAGTAGTATTACAGATGTCGCCAAAATGTGCTATGTTTCTACCGCAACGATTTCCAGACTTTGTCGTAAACTCAGTTATGAATCATTTACTGATTTTAAAAAAGATGTCACAATGAATTTGCATTATTTTAATCAAGATGCGAAAAGATTACTGTTTGATCATCAGTTACCTGCACCTGAAACAATTGATGAAGGTAAGGATATTTTTAAAAATCATTTTCAAAACGTGATTCATAATTTACAGGATACTTATGATAATCTACGTTATGAGGATTTAATCTATATTGTTGATAAAATTCATGAAGCGAAACATATCTGTTTTGCAGGTAATTTCTTTACCCAGTCTGTATCTATGCAATTACAGATTGAACTTTCCTATTTAGGAAAAGACTGTGTTGCTATGTATCCTTTAGAACAACAAAAAAATATCTATAAAACATTAAAAGACTATGATTTGATTATTGTTTCATCTATTGCTGGGGGATTCTTTAAAGATCATATTGAAACAATGCGAGAATTGGTGAAAACAGAAGCTTATATTATTGCGATTACACAATTAGATGAGTTTCCATATAGTGATAAGGTAGATATGATATTGAAAGTGGGTAATGATCATCATTCATTGATTGGAAAGTTTTCTGTAACATATATTTTTGAAGTTTTAGAAGCGTTATATCATTTAAAATATGGAATGAAAAATAATGAGAAAAGCAACGATGATTAAACATCGTTGCTTTTTGAGTAGAAAGAAACAAGAAGCACTTGATTAGGACAGAAAACTTTATATGGGAATGATGAAGGACCACTGATTCCATTAGATACAATTAATGTAGCATTTTTTTCTTCATATGTTCCATGATTATATGTTTTTGCTCCTTCAATAGGGAACATACTGCCAAGATATGGGAAATACACAGAACCACCATAACTATGACCAGAGAGTTGTAAATCTACATAGTTTTTGGCTTGAATAAAAGTATCAGGTTGATGTGAAATGCCAACAACCAGTTTATCTTGTGTTTCTTTGAGTTTTGAGAAGTCGTATTCATCGTCATAGGCGACAAGTGTAAGTGATGTATCTTTGTAATATAATGGACGTGTTTCATTATTGAGTACTTCAAAACCACCATTGTTAAGCACTTGTGTGACTTCTAATGAAGATTTTTCATCTCGTTCACCAAGTATAGCAAGTTTTCCATATTGACATTGAATACTTTTTAAAATTTGTGAAACTTCATCAGTTTTAAAGACCTGATCATCATATAAATCCCCACCAAAAATAACCATATCAAAAGGATAATTGTTTAATTCTTTAACAATTTCTTGAAAACGAGTTATACTTTCTTGGTTTGTTAAATTGATATCGGATAAAAAGGCAATCTTTAAACCATTGAGTTGTGAAGAAATTTGTGAATTGATATAATTTTGTTCATGAAATTCGTAATCTTTAGGTGAAATGGCATAGACATAATATCCCAGAAAACATAAACCAAAGACGATTAATAAAATCATTAATCGTCTGATGAGCTTTTTCATACTTTTTTATTCATAATGACAGGAATAATCATTGGATTTCTTTTTGTTTTTTGATAAAAATAAGGAGCCAATGTATCCCTGATTGTATTCTTGATTTCACCAAAAGTTGTCTTTCTCTTTAATAAATGAGAAAGTTCACGACTCACTAATAACTCTGCTTCACGAATCATTTCTTTACTATCCTGCATATAAACAAAACCACGTGACATAATAATAGGTTTATTTAATAAACATCCTGCACGAGAATCCATTGAAATAAGTACAGATACCATGCCATCTTCACTTAAAATCTGACGATCTCTTAATACAGCAGTTGATAAACCGGTAATATCATTACCATCAACATAAATATCATCAACATGAATACGTGGTCCTAAACGAGCTTCTCCATTATGCAATAAGATAGAATCACCATTTGATAAAACAAAAGCATTGCCTTTTGTCAGTCCCACTTCTTCAAATAATTTAGCATGAATCTTCAACATACGATATTCACCATGCACTGGGAAAAAATACTTAGGACGTGTCAACAACAACATTAATTTCTGTTCTTCCTGTGAAGCATGTCCAGAGGTATGCAAGTTATTAATAGCCTCATTTGTTAAAACTCTGGCACCCGCACGATAGAGTTTATTGATAACTCTGCTGACACTACTTGCATTACCGGGAATAGGGTTAGATGAAAAGACAACAGTATCACCCGGTTTAATAGATACTTGACGATGTGTTCCATTAGCAATTCGACTTAATGCAGCCAGTGCTTCTCCTTGACTTCCGGTACATAAAATAAGAATTTCATTATCGGGTAAATTCTTTGCTTCATCATTTTTGATAAAGAAACGGTCTGGACATTTGATGTAACCAAGTTTACGAGAAACTTGAATATTGTTTTCCATAGAACGTCCAAATACTAGAATCTTACGATTGAATTTCACAGCTGCATCAATAATCTGTTGAACACGATGGACGTTAGAAGCAAATGTCGCTACGATTAAACGACCCTCAGTTTTTCTAAATTCTTCCTGTACACTATAAGCCACTTGCTTTTCACTAATCGAAAAGTTAGGTACTTCAGCATTGGTAGAATCACTTAACAATAAAGTAACACCTGTTTCGCCAAGAAAAGACATCACTTGGAAATCAGCTGGATCACCAACCGGTGTTAAATCGAATTTAAAGTCACCTGTTGAAACAATGCGTCCATTAGGTGTATTAATAACGATTCCTAATGATTCAGGAATAGAATGATTTGTCTTAAAGAAACCAATATTAAAATATTTTGTTTTGACTTGAGATAAATTATTAATTTGAATTAATTTTGTTGCTTGTGTTAAACGTTTTTCTTCAAGCTTTCTTCGAATCATTGCACAAGCTAAAGGAGATGCATAGATAAAAGGAATATGAACAACCTGTAAAAGGAAAGGAATTCCTCCAATATGATCTTCATGACCATGTGTAATCAATAAAGCTTTGATTTTTTTCTGATTACGTTTTAAATATGTATAATCAGGAATAACATAATCGATACCAGGTAATCCATCTTCTGCAAATTTTACACCAGCATCAATAATGACTAATTCATCCTGATGTTCAATACAATACATATTTTTTCCAACTTCATTTA
The DNA here is from genome assembly GCF_042850985.1 of Massiliimicrobium timonense. GTDB lineage: Bacteria > Bacillota_I > Bacilli_A > Erysipelotrichales > Coprobacillaceae > Allocoprobacillus. The sequence goes on from NZ_AP031415.1 coordinate 534,437, forward strand.
AACCTCCTAATGCAAATACCTTTGTATCAGAAGATAATGTTTCATTTTTCATTTGTCTGTTTTTATTATTATAGGGTGTTCTTCTTTGATAAGAACGTTTTTGAGGCCTATCCGCCATTCACTTTCACCTTTCTTTCATTATAATATATGTCTTTTTCATGATTTTTCAATAAAATAAAAGTATTGATATGTATTTATATTATACCATTTTTTATATATTTTTTCATTAAAGCATATGATTTTTATCTGTGATTAACAATAAAAATTTATGATTTATCATGTTGACATACTGTATCATAACTGAAAATAAAGTGAAATGCAAGAATTTAACAAAAAAGCTACTCGATGAGTAGCTGGGTTAAATCTTTTTACATGCAGCAATGGCTAAAGAATGAGGACCAATATGGCAGGCTACACTTAAAGAAAGTGGGTCACAGATAATGTCATGATTTGGGAAGGCTTCTTCGACTTCTTTTTTGAATTCTAAAGCCTGATCTCTATCATAAGTGTAGGCAATCATAATACGTGCATCAGACATATCTTCATGAGTTGGGTCAATACGTTCTTGGATGTCATGACGTAAAGCTTCAATCATGATTTTAGAGGCTTTTTGCATTGTACGTGTCTTTTGGAAAGAGTCTAGTTTTTCACCTTGAATTGTTAAAATTGGTTTGATTTTTAATAATCCTCCAAGTGTTGCAGCGGCAGGAGTAATACGTCCTCCTTTTTTTAAGTATTCTAGTGTATTCACTGTTATATAAATAGAAGCATTTAATTTGTTTTCCATTAAAATATCATAAATTTCTTGAGCGCTTTTGCCTTGTTTAGCCAAAGTCATAGCATCAAATACATCCCATTTTTGAGTGACAGAAATACGTTGAGAATCAACAACAAAAACTTTTCCTTTATAGGCTTCATCATCTGCCAACATCATAGCAGTCTGACAAGAACCACTTAATCCACTTGACATCGGAATATGCACAATCTGATCATAATCTTTTAAAATGCAGTCAAAGAAAGCTGTGACTTCTCCTGTGGCAGGTTGTGAAGTAAAGACTTCGGCACCATTCATTAACTTATCATAAAACTCATCCTGTGTGAGATTAATATCTTCTTTATATTCTTGACCATCTATTGTAAAAGGCATAGGTAAAACAAAGATTCCAAGTTCTTTTGCTTCACTTTGAGTGATACCACTATTACTGTCGGTCATGATTGCTACTTTCATGAAATAACCTCCTTATAACAATAATACCATTTTATCTCAATATAAAAATAATGCAACAATTTTTGTGAATTGAAGCTATAAATTCATAAAAAATTTAACTATATCAAATAAAATATGATAAAATAACGAAAAAAGAAAAGAGGAATAAAAATGGTAGAACAATTGATTCATAAATATGCAGATGCAGGTATAAATTTTTTAGAAGCAGCTATTCTTTTTGTTGTGGGATGGTATGTAGTGAAAATGATTTTACGTATTTTATCAAAAATGATGAAAAGAAGTCAAATTGATGCAATTATTGAAAACTTTGTGATATCTATATTAAATATTGGATTAAAGATTATTGTCATTATTACTGTGATTGCTAAATTAGGTGTTCCTACAACATCGTTAGTCGCTGTTTTAACAACAGCAGGAGCAGCAATCGCTTTAGGGTTGCAAGATTCTTTAAAAGGAATTGCTTCTGGTATCACAATTTTGTTTTCTAAGCCTTTTGTCAAAGGGGATATTATTGAAATTGATGGATATGTGGGAACAGTCCAAGAAATACAGCTCTTATATACGATTGTCATGACATTTGATAATAAGATGGTAGTGATTCCTAATAATGATTTAGTATCATCTAGCTTCGTCAATTATTCACATGAAGATGTACGTAGAGTGACAATGACTGTAGAACTTCATCCAGATAATGATATTCCCCAATTTAAAGCAGCACTTATGCAAGTCATTCAACAGCATCCTTATGCTTTAAAAGAACCAGCACCAGTCATTAAAATTGGTGAATATAAGGAAAGAAGTGTATCAATGCAAATATGGGTATGGGCAGAAAATGATCATTTTTATGAGTTAAATGATGACTTGTGGGTTGCTATTAGAAAGATATTTAAAGAACAAAATATCAAGATTCCAGCCCAACAAATTGATGTTCGTATCCAAAATTCTGATATAAAATAAGATGAAAATTGTATAAACTTTCGTACAATTTTTACATAATTGTATACATCATTAAAAAAACATATCATATATTTCTTTAAAACAGAAATAACGTATTGAATTGGTCGTATAATTACAAAAAAGAAAAAAATAATAAAAAAAACTATTCCCATATCAAAGAAGTTGTGATATATTAGTAGAAAATAACTGACGTGATTGGTTATTTTGGAGGAGGGAAATTAAATAATGAAAAAGAATTGGTTTGCAAAAGCTGCCGCTTCTGTAACATGCTTAGCTATGTTAGTTGGATGTGGTAGTGGTGGATCAGCTGGTGCTAATGAGATTACTATCAATTTAGGAGCAGAACCACCTGAAATGGATTCTATTTTAACAACATCTGAAGGATCAATGAACGTTTTACGTCACTGTGTTGAAGGTTTAGTTAGCTTAGATGCCAATGATAAAGCTGTACCTGGTATGGCAGAAAGCTGGGATGTATCAGATGATCAAAAAACTTATACATTCCATTTAAGAAAAGGAGCAAAATGGAGTAACGGAGAAGAAGTTACTGCTGAAGACTTCGTATTTGCATGGAATCAACATTTCAATGCAAGAACTGGTGCACCTTATGCATCAACTTGGATGACTAAAATTGCAGGGGCTGAAGATATTTTCAATGCAACTGCTGAAAAAGTAGATCCAAAAGATGAAAAATCAGATTACAAGATGGCTGAGGCAGATATTCCTAAATATATGGAAGAACATGCTGGATGGAAAGCAGTAGATAAATATACATTCCAAGTAACATTTACTGGCCCATTCCAATACGCTGTTGTATTGATGGCATTCCCATCATTCTTCCCAGTAAATAAAAAGGCTTATGACGCAGCTGGTGGAAACAACAACTATGGTACTGATGCTGATAAATTAGCATATAATGGTCCATTTACAATTACTTCATGGGCTCATGAAGACAGTATTGTCTTAGAAAAAAATCCAGATTACTGGAATGCTGAAAATATTAAATTAGACAAAATCACTATGAGAATGATCAGTCAAGAAACAACTGCTATTAATGAATTTAATAATGGTTCTATTGATATGATTGGTTTAACTGGTGATAATATTAAACAATTTGAAAATGCTCAAGGATTTGATGATGGTGGAGCTTGGTATTTTGAATTCAATTCAAAAGTCAATCCATTTAACAATGCTAAAGTTCGTAAAGCTTTAACTTTAGGTGTAGATGCTCAAGCAATGATTGATACAATTGTAAAAAATGATTCCAAAGTAGCAACTACATTCACACCACCAGCAGTAGCTCAAGGTGAATTTACTGAATACTGTGGTGATCTTTTCAAACATATCACTAATAATGATTACAGTGAAGCAAAAGCATTATTAGAAGAAGGATTAAAAGAAGAAGGATTAACACTTGCAGAATTCTCACCAGAATTACTTTGTGATGATTCAAGTGCTGCAAAACAACAAGCAGAATTCCTTCAAGCACAATTAAAAGAACATTTAGGTGTGACTCTAAATATTAGACAAGTCACTTACAATGCAAGATTAGATGCAATGGATCAAGGTGATTTCGAAATCGTATTCGCTGGATGGTCACCAGATTACAATGACCCAATGACTTATCTTGATATGTGGGTAACTGGAAATGGTAATAATCATGGTAAATGGTCTAATGCTGAATATGATAAGATTATCAAAGAAGCTTCTCAAATTGCTGATAAAGAAGCATATTATGCTAAATTAAAAGAAGCTGAAGAAATCTTAGCTGAAGAATGTCCAATTGGATTCATTTATGATAGACAAACAAGTTATGTAACAAGCGATAGATTAAAAGGTGTTATTAGAACTGCATTCCAAGACATCAATTTAAACTATGCGTATGTTGAAGAATAGTCAAATGTAATACTGATATTTTTTGAAAAAAGATGGGCTATATAATATTGTCTATATAGCCTTTCTTTATTTTAATGTAGAGAAAAATGTCTAGAAAGGTGTGAATTTATGAAAAAGTATGTATTAAAAAGACTTATATATGCTCTAATCACTATTTTTGTCCTTCTAGCATTGACATTTGTAATGATGCATATGCTACCGGGTGACCCGTTCAATACTGGTAAAGCAATGAGTGAAAGTACAAAACAGGCTTTACGTGAGTTTTATGGGTTAGATAAACCTTTGGTAGAGCAATTTATTATGTATGTTAAAAATGCTTGTATAGGCGATTTAGGTGTATCTATTAAATATAATAGACCTGTTATGGATATTATCTTAGATACATTCCCAGTTTCATTCCAGTTAGGGATGTTCTCATTAATTTTTGCAGTTATTGCAGGAGTGGCTCTAGGGGCAATTGCAGCTATTCGTCGAGGAAAAGCTGCTGATACTATTGCTATGACTTTATCTGTTATTGGAGTTTCAATTCCTAGTTTTATTGTTGCAGCGTTACTTCAATATTTTATAGCATTAAAGTTGAATCAGCTGCTGGGAACCCAGATTTTTGCGATTACAGGATGGGGTAATTTGAATCAGATTATTTTACCTGCTTTGGCATTGAGTTTCAGTTCACTAGCAACAGTTTCACGTTTAATGCGTACAAGTATGCTGGATGTTTTAAGTTCTGATTATATCAAAACAGCGAAAGCAAAAGGATTGTCAGAACGTCAGATTTTATGGAAACATGCTTTAAGAAATGCAATTATGCCAGTTATTACGGTTTTAGGTCCAATTGCGGCTGCTGTATTAACAGGAGGATTTGTTGTTGAAAATATCTTTAATATTCCTGGTATGGGGAAATTCTTCGTATTGGCTATTAAAGAAAATGATTATACGTTAATTGCTGGAACAACATTGTTCTATGGCGCATTCTTAATTATCGCTGTATTAATTGTCGATTTATTATATGGTGTTATTGATCCTCGTATCAATCTAGCAAGTGAAAAGGAGTAGTGTAGAATGAAAAAGAAACAAACATTAAAACAAGAATTCGTTCCAGAAGAAGCATTATCTCCAGATTGTCATGTTGATGCAGCGGATTTTGAATGGGTTGGACAAGATAGTGAGAAAATGCAATCTATTACACGTCCAAGCATTAGTTTCTGGAAAGATGCATTTTCAAGAATTAGAAAAGATAAAGTAGCGATTACATTTTTGGCTATTTTAGCCGTGATGGTTATTTTAGCGATTATTATTCCAGCTGTTTACCCATACAAATTTGATATGACAGATGATCTTCATAAACATGTAGGTATGTTTTTCTCTGGTGATGGTCACTTCCATCTCTTTGGAACTGATTATTTAGGTAGAGATATGTTTGCCAGAATTTGGCGTGGAGCACGTATTTCATTATTTATTGCATTTGCTGCCGTTATTATCAACGTTATTATTGGTGTTATTTATGGTGGTATTGCAGGATACTTTGGTGGTATGGTTGATAATATTTTAATGCGTATCGCTGAAATTATTAATGGTATTCCATACTTATTGATCGTTATCTTATTAATGGTTATTATGACTGGTGGGGTATTTACAATTATCGTTGCTTACTCGCTTGTCGGTTGGGTAGGAACCGCCAGATTAGTACGTGGTGAAGTCATGCGTTTAAAGGAACAGGAGTTTGTTGTTTCTGCAAAAAGTATGGGTGCTTCTTCTGCACGTATTATTAGAAAACATTTAATTCCAAATATTTTATCTATCATTATTGTTAACTTAACATTAGCAATCCCTAATGCTATCTTTACTGAAGCATTCTTATCTTTCTTAGGTTTAGGGGTACCTTTACCAGAAGCTTCATGGGGAACTTTAGCAAATGATGGAATTCAATATTTCCAACAATATCCTATTGAATTGATTATTCCTGCTATTTTCATTAGTATTACAATGTTAAGCTTTAACTTATTGGGTGATAAGCTTAGAGATGCTTTTGATCCTAAATTAAGGAGGTAACGGATAATGGCAAAAGTATTAGACATCAAAGATTTATATGTTTCATTCGACACATATGCTGGAGAAGTACAGGCTGTAAGAGGTGTTTCTTATTCTGTGGATGAAGGACAAGTTCTTGCAGTTGTTGGTGAATCTGGTTGTGGTAAGAGTGTAACTGCTCAAACAATCATGAAATTAAATCCTATGCCTCCTGCACGTATCAAATATGGAACTTTAACTTTAGGTGATATTGATATTATTAATACACCAGAAGAAGACATGCAAAAAATTCGTGGAAAAGAAGTGAGTATGATTTTCCAAGATCCTATGACATGTTTAAATCCAACAATGAAAGTTGGTAAACAAATTGTTGAAGCAATTGTTCATCATCAACATTTATCTAAAGAAGAAGCACAAAAAAAAGCTATTGAAATGTTGAAATTAGTACAAATTCCCAATGCTGAAGAAAGAGCTAATCAATATCCTCATCAATTTTCTGGTGGGATGCGTCAACGTGCAATGATTGCAATGGCTCTATCATGTAATCCAAAATTATTGATTGCTGATGAACCAACAACAGCATTAGATGTAACAATTCAAGCACAGATTATTGATTTATTAGATGATATTAGAAAGAAAACAGGAACAGCAATTGTTTTAATTACTCATGACTTAGGAGTTGTTGCTTCTTTAGCAGATAAAATTGCAGTTATGTATGCAGGAAAAGTTGTTGAAACGGGAACTGCAAATGATATTTTCTATAATCCATCTCACCCATATACAAGTGCATTATTAAACAGTTTACCTAAACACGATACAAATAAATCTGATAAATTATCTTCAATTCCAGGAACACCACCTGATTTATTAGATCCACCAAAAGGTTGTGCTTTTGCATCACGTTGTGAAAAATGTATGAAGATTTGTCAAAAGAAACAACCACCTATTTTCAAATTAAATGATGGTCATGAAGCTTCTTGCTGGTTATTGCATAAAGATTGTCCATCATCTCAAGGAGGAAAATCATAATGGCTGATGAAAATATTTTATTAAAAATTGATAATGTTTCTAAACATTTTAGAGTCAGTGGAGGAATTTTAAAGGCTGTTAATGGTGTAAGTCTTGAAATTAAAAAAGGGGAAACTTTAGGTTTAGTTGGTGAATCTGGTTGTGGTAAATCAACATTAGGTCGTGTTGTTATGGGAATTTATGAACCTACAAAAGGTAAGATTGTTTATAATGGAAAAGAAGTTCATATTAATAATGCAAAAAATCGTTTAGCGTATGCAAAACATGCACAGATGATTTTCCAAGATCCATATGCGTCATTGAATCCACGTATGACAGTTGAATCAATTATTGCTGAAGGTATGGAAATTCATGGAATGTACACACCTGAAAAAAGAAAACAAAGAGTTCATGAATTACTTGAACTTGTTGGTTTAAATAAAGAACATGCAAACCGTTTCCCTCATGAGTTCTCAGGTGGTCAACGTCAACGTATTGGTATTGCAAGAGCACTGGCTATTGAACCAGAATTCTTAGTATGTGATGAACCAATCTCTGCTTTGGACGTTTCTATCCAATCACAGGTTATTAACTTATTAATTGATTTACAAAAGAAATTAGGATTAACATATTTATTCATTGCTCATGATTTGGATATTGTAAAATATATTTCTGATCGTATTGCAGTTATGTATTTAGGACATTTGGTTGAATTGGGTTCTAGTGAAGAAGTTTATTCTCACTCTTTACACCCATATTCAGAAGCTTTATTATCAGCTGTACCAATTCCTGATCCAAACTTAGAAAAAGAGAAAAAACGTATTATTCTTGAAGGAGATGTTCCAAGTCCAATTGACTTACCAGCTGGATGTCCATTTGCTGGTAGATGTCGTTATGCTACTGAAGAATGTAGAACAACAAAACCAGAACTTGTTGAAGCAAAACCAGGACATTTTGTGGCTTGTCATCATCCTGTGAAAAGATAAAAAAAGTTTATGAAAATTCATAAACTTTTTTTATGCATAAAATTGTGAAATGATTTGAATGTTTTCTTCTGTTAATGTAAATGAAGGGATAATGATTGTAACAGACTGATTATGTAAAAGTGTTAATGAAACAATTTCATCATCATAATACCCATATAATAATGATCCATCAATAACAGCATGATTTCCAGCATATAAACTTGGTAAATCTTTTATTTCAGTAAATCTTTGTTTGGCTTTTTCTGGAGATGGAAATTCAAATTCTTTGATATAAAGGGCTTCGTTTCCATCTTTTGCTTCTTCTAATGAAATGTATGTATGTAGGATAGTAAAACTTGAATAACTTTGACTTGAGAAAGATGTTTCCTTATCAATTTGAAAATCACTTAATTGAATGACTTGATGCTCTTGTTGATGGAATGATTTTTGATTAAATACATCTTCAATTAATCCACCAAAGATAAGAATAATTGTTAGTAATGATAAAATGAAATAAACGATTCTCATTGACTTGAGTGTTTTTAAAGAAAAGTGAGGTATTCCATTTTTGAGTTGATGATGCATTGTACTCATTTGATGAAAACTAAAATAGTTTCTAAAAATGGAAGTTATAAAAAGGAGAAGGATACCAATATAGGCAAGTGTAATTCCATAACTCGTAAACTTATCAAAACTGGCATTATATAAATACTGAGAAAATAAGGTTAAAGCAACGAGAGATATAAAAAATCCAATAAATGAAAGAATTTTAAATGAACCAGTTGCTATATCTTTTTTATCTTCCCAAGAAAAAGGAAGGTCTTTTTGTTTTTTAGAAACAAAAACAAACATATGATGTTTTGCATAAATAGGTTGATATCCTTTTTGTTGATATTTTCTAGCAAAAGCATCTTTATCTTTTTGACGTTCTATTTTTGTAGAACCGATAGTTTTGTGAAAATCTATATGATAATAAACAGGATAATCAACTTTATTAAAGATTGTAACGAATGATAGTTCTTGAGTTATGTAACCCTGTTGACCAAGTTTATTAAGTTTGGTTTGTAATAATTCATATTCGTATGGTTTATAGTTCATAATCATAAATTTCATGGTTGTGTAACCTCCTTAATGGGCTTATTATATCAAAGAGATAATCACTTGTCTATGAAAGAAAAAAAGCTCATGATGAGCTTTTATAATTGAAGTAAGAATTGTGTATAAGCTAAGTAAGCTTCATAAACATCGACTTTTGATACAATTTCATGAGGAGCATGCATGTTTAAAACAGCAATTCCTGCATCAATAACATTCATATCATAATTTCCTAAGATGTAGGCAATAGTACCTCCACCACCTTGATCAACTTTACCAAGTTCAGCAGTTTGGAAATGAATACCGTTTTGATCCATAACATTTCTTATTTTAGCAAAGTATTCAGGATTAGCATCATTGCTACCACTCTTACCACGAGCACCTGTATATTTATTGAAAACAATACCATTTCCTAAATAAGCAGCATTTTTAGGATCATTCACTTCCTTATAAAGTGGATCAAAACCAGCACTGACATCACTTGATAACATCATAGAATGAGCTAAAGCTTTTCTAACAGATAAGAATGTATCATCACCACATAAGTGTAAGATTTGAGCAATTGTATTTTCAAAGAATAAAGATTGTGCACCAGTTGCACCAACACTACCAATTTCTTCTTTATCTACCAAAATACAACAAGATGTATATTGTGGGATTTCCTGAATATCTAAAATAGCTTTTAATGATGTATAAGCACATACACGGTCATCATGACCATATCCCATTACCATACTTCTATCTAATCCATAATCTCTGGCTTTTCCACTAGGAACAACTTCTATTTCAGCACTTAAGAAATCTTCTTCTTCAATATCATATTTTTCTTTAAGAAGTCTTAAAACATTCGCTTTCACAGCATCTTTTTCAGTATCTTTTAAAGGAATGCTTCCTAATGTTACATCTAAGTTTTCACCTTCAATGACTTTAGCAGCAGTTTTTTGTAATTGATCAGCAGATAAGTGAATCAATAAATCAGTGATACCCACAACTGGATCATGATCATCTTCACCAATCACAACATCTACCTTTGTTCCATCTTTTTTAATCACAACACCATATAAAGATAAAGGAATAGTCACCCATTGATATTTTTTAACTCCACCATAATAATGAGTATCTAATAAAGCAAAACCATCACTTTCATAAAGAGGATTTTGTTTTAAATCTAAACGTGGTGAATCAATATGAGCACCTAAAATTCTCATTCCATCAGTTAAAGGTTTTTCACCCATAATAAATAAAGCTAAATTTTTATCTTTATTGATAACATAAAATTTATCACCAGCTTTTAAGCTCTGTAAATCTTGAATATCTTGAAAACCAGCTTTTTGAGCTAATTCAACAGATTCTTTAACACAAGCTCTTTCTGTTTTACTTGAAGATAAAAATGCTTTGTATCCTTCATTAAAATCCATAACATCTTTATACTGATTATCTTTATATTTATTCCATGCATTTTTTGCGTACATTTACATTACCTCATTTCTTTCAATTATTTTTAATAGAACTTCTACTTGTTTTTTCATCATTGTGATAGATACATATTCAAAAGGTCCATGAAAATTATATCCACCAGTTCCTAGATTTGGACAAGGAAGTCCCATATATGTGAGATTAGCACCATCAGTTCCTCCACGAATGGGAACAGCATAAGGTTCAATACCACATTCTTTCATGGCTGCCATAGCGTTATCTACAATATACATATGTTGTTCAATATGTTCACGCATATTCAAATAGTCTTGTTGAATAGTGACTTTGATCATATCATACCCATATTTTTGATTGAGAAAACTAGCAATATTTTCAAAATCCTGACATTGTTTTTTCGCTAATGCAAGGTCATGATTTCTAATGATATACCCCATGACTGTTTTTTCACAATTACCTTGAATATCATGCAAATGATTAAAACCTTCATAACCTTCAGTATATTCTGGTCTGGCATGAACAGGTAACATCGCATCAAATTCTTGAGCAATATGAATAGAATTAATCATCGCATTTTTAGCACTTCCGGGATGAATGCTTTTTCCTGTAATTTCAACAACTGCACTAAAAGCATTAAAGTTTTCATATTCAATTTCAGCAATATTACCTCCATCAATTGTATAGGCATAATCTGCTTTAAAACCATCTATATCAAAATTTTCAGTTCCTCTACCCACTTCTTCATCAGGCGTAAAGGCAATTTTAATATCACTATGGTTGAATTCTGGATGATGATAAAGGTATTCAGCCATACTCATGATAATCGCAACACCTGCTTTATCATCTGCACCAAGTAACGTTGTTCCATCCGTTGTGATTAAATCATGATGAATGACATTCAACAATTCAGGGAACTCATGAGGATCAAGATATAAGTTTTTTTCTTGATTTAAACAGATTGTATCTCCCTGATAATCTCTAATGACCTGTGGTTTTACATTTTGTCCAGAAGCATCTGGTGATGTATCCATATGAGCTACAAATCCAATGGCTGGACCATGATGCTCTCCACGAGCTGGAATTGTTCCATAAACAATACCACTTTGATCTAAACGTGCATCTTCAATACCAATCTTTTTCATTTCTTCAACAAGATACTTTCCTAATTCTAATTGTTTCATAGAAGAAGGTGTTGTTGAAGATTGAGGATCAGATTGTGTATCAAAACTAATATATTTCAAAAATCTTTCTTCTATATTCATTCATCGTCCCTCGCTTTCTGTTTATTATTATACATGCATTTGTTTAAATAATCCATGATTATGATATAATTAAATAGGTATAGGAGGAAGAAAAAATGAACCAGATTATCAAAGAACTTATAGAAAGAAAATCTGTTCGTGCTTATCGTGATGAAAAGATAACTTTAGAAGAAAAGAATATGATTTTACAATCAGCTATTCAAGCTCCAACAGCTGGAAATATGGCACTCTATTCAATCATTGATGTTCAAGATCAACAACTTAAAGATCAATTGGCTAATACTTGTGATCATCAGCCTTTTATCAGTCAGGCACCACTTGTTTTATTGTTTTTAGCAGATTATCAAAAATGGTATGATATGTATTGTGCCTATCATGATGAAGACTTTAAACTTGAAGAAGCTGATATGATATTAGCTCTAGAAGATGCGATGATTGCAGCTCAAAACGCTGTTATGGGAGCATGGTCATTAGGTATTGGTTCTTGTTATATTGGGGATATATTGGAAAACTTTGAAATTCATCAAGAACTTTTTGATTTACCAAAATATGCTGTACCTGCGACACTTGTTGTTTTTGGAAAACCAACACCACAACAACAAAATCGTCAAAAACCACCACGTTTTGATATCAATGATATGGTGAGTGTAAATACTTATCATCATAAAAGTATGGATGAAACAAAACAAATGTTTATCAAACAAAGTGGAAGAAGTGAACAACAATTACAAAGCTATATTCAAGCTTTTGCAAAAAGAAAGTTTTTTGCTCAATATCATCAAGAAATGAATCGTTCTGTTCGAAAAATCATTGAATCATGGACAAAATAAAAAACAGACAATTTTGTCTGCTTTTTAATCAAATTTTTTAATCGTTTTATCCGTAATTTCAATATGGTTACGATATAAAGAAATATTAACAACACGACTTCCAACAGCATAAATTAAAGCCATGCTTGGTACAGCAATCAATAGTCCAAAGAAACCAAAGAGATTTCCAAAAATAACTAATGAAAGTAAGACATATAATCCAGAAATACCAACGGCTCCACCGACAACGCGAGGATAAATGATATTAGCTTCAAACTGTTGAATAATCACAAAACAGATTGTAAAGATGATTGCTTGAGTAGAATTGATAGCTAAGACAAGGATAAAGCCAACCGCAAAACCAAAATATCCTCCAAACATTGGAATTAAACTGGCAAGTCCAATAATAAAGGCAATCAATTCTGGAAAAGGAAGTCCTGTTATTTTAAAACCAACATACATTAAAAACATTAAAATACAGCTTTCTAACAACTGACCAGAAACAAAACCATTAAAATAATGATTAGCTTCGGCACCAATATCAAAGATGACTAAGGAACGATGATAACCAAAGAGAAAAGTAACAATTTTCTTTAATTGTCTAAGATGTGCTTCTTTATTGGCTAGTAAATAGATTGCCATAATAAAAGATGTAATTGTATTAATAAAAACACCAAAAATACCAATAGACTGGAAGATAATGTTAATACCAGCATTTCCTAACAGATTTCCACTTTGTGAAAGTAGATGATTCAAATCAAGATTTGTCAGTGCTTCTTGAATAGAATCATAGTTAATCGCATAATTAATGTTAAAATGAGCTAGTGTGTCATTAATCATTGTCACTAAACGATCAGCATAATTAAAAATATTTGTGATAATTAAAGCAATACTTTCACCAAGTCTAGGAATAATGAATGAGGAAAAGAGAATAATTAAGATAATAGCTAATAATAATGTTGTCGCAATACTTAAACCTCTTTTTAAACCATGACGTTTTATTTTCTTATCATACAAATGTTCGATATTACGCATAGGGATATTTAAAACAAATGCTATGATTATCGCAATATAAAATGGTGTTGCAAGAGATAATATATCACTTAGCATAGAAAATACTGTTTCATAGTTAAACACAACAAATGCTAATATAATAGCATAAGTTAAATAGAAAATTGTTTTGTTATTTTTAACGATTTGGGTTTTGTCAATCATAGATTCACCTTCTTTTATGTTTACTATCATAACACAATTATATATAAAAGTGTAGCTGATTGTTTATGATATCAAAACATGTTAAAATAGATAAAAAGTAAGGAGGAATTGAAAATGAAAGCTGCAGTTTTATTTAAAGATGGATTTGAAGAATTAGAAGCATTAAGTGTTGTAGATGTTTTAAGACGTGCAAATATTACATGTCAAATGATAGGGATGGATGCTTTGTCAGTGACAAGTTCTCATGGTATTGAGATAAAAGTTGATCAAATGTTTGATGAAAGTGTTTATGAAGCTGATATGGTTGTGTTGCCAGGAGGATTACCGGGAGCGACTTCACTTCGTGATGATGAAAGAGTTATTGATATTTTGAAGACATTTAATCAACAAAAGAAATGGATTGCTGCCATTTGTGCAGGACCTATTTCATTAGAAAAAGCAGATGTTGTTGCAGGAAAAAAATTTACATGTTATCCAGGATTTGAAAAAGAAATCCCTTCAGGGATTTATCAGGATGTATTAGTATGTTGTGATCAGAATATCATTACTGGACGTGGACCAGCTGCTGCTTTAGAATTTGCTTATACTATTTTAGAAAAACTTGGTCAACCTTCAAAAGATATTCGTGAAGGTATGCAGTATCATTATTTAGTGAAATAAAAAACGACTTCTTTCATAGAAAGTTGTTAGAAATGTGGAATCATCATTTCAATTTCATATTCAAAGAATTGTTCTTGGAAATAGACATAGTGTTCTATTTCTTTTTTTGTATAGGTTTTTGATGTAGGAGCAACAACCCATTTATCTTCATTATCATTGAAACGATGAATAATCGCAATGACTTCTCCTGTAAAATGAGATAAAGGTGTATCAATACCAATGACATAAGCATCTTGATACTCTCCATCACCACCCATGATTCCTTCGATGTATCCATAGTTAATAGGATAATATAGATTTTTATGTTGAGGGTGAAAACTACCCATAGGACGATCAATAGTCACGGTAACTTGCATAGTTATTCTATAAATGAGCGACTGATAATCGCAAATTCATCTTGACTGGCAAGATGTTTCTTTTCCATTTTTTCTAAGGAATCATCAAAATCTTTCGCAACTTGTGGATCAAATGCCATAGCAGGGCTTTCATAATAAGTCCATGAGTGATGATCTAAAACATGAGGCACTAAAGTTTTCACCAGCAAGGCAGTAGGATATTTTCCATTTTCCAGACTGACATGTAAATCTTTACAACTTTGAAATCCAAAACGAACATATGTTCGAGGATGTCCCATAATCACAATGGTATCATATCCAAGCTGATAGGCTTCTTTCATTGAATGTTCAATCAGTCTTTTTCCATAACCCTGTTTTTGATATTCAGGTAAAATGCAGACAGGACCAAAAGTGAGAACAACTTTTTCATTTTTATTTTCATCTATAAGCTTTGCTTTGGTATACATGATTTGACCAATAATTTTTCCATCTTTTTCTAAAACAAAGTCTAGTTCATGGATAAAATCTTCATGTTGACGTATAATATGGGCTAAATAATGTTCATAACATCCGGGCATATAAACATTATAAAAGGATTGTCTAATGATATTTTCTACGGTTGTGTAATCATCAGGTGTTTCATGACGGATTGTTATCACTTGTTTGTTTCCTCCCTCAGTTGATTTATTTTTTTAATAATAAAAAACAACTAAAAATCTGATTGTCCGCTAAAACACTGTATCTATCAGCATTTTCAAGGGTTTAAATACTTCAAATTACTACGATTTTACTACCATTGAATGAGCCTTGATACGTTAGAAATCCCAGATTTGCAAAGATATGGTACAGCACATCAGTATTGAAAAACAAAAATTGAATATCTCAAGTAGATTATGGAACGCCGATATTGACGTTCCTTTTCTATTTCCAGCCGTTCAGAAATGGACGGCTTTTTCTATATCCCAAACGAAAGGAGAATTTTAAAAGCTATGAAAAAGATATTGAAGCGATTAGCCACGGGCTTCCTTGCCTTTGCGACTATCGTTACCGCTTTGCCGACAACGGCAGTCCACGCTTCCGAGAAGCAATACTGGACAGAAAGTGCCGAGCGTGTCGGTATCGTTGAAAAAGTGATGAATGACGGTTCTATCGGTTCGACATTCAATGAGGGACACATGACCGTTGAGGGCGAGGACGCTTTCTGCGTGGATATTAACACTAACTTCCGCAACGGCTACAAGACCAGAGCCGACGCAAGCACACGCATGAGCTACGACCAGATTTCAGATGTTGCCCTCTCAATCGAGTATGTCAATCAGTATGTGCAGAGCCACAGCGGATTGAGCAGTCAGCATATCTACCTTTTGAAACAGTGCGTCGTATGGCAGAGATTGAGTGTTCATCTGGGCTGGCAATGCGATAACGTCAGAGCTTCCTATGATGAAATCCCAAAAGCGATACAGGACGAGGTGTACGCCGGGGCAAAAACCTTTGCCAGCGAGAACAAGGGACGCTATGAATGTGGCGGTTATATCTACTCTGGCGAGGGACAGGACATTGGACAGTTCTGGGCGAAACTTGCCGTAGGAAATGCCACCCTTAAAAAGACTTCCAGTAATGCCAGCATTACCGATGGGAACGGGCTTTACTCTATCGCTGGTGCGACTTATGGTGTCTATTCTGATAAGGACTGCACAAAACAGCTTGCCACCCTTACGACGGATAACAGCGGAAATACTGATACTGTGGAAGTAAAGGCTGGCACAGTCTACATCAAAGAGCTTTCCGCTCCTGCTGGCTACAAGGTGGACAATACAGTGTATTCCTTAAATGTGGAAGCTGGCAAGACAGCGACCTTGAACGTATCCGATACGCCAAAGGTTACAGATACCCTTATCGAGCTTTTCAAGATTGACATGGAAACACAGAAAGACGCTCCACAGGGCGACGCTTCCCTAGAGGGTGCGGAGTTCACATGGAAATTCTATGCGGGACACTATACCGCTGACAATCTCCCCAGCGAGCCTACAAAGACATGGGTGACAAAGACAATCGCTGAAAAGGACAGCGACGGCACTATCCATTATGTTTCCCGCCTTTCTGATGAATACAAGGTATCTGGGGACAGCTTCTATACACAGGACGGAAAGAACGTGCTTCCTTTAGGAACGCTGACGGTCGAGGAAACGAAAGCTCCTAACGGCTATCTTCTTGACGGTGCATATATGCAGACTGACGGAAGCGAGGAACAAATTAAGGGAATGTACCTTACACAGATTACCGAGGACGGCGACATTGCCGTACTGTCTGGAAGCAATCAGTACCATGTATCAGACAAGGTTATCCGTGGCGGTGTAAAAATCCAGAAAAGAGATTTAGAAACCAGCGATACCAAAGGTCAAGGAAGTGCGACTTTGAAAGACGCTGAATTTGAAATCATTTCCCTTAATGACAACGCTGTACTTGTCGAGGGGAAACTTTACAGCAAGAATGAAGTGGTAAAGACAATCCTTACCGACATTGAGGGCGTGGCTTCTACTTCTGCCGACCTGTTACCTTACGGAAAATACCGTATCGAGGAAAGCAAAGCACCAGAGGGCTATCTAACAGAGGGTGCGAAACCGATTGAATTTGAAATCACAGAGGACGGAAAAATCGTTGACCTTACAGGGACAGACACGTCAATCTACAATCAAGTGAAGCGTGGCGACCTAGAGGGTGTCAAGATTGGAGCTGGCACACACCAGCGTCTTGCGGGAGTTCCGTTTAGGATCACCAGCAAGACCACAGGTGAGAGCCACATTATCGTAACTGATGATAACGGACAGTTCTCCACTTCTTCTGACTGGGCTTCCCATAAGAACAACACCAATGCAGGAAAGACCAGCGAGGACGGTATCTGGTTTGGAACAAGCGAGCCAGACGACAGCAAGGGTGCTTTGATTTACGATACCTATATCATTGAGGAATTACGCTGTGAGGGCAACAAAGGCTTTGAGCTTATCCCGCCGTTTGAAATCGTGGTGTCCAGAAACAATGTGACCATTGATTTAGGGACACTTACTGATGAATACGAGAAAGAAATCTCTATCCATACCACAGCCACAGGCAAGGACGGCGAGAAGTCTATCGTGGCTGGTAAAGAGGTAACAATCGTTGACACGGTTACCCTTGAGGGTCTGGAAAAAGGGACGAAGTATCAGCTTAAAGGCTGGCAGATGTTGAAAGAGGAAAACGCCGAGCTTCTTATCGGCGGACAGCGTGTGGAAAGTGATTACACATTCACAGCCGACAGCGAGGAAATGAAGATTGAAATAGAATACACGTTTAACGCTTCTTCTCTTGGCGGTCAGAACCTTGTTACCTTTGAGGAACTTTACGACCTTTCCAATGAGGACGAGCCTGTAAAGGTGGCTGAACACAAGGATATTGACGACGAGGGACAGACGGTGCTTATCACGGAGCGTATCATCTCTATCCATACCACAGCGACCAGCGAGGACGGAAAGAAAGAGATTGAAGCAGGAAAAGACGTGACAATCATTGATACCGTTACCCTTGACGGATTGGAAATCGGCACAAAGTATCAGCTCAAAGGCTGGCAGATGATTAAGGACGAAAATGCAGAACTTATCATCAATGGTGAGCGTGTCGAGAATGACTATACCTTTACTGCCGACAGTGAAAGTATGGAAGTACAGATTGCCTTTACATTCGACGCTTCCGAGCTTGGCGGGAAAGAGCTTGTGACCTTTGAGGAATTATACGATTTGAGCAATCCAGACGAACCGACTAAGGTTACAGAGCATAAGGACATTGAGGACGACGGGCAGACGGTGACAATCACAGAAGTACCAGAAATGCCGGAAGAACCAACAGAGCCGGAACAGCCGACCACACCAGATACACCGAGCAAGACAACAGACGCTCCAAAGACAGGCGATAACACAAACATTGCCTTATTCTTAGGGCTTCTTATTCTCTCTGGTGCAGGCGTGGCAGGAACATACTTCATCAAGCGTAGACGTTCATAATCGGACGGTCTGCTTATGATGATGAAGAAATCACGTTCCCCGCCGATACATGGAAACGGCGGAGCTTCCCTTTATTCTGGCTTGTCCGCCACCCACCTGTAAGCACACAGACAGTCAAGGGTGCTTTTAAGCATTTACCTGCCCTTGACGGTCTGGGGGCTTACGGGTATCACACCACCAGCCAGAATAAAAGCATTGATAATCAACAGATTTTATAGAAATGAGGTATGAACACATGAAATTGAAATATATCGTGCCTGACATGGCACAGACTTTTGGTAACTTGGAGTTTGCAGGAGAAAATGAGGTAGAGCAACAGCGTGTCAATGGTCGCTTTGTCCCCGTGACGAGAAGCTATAACCTGTATTCCGACATTCAGAGAGCCGACGACATTATCGTGGTGCTTCCCGCAAAGGCTGGGGAGAAGCGTTTCAAGTATGAGCAGAAAGTAAAGCTCATCAATCCTAAGATTACCGCCGAGGGAAAGAACGTGCGAGGTCGTGGCTACACTAACTATATCTTAACGGCTGATGATATGCTTCCAGCCGAGGAAAGCAAGTAAAGGGGGTATCAGACTATGAGATTAGCGAATGGAATTGTATTAGATAAGGAAAAGACGTTTGGAGTGCTGAAATTCTCTGCCCTTAGACATGAAGTGCGTGTGGAGAATGAGGACGGGACGACCACCGAGGAAATCAAGCGTAGAACTTACGATTTGAAATGCAGTCAGCAGGAACGCACGATACAGGTATCTATCCCAGCGGAAATACCTGTCAAGGACTATCCGTACAATGCCGAGGTGGAGCTTATCAACCCTGTTGCCGATACGGTGGCAAACGCCAACTACCGAGGGGCAGACGTGGAATGGTACATCAAGGCAGACGACATTGTGCTGAAAAATAAAGGCGGTCAGCCCGCAGGAAATCCACAGAACCATGCTCCGTATAAATGCTACTATTAATATGTACAAAAATGATCATATAAAAATGTACAAAATCAATTCAACATAATATAATAATTCAGTTTTTATTGGAGGTTATATTATGATTATGAATTTAACAGTCAATTCAAGTATTGAGATTAATTGCTTGCTTGATTTACCAAAATTGAAAGTATTAGTAGAGGAGTTAAAATTGAAAATAAATAAATCACAGATTGCCAGAGAGCTTGGTGTCGATAGAAGATTGATAGATAAATATATGAATGGTTATACTAAGCCAAAGAAAAGAGAAAGAAAAAGTAAGTTAGATAAATTTTATCAAATAATATATGACTTACTGATCAATCAAAATACTCAAGTTTTCTTTTATAAAAGAGTTTTATGGCAGTATCTAAAAGATAATCATGGATTAGAATGCTCAGCTTCACATTTTAGAAAGTGGATCAGTCAACATGAGGAATTCGATAAATACTTTAATGGCAGAACAAACAGGACAGTGAATGGTAAAGTTAGAAACAGTACTACAAATCATCAGTCAATCAAAAGAGAGACGGGTATGGGAGTTGAAGCACAATTAGACTGGAAGGAAAATATGCATTATACCTTAAATACAGGTGAAGTTATTGAATTAAATATCTTTGCACTTGTTTATTCCTATTCAAGATATAAAGTTAATTTTATTTCGCTTACAAAAAAGCAAGGTGCTCTATTCCATTATCTTGATCAGGCATTTGAAGCAGCAGGTGGTGTGCCTGACATTTTAAAAACCGATAATATGAAAACGGTTATGGATGAGGCAAGAACAGAATATTCGAGTGGAAAGGTCAATGCGAAGTTTCAACAATTTGCGAATGATTATGGCTTTGTAGTGAAACCATGTATTGCCGGAAAACCATGGAGTAAAGGAAAAGCTGAAGCACCAATGAAATTATGGGATGAACTATATGCCTATAATGGAAAATTAAACTATGCACAACTGAATGAAAAAGTAACGGAAATTAATGAAAGGCATAATTGCCAGGTGCACAGTGCAATAGGAAAAATTCCGAAGCTTCATATTCAAAAAGAAAAAGATTTCTTATCCCCCTTACCACAAGAAAAGATAAGAAATCAATATAAAATCACCATTAAACCAGTAAAAGTAGATTCACAAAGCTTATTTTCCTATAAAGGAAATAAATATTCCGCACCACCAGAATATATTGGTAAAACAGTGAAACTACAAATATTTGATGATTATATACATGTGCATTTTAACACAAAACTCATAACAATTCATCAAATATCTCAGTCAAAATACAATTATCATGAAGAGCATTATCAAAAAATATACGAAGTAAGTTTTAAAGATAGTTCGGATGAAATTAAACAACTAGCTAAGGAAAATTTAAATTTGATAGGAGAAATATACAATGAGTAGTACATATATGCAATTAAGAAATAACCTGAATTATTTGAAACTAAGTCAAATGAATGAAAATTTAGATGAGATATTGGATTACATAACTAAGAACAATCTATCCCTTACTGAAGGATTGATTAAATTGACCCAAATAGAAATCGATCATAGAGAAAAGAATATGATCAAATCAATGGTTAAAGTAGGAGCTTTTCCTCACCATAAAGAATTAAGGGATTTTGATTTTGATTTTCAATCATCAATTAATAAACAACAGATATTGGATTTTGAGACACTCAGATTCATTGAGAATTGTGAAAATATCGTATTTCTAGGTAATAGTGGTGTAGGTAAAACACACTTGGCTGTAAGTATAGGCATCGCCGCAGCAAAGCGTAGAAATAGTACATATTTCATCAAATGTCATGACCTTATTCAACAATTGAAGAAAGCAAATAATGAGAACAGATTGGAAGATCGACTTCGCCATTTTACCAAATATAAAGTATTGATCATAGATGAACTTGGCTATCTTCCAATTAATAAAGATGATGCGAAATTATTCTTTCAACTGATAGATAGACGTTATGAAAAAAGAAGCACGATATTAACTACAAATATCAATTTTAGTGAGTGGGATGAAGTTTTCTGTGATGCGGTAATGGCAAATGCCATTTTAGATAGAGTCCTTCATCACGCGCATGTGGTAACTATAACGGGTAAATCCTATCGGTTAAAAGATCATATGAAGCCAAACGAAGAGGAATCCTAATATTAAGAAGTATTCCTAGTTATATTGAACAGGAACATAATTGTACATCATAAATGATCATTTTTGTACAAAATTATATTGACATTTATACTCCGCATGGACAGCAGAAAAAATAAACAGATAAAAGCTGATATGTATTGCCTGCCTTTTCAAGCTCCTATATAATGAGAACGAAGCAATATAGGAGTGATGATAATTAGTGGAAACTTTCGCAAAAATCATAAAAAAGATGTATTGGCTAGGATTGATAGGTTTTCTTGGAACATTTCTTGATATTCCAGTATTGAGGTTATTCTATCTGTTTTTTCTGCTGGCGATTGTAGATTTTGTTCTATCTTTTATTATTGTGATACGGACAGAAAGCACAGATGAAACAGCAATCGCCTTGAAATTCTTGTCTCAGAATATAGGTATGCTGATTGGAATACCCGTGATATATGTACGAAACTTGTTTTTTCTGCCTAATATCCGTAATTATAAACCACAGACTTTATATAGTCTCCCATTTTCGGGGTGCTGGACTGTGGCAAACGGCGGAATAAACAGAGAAACTTCCCATTCTTGGTCTATCTGCAATCAACGATATGCGTATGATTTTTTTGTTGAGGAAAATGGAAAAACATTTCATGGAGACGGGAAATCCGTATCTGATTATTTCTGCTACGGAAAACCTGTTTTATCTCCTGCTGACGGCATAGTGGTTGAAATCAAAAATCTTTTTGAAGATAATCCTATCCCAGAGGAGCAAGAGGTATTATGTAGTGCTTCTGACGTAAGAGGAAATTATATTGTTATTCAGCACACAAAGCATGAATATAGTACCATAGCACATATCAAAAAAGACAGCTTTTGTGTAAATGTAGGCGATAAAGTATGTCGGGGACAGCAGATAGCCTGCTGTGGCAATAGCGGTAACACAAGCGAACCGCATATACATTTTCAAGTACAGCAGGGAAAGAGTTTTCTTTTTTCCGCAAGCCTGCCGATTTGGTTCACAAAGATAATCAATTACACAACCTCAAAAGCAGACTCACATATCAGCAGGGGACAAATAGTAGAAAATCAGAAATAAGTAATCAAGCGGTTGGTCTTTACGATTGACCGCTTTTTCCATATCCAGAAAGGGGTGTTTATGAACCTATACAAATACAAGGGAAAGCGTATCAGAGCCAGCGACAAGAACCTTGTGTACCGCTTCTGTACGGGTACGCTCCTGCTCCTGTTCGTGGCGGTTCTCCTGCTACTGAACATGGGACAGCTCCTGCGTACTGATTGGGAGCATTTCAGCCTGCTTGATAATGGCGTGACGCTTTCCACATACAACTTCATAACCATAGGGATAGCGACTGGTGTTTGTGCATTGGTCGCTTTTCTTTATTACCGCTTCTTCCATGACAGCTTCAAGAAGCTATTACACCGTCAAAAGCTGGCACGCATGATACTGGACAATAAGTGGTATGAAGCCCAGACCGTACAGGACAGCGGTTTTTTCACTGACCTGCAGAGCAGATCAAGGGAAAAAATCGTCTGGTTTCCTAAAATCTATTATCAAATGGACAAGGGACTGCTCCATATCCGCTGTGAAATCTCTTTGGGAAAGTATCAAGACCAGCTCCTTAGACTGGAAGATAAGCTGGAAAGCGGGCTTTACTGCGAGCTGACCGACAAGACGCTCCATGACGGCTATATCGAGTACACCCTGCTCTATGACATGATAGCGAACCGTATCACGATTGACGAGGTAAAGGCAGAAAACGGGGGCTTGCGTTTGATGAAGAACCTCACATGGGAATACGACGCACTCCCTCACGCCCTTATCTGTGGCGGTACTGGCGGTGGAAAGACCTATTTCCTGCTGACAATCATTGAAGCCCTCTTGCAGACCAACGCCCAGCTTTTCATCTTAGACCCTAAGAACGCTGACCTTGCGGACTTGGGTACGGTCATGGATAACGTGTACCACACCAAAGAAGATATGATTGAATGTGTCAATGCGTTCTATGAGGGAATGGTACAGCGAAGCGAGGAAATGAAACGCCACCCAGACTACAAGACGGGCGAAAACTATGCCTATCTGGGCTTACCGCCCTGCTTCCTTATCTTTGACGAGTATGTGGCGTTCTTGGAAATGCTGGGGACAAAGGAAAGCATGAGCCTACTTAGCCAGCTAAAGAAAATCGTCATGCTTGGCAGACAGGCAGGCTATTTCCTCATTGTCGCCTGCCAGCGTCCCGACGCAAAGTATTTCAGCGACGGTATCAGAGATAACTTCAACTTCCGTGTGGGCTTGGGACGTATCAGCGAGCTTGGCTACGGTATGCTTTTCGGAAGCGACGTAAAGAAACAGTTCTTCCAGAAGCGTATCAAAGGGCGTGGCTATTGTGACGTGGGTACGAGCGTTATATCGGAGTTTTACACTCCCCTTGTTCCAAAGGGGCATGATTTTTTACAGACTATCGGCTCTCTTGCACTGGCAAGGCAAGCCGTAACAGATGAACGAAAGGAGAATTGAAAAATATATGGGACTTTTAGAAATGGGTTACAGCGACCCTACTGCAGATTTGCACGTTGAGGGTGTCTGCGTAGACTTTGACCGCTACCTTGCGGATTTGGAAAGTGTCGCTGGCACGACTGACGATAAATGTGAGGAATTTCCGACAGAAGCCTATCATGCACATATGGAAGATATTCTGACAGAAGCGGGGCTTGGGAGATTGAAACTTCCGTTGCTCTTTTCCGTGGTGCTGGACGAATGGCTTTCCATTCATGGCTTCAACTACCGTTTTACGTTTCTTGTGGTGGATAAGGATTTTTTCAGACAGATATACCATGAATATGAGATTGACAAGGATATTGTCAGAAAATGCCTTTCTGCCGATACAGACGTTATCGTAGTTTATACGGGCATGACAAGGATAGGCTGAACCACTGACGGCTGGAACGGTCAGCGAAGCGGCCCAGACCGTGTAAGCCGTCCTGTGGAGCAGGGCTTGCCCTGCTCCACGAAAGAAGCCCCTCGGTATCTAACAGAGGGGCACAATTCCGCTGGAAACTACGGTCAAAAAGTCTGGAAATCCCGCTTGGTATAAGGATTTTCAGTCACTCATAGCTGACTGTGACAATCGGCGGAAAATATCACACTTTTACGATTGGGGGTATGCAGGCTGAATGAAAGCACCTTTATAACCGCCTTGAAAGAGAAACGCTTATCTTACGGCGTGTCCCAGACAAGGCTTGCAATCATGGCTGGTATCAGCCGTGAACACTTGAACCGTATCGAAGCGGGCAAGGTAACGCTCACGGACGATATGCAAGAAAAGCTCATGGAAGCGGTTGAGAAATTCAATCCCGACGCTCCCATGTTCCTGCTGTTCGACTATGTGCGTATCCGTTTCCCCACGCTGGATATACAGCACGTTATCAAAAATATATTGAAGCTCAATATCGACTATATGCTCCATGAGGACTACGGACACTACAAGTACACCGAGCATTACTATCTGGGTGATGTGTTCGTCTACACTTCGCAGGACGAGGAAAAAGGCACGCTTCTGGAACTGAAAGGAAAAGGCTGTCGCCAGTTTGAAAGCTATCTGCTGGCACAGGAGCGAAGCTGGTATGACTTCCTCATGGACGCTCTGGTTGAGGGCGGTGTGATGAAACGCCTTGACCTTGCGATTAACGACAGGGCGGGCATACTGGATATTCCAGATCTGACCGCCAAATGCAACCGTGAGGAATGTGTTTCCCTGTTCCGTTCTTTCAAGTCCTATGCTTCTGGCGAGCTGGTGAAGCACAACGAGCAGGACAAGGCGGGCATGGGACACACGCTGTATATCGGTTCTCTGAAATCGGAAGTCTACTTCTGCTGTTATGAGAAGAACTACGAACAGTACGCAAAGCTGGGCGTGCCGATTGAGGAAGCACCGATTAAGAACCGCTTCGAGATACGATTGAAAGATGAAAGAGCTTATTATGCCGTCCGTGAACTGCTGACCCATTATGACGCAGAACAGACGGCATTTTCTATCATCAATCACTATATCCGCTTTGTGGACAAAGAGCCGGAGAAGCGAAAGACAGACTGGAAGCTCAATGACCGCTGGGCGTGGTTTATCGGAAAAGACCGACCACCTATCAAGCTGACAACAGACCCAGAGCCGTATACTCTGGAAAGGACGCTGGGCTGGATAAGCAGGCAGGTCGCCCCTACGCTGAAAATGCTGAAAAAGATAGACGCTGGCAACAGCACAAGCTATCTGAAAGAGATTGAGGACAACGCAAAGCTGACGGAAAAGCATTTGCAGATAATCAGACAGCAGACAGCGGACACAGAGGAACTTGTCACAGAGTAAAGGAGAATTTTGACTATGGCAGAACTTGTCAAGGACTTGGTGCTGGTATCGCTGGGAATGGGTATCGGTGTCGTCCTTATGTGTATCGCACAGGTCAGCAAAATGGCTGACGAGCAAATGGAAGAAATCAAAAAAGAAAGGATTGATAAAGAATGAATTTCGGACAGAACTTATACAACTGGTTTTTAAGCAACGCCCAGAGCTTAGTGCTTATGGCAATCGTGGTAATCGGTATCTACTTAGGATTTAAGAGAGAGTTTTCTAAGTTAATCGGCTTCCTTGTGATTGCTTTAATCGCTGTCGGGCTGGTATTCAATGCCGGCGGTGTCAAGGACGTGCTGTTAGAGCTGTTCAACCGTATCATTGGGGCGTAACAATCAGCAGTTTGCGGTCACGCAAACTTACCTGTCCCCCTATGGGAGTTCGGGCATAGGGGGAATGAAAGGGGGTGACGGAATGGTACAAAAAGACATTTTTACAGATATGCAGGCAAAAATCGGGTGTCCGTATCTCTCTGACCTGCCTTATTACAAGCGTACAGTCTGGTTTGAGATGAAACGCCTTTGCCTGTCTGACTACCCTAAGAAACAGTTAGAAGATTTTTCACGCTATGTATTCGGTGTGCCTTATGCCGTCATACAGGAAGCGTTGACAAGAGAGGACGTGATGAAACATGGAAGAAATGCGTGTGCAGATTGAAGCCAGAGAACCGACAGACGGAGAAATCCGAGCCTTTTGGTTCACCCTGCCTATCGACACAGAACAAGTGGAAGAACTGCTGGGAATTGATGTAGACACAGACTATTACTATATCACAGGCAAGGAGCTTCCCTTTGCTGATGAAGTGCAGGAAGATACCACCGTGGAAAAGCTCAATGACCTGTATTCTACTTATGAAAATTTACCCTCTGACTTGAAAGAGGATTATGCGGAGCTTATGTGCTATTACTCTAATCTTGATGAATTGCACAGATACAGAAATGACATTATTCATTATTCGTGGTGTAAGAACATGACGGACGTTGCCCGCCACATACTGAACAACGACCCAGCGTTCACTTCCCTTAGTGAGAGCGTTATCCGCTATTTCGATTTTGAAGCCTACGGGCAGTACCTTGACGACAACGGACGCTTTGTGGAAACCGACCACGGTATCTATGAGCTTCCGTAGAAAAGAGGTGTGTGCCTGTGGTTGACGACATGAGGGTGTATATCGCTAATCTTGGCAAGTACAACGAGGGCGAACTTGTAGGGGATTGGTTCTCTTTCCCTATCGACGAGGAAGATGTTGCGGAGCGTATCGGGCTGAACAGCTATTATGAGGAATATGCTGTCCATGATACCGACAACTTTCCTATTGAAATCGGGGAGTATATCTCCATTCAAGAACTCAATGAGATGTACGAGATGATTTGTGAGCTTCCCGACTATATCACCGACGCTCTGGACGAGTTTGTTTCCCATTATGGAAGTCTGGAAGAAGTATACGAACACAAGGACGACATTTATTTCTATCCAGACTGTGAGGACATGACCGATATTGCCTATTACTTCATTGACGAGTTACAGGTATTGGGTGAAATTCCGCTACCGTTGCAGAACTATATCGACTATGAAGCATACGGCAGGGACTTATCCATAGAGGGGACATTCATTGAAACAAGCCGAGGGATATGCGAGATACCATATTAGAGCTGGCAGATCAGCGACAGTAAAGGTCGCTACTGACAGCTTTTTGTATTTTACGGGGACGGCCAGAAGCGGGCTGTCCCTTAATCATTGAAAGAAATCCCACAAGGGGATACCTCTATGCCGTGAGGAATACGGCAGGGATAATGAAAGGAGCTGAAACGAATTGAAGAAGATTAAGAGCTACACGGGTATCTGGAACGTGGAGAAAGTCTTATACGCAATCAATGACTTTACTCTCCCGTTTCCCGTTACCTTTACCCAGATAACGTGGTTTGTCATCACGGAGTTTGCCGTCATTCTCTTAGGGGACTTACCGCCGTTATCGCTTATCGAGGGGGCGTTTCTGAAATACTTCGGTATTCCCGTCGCCCTCACATGGTTCATGAGCCAAAAGACCTTTGACGGCAAGAAGCCTTACAGCTTCTTGAAATCGCAGATTACATTTGCCCTGCGACCAAAAGTGACCTATGCAGGAAAAGCCGTGAAGCTGGAAAAGGAAGTTTTCAGTGAACCTGTCACGGCGGTTAGGAGTGTGATGTATGTTCCCGATTAAATATATCGACAACAACCTTGTCTGGAACAAGGACAATGAGGTATTCGCCTACTATGAGCTGATACCGTATAACTATTCTTTTCTGTCAGCGGAACAGAAATTTATCGTCCATGACAGCTTCCGTCAGCTTATCGCACAGAGCCGTGAGGGGAAGATACACGCCTTGCAGATAGCGACGGAAAGCTCCGTAAGAAGCATACAGGAACAGTCAAAAAAGCTGGTGACGGGGCGACTTCGTGATGTGGCGATACAGAAGATAGATGAACAGACAGAAGCGTTAGTAAGCATGATTGGGGACAATCAAGTGGACTACCGCTTTTTTATCGGCTTCAAGCTCATTGTGACAGAGGAAAAAGTGAGCCTTGACAGCATGAAGAAATCGGCATTTCTGACATTCAAGGAATTTCTAAATGAGGTCAACCATACGCTGATGAACGACTTTATCTCCATGCCAGATGATGAAATCAACCGCTACATGAAAATGGAAAAACTGCTGGAAAATAAAATCTCCCGCCGTTTCAAGTTCCGACGCTTGGATAAGAACGACTTCGGGTATCTTATCGAGCATATCTACGGCAGGGACGGCGTGGCGTATGAGGACTACGAATATTCGCTTCCAAAGAAGAAGCTGAAAAAGGCAACGCTCATCAAGCAGTACGACCTTATCCGTCCGACCCGCTGTCTGATAGAGGAAAGCCAGCGATACTTGCGACTGGAACATGAGGACAGCGAGAGCTTCGTATCCTACTTTACCGTCAATGCCATTGTGGGCGAGCTGGATTTTCCGTCCAGTGAGATATTTTACTTCCAGCAACAGCAGTTCACCTTTCCCGTGGACACTTCTATGAATGTAGAAATCGTCGGCAACCGCAAGGCACTTTCCACGGTGAGAAATAAAAAGAAAGAGCTGAAAGACTTGGACAATCACGCCTATCAGTCTGGAAGCGAAACAAGCTCAAACGTGGTGGACGCATTAGACAGCGTGGACGAGCTGGAAACCGACCTCGACCAGAGCAAGGAAAGTATGTATAAACTTTCTTACGTTATCCGTGTGTCTGCTCCCGACCTCGACGAGCTGAAACGACGCTGTGATGAGGTCAAGGACTTCTACGACGACCTCAATGTAAAGTTAGTCCGTCCTGCTGGGGATATGCTGGGGCTTCACTCTGAATTTCTCCCCGCCAGCAAGCGTTATATCAATGACTATGTGCAGTATGTGAAATCGGACTTTCTGGCGGGGCTTGGCTTTGGGGCGACACAACAGCTTGGCGAGAATACAGGTATCTATATCGGCTATTCCGTGGACACGGGAAGAAACGTCTATTTACAGCCCTCTCTTGCTTCACAGGGTATCAAGGGGACAGTCACCAATGCTTTAGCTTCTGCCTTTGTCGGTTCGCTGGGCGGTGGAAAGTCATTCTGCAACAATCTGATTGTCTATTATTCCGTTCTCTTTGGGGGACAGGCTGTCATTCTCGACCCTAAAAGCGAGCGTGGCAACTGGAAAGAAACGCTCCCAGAGATAGCCCATGAAATCAATATCGTCAATCTTACCAGCGATAAGGAAAATGCTGGGCTTCTTGACCCGTTCGTCATTATGAAGAATGTAAAAGACGCTGAAAGTCTGGCGATAGACATTCTCACATTCCTTACGGGGATTTCCTCTAGGGACGGCGAGAAGTTCCCTGTCCTTAGAAAAGCGGTGCGAGCCGTGACCCAGAGCGATCAGCGAGGCTTGCTCCATGTGATAGACGAGCTACGCAGAGAGGACACGGCGATAGCCCGCAATATTGCCGACCATATCGACAGCTTTACGGACTATGACTTTGCACATCTGCTGTTCTCGGACGGTTCAGTGTCTAACGCTATCAGCTTGGACAATCAGCTCAATATCATACAGGTGGCAGATTTGGTACTTCCCGACAAGGACACGACCTTTGAGGAATACACGACCATAGAACTGCTGTCCGTGGCTATGTTGATTGTTATTTCCACCTTTGCCTTAGACTTCATTCATTCAGACCGCAGTATCTTTAAAATCGTGGATTTAGATGAAGCGTGGGCGTTCCTCAACGTGGCACAGGGAGAAACGCTCTCAAATAAGCTGGTGCGTGCGGGACGTGCTATGCAGGCGGGCGTGTACTTTGTCACGCAATCCTCTGGCGACGTGTCAAAGGAAAGTTTGAAAAACAATATCGGCTTGAAGTTTGCCTTTAGAAGTACCGACATCAACGAGATAAAGCAGACCCTTGAATTTTTCGGTATCGACAAGGACGACGAGAACAACCAGAAAAGGCTTCGTGATTTGGAGAACGGACAATGCCTGCTTCAAGACTTGTACGGGCGTGTGGGCGTGGTGCAGATACACCCTGTCTTTGAAGAATTACTGCACGCCTTTGATACCAGACCGCCCGTAAAAAGCGAGGTGGAGTGATGAAAGATAGGATAAAGGGCTTCTGACAAAAAAGAAGCTCTTTCGTTTTTTCAAGATAACTCTGATTGTGGTACTGACGACCATTGCCCTGCTCTCCCTTTTAGGGACGGTGGCACACGCTTCTGGGCTGGTAGATGATACCGTCAATGCGGACAACCTGTATTCACAGTACCCGCTGGAGAACTACCAGCTTGACTTCTATGTGGACAATAGCTGGGGCTGGCTTCCGTGGAACTGGCTGGACGGTATCGGAAAGAGCGTGCAGTATGGGCTTTACTGTATCACCAACTTTATCTGGACTATCAGCCTGTATCTAAGCAACGCCACGGGGTACGTCGTCCAGCAGGCGTATAAGCTGGACTTCATCAACGACATGGCAGACAGTATCGGGAAAAGCATACAGACCCTAGCGGGCGTAACGGAAAATGGCTTTGGAAGTACGGGCTTCTATGTGGGCTTCCTGCTTCTCATTATCCTTATCGTGGGTATCTATGTTGCCTACACGGGACTTATCAAGCGAGAAACCAGCAAGGCACTCCACGCTGTTATCAACTTCGTTGTGGTGTTTATCGTGTCCGCTTCCTTTATCGCCTACGCTCCCGACTATATCAAGAAGATAAACGATTTTTCCAGTGATATAAGCACCGCTTCTCTGGATTTGGGAACAAAAATCATGCTCCCCGACAGCGACAGTCAAGGAAAAGACAGCGTGGACTTGATAAGGGACAGCCTGTTCTCCATACAGGTACAACAGCCGTGGCTACTTCTGCAATTTGGCAACAGCGATATAGAGGAAATCGGGGCTGACCGTGTGGAAGCTCTGGTATCGGTCAGTCCGTCAGCAGACGACGGGGCGACCCGTGAGGACGTGGTGAAAACGGAAATCGAGGATAACGACAATGACAATCTGACGATACCGCAGGTCATCAACCGTCTGGGAATGGTGTTCTTCCTGCTCATCTTCAATCTGGGGATAACGATATTCGTATTCCTGCTCACAGGCATGATGATATTCTCCCAGATACTATTTATCATTTTTGCTATGTTCCTGCCTATCAGCTTCCTGCTCTCCATGATACCCAGCTATGAGAATATGGCGAAACAGGCAATCGTGCGAGTGTTCAATACGATTATGACAAGGGCGGGGATAACGCTCATTGTCACGGTGGCTTTCAGTATTTCCAGTATGTTCTACAACATATCCACCGATTACCCGTTTTTTATGATTGCGTTCTTACAGATAGTCTGCTTTGCGGGTATCTACATGAAGCTGGGCGACCTTATGAGTATGTTCTCTCTTAACGCTGGGGACAGCCAGAGCATGGGACGCAGGATATTCCGTCGCCCGTATCTGTTCATGCGACACAGGGCTAGGCGTATGGAAAACAGATTGGTAAGAGCTGTCGGAAAAGGAAGTATGGTAGGTGCTGGAACGGGAGCAATGGCTGGTTCTGTCTTGTCCAGTGCAGGCAGTAAACAGTCCCATGCCAATACGACCCGTAAGCGTGACAATACGTCCTTTGGAAGCCGAGCTGGTTCAGCGGTAGGTGCGGTGCTTGATACGAAAAACAAGGTCAAAGACAAGGCAACGGCTGTCAAGGAGAATATCAAGGATATGCCGACCCAGACTGCCTATGCTGTACACTCCGCAAAGGAAAAGGCAAAATCCAGTGTTTCCGACTTCAAGCGTGGCATTGTGCAGGGGCAGGAAACCAGACAAAGCGAGCGTGCCGACAAGCTCCAACAGCATAGACAGAATATCGCTGATAAGCGTATGGAACTTCAAAAGGCACAGGAAGCAAAGCAGGCTGGAAGAAAAACGGACGGATCAGCGACAACAGGAGCTACCCGTCCCCATGATAGACCTGTCACCGCTTCTCCTGCTTCAAAGACAGACACAGGAAAAGCACAGGAAATCAAGCGTTCTGTCACGACCGACAAGGTACATACCGAGCCGACCACGCCACAGCCTGTCAAGGAGCGTCCGCTTGCTTCTGGTACAGAAAAGAAAACTTCTGTCCCTGTATCACAGCCACAGGGACAGCGACAGACCGTAAGACGTACCGTGGAGCAGACAAGCAAGACAGAGCGTACTCTTTCCAGTCAGCAGAAACAGACGAATTACCAGAAAAATCAACAGACCGTGAAGAAAACTACCACAAAGAAAGGACGTAGGAAATGAAACTAAGACATCTCGCCATTATCGGCAGTCTGTTTCCATTCCTTATTGCGATAGTGCTTTTCTTTGGTGTCCTTATCAGTGCCGAGGACGACGACGGGGGCGGTGGTTCTTCCTCATGGGTAACGGGCATGAACCTGTCCGCAGAGGTCTTGAAACATCAGCCTATGGTGGAGAAATACGCAAAGGAATACGGCATATCCGAGTACGTCCCCTATCTGCTGGCAATCATACAGGTGGAAAGTGGCGGGACAGCCGAGGATGTTATGCAGAGTTCCGAGAGCATGGGCTTACCGCCTAACTCCCTTGATACGGAAAGCTCAATCAAGCAGGGGTGCAAGTATTTTGCGTCCCTGCTTTCTTCAGCAGAAAATCAAGGCATAGAGGATATAAACGTCGTGGTGCAGTCCTATAACTAT
The DNA here is from genome assembly GCF_042850985.1 of Massiliimicrobium timonense. GTDB lineage: Bacteria > Bacillota_I > Bacilli_A > Erysipelotrichales > Coprobacillaceae > Allocoprobacillus. The sequence continues at coordinate 568,106 of NZ_AP031415.1, forward strand.
GGCGGTGGCTATATCGACTATGTGGCTAAGAACGGAAAAAAGCACAGCTTCACGCTGGCAGAGAATTTCGCCCGTGATAAATCTGGCGGGAAGAAAGTCACCTACACAAACCCTATCGCTGTCGCACGCAATGGTGGCTGGCGTTACGGGTACGGGAATATGTTCTATGTGGAGCTTGTCAGCCAGTATCTTACTGTCAGTCAAGTATCGGGCGAGCTGGCACAGAAGATAATGAATGAAGCTCTGAAATATCAAGGCTGGGACTATGTGTACGGCGGGAGCAATCCTAACACTTCTTTTGACTGTTCGGGGCTGGTTCAATGGTGCTATGGCAAGGCGGGTATCAATCTGCCGAGAACGGCACAGGCACAGTATGACGCTACCCAGCATATCCCGCTTTCACAGGCACAGGCTGGGGATTTGGTGTTCTTCCACAGTACCTACAATGCGGGAACGTATGTAACCCACGTCGGTATCTATGTGGGAAATAACCAGATGTACCACGCTGGCGACCCGATAGGCTACGCTGACCTTACAAGCTCCTACTGGCAACAGCACCTTATCGGAGCTGGCAGAATTAAGCAATAGAAAGGAATGGAAATCATGTTCAAGAAGAAAGAAAAACCGATAAAGGAAAAGAAAGTCCGTACTATGAAAGTGGGGACGCATAAGAAGTCCGTCATTGCCCTCTGGGTGGTGCTTATCGCAAGCGTGAGCTTTGGTGTGTATAAGAATTTTACGGCTATCGACCAGCACACCACCCATGAAGTAGAAACCATACAGCTCCGCTTGAATGACACCAACGGCATAGAAAACTTTGTCAAGAACTTTGCGAAGTCCTATTACACATGGAGCAACACCAAAGAAGCAATCGAAGCAAGGGCACAGGCTATCAGTGCTTATCTGACACAAGAATTGCAGGATTTGAATGTTGATACTGTGAGAACAGATATACCGACCAGCTCCACGGTCACGGACGTACTTATCTGGGACGTGGAACAGTCTGGGGAGAACACTTTTACTGTTGCCTACGAAGTAGATCAGCAGATAAAAGAGGGCGACCAGACAAGGAATGTATCAGAAACCTATACCGTGACCGTTCATGTAGACGCTGACGGGGATATGGTGATTATCCAGAACCCGACCCTCGCTCCTGCTATGGAAAAATCCGATTATGAACCAAAGGCACAGGAAGCCGACAACAGTGTGGACGCTGGCACGATAAATGACGCTACGGCATTTCTGGAAACATTCTTCAAGCTGTACCCTACCGCAACGGACAAGGAGCTTGCCTACTATGTAGAGGGAAATGCCCTTGAACCGATAACCGGGGACTACCTCTATTCCGAGCTTGTAAATCCTGTATTCACGGCAGACGGCGACAATGTGAAAGTGAGCGTTGCGGTGAAATTCATTGACAATCAGACAAAAGCGACACAGGTATCACAGTATGAGCTGACGCTTCATAAGGATAGCAACTGGAAGATTATAGAGTGACGATAAGTAAAGACTCGCTAATTTCATATCTTTTGGCGAGTCTTTACCTGATAAACTTGACATATATATGTCAGGCTTATATTATGAAAAAGAAATGGAGTGATTTAAATGCAAGAGAGTAGATTATTTAGAATTATTTATCATTTAATGGAAAACGGAAAATCTACCGCTCCAGAGTTGGCAGAAAAATTAGAAGTATCAGTAAGAACAATTTATAGGGATATTGATATTATTAGTAGTGCGGGTGTGCCTATATATGTGACAACGGGAAGAAACGGTGGCATACAGATAGCAGATAGTTTTGTTTTAGATAGGTTGCTTTTATCTGATAAAGAAAAAGAAGATATAATAACGGCATTAAAAAGTGTATCTATTGTGGATAATCATAACAGTGATACATTGTCAAAACTATCAGCGATTTTTAATACAAAAAGTGAAAACTGGCTTGAGGTTGACTTTTCACGCTGGGGGAATAAATCGCAAGATAATGCTATGTTTCAAAAGGTAAAGGAAGCAATCATATCACACAAAATGCTTTGTATTGTTTATGTGAATACTCGTGGAGAAGTGATTGAAAGAGTTATCTGTCCACTTAAAATGGTGTATAAAGCGAAAAGCTGGTATATAAAAGCCTTTTGTATGAATAAGTCCGATTTCCGTATCTTTAAATTGACACGTATTATACAAGCAAGGAATATGGGGAAAATTTTTAATCCTATGGAATTTCCACAAGAAGAAAAAAAGGAAATAAAAGCAAATTGTGAAAATGTTATACTGCGTTTTCCTCAAGAAATGGCTTATCGGATTTATGATGAATTTGAAGTTGATGAAATCAATCAAGACGATAATGGTGATTTTATAATTTCTGCTACAATGCCTATAGATGAATGGCTGATTGGTTATCTGCTTTCTTTTGGTTCAAAGGTTTGTATCATAGAACCAAAGTATTTAAAAAAAATTGTCTACAATGAAGCAAAAAAAATATGCGAACAAAATAAACCATGACATATGTTGTCAAGGTTATTGTGATATAATACAGATGAAAAAGTATTAAAGGGGTGAACTATTTATGAATGAAACATTTATGAATGAAACATTTATGAATTTAACGCTGAATAATCTGGACACAGAACATATATGTTGTGCAATTTCGGATAAAAAACATCAAATTGGAGTATCAGTAAAAAAACAATGGCTTAAGGAACGAATTGAAGAAGGTCATGTTTTCCGTAAACTTGATAAAAAAGGAAAAGTATTTATTGAATATGCTCCGATAGAAACAGCATGGGTTCCTGTTTCTGGAGAAAACTATCTGTATATTTACTGCCTTTGGGTATCTGGCTCTTTTAAGGGAAAAGGATATGCAAAATCTTTACTTGAATATTGTATTCATGACGCAAAGGAAACTGGGAAATCTGGTGTATGCATTCTCAGCTCAAAAAAGAAAAAGCCTTTTTTATCTGATAAGAAGTTTTTTCTGAAATATGGTTTTGAAGTGGCAGATACGGCTGGGAATGATTATGAGTTATTATCATTGTCTTTTGATGGGAATAAGCCTTGTTTTTCTGAAAACGCAAAAAAAATGACAATAGACCAAAAGGAGCTGACAATCTATTATGGATTACAGTGTCCATATATTCCTAATTGCATTGAACAAGTACAGGAATACTGTAATAAAAATAATATACCATTAAATTTAATTGCTGTAGATACTTTAGAAAAAGCTAAAAATGTTCCTTGCATTTTCAATAATTGGGCGGTATTTTATAACGGTGATTTTGTGACTAATCATCTTTTGAACGAAACTTTTTTGAAAAAGAAATTTCAATTATAAAGGTATAGTTTATGCACTTAAAAAAGGTGAAAGGGATTTTATCTTCATCAAATGGAATGAACTTATATCGAGGTTGTACTCACGGCTGTATATATTGTGACTCAAGGAGCAAATGTTACCACATGGAACATGCTTTTGAAGATGTTGAAGTCAAAGAAAATGCTATTGTCCTTTTAGAAAATGCTTTAAAAAGGAAACGATTAAAATGTATGTTGAGCACTGGTTCTATGACAGATCCTTATATTCCGCTTGAAGATGAATTTAGTAGTGTCAGAAAAGCATTATCGTTAGCATATAAGTACGGTTTTGGCTTTACTCTGATAACAAAATCTAATCGTGTATTAAAGGATTTAGATTTATTAAAGGCTATCAATGATAAAACAAAATGTGTAGTACAAATGACATTGACGACTTATGATGAGGATTTATGCAAAAAAATTGAACCAAATGTCAGCACAACAAAAGAAAGAGTTGAAGCTCTAAAAAAACTACATGATGCTGGTATTCCCACAGTTGTCTGGCTTTGCCCTATTCTTCCTTTCATCAATGATACGGAAGAAAATATCAAAGGAATTTTAAATTATTGTATTGAAGCAAAAGTTTATGGTGTTATCTGTTTTGGAATGGGACTAACGCTTCGTGAGGGAAATAGAGAATATTTTTATAACCAGTTAGACAGATTGTTTCCGTATTTGAAAGATAAATATATACAAACTTATGGTATGCAGTATCAGATAAACAGTCCAAATAATGCGACATTGATGAAGCTTTTTCATCAAATATGTGAAGATAACGGGATAGTACATGATAACAAAATTATCTTTGAATATTTAAGCAAATTTGAAGAGAAAAGCAAAGGTATTCAGTTAAAGTTATTTGATGACATATTATAGAATAATTGTTCTTATGAAATTTATTTATGAAAGTTGTTGATATTATGGGAAAATATTAGTTGCTGAATTTACAGATAAAGAAGAACATCTTTTTAATCAGTTAGTAGAATGGCTGTCTAATACTTTGTGTACTGCACCTGTTTCTCTAAGCAAGAAATATAACGGTTTAGACGTAAATTATTTTACTCGTACCGTTACTGACGATAAAGGAGATAAAATACATCTGACTGCCAAAGAATTTGACCTGCTATATTTCCTTTCCAGCCACAAAGGACAGGTATTTACAAAAGAACAGATTTACGAAAATGTGTGGGGATATGACAATGTACCAGACGCAAGCAACCTTTCCTCATTCATCAGAAAGTTAAGACTGAAAATAGAACCATACCCAGACAATCCACGATATATCATCACTGTCTGGGGCGTGGGATATAAATTCAGCGGAGAAGAAAAACCGTAGCTGTATTTCACAATTCATTGTGATCTGCACGCTACGGTTTTATCTATTGAACTGATTTCTTACGTTCTTATCCCTACGTATGGCTGTTTTGGCACATTTCAGCAGGTCAACTAAAAATCGGGTTTCGTATTCGTCGCAATCCTCAAAAATCTCTTTTGCTTCTCCCTTGAAAATATTCTGTGAAGCAAGTACATTATCACATAGGAGAACATCAACTGATACGGAAAGGGCATTGGCAATTTCAATCAATGTCGGCAGGCTGACTTTCGTTTTCCCTGTCTCCACGTTGCTCATGTGGGCTGGGGTAATATCTATAAGGTCTGCGACGGTTTCCTGTGTTATGCCTTTCTTAATTCGTGCTATCTTGATACGCTGTCCGATTGCTTTATAGTCTATTTCCACAGTTTCCCTCTCCTTTCTTGCTTTTCATTATTGTAACTATTCACAGAGTGTAATATAATAGTCTGTATAGATGAAACATTTATGTACTATATTTTTTGGCGAATTTTTTGAAATATATCATCAATTTTGAGAAAAGAGGTGTTCTGACCGTATGATGAAATTCAGTAAAAGGGATAGCAGGAAAATGATAAAAGAAATGGCTCGTCTGCATGGACTTTCTGTTTCAGAAGTCCGTGAACAGATACAGGGGAAAATCATAGACGTAATGAACAGTGACGACCCAGAACAGCAGGCAGAGTTTAAACGACTGTTCGGCAACAGTACGCCTACACCAGAGGAATTTATCTGTGTTACCAGCAGGCAGTTAAAAATTTAATGATTTAGGAGTGGCTATTATGGGACAAGTGGAGAAGCAAAAGGAAGTATTTCTGTCTGTATGCGGACAGCATGACTACGACTTACTGACGGGCAAGGAAGCAATGACACAGACGGATTTTGAACGTATCACTTATATTACTATGGTTCTGGGCTATACTACCTATACGCAGGAATTGATTAGTGAACATTTAGACTTGGCGTGCAATGAAGCGGAACGGACTGACAGGGAAATTGATATTCTTCAAGACTATCCAGCCTATTATGATGATGAAAACGTCTATGAACAGAGAGATAAATGGCTGGCAGACTTCATCGGTCAAGTACCGCCAGCAAAGCAGGACGATATTCGCCAGCTCATTAAAGAAAATACAGAGATTATCTGATACACAGGGTTATCGCAATCACGGCATTTATGCTGGGTGTGATAGCCTTTTTTAGTTCCTGCTAAAAAACAAGAACTTGGACGGAATTAGGACGGATTTATCTTTTATGCTTATTCTGTTGAAATTTGCCTTATTTTGGCAAGGCGGTTTCTTCACGGGAGGATTACGAATGACAGGAGTGCATAAAAGAAAATCATCAAAAAAATTTTAATCCGTGTTAAGGGAGTTTACAGCTATTTCCGTGTAGAATTTCCTCAATATTTGTCGATTATATTCGCTAAAGCTCAACGAGGTTATCAAAACTTCTTGGGCTTTTTTGCTTTTTCTGGATTTCTTTTTCAAACTTTGCCAGTTCATATCCTCTCATTTGTATTAATGACGGAAAGGGGGAAGGAACGGTTACAATCACCGCCTTTTGACAAGCGAAAGGAGGTGAAAATGTGAAAAGACCCACTTCTCCGGAAGATGTTCAGAAAGTCTTTGACTGTTACTGCAAGAAGATTTTGAAGAATGAAGCAATCAATATTCAGAAGCACTACCAGCGTATGAACGATTTGCAGATTTCCTTTTCAGAACTCACGCCAGAACAACTTGCGGAACTCTCGACTTATGATGATTATTCCACGGACTATGACCTTTACAAAGTCATGGGCTACGACGTGAAAATCAAGAATGAGCTGTTAAGTGAAGCATTGCAGGAACTTTCTGAGGAAGAACGCTTTATCTTGTTGCTCTACGGTTTAGGCTTCAACGACGGCGAGATTGCCGACCTGCTGAAAATTGTACGCCGTACAGTGAACTATAAGCGTCAAAGAGGATTTGAAAAAGTCAGAAAAAGAATGGAGGAAAAACAGCATGAAGAAGAATAAAGCGGTACATAAAGGCAATGGCTTATTGCCTTACCCTGTTATCGTTTCCGCTTCACAGGGCGATATTCTGGCTATGAATGTTGTGTTATGCCATTACGAGCCATACATTGCCCGCTTGTCCATGCGAACAAGCATTGACGAATACGGCAATCCTCACACCAGCGTTGACGAGGATATGCGTAGCCGTCTGGAAGCAAAACTGATTGAGCAGGTGCTTAATTTCAAAGTAGCATAAACCAACGTCCTATTACAGAGTGACGCATTATCCCCTTTCCTGCGTCCTCTCTGGGGCTTGTATATCTATCAAAGTCTATATGACCTCATATGGGCTTTGACAGGCGTATAAGCCGTTGCGGTCTTTGACAACTGAATAAAGCAGACAGATACGTTTGTGATACAGCGAGCCACGGGGACTGTACGCCATGACCTTTCCAAAAGAGAGCGAGCGACCCACGCAGTGATCCGAGAGCGACCTTTGGAAAAGTCGCCCCGCCATGACCTGTATTCACAGGATAATGATACGTCCCAGAGGTGGTTTTGCTCATAGGAATGAGATTGGTTGAGATACCAGCGGAGCTTTTCCAGAGCCGTCTGTCTGCTTCCAAAAGACACACAGTAAAGGGGGTGCTTATACATGACGAACAATACTGATGTGCCTATCTGGGAAAAGTACACGCTGACGATTGAGGAAGCGTCAAAATACTTCCGTATCGGGGAAAAGAAATTGCGTAAGTTGGCAGAGGAAAATCTCGACGCTGGCTGGGTGATTGTGAATGGAAACCGTGTGCAGATTAAGCGAAAACAGTTTGAAAAAATCATTGATACATTGGACGAAATCTAATGTCAGCGAGCCGTAGATATGATATAATAAAGTATAACGTATCAACGGCTCATTCCTTGACGGAAAGGAGCTTCGCACTATGTCTAATGTAAAGAGAAAAGACAATAAGGGACGCAATTTACGACTTGGAGAGAGCCAGAGAAAAGACGGAAGATACGTTTACAAATATACCGATATATACGGGAACCCACAGTTTAAGTATGCTTGGAAACTTGTTCCGACAGACAAGACACCTGCAGGGAAACGTGAAGATTTGTCGTTGAGAGAAAAAGAAAAGCAGATTAAGAAAGACCTTGCCGACGGTATCAATACCATAGGCGGGAAAATGACAGTCTGCCAGCTCTACGCAAAGAAGAACAGCCAGAGAAAAAATGTGAAACGCAACACAGAAAAAGGTCGCCAGTACCTTATGAAAATTCTGGAAAACGACCCTCTGGGTGCAAGGAGCATTGATACAGTGAAGCTATCAGACGGTAAGGAATGGGCTATGCGAATGTATGAGAATGGCTTTTCCTACAAGACGATTAGCAATTACAAGCGTTCACTGAAAGCGTCATTCTATATGGCGATTGAGGACGACTGTATCAGAAAAAATCCTTTCAGCTTCAAATTGAGTGACGTTCTGGAAGATAATTCAGAGCCTAAAGTCATTCTCACGCCAGAGCAGGAAGAAAAAATGCTTGCCTTTATGGAACAGGACAAGACGTACAGCAAGTATTATGATGAAGTGGTTATTCTTCTGGAAACGGGGCTTCGTATTTCTGAATTTTGCGGTCTGACAGTCCATATTGATATGGCGAACCGTATCATCAATGTAGACCACCAGCTATTGAAAGACAGCGAAATCGGCTACTACATTGAAACACCTAAGACCAAAAAAGGAGAACGTCAGCTTCCAATGACAGAAAGAGCCTATCAAGCCTTTAAGCGAGTGTTACAGAACAGAGGAAAGGCAGAGCCTATCATCATAGGCGGTTACAGCAATTTCCTGTTCCTAAACCAAAAGGGCTTCCCTAAAGTGGCTGGAAACTATGAGAGTATGTTGCGTGGGCTTGTGAAGAAATACAACAAGACACATAAAGACCAGCTACCCAACATCACACCACACTCATTCAGACATACCTACTGTACGAACATGGCAAACAAAGGAATGAACCCGAACACCCTGCAATATATCATGGGACACGCAAACATCACCATGACATTAGGGTACTACGCACACGGTACTTTGAATTCAGCAAAAGCAGAACTTGAAAGGCTGGCTCTTGCTTCTTAAATCGGTGATTGTACTACTCATTTACTACTTTTGGTTGCATTTTCATGCTGGTAAATGCCAGCTTATGCAGAGTATCTTCCAAAAGGAAAATGCCGATAAAGCCCTAAAATACAGGCTATACCGACATTTACCAGCTTATGAAAAGATAATCAGAAAATTAGTGAGTTTTTAATAATAACATAGCTACAACAAATAATAATAGCCCCAATAAGAGCAATCCCACTATATATGGGCATCAGATAGGAGAGTACATATTCATCTCCACCTACAATAAGAAATGATAGAATATAAGATAAAAAATAAGAGTTCAAGATAAACAACCCTATAAAAGATCCAATTCCAATAACGATAACTTTTTCACTTTTTAACACAATAGTCTCCTTTACATATTTTTGACGAAGGCAAGAGTACCTTCTTGATTATAATCTGGCTGATATGTAAAACCATCAATATTGATTGTTTTCAATTCATCCAATGTTTTGATCTCATTTAAAATCATCTGATTTAACATTTGACCTCTGGCTTTTTTGATAATCATAGCGTTTCTTTTCATTTTCCCATGATCGTTGATAATGAAATCTATAAAATAAATATGAGGATGTCTTAACATATTGGTAAATTCTTTAGAAGCTAAAGAAATAATGAAATCAACTTGTTCAAAATATTGATATAAAGGTGTATACCAATAATCATATAAGTTGATATGATCAGGTTTCATTGTCATATCTAAACGATAAGGCGTTATTAAAGTATTGTATTTTAAAACACCATAGTAAGCATCTAAAATACATAAGTGTTCAGATAAGTAGTCTTGATGATTCATATAAGATGCTAATTCAAGTTGTTTAAAAACTGTTCCTTGATAAAAAGCTAAAGCAGGATGAGCAGTCTGTTCATCATGAAAATACTGATAAACTTGAGTTGCCTGTTTATAAGATATTTTCATGAGCTGACATAACTGTTCATCATTATATTGTTTTAAAATGTTTGTAAGATATTGTGTTTCTTCTTGAAACAAAGGTTCACTACCAACAAAAGGAACCTTTTGATATTTCATTGTTTTACTTGGGGCAATGACAATTTTCATATTATTTCACCTCGAGATTATTATAAAGTATTTAATGTCTTCGATAAAGAAATATGTTATAATTTTGCAGGGTGATAATGTGAATACAATTGTAATCAATAAAATATTAATGCATATGCTGGATTTTGAACATCGTAAGATTTATCATTCTACTGATTTTGTAGACATGAATGAAACATCTATAGATTATTATCGTAAAAAAGTAGAGAAAGCCTTAAATTCTCCTTCTTTAAAAGAATTAACGGTTGGTTCTTTACATGAGATGATGTTAAGAAGTGAAAAAATGATTGAAAGTCAAGAAGAATTTATCAAACAGGCTCATGAAATGACGGACAAATTATTTGCTTTAGGCTCAGTGATTGAAGAAATGCCTAACAGTAATGTTTTATTTGTAGATTGTTATAAAAACGGGGAAAGATATGTCGGTGCTTTAAAACTGAATTATCGTTATATTCCCATGAGTGTGATTGATGAAAACAATATTCGTATTACTAAAAAACAGGTTTTACCAACAATGGGTTCACCGGTAGATGAAGCGATTATTGTGAATGTGGATGCGAAAAAGTTATTTTTAATTGAAAAGAAATATAACATTGATGGGAAATTGGATTTTTATTTAAATGCACAGTGGATTAAAGGTGAAGAAAAGCTAACAGATAAGCAGAAAATATCAACCATGAAAAAAGTTGTGAGAAAGATGGATGATATTTATAATGTTAATGATGGAAAAGCGTTGCCTTTAATGAAACATGAAATACAGGAAAAAATTGATACTAATCAACCTGTTAAACCTTTAGAAATTGTCAAAAAGGTATTAGAAAAAGATGGACAGGCACAAGAAGAAAGTGAAATTATGATGAAAGACTTAGGAATTGGTGAAGAAGATCAGATTGAAAGTTTATCATTAACAGCTATGGATAAATGTAAACTGGTATTAGATGATGAAATTGAGATTAGTTTACCAATTGAGGAATATCTATCTGGTGATAAGGTGGAAAAGGTTAAACAGGAAGATGGAACATATTCTATTTTATTAAAAGATGTTAGTGAAGTGATTGTAAAGTAATCTAAATGAGGGGAAAACATGAATCCAATTTTAGTATTAGATTGTGAAAAATGTATCCGTTGTAGTTGTTGCATTGACACATGCCCAATGGATGATGTGACAACAGATGATGAGGACTATCCTGCTTTTCAAAGAATATCTTGTATCTGTTGTTATATGAATGAAACAACATGTCCACAACAAACTATTATAATTCAAGATGAATGTTTTGATAGAAAGTATGATTTGAAATCATGCTTTTTATTATTGTCTTGATATTTCATAGTTACTTTTTTCAATATATTCATCATCTTAAGAAATGGGCATAATAGTATAAAGGTTGTGATACGATGATCAGTTATGCTCCATTATTTAAGACAATGAAAGACAAATCCATAACAACATATACTTTGATTCATGTCCATGGATTGAATTCAAGAACAATTCATAATATTAAACATGGCAAAGGAATTTCAACTTTTACTTTGGAAAAACTATGTGTGGCATTGGATTGTACACCTAATGATGTTATTGAATTTATTAAAGAAGATAATCAAAAAATATAAGAGTTTATGAATGTTATAAGGATTCGATAGTTAAATTTCGAATCTTTTTTTACAAACTTATATCAAAGTATATATTGATTTTTTTAATTGATAATGAAACAGTTATGATTATTTTAATAGTATACTCAATAGGCAACAAAAAAACTTTAAAATATGAGTTATTGTTTGTTATGAGAGGATAAAAGAAATATTAAGAATTTGCATATATATTCTTGTATTTCTTTTTTTGTTTATTCGCTATAAATAAAAAGAGTGATTTTTTAAGCGTTTTCATGTATAATAAAAACTATGAAAGGGGTTTGACTATGGCACAATTAGATAACTTTTTGATTCAGCTTTTCCATGAAGGAAACTGTTTAGAGATGTATAAAGTTTTTGGTGCACATTTTGAAGAAATGGATGGGCAAAAAGGTGTAAGATTTACTGTTTATGCTCCAAATGCTAGAAGTGTGCAGGTTGTAGGTGATTTCAACAAATGGAATGGTGAAAATCACTATATGGAAAAATATACAGATGGTGGTATATATACTTTATTTATTCCTAAAATCAAACAATATGATACATATAAATATCGTATTGAAATACCTAATGGTTCTTGGGTGGATCGTGCTGATCCTTATGCTTTCTTTAGTGAATTAAGACCGGGAACAGCTTCTAAGGTTTATAAAATTGATGGTTTTAGATGGGCTGATAAACGTTGGTTAAATAAGCGCACAAAGAATTTTGATAAAGTTTTGAATATCTATGAAGCTAATATTGGTTCATGGAAAATGAAAAAAGATTTTACTGATGAAGAAGATGGTGAATATTGCAGCTATGAAGAAATGATTGATCAGATCATTCCTTATGTTGTAGAAAATGGGTTCTCACATATTGAATTAATGCCTTTAACTGAATTTCCTTTTGATGGGTCATGGGGATATCAGGCAACAGGATATTTTAGTGCAACAAGTCGTTACGGTAATCCAAAACAATTAATGGCATTTATCAATGCTTGTCATAAAAATAATATTGGCGTGATTATGGATTTTGTACCTGCTCATTTTGTAAAAGATGGACATGGATTGCATCAATTTGATGGGGGCTTTGTTTACGAATATCCAGATATCAATTTAAGATATACAGAATGGGATAGCTGTTATTTTGATTTGGGTAGAGAAGAAGTACGTAGTTTCTTGATGTCTTCTGTTCATTTCTGGGCGAATTACTTTCATGTGGATGGTATTCGTTTTGATGCGATTAGTAATTTGATTTATTGGAAAGGAAATAAAGAACGTGGTGTCAATGATGGTGCCATTGAATTCATGAAACGTATGAATTCGCATATGAATGGATTATTTCCTGGTGTCATGTTGATTGCGGAAGATTCAACTGATTATCCAAATGTCACAACAGCTCCACAATCTGGAGGACTTGGATTTGATTATAAATGGGATTTAGGTTGGATGAATGATACATTGGCTTATTTTAAAAAGGATCCAATTTATCGACAATACCCAGATGTTCACAATAAACTGACTTTTTCTATGATGTATTTCTATCGTGAAAATTATATTTTGCCTTTCTCACATGATGAAGTGGTTCATAGTAAAGGCACAATTCTAGATAAAATGTGGGGGAATAATGATCAGAAATTTGCTCAGTGTAAGTCTTTATACTTATATATGATGACACATCCAGGTAAGAAATTAAACTTTATGGGAAATGAGCTGGCTGAATATAAAGAATGGGATGAAAAGAAAGCATTAGGATGGGTATTATTAAAATATCCACAACATGATTCATTCCATAGATATTTTAGTGATTTAAATCATCTGATTTTAAAACATCCGGCTTTATATCAATACGATTACTATCCAGAAGGATTTGAATGGTTAGTTGTGGATGATATGAAACAAAGTGTCTTTGCTTATGCACGTTATGCACCGGATGGGGAAGTGCTTGTTTGTGTTATGAACTTTGTAGGAAATACACATCATGGTTATCGTATTCCTGTTCCTGTAGCAGGAACTTATAAGGAAATCATTAACACAGATACAGATTATTACACTGGTAGCAATTTTACGAATAAACGTGCTATTAAATCACAAAAAATACACGCTGTAAACAAAGAAAATTCGATTTTGGTTGACATTGCACCATTTTCGAGTATGATATTTGAATTGAAAAGAAAATAGTTGAGGGAGACGAGATATGTTTAAGACAAAAGAAGAATTTAAATATGAATTTTCAAGAAGAATTATCGAATCTTACGGACGTACAGTTGAGGAGTCACATATTACTGAAAAATTTATGACACTTGAAAGAATGGTTCGTGACTATGCTTCTGTCAATTGGGCTATGACAAAAATGGCAACAAGAACAAATTATCAAAAACAGGTTCATTATTTCTCTATGGAGTTTTTGATTGGACGTTTACTAGTCAACAACATGATGAATTTAGGAATTTATGAAATCGCTAAAGAAGGATTAGCTGATTATGGTATTAATATTCATGATTTGGAAGAATTGGAATCTGATGCAGGTCTTGGAAATGGTGGTTTAGGAAGATTGGCTGCTTGTTTCATGGACTCATTGGCTTCACTTTCTTATCCAGCTTTTGGAAATACAATTCGTTATGAATATGGTTTATTTAAACAGAAAATTGAAAATGGATATCAAGTTGAAGTTCCTGATCAATGGTTAAAATTAGGAAATATGTGGGAAGTGAGAAAACCTAAACATGCTGTTGATGTTAAATTCTGGGGACGTGTTGTATGGAATGAAGAAACTGGAAAATGGGATCATGTGGATGCTGAATGTGTCAGAGCGGTTCCTTATGATATGCCAATTGTTGGTAATGACACAACTGTCACTAACACACTTCGTTTATGGCATTCAGAACCAAGTGATGAAATTCCATCTAATAAAGATTTTAGACAATATGCTCAAGAAGTCAGAGATATCTGTCAGACATTATATCCTGATGATTCAACACTTGCTGGACGTACATTACGTTTAAAACAACAATATTTCTTTGTATCAGCAGGATTACGTGCTATTATTAAAAATCACTTAAGAGTGTATCCATCTTTATCTAATTTCCATGAAAAGAATGTTATTCAGTTAAATGATACACATCCAGTTTTGGTTATTCCTGAATTAATGCGTATTTTAATTGACGAATATGATATGGATTGGGATGAAGCATGGCATATTACAACACAGACATGTGCTTATACAAACCATACGATTTTATCTGAAGCATTGGAAAAATGGCCAATTTCAACAATGCAGGCATTACTTCCAAGAGTTTATCAGATTATTGAAGAAATCAATAGAAGATTTATTGGTTATGTGAAACATATTAGTGATAATGATGAAGATTTATTAAATCGTGTGATGATTTTAAAAGATGGTCAAGTGCATATGGCACACCTTGCGATTGTTGGAAGCTTTAGTGTCAATGGTGTTGCCAGACTTCATACACAAATTTTAATGGAACAGGAAATGAAAGACTTCTATTTCTTATATCCAAAGAAATTCAATAACAAAACAAATGGAATTACACATCGTAGATGGTTGGCTTACTCTAATCCAGAATTAACTTCATTATTAAATGAAACAATTGGTGATGATTGGATTAAACATCCAGAAGAATTAGAAAAACTCATGGATTATGTAGATGATTCCATTGTTCAAGGTAAATTCTACAATGTGAAACAACAAAGAAAACAAGTTTTAGCTGATTATATTTATAAACACAATGGTATTAAAGTTGATGTGAATAGTATTTTTGATATTCAAGTCAAAAGACTACATGCCTATAAACGTCAGTTATTAAATATTATGCATGTGATTTACTTATATCAACAAATGAAGATGAATCCTGAATTTAAGATTTATCCAAGAACATTTATCTTTGGTGCAAAAGCAGCTCCTGCTTACTATTTTGCAAAGAAAGTTATCAAATTAATCAACAGTGTTGCTGATGTTGTGAATAATGATCCAGATACAAATGCTTATTTAAAGGTTGTCTTTATTGAAAACTATGGTGTTACAATTGCTGAAAAGATTATGCCTGCTGCAGATGTTTCTGAACAGATTTCTACAGCTGGAAAAGAAGCAAGTGGAACAGGTAACATGAAGTTCATGATGAATGGTGCTGTCACTGTAGGGACACTTGATGGTGCAAATGTAGAAATTGCTGAACGTGTTGGCGATGACAATGTGATTATCTTTGGTTTAAAAGATAATGAAATCAATGAATTAAGATGGAATGGACAATATAATGCATGGGATTATTATAATAATGATCCTCGTATTAAAAATGTTGTTGATTCATTAGTTGATGGAACATTCCATGCTTCAAGAGAAGAATTTAGAATGATTTTTGATGAATTGATGAATCGTAATGATGAATACTTCTTATTTGCAGATTTTGAAGCTTACTTAAAAGCACAGGCAAAAGTTGATGAATTGTATCGTGATCGCGCAAAATGGTCTAAGATGTGTCTTGTCAATATTGCACAGTCTGGATATTTCTCATCAGATCGTACAATTGAAGAATATGTAAAAGATATCTGGAAATTAGATAGAGTGAAAAGATAAAAACAGAAAACCAATGAAGTAAGGTCACTTATTTTGTTGGTTTTTTATATTTCTAAAAAATTGAAAAGTCATGAAAAAATATAGC
The DNA here is from genome assembly GCF_042850985.1 of Massiliimicrobium timonense. Lineage (GTDB taxonomy): Bacteria > Bacillota_I > Bacilli_A > Erysipelotrichales > Coprobacillaceae > Allocoprobacillus. Next base: position 584,312 of record NZ_AP031415.1, read on the forward strand.
TAATATTATTGAAAATTTTAATTCTATAAACTATATTTACATTCATTGTGGAGGGTGAAGTCTGGAAAAGATAATACAGTTTAGTATAGTGCATTAAATAACTTATTAAAAAATGAAAGCTATCATATTCAAAAAAAGCTTATGGTTTATCTAATGAAAGACAAATAAAAGTCAAAAGGAAAATTATTTATATACTCATATATTTTATAATATTCTTTTAGAAAGGAATATTCAAAGCAGTTATTGTCCCTGCTTTGTTTTATGTACAAATAATCAACATTTATTGTCTAGAAATGTTAAAATTATGTTTACAATATATTAAGATTATGTTAAGTTTTATTTGTATGTAAATAGGAGGAACAGATGGAACTGACAAATATATTCTCAATGTTAGGTGGTTTGGCTTTATTCCTTTATGGGATGACAATGATGTCAAATGGTTTAGAGCTGGCTGCCGGGAATAAGATGAAGTCAATTTTGGAAAAATTGACAACAAATCGTTTTTTAGGAACAATAGTTGGTGCTTTAACGACAGCGATTATGCAATCATCTTCAGCAACAACAGTTATGGCAGTAGGATTTGTGAATGCTGGATTGATGCAGTTGAAAAATGCTGTATGGGTGATTATGGGAGCCAATATTGGAACAACCATTACAGGGCAGCTGATTGCCTTGGATATTACAGTATTAGCACCGATTATTGCTTTTGTTGGGGTTGTTTTGATAGCATTCTTTAAAAGCAAGAAACTTGATGCTTTTGGAGAAATCATTGCTGGTTTAGGTATTTTATTTATGGGAATGGAAATGATGTCAACGGCGATGATACCTTTACGTGATTCTCCAGAATTTGCGAGTCTTGTTGCAAACTTCCAGAACCCATTGATTGGTATTCTTGTGGGGGCAGTCTTTACAGCAATCATTCAATCATCTTCAGCATCAGTTGGTATTTTACAGGCTTTAGCGATGAGTGGCGTTGTCACACTCCCATCAGCAATCTATGTTTTATTTGGACAAAACATTGGAACATGTATCACGGCTGTATTGGCTTCAATTGGTGCTAATCGTAATGCGAAACGTACAACAATCATTCATTTATCATTTAATATCATTGGAACAATTATCTTTGTGATTGTTAGTATGTTGACACCATTTGCATCGTTTATGGCATCATTGACACCAACAAATGTTGTTGCTCAAATTGCTAATGTTCATACGGTCTTTAATGTTGTTACAACAATCATTTTATTACCTATTGGTGAAAAGCTGGTTGATTTATCATTTATTATCTTACCAGAAAAACCAGAACTGGAAGGAAAGATGCAGTTGAGATATCTGGATTTTGGTATCTTTACAAATGATTATCATATTGGGACAAGTGCAATAGCGAATACACAATTATTCAATGAAACACAAAACATGTTGAATGTAGCAATTGATAATGTCAGAAAATCATTTGAACTTTTGATAGAGTTCAAGGAAGACAAATATGAAAAGCTACAAAAGAATGAAGAATATATCAACTATCTCAATAAAAATATTGTAGACTTTACAACAAATGCGATTTCAACAGAATTTCCAATAGAAGGATCACAGGCTATTGGTTTATTCATGAAGATATCATCAGACATTGAAAGAATTGGAGATCATGCGGTGAACATAGCTCAAAGGGCCGAGCTGCTTCAAAGTGAAGACAGACGATTCTCACATGAAGCCATGGATGAGATAGGAATCATGAGCAGTCTTTGTGTCAATATACTAGATGAGCTGAGAATCATGAACTATGATGAGTTCAGTAGCATTGTAGACAAAGTTGATGTAATAGAAGAGAACATAGACAAGACACATCATCAGTTTACAGTGAATCAGCTTAAGAGGTTAAAAGATAAAAAATGTACAACAGAGAACAGTGTTGTCTATACAAAGATTCTTACAGATTTTGAAAGAATTGGAGATCATGGATTGAACATAGCCGAAGGTTTCTATAAAGCCAGAGAAGCAATGAAAGCTATGAAGATGATAGAACATCAATAAAAAGCAGATATACCTATTGAAAGGTATATTTCAGGCTGTTGACAAAGTAAAAAGTCAACAGCTTTTAGTTTTCAAATAGAAAAATATATGGTATTATATCTATTGTCGTGGATGACTTCGTTCCAAATATGCAAATTTTGAGGCTCCACGACTTTTTATTTTACCACTATATCATGAAAATATGGTATAATGTAAATGCATATTTGGAGGTAAAATATTATGGCAATGACATGTTTAAACAATCGAAAAAATGACAGCTTGATTTTGAGTACTATAGATGAATTAGTACCATTGGATCACAAGGTAAGAGAGCTTGAAGAAGCTATTGACTGGAATTTCATATATCCTCTCGTTAGACCTTTATATAGTTCTTTTGGCAGACCAAGTATTGACCCGGTGGTACTTTTTAAAATGCTTTTTATCAACTTTGCATTTGGTATTCATTCCATGAGAAGAACATGTGAAGAAACAAAGGTGAACCTTGCCTACAGATGGTTTTTAGGGTTGTCCATTGATGATGAGGTTCCAAACTACTCAACATGGTCACAGAACTACATCAGAAGATATGGAGATTCTGAAGTTTTCGATGAGATTTTCAAAAAAATTATTGAAGAAGCCATCGCATATGATTTTGTGGATCTTGATACGGTATTTGGAGATGGAACACATCGAAAGGCCAATGCCAATAATAGAAAACATGAAAATAAGGCTGTAGAAATAGTAAAGAAATACTATGACGATGAACTTCTGGAGGAAATCAACAAGGATAGAAAAGCCCATGAGAAAAAGCCAATAAAGGAAACAAAGGATATAGAACTTGCATATGACGAAGAAACAGGTGAACTCATTGAAGGAAAAGGAACAAAATCAATAAAGGTAAGCAAGACAGATCCGGAAAGCGGATGCTTTCATAAGGGAGAAAAACAGAAATGCTTTGCATATACAAATCTAACATTCTGTGATAGACACGGATTTGTACTGCATAATACAGTGGCACCAGGCAATCAGCACGATAGTGTTGTTTTTCATGATGCATATAGAAAGCTGTTGAACACCTATGGAGATTTAATACATAACATCAGTTTAGATGCAGGATTCATGACACCAGCAATATGTCGAGAAATCATAGAAGATGGAATCAGAGCATATATGCCATATAAAAGACCCATGACAAAAAAAGGATACTTCAAGAAATATGAATATGTCTATGATGAAAAGTTGGATATTTATATATGCCCCAATAACAAGGATTTGAAATATACTACAACAAACAGATCAGGATACAGGGAATACAAATCAAATCCAAAGGACTGTGAAGGATGTCCATTTTTAGAGAAATGTACACAGAGCAAAAATCATCAGAAGGTCATCACAAGACATGTATGGGAGGAATATAGAGAAATAGCAGATGAGAACAGATATACACCAGAATGGAAAGATATCTATCCACTAAGAAAAGAGACGATAGAAAGAGTCTATGCAGATTGCAAAGAAAAGCATGGACTAAGATTCACAAGATTAAAAGGACTAAAGAAAAATCAACAGGAATCGTTGATTATTTTTGGCTGCCATAATTTAGGCAAATTAGCGAGAATGAAGAAAAGGAAAGGACTCATAAATATTCCTTCACCCAATAAAAAAGAAGGAAATATAAGGAAAACAATACAAATTTATCAATTTTCATAAAAAAATAAAAGAAGTGGTAGATTTAATAAAAAATTCTACCACTTTGTCAACAGTCTGAGATATACCTATTGAAAGGTATATTTGTTTTTTTATATGACAATTGATATAAAGTATCAAACCTAAACAAGAAAAGTAAAGGGGTTACATTCTTTGATAGTTTTTTAGATTTGTTTATGTTATACTTGGAATGGTTAATAGTCGTGTTAAAGAGAAAGGATGGTTATATGGAAGAAAGTGCAGTAAGGATGAAAGCTTATGCAGTTGCTTTTGATGAGATTAGAGTTTACTTATCTAAAGGATATTATAATGGCATTAGTAGCCAATTTTATATTAAAAATATTGAAAATGATGAATTGATACCACTGAATGGAGATTCGTTGAATAATAGTAGTCAGGACGGATTTCAGGAATATGTATTTCATACCAATTTTACAATGGGAAAAGTTTATAAGGTTGTTGATGCTTATGGATTAAGCTGTTTTCTTGACTTTTCAAGATTATCTCTTTGTGAGCAATTTGATGAATTATATTTTTATGATCGTGATGATTTAGGAAGCCAATATACAAAAGAAAAAACAACATTTAAAGTATGGGCACCACTTGCGACAGGTGTAATTTTAAAAATCATGAAGTGGAATGGGGAAACAGAATTGTTTCCAATGAAAAGACAAAAGAAAGGTGTATATTTTGTTGAAGTTCATGAAGATTTAGAGTTAGAACAATATGTTTATTTGATTCGTCATACAAATAGTTATGAAGTGACATTGGATCCCTATGCTTATTCTTCATCTTCTAATGGACATGCGAGTATCATTGTTGATTTAAATACCGTTCCATGTCGTCGTTTCCAGTTACCACCATTAGAAAAAATGACTGATATGATTATTTATGAAACAAGTGTCAGAGATTTTTCTATGTCATCAACAAGTGGAATGAAAAATAAAGGAAAATTTTTAGCTTTTACTGAACTCAATACATCAACAGATAGTGGTAATCCAACAGGATTAGATTATTTATCATGTCTGGGAATTACTCATTTACAGTTGATGCCAATTGCTGATTTTGCGACAGTGGATGAAAAGAATCCTATAGAACTTTATAATTGGGGATATGATCCTCTAGCGTACAATGTGACAGAGGGAAGTTATGTTACAGATCCAGATGATGGATATATGCGTATTACAGAAGCTCAGCGTATGATTGAAGCTTTACATTCACGTGGTATTCGTGTTGTCATGGATGTTGTGTTTAATCATATGCATGATGTCAATATCAATGCTTTAGAAAGAACGGTTCCACATTATTTCTTTAGAAGAAATCAAGATGGAACACTATCTAATGGCTCATGGTGTGGTAATGATTTAAATACAACAGCTTTAATGTGTCGTAAATATATTCTAGATATGTGTAAACGTTGGCAGGTTTTATATGGTATTGATGGTTTCCGTTTTGATTTAATGGGGATTATTGATCAAGAAACAATCAAACTTGTAGATGCTCAAGGGAAAGCTTTAGATCCATCCTTTGTTGTTTATGGAGAAGGGTGGAATATGGCAACAGCATTAGATGAATCCATGCGTACAACCATTCAAAATAATCATAAGACACCTTATATTGGTTTCTTCAATGATTTCTTTAGAGATACTTTAAGAGGAACAAACCAGATGGAAACAAAAGGATATTTTTCTGGTGATACGTATAAAACAAATGATGCAATGAAAGCTATATGTAATCTAGATATGTTTGCGAAAATTACGCAATCAATTAATTATGTAGAATGTCATGATAATGCAACATGTTATGATAAATTACAGATTTCTAATTATGATGAGTCTGAAAAAATGCGAAAAAGACGTGCTCGTCTAATGATGGCTGCTGTTATCTTATCACAGGGTGTTCCTTTCTTGCATAGTGGACAGGAGTTTTTTAGGACAAAAGGTGGTCTTTCCAATACATATAATGCGGGAGATCAAGTCAATGCTTTGGATTGGAACCGTAAGGATATGGAAATTGATACAACACAGTTTGTACAGTTTTTAATTCATTTAAGAAAAAATAATCCTTGTTTTAGATATGGAAGTTATGATATGATACGTAAAAATGTCAAAACAGAAAATATTGATCATCGTATGATTAAATATTCATTGCATCAAAATGATGGTGAGTATAAAGATTTTATCATTTATTTTAATGCTTCTTTAGAAACGATTTCTGTTGAGGTAGAAGATGGTTTTACACTTCTATATCATAGTGAAAAAGGTAAAATACTAGATCATCATCTAGATGTCAATGGTGTTTGTTGTGCGATATTAGTAAGATAGGAGTTGTTTATGAAATTAATTGTTGGATTAGGAAATCCGGGCAAAGAATATACATTGACAAGACATAATGTAGGATTTATGGTGATGGATGCTTTAGCAGATTATTGGCATGTATCAATCAACACAAAGAAATTTAAAGGTGAATATGTCAAAGTGAAGTATCAAGGTGAGGATGTCATATTATTAAAACCATTAACATATATGAATAATTCCGGTGAATCTGTGATTCAAGTCATGAATTATTTTAAAATAGATGTTGATGATTTAATTGTGATTTATGATGATATGGACATGCCAACTGGAAAATTACGTTTAAGACAAAGTGGCAGTGCTGGAGGGCATAATGGGATGAAAAGCATTATTGCTCATGTGGGGACACAGAATTTTAAACGTATTCGAGTGGGCATTGATAAACATGCTTATATACCTGTTGTTGATTATGTTTTGGGGCGTTTTACAAAGGAGCAGCAGCCAATGATTGAAAAAGGAATTCAAGATGCAAAAGAGGCTGTCATAACCATTCTTGATAAAGATTTTACTGCTGCTATGAATGCCTATAATTAGGAGATGATAAGATATGAAGAAGATTATTCAGATTTTGAAAAATAATCCAGCATATCTTGCAATGCTTAAAGGAAAAGGCGAGATTGTTGTATCTCACGCTAGTGATGAGGCGATTCTTATTGCTAGTGCTTTTTTCACTTGCCCAAAAATGATGCTGGTTATTAAAGATAGTTTATATCAGGCACAACTTTTATATCAGGAGCTTTACCCTTTGCTTCATCAAAAAGTTGTCTTTTTTCCATGTGATGAATCTTTGCGTGTTGAAGCTCTGGCTTCTTCTCAAGAACTTGTAGGAGAACGTATTCATGCATTGTCAAAGATTTCTTCACAACAGCCACTTGTTGTGATTTGTCATACCCAAAGTTATTTACGTTATTTACCACATCCTCAAATCTTTAAAAAACATACTCTGCATTTAGAAGTAGGAATGACGATTGATCCACTTTTTTTAAGAGAAAAGTTGATATATAGTGGTTATCAGATGATACAGAGGGTGGATGAACCTTTCTATTATTCTAAACGTGGTGGAGTTATTGATGTTTATTCTATTCAATATGATAATCCTATTCGTATAGAATTTTTTGATGATGAAATTGAAAGTTTACGTTTCTTTGACAAGAACACGCAACGCTCTTTAGAAAACGTGAAAGATGTTCTGATTTTACCAGCTACAGATATTCTTTATGATGATCAGGATATTGAAAATGTGATTTCACAGATAGAAATGATGAAAGAACAGACAGATTGTGAAGAGTATCAAGATGAACTGGATGAGGACATTTCTATTGATATAGAAGCGATTAAAAATCATCAAAGTACATCCCGTCTGTATCAATATATGGGATTGTTTCCAACATCTACGACGTTACGTTCTTATTTTGATGATGTTCTGATTTTAACATCTAGCCAAGAAAAAATAAAAACTGTCTATCATCAATATGTAGAAGAAACATTTTATTATTCTCATGAATTACAAAGTATGGGGAAAATGGTTAAAGGACTTTCTTTATATCATGAATTACCTTCACTATTAACGAAATCAGACATAGATTTTCTAGATTTTAGAGAAAATGAAAAACAAATTGTCTTTTTCACTAGAGAAGTTCAATTATCTTTATTAAATGAAGCACAACTGATTCAACAGATTAAAGATTATTTAGTTCAAAATACCATTTTAATGTGTCTGGAAAATAGTCATCAGATTCAAATGATGACGGATTTACTAGAACAACACCAACTGAGTTATACTTTGATTGGTCATGATGATCATATTTATCAAGGTATTAATATTTATATGGGGGAACTTTCAACAGGGATTGATTTTTGTGAAGAACATGTTGTCTTAATGACAGAAAAAGAATTATTTAAAGTCAATACCCAAAAGAAAAAAGGTTATATTAAATATAAAGATGCTAAAATTATTAATGATTATACGGAATTAAATATTGGTGACTATGTTGTTCATGATATTCATGGGATTGGACAATACATGGGAATTAAAACATTGGAAGTTAAAGGTTCTAAGAAAGATTATTTATATATTGCTTATAAAGGAAATGATACTTTATACATACCTGTAGAAAACTTTAAGCTAGTCAGAAAATACGCATCGAGAGATGGAAAAGTACCAAAGATTCATTCATTAAATAGTACTGAATGGCAAAAGGCGAAACAAAAAGTCAGAAAGAAAGTGGATGATCTGGCAGATCGTTTAATTGAAATTTATTCTCAAAGAATGAAACAGCCCGGTTTTGCTTTTCCAAAAGACGATGCTTTGCAGATACAGTTTGAAGAATGCTTTGGATATGAATTAACTCCAGATCAAAAAGAGGCTGTTAAAGAAATTAAGGCAGATATGGAAATGCCTCGTCCTATGGATAGATTATTGTGTGGAGATGTGGGATTTGGAAAAACTGAAGTTGCTTTACGTGCTTGTTTTAAAGCTATTTTAGGTGGTAAGCAAGTTGCTTTTCTATGTCCAACAACAATATTATCTTCACAGCATTATCATACGATGATCAAACGATTTGAAAATTTCCCTGTTCAAGTTGCTTTATTAAATCGTTTTACTTCTACCAAACAAAGAAAACAGATTTTAGAAGATGTGAAAGAGGGAAAAATTGATTTATTAGTAGGAACACATCGTATTTTATCTAATGATGTTGTATTTAAAGATTTAGGATTGTTATGTATTGATGAAGAACAACGCTTTGGTGTCAAACAAAAAGAAAAGATTAAAGAAATACGAAAAACAATTGATGTCTTGACCTTAACAGCGACACCCATACCGAGAACTTTGCAAATGTCTTTAATGGGGATTCGTGGTTTATCACAAATTGAAACACCTCCATTAAATCGTTTGCCAGTTCAGACTTATGTCATGGAAAAGAACCCACAATTAGTGAAACAAGTGATTGAAAGAGAGTTAGGAAGAAAAGGGCAAGTATTCTATTTACATAACCAGACTGCCAATATTGAAAGTGTTGCTAATGAAATTGCCAGATTAGTGCCACAGGCTCGTATTGGAATTGGACATGGAAGAATGAGTAAGGATGAACTTGAAAAAGTCATGCAGTCATTTGTTGATCATGAATATGATATTCTTGTGTGTACAACGATTATTGAAACGGGAATTGATATTCCTAATGCAAATACAATCATTATTGAAAATGCAGATCACTTTGGATTATCTCAATTGTATCAGATTAAAGGACGTGTGGGGCGTAGTGAACGTTTAGCCTATGCTTATCTATTATATGCGAAAAACAAACAAATGAATGAAGAAGCAACGAAACGTTTAAAAGCAATCAAAGAATTTGCTCAATTAGGTAGTGGTTATAAAATCGCTATGCGTGACTTATCGATTCGAGGATCAGGCGATATACTAGGAGGAGAACAGGCTGGTTTTATTGATACAGTTGGATTTGACATGTATATGAAGATTCTTCAGGAAGCCATTGATGAAAAAACGGGTGAGAAAAAAGAAGAACAGGAAGTACCAGTTCAAAATGTTCCTGTAGATGGGTATATACCAGAAAACTATGTGGAAAATGATATGGAAAAATTAAATCTGTATCAACGTATTTATAAAGCACAGCATTTAACACAGTTAAAGGCACTTGAAAGTGAGTTAAAGGATTTATATGGAACATTACCAAGAGAAGTTCAAAATATTGTATTCAAACGTCAATATGAAATCTTATGTACTGAACCATTTATTGATGAGGTCAAGGAAACGGGTAATGATGTTCAATTAATGCTGACACAGGAATTTTCTTCACATGTTGCAGGTGATCAGCTTTTTGAATTAGTCAATCGTTTATATGACAAACCACAATTAAAATATATTAAAAATGAAATTGTCATTGTCATTTCTACAACTGGAAAATGGTTACCACATACAATAGAATTATTGAATGAATTAAAGAAAATGAATGAACAATAATTTGATATCAAAGAATAGTCAACGATTAGGATAAGAGTCATATCTTTCAATATGATAACTTAAAAAACGGAATCAAAACAATGATTCCGTTTTTATATAACAAGTTTTATTGAATTTTTCTATCTTTTAGAAATCTTTTCAAAAAGAAAGCTAAAAAATAGGGGAAAGTATAGAAATATTCATTGAATCCAATGTTTTTGTTTGCAAACTTGATTGCATAATGAATATCTAAATATTGATCATCTCGAATCATAGAATTTATTTTGTGAGATTGCCTTATTTAACTATAAGTTTATCTTATCACAAAATTCAGGCTATTTTCAATGAGATACACACATTTTTCCAGCTGTTTATAGACTTTATATTCACATTTTTCCAACAATATTTTCTATTATCTATCACAATTTTCCAATTATAATCAAAAAAACTGTTGAATTAATAGATTTCCATATAAAATATAACAGTTTATTACAAAAAAAGAGCTTAAGGAAATAACTCATAAAAAGTTATTTCGTATCGCTCTAATCATTTTGATAATTATCAATGATTTCGTCAATATCAATACCTAATTGAAAACCTAAAGTGAAGTAATCATCAATTGCATCTTGATAATCATCACTAGAATATTGATTTTGTACATTTAAAATAGATCGATGAATTTTAAAGAATAAAGAATAGATATCTAAGTTTTCAGGAATTTCTGTATGATTTTTAATACTATCAATACGAAGTTCATATCCTATTGACATCAACATTGTTAAACCTTCAAGATATTTTTCTAATAGCTGTTGATGATTGATAGGTTCTTCTTTTTCCCAAAATAAATAGCAGCGAGATTCTAAAGAAACTTCTGATAAATCATGTAAAAAAGCAAGGATTTTCTGATTGATTCTTTTTGTATTCAGGATCTCATTTTTTGCTGTTTGAATTTCTCTGTTGACATAAACTTGATAGAGTTTAGCGACATCATTCATATTTTACCACCCCTTATTATTATCATACTCCAATATGAATAAAATTTGAATGATTAACCTAAAATATGAAGATGTTCCAATAAAATTTTTAATCCCATACAAATTAAAATGATACCACCAGCGATTTCAGCTTTGGCTTTATACTTCATACCAAAGACATGTCCAATTTTGACACCAGCCATTGAAATGATAAAAGTTGTTAAAGCAATGATGGAAATCGCTATGAAAATATTAACATTTAAAAAAGCAAAAGTGACACCAACAGCTAAGGCATCAATAGATGTTGCAATAGCAAGGGGTATCATGATTTTAGGTGAAAATTCTGTATTACAGCTTTCTTCATTTTCAAATGATTCTTTAATCATGTTGATACCAATCAAAGCTAATAAAATAAAAGCAATCCAATGGTCAATGCTTTCAATTTTATCTTTAAACTGAATGCCTAGAAGATAACCAAGTAAAGGCATGAAACCTTGAAAAAAACCAAAATAGCCACCACAAATGAGAGCATGTTTTAATTGAAGTTTTCTGGTTGATAATCCTTTACATATGCTTACTGCGAAGGCATCCATTGATAAACCAATACCAATAATCAATATTTCTAAAAAACCCATATGTCCTCCTTGTAATAAAAAAGACAGGCTGTAAAAAACAGACAAGTCTTTTTTATTTTCATCACTTCCAAATTATAACAAGTATCTATATACGTGTCAAACGTCTTTTTTGATGTAATCAGTGCCGATTTTATGTGCTTCAAACTGATTATTTGTCAATTCTTGAATCTGTTTTAAAAAGTCTAAATCCCTGATATAACATTGATAACAGACTTGTTCTAAATATTGAATGTCAATACATTGTATATGTTGGACTTTTAATAAATGTTCAAATTTACGTGTATAAGTATAATCAATAGTAATTGTGTATAAATCAACAGGCTCTTTTTCAACAATTTTAGCTTCTTTTAATGCTTGAGAGACACTTTGACTGTAAGCACGTGTTAAGCCACCAGCACCTAATTTAATGCCACCAAAATATCTAGTGACAATAGCGATGATATTTGTTAAACCTTGCATTTTTAATACATTCAACATAGGCATCCCAGCAGTTCCAGAGGGTTCACCATCATCATATGCACGTTCGTGTGTTCCAATGATATAAGCAACACAGTTATGTGTCGCTTGAGGATCACTGTATTTTTCAATGAGTTGTTTGGCTTGTTCAATTTGACTGCAAGGAATCAAATGACAAATAAATTCTGATTTTTTGATGACAAGAGTATGAGTAGTATAATTTTCTACGGATATCATATGGTCACACCTTTCTTTCTTTATTATATATGATTTCATTTTATTGTCAAAAGTGTTATAATAGTTAGAGAAAATTAACTGCGAGAAAGAGGGAGAGTAAAATGACTCGAATTGCAATATTAGCTGATAGTGGTTGCCAAATAGAATTAAAACAATATGAAAATCAAGGAATATATATTGTTCCTTTATGTATTACAATGAAAAATCATACATATTTAGATCAACAAGATATAACAAGTTTAGAAGTCTTTGAAACAATGGAAAAAGAAGATATTATGGTGATGACATCACAACCGGCAACAGGTGAACTTGTGAATATTTTACAAAGAATCAAGGATGCAGGATATGATGAAGTGATTGGTTTACCTATTGCGACTGGCTTATCATCAACTTTAAATGGAATGAAAGTTGCTTCTGAGATGGTTGATATTCCAATCACATTAATTGATACAAAAGGGACAGCAGGGAATCAAAAATATCTGGTTTTTACTGCTGCCAAACTAGTTCAAGAAGGAAAAAGTATCAGAGAAATTCAAGTGATTCTTGAAGACATGATTCAACATTCTGGAACAATTATCATGGCTCCTAATTTAGAACATTTGAAAAAAGGTGGACGTATTACACCAGCTGTCGCGTTACTTGCTGGTATGTTGAAGATTGTTCCTGTTATGGAACTTAACTATGATTTAGGTGGAAAGATAGATGTTCTCGGTAAAGTGAGAACCCTTTCTAAAGCAAAGGCAACGCTTGTTAATCGTATGGTTGAATTAGGTGTTAATGCGAAAGAATATAAGATTACAATTGAACATGTGTTATGTGAAAGTTCTGCTTTAGATGTCAAACAGATGATTTTAGATAAAATTGGTGAAGTAGAACTGGAATTAAGAGAACTTCCGGCAGTCGTAGGTGCCCATATGGGTGTTGGTGGTATCGGTGTTCAATATATTAAAAAATATATAGGATAGGAGGAAGAATGATGCCTTTATTTGATGATTTCACAAAGAAAGCAGCGAAGTTTACAGAAGAAGCAATTGATAAAACACAGGAACTGGCAGGGACTGCTAAGTTAAAATTAAAGATGAAAAACTTGGAATCAGATCGTGATGATGTTTTTCGTGAATTAGGAAAGTACTATTATCAACAAATTCATGATTCTGGTGTTATTGATGATGAGGTTATGGAAATGTATCGTCATATTGGTGAATACAATGATAAAATTGAAGAATTAAAAAGACAACTCAATGAAAGCTAGGATGAATTCCGGCTTTTTCTTTTTTTTTGAGATTTGTTATAATGTAAGAGAGGAGTGGTACATATGGATAAAAGATGGCATTATTTATTGGAATATATAGGAGCGCTTTTATGTGCCTTTTTAGCCAATATGGAATATTCATTTTCATATATGAATGGTATTCATCTCTTTTTATGGATTATTTATTTTTGTATGTTTTTATATTTTAGAGAGACTATCTTATATTGTTTTATTCATTTTTTCATGATATTTACTATTTTGATATCATGGATCATTGGTATAACAACAAATCCTCAGATTGTTCCTATGATTTTTGATGTCATCATGATGATTGTTTTACTTGTTTTGGTTGTTGTAATGTTGATAAAACGAAAACATCTCCATCAAAAACAAAATGATTTTTTAATCAATGAACTTAAAGATACTTTGTTGAGAGGAAATGGAACAGCCCAATATCCTTATATTTTAGATGAAAAGAAATTATCCTCATCATGGCAACAAATGGTTGATGAATATCATCATCAAGTCATTTATGCTTTAAATGGTGCCGGACAAGAATATAAAGATGAGCATTTTGGCTTTGCTGATTGTATTTTAGCTGGAAAAAAACATCAACAAGAATATCTTGGTGGTTACTGGACTTATCAAAGTGATAGACCAACTATTCAAAAGCAGGGAACATTATGGTTTCAAACCGTTATTTATGTGTCTTATGAGAATTGTCAAATCATATATGAGTTATTACAGGACCATCAAAAATGGCAAACTATTCAAAAATTGAGTTCATCTTTATCAAAAGCATCTTATCATCATGCAATGCAAATACTTAAAGAACATGAAATATCTAAAAAGCATAGCCAAGTTTTACTTAAAGTGATTGGCATACATGATCATTTTTTAGATTCAGAGATTATTTTGAAACTTTTAAAGTATCATTTTCAATTAACTCATTATCAAGAAGCTGTAGAATATCAATGTGGAATGATGTATTGTATCTATTGTATGTCATATCAAGGACAATGGTTTCAATGGATTCTTGAGGAAAACTGGAATCTTTATCCAATCCTCTATGAACCATCTATTTATTATGGAAAAGGTATTTATCAGCCATTTCAAAAAGATTTTGTATAAAGCAAAATCTTTTTTTAATGAAAAAATCAAAAAAAGTGTTTTAACTCCGTTTTTTCGGTGTTAAAATGGGTATAAAGTCATCTTCAAAATCATAAAATGGGTATAATGAGAGTACAAGGAGATGACATATATGAAAAACAATTATCAAAAACAAGAAACGATTACTTTTATTCAAAAGAAAAATTATGTATTAAACATTATGAAAGATGCATCTATATTAGATTTATTTGCTGGGTGTTTACGTGAAAAAGAATTCAATCATTTGTTACATGATCAAAAAGTTTATCATCAACTTTTTATAGCTGCATTGAAGCATTTATATAGAGTTCAAAATTATCAGGATATGGAACATGATTTAATGATGATGAATAGTTTGTTTTCACATCAAGATTATTTAAAATTGAAAGAAGATATTTTTAAAAGAATAACCAGAAAAACGATCACATTGCAAGAATATTGTGTGATACGTTATTTAATTCCTTTTGAAAAGATGACTTTTTCTCAAGTGATTTCTATTCTTGAACATCAATATCATGTTGGAATATTAGATTGTGCAAAAATATGTCTATTAGAAGATGAATATCATTTGGCTTACCAATATTTATTACAATTAGATGACTGTCAAGATGATGTTGTTTTAGATTTACTTTGTAGTTACAGCATGAAAGATTATCTTTCATTAATACGTCATTATAACAGGAAGAAAAGTTATCAGCTTGTTATGAGTCATTAGGAGTCTATTATGGGAAAAAGAATGTTTTATGTGTTAAAGATTATTTTACAAACCCCCCACAAAGTGATTACAGCATTAGAAATACAAGAAAATTTAATGAAACAGGATATAAAAATTGAAATTAAGACTGTTTATTCTTGTATTAAACAAATCAATGATTTTTTTCACAGCTGGTTGGATAGAGATTTGATTATCTCTTATCATAAATTAGGTTATAAGATAGATGAAGATATATTTGATGATGGTGAATTACAGTTTTTATTGGATCAAATAGCATTTCATCAAGATTTGAACAGAGAAGATCAACAACATTTACAAAATAAGCTTCTTATGTTGTCTTCTTTTCACCAACAACAACGTTTAGTCAATTTTCAACCAAGCCAACGTCAACATTCTTTTTCTTTATTTGTGAATCTTTCTGTTATTATGAAAGCTATTGAACACCAAAAAGCCATATCTTTTCAATATATTGATTATAATATCCAGAATGAACAATTGATAGAAGTGGCTTCTCAAAGAGGAAATAAAGGTGACCAGTATATTGTTTCACCTTATTCATTCACTTCACAAAATAATCATTATTATATGATTGCCTATAATGAAAAACATCCTCAACAATTAACGAACTATCGTATTGATCGTATGCGTCAAATACAGACATTAAATAAAGGGTACATTGATATTCAAGAACAATTTGATATTCAAAATGAAATAGAAAAAATGATGAATATGTTCATTTCTCATCATCGTGATACATTAGTGATTGAATGTGATTATAAGCAGCTAAGAGAAATGGTATCACGTTTTGGTCAACAGATGAAAGTACAACGTTTATATCAAGACAGATTGTTGTTGACGATTGAAGATGTTTCAATATCAGAGGGACTGATCGGGTGGATTATGATGATGCAGACACAGATTAAAGTGATATCTCCTCAATATCTTCAAGATGAAATGAAGGCACGAATAAAAGCTATGCACAACCTTTATCAAGATGTGCTATAATACTAACAGGTGATCAAAATGCAAAAAATTATGATTGTAGAAGATGATGAAGTGATTGCTTCAGCAATTCAAAAACATTTAGAAACATGGAATTATGAAGTTTATGTCATTGATGATTTTGAACATGTTTTAGAAAAATATGTTCAAATACAACCAGAATTAATCTTATTAGATATTTC
Organism: Massiliimicrobium timonense; assembly: GCF_042850985.1. Lineage (GTDB taxonomy): Bacteria > Bacillota_I > Bacilli_A > Erysipelotrichales > Coprobacillaceae > Allocoprobacillus. The sequence continues at coordinate 600,940 of NZ_AP031415.1, forward strand.
TTTACCTTTTTATAATGGTTATCACTGGTGTGAGCAGATTCGTAAGATTTCTTCTGTACCGATTATTTTCATTTCATCAGCCAGTGAAAATATGAATATTGTGATGGCTATTTCAATGGGGGCTGATGATTTTATTACGAAACCCTTTGATTTTTCTGTTTTAACGGCGAAAATACAGGCATTATTGCGTAGAACATATTCTTTTTCTAAATCTATGCAAGTATTAACTTATAAGGAACTTGTTTTAAATATTTTAGATGCAACAATTTCTTATCAAGAACAAACCATAGATTTAACAAAAAATGAATTAAAGATTTTACAGATTTTGTTTGAAAAATCTGAAACATTTGTATCTCGTGATGATTTAATGATGGCATTATGGCAAAGCAATGAATTTATAGATGATAATACTTTAAGTGTGAATATGAACAGATTAAGAAAGAAACTGGATGATTTTCATATTGAACATCTCATTCAAACAAAAAAAGGATTAGGATATAAGCTTTATTATGAATAAATTATTTCATTATTTCTATGATAAAAAAGCTTTTTATATTCTTTCTTTATCTTTTATTGTGATATTTTATATGATTCTTTATTTGTATGATGCTTTAATAGATGCTATTATCTATGCTACAATTTTATGTCTAGTTTTGTTGTTTGTTTATTTTTGTATTGATTTTATATTATATGTACGTCGATTACATAATTTAAATGCTAATCAACAACTTAAAGATTATTATACTTTGGATTTGCCTTCTTGTTCTTCATGGATTGAAAAAGAATATCAGTTGTTGTTATATCAAATAAATGACTTACTCAAAGAAACAAAAGAACTTGAAGAAAATAATCATCAAGAAATGCTAGAATATTTTACCATGTGGGTTCATCAAATCAAAACACCTATTTTTGCATTACGTTTATTGATTGATTCAAAGAATGCGTCGACGCATGATATGCTTTTACAAGTTTTAAAGATTGAACAATATGTAGATATGGCATTACATTATATGAAATTAGGGCAGATTTCATCAGATTTACATATTCAATATTATTCACTTCATGATATTCTTCAAGACGTTTTAAAAAAACAGGCAACATTCTTTATTCATAAGAAACTGACATTGCAGTTAGATGACATTGATCTAAAAGTTTTAACTGATGAAAAATGGTTATCTTTTGTTTTGGAACAGATTTTATCCAATGCGTTAAAATATACCAAGACAGGAGGTATTCATATTTATGTTGAAGATGAAGTTTTGTATATTGAAGATACGGGTATTGGCATCAAAGCAGAAGATTTACCAAGAATATTTGAAAAGGGATTTACAGGATATAATGGAAGAGTGGATAAGAAAGCCAGTGGATTAGGTTTGTATCTGTGTGCGAGAATTTTAAAATATCTCGGTCATCCTATATCAATGGAATCATCACAAGGGAAAGGGACAACTGTAAAGATTGATTTTCATGTTCAGGATTTACAGGTTGAATAAATCTTACAAAGATGTAAGGTCATAAGGAGAAAATGTAAGATAAATCAATAGTACATTTTTCTCTTTTTTTATAAACTATAAATGTACAAAGGAGGGATGACAGATGTCATTACTAGAAGTTAAAAATGTAAAGAAAATTTATACAACACGTTTTTCAAATCAACAAGTTCAAGCCTTATCCAATGTTACATTTAGTGTGGAAAAAGGAGAATATGTTGCGATTATGGGTGAATCTGGAAGTGGGAAAACAACTTTATTAAATATTCTGGCTTCATTAGATCAGCCAACAAGTGGTCAGGTTCTATTGAATGGAAAAGATATTACACATTTAAAAGAAAAAGAAATTTCACAGTTTAGAAGACAAAATCTTGGTTTTGTTTTTCAAGAATTTAATTTATTAGATACTTTTTCAGTGAAAGATAATATCTTTTTACCTCTTGTTTTATCAAAAGAATCTTATCCTGAAATGAATCAAAAATTAAAAACATTAGCACCTTAATTAGGAATTGAAAACTTATTAGAAAAATATCCTTATGAAATATCTGGTGGTCAAAAACAAAGAGTTGCAGTTGCAAGAGCATTGATTACACAGCCACAACTGGTTCTGGCAGATGAGCCAACGGGGGCCCTTGATTCTAAATCAACCGATCAGTTGTTAGAAATCTTTGATCGTGTAAATAAGAAAGGACAAACAATCTTGATGGTAACACATAGTACAAAAGCAGCCAGTTGGGCATCTCGAGTTTTATTTATTAGAGATGGTGAAGTCTTTCATCAAATCTATAGAGGAAATCAAACGTATCAACAAATGTATCAAAGTATTTCAGATACATTAACATTACTTGCTTCAGGAGGGAAATAAGATGAAATCATTCTTTTATCCTCGTCTGGCATTCACAAATTTAAAAAAGAATGCAAAACTTTATTTCCCGTATTTATTAACAAGTTCTTTTACTGTCATGATGTTTTATTTAATTAATTATCTTTCATCTCATGATGGGATTGATCAGATGTCTACAGGTTCAAGAACAATGCAGGTGATTTTAAATTTAGGAAAGATTGTCATTATTATATTTTCTGTGATTTTTCTCTTTTATATGAATAGTTTTTTAATGAAACGTCGTAAAAAAGAGATTGCTTTATATAATATCTTAGGATTAGAAAAGAAACATATTATGATTATGATGTTTTATGAAACATTTTTTACTACATTTGTTTCTTTGCTTGTAGGATTTCTTTTTGGGATTATATTTAGTCAACTGGTTTCTTTATTGTTGATACGTTTAATGGGTATAACAACATTATTGACTTTTCATATTTCATGGTCATCATTATTGATAACAGTGATTATATTTTTACCAATTTATTTTATGACTTATTTAATTCATGTGATTCAAATTCAATTAGCAAACCCTATTGAATTATTAAGAGGGTCACAAAGTGGAGAAAAAGAACCAAAAACAAAATGGTTAATGACTCTTGTTGGTATTTTGTCTTTAGGTATAGGCTATTATATTGCTGTGACTATAGATGATCCTTTGACAGCTGTATATTTATTCTTTATCGCAGTTATATTGGTTATTATTGGAACATATTGTTTGTTTACAGCAGGGTCTATTACAATTTTAAAATTCTTAAAAAAGAATAAACATTTTTATTATCAGACAAAGCATTTTACTTCTGTTTCACAATTGATTTATCGTATGAAACAAAATGCTGTTGGACTAGCCAGTATATGTATTTTATGTACATGTATTTTAGTCATGTTATCGAGTACAGTGTCATTATATTTTGGAATAGAAGATACAATCACATCTTATCAGCAAGATAGCTATCAGTTAAAAGTCTATGGTTATGAAGATGGGACATTACCGACAGAAAAACAGTTCCAGACATTTTATGCGGATATACAAGATCAGTTAAAAAGAAATGGCATAGGAATTGACAGTTTTATTCACTTACAAAGATATAGTGTATCAGTTCGTTTCAAAGATAATCGACATATCATGACAGATAGAGAATCAGGCAATTTTACCGTAGGTTATTTAATTGGTGTGACGGAAGATGAATATAATCGAGCTTATCATCAAGATGTTCGTTTGCAAGATGATGAAGTTCTGGTGACAAGTAATTTCTTTGAATTTGGTAAGACTTTTGATATTGACAATATAAAATATCAAATCAAAGATGTTATTCATCAGCCATATTTATTACCTAATGAAAATTCAACTGCTGAAAAAAATATTATTGTTATTATGAAAGATGAAGCAGCAATTCAAAAGATGATGTCATCATTCTTTGGTGATGAAATCCAACCTACAGAAAATCTTTCAATTAAGTATAGTAACCAATCTCAGGAAAAAGAAGCAGAAGATATTTTGGAAAGATGTTTAGAGAAATTTACGATCAGTGCCAATGCTTCTGGACAGGAACATGGTGAAATCTCTTTCTATTATTCATCACAGTATACAGTTCGTTTAATGTTGATGGAATTATATGGTAGTTTATTCTTTTTAGGAATATTCTTAGGCATCTTATTTTTAATGGCTACAATATTAATTATGTATTATAAACAATTATCTGAAGGATATGAAGATCAAAAACGTTTTGAAATCATGCAAAAAGTTGGAATGAGTACAAAAGAAGTCAAACAGACGATTCGTTCACAAGTTTTAATTTTCTTCTTTTTACCACTCATTGTTTCTGTTATTCATATGGCATTTGCCTTCAATATGATTACAATGATGTTTAGCTTCCTTGTCACATCTGGTATTCAAATCTTTGTTATATGCACTGTTATTTCTGTAGTGACTGTAGCAATCATTTATGCTATTGTCTATGCATTTACTTCAAGAACGTATTATCGTATTGTGAAATATTAAAGAGAACTGTTGCCCCAGTTCTCTTTCTCATTTGAGTATTTTTACTTACTCAGATACTTCTCGTTTATAGTATACCACAAAAAAAGTAATGTAAATTGAAAAGATATTAAAAATGAGCAAAATAATAAAAACAAAAATCTGACTGGATAAAGATACTTTATTCAGTATATTTTTTTGTCGAATCATGACAAATTAAAAAGGCCCTCAATGGGCGGAGGTGAAATCATGCCTCAGTTTTATAGCACCGATAGCTTTAACATGGGAGAACGTGGCCGAGTATTTTTATTTATTCAAGATACTTTTTATGTATTCAGAAGTTTTAACATTAATTGTTATACTTTTGATAATCAAAGAATTACGTAAGTAATAGATAAAAAGAAAGGTCACGAAAAAAGAGAACTGGGCCAACAGTTCTCTTTCTCATTTGAGTATTTTTATCTACTCAGATACTTTTCATCTATAGTATACCACAAAAAAAAGTAATGTAAATTGAAAAGATGTTAAAATGTTAATAACTTTTTAAATCACATCTTATTTTTTTGACAATCTTATAACATTTAAGAATCAAATATAAATGAAGTTTCCATTAGTTCATCAAGTGTCCATCTTCTAATCAATTCTTATCATAGTAAGATAATGCTCTTTTAGCGTAAAATTTTATCTAAACTCTTTCCTCTAGCAAGTTCATCAATGAGTTTATCAAGATAACGTATATTTTGCATCAGAGGGTCTTCAATCATCTCCAGCTTAACACCACAGATACTGCCTTTAATTAAAAATCTGCGTTCATTTAAAGCTGGAGCATTTTCAAAGAACTGTTGATAATTGATATCTGTTTCTAACATTTGGTGAATGTTATCAAAAGTATAACCCGTTAACCACTGAATCACTGTATCTACTTCTTCTTGCGTACGTCCTTTTTTCAAGGCTTTTTGAAGAAGTAGAGGATAAATCTTTGAATAGGGCATTTGAAAGACTTTTTGACTCATTATAACAAGCCCATTTCAATCATTTTTAATCCAATATCAATAGAGTTGTAAGCAGCACCTTTCATTAATTGATCAGCAACAATCCATAAACTTAAAGCATGATCATTATCTAAATCTTTTCTTACACGTCCTACATGGACAAGTTCATCACCAATAAATAAAGTTGCCATTGGATAAATCTGATTTTCAATATCATCATAGAGTTCAACACCATGAGAATTTGATAATAATTCAAAGACTTTATCTATATCAATAGGTTTTTTCGTTTCAATATAAACAGATTCACTATGACCTCTAAGTACAGGAACACGAACACAAGTCGCATTGACTTTAATATCTTTATTAAAGATTTTCTTTGTTTCATTGACCATTTTCATTTCTTCTTTTGTGAAATGATTGTCTAAATCAAATTTATCAACTTGTGGAATACAGTTGAAGGCAATTGGATAATGTTTTTTATCAGAAGCACAAGGCAAAGTTTTGGCTACTGGTTCTTTACCATCTAGCACTTCCTGTGATTGACGATATAGTTCTTCCATACCAGCAACACCAGCCCCTGAAACAGCCTGATAAGTAGAAACAATAATTCTTTCAATATCAAAATACTCATTTAAACGATTTAATGCACTGACCATTTGAATTGTTGTACAATTTGGATTAGCAATAATTCCTTTATGTTCCTTTAAAGCATAAGCATTGACTTCTGGAACAACTAATGGAACATCAGGATCCATTCTAAAATGTGATGTATTATCAATATTGGTACATCCGGCCTTTACAGCATAAGGCATATACTTTTCTGAAATACTTCCTCCAGCACTCCAGAAAGCCACTTCAATACCTTCAAAAGAATTTTCAGTTAATTCTTCCACAACAAATTCATGTCCTTCATATTCAATGACTTTTCCTGCGCTTCTCGCAGAAGCTAATAATTTTAAACTTTCAAAAGGGAAGTGAAACTGAAAAATACATCTCAACATTTCTCTCCCAACGGCACCAGTAGCACCTACAATTGTAACTTTATATTTCTTCATTTTGATAATCCTCCTAACCTAAGAATGCTTCATGTAATAAAACTTGAGCTTTTTTGACATCATCTCGATCAATATAACAAGATATATTAATTTCACTACAAGATGTCATTTCGACATTAATATCATGACTCATCAATGTATTATAAACTTTCTGGAACATGCCTTTATTATTTTTGATACCTACACCAATTACAGCGACTTTTCCAATATTTCCTCTGACAATTGTTTTCTTTGCCTGTAAAGTATCTTTTAAATCATTAATGACTTCAACGACAGCAGGAACATCCTTATCATTAATAATTAAAGAAATATCCATTCTTCCACCACCAACTAAAGCCTGATTAAAGACATTGACGTTAACATTGGCATCAGAAATTTTTTCAAAAAGTTCACCAGCACCATTGATTTTGGCATCTACACCTACAAGAGTAATACGGGCTTCATTTTGTGAACCTGTAATACCTGATATAATAAATTGATTTAAATGATCTTTCATAATTTTTTCATCTCCTAATACATATGTTCCCTGACTTTCATCGAATGAACTTCTGGCATGAATCACAATATCATGTTTAGCAGCCAGTTGTACACAACGATGATTTAAAACTTTTGCTCCATTGTTGGAAAGTTCCAGCATTTCGGCATAGCTGATATAGTTCAGTTTCTTCGCATCGGGAACAATACGGGGATCCGCTGTATAAATTCCATTGACATCACTATATATTTCTACTTCATTGGCATCAATGGCGACACCAATAGCGACGGCAGACAAGTCACTACCTCCACGTCCTAGAGTCGTAATCTTACCATTTTGAGAATATCCCTGAAATCCGGGACATATGACAATATCAGCATTTTTCAGTTTATCTAATATATGTTTTCCTTCAACCGTTGTAATGGTAGCATTTTGATGATGAGAATCTGTCAAAATACCAAGTTCAGCATTTGTGACAGTTTCTACAGTATAGCCTTTTTTAGCCAGTTCACTTTTAACAACGAGTGTAGAAATTGTTTCACCAATACTTGTTAAACGATCAATTTCTTCATCTGTCAATTGATCCGTATGCACAATGGATAAAAGGGTATCTGTCGCATAAGGGTCATCATAACGCCCCATCGCACTGACGACAGCGACCACTTTATTTCCTTTATCATGTTCACGAATAATATTTTTATACATATGTTCACGTGTTTCAATACTACGTGTTGAGGTTCCACCAAATTTTTGAACAATTATCTTCATGTTATATTAACCCCTTACCTTCAATAAATTATAAGATTCATTTTGAAGTTGATGTTTTAAATCATTCAGTTCAATAGGATTTGTAATATAGATATGATCATGATCTTGAGAGTAATACATCTCATAATCAATATCTAATGGATGATCACATCTGATATAATATTTAGAATATGTAATTGGAAAAATATCTTCAACATATTGATATTGGTGCTGCCACATTGTTGGCTGATGTGTTTTCATAATATCGCTGACAACGGCACTGGCTGTGACATAACGTCCTGCACCTTTTCCATAAAAAATAACATTTTCTAAATAATTACAAGTGATTTCTACTACATTATATGCTTGATTGACATTAGCAACCATGTCTTTTATACCAATTAATGTTGGAGAAACATCAATACCATAACCATTTTCTAATTTTTTAGCTTGAGCAATTAATTTGATACGATATCCTAATTTTTTAGCATAATCGATATCTTTCTTTGTTACACCACGAATACCTGTACATTGAATCTTATGGAAATCAAAGAAAATTTCAAAAGCATTCATCGCCAGAATACAAATCTTATGAGCAGCATCCTTGCCATCTAAATCTAAACTGGCATCTGCTTCTACATATCCTAATCCATCAGCAATCGTTAAGGCTTCTTCAAAATCCAAATTATCTGTTTCCATTAACGTTAATATAAAATTTGTTGTTCCATTTAAAATACCTTCAATTTTTTCAATTTCATTAGCCACTAAATCTTCTTTGGCTGGAACAACAACGGGAATTCCACCACCTACAGCAGCTTCATAATAAATTTTTGATTGATATTTCATAGCCATTTCAAAGATTTCCTGTCCGTCATGAGCAATCAAAGCTTTATTAGCGGTCACCACATTCTTTCCTTTTTTTAAGGCTTCTAAAATAATTGTTTTCGCAATTGTTGTGCCACCGATTAATTCTACCACAACATCCACTTCATCATCATTTAAAACATCATGAAAATCTTGGGTATAGATGATACCATCTGGTAAAGTAACTTCATTTAAAGCACAACCATATTTAACGACAACTTCTTCTTGAATTAACTTTTCTAGTCTTTCCTTTTGTTGTGTTAAAATATCTACAACACCAAATCCAACTGTTCCTAAGCCAATGACACCTATTTTCATACGATACCCCTCTCTAAAGAAAAAATCTCATTCATCATGAGATATAGTTTTAAAAATCACCAAACATCCCCATATGATCTATAATTAAGACATGAAGATGTCTTTTTTTATTATTGCATTGATAATATCATTTTTGTATATGTTTGTCAATTTATGAATAAATAATTTTGAAATAAGCGAAATAATATAATTTCAATTTCTTAAAAATAAAAATTATTTCTCAATATCAAAAATACACTGAGCTAATGATGAAACCACTTTTTGAGCATGATTTTTGACTTCTTTTGGCGCATAATCAAAAGTATAACTATGCTTTATAACATCTAACATCGGTAAGTCATTATAATTATCACCAATACCATAAATACTATCAATGGATAATTGAAAATAATCTTGAATGATTTTAATACCATGTCCTTTAGAACATCCTTTCATGGCTAAATCTATATGTTGATTATTTTGATAGGCTTCAATCTGTTCACCATACTGATTGAGTATTTTTTGAGTCATTATTTGTGCCATATCTATTTCATTTTCCTGATAATGAAAAGAAAATACCTGTACATAGGGATAGGAAAATTCATCAAAAGAATGAATTTCATGATCAAAAATAAAATCATCAAATTTTGAATTAAGATGATATGTGACATCATTATAAACAAGAGTTATGTTTTGTTTTTCTGTTAGTTCATAAATATCTTTCACTAATGATATAGGAATTTGACTCTCCAGAATAGGTTGAAAATCTTTGTTTAAAATCAAACCACCACTTAGTAAAATATAAAAATCATATTCAATACCATAAGGTTTTGAAGGACGTAAAATACCACTCAAACTTCTTCCAGTACATACACCAAAGAGATGTCCTTTCTTTTGAAATGATTGAATGGCTTCTACATCTTTTTTATTCATATGGTCTTGAAACCATAATGTATTATCAAAATCGCTCGCTAATAAATTCATATTTTCACCCCAAGTTTTATTATAGGGGAAATGATAAAGAAATACAAAGAGATTATCTTAAGTTTTGATAAAAAAGACTTGTTTATGACGTTACGTCATCAATTATAATAAAAACAGGAGGGATGGAAATGGATAAAGAATATATGACAATAGGACAATTAGCTAAAAAAATGAAAACAACAGTAAGAACTTTACAATTTTATGATCAAAAGGGATTATTAAAACCATCAATGCAAAGTGAAGGAGGGCGTCGACTTTATACCTATCAGGATATGGTACAGTTACATCAGATTCAATCATTAAAATCTTTAGGTTTTTCTTTAGACGAAATTAAAAATCAGTTAGAAGTATTAGATACACCCCAACAAGTCGCTCATGTTTTAAATCAACAAGCTTCATTAATTCAAGAAAAGATCAAACAATTGACAAAGGTTCTTCAAGATATAGAAAATCTAAAAGAAGAAGTGATACAGATGCAAAGTGTTGATTTTAAAAAATATGCAGATATTATTGTCAATTTACAGATGAATAATGACAATTATTGGGTGATAAAATATTTTGATGAAAAAACAATGGATCATATTCGTCAGCATTTTAATCAAGAAAGTGGACAAGAATTTATTAATCGCTTTCAACAATTATCTCAAAAAATCTTAGACTTACAAGAGCAAGGGGTCGATCCTTTAGATAAACGTGTTCGAGCATTAGCTGAGCAGTTCTGGAAAATGGTTGAAGAATTTACTAAGGGTGATATGAGTTTGTTGCCACAGTTGATGCAATTTGAGCATTTGAATGATAATCATAATCTGGCAAAACAACAAAATAAAGTGAATGCCTATTTACAACCGGCATTAGGTTTATATTTTGAAAAAGCAGGAATTAAGTTTGGAGATGAGTAATGTGAAGACAGTTATAAAAGTATCCCATGTCAGTCAAAGTTATGGTTCTTATCAAGTCTTAAATGATATTTCTTTTGAGGTTTATAAAGGGGAAATACTAGGCTTGTTAGGAATGAATGGTGCAGGGAAAACCACAACATTAGAGTGTCTGGAAGGATTTTTAAAATATGAAGGTAATATTTCTATTGATGGTCAAATAGCTATTCAATCACAAAATGAATCACTTCCTGCTTATATGAAAGTATCAGAAGCTATCACTTTGTTTTCTAAGTGGAAAAAAGCATCTTTGGAACCCCAATTATTAAAAGCATTGGATCTTTTATCCATAATGAATAAACAATATCAACAACTTTCTACAGGACAAAAAAGACGTTTGCATTTGGCTTTGGCCTTAATTGGACAACCTGATATTTTAATATTAGATGAACCAACAGCTGGTTTAGATGTAGCAGGACGTTTTGCTTTACATCAAATCATTCGTCAACTACAAAAAAAGGGTGTTACTATTGTCATAGCAAGTCATGATATGAATGAAGTTGAAAGTTTATGTCAGCGTATTGGTATTTTAAAACAAGGAAAAATGGTGTTTTTAGGAACGCTTGAGGATTTCACTTTATACATGGGAAAATGTTACCGTATTAAGGTTATCACGCAAGAGGGAGAAAATCTGTATACAACGCAAGATGTTCGACAGACTTTATCCCAGATTTTAGATAGTTATCAAAAATAAAATCTGGAGATTTTAGATATGAATGTGAGTCGAGGAACATTGGAACAGCACTTTATATCTATGGCAGGAGGTATCGAAAAATGAAAGCATTTTGTTATGGGGTGTGGATTCAATTTTTAATGGATTTACGAAGTCGTTCATTATTCATCACTTGTTATCTTGTACCGTTATTATTCTTTTTCATGATGGGAAGTGTTTTTACATCCATCATGCCCGAATATCAAGACACACTGATTGCATCTATGACCATTATGAGTGTATCTATGGGTTCATTGTTAGGTTTATCATCATCTGTTGTTCAAATTTATGGAACAACTCTCCAAAAAACATATATGGCTAACTCTCTGCCTGTTTATTATGGACTCATGACTCTATTTGTGTCTGCATTTTTTCATCTCATGATTGTCAGTACACTGATTTTAATTTTATCACCCATTCTCTTTCATGCGACATTACCATCACATATAGGTATATATTATTTCCATCTTATTTTATTTATAATATCTTCCTTAGGTATTGCATCCGTACTTGGTTTATTCGTCAAAACACAAGGATTATTGACTATGATGAGTCAAATCATCTTTTTACCTTCTATCATTCTTTCTGGTATTATGTTTCCTGCTTCTATGTTGCCATCTTTTTTAGAAAATTTAGGAAAACTTTTTCCAGCAACATGGGGTTATTTATTGTTAACACAATCACAGGGACAATATATTTTGATTTTGATTATGATTCTTGCTTTACTGATTTGTTTTCAAAGAATGCGTTCTTTTTATTCTTTTATAAAATGATATAATGAATAAGGGTGATAAAAATGTTATTGAATGAAATTGATGATATAGATTTCATTGAACCCATGCGTTTATGTACAGTAGATATTTTATATCATGAAGATGATGGCATAGTTATGTTGGAGAAAGAAAGCCAATCAATGATGATTTCTATGAATGATATGAATAAATTAAAAACATTATTTTCTGTTTTGCATTTAGAAAACTATGATTTGTATAATGTCAAACAAAAAGAGATTGTTGATTTATTAATGAATGAATATCATAAAAAAGATTATTTTGCCTGTTATCAGGCAGTTTATCCTCATCAACAATTATTAGATCTGGCTATTCCTCAAGATGTTTCTATTCAACAGTTGAGCTTATCATATTTGGATGATGTTGATCAGATTTATCATCATATGGATGATAAAGATTATTTAAAAGAACGTATTGAACAAAAAGCCATGTGGGGTTTATTTGTTGATGATGAATTGGCAGGATTTATAGGGATGCATCGAGAAGGCAGCATGGGTATTTTAGAAATAAAGAAAGCTTATCAACGTCATGGCTATGGTTATTTATTAGAAGGATACCTCATCAATGAATTATTGAAACAAAAGAAAGTTCCTTATTGTCAAGTTGTAGAGGGTAATGAGGCATCATTAGCTTTACAAAGAAAACTGCATATGAAAATATCATCACGCTATTCTTACTGGGTGTTTGATGACTAAAAAAAGCTGTTGAAAAACAGCTTTTTAATCTCCTACACCAAAGTCAGTAGGTTCATATAAAAAATCATATCGTGGATCATCTTGTAAATAAGCATAGTTTTGCATAAACCATTGAACTAATTGATTATCCCTTTTAACAGGTGTTGAATTATTACGATAGATACTAATGGTTCCATAATCGAAATGATGTGTTAGAATATCCATATCTTTTTGAATCATTTCTTTTGTTTGTCCTTGAATACCAACCATTAAACATGGAGAATCAAAATACTGTTTGAGTTCTTCAATGGTTTGAAATGTTGCATTTTTATTCAAAACACGATTTCTAAAATCATCATCAAAAGTTTCAACACCAATTTTAATAATCATCTTGATCCCAAAGAAATCTCTAATGTCTTGAATGCGTTGATGATAAATCCAATGACTTTCTACAAATAATGTATGAATGTGCTTATCTTGAATGATTTGTTTGATTTGTTGTAATGTCTGTTGAGGCAATTCAAAAATACTGGCAGAATCAATGACTTCTAAAACACCGTATTGTCCAGTGACATGATTTAAGGCTTCAGTATTGATTTGAATCATTTCTTCTAGACATGTAGAATTGTCTTCGATATAATCGCAAAATGTACATTTTGACCAGGCACATGGTCTGGCTTTTAAAAGAACGATTTCTCTTTTGTACTTGTTTTCAATACGGCTGTATCTTTCCATGCTATCCCCCATTTCTCATAAAGATGTCCTCTTTCAATAATGGCTTTTGTCAGACAGACTGCAAAAAACTTATCCATGTAATCTGTAAAGACCTGTACAAGCAAAATACTTAAAATAAGTGGCATACCTAGATGATGAAACACAACGACAAAGGTACTACTGGCCCCACTTGTGATTCCATTAAATAATCCGGCTGTAATGCAGGCACTTAATAAAGAAGTCGGTACGCCAACAAGGATTGAACCAAGAGGTGTACGCCATCCTTTCAGCCATTTACCATGATAAAGTATTCCTGCAAAAAATCCTGTCAATAGCTGTACAGGAGCATAATAGAAAGAATACATATCAAACGTCATGCCACTTGTGATGCTTCCTAAAACACCTGTCAACATAGCATATTTAGGACCTAAAAGTCCTGCGACTAATATGGTTCCAATGGAATCCATATAAAATGGTATGGAGAATGTCATGGCTATAAAAGCTCCAAGTACGTTAAAAACAATACCCATGATAATCACCATTTGAATTTTTGTTTTCTTTTTCATATTCACTTTTCCTTTCTTCTAAAAAACAGTTAGAAGCCAGAAAAGAGATGGTGAGCCATCTCTTTTCCTTAGTTTTTTATACTGGGTTTGGCTCTCGAACCAGTGTAAGATTATTATAATGAAAAAACAAAATGTCGTCAATAAGACATTTTGTTTGATGATGGAACAAGACCAACAGCACGAATGATCTTTTGTCCATCTTCACTTTGAATATATTGAAATAATTTTTGAACTTCTTCATTTTGTTTTTCAATCGTATCTATTGTCGCCATAACAAATGGTCTTTGTAAACTATATTGCCCATTTTGGATTGTTTCTTCACTCGCTTGAATGCCATCAATAGCTAAAGGTTTGACTGTTTCATCAATCACATCTAAGGAAACATAACCAATAGCTCCTGGAATAGATTGAACTTTAGCAATGATTGGTCCTGTTTCATTCACTTCATTAGCATATTGACATTGTTCTTCAATATGTAATATTTCTTCAAAAGCACTGCGTGTTCCGGAACCTGCTTCACGACCAACAACAACGATAGGTAAATCTTCACCTCCGACTTCTTTCCAGTTACGAATCTTTCCTGTATAAATATCTATTAACTGTTGAGTTGTTAAATTATTGACTTTATTTTGTGTATCTGTCACAATCACAATCGCATCAATAGCGACAATATTTTCAATTAAACCTTTTTCCTTTTCACTGTCTTTAAGATAACGAGAAGAATTTCCAATATCTGTTGTACCATTGAGAACTGCTTCAATTCCGGCACTAGAACCCGTAAATTGAGGTTCTATTAATAATTCAGGATATTTGTCTTCTAAACCTTCTTTTAATGCATTGACCATCTTTTCCATAGATGTAGAACCATTTAAGCTGATTTTTTCTGTTTCTACATCAGCATTAGCATATGAACTCAAAAATGCGACACAGACAATAAAAACAACAACTAATATTCCAAACTTTTTCATCTTTATATCCATCCTTTGTTTTTTACACTCATACTTTAACAAATTTCTATCCCATATTCGTTAATATCTTGTATTAATTATGTTAAGTTTATGTAAAGTTTTAACATAAACTTAAAGAAATATTTACAAAAGAAAGTTTTTTGTAAAACTTAGAAAAAGTTTTGCCTTTTTTGAGTGTATCTTATATAATATTTTTGATTTAAAGAGGAGAGGGACTATGATTGGTGATATTGAAACACTATGTAAACTAGCAAATATTAAATTAAATTTGATGAAAACAGATCCTAAACGTTTCTTTGTGAGAGCTTTTATGGCAGGTGCTTATTTAGGATTGGCTGCGATTTTATCTTATACTTTAGGAGCTTTGTTAAGTGATCATAATGTTGTAGGGAAAATTGCTGTGGCAGGATCATTCGGAATTGGTCTGGTTGCGATTGTCTATTTAGGAGCCGAACTTTTTACAGGAAATTGTTTTGTGACAATTATGCCAGTATTAAGAGGGGATATCAAATTACGAGAAATCATCCCGATGTGGGTTGTCTGCTATATTGGAAATATGATTGGGATTGCATTGATTTGTTTTTTATTTATTAAAAGTGGAGCTCAAGAAACAATTATGCAACCTTATTTAAAAGGAGTTATGGAATCAAAGTTAAATTTTGATGTCATTGATTTATTAATTAAAGGTATATTGTGTAATTTCATTGTTTGTGTTGCTGCTTATTCTGGGGTGAAAATTAAAGATGAAACAGCAAGATTAATTGTGATTATGATTTTGGTCATGACATTTGTTTTACCAGGATTTGAACACTGTATCGCTAATGGAGGAATTTTCGCAATGGGAATCACACAATTAGGTTCAGCGATTGATTGGACAATGTTACCATTGCATATGCTCATTTCCACACTGGGAAATATTATTGGTGGAAGTGTTTTATTAGCAGTACCTATCTATATTATGTTTAGAACACCTCAAACAAAAAAATAAGGACAAAGAAAGCTATGGTTATAGCTTTTTTTGTTATAATATGTCTAAGGTGGTGAATATCATGAAGCAAAGATGGAAAATAGTAGGTTTATGAATGAGCGTTCTTTTATGGGATGTCATCAAAATCATCAAGAAATGATACATGAAAAACAAGTTGGTCCTTATAAAGAAGCTTATAATGATTTGACTCATCAGTTTTTACAAAAATATCCCTCTTTGAAATTGCAGGATATTCAAAAAGCAACTGTGGAAAATGTACCTATTTTATGTGCAGGGATTGCTGAAAAAATGATGGAAGTTCATCCACTTTGTTTATTGTTGATGAACATGGCATTGGACAAGTGACATTAGCAAGTGGAAAACAGGGAATATATAGAAAAGAAGATGGATTGATATTAGAGAAAAATGTCATTCGATTATCTTTAGATATTGATCATGAAATACATGATTTTAAGATTACAGTTATTGATCAATCAACTAATGAAACACCCAATATCATTTATCAAAATGTAGAAACGATTCGTAAAAAATAATATATTCAATTAACCATAAACAATGGAAAAATTGTTTGTGGTTTTTTTATGGGATTTTTTTAATGTTAATGTCTTAATAGGCGAAGGGAGGTTAACAAAAATGAAATAATTTTTGATATTGAAAATGATATGAGGTGATAAAAATAAATTCAAATAATGAAATTAAAACAGCAGTAAAAACATATTTGTCGTCTTACAAGTTATCAAAAGTTAAGAATGGTATCAATCATATGACGACCATATCTTGTATGAAAGATATAGCCCAAGTTTATCTACAAATAAAGGCATATGCTGACTTTCAAAAAGAACAGAAATTTCAAAGAAAAGGTGACATAGAAAGAACTATAGAATATGTTCAAAGATGTTATCAATCATTGTATCAAATTTATGGTCAGCATAATGAAATAATCAAGGTCGTTGATTTATTAGTGATCAGTTATATTCAAATATTAGATTTTCATCAGGCATTAAAGTTTAACCTGCAATCTTATTGCATAAGTCTTGAAGCTTATGGTTTGCTTCATCTTCATACAATTCGTTGTTAAAAAAATGCCAGATTATGTGAAAAAGCATGAAAATTCAATTTTAAATGTTTACAGCTTAATCAACAAACATAGAAATTTTAGATGATTTAAAAGTAATAATCTTTGATTTAAAAGCCTTAGGAAGAAACTCTCATGAATATTGCATGGTTTATTATAGGGTGTATCTTCAATGGAAGAATTAATAAATTGATGAAAAGTGAGGAAATGTCAATGAATGTTATAAAGAATGTAATAATTATCAGTTTGATTATTTTTACAGCTAGAGAAGTTTATAAACATTTGATGAAATAAACAAAAAAAGTGATGTTGATAGTTTTTTTAAGAAAGGAGGACAATGTTTTTATCAACATCCATGAAGGAAGGAGGCAACGTTTATGAAAAATAATGAAAACCGGTAATCTATAGATTACCGCAGGTTTGATTATTTTCGTCAAATCAACAATAAAATTCTAAAAGGAAAGGTGGTGAAAATAATGTGTCAAGCAAAGTGTCAAGATTGTTTATTATTTGATAGTGATAAAGTCTGTCAATACTGTCAAAATTACAGATACAAAGATTATAATCATATTTGTATAAAAGACAGTAAAAAAATTAACCTTAATGGATATTGTTCATCATTGAAAGCATTATAATGATATTAAACATTAAAAATATATATCAACTCCTCTATTGTAAAATGAATTTTGTTTAATATCAGTGATATATTCAAAATATGAACAATGATTGATGTCACAAAAAGGAGAATGTAGATAACTCAATCTGCTTCTCTTTTTTGTCATACTATCATAATCATTGATATTGTTGTTATTGTGTGAATTTTTGAATCATAAAAAATATAGATATCTAAAGCAGCCATGCGCTGGTAAATCAAAAAATAAAATATCAATCATAATATAAAATATAGATTTTATATATCCGTTTTATAATTATGAAGAAATGTAAAAAGGAGCTATGATTATGTATTTTAAAAGAAAAGCTTATGATAAATTAATAGAGTGGAAATTAAATTATGCTGTTTTGTTAGAAGGTGCAAGGCGTATAGGGAAAACAACAATTGCTAAATTATTTGCTGAAAATGAATACAAATCATATATTTTAATAGATTTTTCAATTGCTTCAACTGATATATTATCTTGTTTTGATGAAGTACAGTTATTCCCTAGGGCTAGACAGGCCATTAAACATTTGGTAAAAGACGGACGATATCATTACATTGAAACCGGTTCTTTAATATCTATTAAAAAGAACGTGAAAGATATCCTCATTCCTTCTGAAGAAATGAAAATAACAGTTTATCCTATGGATTATGAAGAATTCTGCAATGCGACAGGAAATAATTATCATTTAATCAAGCAATTGTTTGATATGAAAAAAGCTGTTGGTCAAGAAGTGAATAGAAAACTTATGAGAGATATGAGAATTTATATGGCAGTCGGAGGTATGCTTCAAGCTGTTGAAGCGTATGTAAATGGAAATAATTTTTCTACTATAGATAATGTAAAACGTCAGATTATTTATCTTTATGAAGAAGATTTCAAAAAAATAGATCCTTCTGGAAAAATATCTGCACTTTATCATTCAATTCCCGCTCAGTTAGCGAAAGGTCAAAAAAATATCGTATGTCCTCTGTACTTAAAAAGAGAACGACAATGAAAGAAGAAGAATTATTATTTGATTTATTTGATTCTAAGACCGTATTACCATGCTATAATTCAACTGATCCTTAAGTGAGTCTATCCTCATCAAAAGATTTCAATAGTTATAAACTCTATTTATCCGATACAGGATTATTTGTAACACTTATGTTTATAGATCGACCTATTATAGAAAATGAAATATATGCTAAATGACTTTCTGATAAATTACCAGCTCATTTAGGTTATTTGTATGAAAACTTAATGGCACAGTTATTAGCTTCAAAGGATAGAGAATTATATTATCATACATGGGAAAAAGAAAATAGCACTCATTATCATGAGATAGATTTTTTAATTTTTGAAGGAAGTAAAATTTCAGCTATTGAGGTTAAATCCTCAGGATTAGGTAAACATGATTCTCTATGTGAATTTGCAAAAAATATTCTAAACATATAAAAATTATTATATTTTTTCGCAAAAAGACTATAAACAGGAAAAGGGTATACAATTTATGTTTATGTATTTAGCTCCATTTTTATAATCATTTATAACAGACAAGGTGTAAGTAACTTTTTTCTGTTCTTTATTTTTTATCAAAATTTAAAAAGTTGTTATAAGGGATATAGCTTTAAAAGTTATATCCCATTTTTATGTAAGGAAAGTTTTTAATGATAGAAAATGGGAATTATTCAATGTATTTGTCTTAATAGGTGAAGGGAGGAATTGAACATGAAAAGAATTCTCATAGATGAAGATTGTTTATTGAGTATTTCTGAAACAGATTTTAAAGAAAAAAGAAAAGAATACTATTGTTATTGATGGAAACAAGTGAAGATTGATGGATTTTAGACTTTCAGTCTAAGAAAATGGGGACTTTTTAATGTATTTATCTTAATGGGTGAAAGGGGGAATATTTAAAATTAAAAAGTTTTGATGAAAGTAGGAAAGGAGATGAAGATGATGGATGAATACAAACAAGCAATGATTGATATTTTAAAACATCAACAATCTGAAAGCTTGAAATGGTACAGAGTGATTCAGCTAATAAACATTGTTTTATTGATTGTATTATGTATCATATATTATTTAAAATTTTATTAACAAAAAGGAGATTATATTATGGATATTATTGAAATAACGGTTATTGATAAAGATGAAGAAATTCAACAATTACTTATGGATATGAAAAAACTATATATAAAAATGATAGTTCAAAAATTAATAACAATTATAGGACTCAGTTTACTTGTGATAGTAATTAATATCCTTTGAGAGGAGAATTTATATGGATGAAAAAACGTTGAAGAAATTTATAGTCAGCTATGATGTACATGTAAGAGAATCTTATCATCATGCACGAGCTTTACGTCATTTGGTTTTTATAGTGAATAGTTCGATGATTATTACGATGATTATTGAAAAATTTTTATAGTCAAGGAAAGGGTGAAAACAATGATTTCTAGTTATAATATTTTAAAATTAATATGTGCAAATCAAGAGTTTCTATATGACCCAGAAATTTTAGAAAAAGTCATAGATATTCTTTATGTTGATAGATTGAGATTCATAGAAGATTTCATCATCGATGTTATTTTGATTATATCTTTTATCAGTGTATTTGTTCTTTAAAAGAAGAATAGATATGAATGAAATGAGTTATGCAAAGGGGTTATTAGATCAGCTTATCTGTCTATTAACTTCTATATGCCATGAAGATACCATCAAAAGATTCCAATATTTAAAAGAAAATGTTTTGTTTTATCAAATTCATAACAATTTACATCAATCCTATATAACTGAGAGTGTCATGACGCATCAAATAAGAGAGGTCAATCCAATATTGAGAACACATTATTGTCATTTTCCACCAGAAAAGATAAATGACAAATATGAAGAACTGAAATCTATTATCTTTTTATCAAATATGGATTCTCCACAGATATCTCATGTGATTATTCATGAACTTGTTCATTTGTTGTCAAGTTGTCACTATCATATATATGGTGATTTATTAATAAGAAAAGTAGGAATCAATTCGTATATTTATGTCAATAATCAAGATCAATATAAAAAATATCATGTCATTTACAATATAACCAATGAATTATTAACAGATTATATTGCGAATATTTTGAATCTTCAAATAACAGGTAAACAAATATCATCAGATCAAAGATGTTTTTTTGAACTATCTTTTGATGATTATATCAATAGACAACTTGAAAAAAAACATTTCAATCAAGAAGATGTTATTCAAGCTTATTTTGAAAATGATATATCCTTTTTTGAAGATGTTTTCAATAATCATCTCAGTTATTTTGAAGGAAAATGTTATATTGCTTTTCGCCATCATCAACAACT
Organism: Massiliimicrobium timonense; assembly: GCF_042850985.1. Taxonomy (GTDB): domain Bacteria; phylum Bacillota_I; class Bacilli_A; order Erysipelotrichales; family Coprobacillaceae; genus Allocoprobacillus. The sequence goes on from NZ_AP031415.1 coordinate 622,129, forward strand.
TAATTAAAAATGGGATTTATGACTTGTTATTATCTTATAAAGTGAAAGGAGGTAAGAGTTATGTGTAAAGTTAAATGTCAAGACTGTGCATTATGGGCGAGTGATAAAGTTTGTCAATATTGCGATCATTATGCTTATTTTAGAGATGCTTATCGTTGTGATATTGATGATAAAAGAGTCAGTCCATATAATTATTGTTATCGTTTTAAAGGTTAAAGTAGAAAGAAAGATGACTGGAATTTTTAGTCATCTTTCGATTTTCATGAATTATTTTATTGTATAGTTGAAATTTTTATTTCATACTGATTTATAAATATTTATAATAAAGACAAGTCAGATAGTGTCTTGTATTTGAATAGGAAAGCTGGGATGTGATAGGAATGAATTTTTTGAAAAAAAGTCAAATGAAGTTAAGAAAACAGTTTTATGAAAATCAAATTGTTGATTATGATCGACAGGCAAATCTTTATAAACAGGAAATGAAATATTTTGAAGCATTGAAGCTGCACAAAAAGTGCTATGAAATGGCATGTGATTTATATGGGAGATATGCTATAGAAAGTCTTATTTGTTTGAATAATTTAGGAAGAACTTATGCAGATACAGGGGATTATTTTCATGCATTAGATGTAGCTTTAGAAGTTTATCATCATACACAAGATATTTTGAGTCATAGAAGTCAAGAATTTATTGTGATTTGTTATAATCTTGCTTTGTCCTATCATGATGTTTCTGATTATCAAAAAGCATTAGAAATGTATAAGCAGTGTTATGATTTATCACAAACAAATTATGGTTTAAAAAATAGAGATACATTATTGTATTTATATAGTCTTGGTATGGCTTATAATGATATTGGAGATAATCGAAAAGCTTATGATATGATTCAAGAAGCTTATTATATGCAAAAAAGTATTTTAGGTGAAACAGATATTGATACACTTAAAAGTATGAAAGAATTAGGCATAATAGCCAATCAATTAGGGTTCCATCAAGAAGCTGTCAATATTTTAGAAAATTGTTATGATATGTTCAAAAAATATTATGGAAAAGATCATAACGAAACAATATCGGTTTATTCTTGTTTAGGTAAACTTTATTTGAATTTGAAAGAATATGCAAAGGCTCAAGAAGTTTTATCAGATGTTTATCAAATACGTAAAGAACGATTAGGGCAAACACATGTTTATACTCTCATCACTTTGAGTGATTTAAGTACTGTTTATTATCAGATCGGTGAATATCAAAAAAGCTTAGAATTAGCTAAAAAAGCTTATATAACAATGAAGGAAACTTATGGAGAAAAATATAATCATTGTTTAGATATGTTACAAAATTATATTCGCTGTCTACAAAAAAATAATGATATAGAAAAATCTATAGATTTTCAAGATAAGCTATATCTTCTCAAAAAAGAGAAGTATGGATATAATAATCCAAAAACACTACAATCACTCCACGATTTAAGTTATTTATATTATGTGATGGGAAAAAATTTAAAAGCTACTGAATTAGAAGAAAAATGTTATGCTTTACAAAAAGAAGTCTTGGGTGAAACGCATAGAGATACATTAAATAGTTTAAATCAACTCATAGACATTTATATTGATTTGGATCAATATGAACAGGCATTATCCTATTGTTTAAAAGCTTATGAAATAGAAGAAAAGTTATTTGGTGAAAAAGATAAAACTTTTATTAATACTTTAAGTCAATTAGCACTGATATATTTTCAATTGGCTAACTATAAAGAAGCATTCAAAAAATATGAAAGATGTTACAATTTACAAAAAGAAGTCTTTGGTGAAAATAGTATTGAGGTTCTAGAGTCTTTAATCAATATGTATGTTGTTGATAGTTTAATAGACCACCTCATAACAACGCAAGAAAACAATCATCAATCTCCCATACTTTATGCCAAGATTGAAGAACATTTAAAGAATATGAATACAAGCCAATTTACACAAGTTTCACAGATGATGTTGCTATTTATATCTTCAATGTTACAAAATCATAAACAATCACCTCAAGCCATTGAGTTGTTGGAACAGTATTATCAACAATTAAAACTGGTCAAAGGACCATCACATTCTGAAACAATAAATGCTTTACATATTATGGCTCAAGCTTATGAATCTTTAGATTTAATAAAATCCAATCAATTATATCGAGATGCCTATGAATTATATCATAAAGTTTTAGGACCAAAACATATGACGACATTACTTTGTTTAGGGGAATTGGTTTTATCTTATCATAAACTTCATATTGATAATCTTTTTGAAATGTATGCGAAACGTTTTTTAGAAGATATGAAACAGCAGATTTATCAATATTATTTATTAAGCGAAGCTTCACATAAAAATTTTCTATTATCCTTGGTTGGTGTTATACAAATATATCAATCATATTATTTTCATCACCATAGAAATTTAACAGATTATCAATATCTTGTATCCTATAAAAATATCATTCAAGATATTGAAGTCTTACGCAGTCGTTTAAAACAAATTCCTCAATATACTCAAAAAATCAATCATATGAATCATATTGAAAAACAGATACATCAAACTGTAGATACACGCACTATTCTTCATCTTCAACAACAAAAAGAAAAGATACATGAAGAATTAAAACAAATGATGAAACAATATCAAGATCAGCTGATGTTGAATATGAATGATTCTATGATAGTCAGTCATTTACAGGACAATGATTTGTTATTGGATTATTATCAGTTAAATCAGCATCAATATGGTTTGGTTGTCATAGGCAAAGATTTATTTGAAAGCTATATTGTTGATGATTATGGAATAGATAAGATTCAAAAGCATCTAAACCATATTCAACATATTTATATATGTCCAGATGGTGATTTGTATCATGTATCTTTTGAACGATTCATTGATAAAGATATCAGTTATCTTTCTTCACCCAAAGGATTGTTTTATGAAGGGAATATTCATAATCATGATGATATTGTATCGTTTGTATCACCAGATTTTGATGATACATTAGCTGACGATGGTTTTGACGAAACAAGAGGTGAAGGGAAGAAATCATCACTTCCGGGAAGTCTTGTCGAAGGGCATTATATTCAAAGTGTTTTTCCTGAAGCTAAGATTTACAGTGGAAAGAAGGCCAATGTAACAGAATTTTTAGCTGTTCATAGTCCTTCCATATTACATGTATCAACGCATGGAGAATATTTGCAAGATGAACAAAACATAATGGAGAGAGGAAGATTATGTTTAGCTGGATATAATCAGACAAATCATAAGGAAGAATATCAAAAAGGTTATGTCTCTGCTAATGATATTCAAAAAGAAATGGATTTAAAAAATACAAATCTTTTAGTCTTATCAGCATGTCTAACCGCAAAAGGAGATGTATTGCCTGGAGAAGGTATTTATGGATTAAGGAGAGCATTTGAATTAGCAGGGGTGAAAACTATGATATTAACAGTTGAAGCTATTCAGGATCATAATGCTGCTATTTTTATGAAAACATTTTATCGAAAATATTGTGAAAATAAAAATGTTTATCAATCCTTTTTAGAAACAAAAAAATATTTAAGAGATGATCGACAGGCTTTAAAAGAATTACAGATTTATGCCAATGAATTTCCAGAATATGTATCAAAAGTTTATCCAAAGTCATATCGTTTTATCAAACGACATTTAGAAAATTATTTACATTTATGTCAAAGTCAAGGTTATCTTTTAAGAAATGAAAATGATAAAGAAGACTGGAATGGATTTATTATTCAAGGAAAAATAAGATAAGGAGTGGAAAAAATGATTACAAACGTACGTATTAAAAAATTGAATAATGAAACAAGATTAAAATTTATTGCGAGTATTGTCTTTGATCATGTTTTTGCAGTACATGATATCAAGGTGATAGAAGATGAAGAAAAAGCATTTATAGCTATGCCTTCTAAAAAAATAAAAGATGGTCAATGGGCTGATATTTGTCATCCTATTTGTCAAGAATGTCGAGCAGTATTAGAAAATATCATTTTGTCATGTGCAAAGATGACAGATGAATCTCATCGTGATATTGCTGATTTTGTATCAAAATATGAAAATGTTCCTTTACTGGAACAGTTACCAGATGATTTTGAAATTGTAAATGAAGTGAAATAAAGAATCCCAAATAAAAATGGGATTTTTTATTTGTTGTTGCCTTAATAAGTGAAAGGAGGGAAAAGTTATGTGTAAAGTGAAATGCCAAGACTGTTCATTATGGGCAAGTGATAAAGTCTGTCAATATTGTCAACATTATGTATACTTTGGAGATGCTCATCGTTGTGATATTGATGATAAAAGAGTGAGTCCAAATTATTATTGTAAATACTTTAAAGGTTAAAAGAATGAGCATAAAACATGTAAACTTATAGTAAAAATGGGAATTCCTACATGTATTTATCTTAATAAGTGAAAGGAGGGAAAAAGTTATGTGTAAAGTAAAATGTCAAGACTGTTCATTATGGGATAGTGATAAAGTTTGTCAATATTGTCGACATTATGCATATTTTAAAGATGCTCATCGCTGTGATATTGATGATAAAAGAGTCGGTCCAAATCATTATTGTTCTCGTTTTATACCAATTGATTAACATGAAAAGTCATGCATGATTATTTCATGAATGGCAAAAAGTATTTTATTCCTAAGTCTTTATAAAAAGACTTAGGAATACCTGACAAAATACAATTTTGAACAAATGGAGGTTAATGCAATGGATTTATACAACGCAATGAAACAAGCAAGAAAATATTATGCTGAAAAAAATTATGAAAATGCTTTAGAAATATTTCAACAATGTTTTGATTTTGCAAAACAAGAATATGAAAAAGGAGATAAAAGAGGATTGGATTTTCTTTTAAATGGAGATCCTTATGATAAAAAACTTGATTATGAAAAAGCTTTAAGAATCAATAGAGAGGCTTATTCTTTATGTCAAATGATATTAAGTTGTTTTAATGACATAAGACGACATTTGTGTTTTTATTACAGCCTTGATGGATGTGATTTGAGATTTTTAGAGAATCGTTACAATACATATTTCGAAAAAACAATAAAACAACAAGAAAAATCTGAACAAGAATTCAAATTCTTGCTTAAACGCAAAGACGAGGAGGATTAACTCTATGGAACAAGTGATCATAAATGAACAAGAACTTATTCAAGAATTAGTTGATGAATTAGCAAAAGAACAATCTATTTATTTAAGATATGTTGTTTTTAATGCAGTCTTCTTAATGCTCATTTGCGTATATGCCATTTTTTATTAAAGGAGATTTTAACGATGAATGAAGAAAGATATGAAGACATCAAACGTATGGTTATAAAAAATGAGACATTAGAACAAAATATCTTTATTCAATATTTATTAGAAAATATTGATGATTTCATAGGAAAACAGTTAATACAAGTCATATTGATATTGATTGAAATGATAGGATTCTTACTTATTGTTATTTGGAAATTGTTGTCATAGATTTTGAGATTTGACATTATAGAGTGACATTATTTTTACAGAATAGGTAGGAAAATGATGTCACTTTTTCGCTTATATGCTAGAATATTGATATAGTATATAAGGAGGTGACAGGCATTTATATATGTATAAATGTCATGAATTATGGAAAATGTAGATAATCAAACATCTTTACGACAAGCTATTGATTTATTTGATATAGAACCTTTATTGAAATTGAATATTGATATCGATGAAATTATTATTCATCCTCAACATATTGAAGAAGATATTCAAAAAACAATCAATTATATGAATGAGGCTTTAGAAAATCAAAATATCAATTATTATGATGATCCATCTCATATGAAGGAATTTTTTGAAAATATCATACGTTTATTTTATTTAAGAAATGAACTTTCACCTTATCTTGTATGTCTTAACGATAAGGAATATAAAGAACTATTTAAACAAGGACAATGTTTTTGTACAACTTCAGAAGCTTTTAAGAAGTTTTTAGAAGATCATCATTTTAATCATGATTTAGATGATGAACATGATATTTTTATCAAAAAACAAGTGGAACTTAATAGAATTCTAAAAGAAGATGAGAAACAATTATTCCATCTTTTAAAAGCAATTGTTTTTGCTCATTTTCCACATGATATGAAAATGGAAGGAAAGATGACCTTTCAAGACTATTTAGACAAGATAGGATTAAAATCTATTGCTCATTTACAGGAAATGTTTGATGAAATGGTTACATATAAATCTCATCTGGAAATGAAGTATTATTCTCTAACAAAAGTCAAAGATGCAGGAGGATCATCAGGCAATCATATTTTTAAAAAAGATTTAGAATTCTTTGATGCAGTGAAGCCTTATATTACGAATTGCCCTGATTATACTTCTAAACGTGCAACGGATCGCTCAGCAAAATATCTTGTCTTTCAACCCTATGGTCATTTAAGTGCGAAACAAGTTTACCAATATTTTTATCAGATTTATCGTTGGATTTTTATGCTTCTCTATGTGAAAATAGATTTACAGTTGCGATATAAACAAGCATTTCAAAGCATTGTTTTGCCTGAAAATATAGTAGAAGAAATGGCAACTGGTTTTGGATATGATTTATATTTAATCTATGCTTCAAGACATTGGAAGAATGAAAGCAAAAAGATTGTAGAAAAGTTCAATCATTCTTTAAGTGGATATATTTATGCATCTATTGTGAATAGAGTCAATTTTTCATCAACAAAAGAGAGTCATGATTGCCAAGAGAGCGATGGTTTTCAAAAGGATGAAGATGGTATTTATAGATCAGCCAATAAAAAACCTCATGAACATACGCAAGAGGAATTATCAATGACTCAGATAGATACAGATATTCAGTTCCATAATGAAAAGACATATAATAATGATACCAATTATACTTTATCACAAGGAATACATGATGATGTAGAAGAATTTTGTAATCTTAAGGGGATTTGTTCGGATTATGCAATTGTTTTGACACGTGAGTGGACATCTTTTAGAAAAAAACATTCTTCATTGGAAGATTATCGTCATTTGGATCAAATGGAGTTGACAGAAAAAATGATGCAGAACTTTGAAAATCATTATTTAAGAACATTCAGTTATATGAATATGTCAATTTTAAAAATACAAAACGTTAAATATGCACAGGCTTTGATATCATTTTTAGATTTCTATGTTTTTACATTAATGCGAGATTTTTATGAAGAACTCAATGATTTTCATCATGAATATCTTCATGTTCAAGATCAAAAACAAAAGGAAAAAGAAATTATTCGTATTTTAAAAGGTCAGTTATGGCATATGGGTTATCTTTTCTATCGTATTGATATTGTCATGATTGGTGAAACAAGTCAGAAAATGAATCAAAATGAAAGTGAAGGACAAATATTTAAAAAAGGTTTTGAAAATTATATATGTCAAAACAAAAAATTAAATAAAGATGAGATGATTAGAAAAATTCTTACAGATACTTTTCATTTATTGAAATATTATTATATACCGGCACTTGAAAGTCCTTATTTAGATTATGTTTTTGATGAACAACAAAAATCACAAATTAAAGATTATGTCAACTTATTAGAATATTATTGGGCTGAATTTTCAAAACATAAAGCAATTTATAAAGTCGCATTTGGACATTCTAATGCTCCTAATAATATCAAATATTTCTTATATCATACATATCATCCAGAAAATGTTTATAAAGATATGCTGATGAGCAATCAATGGATTGAACTCATTCAAAATATAGAGAGGGAGGTGGCAGAATGAAACAGACACTTACACTTGAAGACATCGATGATTATGTTCAGGCTTTGACAGCTTTTTTACCAACACCCACACAAAGAAAAATGATTCAGGAATATCAGTCTGCAATTGAAAAAAATCCTCAATATCAAGTTTTGATTCAAAGAAAATTAGCTATCGCCAATATACCAACTACTTTTTTGCAAAAGCAGACTATTTCTATTCAAGAAATTATAGAAAATACTTTGCAGGAGCTAAAAGTAAAAGTGCAGGGTCAAATAGAAAAAACATTCTCTGTTTCTACTTATAGAATGTCATTTGCAAGAGGAGAAGATGTGGATATGAATCAGATTGGTATAGGCTATCAAGATCATGAATTAGATTTATATGTTCATCCAGAATTATTGAAAAATTATTCTTTTATACTTATGAAAGACGGACAGGAAATTTTACCTGATGAAATCATTGAAGAAGGTGGAGAAGGATATATTATATTTGATCATATTGATGAAGATGATGAATTTGAAATTATTATTAAAGAGAGTGCCTAAACTGACACTCTCTTTTGTGGTGATATTGCTTTTTGTCTTAATGTTCCTTGATATAATCCTTCTTCACATTCCCCCACAGCAATAAACCCATGTTTTTGATAGTATTGTGTTAATGGTTGATTACTTGTCATAGAATCTAACCTGATATAATGTTTATTCAGTTGTCTGGCATAATCTTCAATACGTTTCAAAAAATAAGAACCACCCTGTAAATGAGGACGACTGACTAAACGATGAATATAAAGAGCAGGTTGATGATCATGCCAATTACTGTCATAGTCATGGACAACCGCACTGGCAATAATGTTGTGTTTGTTATCGGTAAGAACAAATAAGTTTCCCTTTTCTTGTTCCTGTTGATAGTAGGAAAGTGGGAAGATATCAAGATAATGTGTATCTTGCCATTGAGTAATGCCTTTTTTTTCATCCACTGATCTCTTTCTAATATCATTTCAAAGATAACAGGAACATCTTGTGGATGGGCTTTTTGTAATTGATATGACATGATGAGTACCTCCTGATGTTATTCTAACATAAAATATAAATTTTAAAAAAAGACTTACATCTTTTTTTTAATATGTTAAATTAAGTCCCGTTAAAAATTGCATATAGAAACAGTGGTGGTATTGGAAATGGTACATGTGCAATGATCATGATTATGAACAACACATATGTTTTTTTGTGCGAAAAGAAGGAGGACAAAATGAATGAAATCAAAATGACATCACTTTTTATTTACTATAGCTATGGCTTTTGTCATGGCGTTTCATGAATTATGGATTATGTGGCCTATTGCAGTGATTATTGAATTATGTTTTGTAGAAAAATGGGCTGTCGCTTTAACAATGAAAAGATTCAATCCACAGGAAACATCACCACAAATTTTTCAAATGACGATTTGTACAATGATTGTCTGTTTGATGTGTCCCATCATGAGTTTTATTGCAACTCTTTTATTTCAAAATGCTGGAAATCAAGTGATTGCTTTATGGTTACAGGCAATGTTTGTTAATTTTCCTATGACTTTAGGATGACAATTGTTTTTTAGAGGAACAGCAGTACGTAAATTAGAAAAGATATGTATTTATCAATCTTTTTGATTATAAAAATGAAAAGATAGAAATAGAGATATTTTCTATTTTTTCTTTTTTTAATCAAAGTATTTTTGGTTCTTTTTCATAAAGTGCTATTTTTCTTGAAATGTTAAAAAAATAGGAGTAAACTATGTGAGAATAAATGATTAAAGTGAGGAGGGATTATTTTGGACAAAATTATTGATGATATTGTTTCAATAGATTTGGAGTGTTCAAAAAGGGTTGAAGAAGCAAAAAAGAAAAAGCAAGATGTTCAAGCCAATATGAATGCAAAAAAGAAAGAAATCTATGATTCTTTTGTGAAAGAATATCAAGTCAAAATTGATGCTCATAAAAAAGAATTAGAAGCAAAGATTCAAGAAACTAGAGTCAAAAATGAACAAGAGTACAAAGAATCACTAAATCAGCTCTCTAGTCTTTACGAAAAGAATAAAGATGAATGGGTTTCTACCATTGTTAATCGTTGTAAAGAAATATAGAGAGAGGTGAGCGTATGAGTTCTTTTTCATCCAATGCAATTCTAGCAAAAGCACGTTCTATGTATTCACATAGATTAACTGAACAAAATTATGAGGAGCTTTTGAAAAGAAGAAGCATTAATGATTTAGTTGCTTATTTGAAAAGTGAAACAGCTTATAGTGATATATTAGCTGATTTAAAAGAAGTGAATGTTCATCGTGGTCAATTGGAAGCTTTATTAAATAAAGAAATCTTCTTAAGACTTGATCGTTTGATGCGTTTTGCTTCTAAAAAGGAATTAGAATTTTATCGCTTAGGTGTAATGGAACTGGAAATTCAATTAATTTTAACAAAAGCAAGATTAATTGTTTCAGATTACTATACGGGTTATGAAATTGAAATTCCTGATTATTTGAATAAATATGCGAGTTTTGATCTTTATGGTTTATTGGCAATTAATGATTATGATAGTTTGTTGTTTTTGTTGAAAGGTACAAAGTATTATGATGCATTACTTAAATATAAACCAGAAGAAGATGAAAGATTTGATTCAAACTTATTGGAATTAGAATTAAAGCATATTTATTATGCCGAGTATGTTGATGTCGTTAATAAGCTGTATAAAGGAAAGAAACGTAAAGATTTATTAACAATGATCAATACATCTATAGAGTTACAGAATATTACAAAGATATATCGTCTAAAGAAATATTTCAATGCATCGCCAGATCAAATTAGAGAAACATTATTTATGGAATATAGTCGTATTCCAAAGAGTGTTATGTTTGAACTCATTGAAACAAAGGATGCCAGTGAATTTTTAAAGAAATTATCTGAATCACCTTATAAATTATATGTTGATGATCAGGAATTTGTATATATTGAATATTATACAGAAAAGATCAGATATAATTTAGCAAGACGTTTCATGAGATTTTCAACAGATAGTGCATTGGTTTATATGACATATAAAATTGTATATCAAGTTGAAATTGATAATCTTAAACATATTATTGAAGGTTTAAGATATGGAGAGGCACCGAGTCAAATTGAAGCGATGCTCATCTATTAGGGGGACAAGATATGGCTATAGAAGAAATGATATTGTTAAATATGACTTTTGATCGTCGTGATTTAGATCAAGTCTTATTTACACTCAAAGATTCCAAGTACTTTTATCCTCAACCTGCTTCAAAGATTGTCAATAATGTAAAAGGTGTTCATGCATTATTTGAAGATAGTGCTTATACAAAATTATTGGATCGTTTGATTCAGGTTGCATCTGATATGAAGTTGGATTTGAATAAAGATTTAGCTCCTGATAAAACATTAAATTTTGATAAAACAAATCAATATTTAAGTGAATTGGAAGCTGAAATTAAAAAGATTAAAGATGTTCAAGATCAATTAATAACGGAAAAAGATGAAAATGAAAAAACATTGGAAATCTTAAAGAGAATGACTTTAAGTGAAGTCAATCTTGATCATTTATTAGATTGTCAATATGTGAAAGCCAGATTTGGACGTTTTCACAGACAACATCTTGATAAAATTAAATATTATGAGGGTCGACCATTTATTTTTAATAAATTAGGTGAAGATCGTCAGTATGTATATTGTTGTTATATTGTGACAAACAGTTTACTACTGGAAGTTGACAATATATTTAAAGCGTTAGGGTTTGAAGAAATTGTGATTCCTTCATTTGTACATGGTAAAGTTGATGATGCAAAAAAGGAATTAGAAGAAGAAGTTCATGCGATGGAAGAATATATCTTACGTATGGATCAGAAAATGACAATTTTAAGAGAAACACACAAAGTTGATTTGTTGAAGTTATATTCAACTGCTTTGTTCTTACAAAGAATTGAATCATTTAAGACTTTTGTAGTGGATTTCCAAAGCAAATGTGCGATTTATGGATTTATTCCAAAACGTATGATTGGTGAATTTAAGGATATGTTAAAACATATTCACGGTATGGAATATCAAGAATTACCTGCAGATATTTTAGATCATCAGGAAATCATTGCACCAACAGTTGTGCATAATGCGAAAATTGTCAGACCGTTTGAAATATTAAGTAAGGTGAAACAAACAGATATCATTGATACAACGATTGCTGTGGCAGCACTTTATTATATTATTTTCATTATCTTCTTGGGGGACTTAGGAGTTGGAGCTGTATTAGCACTGCTTGGACTTCTTATGAGAAAGAAAAAAATGGGAAGTTTACTTCTATCACTTGGTGTAGCGACACTGCTTGGAGGACTTATTTATGGAGATGTTTTCTATACAATTAGCCTCTATCCAGCAATAGCATTACCATTATCAACAGTTTATAAACTTGTTGATGGAATACTTCTTCTCATTGTTGGAACTTATACAATTGGTGCATTTAAGAAAATGTATTTGGAAAATTCAACAATGGAAAAAGTCCTTTCCATGAAGGGAGTTTGTGGTTTGATTATTGTTTATGCAATTTTAGTGTATTTTGGTTGTGTATATGAAGCACATATCAATTTACCAATTATGCCATTTGCTATTGTGATTGTTGCTTGCCTTGTGTTTGTTTTAGCAAAATCAATTTTAAAGAAGAAAGCAGTATAAGGAAGGGAGAAATATATGGCAATAGCAAAATTAAAGCTTCTGGAAATTGAATTTCCAGCACAGCAATATGATGCTGTATTATTGAAGCTGATTAATCTTGACAATTTTCATCCTGAACCTGCTTCTAAATTTGCTGATTCAGTACAGGGATTATCAGTATTAAATCGTGAAAATCCTTATGCTGATTTAATCGCAAGAATGGAAGAAGCGAGGGATAAATATCGTCTTCAATTAAAAAGCACAGATGTTGATAATGTTCGTATGAATATTATTCAAGCTGATACATTCTTCTGTAATGTATTAGAAAAAGCTGCACAGATTGAAAAAGTCAAAGAAGATTTATTAACGATGATTCAAGAGAATGAAGCAACGATTGCTCAATTAGAGCATATGATTGATGCAAATATTGATTTTGATAGATTATTCTCTTGTAAATATTTACAGATTCGTTTTGGGCGTTTACCAACAATGAATTTAGATAAATTAAAATATTATGGAGAACAGAAATTCTTATTTAAAGTTTTACATAAAGGAACAAAGGAAACATATTGTAGTTATATTGCAACTGCAGATAATGCTCCTGAAATTGATAACATCTTTTCTTCATTGTATTTTGAACGTATTCATATTCCTGAATTCGTACATGGTAAACCTAGCGAAGCATTAGAAGTTTTAAAAGAAGAAGACGACACAGCTAAACAATATATTCAAGTGCTTGATCAAAGAATTGAAAAACTGTTTAGTGAAAATATGGAAGAAATGAATCATATTTATTCAGTTTCTAAAAAATTGAATGAAACATATGATGCTCAAAAATATGTCGTTGTCTTTGGCAAAAATGCCGCTGTATATGGTTTTGCTGAAGAAAAAGATGCAAAGAATATTAAAGAAGAATTTGAACAGTTAGATGATGTCAAAGTAGAAATCAGTTCAGCTATGAGTGATTCACGTTTGACACCACCTACAAAATTAAAAAACAACTGGTTTTCAAAACCATTTAGAATGTTTGTGGAAATGTATGGTGTGCCATCATACACTGACTTTGATCCAACCAATTTAGTGGCTATTAGTTATACTTTCTTATTTGGTATGATGTTTGGTGATATTGGACAAGGGATTGTCTTATCATTAGTTGGATACTTCTTCTATAAATGGAAAGGTATGCAATTAGGTGCAGTTGGAATGCGTTTAGGTATTTCAAGTACGATCTTTGGATTTGTTTTTGGTTCTATCTTTGGTAGTGAAGCATTGTTTGAACATTTTATGGAACCAATGTTTTTACCAATGGAATCAGAAAATACGATGACATTATTAATGGCAGCCATTGCGACAGGGGTTGTATTGATTATCATTTCTATCGCATTTAATATCTTCTTGAATATTAAGAAGAAAAACTGGGGAGAAATGTTGTTTTCACAAAATGGTGTCGCTGGACTTGTATTCTATGTATCAGTTCTATTATTAGTTGCCAATATGCTTGTGGGAATGAATTTACCTCTTGGTGGACCAGTCTATATTGTTTTATTGATTGCAATGCCAGTCGTGATGATTTTCTTAAAAGAACCGTTATGTCATAAACTTGAAGGGGAAAAGATGTTCCCACATGGTTTTGGGGCTTTCTTTACAGAAGCGTTCTTTGAATTATTTGAAGTTATGCTGACATTCATTGCTAATACGATGTCATTCTTACGTGTAGGTGGATTCGTTTTATCACATGCCGGAATGATGATGGTTGTTTACACATTAGCTGAAATGGTTGCTGGAGGTCCAGGTATCATTAACTTTGGATATATTTTAGTAGCTATTATTGGTAATATCTTCGTTATGTGTTTGGAAGGTATGATTGTTGGTATTCAGGTTTTACGTTTAGAGTTCTATGAAATGTTCTCACGTTATTATGAAGGAAAAGGAAAACCTTTCCATTCAATTCAAGAAAAATAAAAAGAAATATTTGGAGGAAAAAAATTATGAATTTAATGATGTTTATTTTACCTGCTATTGCTGTTGTTTTATTATCTTTACCATTAGTCAAAATGTTTACTTCTAAAGTAAGCAAAGAAAGTGCAAAATGGCGTTTATTAACTCATGTTGGAGGATTCTTTGGAGCTGTTGCTTTAACTTTATGTTTATCAATGGGTTCAGCATTTGCCGCTGAAGGTGCTTCTATTGTTGGTACAGTTGCTCAAGGTATGGGATTTCTAGCTGCTGCATTAGCAACTGGATGTTCTGCATTAGGTGCAGGTATTGCCGTTGCTGCTGCTGCTCCTGCTGCTATTGGAGCTTTCTCTGAAAATGATAACAACTTCGGTAAAGCATTGATCTTCGTTGCCTTAGGTGAAGGGGTTGCCATTTACGGGTTATTAATTTCAATCTTAATTATCAACGCTTTATAATTTTTACAAGAAAGGTCTGATTATATGAAATTTTTCTTAATCAGCGATAATATTGATACATTAATGGGACTAAGACTTGTAGGTATTGAAGGTGTGGTTGTGCATACAAGAAAAGATTTTCTTGAAGTTTTACAGTCAAAGATGAGAGATTCATCTATTGCGATTATCTTAGTGACTACAAAATTAGTTGATATGTGTCCAGATATTATATCAGAGATTAAATTAAAACAACAAAAACCACTCATTACAGAAATACCTGACCGTCATGGAAATTCTAAGATTGGTGAAACAATCGACGGTTATGTATCTGAAGCTATTGGAGTGAAATTATAGGAGAGATAGATTATGCAAAATATTGATCAAGTATTTCTCTATATGAAAGATGAAATTGAAAGACAGGCAAAAAGCGAAGAACAGGCAATTTTAAATGAAGTGAAAGCTCTTGAAGATGAAGCTTATGAATCTATGAAAGCAGAAGCCAAAAGAGATGCTGATTTAAAATTGAAACAGGAAGAAGAAGAAATGAGTTCTAACGCTTCTGCAGAAATTTCTGAAAGTCATATTGAAAGAACAAAAAAATTAATTGAAAAAAGAGATGAATATGTGAAAAACATCTTTGATCAGGCACGTGATGAATTAAAAGCTTTTGTCAAAAGTGATGAATATTTACCTTTTGTAGAAGCAAAAATAAAGAAAGTTGCTGCTGATTTTAAAGATTCTAAGTCTATCATGTATGTATCTCATGATGATTTCAAAAACAAAGATGCGTTTGTGAAAGCTTTTGGAACTGATATTGAAGTTCAAGCAAGTGATGATATTCAAATTGGTGGATTTATTCTTGAAAATAAAGCATCTTCTTTAGTTGTTGATGAAACTTTAGATTTTGCTTTAAATAATCAAAAAGATTGGTTTAATAAAAATTCTGGATTAATTATTAGATAGAAACGGGAGGTATGAGTGTGAATGAAAATGTAATTTATTCAATCAATGGTCCCGTTGTTACAGTCAAAGATACAGATGCCTTTTCTATGTTAGAAATGGTTTATGTTGGTAATGCGAGATTGATTGGAGAAGTTATCTCTATCAAAAAAGAATTAACAACAATTCAGGTTTATGAAACAACAACAGGATTAAAACCAGGAGAACCTGTGTATGGAACTGGACAACCTATTTCTGTTACTTTAGGTCCTGGTATCTTAAGAAATATTTTTGATGGTATTGAAAGACCACTAGAAGAAATTGCAAAAGAATCTGGTGCTTTCATTCCAACTGGTAGCCATGTTGATCCATTGGATAAAAATAAATTATGGGATGTCACAATGGTTGCAAAAGTCGGTGATGAAGTCAAAGGTGGAGATATTTATGCTACAATTCCTGAAACTGACTTAATCACTCATAAATGTATGGTATCACCATATACAAAAGGAAAAGTTATTGAAGTGGCTCCATCTGGACAATACAAAATTGATGATGTTGTCATGAAAATTGAAACGGCAGATGGTGAAATTGTGGAATGTACATTAACACAAAAATGGCCAATCAAACAGGCAAGACCGGTTACAAAACGTTTACCAATTTCAATGCCATTAGTGACAGGACAACGTGTTATTGATACATTGTTCCCAATTGCTAAAGGTGGAACAGCTGCTATTCCAGGAGGATTCGGTACTGGAAAAACAATGACTCAGCACCAATTAGCAAAATGGTGTGATGCCGATATTATCGTTTATGTAGGTTGTGGAGAACGTGGTAACGAAATGACTCAGGTTCTTGAAGAATTTAGAGAATTGATTGACCCTAAATCTAACAAACCTTTAACAGACAGAACAGTATTGATTGCTAATACTTCTAACATGCCAGTTGCGGCTCGTGAAGCTTCTATTTATACAGGGGTCACACTTGCTGAATATTATCGTGATATGGGATATCATGTTGCCATCATGGCAGATTCAACTTCTCGTTGGGCAGAAGCGTTACGTGAAATTTCTGGACGTTTGGAAGAAATGCCTGCTGAAGAAGGATTCCCAGCATACTTGCCATCACGTTTATCACAATTCTATGAACGTGCGGGATATATGAATAACTTAAATGGAACAAAAGGTTCAGTCACAATCATTGGTGCCGTATCACCACAAGGTTCTGACTTCTCTGAACCAGTGACTCAAAATACAAAACGTTTCGTACGTACTTTCTGGGCATTGGATAAAGCTTTAGCTTATGCACGTCACTATTTTGCGATTAACTGGAATCAAAGTTATAGTGAATATATTCCTGATCTTGAAAGATGGTTCAATAAAAATGTTGATCCAAAATTCTTAAGAGATCGTCAGGAATTATCAAGTATTTTAGCTGAAGAAACAAAATTAATGGAAATTGTCAAATTAATGGGTTCTGATGTTTTACCAGATGATCAGAAATTAGTGATTGAAGTTGCTAAATTAGTACGTGTTGGTTACTTACAACAAAATGCATTCCATCCAGATGATACTTATGTACCATTAGAAAAACAATTAAAGATGATGGAAGTCATCTTATACTTATATAAACGTGGTAAAGAAGTTGTCAGTGCTGGAAAACCAATTCGTTTGATTTTGGAAACAGGTATTTTTGATAGAGTTGTCAAAATGAAATATGATGTTCCTAACAATAATTTAGCTTTATTTGATGATTATTATAAAGAAATTGATGAAGCAGTTGCATCTATTGACTAAAGGAGGAAAATGTGATGAGTCTACAATATGTAGGGTTGAACGAAATTAATGGTTCATTAGTCGTATTAGATCATGTTAAAGATGCTTCATATGACGAAATGGTCGAATTACAATTAAAAGATGGTTCAACTCGTTTAGGACGTATCGTTCAAATTGAAGGAGAAAGAGTTGTTGTACAGGTTTTTGAAGGAACAAACTCTTTATCTCTTGCCAATACAAAAACAAGATTATTAGGTCATCCAATGGAACTTCCTGTATCTAAGGAAATCTTAGGACGTGTGTTCTCTGGAGCAGGAAAACCAATTGATGGTCTTGGAGAAATCTATGCAGAAAAATCTATGGATATTAACGGTCAACCATTAAATCCAGTTGCTCGTGTTTATCCAAGAAACTATATTAACACTGGTATTTCATCTATTGACTGTTTAACAACTTTGATTCGTGGACAGAAATTACCAATCTTCTCAGGTTCAGGTTTACCACACAATCAATTAGCTGTACAAATCGTTAAACAGGCCAAAGTTAAAGATGATGATGGTAGTGGATTTGCAGTTGTCTTTGCGGCAATGGGTGTTACAAATGACGTTGCTGAATACTTCAGACGTTCTTTTGAAGAAGCTGGGGTTATGCAAAGAGTTGTTATGTTCTTGAACTTGTCTAATGACCCAATCATTGAACGTACATTAACACCACGTTGTGCTTTAACAGCAGCTGAATATTTAGCTTATGAACATGATATGCATGTCTTGGTTATTTATACTGATGTCACTTCTTATTGTGAAGCTTTACGTGAATTCTCTTCAAGTAAGGGAGAAATTCCTGGACGTAAAGGATATCCAGGATACTTATATTCTGACTTAGCTTCATTATATGAAAGAGCTGGTATTTCTAAATCAGCAAAAGGATCAGTGACACAAATTCCAATTTTAACAATGCCTAACAATGACATTACTCACCCAGTACCTGACTTAACTGGATATATCACTGAAGGTCAGATTACACTTGATTCTGAATTGAATTCAATGGGTATTTATCCACCTGTCAGTGTGCTTCCATCACTTTCTCGTTTGATGAAAGATGGTATTGGTGAAGGATATACAAGAGCTGATCATTCAGATGTATCTAACCAGTTATTTGCAGCTTATGCACATGTTCAGGATGTTAAATCATTAACATCAGTTATTGGTGAAGATGAATTAACACCTGTTGATAGAAAATATATGGAATTTGGACGTTTATTTGAACAACATTTCCTTAACCAAGGTTTCAATACAAACAGATCTATTGAAGAAACATTAGATTTAGGATGGACTTTATTATCTGTTCTTCCTAAGAATGAATTAGATCGTATTGATAATGCGGTGTTAGAACAATTCTATGATCATGAAAAGGCAGTAGCTCAATTTGATCTTCAAGAAGATACAATGATTAAAGAGTTACAGCAGGCAGTAGATAATGGCTAATCAGGTCTTTCCAACAAAGGGGAATTTGATTGCTACCAAAAAGTCATTAGAACTCGCATATTTGGGTTATGACTTGATGGATAAAAAAAGAAATGTTCTCATCAAGGAAATGATGAATTTATTAGATGATGTCAAATTGATCAGAGATGATATTACAGATTCTTATCAAAAAGCTTATTATGCTCTTCAGGAAGCGAACATGTCACTTGGTATTATCAGTGATATTGTTGAAGCTGTTCCTATTGATGAAGGATTGAGTGTGACTTATCGAAGCGTTATGGGAGTCGAAATTCCAAAAGTAAGCTATGAAAAAACACCTCTTCGTCTAGGATATGGTTTTGAAAGAGCAAACTCTAAAGTGGATTATGCATATAGATGTTTCTATCATGTTAAAGAATTAACTGTGAAATTAGCAGAAATAGAAAACGCTGTTTATCGTTTAGCCAATGCTATTCGTAAAACACAAAAACGAGCTAATGCTTTGCAAAACATTTCTATTCCTGAATTTGAAAGAACAGTGAAATTCATTAGTGAATCTTTAGATGAAAAAGATAGAGAAGAATTCTCTCGTCAAAAAGTCATCAAAACGCAAAAAAATAAACAAGAAAGATTAAAGAAAGAACAAGGTCTTGAATGATCTTGTTTTTCTTTTATAGAATATTAAGAATTTATTAAGAAAGTTTTGCGTATAATCCACTATACTGTAAGTGGGTGATCAATATGAAAAGAAAAATACTTATGACAATCATTTTTATATTCAGTTTATCAACGATGTTTATGACCTGGTTTGGTGGATATAAGGGAGTGCAGGATGTATCAGGGTTTATTTTAATGAATAATCCCATTGCTGTTACATGCATGATGATTACGATATTTAGCATTTGGATGCATTGGGGATATACAAGTTATATACTATGCTGTATTGGACTAATAGGGATTATTGCAATGGAGATTTATGAGTTTTTGACATGGCATATTTTCCCATTTTCTGGGGTATTCAGTTTACGTTTAAGTTTAGAACTTTGTTATCCTCAATTTTATATTGCCCTTATGAGTACTATCGCAACTTTTCTCATTTACAAATATTATTTTTGGAAAAGAGATTTGACAAAGTGGCAGGATTATGTATCATAGTAGCTAAAGGGGATGGTCAGTGTGATGAAAAAATATGGATCTTTCATTAAGAATGTTTTACAGTTTACAATTATTTATAAGCTGATCATTCTTTTTTGTTTAAGTCCGATACTCAGACTTATTTTAAAGGAATATTTAAAGAAGGCATCAGTCAGTATTGCTTTTAATCAAAATATGATAGAAGTTTTTTTATCATTACCGGGAATCATTATATTTTTGATTTTAGTACTGACGATGATGCTTTTGATTTATTACAATCTGTATGTGATTATACAAATCATCACCTTAGAACATCAAAAACAATCTTATCAATTGAAAGAGATTGTTTTAAAAAGTATCATCAATTTAAAAACAATTCATAAACCAACTTTTGTATTAAGTGGTCTTTATATGTTGTTATTGTTACCTTTAGTTCATGTAGGGTATATTAATAATTATGTCCCTAGATGGGATATTCCATCTTTCATTTTAAATGAACTTCAATTAACCCTTCAAGGCCAAATTTTGATTGGTCTTATTTATTTATTTTATTATGGTTTATATATTATGATGATTTTTGTTCCACTTTATTTATTTTTAAAACAAATGTCTTTGATACAAGCTATAAAAAAAGGATGCCATTTACTAAAAACAATCACTTTTTTACAAAAAATAAGATTGTTGATGAGTATCATAGCGTGGGTGATCGTAGAAAATAGTATCATACATATCTTACCATACCCTCTTTTACATAATCGAGATTTTAATATTTATTTTGTAAAATATCTCATGCATTTTGCATCTTTTCGTTATAGTGTTATTCAATATATCATCATTTATCTTTTACAGATTATCGCAATGACTTTCTTTTTGAATTATCTTGTGTCATTATTTTGTCAGTATGAAAAAGAAATCATGACCATTCAACAACAGAATTTAGATACCATTCGTTTGCAACGATTGATCAGTCATTGCCAAAAAACAACAGGATACGCCTTATGTCAATTAAAACAATATTTTTCACAAATACAATGGATACGTACTTATCAAAAATATTTACGTATTATTTGTATCATTTGTATTTTTATTGTAGGGATTGTTTATTTTCATCAAGATTTAAGATTGCATAAGCCTTATGTAATAGGGCATCGTGGTTCAGGGTACGCTATTGAAAATACTTTTGAAGCTGTAGAAAAAGCTAATGATTATGGTAGTGATTTTGCAGAAATTGATATTCAGTTATCTAAAGATGGTATTCCAATTGTATATCATGATACAACAATGTCACGTCTATCCCATGTATCTACATCCGTTTCACAAATGACTGCCCAACAATTTGAAGATACAACATTACAATATGAAAATTATACAGCTCAACCTACGACATTAGAACATTTGATTCAAAAGATGCAAGATCATCATTTCAATATCAAATTATTAATAGAATTCAAAGCTGATCCTGAAAATTACCGTGAAATGGTCAATCAGGTGGTGAAAATTGTCAATCAATATCATATGGGTTCACAAACAATGTTTATGTCCCTGCATTATCCGACTGTATCTTATTTACATCATCTTTATCCTGAATGGTGGATTGGATACTGTATTTATGGAAGTATTGGAGATATTGATGCAAGTATATGGAATATGGATATTGACTTTTTAGCTATTGAAGAAAATCGAGCAAGTACTTCTTTAATTCAAAAAGCTATTTCACAAATGATTCCTATTTACATATGGACAGTAGATAATGAAAAGAAAATGAAACAGTATTTAGATATGGGAGTAAGTGGAATTATTACTAATGATCCTGATTTAGGAAGACAGGCTATTGATGCTTATCTACAAAAACATCCTCATTCATATTATGAAGATCAAATATAAAAAAGCAGGGTGACCTGCTTAAAATTCAAGTTGAATGTGATAAATTTTTCCCCATAAATAAATTTGATAGAAATAAGCCATGAGTTGGGGTCCCATCATAAGTTGTCCAAACCATGGAGCAGTTAGACTTTGACCATGAGATTGTATAAAACCATTAAGCTTTTGATAATCAAAAAATTGAAATAAAAGATTAGAAGGATCCTTTAAGGATTCTTTTAATTTGTTTTCGATAAGTTGAGCATAAAGTGGAGAATAGGTCTTAGGATAAGGATTCTTTTTACGATGTAAAATATCTTCTGGTAAAAAATCGTGAAAAGCCTGACGAAGAATACCTTTTTCTTCACCTTGAAAAAACATATAGTCCTCGGGCATATTATAAAGATATTGAAGTATTTTTGTAGAAGCAAAAGGGACACGGACTTCTAATGAAGCACGCATGGTTTGACTGTCAGCACGTGTTAAAAGTGTTTGCATAAACCATTGTGTATTGAGATAGATAAGCTGTTTTTTACGATTGTCAGTATGAATTTCTTGTAAGCTTTCTTGATAGCGTTGAATAATATAGTCTTTAAGGTTTAATTTTTGAACTTTTTCATTAAACATACTTAATCTCTGATCTAAATCACGCATCCAAGGGAAATAAGGCTGGTTATAGAGTTCTTCTTTATAAAACCAAGGATAACCACCAAAGATTTCATCAGCACATTCACCTGATAATGTGACTTTATGCTCTTTAGCGATTTCTTTAGAAAATAAAAGAAAACTTGCATCAATATCTGCCATACCTGGCATATCTCTGGCAATTAAGGCTTCTTTTAAAGCATCTATTAAATCTGTTTGCTTTAAAATAATATTGTGATGATGTGGTGTGTAACGTGTGACCATCTGATGAATATAGTCATCATCCATTGTTGTCTGGTAATCATAGGCATGAAAGTATTGCTCTTGATCTTCATAAGTGACGCTATAGGTAGAAAGTGGACACACATATTGTGAAGTAATGGCTGTAATAATGCTGGAATCTAAACCACCTGACAACATTGTTGATAAAGGAACATCGCTTAACAATTGATGTTGAACACTCTCTATAACAAGATGACGCACATGCAAAATCGTTTCTGGCAGATTTTCGTCATGGGATTGATCATGTAGTTTCCAATAACATTGAATGTGTAACTCTTTTTGAAAGTATAAATAATAGCCTGGTCTTAAGGAATAAATGTTTTTATAGACTGTTTGACCGGGTGTTAAACTTGGACCCAGTCCTAAGAGTTCTTTGACACCTTTTTCATCGACAACAGCCTGACCAAGATAGCTTAAAAGACTTTTGATTTCACTAGCAATAACCAATGTTCCTTCATGTAATGTATAATATAATGGTTTGACACCAAGAGGATCTCTTGCAGCGAATAATTTTTCACCATCATCAATTACAAATGCAAAAATACCTTCAAATAAATCAAGACAATGTTCCTGATATTCTATATAAGCAGCCAAAACAACTTCGCTATCACTCATTGTTTGAAATGTGTAACCTAACTCAATCAAATGATTTTTGATTTCAGTCATATTATAAATCTCACCGTTATATGTCATGCGATAAGTACGCTCATGATGCGTATATAAAAGAGGTTGTTGCCCATTCTTTAAATCAATAATAGCTAAACGTGTATGTCCCATAAGACAATGTGGTGTCATAAAATAACCCATATGATCAGGCCCACGCTTTTGTAAGAGCTTTGTCATTGTCATGATTTTTTCATCATAATCAAGTAAATGTTTTGAATAATTACAAATTGTGATAATTCCACACATAGATTTCACCCCATACAATGTATGAAATGTTTTTTGAAATATGAGAAAAAGATAAGACAAAGTTGAGATTTTAGAGGTGTTGATTTGTGGTATGATAGCTATGGGTGATGAAAAGTGGAATGTTCAAGATGTCATAATCGAAATGTAGAGCGCTTATATGAGTTAAATGGAAGATATTATTGTCGTGAGTGCATCCAATTCCATCGTGTCTGGATTGATGAAACATGTCAACAGGAAAATCATCAATATCCTGCATGTCAAGTTCAATATCATCTTGATTTTGAACTATCTCCAACTCAAAAGGAAATATCCAGACAGCTTGTTAAAAATTATCAAAGTCATAAACATTCCGCCGTCTTGGCAGTCTGCGGTTCTGGAAAAACAGAAATCGTATTTGAGTTAATTCAGTATGCTTTACAGATTGGTCATCGTGTTTGTTTTTGCATTCCTCGAAAAGAATTAGTGAAAGAATTATATCAAAGGATTCAAGAAGCATTTGATCATCTGGATATTGGTTTGGTTTATGGTGGACATAACGAAAATATGGATGCACAGATGGTTATTTGTACGATGCATCAATTATATCGCTTTGAACAAAGTGGTTTTGATTTAATTATCGGGGATGAAGTAGATGCCTTTCCATTTTATGGGAACAAAGTTTTACAGGAAATTTTTATGAATTGTTGTAGAGGCCATTATGTCAAGTTGAGCGCAACATTCGTCAAAGAGGATATACATGGAGAAGAATTACTAATTATGAATCGCAGATACCATGGCTATGATCTTCCAGTACCTCAATTAATCATTTGTCCTCATTGGTTACAGATATGGCTCATTCGTTTACTCCTTTGGAAATGGAAGAAGAAAGTGATTATTTTTGTTCCCTATGTAAAAGATGTTGATAAACTTGTCCAAAAATTACATGGTCTTAAAGTTCAAGGTGTTTCTTCTATACATGAACATAATCAAGAAAAACTGGAGGCATTGAAAAAAGGCGACATTGATGTGATTGTTTCCACAACTTTACTGGAACGTGGAATTACTGTAGAAGATGTTCAGGTGATTATCTATCATGGTGAAAATGATTTGTTTGATCGTAGAACATTAATTCAAATAGCAGGGCGTGTAGGACGTAAAATCTCTCATCCTCAAGGGCATGTTTATATTTTATCCAATGAACATACCGCATCTATCAAGCAATGTATTCATACCATCAAAGACCTCAACAAAATGAATGCTTAATTTGTCACACACCGCTTCTGCAACAAATATCCTTAGCCCATCTTCTCTATACTCTGCCACTATGTCAGAAATGTTTATCTCAGTTTCATATTATAGATATTCAAACAACTTTTCATCACCATCCTTTAAGAATTTTATATGAATATGATGATTTCTTTAAATCACTTCTTTATCAATATAAGGGACTTTATGACTATGCTTTAAAAGATGCATTTTTATGTTCTTATCAGTCCTGTTTTCATATACAATATCAAGATTATATCATTGCAGTAGCTCCCAGTTCGTTCCAAGAAAATGAAAAACGTGGCTTTGCACCTATGGAAAGTATTGCTTATTCATTTTCATCACATGTTTTTACAGGACTTTATAAGAAAGAAATGTATAAACAAAGTGACTTGTCATTTGCTGAAAGAAAAAGGGTTAAAGACAAAATTGGTATTCAAAATGAAACAGTTCTTAAAGGAAAAAAGGTATTGATTTTTGATGATGTGATAACTTCATCATCAACCTTAACCACTTGTTTATCACTTATTGAAAAGTGTCATCCCCAAAAGATAGAACTGCTTGTTTTATCAACTAAGAGTTTTATGACATTATAAATGTACATTTCGCTTATGAAGTGTGCATTTTTTTATATTGATTCGTCAAAAAAAGATATATTTCCTAGGAAATAAAACAAAAAAAGAAATTGGCTCGACAGAAAATGCGTTCTTTCTTAATTAGCATCATCTATAATGGATACAACCATGAAGTAAAGGAGTTGTGATTATGCAGGGTAAAGTCAAATGGTTTAATGCTGAAAAAGGATTTGGATTCATTGATCGTGGTGAAGGAAAAGATGTTTTCGTTCATTATAGTCAAATTATACAAGATGGCTATAAATCTTTAAATGAAGGTGAACTCGTAGAGTTTGAACTCTATTCGACAGAGCGTGGCCTACAAGCTAGACATGTCGTAAAGATTTGATGAAAGGGTGATATGCATTGGCATATCCTTTTTTTCGTTAGAATAATTTTACGTGATATTTACTTTGTTTTCTGTAGATTATATGCTATAATGTGAAATGTTTCAGTATGCATGAAAGGAGATTTATTCATGGCAAGTAAAAAACAAGAAATTAGAAAACAAATAAAAAAGAAAGAAGCCAAAGAATTGGAAGAACTTGGATTAAATCCGAATGCTGAAATTGTGGATTTAAATGATGATTTAGGTGAAGATGTTGTTGTTGAAACATTTGATGATGTTGTGAAAAAACCACAACAGCCTATTGAATTTAAAACAACACCACAAAAAGAGAAAAAAGGATTATTTGGTTCTATCAAAAAGGCTTTTTCACAGGATAATAAAATATTAAAGAAACTTGAAAAACAGGCTTTACAGATTATGGATCTGGAACCTCAATATCAGGCGATGAGTGACGAAGAATTGGCTCATCAAACAGAACTTTTTAAAGAACGCCTAAAAAACGGAGAAACATTGGATGATATCTTGGTTGAAGCCTTTGCAACAGTACGTGAAGCAGCATATAGACGTTTAGGTTTAAAAGCTTTTAAAGTGCAGCTGATGGGTGCCATTTCTTTACACAATGGTGATATTGCGGAAATGAAAACAGGTGAAGGTAAAACTTTAACATCTATTTTTCCGGTTTATTTAAATGCTTTAACTGGAGAAGGAGTTCACGTGGTGACTGTCAATGATTATCTGGCAGAACGTGATAAAACAGATAATGGAAAAGTTTATGAGTTTTTAGGTTTAACAGTAGGACTTAACAAACGTGAACTGACAAAAGATGAAAAAAGAGCTCAACATGCGTGTGATATTACGTATACAACAAATGCTGAACTTGGATTTGATTATTTAAGAGATAATATGGTCACACGTTTGGAAGATAAGGTTTTAAGACCATTGAATTTTGCGTTGGTCGATGAGGTTGACTCTATTTTGATTGATGAATCAAGAACTCCATTGATTATTTCTGGTGGTAAGAAAAATACAGCTGCTTTATATGTTCAAGCTGATAAATTTGTAAAATCTTTACGTGAAGAAAAAGATTATGAAGTTGATATTGAAAGTAAAACAGTCGCTTTAACAGCCGAAGGAATTAATAAGGCAGAAAAGGCATTTAAAATTCAAAATTTATATGATCCTGAACATACAGCTTTAGTTCATCATATCAATCAAGCATTGAAAGCTAACTATACAATGAGTTTAAATGTTGAATATATGATTGCGACAGAAGATGGAAGTCATGATATTCGTAATGCCAGTATTATGATTATTGATCAGTTTACAGGTCGTGTGATGCCTGGTCGTGCTTATAGTGATGGGTTGCATCAGGCACTTGAAGCTAAAGAAGGTGTTCCTATTAAAGAGGAAACTGTCACTCTAGCAACTATCACTTATCAAAACTTCTTCCGTTTATTCAATAAATTAGCAGGGATGACAGGAACTGCCAAAACAGAAGAAGAAGAATTTAGAACAATCTATAATATGCGTGTTGTAGAAATTCCAACGAATAAACCTGTGATTCGTGATGATAAACCAGATTTGGTTTTCGCAAAACAATCTGCTAAATATAAAGCAATTTGTGATGAGGTAGAAAGAAGACATAGCTATGGTCAACCTGTGTTATTAGGAACTGTTTCAGTAGAAACTTCTGAATTATTAAGTAAGATGTTAAATAAACGAGGAATTAAGCATAATGTCTTGAATGCAAAAAATCATGCGAAAGAAGCTTTGATTATTGAAAAAGCAGGTGTGATGGGTGCAGTCACTATTGCGACAAACATGGCTGGTCGTGGTACGGACATCAAATTAGGTGAAGGTGTACCGGAATTAGGTGGATTGATGGTTATTGGTAGTGAAAGACATGAATCAAGACGTATTGATAATCAGTTAAGAGGTCGTTCTGGTCGTCAAGGAGATCCTGGGTGTTCATTGTTCTTTGTTTCATTTGAAGATGAATTAATGCAAAGATTTGCGAATGAAAAGATGAAGGAAAGAATGGGTTCTTTCTTAGAAGATGAAGCTATTGAAAGTAAGATGGTAACAAAATCAATTGAAAATGCTCAAAAACGTGTTGAAGGACAGAACTTTGATATTCGTAAGCAATTATTACAATATGATGATGTGATGCGACAACAACGTGAAATCATGTATAAAGAACGTGATGATATTATGTCACAGACTGATTTAGGTCCAATTGTGAAAGGAATGTTTGAACAGGCGGTGGAAAATACTGTTCGTCAGTTTACAAAACATGATGGTAAAAAAGAACATGTTGATGTTGATGGTGCATTAAATTATATTTCTAAAAACTATATGTTATTAGCTACTTTAGTTGCTAAAAATAAAGATGTTGTAGAACAAGATGCTAAAAAATTAACAAATAGTTTATCTGAAATTGTTTATTTGCAGTATCAAAATAGATTTAATAAAGATTTACCAGCTGAAATTAAATTAGATTATGAAAGAAGAATTTTATTAGGTGTCATTGATCATACATGGATCAATCATATTGATGCTATGCAAAAATTAAGAAATGGAATTTACTTACGTGCTTATGCACAAAGAGATCCACTTCAAGAATATACTGAAGAAGCCTTTTATATGTTTGAAGAAATGACAAAATCAATTTCTCAAGATATTACAAGAAACATTGTTCATATGGGTATTGCTCCTGGTAGTGAACAGGAAAAACAGATTCCATCAGTGCAAATTGAATTGGAGTTTAAAGCAGATTAATGGAATTATATGAAATGAAGGATGGGCTTGAAAAAGCCCGTTCTTTACTCAAGGAACTTTTTGTTTCTATTGATATTGAAGGTTTGAAAAGAGAAATTGAAGGTTTGACAGTACAAACAATGGATGAGAATTTCTGGAATGATCAAGATCATGCCAGAAAGATATATGATCAATTAAATGAAATGAAAAAGAAAGTTGATACATATGAGTATTTGGTAAAAACTTTAGATGAGTTAGAAGAAACCTACCAGTATGTCAAAGAAAATGATGATGCTGATTTTAAGGCTGTTTTAGATGAAGATTATGGTGTTTTTGAAAAAGAAATGAATGATTTTGAAAAAACATTGTTATTTTCTGGTCAATATGATCATCATAACGCCTTGTTAGAAATTCATCCTGGTGCTGGGGGAACAGAGTCACAGGATTGGGCTGCCATGTTAATGCGTATGTATCAAAGATATGCAGATAAAAAAGGTTGGAAAATAGAAGTCTTAGATTATTTGGATGGTGAAGAAGCAGGATTAAAATCAGTAAGTTTACGTATGATAGGTTATAATGCTTATGGGCATCTTAAAGCTGAAAAAGGTGTTCATCGTCTGGTACGTATTTCACCATTTGATGCATCCAAACGCCGTCATACATCATTTGCTTCGGTTGATGTGATGCCAGAATTTGATAACGATATCGAAATTGAAATTGATCCACATGATATTCGTATTGATACTTATCGTGCTTCTGGGGCTGGAGGACAGCATATTAATAAAACAGATTCAGCGATTCGTATTACTCATCTTCCTACACATATTGTTGTGACATGTCAATCACAGCGTTCACAGATTCAAAACCGTGAACAGGCGATGATTATGTTGAAATCTAAATTATATCAGTTAATGTTAGAAAAACAGGCACAGGAGCTAAGTGAGATTAAAGGAGAACAAAAAGCGATTGAGTGGGGTAGTCAAATTCGTTCTTATGTTTTACATCCTTATTCGATGGTAAAAGATAATCGTAGTCAATATGAGTCAAATAATCCTAAAGCCATTTTAGATGGAGATTTAGATGACTGTATATATGCTTATTTAAAATCACAAGTAAAGGAGGATGACTAATGCATCAGGCAAAGCATCTTTTACGTGATACAATCATTGTCATTATTGGAAATTTGATACTTGCCTTTGGTGTTGCAGTTTTTGCAGTCCCTTCAGATTTAATTGTTGCTGGAGCAACTGGGATTGCTTTGATTGTCTGTGAATTTATTTCGGTCAATTATGCTACAGTTGTCTTTGTCATCAATATGGCGATGTTGTTACTTGGATTTATTGTTTTAGGTAAAAAATTTGCTGCAGGAACGATTTTAAGTTCGATTATATTTCCGTTTTTTCTGGCGATGTTTGAATCTATGCCACAATTACAGCACTTGACATCAGATATGTTATTATCGACAATTTATGCTGGATTATTTACCGGACTGGGATGTGGTATCGTTTTTAGAATTGGTTATAGTACTGGGGGAACAGATATACCACCCATTATTATTAATAAGAAATTTCATATTTCGTTAGGTGTCTGTGTTTACTTGTTTGATGTTGTTGTATTATTAGGACAAGCTTTCTTTACAAGCTTTGAAGGTATCTTATATGGAATTATTACCGTCTTTATTACAGCTATTGTCTTAGATAAGGTCACTATCTTTGGTGAAAAGAATTTACAGGTATTGGTGATTTCAGCACATCATGAAGAAATTGCAGAAGCTATTTTTAAGGAAATTGATAGGGGATGCACCTTTGTCAATGTGACAACAGGATATTTCCATGACCAACAAAAAGCTGTTCTTTGTGTTGTCAATAATCGTGAATATCCTGTGATTAATGATTTGGTCATGACTATTGATCCAACAGCATTTATTATTGGTAGTGAAATTCATAGTGTCAAAGGTAGAGGATTTACTTTACCTAATATTGATTTGGATAAACAAAAAAGAGATCATATTTTATAAAACAGCAATATTTTTATTGCTGTTTTTAAATCAAGTAAAAGTTAATAGGTCTATAACAAATAAGATAACGACTTATATCAGTTTTGATGAATATTTTTTAATAAATGAATGTGAATGATTTTGATAATATAATTTCAAACGAAGTTAATAGTGAGCATTGTAAAGGAGAAATGGTTTATATGAATACAGATATTATTGATAAAAAGGATGGTTTTGTTATACGTTTAGCTAAAGAGGATGATGCAATCAATTATTATGAACAAAATTATTGTCCATTAGATAAGGAAGTAGCACGATTGACAGGGTGTAAAGAAGAATTTACAAAAGAAGAAGTCATATCTTTTTTTCTAAAATCAATCAAAGCAGATGATAGATATTTCTTTTTAATTATAGCACCCAATGGAGCAATCATAGGTGAAAGTGTAATCAATGAAATTGATTGGAATTTGAGGTGTGCTAATTTTCGAATTGCTCTTTATCAACAGACAGAAAGAGGAAAAGGCATTGGTACATGGGCAACAGAAATCACTCGAGATTTTGCTTTTGAAAAATTGAAATTACATCGTTTAGAATTAGATGTGTATTCATTTAACCCTAGAGCAAAGAGAGTATACTTAAAGGCAGGATTTAAGCGAGATGGTGTTTTAAGAGATGCTATTATGGATGGTGATAGTTATGCGGATGATATTATAATGTCTATTTTAGAAGATGAGTGGAAAGCATTAAAGCAAGGAAAATAACAAAATTCTTATTCTTCATATAAAAACAATCTCAATGTTTATTCATCCATTGAGATTGTTCCATAATCATAAATAATTTCTTCCTCATAAGCAGGAAAACTTTCCATCATATTTTTATAATCTTGATAGTAGTGATATGTTGTCCATAATACATAAACAAGGCTTATAATTATGAGAGGAACGATGATAAAAGAACTGTATTTAATAATCTTTCGTGATTTCATATGTGTAATCACATAGTGGTCATCATAATGCTGATAAAAGAAAATAATAATATCTTCAGGAAGACCAAAACGTTCAATATAATCTTGATACGTGGCTTCTAAATGAGAGTTTTCATATTCGTGAAGTCTGATCTTTATTAATTTAAGAAATTCTTTTTCATGAAGATTATGTAGTGGGAAAGATTTATAAAGTTGGTGATAATATTTTTGGGTGATAGGATTTTTAAATTTCTGTTTTTTCATTTTGAAATAAAACCTCCATTTCTTGATGAATATGCTGATACTCTCTTTTTAATGTTGTATAACGCGAACAACCAGCTTCTTCGATATGATAGATGAGCTGCTGATGATAGCTATGAATAGAAATCATCTGTGTTTGACTGAGAAAGTACAATGAAGTTAAAAGTTCTCCTTCAATAACTGTAAAATGCTTTTTAAGAATATCATAGATCTGATCACTAGATAAATCTTGTTGTTTTAAAAGATGTAAAATAATAATCTCTAATTTTATAAATTGTGCGATATGCATATATTTTCTCCTTTTTGATGAATGAGTTGTATTAATGATTGAATAGAAGGGTTTAGAATTTCATTCTGTCTTGTAATCATTGTTAAATCTGTTTTTAAATTGTCATCTTCAATAATAACATTGATGAGTTGAGGATCATATAAAAATGATAAAATGCTTTGGGGAACAATCGCAATGCCTAGACCTGCTTTGGCCCATTGCAAGGAGGTTCTGGAGTCATCGCAGGTGACTTGAATATGAGGATGAAAATGCAAATTTAAACAATAATCAGTAATGAGTGAAAGATAACGCTGATGAATAATGAGTGGTTTATTTTGATAGTCAGACATATGTGTCATTTCTGGATTTAACAAGGTTGATTTCCCTATGGCTACCATTGGTTCTCTTAAAAAGGGCTGACAGTCAAGTTGACTTTGATCAAAAGGCGTACGTACAATCCCTAAATCAATATGATGTGATAATAATAAATCAATAATTTCATAGGTACTCCCTTCATAAATGCGAAAAGAAAGTTGAAAAAGAGAAGGATTCTGGGAAAGATATATAGGAAGAATGCTGGAGTTGGAAGAAGTAATGCCAACTCTTAGGACTTCATTTTGCATATCTTGAATTTCATGAAAGGTCATTTCATTTAAAGAAATCATTTGTAAGCTTCTTTTATAAAAAATCTTACCTGCCTGTGTTAATTCAACCTTACGATGTCCTCTTTTTAATAAGGTCACACCTAATTCATCTTCTAATTGTTTAAGCTGCATAGATAAAGGTGGTTGTGCCATATGTAAAGTTTGGGCAGCTTTGGAAATGGTACCTTCCTCAACAATTGTTTTAAAATAAATCATTTGTTTAATATCCATGTTATCACCATATTTTAAAAGTATAAAAATTATATTTTATATATATTATACATATAATACATTTTTCGCTATAATAAATCAAGAAAGGATGATCAAGATGTGGATGAAATATCTAAAACCTTATCGTAAACAGGCAATTATTGGTTTTTTATTTAAATTAATTGAGGCTTTTTTTGAATTGATTGTTCCTATTGTCGTTGCCGATATTATTGATTATGGGATTGCGGCTAAAGATCAACAATATATTTTACATAAAGGGATTCTATTATTTATTTTGGCTATTTCAGGATATAGTTGTGCTTTGGTATGTCAATATTTTGCTTCAAAGACTTCTCAAGGATTTGGGACATATTTAAGAAATGATATGTTTAAAGCAATTAATGCTTATGATTATGAAAATATAGATAAAATTGGAATTCCATCATTGATGACACGTATTACCAATGATACGAATCAATTACAATTAGCTGTTGCGATGACGATTCGTCTAGCTTCACGTTCACCATTTTTAATTATAGGTTCATTAATCATGGCTTTTCGTATTAATGTATCAATGTCATTGATTTTTATTTGTGCAGCGCCTTTGTTAGCTTTATCTATTTATCTTGTGATGTCACGTTCTTTACCTTTGTATTTAAAGATTCAAAAACAATTAGATCATGTTTCATTGATTTGTCGTGAAAATTTAGCAGGAATACGTGTGATTCGTGCATTTTCTAAACAAAATCAAGAAAAAGAACGTTTTCATCAAGCTACACAAAAACAAAAAGATATGCAGATGCGTGTAGGAAAATTATCAGCACTACTCAATCCTAGTACGAGTGTGATTGTGAATTGTGCGATTTTAATGATTTTGTATGTAGGAAGTTTAAAGGTCAATAGTGGAACACTTTTACAGGGAGAAGTCATTGCATTAATCAATTATATGAATCAGATTTTATTATCTATGTTTGCCTTTGCAAATGTTATTGTCATTTATAACAAAGCGACAGCTTGTTATAAACGTGTGAAAGAAGTATTGTCTATTCAACCCGTTATTCAAGATGGTTTGCAGAAAATGGATCATCATGAAGGAGCATTGGTGACTTTTGATCATGTCAGTTTTTCTTATCAGGGAAGCCATGCTTTAAGTGATTTATCATTTTCTATTGAAAAAGGGGAAACTGTTGGAATTATTGGGGGAACAGGGTCTGGAAAGTCAACATTGGTGAATTTAATTCCCCGTTTTTATGAAGCTTCACAGGGGCAGATTTATATTAAGGATAGGCCTATTCAAAATTATTCTTTACAATCTTTACGACAAATGATAGGTTTTGTACCACAACAGGCATTGCTTTTTACGGGAACAATTAAAGATAATATATGCTTTGGAAAAGAAGATGCCAGTGATGATGAAATCATTGAAGCCTTAAACTTGGCACAGGCATCATTTGTAAAAGAGTGGAAAGATGGTATTTATAGTCATATCACACAAGGTGGTCATAATTTATCTGGCGGGCAAAAGCAACGTTTAACAATTGCGAGAGCATTAGTGAGAAATCCTGAACTCTTGATTCTTGATGACAGTGCCAGTGCGTTGGATTTTGCGACAGATGCTGCTTTAAGAAAAGCCATTGCATCGTTACCACAAACAACAATTATTGTATCACAGCGTGTCAGTGCCATTATGTATGCAGATAAGATTCTTGTGTTAAGTCATGGAGAATTGGTAGGAATAGGAAAACATGATGAATTATTGGAAAACTGTGAAATTTATCAACAAATCGTTCATTCTCAGTTATCAAAGGAGGTGGCATCATGAATCGTCAAACCATAGGTCGTTTACTATCGTTTTGCCGACCTTATATGAAATATTTATATTTTGCGTTGATTTGTTCTTCAGGACAGATTATTTTTACATTGTTGATTCCTGTATTTATTGGTCAGGCTGTTGATCATATTATTGGAAAGGGGCTTGTTGAGTTTGATTTGCTTTTTCAAAAGATGTTATGGATTTTGATGAGTGTAATCATTGCTGAAATATTCGACTGGATGGTTGTCAGATTATCAAATCGTATGACCTATTCTATCACCAAAGATTTACGTGATCAGTTATTTCAAAAGTATTCAACATTACCTTTACGATATATTGATCAACATGCACATGGAGATTTATTAAGTCGTATGATTAATGATATTGATTTAATTGGCGATGGTTTATTACAAGGCTTTACTCATTTGTTTAATGGTATTGCGACAATTATTGGGACAATCTGTTTTATGTTATATATTCAAACAACAGTTGCTTTGATTGTTATTGTATTAACACCTTTATCGCTTGTTGTTGCTACAATTATTGCCAATAAAACATATAAGTTTTTTCAGGAACAACTAGCTTTAAGAGGAGAACTGGGTGCTTATGTAGAGGAAATGATAGGTGGAGTCAAGGTGATTAAAGCTTTTGGGTATGAACAAAAAAATCAGGAACGTTTTGAAGAAATTAATCAACGTGTTTATGTGAGTGGTGTCAAATCACAGTTTTTAGGGGCTTTAGCCAATCCAAGTACTAGAGTTGTGAATAATATTGTCTATGCCAGTGTTTGTATAGCGGGTTCTTTATACGTGATTGCAGGATATATGACAGTAGGAGCTTTATCAAGTTTTTTAAGTTATGCCAATCAGTATACCAAACCATTTAATGAAATTTCTAACGTGTTTACTGAACTTCAGACAGCTCTTGCCTGTGCCACACGTGTTTTTCATTTGCTTGATACACCATCAGAGCCTCAGCAGTCAAAAACACAGACTCTTGCTCATCGAGAAGGTCATGTTCAAATTCAAAATCTTGCTTTTTCCTATGATCCTAACAAACCATTGATTGAAAATTTAAATGTTGAAGCTAAACCTGGTCAAACGATTGCGATTGTTGGACCAACAGGTTGTGGAAAAACAACATTGATTAATTTGTTGATGCGTTTTTATGAACCCCAACAAGGTCAAATTCTGATTGATGGAATCAATATTCAAAATATGAGTCGTGAATATGTACGCAGTCTTTATGGGATGGTTTTACAAGACTCATGGCTGTTTCAAGGAACGATTAAAGAGAATATTGCCTATGGTCAAAAAGCCAGTGATGAAGAAATTATTGCAGCTGCTAAAAAAGCACATGCTCATAAATTCATCATTCAATTAAAAGATGGTTATGATACACTCATTAGTGAGGATGGAGGAAATCTTTCTCAGGGTCAAAGACAACTTCTTTGTATTGCCCGTATTATGCTTGTTAAACCACCTATGCTGATTTTAGATGAAGCCACAAGTTCTATTGATACCCGTACAGAAAGACAGATTCAAGAAGCCTTTGATTTGATGATGAAAGGAAGAACAACTTTTATTGTGGCTCATCGTTTGTCAACGATTCAAAAAGCAGATCAGATTTTAGTAATGAATCATGGTCAAATTATTGAACAAGGAAAACATGAAGAATTATTGGAACAACATGGTTTTTATCATCATTTATATTATAGTCAATTTGATATACAAAAATAAAAACACGAAAAATCGTGTTTTTATTATCGAGAAATCATTTTTCTTAATTTGGTTTTATTTATAAATCTTGTAGGAAAACTATAATCTTTTTGAGCATAGACAAAGGTTACTTTGTTGTTGTAGGTATAATTGACTTTTTTTAGTTTACGATAATCTATTAACATTCTTCCAACCATCAAGTTTTTACGTCCAACGAGGACAATCGTTGAAGCAAAGTAAGCATAAACAACAGAGATGAATGCAATAATATTTATACCATTATGGAAAAAACTCATATTAGAAGTTATTAAACCATAAATGATTAAAATGATTCCACCAACAGTTGCGATAAGATAAACAAGTGTGAGAATAGTATAAAAAATATATCCTCCCGTATTTAAACAAAGTTCTAAAGAATGATCTTGTTTACGACAACGGAAAAATGTAACAAGAATATTAACAATAGAATATGTAAACCATAAAAAAACAAGTCCTAAGATAAATGATAAGATTAATGAAACAACATCAAGCATAAATTCAAACTTCCTTTCATACCTCTCTATTATACATATAATTTTGCTTTTCGACTAGGAAAAAATGAAAATATGTGAAATCTTTATGAATTTTTATTATAATAGACACTAAGGAAGTGAAATTATGGATTAAAATTTAATAAGTACTGAAAAGAAAACAATAGAAATCAATGAAGTAGATGATATGGGAGAATACTTTTTTCATCATCTTTTGAATCTTTTTTCTCAGATTGCGACTGTGAATGCAATGAAAATTGGTGTCTGGAATCAAGCGATGATGTCCCAATATGGATGGGTGGTCGCCAAACAATATTTACATTTAGATGAACCTATTCGCTATCAGGATGAAATTGAATTATCAACAACAATTTCAAAAGGATCATTTGTATCTTTTCCAAGATATTATTATATAAAAAAGAATCAAAAAGTGATAGGAACATGTTCTTCTGTCTGGACATTATTAGACATTCAAAAAAGAAGAATGGTATCACCACAAAAGATTGGTATTATTTTTCCCGAAGTTTCTAAAGAACCATTATTAGATTTACCACCAATGATTCAAAAAAATCTGGAAATGACATATATCAAAGATCGTGAAGTTTTATATAGTGATGTTGATATCAATCAACATATGAACAATACACGTTATATTCAATGGGCATTGGATTTGATTGATTTTGATAAACATCACCAATGTTATATCCGTGATATCAATATCCAATATCGTAAAGAAATTAGACCTCGTGAAATGGTTAAACTTTTTATGGGGGAAGATGATCATCGTTATTTGATTGAAGGTAGAAATGAACAGGATGATGTTTATTTTACGATAGAAATTTATTTTTTTGATAGATAATTTTCATAATATGAAAACATTTTTCATTTATTTATGGTATGATAAGCATGTCCCAAATATCTATAATCGTATTCGTTTTCCCGTAAGAATACAAATAGAAAAGAAAAGTTGTCATTGTGACAACTTTTTTTCTACGATAAATCTTTATGTAGCCATTTTCCACGTTGTTGACGATAAAGTAATAAGAGTCCTCTCACACAAAGTTCAATACACATTGCTAACCAGACACCATATAACCCCATTGTTTGCACAAGAATAACGGATAAGGTTAAACGTACGCCCCAGATACTCAATAGATTGAGTAAACTTGGAATCAGTGTATCACCAGCTCCACGTAAAGCTCCAGAAGCGACAATGGATACACCATAAAGAGGTTCAGCTAATAATTCAATTCTTAAGACATTGGTCGCTAAAGTTTGGGTCTGCAAATCAGGAGTTAAGATTTGAAAAACAAAAGGAGCAATAAAGAACATAATAATCGCAATTATACCCATAATGATGGCACCAAATGCGATTGTGAAATTAGAAAAGGATTTAGCGAGTTCTTTTCTTTTCGCACCCATGCATTGACCAACTAATGTTGTGGCGGCTGCCTCAAGACCATAACCGGGCATATAACAAAGACTTTCGGCAGTGACAGCGAATGAATGGGCAGCTATTGCAATTGTTCCTAATGGGGCAATAATTTTTGTAGACATAATCATAGCTCCACAAATAGCAATATGTTCAAAAGCCAAAGGTGTGCCGATTGAAAAAGCATTTTGAAGGGTGTGTTTTTCTAAAAAGAAAGGTTCATTTTTCTTGAATTGTAATAGAGGAGAGCGAGATGTCGTATACCAGAAATTGATAATCGCAATGGTGAGTTGGGCAAAAGCTGTTCCTAAAGCGGCTCCAACGACGCCGAAGTAATGAATAAAAATCAAATTATAGATAACATCTAAACCACACATCGCAGCATTGAGAAAACTTGGTATTTTCATATTCCCACTACATTGTAACATGGATGAGCATAAACTGTTCATTTGGAGAATAGGCAGACTTAAAGTAAAAACAAGAAAGTAAGCTGAAGCATCATTAAAGATGATAGGATCACATCCTAACCATTTTAATAAGCTATGATTGACTAGAACTCCTAATCCTAAAAGAATAGAAGAAAAAATCAATGACGTTATAATTGCTAATCGAAAAGTCCTGCGTGCTTTTTGATTTTGATTAGCTCCAATGAGTTGAGCAACCTGCACTGCAAAGCTTGTTGCCATAGCAGAACATAATCCACTTAACAACCAGCTACTTGTGGAAACAATGCCAATCGAAGCTGAAGCATTAGGTCCCAGATGACCGACCATTGCAGCATCGATATATTGCATAAGAATAGATGATATTTGTGAGAGAATGGTAGGAATACTTAATTGAATGATGATATTTATTTTTTCTTTCTTTGTCAGAATTGTTTGATTTTTTATGACTTCAGTAAAATTTTTTGACATATAATTCCTCCCATCTTTTGAAAACTATTTTTATTATACAATATTTCATCGCTATGTTACAATGAATGGGGAGGAGAAATGATGGAAAAAGAACTTTCAATGATTCACATTTATGAAAACAATCAGCTTATTGGATATGGTGGCAATCAGGAATGGTTTGAAGATTCATGGGCACAAAAAGCAGGATGTGCCAGTGTTTTAGCAAGTCATCTTTATACTTATTACTTATCTTTGCATAGGCTTTCTAAAAAGGAATTTTTAAAAATCATGAATATTATGTATTCGTATTTTACACCGGGAAGACATGGATATCCATTTTTATATAAATTTGCGAGAACTTTTTGTCAAGTGATGCAAAAGCAACATATTGATTTAAAACCTGTATATTTAAAAAAACCTCAATCCTATCAACAGGCAATGAATTTTGTAAAAAAGAGTATTGATGATCATCATCCAGTATGTTTATTAATTTTATTTCATCAGGCTCCTGAATTAGAAGATGATAATTGGCATTGGGTCTGTATTACAGGTTATAAAGAAGATGATGATCAAGAAATGATTATTTTTTCTGATTGTGGTCAAAGACGTGAAATTGATGCTCATATTTTATTTGATATTAATGATGTGAATGTATTGAAAATGGTTACAATGAAAAAGGATCCTCAAAATTGAGGATCTATTTTTTGAATGATTTGTTTGATATCCAAACATGGAGGACATGTGAATAAAAGTTTTTTTTGTGTTATAGGATGAATCATTTCTATTTGATAAGCATGTAATGCCTGATGATTGATAAGTGATGAAGGATGACCATAGAGTCGATCGCCTAAAATAGGATGCCCAATAGAAGCCATGTGGACTCTAATTTGATGCTTTCTTCCACTTTCCAAAACACATTCAACGAGTGAAAGGTGATTTTGACAGCTTATAGCACGATAATGAGTTATAGCATCTTTACCATGAGGATGAACAATCATACGTTGTTGATGATGACGATCACGTCCAATGGCCTGATGAATCGTATGCCATTGATAATTTTTAAATTGACCTTCTACGATTGCCAGATAATGACGTTTAATTTTCTTGACTGAAAGTTGATAATCTAATAAAGGCTGAATAAAATGACATTTCACAAAAATCATCAGTCCACTTGTTTCATAATCAAGACGATGAATGAAACGGACAGGAAGATTGTAACCTTGTTGATGATAGTAACCACTGACACGATGTGCTAAAGAATTTGTATCTTCTTGATGAGCAGGAAAAACCTGTAAAAAGGGAGGTTTATTGACAATCAACAAAAATTCGTCTTCAAAAATAATATCTAAATCTTGATAAACGGGAGCATACATGCCGTCATCTTTTGAAAAAGCTTCTAAGAAAGTTATCTGATCACCTTTAATGAGAACTGTAGATGGGGCAACATAGCGATTATTGACAAGATATAATTTATTTTGTTTCATTAGATGGATTGTTTTTTTGGATAAATGGAACTGTTGAAATAATTCTAGAATAGATATAGGTGAATCAATAAACAGAGTTAAATCAGAGTGGCGAATTTGATATTTCATAAAACTTGATAAACTGTAATACGAATATCTATTGTTGCATCAAATTCACCTAAAGTTTCTAAAACATGACGACGTTCTTTTTTGATATGATAGTAATGTGGGGTCATTTGGAGAAGGTTTAAAGTATCTTCTCTATTTTTTAAATGAATTGTTTGTTGATAGTCATAGCTTTCTACAATTGAAAAGGGTAATCGAATATATTGATCAGATTTGATTTTGATTTCATCATAAATAAGTTTTTTAAATTCGACTAAATGATAAGGATTGGCAGTTACATGAATAATATATCCCTTTTCTTTTAAACAACGTTTTAATTCTTGAATGTTGACAACCGTAAATAATGCAGTAATGACATCTAATGAATGATCAAGGATAGGAATATTTTTTGAGTTTCCAACAATCCAATAGATATCTTTGGTATATTTTGTGGCCATTTGTATTCCTACTTTAGATATATCTAAACCATAGATTGTAGAATGATCATGAAGCATTTCTTTCATACGATATGTGTAATATCCTTCACCGCATCCTAAATCTAAAAGCTGACGAGGGGAATGAGTATATTTTTGAATGCAGCGAATCACCTCGTTTAAAATACCATCATAATATCCCTTATTAAGATGTTGTTGACGACAAAGTAGACTTTCTTTATTATCACCGGGATTATTCGTTGCTTTATCTGGATTTAATAAAAGATTGATATACTTTTGTTTGGCTATGTCATAACAATGGCCACTATGACAGCGATAACTTTTCCCATCAAGTGTAAGTGGTTCATGACATTTTGGACAAGCAAGATAATGCATAGACTTCCTCCTTTTTTTGTGCATTATAACATGTTTTTGATGAAATAAAAAGCTTTCAACAAGAGAATATGAGGATGTATGAATGAAAAAGAGATGATATAATAATAGAATAGGAGGGATACTATGGGACTGAGTGATCAATTAGAAAATGAAACATTATATACAAAAACAGAATTAGAAATTATTCTCTATATTAAAAATAATCCACAATCTATTATTCATATGACAATTGGTGAACTGGCACAGGCTACATACTCATCTAATGCTACTATTATAAGAACATGTAGAAAGTTAGGTTATCATGGTTTTAGAGATTTCAAGATAGATTTTATGAAACATATAGAATCATTAAAGTATGTTAAACAAGATATTGATTTTTCATTCCCATTTCAAAATGATGAACCGACATGGCAGATTATTAATAATATTGCTAATGTCTATAAAGAAAGTATTGATCTTATTAATAGTGAGCTTCATATTGATGAGTTAGAACAGATTGTTGATTTATTAGACAAAGCGCAAAGAGTTTTTATTTATGCGATTGGTGATTCAAAAATTACTGCTATGAGTTTTACAAATAAACTGATTAAAATTGGGAAGTTCTTTTATATTGCAACTGAAAATAGAGAAGAAATTTCTTTTTCAATGGCAGCAACTCCTCAAGATGTGGCATTGTTTATTACTTATTCTAAACAGGATGTTTATCGTGATTCATTAAGAACATTATTATATAATCATGTTCCCATCATTACGATTACATCTAACGCTGATGATATCTTGTTTCAATATAGCCGTTATCATATATTGATACCACATAAAGAAAATAATGAAAAAATAGCGACATTCTACTCCCAAATATCTTTTCAATATGTTTTGAGTATACTTTATTCTTTGTTGTATAAAAGACATCAAAAAAGGAAATAGATAATTTGTCTATTTCCCTTTAAAACGATTGATGTAATATCTCTTTAATATCTTCTTCTTTTTCTATATCAAAGATATGTAATGTTAAAGAATTAAGTTGTTTCTTGTTGCTTCGTTTGATTTCTTTAATAGTATCTTTTGATAAATTTCCAAACTTCTGATTCAATTGTTTAATAAGTGTCGTCATGATTCCTTCATTACGTCCAATTCTTTTTCCTTCATTTCGTCCTTTTTTTCTAATTCCTAATACATAGTCACTCATATTCGTTGCCCCTTTCTTTTTTTCAATCAACTGATAAATACGTTCATCATGAATCAATGTCCCTAATAGACATGCTACTTCATGGCTGACTATAAACTTTTCTGGTACCTTCTTCTTTGCATAAAGAACCTTCAGTCCTGTAATCAGATCTTTATTGTCCTTGTTTTGAAATCTTGTTTCATCCAGCTTTACCATTTCTACCAGCGGATGAAATTCAACATTCATGTAACGTCTTAAGTGTCTGATACTTCGATTCATCATCTGCTTATAGCTTCTGGCATAGTTCCATTTCCTTTCGCCATAATAGATAGCCAAAGTCATGACACCATTGATTCTTTCATGAATGTTCTTTTCATAGATATGATACTGTCTAAGATAGCTGAGATAATCATATTCCATGATTCTTTGAAACATCCCTTTATCTGCATAGGACTGATGTTCCAGTCCTATGATGCATTGCTCTCCATTCAGGCTCACAAGAAGCAGATGATCTCTTGTACGCTTGATTGTTTGACCATTGGACAGGAAAACACCACTGCTGTTGGAATCAAGGATAATGATATCCTGAGTGTCAAGCATCGTTTGTCCATCAAAGAGAACAACATTCAAAAAATCAGCCAGACGTTCATGATTGAGAAAATAGTTGTAAATGCGTATGTCAAAAAGATTCTTGAAATCCGTCATAAAATAGCCCTCCTATTATATATATACGCATT
Source organism: Massiliimicrobium timonense (assembly GCF_042850985.1). Taxonomy (GTDB): domain Bacteria; phylum Bacillota_I; class Bacilli_A; order Erysipelotrichales; family Coprobacillaceae; genus Allocoprobacillus. The sequence continues at coordinate 665,984 of NZ_AP031415.1, forward strand.
TTTTTGACAGATTTCTTTTTTTACTTTCAATTTTTTTATCTTTATAAACATTATATCACATAAATTGCTTAAAGCATATATGATAATAAAAAATTTCTTTAAGAACAAAGATATGCTCTTAAAGAAAAATGATTTATTTTAAGTTTTGAACACCTGTTTCCAAGATTTTCATTTGTAAAAGTGTTTGTTCATGAGTAATGATTTGAGGTTGTCCATTGACGATACAATCATAAATTCCATCATAAACTCTGGCATAATCACCCGCCACTGTTGGGACTTTTTCTTCATGGTATTGACCATTATCATCAATATATGTGAGAACACCATAATGAATAGGCAAATCTTTTCCGAAATCTGCATGATCTGGCATATAGAATAATTTTAAATGTTCTTCTTGTCGATCTTTTGTTTGTTTGATAAACATTCCTTTTTTTCCATAAACAACAAAGCTTGGTCTTTCTTTAATTCTAAAATAACTTGATTTGACAGAAATTTTTAAAGTTCCATAGTAAAGGTCTAAATCAAAATAATCATTCATTCTTCCATCACCAAGTAATTGTCTGACATCATAATGAACATCATCAGGTTTTCCAAAATAAGAAATCACCTGATCTAAAGTATGGCAACCATGACCATATAAATAAGAATTTGCTGGGTCAAATTCATGTACATTTTCAGGAACTTCAGGTCTATAATAATCAAAATGCATTTCTAATTCTAATAAGTCACCAAGTTTTCCACTTTCAATCACTTTTTGAACTGTTAAAAAGTCACTGTCATAGCGTCTATTTTGATAGGCTGAACAATATAATCCTTTTTGCTTAGCCAAAGCAAAAATTTCCTGTGCCTGTTGGCTATTTTCCATAAATGGCTTTTCTACTAAACAATGTTTACCTGCTTCTAAAACCATTTTAGCATATTGATAATGAAAATGATGAGTTGTACATACAACAATCATATCAATGTCAGTATCATGAAGTAATTCATTCACATCTTCAGTATATTCTACACCATCAATGGCTTCCCATAAATCATGGTGAACATGAATATCAAATATTCTTTTGATGATAAACTTTTCTGGTCTTTGTAAAACAAAGGGAATATGGTAACGATTTGCACTTTTTCCATTTCCAATATAACCGAGTACTAATTTATTGTTGATCATTATCAAAAACAACTCCTTCCTGTTTTCTACCTTTTTCCATAACACTGGCTACATCTAAACTCAATTTTAACATGTTTTGAGCCTTATCAAAATCTTTTTCATCAATCATTCTTTGAAATGCCTCAAATTCATAATAAAGACGATGTTCATCTTTAGAAAACTCATATTTTGTACTTAGCCCATTATTATCAATAAGCGTATATTCAGTGAGCTGATTCATTGGCGTATTCATGACAATGGCACCTAAATCACCTTGAATCGTAGAAGTGATAGGAGCTTTACAGTCTTTAGCACCAATCGAAATAGCTTGGAAATGAGGATATTCTAAAACCATAATGCCACTTGTATCAATACCCTTTTCAATATTAGCATAATAATGATTGTCTACAGGTTTTCCAAATAGTCCGATAATCGCGTGTAAGTTATAGACATTTAAATCCATTAAAGCACCTCCAGCTTTATGATAATCAAAAGCTGGTAAAATCTGTCCTTGCTTAAATGCATTATAGCGCGAAGAATATTGACTATAATTGAAATTTAAGATTTTTATTTGTCCTATTTTTGAAAGTGTTTTTTGAAGTGACTGATAAGCAGGTAAATAATGGATATTCATGGCTTCTAAGACAATCACATGATATTGTTGACTTAAAGTGATTAAGTCTTGTAATTCTTGTGTATTGGCACATATTGGTTTTTCAATAATCACATGTTTTTGATGTGTTATGGCCTTTTTAGCAAAACTGTAATGTAAATGATTAGGTAAAGCAATATAAATTGTATCTACATCACTTTTTAAAAGTTCATCATAATCATAAAATGTCTGATCAAGATGATACTTTTGACATAATTGTTCTGTTTCTTCTTTGGTTTCTAATGTTCCTAAAAGATATGTCTTTTCAATATGAAGTTTTTGATAAGTTGTCATTAAATCCTTAACAATCATACCTGTTCCTAAAATACCAAGTTTCATAAATCTTCCTTCTTTCTTTTTAATTCTTTTAAACAATCAACAATGATTTGATGATCTTGATCATGTTGTAATCCTGATACGATACAGCAACCTATGATTTCATCATTCACTATAAGAGGAAAACCACCACCACATATAGCCATTGAATCATCATCTAAATACTTATCATATTGATGGTTTGTTTCCTGACAAGTCCAGATATAATAGGAAGAATGTTCAAACATCTCAACTGTTTTTTGTTTACGATTTAACCATTCCTCACCATTTTTTCCATTCATCAAATACTGAAATACAATATCATGGTTTAAGACAATACGAATACGCAGGGGTTTTAAGTTTTGTGTATTGACTTTATCAACAAGCATTTGTCCTAAATGATAAGCATCTTCATGATCAAAAGATATAAAAGATAAATCTTTTTCTAATTGGAGTAGTTCTTCCATCTTTCATCACCTCAATAGAATTATGACATAAAAGCAATAAAAGATAAATAAACAAGACGATTTTGAAAATAAAGTTCATCAATCATGAATCAATGAGAAAAAATAATGAACTTTTTATAACAAATGATAAAGGAAAAGGATTTTCATTTTGAGTAAAATCAAGTAGAATAATGATAAGGAAGAAAGGAGTATATTATGGGATTATTTAAAAAGAAAAAAACAGTTATAGATTATGATGCTATTTTTAAGGAACAATATAAATCTGTGAATCAGTTAACACAACAGGCTCATCAGGAAATGGACTATGTGATTAAAGAATCTTTATATGAAGTCATTGTTGAAAAATATCGTGAATTGATTGAATTGATTGATCAGGGTGCTCATTTTGATAAAGAACATTTTGAAGCATTAAAAGATAATGCAATAAAAGAACTGCAATCAATTCATCAGATCAATGAAATGAATACATAGATGAATATTCAAATTATTGAAAAAGTAATAGATGTCTTTAATCAGTATGGTGATACAATTAGATTTGATATTGAACGTTTTGAAGAAGTTTTAAATGATTTAGCTTTTAATATGATGGATGAGTGCTATCTTGTTGTCTTGGGAATGAAGCTGGGTGTTTTTGAAGCTATGATTTTTGATGAAGATTTTGAAATGTCCAGATATGTAGATTATTTATGTCAGTATGCTTCATTAAAGGAAGAAGAAGCTTTATTTATGGTGAGTGTCTATGCACACTTAATAGAAAGTATTGGTTATTATTTTGAGATTCCTGATATTGAAAACTTTTTAAGACAGGCTTATCAAGAACAAAATTTTTCTCATCTTTATGTTTTGGCAAGAACTTATTTTTTAGGATTTGGAGTCACACAGGATTATGAAAAGGCTTTTGAAATCTTTTCGTATTTGCATGACAATGGTATTTTAGAAAGCTGTTATTATCTGGGATATATGTATGAACATGGTGATGGAGTTGAACAAGATATCGCAAAGGCACTGGCTTATTATCGTGAACAATGTGATAGTCAATCATCATTAAGACTGGGCTTATTTTATATGTATGGGCAATATGTTGAACAAGATAGCAATCAGGCGATGCATTATTTTTTGAATAGTCATGAAAAGGAATCTTATTTGTATCAGGGGATTTTATTAGAAAGACAAAAAGACTATTCATCTGCTTTTCAAGCTTATTTAAAAGGAGCGAAATGTTTTCAAAAAGATTGTTTATATAAAACAGGTTTGTTGTTGAAACTGGGATTAGGTGTGGAATTGAATATGGATGATGCTATTCATTATTTGACATATGGATATTATCTTTTACATGAAGAATGTGCTTATGAACTGGCTATGCTTTATTTTGATGGTGTGGCGTTGAAAAAAGATGTTAAAAAAGCCCTTCAATATTTACATCAGGCAGCAAGATTAAATAGTTATGAAGCCTGTTTATTGTTGAGTCAATTTTATGAACTGGGACGTTATGTCAAGAAGCATCATGGTTATGCACTCTCTTATTATCAACAGGCTCAAATGATTAAGGAGGGGAAAGAAAAAGCATATGAAATTATATAAAAAAGGAGATGAAACGTCTTATACTCTAGGTGTTTTTCCAACAATTGAATTATTAATACAAAAACCAGAGATGGTCAAAAGAGTTGTTGTTCATTCATCTATTGAACAAAATAAAGGCTATCCAGTTATTCAAGACTTATGTGAAAAGTATCATATTCAAATAGATGTTCATGATCGGACTATTGAAAAATTAAGTCCTAAAAATAATTGTTATGCGATAGGTGTTTTTCAAACTTATACATCTTTATTACACAATGGGAATCATGTTGTTTTAGAACATCCTATGGATATGGGAAATATGGGAACAATTATGCGTACAATGCTTGGCTTTGGATATAAAGATTTAGTCATTATTAAACCGGCAGTAGATATTTTTGATCCCAAAGTGATTCGTGCTTCAATGGGAGCTATTTTTCATTTGAATATTGCTTTTTATGATACATTTGAAGATTATCATACCCAATTTTCAAAACGAGAATTTTATCCTTTTATGTTGAAAGGAGCACAAAACATTCATCAAGTGAAGGCTGTCAAGCCTTATAGTCTTATTTTTGGTAATGAGAGTCATGGATTGGATGATCGTTATTTAAATTATGGTCAAAGTGTGTTTATTCCTCATAGTGAGGATATTGATTCATTAAATCTATCTATGGCTTTGACAATCGCATTATTTCATTTTTCAAAAGAACAATGGGAAGGAAAAGAGGTATTAAAAGAAAATGTATGATTTTGATAAAGTGATTGAAAGGAAAGGAACAAACAGTATTAAGTATGATCGTGAAAAAGCTCAAGATCCACGTATCATCCCAATGTGGGTAGCAGATATGGATTTTGAAACATTGCCTGAAGTCAAAGAGGCTTTAGTGCGTCGTGCCAGTCATGGTGTTTTTGGTTATGCTGCGCCAACAGAAAGTTATTATCAGGCAGTCATTAACTGGATGGAAACACGCCATCAATTCCATGTTGAAAAAGATTGGATTGTGACAACATCTGGGGTTGTAGGTGCTTTAAAATTGGCAGTTAGAGCATTAACACAAAAAGATGATGCGATTTTGGTTATGAAACCTGTATATTATCCTTTTGATGCATCTATTCAGTTGAATGGACGACGTGTTATTGAATGTCCATTAATACTAAAGGAAAATCATTATGAATGTGATTTTGATATTTTTGAAAAACAGATTATTGATCATGATGTCAAAATGTTTATTTTATGTAATCCACATAATCCTATTGGAAAGGTATGGACAAAAGAAGAACTTTATCAAATAGGGAAAATATGTCAAAAACATCATGTCTATGTTGTCAGTGATGAAATTCATATGGATTTTATCTATTCAGGACATCAACATATTCCTTTTTATAATGTTGATCCTGCTTTTGGTGATTTTAGTATTATTTGCAGTGCACCATCTAAAACATTTAATTTAGCAGCTTTACAGACATCAAACATTATCATCAAAAATAAAGATATGCGTGAAAAGTTTCAAGATGAAAAAAATGCTTCTGGTATGAGTGATCCTAATATTTTTGGTTTAGAAGCATGTGAGGCTGCATATACTTTTGGAGCTAAATGGGTTGATGAATTATTAGTTTACTTAGCTGATAATATTCAATATATGAAAGATTTCTTTAAAGAAAGATTACCACAGTTAAAGGTGATCTCACCAGAAGGATTATATCTTGTCTGGGTAGATATGAGAAGTTTAGGATTGAATAAAGATGAATTGGAAACATTGATGTTAGAAAAGGCACACCTATGGTTAGATGAGGGTTATATTTTTGGAACTGGTGGAGATGGTTTTGAAAGATTTAATGTTGCCTGCCCTCGTTCAGTATTAAAACAAGCCCTGGAACAATTAGAAAAAGCTATAAAAGAATGATAAAAAAGAGAATTATTATGGAAATTTATTGAAAATCAGTGTATGATATATTTGTAAAAAAAATGTAAAGGAGATTTGAATTATGGGATTAGTTTCAGCTAAAGAAATGCTTGATAAAGCAAAAGCAGGTCACTATGCTGTTGGTCAATTTAACATCAACAACTTAGAATGGACAAAATCAATTTTATTAACTGCAGAAGAATTAAAAGCACCAGTTATTTTAGGAGTTTCTGAAGGAGCTGCAAAATATATGACTGGTTATAAAACAGTTGCAGCTATGGTGAAAGCAATGGTTGAATCTTTAAATATTACAGTACCAGTTGCTTTACACTTAGATCATGGTAGCTATGAAGGAGCTAAAGCAGCATTAGAAGCAGGTTTTTCTTCAATTATGTTTGATGGTTCTCATTATGGAATCGAAGAAAATATTGAAAAAACAAAAGAAATCGTTGCTTTATGTCATTCAAAAGGTGTATCAGTTGAAGCAGAAGTTGGTTCAATTGGTGGAGAAGAAGACGGAGTTATTGGTAAAGGTGAAGTTGCCGATCCTAAAGAATGTAAAATGATTGCTGATTTAGGTGTAGATTTCTTAGCAGCAGGTATTGGAAATATTCATGGTAAATATCCTGCTAACTGGGAAGGTTTAGATTTTGATGCATTAGATGCTATTCAACAAGAAACAGGAACTTTACCATTAGTACTACATGGTGGTACAGGAATTCCTGCAGATATGATTAAAAAAGCTATCACATTAGGAGTTTCAAAAATCAACGTTAATACTGAATGTCAATTATATTTCCAAGAAGCAACTCGTAAATATATTGAAGCAGGTAAAGACTTAGAAGGAAAAGGATTTGATCCACGTAAATTATTAGCTCCAGGTGCTGAAGCTATTAAAACTTGTGTTAAAGAAAAAATGGAATTATTTGGATGCATTGGTAAAGCTGAATAAAAGAAAATATATGAAAATGTATTCATAATAAAAAGATGGAACTCTTTAAGGTTTCCATCTTTTATTTTAGATTCAATTTTCGTTTCATTAGTTCTTGATTTGTTGCATAAAGTAAAACTGTTTCTTGTGTGATTTTTCCTTCTTTATAAAGATTCAGCAAACTATTATCCATGCTGATCATATGTGAACTGGCACTAGAAGCGATGATTCCGTCAATTTGATGAACTTTGTTTTCTCTAATGAGATTTCTGATGGCTGGTGTAGCAATCATGACTTCAAACACAGGAACAAGTTTATGATCTACAGTTGGAATGAGCTGTTGAGAAATGACGGTTTCTAGAGTCATAGATAACTGTAAGGCAATTTGGTGTTGTTGATTCGCAGGAAAAACATCAATAATACGATCAATCGTTGTGGCAGCTCCTAAAGTATGTAATGTTGAAATAACAGTGTGTCCTGTTTCTGCTGCTGTTAATGCAATATTAATTGTTTCATAGTCACGCATTTCACCCAATAAGATAACATCGGGGGCTTGTCTTAAAGCTGCTCTTAAGGCACTCACATAAGATTCACTGTCAATGGAAATCTCACGTTGTGAAACAATGCTTTGATGATGGGAATGAAGATGTTCAATAGGATCTTCCAATGTAATAATGTGTTTGGATTGGGTTTGATTGATATAATCAATCATACATGCTTGAGTGGTACTTTTTCCTGTTCCGGCAGGACCAGTGACTAAAATCAAACCTTTATTGATATTGGCAAGTTCAATGATATGAGAAGGAATGCCAATATCTTCGGGGTGTGGTAAATCAAATGAAATGACACGAATCACTGCGGCATAAGTACCACGTTGTTTATAAGTGCTGACACGAAATCTTGAAAGTCCTCGTAATGAAAAGGAAAAGTCATCATCGCCTTTGTTTTTTAAAATATCATCTTGTCGGTGATTTGCCAGTTCGTAGATTTGTTGAATTAATTCATAACTTGAATCAGGCATAATTTTCTGTTCATTTAAGGGAATTAATTGATTAAAGACTTTGATTGTTACAGGTTGTCCGGCAATAATGAAAATGTCAGCTGCATTTTGTTTGACAGCTTCTTGAAGTATATTTTGAATATTCATAGGCTCCTCCTTTATAATATGTCCATACTTTGATCCATATCCCATTCATTGGATGGAGTGATTTTCCATGTTTTGATTTGATAGAGTTGTGAACCGGGATAGAGAATTTCTATTTCAACATAAAGAGTGTTTTCTTGATCTTGTAATGTATATGTCAAAAGATGTTGATGAATAGAACTATCAGGAATGATCTGAGTTAAAGATTGGATATGGGTAAAATAATCATCACTATTTGTACTTGATTGATAATATTGATATAAATAATTATCAATAGTTTCTAATGTTTTTTCGCCTTGACTTGAAAGAAGATAATATTGTTTGGTATGATTAATACTGTTTTCAACAGATTGGGCATTTGATTTGGCACTGGATAAAGAAAGAATAGCAAAAGTCATTAAACATAAAATGACAAAAATGACTATAAAGGAAATAATCCCAATATTCATTGTAAGTTTTCTTTGTTTCATGAGGATGCCTCCCATCTTCGTTGATGATAATGGTAGTATTCAATCGTATAGATTTCATGATCTTGATAGCAAATAGAAATTTTGAATAAGTGATTTTGTTGATCTATTTTAGCAAAATATTGATGATTTTCTTTGGAAGCAGGTAATCCTTGTTCATCAAAATATAAAAGAGAATCTATGTCATGATTTGCTTTTGCATTTTCAATAATTGAAGTCGCTATCAATTGAGCTTGACTTCTTTTGACACTTTCATCATTCATTGTTTTAGCTTTTACAAAGATTTGCACACAAAGCCCTACAGCCAGCGAAAAAAATAAAATACCAATAATAAATTCCATCAGAAAAAGACTTGTTTTACTATGTTTCATGATGAACCTCCTATTAAAGCCAGACTTGTCTGTCGTTTTTCTTGATTATTTTCAACAGTGATTGTTAAAATGTTTTGAGAAATATCAAAAGAAACAGCATCCACTTCCATAATTGTTTCACCACGATCTTTATCAAAAGACTGCTTATCATCAATTAAGAGTTCTTTTAATGCATTCTGGTCATGATAAATATATGTTGTATAAGGAACATCCTGATAGATTTCATGAATACATAAAACAGTTTGATGATCAAATGTCTGAATTTCAATTTGATTCACTGATAGATTTTGTCTGACTTTTTGCTGGATATAATCCAGAATGGTATATTGAGTATAATTTTGTTCGAGCGTATCTACAGTAGATGAATAGACACGACTTCCAATTGAAATCAATGCCAGTGAACCCATAACAAATAAACTAAAGAGTAAAAGAACAAAAACAAAATCAATGGAATGATGTCTTTTCATATAATCCCTCCTACTCCTTAACAATAATTGTTATTGAGGGCATCATATTACTGGCTACAACTTCATATTGCACATCAAAAAGATCTTGATTATATATAATATGATAATCAGATATGAGTTGTTCTAAAGATGCGGGGTATCTGCCCTCTAATGCATAACATTGCATGATTCCTCGCTTTAAGGCTTTTTCCAGACTTTCTTTTTGATTTTGAAATGTTTTTTGTGAAATCGACTGGAAACCACTGATCATAAGAATACAAATGAAAAATGATGAAAGAATAGATAACCAATATTGACGAATGAGTTTCATCTATAGACTTGACATGATGCCCATAAGTGGCAACATGACACTTAATAAAATAATACCAACAAAGAGGGATAAAACAATAACCAATGTTGGTTCAATAATACTAATCAGATGTTCTACTCTTTCATTTGTTTCTTCATTATAATGATCAGCGATATTTTTCATGATTGTATCTACATGTCCTGTCTGATGACCTAATTTTAATAATCTGGCATACATACCTGTTAAAACCTGACTTTTTACTAAAGCATTGACTAAATCTGTTTGATCTAACATGCTTTCAGCTTGATCAATACGCTTTTTTAAAGCTGGATGTTCAACCAATGCCTTAGACATCTGTAAACTCTGATCTATATCTAAACCACTGCTTAAGGCAATGGACATAGCACTTGTGAATTGAGATAAAGCCATTTTTAATGTGATATCACGTGCTCCATAAAAACGTGTTAAGAAATGATAAAGTCTTTTTTTGCCACGAGAACTTTTTAATAAATAGAAAACACATATAATTATCACGACAAGAATACCAATGAATACATACGAATAAGTGGAAAGTGTCATACCTAGCTGTAATACCATTTGTGAAAAACCAGTCATTGTACTTCCTAATTGAATAAAAACTTGATTAAAAATAGGAAGCACTTGAGTCATTAAGACAATAACCACAACAAACATCATCATAATCATAATAATCGGATAAGCAATAGCACTCTTAATATTCTGTTTTGTTTCATATAATCTTTGATAATGAATAGATAATGAGTGCATGACTTCTTCTAAACGACCAGCGATTTCTCCAATTTTTACCATATTTAATAAATAATCGGGAAAGACCTTTGATGTTTCAAGGGCTTCATAGAAAGGTTTACCTACACTTAATTCATCTTCAATTGTTGTGAGAATCATTTTCATTTTCTCATCATCTTGATCTTCATTCATGATCATGATACCTTCATAAGGTGATATACCAGCATGAAGAATTAATTCTACTTGTGATGTAAAAACAGCAATTTCACGATTTGTCAATAGATTTTGTTGCATAAATAAGCCTCCTTAATACAGGTATTTTGTTGTATAATTTTTTTGATCTTTGATGAGAGATCTCACCTTAGAACTGTTGTGACCATCAGAAATCAATGTGGGATCCATCATAGACCAGTTTTTACCATCAAAATGAATTAAATCATCAATCCACCCAATATCATGAATATAGACGCTGATCCATGCATGATAAATGGTTTCATCTTCCATTGTGACATAACCCAGTTCCATGCGGGTAGGAATATTTTGCGTACGGAGCATGGTTGCCATAAGAGCAGCATAATCAAAACAGATTCCTGTTTTTGTCTGCAAAGTTTCATCCACATCTGGAAGATAACCAGCCATTTTCCCTTCTTTAGCAAGTGTTGCTTTTTCATCGTCGTAGCTGATATGTTCAATTACATAATCATAAACATAACTGACGGCTTCTAAATCATTGTTGGCACCAACAACAATCTCTTGAGCTAGGGAAATGGCTTGGGTGTTTTTGTCGAAAGAAACATATTGATTAGGGTAAAGATAAGATATATAATCATTTTGTATTTGGATATTTTCTTCTTTTAAAAAGAGTTGACTATATTTTGTACCTGAGATATTCTCATAAGCAATAAAAGTATAGCTGCCACTACCTCCAGTTAAAGGGAAAGTATTATATCCTTCATGAATATCATAAGTGTAAAATTCCTGTGAATCTGGATTTTGAATACGTACTTTAACTTTAGAATTATGACCATGATATTCAACCATTGTATAGCCATCTTCACTATGGGATAAATCAAAGGTGATTTTTGAATTGCCAATGGTTTTCTCACCAGAAGCCTGAGGCTGTAAAACGTACGGTGTATTATCACGCGTTCCTTTTTTTGAAGGAGGTTCTTTATGACTTGGGGAAGGACAGCCGGTGAGTAAAAAAGCAATGCTTAAGCATAGCATCAAACAACGTTTTGTTATGGGCATTTGGACTCACCTCATTTCGTTTTTATTATACAGTGAATTTGATAAAGAGAAAATATAAAATCAAAAAATAACCAAAAATAACAAGTATTTGGTTAAAAATGTAAACGCTTTATAAAATTGCGAGGGAATTGTACAAAGTTCTTGTGAAAAGTTTGAAAAAACATTAAAATAAAGATAAGACAAAAGTTTTTTGTCAGGAGGGGGTTTGACTTCAATGGGAGATTGCGTCATTATCACAATGTTTCATAAATTTTCATTTTCCTATCATGAACGTGAAATTGATAGTGAAACAATGAAATCTGAGAAACTTGTCAAATTGTTTGCCTATCTTTTATCACATTATCAAAGAACTGTTCCTTCCAGTGAACTGGTGGATGTCTTGTGGTATCTTGATGATGTCGATAATCCAATTGGAGCATTAAAAAATTTAATATACAGATTAAGAACTTTATTAAAGAAAGAATTTGGATTAACGGATTTTATTATCACGGGGAAAGGCTCTTATTCTATTAATCCAAATTATCATTTACAAATAGATACAGTTATATTTGAAAAATATGAAGCACTTTTGAAAACTTCACAAAAGCCAGAATATTATGAGCATTTACTTGAATCATATACTGGAAAGTATTTGATGGAAATTAAAGAGGATCACAGTGTTTTATCAAAACGTGTGTATTATCATTCGCTCTTTATGGATAAAACAATTGAATATGCTATGTTGTTAGAAGAACAGAAAGAATATGAAAAAATGGAAAGAATTGCTCGTCAAGCTATCGCTATTGATAATCTTGAAGAATGTATTTATGAAATTCTTATTCGTTCTCTATACTTCCAGAAACAATATAAAAAAGCAAAAGACACATATAAAACAACAACAGATTTACTTTATCAGACATTGGGTGTGAAACCTTCGCAGTCACTTTTAGAACTCTATGAAATGATTAAAAAGGAAACACATGATGATGAATTAGATATTATGGAAGTTCAACAGGAATTGGCAAATGATGAAACACAGGGGGGCTTTTCTGTGTGAATATGGTACATTTAGAGAAATATATGCTATGCAGACAAGAACGATTGGAAGATTAGGTATTTGTTCACATTTATGTTTGGTATCGGTGATGGATCATTCTATGATTGAAGATGATTATTCAAAAAAAGCGGTAGAAAGAGTCATGAACAAAGTTCAGGAAGCCTTATTAAAAGGACTTCGTATTGGTGATGTTGTTTCTCGATTGAATGTGAATCAATTTGTTGTTTTATTACCATCATGTAATTATGAAAATGCCATTAGTGTTATGAACAGAGTTTTACGTAAAATAAGATATTCTTTAAATCATACAACCTTAAATATTGATTTGATGGTTGATGAAATCTTACCTAAACAATAGGTGATGAACATGTTGAAATATGCAAAAAGTATTCCTTTTAATATGATTCATGTATGTATTGATGAGTATAATCATTTTCAGATGAAAGGTTATGCATACAATAATACGATAGAATCACCTATTGAATTTTTTGATATCCATGAAATTATTTTACGTTTTGAAGAAGTTTTTAATAAAAATGGAAATCCCTTATCTTCTCATTTATCACGAAGCTTTATGAAACAAGAAGCAGTTGGGCGTTATCAAAATAAGCCAGAAGTTTTATGTGATTGGGAAACGATTGCAAAAAAACGAGGGAAGATTACAGATTTTGATATTGTTGTTCAATCAAGGCGCCAGGCAACATGGCAAGGTTCTTTATTCTTTGATGGACAGGAGATTGTTTTTCAGGATGTATTGGAAATGATTAAAATTATTGATAAAAAGATGAATGAGTTATTAAAAAAATCATAAATCTTAGTAAAAAAGCCCAGATATGACTATGGTGTGACTTTTATGGTGTATACTTAAAGCATATAGGTGGGTGAATGAGTATGAAACAATCAAAAAAAGATAAAAGTTTTATGATTGTCATCAAAGACACACAGAATGCTTCATGGCAGGGAACGATTGAGTGGCTGGACCAGAATAAGAAGCAGCATTTTCGTAGTGCCTTAGAAATGATCAAACTTATTGATTCAGCTGTGGAAAATGATTCTCAAACTTAGACTTACTGATAAAGTAAGTTTTTTTTATGATTAGAAAGGGTTCTTTTGAGATATAATAAGCATATGATGATGACAGGGGGTTATTATGTTATTGGTCAATTTTGTATATGATGATGAAGAATTATTGGAACCCTATGAATGGCAAGAAGATGATAATTTTGAAGAAATTGAAAATGTTCCTATTTACCATGTATCAACCAGTCAGCTTCATGACTTTTTATATGCGAAAGTTTATCAGCCTCTTTGGCAGGATGGTTATATGCTGGTAGGAGATGGACATTATTGCTTTGTGGTGGATATTCAAAAACATTGTCTTGTTAGACGTGGCACTTTGTCATGGCAGCAAAGTGATAAAATGAATGCTTTGATTCAAAGAGAACCAGTGACTTTTTTTCAATATCAAATGAAAGAAGAAGCTTATGATAAAGAATTTGGTTTAACACGACATGAACGATTAAAGAAAATGTGTCTGGAAGAAATGATTGATGAGATTTTTGTTGTTAAATATGATGTATTTGTAGAAATATGTAAACAATTGCATATTGAGGGAAACAATCCCAGTGAAAAATATTTAGCTTTAAAACATAAGATTGAAAAAGGATATACGTCTTTACATGAACTGTTATATAAAGAATTAGTACAAAAGGAATGAAAAAAGCAAACCGAAGTTTGCTTTCAGACTGTTGACAAAGTGGTAGAATTTTTTATTAAATCTACCACTTCTTTTATTTTTTTATGAAAATTGATAAATTTGTATTGTTTTCCTTATATTTCCTTCTTTTTTATTGGGTGAAGGAATATTTATGAGTCCTTTCCTTTTCTTCATTCTCGCTAATTTGCCTAAATTATGGCAGCCAAAAATAATCAACGATTCCTGTTGATTTTTCTTTAGTCCTTTTAATCTTGTGAATCTTAGTCCATGCTTTTCTTTGCAATCTGCATAGACTCTTTCTATCGTCTCTTTTCTTAGTGGATAGATATCTTTCCATTCTGGTGTATATCTGTTCTCATCTGCTATTTCTCTATATTCCTCCCATACATGTCTTGTGATGACCTTCTGATGATTTTTGCTCTGTGTACATTTCTCTAAAAATGGACATCCTTCACAGTCCTTTGGATTTGATTTGTATTCCCTGTATCCTGATCTGTTTGTTGTAGTATATTTCAAATCCTTGTTATTGGGGCATATATAAATATCCAACTTTTCATCATAGACATATTCATATTTCTTGAAGTATCCTTTTTTTGTCATGGGTCTTTTATATGGCATATATGCTCTGATTCCATCTTCTATGATTTCTCGACATATTGCTGGTGTCATGAATCCTGCATCTAAACTGATGTTATGTATTAAATCTCCATAGGTGTTCAACAGCTTTCTATATGCATCATGAAAAACAACACTATCGTGCTGATTGCCTGGTGCCACTGTATTATGCAGTACAAATCCGTGTCTATCACAGAATGTTAGATTTGTATATGCAAAGCATTTCTGTTTTTCTCCCTTATGAAAGCATCCGCTTTCCGGATCTGTCTTGCTTACCTTTATTGATTTTGTTCCTTTTCCTTCAATGAGTTCACCTGTTTCTTCGTCATATGCAAGTTCTATATCCTTTGTTTCCTTTATTGGCTTTTTCTCATGGGCTTTTCTATCCTTGTTGATTTCCTCCAGAAGTTCATCGTCATAGTATTTCTTTACTATTTCTACAGCCTTATTTTCATGTTTTCTATTATTGGCATTGGCCTTTCGATGTGTTCCATCTCCAAATACCGTATCAAGATCCACAAAATCATATGCGATGGCTTCTTCAATAATTTTTTTGAAAATCTCATCGAAAACTTCAGAATCTCCATATCTTCTGATGTAGTTCTGTGACCATGTTGAGTAGTTTGGAACCTCATCATCAATGGACAACCCTAAAAACCATCTGTAGGCAAGGTTCACCTTTGTTTCTTCACATGTTCTTCTCATGGAATGAATACCAAATGCAAAGTTGATAAAAAGCATTTTAAAAAGTACCACCGGGTCAATACTTGGTCTGCCAAAAGAACTATATAAAGGTCTAACGAGAGGATATATGAAATTCCAGTCAATAGCTTCTTCAAGCTCTCTTACCTTGTGATCCAATGGTACTAATTCATCTATAGTACTCAAAATCAAGCTGTCATTTTTTCGATTGTTTAAACATGTCATTGCCATAATATTTTACCTCCAAATATGCATTTACATTATACCATATTTTCATGATATAGTGGTAAAATAAAAAGTCGTGGAGCCTCAAAATTTGCATATTTGGAACGAAGTCATCCACGACAATAGATATAATACCATATATTTTTCTATTTGAAAACTAAAAGCTGTTGACTTTTTACTTTGTCAACAGCCTGAAAGCAAACCGAAGTTTGCTTTTTATCTTTTTCTAATTGTAATACCAATTTTTCGTTCAACCTTTGCCAATTTCTTTCTGGCAATGATTCTGGCTTTTTGAGCGCCTTTTTCTAAGACATCATCTAAATAAGAACCACTCATGATTTCATGATAACGTGTCTGAATCTTTTCAAGTTCTTCACCTAAGACTTCAGCTAAATCATTTTTAAATTCGCCATAACCTTTTCCATCATACTGTTTTTCTAAATCAGCAATAGAACGATTTACAAGGATGGAATAGATTTCTAGTAAATTAGAAATACCAGGTTTATTTTCAGGATCATAGTGAATATGTCCATCACTGTCCGTTACAGCTGATTTGATTTTCTTTTTAGAAACTTGAATATCATCCAAGATATAAATTGTTCCCTTTCCAATCTCATCAGACTTTGACATCTTCTTTGTTGGATTTTGTAAATCCATGATACGTCCACCCACTTTTGTGACTAAAGGTTCAGGAATTTTAAATGTTTCACTATAACGTGAATTAAATCTTTCTGCAATATCACGACATAATTCTACATGTTGTTTTTGATCTTCACCAACAGGAACATAATCTGGATCATACATTAAAATATCTGCGTTCATTAATGAAGGATAGTTAAAAATACCTGCACCAATGACTTCGTTTTTTGCTTTTTTATCTTTGTATTGAGTCATACGAGAAAGTTCACCCATAGAAACCATACAACCTAAATACCATCCTAGTTGAGCATGTTCTAAAACATCGGATTGTAAAAATAAAGTCACTTTTTCTGGGTCTAATCCAGCAGCAATATATAATGCAATTAAATCTCTTGTATTTTGACGTAAGTCAGCTGGTTTTTGATAAATTGTCATTGAATGAAGATTCGCAATAAAAATATACATTTCATATTCATCCTGATAAGACACAAATGGTTTAATAGCACCAATATAATTGCCTAAAGTCACACGACCTGTTGGTTTAATTCCACTTAACATTCTTTTCATATATAAACCTTCCTTTCTCATAAAAAAAGCGTCCTTTAAAAAGGACGTTATAACGCGGTACCACCTTTATTCATATCTACCGATATGCACTCTTGTCTTAACGCAACAAACGAAAAATGACTGATGCCATTTTTAGCTCCAGAATCCCAATTCATTATCGTTCATGGACTGTTTTCATCAACCACAGACTTTCTAAAACATGAAGTGATAACTACTCCATTCCTTCATTGCTGTAAGGTTATTATAGAACGGTCAAGATGTAAAATCAATAGAATCATAAAAAATAATTTCATAATTGATAAAAATGATGTATAATGATGAAGCAAGGAGATGATGTAATGATTCGAATTTATACTGCACCAAGTTGTGCTTCATGTCGTAAGGTCAAAGCATGGTTAAAAGAACATCAGATTCCTTATGTAGAAAAGAATATTTTTTCTACATTACTACGTGAAACTGAGTTAAAAGAACTTCTAGAAAGAAGTGAAAATGGAACAGATGATATTATATCTAAAAGATCTAAGATTATTAAAGAAAATAAAATAGATATAGATGAGATGTCTATTAACGAATTGATTCATTTTATTCAAAAGAATCCATCTATACTGAAAAGACCTATTATCATTGATGAAAGACGTTTTCAAGTGGGTTATAATGCTGAAGAAATTCGTGCTTTTATTCCTCGTGAGTTGCGTCGTTTACAGGAATGCAGTAATAGTGATTTCTGTCCTCAATTTACGGATATTAAAGAACAGTATTATCAAGATCATCAATGTAAAGATGGTTGTGAATAGTTTGAAGTCGTTTCTATATAGAAACGATTTTTATTTTATAGTTTTTTTAAAAGTGGTATAATATGATGGAATATAAGCAAGGAGGACTAACAATGATGAAAGATGTATTTGAAAGAAGAATTAGAAAAATGATGATTGTTGTTTTTGTTATTGCTGTGAGTCTTCTTTGTGTATCCGTATCTTTACGTATTCATTTAAATAATATTGTAGAAGATAATAAAGTGCATCAAATCGAAGATGAGATTGATAAAGATATGAGTATTCTCCAACAACAAATTGATAATGATTTTCAGATTTTAGATTCATTTGCCAGTGTTTTAAAAATGGAAAACATTGTGGATAATCCACAATTTCCACAAGTTTTATCAGATGCTAATGAACAAAATGATTTTACAACCATGATGTATTTTGATGAATCAAAAGAAGGTGTTATTGCCAATTCAGATAATGAGGTTAAAGAACATCAATCATTATCTATGATTCAACAAGAAATTCAAGAGATTGTTGCGGATGGTTTTGTTGGAAAAAGAACGATTTCTGATATTTTTAAAAGTCGTATTTCACAAAAACATGTTTATGCTTATGGTATACCTATTTATCAAAAAGGCCATGTTGTTGGGGTTTTACTGGCTACTAAAAATGTTGAAATATGGATGGATGCAGGAGCTGGTACTGGTGTTTTAGGTGGTGACACTTATGCTTATCTGGTGGATGAAGATGGTCAAATTCTTGTCAATTCTCAGTATGATTTATTTCATCAGACAACTCTTTTTGCATCACCTTTTTTCCAACAAAAAGATTATCATGAATTAGAAGATGCATTACAGATGCAGCATGATTTTACACATTCTTTTCAATATGAGGGACAATCTTATCATGGTGTATTAAAGCCTTTAGGCATTAATAACTGGTATATTTATAGTGTTAATATGATTGATGATTCGCATTTATTTACAAATGAAAATATGCGTATTGTTGGTTTGATTTTTCTATTTATGGTGGGATTATTTGTTGCTTTATTGATTCTTGGTTATCGTTTCATGTTGAAAAATAATCGTGAATTGAAGCATTTTGCTTATTATGATTCTTTAACAGGAGTATATAACTATTCTTATTTTGTATCTTTAGGAAAGGAAATATTTAAAGAACAACCTTATTGTAGTGTAGCTGTATTGAATATTAGACAGTTTAAGTTTTTTAATGAAATTTTTGGTCATGAACAAGGAGATCAGTTATTGATTTATGAAAGAAATGTGATTCAAAAACATTTAAAAGAGGGAGAGTTTTTCTGTCGAGATAGGGCTGATCAGTTTTATATTTATTTAAAAGATACACAAAAGGATATCTTACAAAAAAGAATTGAAAATATCATGTCTGAAATTATTCAATATGTGGATTTGTTACATACAAATTATCAGTTAAAGATTCATTGTGGAGTGGCTATTTCCAGCTTGGAATTTATTGTGGATGATTCTTTTGATAGTTTAATGGTTCGTGTTATGTTTGCTTTAGCAAAGGCAAAAGAAAGCATTTTAACGAATATCTGGTTTTATGATATTGAATTGCATGAACAGGAAAAAATGGATAATTATGTTGAAAGTCATATGGATCAGGCTTTAAAAGATGGTGAATTTCAGCTTTATTTACAGCCTAAAATAGATTTAAAAGATGGAACGTTAAAAAGCAGTGAAGCACTGGTAAGATGGCAGACGCATGATGGAAGAATGTTGTTTCCAAATCAATTTATTCCTATTTTTGAAAACAGTGGTTTTTGTAAGAAGCTGGATTTATTTATGTTTGAACAGGCATGTTTACAGCTGAGAAAATGGATGGATCAAGGCATAGCACCGATCGGTATTTCTGTTAATCAGTCTAAATTATTGTTTTATGAAGCTGATTATGTGGATTGTTTAAAACAGATTGTCAATAAATATCAAGTATCACCACAATTATTAACATTAGAGATATTGGAAGATTTGGTTGCTGATAATGTGAATGAAGTCAATGATAAAATTCATTTATTACATCAGATTGGTTTTAGGGTTTCAATGGATGATTTTGGGAGTGGTTATTCTTCACTGAATATTTTAGGAAAACTTCATATTGATGAATTGAAAGTTGATAGAGGATTTTTACAGGAAATTTTTGATAGTGATAATCAAAAAGCAAAGATTATTCTTGAAGAAGTTATTAAACTAGCAAAAACATTAGCTATTTCTACGGTTGTTGAAGGTATTGAAACAAAGGAATATCATGATTTAATGAAATCATTTGGCTGTGATTTAGGACAAGGCTATTATTATAGTCGACCAATCAGTCAGGAAGATTTTGATAAGCGTTATATGGAAGAAAGGAAGGAAAAATAGAGATGTGGGGTATGATTGCGACATGGCGCATGGCTAAAGAAGGATTAGAAATAGCACAAGATATTTTGAGTCATCATGGAGATGCTGGGGATGCTATTGAAAAGGCTATACAGGCAGTAGAAGACTTTCCTTATTATAAATCTGTCGGTTATGGGGGATTGCCTAATGAGGAAATGGAAGTAGAATTAGATGCGGCTTATATGGATGGGAACACTTTAAGTGTCGGAGCTATTGGAGCTATCAAAGATTTTGCTAATCCTATTTCCATTGCCAGACGTTTATCTCATGAAAAAGTCAACTGTATTCTGGTGGGAGAAGGGGCAGAAAAATTTGCCCATAAAGAAGGCTTTGAACGTAAGAATATGTTGACAGATCGTGCGAAGATTCATTATCGTCGTCGTATCAAAGAGTCATCACAGCAACTTAAACCTTATACTGGACATGATACTGTAGGTATGGTTTGTTTGGATGAAACAGGAAAAATGACTGCAGCGACATCGACAAGTGGATTATTTATGAAGAAAAAGGGTAGAATTGGTGATTCTCCTATCATTGGTTCTGGTTTTTATGTTGATTCTGATATTGGTGGTGCCAGTGCAACAGGTTTAGGAGAAGATTTGATGAAAGGTTGTATTTCTTATGAAATTGTTCAACTCATGGCAAAAGGAATGCATCCTCAACAGGCATGTGAAAAAGCTGTTTTTGATTTAGAAGCAAAATTAAAACAACGACGTGGTGAGGCAGGAGATTTATCTGTTGTAGCGATGAATCATCGAGGAGAATTTGGAGTCGCTACTAACATTGATGTTTTTTCATTTGTTGTCTGTCTGCCTCAACAGTCACCTATTGTGTATTTAGTTGAACGTCAAGGAAATCAATGTGTTTATGCTCCTGCCAGTCAACAATGGATGGATGAGTATATGCATACACGTATGGTACCGTTGACAGAAAGTGAGGATGAATAATGAAACCGATTGTGGAAATTTGTTGTGGCAGCTACAGTGATGCTTTATCAGCTGCTCATGCAGGAGCAACACGTATTGAATTAAATAGCGCTTTATCTTTAGGTGGTCTGACACCATCACTGGCAACATTAATCAAGGTCAAACAGGACACATCTTTAAAAGTTATTGCGATGGTTCGACCAAGAGGAGCAGGATTTTGTTATAGTGATGAAGAATACGAAATCATGAAAGAAGATGCGAAGATCATGCTGGATCATGGTGTCGATGGTTTAGCTTTTGGCTTTTTAGATAAACAGGGAATGATAGATGAAAAACGTACTTTAGAATTTGTGCAGTTGATTCATCGTTATCATAAGGAAGCTGTATTTCATCGTGCTTTTGACTGTGTCAATGATCCTTTTCAAGCGATTGAAAAACTGATTGATCTGCAAGTGGATCGTGTTTTAACGAGTGGATTAAAATCTAAAGCCATTGAGTCTGTGGAACTTTTATCTAAACTTCAACAACAATATGGAAATCAAATAGAAATATTAGTGGGTAGTGGTGTGAATAAGGAGAATGTGCTAGAAATCTTAGATAAAACAAAAGTTCATCAGGTGCATAGTTCTTGTAAAGATTGGATTGAAGATGTTACAACATCTATGCATGATGTTTCTTTTGCTTATGCTCCATTTCCTCATGAAAATGATTATGAAATCGTCAGTGAAGAATTGGTGAAAACACTTCTTGATGTTATAAAAAGCAGTCATTTTTGATGACTGCTTTTAAGATACGCTTCAAAGGCACGTGTGACTTTACTTGGACAATTGTGAGTATATTGTAAATGATAAGGTTCAATGATTTTAAGAAATTGTTGATAACCTTTTTTTTCATGATGAACTTCAAATTCTAATTCATAATCATGTTGATGCAGATAAGTATTTTCATCTAATGATAGTGTTCCTTCTGGTAAAAGAATATCATAACGATGGGTTGTAAGAGAGAAAAGATGAGCCAATTCATGAAGGGGAATTCCTTCTTGTTCGAGGATATCCGTTATTTCATTTTTTAATTGAAATTGAAAAAATAAATCTTTTTCTTTCTTGGTAAGAGGAATATTTGTTTCTAATTGATGATTTTGATAAGGTCTTTTGAGTGTGAGTTCATATTGATTGTTTTTTGTACGAATGCGTAACATATATTTTTTTTGTGATAATAAGGGATGGGTAAAATAATCATTTGTCTGGATATAATCTTTTGTGATGGCATCATGATAATCTTCTAAAATTTGATTAAAAATTTGATGTGTTAATAAGATTTTGTATTCTATTTCTAATTGTTGCATAAAAAATCACCTCACCTTATTTTATCTTGTATTGCATTCCATTGCAATTTTTATATAATATAATGCATAGGTGGTGAAGTTATGAAAACATATGCAATTGTCTGTAAACAAGATCAGGAATCCATCATCTTGAGTGAAAAAATCAAATCAGAACTCAATACTTTTTTAACATATGAAGAAATCAGTCCAGATATGGTGATTAGTATTGGTGGAGATGGAACGATGTTATATAGTGTTCATAAATATATTCATATGCTAGAGCATGTTGCTTTTATTGGAATCCATACTGGAACATTGGGTTTTTTAACAGATTATCAGCGTGATGAATATCAGCAATTAATAGCGGATATCAAAAAAGGTGAATATCATATTTATGAACGACATTTACTGGAAGTGACTTCTTTGCAAGGAAAATTTCTAGCTTTAAATGAAGTACGTGTTGAAAATAATCGCCGTTCACAGGTGATTGATGTCTATATTAATGATGATTGCTTTGAAACATTTAGAGGAAATGGACTTTGTGTTTCTACAGCTTCAGGTTCAACCGCATATAATAAATCATTAGGTGGAGCAGTTATTAATTCAGGAGCAGAACTGATGCAGTTAAGCGAGATTGCAGGAATTCATCATAATGCTTATCGTTCGTTGGGTTCATCTTTAATTTTAGATAAATCTCATACTATTCGTTTTCAATCTCAAAGCTATCAAGGGGCTATTTTAGGTATTGATCATCTTGTGGTTGATTTACAGGAACATGATTGTATCAGTATTAAGATGGCATCCAAGACCGCCCGTTTTCTACAATATAAACAAGTCCCTTTTACAAAACGTTTAAAGAGAGCTTATTTACGTTCATGAAACGTCAATGGTATATTTTAGATGTTATCGGTGTTGGTGATTTTCTTTTATCTCAAGGAATCAGTCAAAAGGCCATCAAAGATATTAAGATGAAAGGGAAAATTCTGGTTAATGGAAAGCACCAGACAGTGCGTTATCTACTGCAGCCAGATGATGTTTTAACCATCTTTTATCCACCAGAAAATAATCAGTTGACACCAGTTGATATTCCATTAAAAATTATTTATGAAGATGATTACTTACTGGTTGTGGATAAACCAGCCGGGTTACCTTCCATTCCTACAAGAAGGCATCCTCTTAATACTTTAGCCAATGCTTTAACTTATTATTATCAGCAGATTCATTTATCTTCAACCATACATTTAGTGAATCGTTTAGATAAGGATACAAGTGGTTTAATGATTGTAGCTAAATATCGTTATATTCATGATCGTATGATGAAGGATTTAGGACATATTGATCGATATTATCAAGCTCATGTTCAAGGTGTTATTGAAAATAATGGGACGATTCGTTTGCCGATTTATAAGGAACCATATATGATGAAACGTGTGATTGATTCACGAGGACAGGCAGCCTGTACGCATTATTGGGTTCAAAATGTTCGTCGTGACTGTACTTTTGTAAGGTTTAAGCTGGAAACTGGACGAACACATCAAATTCGGGTACATATGGCGTCCATTGGTCATCCTCTGGTTGGGGATTCACTTTATGGAGATGGTTTAGGCCATTTTGATTTAGATAGCTATAGACTGGGATTTATTCACCCTATTACAAAACAAATCATAATGATTACAAAAAACAGATCTATTGAATGACAGATCTGTTTTTCATAATATTATTTTGTGTATTAATATCAATAAATAATGCGATAGCAATCATATAGGAAAGTAAAGATGAACCACCATAAGAAATAAAAGGTAAAGTAATACCTGTGATTGGTAATAAACCTAAAATCATTCCCATATTCCATATCTGTTGAAATAACAACATGCCAATAATACCAATGGTCATAAACTTATCTTGGGCATTGGTAGAATCTAAACCAATTTTTAAAATAATAATATCTAAAGCAACAATAGCTGCGATAGTTATAAAACCTCCAATAAAACCATAGTTTGTTAAAATAACAGCAAAGATAAAATCGGTCTGAGCTTCTGGAAAGACTTTAATAACAGATTGAAAACCATGACCAAACCATCCAGCACTTCCATAAGATAATAAAGAGTTAAAAAGCTGAAAGCCTTCTTTATTATAGGTTCCTTCTGGATCCAGCCAGCCATAAAAACGGTCGACTTGATGAGAACTTAAGAGTTTTTCAAAGATTTCTGGCTGATAGATAAAGAGATAAGCTCCAATAATAAGAATCACAGCAACTAAACTTAATCCAAAGATAAACCACTGATTTCTTAAACCACTAGAAAATATAACAAAAGCAGCACCGACTAGAATAATCAACACTACCCCAGTGTCATTTTGTAATAATACTAATAGAGCTGGAGGAACAACAACTTTCATACATTTCCAGATATATTGAAGTTCAGATTCGGTTGTATGAATTAAATAATAATCATTATGTTCTTTAGTGACTCTCGCTAAGGCGATAACGATGGCAATTTTCATAAATTCTGATGGTTGTAAACTTAAAAATGGAAAATTAAACCATGAGGTTGCTCCTCCTGATGTATTAACCAGAGGAATGATATGATGGCCGGGCCATAATCTTGTATAAATGAAATGTTCAATGGCTAAAATAATGAGAAGAACCATCAATATCCAATAGATAATCCATATTTTATCATAAATCTGATCTTTTCCTATTTTATATATAATAAAAACCATAATGGCTGATATGATATAGAATATGCCTTGTTTGATCCATAGTGTTTCGGGATTTCCTACTTTATTAGAAATCATCGGAGTTGCACTGAGAATTGCAAAACAGCTAATCACAGCAAGTACGCAAATGATACAAATCAAGGGCTGTTCATAACAGAGTTTTTTGATTCGCTCCATGACTTTGCTCCTTTCTTTTTTTATCTTCTTATAGTATACTATAAAAAAGAAATACTTCAATTAAAAAAGGATGTGAAAATATGGATGTTCAATATATTTTTGTTGTTATAGCGATTATCGTTGCTTTGATACTCCTTTATCTAGGGTTTATTCATTTAATTAAGAATAAGCGTTTGAATCAGGAATTTCAATCAACCCTTCCTATTCAGGAATTGATTGAAGCATTGGGTGGTCAAGGAAATATCAAAGAAGTACGTAGCAGTGCCTCTAAGGTCACAGTTGTTTTAGTTAATCAACAGCTTGTTGATATTGATAAAATTAAAGCTTTGGGCGCAAGTGGTATTGTAGAAGGTGCTTCAAGTCTGGCGATGATTTTTGGGCGACAGTCAGAAAATATTGCAGCTGATTTAAGGAGATATATAGGATAGTCTGTATATCTTTTTTTGTTAAGATTTGGTAAAAAAAGTGTTTTTTGAAGCATATAATTGGTAATTCAAAAAAGAATCTGTTATATTGAAGCTGTCAAGTTCCGGCGATTCATTTTATGGCAGAAAATTGCGAAAAAAAACAAGCTATTTTATTGTTTCAGTAGTCTATTAGTGCTATAATGAATGAGAAATAAACAAACAGGGGGTTTAGAAAATGACATTTAAAGAAAAATGGAATGATGCTTGGGATGGCTTCCAAGCAGGTAAATGGAACAAGGAAGTGAATTTAAGAGATTTCATTCAATTAAACTACACACCTTATGATGGTGATGATTCTTTCTTGGCTGGTCCTACTCAAAACACAAAAGATTTATGGGCACAAGTTATGGATTTAACTAAACAAGAAAGAGAAGCTGGTGGAGTTTTAGATATGGATACAAAAATTGTTTCTACTTTAACTTCACATGATGCAGGATACTTAGATAGATCTAAAGAAAAAATTGTTGGTGTTCAAACTGATAAACCATTCAAAAGATCTTTACAGCCATTTGGTGGTATCCGTATTGCAGAACAAGCTTGTGAAACAAATGGATATAAAGTAGATCCAGAAGTTTCTTATATTTTCAGAGAATATAGAAAAACACATAACCAAGGTGTATTTGATGTTTATACACCAGAAATCAGAGCTTGTCGTTCAGCACATATTATCACTGGTTTACCAGATGGATATGGTCGTGGACGTATTATTGGTGACTATCGTAGAGTTGCTTTATATGGTGTAGATAAATTAATTGAAGATAAGAAAAATCAATTTGCGACAACTCAAAAGAGAATGACTTCTAAAGTTATTCAATTACGTGAAGAATTAAGTGAACAAATTAGAGCTTTAGGTGAATTGAAAGAAATGGCTGCAAAATATGGTTTTGATATTTCTAAACCAGCAACAAACTGCCAAGAAGCTATTCAATGGTTATACTTTGGATATTTAGGTGCAGTTAAAGAACAAAATGGTGCAGCAATGTCTTTAGGACGTACTTCTACATTTATTGATATTTATGTAGAAAGAGATTTAAAGAAAGGATTATTCACTGAAGAACAAATCCAAGAATTTATTGATCATTTCATTATGAAATTAAGAATTGTTAAATTCGCAAGAACTCCAGAATATAACTCAATTTTCGCAGGAGATCCAACTTGGGTAACTGAATCAATCGGTGGTGTTGGTGTTGACGGACGTCATATGGTTACTAAGACTTCATTTAGATATTTACATACATTATCTAACTTAGGAACTGCACCAGAACCAAATATGACAGTTTTATGGTCAACTCGTTTACCAGAAAACTTCAAAGCATTCTGTGCAAAAACTTCTATTGAAACTTCATCAATTCAATATGAAAATGATGATTTAATGAGAGTGACTCATGGTGATGATTACGCTATTGCATGTTGTGTATCTTCAATGAGAGTTGGAAAAGAAATGCAATTCTTCGGTGCACGTGCTAACTTAGCTAAATGTTTATTATACGCTATCAATGGTGGTGTTGATGAAAAAACTAAGAAACAAGTTGGACCAAAATATAGACCAGTTGAAGGTGATTACTTAGATTACGAAGATGTTAAATCTAAATTTGTAGATATGATGTCTTGGTTAGCTGGTGTTTATGTTAATGCGTTAAATATCATTCATTATATGCATGATAAATATGCTTATGAAAGAATTCAAATGGCTTTACATGATAGAGAAGTAAGACGTTATTTTGCAACAGGTATTGCTGGTTTATCAGTTGTTGCTGACTCTTTATCAGCTATCAAATATGCTAAAGTAAAATGTATTAGAGATGAAGATGGTATTGTTGTTGATTACGAAGTAGAAGGAGATTTCCCTAAATATGGTAATGATGATGACAGAGTTGATGAAATTGCAACTTGGTTAGTTGAAACTTTCATGGATATGGTTCGTTCTCATCATACTTATAGAGATTCTTATCCAACAACTTCAATCTTAACAATTACTTCTAACGTTGTATATGGTAAAGCAACAGGTAATACTCCAGATGGAAGAAAAGCTGGTCAACCATTTGCTCCAGGTGCTAACCCAATGCATGGTAGAGATTCTCATGGTGCTATTTCTTCATTATCTTCAGTTGCTAAATTACCATTCAAAGATGCACAAGATGGTATTTCAAATACATTTACTGTCATTCCTGGTGCATTAGGTAAAGATGATCAAGTTTTCGCTGGTGACTTAGATATTGATTCAATCAAAGAAGGAAATCTTGATTAATAGAAAGAAGTGAAATGATGGCTACTCAAAAAGAAATTGATGATTTAGTCAAAATGCTAGATGGACGTATGAGTGCAGGGGCTGGACATATTAATTTGAAGGTCAATGAGGATGCTCATATTGAAATGGAAGAAGTGTCTGTTGTGTCAAAGATGGATTGTGATAGTGGTGATACTGCTTGTAAGATTCCTAATTTGCCAATGGATGACGATGACCAATATTAAAGGAGGAGAAATTTATGGCTGCAAGTGAACAACAAGTTGAAAATTTAGTTGGAATGTTAGATGCTTATGCTACAAAAGGAGGACATCATTTAAATGTTAATGTTTTAAACAGAGATACTTTAATTGATGCTCAAAAACATCCAGAAAAATATCCACAATTAACAATTCGTGTTTCTGGATATGCTGTTAACTTTGTTAAATTAACAAAAGAACAACAAGATGATGTTATTTCTCGTACATTCCATGAATCAATGTAATGAGGATTAAGGTGCTTAGGCACCTTTTCTTTTTGTAAAAAATAGTAC
This sequence comes from Massiliimicrobium timonense, assembly GCF_042850985.1. GTDB lineage: Bacteria > Bacillota_I > Bacilli_A > Erysipelotrichales > Coprobacillaceae > Allocoprobacillus. The sequence continues at coordinate 694,779 of NZ_AP031415.1, forward strand.
ATATAAAATGATATTTTATAGAAAATATGTTAAAATAATAAAGAAAGTTGGTGAGAATATGAAAGGGTATATTCATTCTTTAGAAAGTTGTGGAACTGTTGATGGTCCGGGAATTCGTTTTGTTGTTTTCTTTCAAGGGTGTCCTATGCGTTGTCAATACTGTCATAACCCTGATACTTGGAAACCACATACTGGAACACAGATGACAGTCGATGAAATTTTGAAAGAATATAATACGAAAAAAGAGTTTTATAAAAATGGAGGAATCACTTGTACTGGTGGAGAACCAATGATGCAAATTGATTTCTTGACAGAGTTATTTGAAAAATGTCGTGAGGAAAATATTCATACATGTTTAGATACTTCAGGTATAACTTTTAATGAAAATCCTGAATATCTAAAGAAAGTTGATCGTTTATTGGCTTCAACAAATTTGGTTATGCTGGATATTAAACATATTGATCCTGAAGAACATAAAAAATTAACAGCACAACCTAATGATATGATTTTAAAATTTGCGAAATATGTGGATGACAAAGGTATTGATATATGGATTCGTCATGTTGTAGTTCCAACAATTACACAAAATGATGAATATTTATATCGTCTAGGTCAATTTATCGCAACTTTGAAACATGTCAAAGCATTAGATGTTTTACCTTATCATACGATGGGCGTTGTGAAATATAAGAATTTAGGTATGGATTATCCTCTTGAAGGCATTCCACCTTTAGATAAAAAAGATGCCATAGCTGCCAGAGAAGTCGTATTAAAAGGAATGAAAGATGCATTGAATCATAAATAGACACTTTGTGTCTATTTATTTTTAAAAGGAGAAAATCATGACTATACAAGAACTACAAGAAAAACTAGATCAGTTCTATGCACAAAATGCATTAGATGATGCCTATACCTTTTTAATGGAACAAGTTCGCATTGCAATGGAAAAACAGGACAATCCAGCTTTATTGTTTTTACTAAATGAAATGATAGGTTATTTTCGTGTTACATCAAAGTTTCAACTGGGAAATCAGATTGCTGTTCAAATATTGAATATTTTAAATATGTGTGGACTTGAAGATACAATTGATGGAGCTACCTCTTATATTAATATTGCGACCTTTTATAGAGCACAGGGAAAATATCAGGAAGCATTGGAACTTTATCAAAAAACAGAAAAAATTTATCATCATTATTTATCTCCAGATGATGAATTGTATAGTGCCTTTTATAATAATTTGAGTCTTTTGTATCAAGAAATGGGGTCTACGACTTTGGCTATAGAAACAGAGAAAAAAGCACTTGCGATAGTCCAAAGATTAGAAAACTATCGTGAAGAAGAAGCCATTACTTATACAAATTTGGCTCAAATGTATTTAACACTTCATCAAAATGAAGAAGCTAAACAATGTATTCATCAGGCAGTGGCGTTATTTCAACAGTATGCACCAGATGATCCTCATTATTTTGCAACCCTTGCTTCATTGGCTCAGTTAGAATACTTACAAAAAAACTTTTCTCAGGCTATTGCGATTTATGATCAAGTTTTAATACTTATTGAAAGTGTATATGGAAAAAATAAAGATTATCAAACCATTTTAAAAAATAAAGAAAAAGTTTTAAGTGAAATGAAAACAGTCAAAGGACTAGATTTATGTGAAGCTTTTTATAACCAATATGGTCGTGCTATGATTGAACAAGAATTTGCCTCTATTCGTCCTTATATGGCGATTGGACTTATGGGAATGGGTTCTGATTGTTTGGGGTATGATGATGAGATTTCTCATGATCATGATTTTGGGCCGGGATTTTGTATTTGGGTACCTCGTGATATTTATCAACAATATGGTCAAAAAATACAGGAAAGTTATCAAAAACTCCCACAAGAATTTATGGGCGTTCAAAGATTAACTTCTTTACATGGTTCTGGGAGAGTTGGGGTTTTTGAAATTGAAAGCTTTTTTGAACAGTTTTTAAGAAAAATTCCCGAAACTTTAGATGAATGGCTTTACGTTGATGAAAATGCTTTATTAGCTTGTACAAATGGTCGTATATTTGAAGATGATTATGGAAAAGTCACACAAATCAGAGAATATCTCAAAACATATCCAGAAGATATTAGAATAAAAAAGATAGCCCGTGCTCTTGCGAAAATGGCACAATCTGGACAGTATAATTATGGAAGATGTATGCAAAGAGGTGATGAGGTGGCTGCTTCATTGGCACTTCATGAATTTATAGATCAGACATTATCTGTTGTTTATTTACTGAATAAAAAATATAAACCTTATTATAAATGGAGTTATTATGGATTAAAAGATTGCTTTTATTTACAACAAGTCCAAGATTTACTGTTGGAACTGGTACAACTGCCATCTCAATTGTTTCAATGGAAACATTTTCAAGGTGGTATCAATTTAGATGATGCGAAGGTTGTTGTGATTGAAAAGATATGTCAGATGGTGATTGGTGAATTGCAGCGACAGGAACTTTCTGATAGTCAAGATGATTTTTTAGATACACATGCACATCTTGTCATGAATCATATTCAAGATCAGCATATTCGTTTAAAACATGTGATGGAGGGATAAAAATGAGTGATGATATTGTACAGTTAGAATGGGAGTTTTTTCAGCATGTACAACATATTGATGGACGTGCAAGTTGTCAGGATGACTTTGAAACATTTTACTTACAAAGAAAGAGTCAATTTGATGCTTTTGATCAAGATGTTCAACAAGCCTGTCTACAAGATTTAAAAGTAGCCAAACAGATGGGAAGAAATCCAGTGATGGAAAAGTATGCCTATATGATGGAAAGTACAGATCCTGATTATTATCAGACGATTCAAGATCAATTGCCACAAGTGGATCCACAAAAAAGAGCGTTCATTCAGATTTTATGTGAAATTGAAGTATCTATGCGTGAAGATATGAATGAAAAATATCCATATCTTTTAGCACAGGCACGTTTAACTCATACTTTAGAGGATGAAAAAGACGATACATCTTTTGAAACTTACTTAAGAGGAGAGTTAATGACTTATAGTGATGAAACACTTTATCTATATGGACAGATGGTTTTAAGAATGGTCCAGAATCAAGAAAATCTGATTGAAAAGATTTTAACAAATACTGTTAAGGCTTATGGTTATTCTTCCTTAGAAGAAGCAAATAATTTTATGAAGGAAAGTCAAAAGCAATAGAAGTCGTTATAAAATTGTGATAAAATAGATGTAGGGAACTAAGAAGGAGGAATATAATCATGAAAATCTTATTATGTTGTTTAGCTGGTGTAACATCTACTTTGTTTTCTACAAAATTAAAAGACGCTGCTTCAAGAAAGAGAGTAGACGCTACTGTTTGGTCTGCATCTGAACATGCAGTAGAATATTCAAGTAATCTTGCTGATGTGATTCTTGTAGAACCTCAATTAAAAGGATCATATGAAAAAATCAAAGCAGATAACCCTGATAAACCAGTTATTTTAATTAGTGACGATGATTTTAAGAATTTCAATGCACAAAAGATTTTTGATATGGCTTATGAAGCTTGTCAAAAATAATAGAAATGTGAAAGAATGAATAGCTTAGCTATCCATTCTTTTTAGGTCATTTATGAAAAAGATAATATATGGGATTATTTGTTGTCTTTGTTTGATGGGATGCCAGAAAAAAACTGTGTGCGATAAAGACAATTTAAAAATCATTGTTGCTAGTGATTTACATTATTTTTTAAAAGATTATTATCAAGATTGTGACTGGTTTGAAGAATCTATGTTATATGGTGATGGGAAAATGGTCACTTATGGTGATGAAATTGTAGATGCTTTTATATCAGCTGTTCTTCATGAAAAACCAGAGCTGGTCATTTTAACAGGTGATTTAAGTTTTAATGGTGAAAAGGGGAGTCATCAACAATTAGCTCAAAAACTAGAACAATTAAGAGAAAAGAATATTCAGGTTGCTGTTATACCGGGAAATCATGATATTGATAATATTTATACAAAGGGATATGGCAAAGATGATTATTTTGATGTAGAGAATATTGATGCTAAAACTTTTCAAGATATTTATCAAGATTTAGGTTATCATTTGGCTGTTTCAAAACATGATGAGTCTTTAAGTTATCGTATTGATTTGAATGAAGATTATAGTTTGTTGATGATGGACTCTAATGCACATGAACAAACAGAAATGACTTTAGGAGCAGGTGGCTTTTTTACGGATTCAACAATGCAGTGGTTAGAGGAACAACTCCAAGATATACAAAAACAAAAGAAGATACCTCTTATTGCGATGCATCATAATCTAGCAATCCATAATGAATTATTGAATAGTGGTTATACGATTCAAAATCATGAAGATATAGCCAAGCTTTTTGCACAATATAATGTTCCTTTTGTATTGAGTGGTCATATTCATTGCCAAAATATTAAACAAATCAATGGTATCTATGATATTGCTTCTTCCTCTTTATTAGACGCTCCTTTACAGTATGGTGTTATTGAACTTAATCCCCATAGAATGGACTATCATACGCAATCATTAACTATTTCAAAGGATGCAAACGAGTATTTTGATACAGTATCAGCTCATAAGTTTAGTGAAGAATTAAAAGATGTGAAAGATTCATCGCATCGAGAAGCTATTTTAGATGTTCTAGTCCAGGCCAATCGTTATTATTTTACTGGATGTATGAATCAATATGTTGAAGATATAAAAACTCATCCGGGATATCAGTATTTACAGACAGAAGATCTCAGTTTCTTTTTGCAATATTTAGAAAGTATGTTAAAGGAAACGACATCTTCACAACAATTATCAATAATATATGAAAAATAACTTTTGACAAGATATAAGTTATGATAAAATATGATAAAACAAGGGAGGAATAAATAAGATGAAATTAGGTGCAATTGAAGCCGGAGGTACAAAATTTGTTGTTGCGATTGGAGATGAAAATGGAAATGTTTTAGAAAGAGATGCTTTTCCAACAACAACACCACAAGAAACAGTTGAAAATATTTTTAAATTTTTTGATGGAAAGGACATTGAAGCTTTAGGATTAGGATGTTTTGGACCTATTGATCCTGATTTAAAGAGTCCAACATATGGATATATTACAACAACACCTAAACCAGGGTGGACAAACTATAATATTGTAGGAGTTTTACAGGAACATTACCCTGATTTGCCAATTGGTTTTGATACAGATGTGAATGGTGCGGCACTTGGTGAAGCATACTTTGGTGCAGCCAAAGGATCAGATAGTGCTTTATATTTAACAATTGGAACTGGAATTGGTGGAGGAGCCATTGTGGAAGGAAACCTTGTTCATGGTTTACTACATCCAGAAATGGGACACATGATTCTAGAACAAAGAGAAGACGATACTTATAAAGGAAAATGTCCATATCATGGAACATGTTTTGAAGGTTTGGCAGCAGGTCCAGCTATTGAAGAAAGATGGGGAATCAAAGGAAGCGAATTGCCTGAAGATCACCCTGCATGGGATTTAGAAGCATGGTATATTGCTCAAGCATTAGCTATTTATGTTTTAACTTTATCACCAAAGAAAATTATCTTAGGTGGTGGTGTTATGCATCAAAAACAATTATTCCCACTCATTCATAAATATCTTCAAGAAAGATTAAATGGTTATATTCAAAAAGATGAAATTACAACAGATGCGATTAAAGATTATGTTGTTTATCCGGGATTAGGTGATAATGCTGGGGTTTGTGGTGCTTTAGCACTAGCCAAAATGGCAAAAGAAAGATAAGGGATACTCAAATCCCTTTTTCTTATGAAGTCTATTGACAATCATATGCTTTAATCAATATAATCTAGGTAATGGAGGAATTTCAATGAAAAAAAGATTATATAGATCAAGACGTGATGTGATGATTGCAGGAGTTTGTGGAGGAATTGCAGAATATTTTGATGTTGATCCTACAATTGTAAGATTGATAGCTGTTGTTTTGGTTTTAGGTTGGGGTTCAGGGCTTCTTGCCTATTTAATAGCAGTGCTTATTATTCCTAAAAATCCTTATCAATAAAAGAAAGGTTGAAATCATTTATGATTCCAACCTTTTATCTTTATTGTATACAATATAAAAAGCAGAGCATAGCCCTACAAAAACCTTTATTTTTCTTCTTCGATATATTATATGCATTTTTTACATAAATCATAATATTTGATAAGTTCTACTTCTTTATTCATTATTTTATGGCATGTTTTTGTGATAAATAAAACAGTTCTTAAAGAAAATTAAGAAATTTTAAAAGAAATCATAAAAAATCTTAAAACATTGAAAATTGATTCATGTTATTATCAATTTTGTAAACGGAATAAGGAGTGTTTTTATGGAGAGAAAAATATACTTTTTGATGAAAATATGTTTTTTTATTGTTGTTATATTTGTTTCAATATTTTTAAAAGCAAATCAATTTTTGGGATATATAGCTCCAATAGGAGCTTTTGATCAAACGGACACTATCATTCAATTTAATGAATTTTCAAATGTTCTTATAGTAAGCAGTTTATTATTGCTTGTTCTATTTTTTGTCTATTATAGAATGAGTATTCTTTTATCTACTGTCACATTATTGGATACATTCATTTTACTTTATTATTTTATATGTTTTATGATAACATTGACTACTCGATTCTCATTTTATGAATTTTCTGGTGAGTTAGCTCAGTTAACTCTTAGGTTATCTGCAATCACATTTTTGCAATCTTATTTTTTAAAAATAATACCTTTTGGAATCATACTTTATATTCCAATCATACATCTATTCTTTATTCAAAAACGTAATCAATAATATGATTTGAGAACCAAAATATAAAAATGAAGTATATATTTCAAAAATCATTTTTATAACAATCAAATAAATGAAAAAGCTATGTGTATTATTGTACTCATAGCTTCTCTTTATATTCTAGACTTTTAGGAATAATGACACATAAAGATTGTTTTTCAACCGTGACATGAATAGGGAAGGTTGTTCCTTTTTCACCATCAACATCATAGATAATATTTTTATCACATTCAATGATTAATTCTTTAGCTTGAATATAAGTGATAAAAGGACTTTTTTCATGACTGTTTAAAGTATAATCTTTGAATAGAGAAATTAAGTCAGTTGCTGAACACTTTTTGATAATCAATAAATCCAATTGACCATCTTGGATATTAGCATGAGGTGTGATATCTTTAAATCCTCCCACTTGAGAAGTGTTAGTAATCATAAATAATTTTGCATCTTCTTCAAAATGTTGTCCATCAGCTTCCACTTTTAAATGTAATGATGTGTGTAATTGTGATGGTAATTGTCGAATGCCACTAATATAATAGGCTAAAGGACCAAATCTTTCTTTATCATTTTTAGATACTTGAAAACTGATGTCACTAAACATGCCACCAGCAATAACATTAGCAAAATATTGTTCATTGACTTTACCAATATCTACTTTCATTGTCTGGAAGTCTTGAATCATTTGAATGAAATCATCAGTATTATGAGGTAAATGTAAGTGATTTGCAAAATCATTAACAGTACCACCAGGTAATATCGCAAGAGGAGTCAGTAAGTGATTTTCAATAAAGCCATTAATGATTTCATTAACAGTTCCATCACCACCCACACTCACAACAAAATCATAATCTCCATCTTGAATCTTTAAACTACGCTTGTAGGCATCATCTTTCTTTTGAGTATAAAAGATGTCAACAGTATGAACAATTTGTTTTAAAATCAGTTGACCAATGAGCTGATCAAGTTTTTTTTGAATGGTTTTTGTTCCTGAACTTGGATTAATAATAAATAAACATTTCATAGTGAACACTTCCTTATATTTATTTTACCATCCTTAAAAAAGAAGATAAACCTAAAATGGTATATCTTCATGAGCATAGACATTATTTCTCACTAATCTTAAAAGGAGTTCTACACCTTTTTTCATCATTGTAATAGAAACAAATTCATAAGGACCATGACAATAGAAACCACCTGTTCCTAGATTAGGACAGGGAAGACCATTAAAAGAGAGACGGGCACCATCTGTACCACCACGAATTGGCGTAATTTCTGGACGTAATCCAACATCTTCCATAGCAGTTTCAACTTGTTCAATGATATGAGGATGGTCTTTGATAATATCTTTCATATTAAGATATTGTTCATGCATGGTAATATCAATCGCTTCATAGCCATAGAAACTATTTAAATAAGATTGAATACGAGAAAAGTCATTGAGTTGTTGTTTCAGTTCTAAATAATCATGATTGCGGACAATATATTCTAAATGTGTTTTTTCACATGTTCCCTGCATATGAACAAGATGGTGAAAACCTTCATAACCTTCAGTCAATTGTGGTTTTTGTCCAGCAGGTAACATAGAATGGAATGTCATAGCGACTTCTTGAGAATTGACCATTTTATTTTTAGCACTTCCCGGATGAATACTTTGACCTATGATGTCTACAAGCACTTGGTAGGCATTAAAGTTTTCAAAATGGAATTGATTGATGTCACCACCATCAATTGTATACGCATAATCAGCTTGAAAAATATCTAAATCAAAATGTTCAGTTCCACGTCCTACTTCTTCATCTGGGGTAAAAGCAATCATAATATCATTATGTAAAAATTCAGGATGTTTATACATATATTCAGCCATACTCATAATGATTGCAATACCTGCTTTATCATCGCCACCAAGAAGCGTTGTGCCATCCGTTGTGATTAAATCATGTCCTATCACTTTTTGAAGATCAGGGAACTCTCTTGGTGATAATAAACGTTCTTCTTTTAATGAAATATCCTTACCATCATAATGACGAATAATTTGGGGATGAATATCTTGACCACTGGCATCGGGTGATGTATCTAAATGAGCAATCAACCCTATAACATCACCTTGATGTTGATTATTAGCAGGAATTTTTCCATAGACCACACCATATTCACTCATTTGTACATCTTTAAGACCTAAAATACGCATTTCTTCAACTAAAAATTGAGCAAATTCTTTTTGACCAGTTGTCGAAGGTGAAACAGTTGAATAAGGATTGGATTGTGTATTAAAGCTTATATATTTTAAAAAACGATTTTCAATTTTCATGATAATACCTTCTTTCACTCATGATTATACCATATCGCTTATATTTTTTACTAGCCAAATGTCATGTTTATGATTATAATAGGGAGCGGAGGTTAAAAAGATGGCAAAATATTATGCAGTGAAAAAAGGAAGAAAGATCGGTGTTTTTTCAACTTGGGAAGAATGTGAATCGATGGTCAAAGGGTTTAAAGGAGCTTTGTATAAATCATTTTCATCTTTAGAAGATGCACAAAACTATTTGAATGAACAAATACCATCTTTTCATGAGCAGGGATTAATTGCTTATGTGGATGGCAGTTTTAATCAAAAGACGGGTGAATATGGTTATGGCTGTGTTTTGATTGATGGACAACAAGTCATTTTAAAAATCAATGGAAAAGGGAAACATCCTGATTATGTCAGTATGCGAAATGTAGCTGGTGAAATTGCCGGAGCTCATCAGGCAATCTGTTATGCGATAGAACATCAATATCCTATGATTTGTATTTATTATGATTATGAGGGAATTGAAAAATGGGCTAATCATACATGGATGGCACGTCGTCAAGGAACACAGGCTTATCAAACTTTTATTGATGAAAGTCGTCAAAAGATTGAAATTCATTTTATGAAAGTTTTAGCACATAGCGGGGATTTGTATAATGAAATGGCTGATCTTCTGGCTAAAAAGGCGGTTGGAATAGCATGAGTGAAAAGATAACCGTTTTTGATATAGAAGTCTTAAATCAAGATCCTGCCAGTGTATGTGCGATTGGCATTGTACAAATTCAAGATTTACAAATTGTATCAACCTATTATTCATTAATAAAACCCAAGAATTTAAGCTTTGATCCTTATCGTTTTAGAGTTCATCAGATTCGACCTCAATCATTGTATAAAGAAAAAGCATTTCCAGAAGTGTGGAAAGACATTCATCATTATTTTGAAAATACGATTGTTGTATCACATGATATTCAAGGAGATATGATGAATTTAAGGGCTGCTTTAAAACAGTATCATATGACTTATCCACGCCTAATGATGTCATGTACCAATGTTTTAGCACATCTTGTTTATCCAAAACTTTCAAAATATAATTTAAAAGATTTATCCATTATGAATGGTTTTCAATTTCAGGCACATCATGCTTTAGAAGATGCCAAAGCTTGTGCTTATTTATTAATGCAAATGCTAGAACAAGAAGATGTTTCCAGTTTGTATGATTTACATCAAAAATTTCATTTAGAATTTGGTGAAATGAAAGAAAACTATTATCGTAATATCATTTCTGCTGAATCAGTTGTTCAACTATTAGAAATGAATCAAAGAGAAGATGCTTTATTGTATCATCAATCAGTCTGTTTTACAGGAAAACTCTATATGCCTCGAGAAGTCTTAGAAGAAAAGACAAAAGAGGCTTGTGCATTATCAACCAATCAAGTCAGTACGCATACAAATTATCTTGTGATTGGTGGTAGAGGTTATCATAAAGTACGTTTTGGTAAAGAGAATAAAAAAGTGAAGAAAGCTTTACATCTGATGAAACAGGGACAGGATTTAAGAATTATTCATGAAAAAGAATATTTAAAACTCTTGGAAGGGAGAAAAGAATGTCTATAAATATAAAAGTTGCTTCCATAGATGATGGAGCAGATATTTTAAATATATATGCACCTTATGTGCAATCTAGCAACATTACTTTTGAATATGATGTTCCTTCCTTAGAAGAAATGCAACAGCGTATTGCACAGACATTGTGTCAATATCCCTATCTTATCGCCAAAGACAATGACCGTGTTGTCGGTTATGCCTATGCTTCTGCATTTGCTTCAAGGGCTGCTTATCAGTGGGGCAGTGAGCTTTCTATTTATATTGATTCTCACTATCATGGTCAAGGCGTTGGAAGACAGCTTTATCAAAGTCTGTTGCATATCTTAAAAATTATGCACATACAACATGTCTATGCTTGTATTACTCATCCCAATATAAAAAGTGAAAAATTTCATGAAGCTTTTGGTTTTCAATATATTGGTTGTTTTCATCATGCAGGGTATAAGTTTCATCAATGGCATGATATTGTATGGATGGAAAAAACAATTGGTAATGAAGATGATGTTCAACCAATTATTCCTTTTTCATCCTTGACAAGAGAACAAATTGAATCATGTTTAGGTTTATGATATGATAAATAAAATGAGGTGAAAGAATGGATACATTAATTATTGGAAGTGGTTTTGCAGGAAGTGTTGTAGCGAGAGTTTTAGCTGAAAAAGGAGAAAAAGTCAAAATTATTGAAAAGAGAAATCATATTGGTGGAAACTGTTATGATGAATATGATGAATATGGTATATTGGTTCATAAGTATGGGCCTCATATTTTTCATACGAATAATAAGGAAGTTTTTGACTTTTTATCACGTTTTACAAAATGGTATGATTATCGTCATGAAGTAGCTGGAAATGTCTATGGAAAGATTATACCGATTCCTTTTAACTTAAATACTTTAATGATTGTTTTTGGAAAGGAAAAAGGAGAACGCTTAAAACAGGAATTGATTGCTGCATATGGCAAAAATGCCCGTGTTCCTATTTTAGAATTACAGAAGAATCCTTCTTTGGGTATACAGGAAGTCGCTCAATATGTGTATGAAAATATCTTTTTGAAATATACGATGAAACAATGGAATCAAAAACCTGAAGAAGTTGATCAAAGCGTCACTGCCAGAGTACCGGTTTTGATTTCTTATGATAATCGTTATTTTCAAGATATTTATCAAGGTATGCCATTAGAGGGTTATACAAAGTTATTTGAAAAGATGTTGGATCATGATCATATTGAAGTAGAATTGAACAAGGATGCAAAAGAGGATTTGACTTTTGATTTTGAAAAGAAACAAATCTTTTATCAAGGAAAACTATGGCAGGGCAAAGTTATTTTTACTGGAGCTATTGATACTTTCTTTGATCATTGTTTAGGAAGATTGCCTTATCGTTCATTACGCTTTGTTTATGAGCATTATCCTCAAGATCATTATCAAAGTCATGGTGTCATTAATTATACAGTCAGTGAAGATTATACACGCATTACAGAGTTTAAATATTTGACAGGACAGGACATTTCAGGAACAACGATTGTTAAAGAATATCCTGAGGTTTATCATGATGAAAGACAAGTCCCTTACTATGCGATTTTGTCACCAGAAAATTTAAAGATGTATCAAAAATATGTAGATTATGTCAAACCTTTTTCACAGTTTTATTTATTAGGTCGTCTGGCTCAATATAAATATTATAATATTGATGGAATTGTTGAAGAAGCCTTAAAACTGGCTGAAACATTATAGGAGGAAGTTATGAAATATTTAAGTATTGCAATCCCATGTTATAACTCACAGGAATATATGGATAAAGCCATTGAATCATGTCTGATTTTAAAAGATGATGTTGAAATTATTATTGTTGATGATGGTTCTTCAGATTTGACTGCCAAAAAAGGTGATGACTGGGCAGCTTTATATCCAGATACAATTAAATGTGTGCATCAAGAAAATGGTGGACATGGACAGGCTGTTAATACGGGGTTAAAAAATGCCACAGGACTCTATTTTAAGGTATTGGATAGTGATGATTGGTTTGATCGTTCATCTCTTGTAAAAGTGATTGAAACAATAAAAAAACTTCATTCAAAAGATGAAGATGCAGATATGTTTATTGCGAATTACGTTTATGAAAAACCAAGTGCTAATAAATCAAGTGTGATTAAATATACAAATGCTTTACCACAAAATAGAACGTTTAGATGGTATGATTTAAAACATTTTTATCCTCAACAAAACTTATTAATGCATAGTGTCATCTATCGTACTCAATTATTAAGAAACTGTAATCTAGAATTACCAAAACATACTTTCTATGTTGATAATTTATTTGTTTATCAACCTTTACCTTATGTGAATACACTTTATTATTTAAATGTAGATTTATATCGTTATTATATTGGTAGAGAAGATCAGTCAGTGAATGAAAAAATCATGATTTCACGTATTGATCAGCAGATTAAAGTGAATAAATTAATGATTGATTGTTGTGATGTGATGAAATTAAAAAGTCGTAAATTAAGAAATTATATGATTAAATATTTAACAATGATTACAACAGTATCTACTGTTTTAATGATTAAATCAGGAACTGCTGAAAATCTTCAAAAGAAAGATGAATTATGGGATTATTTGAAAAATAAAAATCCAGAGCTTTATAAAGCTGTCAAACATACACTATTAGGTTCAATGATGGAAATGGATGGACGTGTTGGTAAAAAGATTATTACAACAGGATACGCTATTTCTAGAAAGTTATTTGGATTTAATTAATGAAACGTTTCTTATATCGCTATCGTCATGCTTGGGTATTTACATATTTTATTATTTATTTACCTTGGTATTTTGGCTTACAGTTAAGAGAGATTTCATTTCATGATGTCTATATAGGGATAGATGCTATGACTCCATTTATATCATGGTTTATCTATCCTTATATCTACTGGTTTCTTTTTGTGGCTGGAACGATTGGTTATTTGTTTTTCACACATCGTCGTGATTTCTACAAATGTGTTGCTTTTTTGTTTATAGGTATGACAATCTGTTTAATTATTTTTACAGTTTATCCAACAAGTTTTGATCATCGACCAGTCATTGAAGGACAATCTTTATCAATGAATCTTGTTCAATTCATTTATCAAGCTGATAAAAGTCAAAATGTCTTTCCTAGTATTCATGTGTATAATTCTATTGGTTGTGCTATTGCACTTATGAAATGTCAAAATATCAGTCATCATCAAACAATCAAAATCTTTGCGATTGTTTCTGCTGTCATGATTACATTATCAACGATGTTTATTAAACAACATTCTTTTTTAGATGCTGTTGGAGCATCTTTACTGGCAGTGATTTTATATATTTTGATTTATAAAGCAGATATTTTTCAAATTGAAAAACGTGTATCTCAAGAATAGTGAAAAACTATTCTTTTTTTCTTAAATGGATAGGATATGTCATAATGAATAAAAGGAGGATTCATTATGCAATTAACATTAGAACATTTATCATTTTATTTCCATCAATGTGAAAATAAAAGACTTAGTCAACATACTTTAAAAGCTTATCGCATTGATTTGAAACAATTTTATGTATTTATGAAAAATAAAGAGATGAATAAACAGGAAATATCATCTTATATTCATTATTTGAATGAACATTTTAAACCAAAGACAGTCAAAAGAAAACTGGCATCACTTCATGCATTTTTTGAAGAACTGGTTTTTAATGAAATACTTCAAGATAATCCAATGCATAAAATCAGGTATAAGATTCAAGAAGAAAAAACATTACCCCGTATTATTCAATATCATCAATTACAAGACTTATTTAGATGTTTAAATCATGAACATCATGCTTTTATTCAAAGAGATAAAGCAGTCATTGAGTTATTGATTTCAACAGGAATTAGAGTTTCAGAACTGTGTGCCATTAAAAGAAAAGATATTGATTTAAAAGATCAGTATTTAATTATTTATGGAAAGAACGCTAAAGAAAGAGTCATTTATTTAACAGATGATGTTTGTAAGGCTCTTAAAAATTATGAATTAACTTTCTATGATTATATTCATCAACAAGATTATTTCTTTATGAATAATCAGTATCATCGCTTAACAGATCAATCTGTCCGTCATATTATTAATCATTATACACATGGCTATCATATTACGCCTCATATGTTTCGTCATACTTTTGCAACTATGTTGTTGGAACAGGATGTAGATATTACTTATATTCAAAAAATCTTAGGACATAGTTCTATTACGACAACGAGTATTTATGCATATGCTTCTCTACAAAGACAAAAAGAGATTATGATGCATAAAAATCCTCGTCATTTAATTAAATAAAGGTTTCTTTTTGTTGTGGCTTTATGTATGATAGAAATAAGGAGAAGATGATATGGATAAAAATATTTGGAAACAATTATATTCACTCATTAATGAGTGGATTCAGCTTAAAGCATGGAAGTTTATTGGAAGTAATGATTTTGTAGGATTAGAAATCAATGGAACAACTTATTATTGTACAATTATGGGACAATTAGGAGATTGTATTGGTTTTTCTATTTATGAAGGTGAACAAGGTTACAGAGATTTAAATAGTATTTCATTAGAATACGAGGAGGACCGTGTGATACAGTATATGATGTTTGATCAGACGTGTCTGACTTTCTACATGGGAGATCGTGAAGAAGTTCCTTCAAGTCAAAGACAGATGATGAAATCATTGGGCTTCAAATATCGTGGGAAGGGGAATTGGCCTTACTTTTTATCATTTCAATCAAGATTTTATCCTTATGAAATCAATGATTATCAAGCCAAAATCATGATTCAAGTCTTAGAACAATTGATTCCTTTAATGAAAGCTTATATAAATAAAGAAGTTGTTGTGGATTTTGATCAAGATGAGATGCTGTATGCCCATGATGGGATTTATGAAGCGAGAGCCTTACCACCAGTGAAAGATAAATTTCCAACATTAACCATCACTGATAAGGGAAATCTTGAAACCATTCCTCAAAGCTTTCGTCAGTTTATCATTGATTTAGCCTATCTTAAAGGTGGTATCGTTGAAGCCGGTTATGATCGTCCTATCAGTGGACTTGTTTTGTTAGCGATGGAATTAGAATCACAAGAAATTGTTTATATGAATTTATTGAAGGTTGAAGAAGAACAATCTAAAGCCTGTCTGGATATGTTTTATGAACTATTAGAAGATTATGGAAAACCTACAGAGATAATGATTAGAAATCCTAGAGTCTTTTGTGCCTTATCTTCTATTTGTGAGGTCTGTGGAACAAAGATATATATGACTGCCTTACCAATGATTGATGATATTTTGGACGAAATGGAATATTATATGTCAAAATAATGCCGTTTAATCATGGCATTATTTTGTTTGCAAAAATAGATCTTTCATGTATAATAGAGTGGATTTGTTAAAGGAGAATGAATATGATAGCAACGCAAAATGTATCTTTACGATATGGTGATCGTGCCTTATTTGAAAATGTTTCTATTAAGTTTACAGAAGGAAACTGTTATGGAATTATTGGTGCCAATGGGGCAGGAAAATCAACATTTTTAAAAATTTTAGCTGGTGAAATTGAACCGAATAAAGGTGAAGTGGTAATCACACCGGGACAAAGACTTTCAGTATTAAAGCAGGATCATTTTGCCTATGATGATCAGGAAGTTTTAAAGACTGTTTTAATGGGAAATAAACGTCTTTATGAAATTATGTTAAGAAAAGAAGAATTGTATAGTAAAGCTGATTTTAATGATGAAGATGGTATTGAGTTAGCTGAACTTGAAGGTGAATTCATGGAAATGGATGGATGGAATGCCGAAACGGATGCAGAAATCTTATTAAATGGATTACAGATTACAAGTGAATATCACCATTTATTGATGAAAGAACTGGGTGATCAACAAAAAGTCAAAGTTTTACTAGCTCAAGCTTTGTTTGGTAATCCCGATATTCTATTATTGGACGAGCCAACAAACCATTTAGATTTAAAAAGTGTCACTTGGTTAGAGAATTTCTTATTAAACTTCCCTAATACAGTCATTGTTGTATCCCATGATAGACATTTTTTAAATAAGGTTTGTACACATATTGCTGATATTGATTATAGTAAAATTCAATTATATGTTGGAAACTATGATTTCTGGTATGAATATTCACAGATGATGATAAAACAGGCGAAAGAAATCAATAAAAAAGCAGAAGCTAAGAAAAAGGAATTAGAGGAATTTATTGCTCGTTTTAGTGCCAATGCTTCTAAGGCAAAACAGGCAACATCACGTAAAAAATTATTAGATAACTTAGAAATGGTGGATATCAAACCATCACTGAGAAGATATCCTTTTATTGGTTTTACACCAGAAAGAGAAGTTGGAAATATTGTTTTAACAGTAGAAGATTTGGGTTACAAACAAAATGGTGAACAGATATTTGATCATGTATCTTTTTCATTGTCACCTAAAGATAAGGTTGCTTTTGTTTCTGATCATGAATTAGCCATTACATCTTTCTTTAAGATTATCATGGGAGAAATCACTGATTATACAGGTTCATTTCAATGGGGTGTAACAACTTCAAAATCTTATTTTCCAAAAGATAATAATGAATATTTTGATGATTGTGATTTATCTCTTGTAGAGTGGTTAAGACAATATGCTGGAGAAGATGCTTATGAACAAGATTTAAGAGGATGGCTTGGACGTGTTTTATTCTCTGGTGAAGAAGCATTGAAAAAAGCCAATGTTTTATCTGGTGGAGAAAAAGTGAGATGTATGTTAGCAAAAATGATGATGGCGAATGCCAATGTCTTGGTTTTAGATGAACCAACAAACCATTTGGATCTGGAATCTATTCAGGCATTAAATGAAGGGTTGATTCGTTTTAAAGAAAATGTGCTTTTTGCTTCTCATGACCACCAATTTGTACAGACGATTGCCAATAGAATTATTGAATTAAAAGAAGATGGATGTATTGATCGTTTATCAACTTATGATGAATATTTAGAATATAAAGAAAAAATGGAAGGTTAAGAGAAATCTTAATCTTTTTTTCATATGTTTTTCATATGAATGTGTTATAAATAAGATATATGAATATTGTTGAATGATATGAGAGGAGGATGCGATATGATTACAACAACATTATCAACTTATCCAGGAAAAAAAGTCGTGAAAGATTTAGGAATTGTTTTTGCTTATGATGATGCTGTGAGGCCGACCAGATTAGCGATGAATATGGAAAAATATCTGGAAACAGCACTCAAACGTTTAAGTGAAAAAGCTCAAGAAAAAGGGGCGAATGCTGTATTAGGTATATGTTTTGATTTAAGAGATACATTAAAACCTATGTTAATGGGAACAGCTGTGATTTTAGAAGATGAATCATCATGATTAGAATAGGAAAATGAGGATAAAATAATAAGGTGTTTATACCTTTAAAGTGTACCCTATGTCAAGGACAATTAAATAAAAAGGTATATTTTTAACGAATATTATCTTATATGATTGTGTCAAGGAGGAATGACACAGTCTTAAGCCACTGGTCAAGATCAGTGGCTTTGTGTTTAAGATGATTATGTATATTTTTAATGATTCTAAAAAGTTTAAACTTGTTTGTGTCAAGTATGACAACTGTATTGAATTTAAGGTCAACAGAAATGGTAATGTTATTGAAGGAATCCTTTCTAAAGGTGTCTATTATAACTGGATTGCTTTTCCTTCACTTAACACGTCCTGTCAACTCGCCGATTTCTCAGATTCCTTTTGGAACGAGGAACAGCTTTTCAATGTTTTCCACAATGATTTCGATGTGTCAACTGTGCTTATGACCATTAGTGAGCTTAAGGATCTTTTCAGTCAGGACTATCAGTCCTACACTGATGGTTATAAGTTCATGTCCACTCGCGAATATATCTTCTGGCTTGAAAATCAATGTGAAGTCTTATCCTATCAGATGATTGATATGCAGACCCGTTTTGAATCTCAGCTTAATATTGACCTTGAAGAAGAACTCTTGGATGAAAGAAACCAATATCATGATATGATGCGTTTTCAATATGATGATACTATTTTTGAATAGTATCATTTTTTTATATCTATTGGATATATATCTGACAGCCAGTACTGATAATATTCTGAAGGTGACAGTTTTGCCAGGTCCCACTGATACCTTTCGTTATTGTAGTAATCTATATAATCATCTATAACTGCTTTAAGGTCATTGAAAGTGTTGCACCTGCTTATATCTATTTCATCTTTCATATGACCAAAAAAGGATTCCTGTGGTGCATTATCCCAGCAGTTGCCCCTTCTTGACATTGATTGCCTCAATCCTTTGTCCTTGAGCAGCTTTTGAAAATCTATACTGGTGTAATGAATGCCCTGGTCGCTATGGCATATCGTCTTGTTTGTTTTGATTGTCGCTCCATGCTTTTCAAACAGTTGTTTTACAGTCATTAACACAAAGTCAATCTCCAATGATTCGCTGACAACATATGATAGTATCTCATTGGTAAATGCATCCTTCATGACCGATAGATATGCTTTTCTTTTTTCTTTCCCATAAAAGAGATATGTAATATCGGTTAATATGACTATTCTTGGCTCCTGTATGAAATCACGATTGACAACATTGGGGGCAATATTATTTGTTTTTATTGCTTTTGCCATTCTTCTATATGGATTGGCTTTTCTTATTTTGCAGAAAAGTCCATATTTTTTCATGAGCCTCCTTATTTTTTTGATATTCATCCTTACTCCCATGTGCAGCAGATGCATGTGAATGCTTCTTGCTCCTTTATCATATCCTCTGTACTGATATGCCTTCAATATGAGTTCAAAATCGTTCTTGTCCCGCTGTTCTTTCTGCTGACGCTTATTGCAGTTATTTTTCCAGTTGTAGAAGCCACTTCTGGAAACTTCTGCAATTTCACATAATCTGGTAATGTTGAGAAGATTGTCATCTCGAGAAATCATTTCTTCGATGATTTTGTATTTTTCTTCTGCAGTTTCCAATAGGCTTCCCTCTCCAGTGATCTTATTTTTTTTAGAAACTCTATTTCCTGTTTTTGATAGGCAATCTTATGTTCAAGATAAGCAATCTTTTCTTCGGGGGACATGTCTCTTGTTCTAGGGCGACCTGCATTGTGTTTTCTGGTATCTTCAAATCCTTCTAAGCGTTCTGCTTCCTTCTTTATTCGTTGAACAATATTACTTATGCGTTTTGGTCCAAGAATATGTGGATCAATATCAAAGGAAGAAAGTATGGAAGAAGGGGCTTCTCCTTGTGAATAGCGTGACCAGAACTCCATTTTAAACTTTTGGGAGTATTTAATGCTTTTGTAAGATATTTTTTCAATATATGGATTATCCTTGAGTATTTTAATTTGTTCATCAGTAAAATAGTTTACACCCATTCCAATCAATCCTTTCATCAAATCATATTATAAGCAAAATAAAAGACCCTGTAAAACAGAGTCGGTTAAATATTCAGCATCACATTTTAGAGTGATACCTTTTTATTTAACTGTCCATTTTACAGGGTACAGTTTACTTTTGGTAAACACCTTTTATTTTTGCGATATAGATATGATGATAATCTTTATCTGGATACCATTTTTCATCAAGAGAAGTATCAATAAAGTTTTCAGCTTTCACAGAATCTTCATAAATTTTTTCTACAATAAAGACAAGCTTTGCTTCTTCAAAAGCAGGAACGCCATCAATAAAAGTAGGATGAAAATGAACATCTTCAATTTTACAAGTATCTCTACCAGAAACCGTTCCTAAGACGGATAATTCTTTTTTATAGCCATCAAAGAATGATAGCGAAAAACATGGTTGTTGATCAACAAATTGTTTTGTATAGCGTTGAGGACGAATATAGGCATGAACAACATTTTCACCCCAGAACACACCCATGCCACCCCATGAAGCTGTCATTGTATTGATTTTTTGTTGATCTCCCGCAGTTATCAACATCCAGTCTTGACCAATGGTCTGAAAAACATTCATATCTAAATCTTTAATATCTATTTTTTGAAAAGCCATCATTTTTCCTCCTTTTCATGATTATAACATAATATATGCACAAAATAAAAATATAAGAGGTGAATCCATGAAAATGAAAAAATTATTAAAAATTTCTCTATGTATCATTATTATCTGTATAATTTTTTTAACAGGAATCACTTTTTATGTTGGCAATTATTTATATGATTATACATTAAATCCTGCTTCTCACCATACACTTTTTGAAAATATGTCAACTCAAAAGAGATCTGATTCTACACAGTGGTTGGATACGCATAGTGTCAATGTATCTATTCAAAGTCATGATGATCTTTTTTTACATGCCAGTTATATTGAACAGGATACTTCTGTTTATGTGATTATGGTTCATGGTTATCGTGGGACAGGTGCCAGTATTATTTCACCCATTAAGCGTTTTTATAAGCAAGGATATAATCTTTTGATTCCAGATTTAAGAGGGCATGGACAAAGTGAGGGGGATTATATTGGAATGGGATGGGATGATCGTTATGATATCATGGGATGGATTGACTATATTATCGCTAAAGACAAGAAGGCTCAAATTATTTTATACGGTGTTTCAATGGGTGGGGCAACAGTTATGGATGTCGCTGGTGAAGATTTGCCTCAACAAGTCAAGGCAGTCATTGAGGATTGTGGCTATACGAGTGTCTGGGATGTTTTTCAATATCATATTCCTATGGAAAAATGGCAAAGTGAGATTGCCCTGCATATGGCGAGTGTGGTGACACGTATACGTGCTGGATATGCTTTAGAGGATGTGAGTCCCTTAAAACAGGTCCAAAAGAGTCACGTTCCGATTTTGTTTATACATGGCAGTGAAGATGATTTTGTTCCTTGTGAAATGGTAAACACGCTTTATCAAAGTGCAACCTGTCCTAAAGAGAAGCTGATTATTGAAGGAGCAGGACATGCTCAAAGCTGTTCAACGGATTCAAAAACTTATTATTCCACAATCTTTCAATTTATTGAACGTTATACAAAAAAATAGATGTTTGAAAACATCTATTAAGATTGTTGTGTACGCATTTCATTTTTTAATTCATATAAAGCATGACGTGTTTCTTCAATATCATCAATGACATCATAAATTGCTTTACGTTGTTGATCAGTCATGCTGTCATCCTTAGAAATTTCAAGAAGTTTTTCTAATGCATGATAAATCGCTTCATTGGCTTGATTTAAACGTTCCATATTCACCCTCCTATAAAAATAAATGTATACTTATCATTATCAATATCATTGAAACATAATGATAACTCGAAATGTGATGAAATACAAGTGAAAAGATAAAGACAAGACTCCAAAGACATAGTTGTAATCCAAGAAAATAATAGGGAATTGGTATGGCTAAAAGATACATCAAAAGAAGATGAATGATGGTATAAAAGCCAAGATAGAAAAACCATTGTTTGAAAAAGAAGAAACTACGTTGAAATAGTGATAAACGAAGTTTGATAAAAGTATCTAAACAGATATACTGGTAAACAATCTGATAAAAAAGAAGACTCCAGATAATTTGAATGAGAATAAAGATAAGATAACGAAAATCAAAGAAAGGATAATGAAAAAGAATATAGGGTGTGAGTGTGGTATAAAGGTGATTGATGATGAAGATTAGACAACTATAAAAAAGTGAAAACTTAATCCATTTCATCTAAATAAAGTTGTCCTTCTAAATGATAAATGTGGGTATAGTGAATATCTGGTAAGTAATCATGAGCTGCAATCATAATCGTATGACCTTGTTGATGTAATTGATTGATAATTTGACAAAAGATGTGAATAGATTCCTGATCTAGACCACGTGTCGGTTCATCTAATAAAATCAATTCTTGTTTTTCCATGATTGCTTGAATGATTCCAGCTTTTTGACGCATTCCTACCGAAAAGTTTTTCAATTTCATACGACTATGAAAATCTAAGTGAAACTGTTGACAGAGTTCTTCAATATATTGTTGATCATAATGATTGTTTAACGATGCAAGAAAGCGAAGATTATAGGCGAGTGTTTCATTTTCTAAAAATCCGGGATTTTCTATTAAAGCACCAATTTGTAAGTCTTTTTTCTTTTCTATAGTTCCTGATGTCGGTTTTAAGATATCACAAATCAGTTTAAATAATGTTGATTTACCTGAACCATTAATTCCATGTATATAAATCAATTCATTGCCTTCTAAATGTAAAGAAAGATGTTGTAAGACTGTGTGTTTATGAAAGTCTTTATTTAAATCTTTAATATCTAACATAATGCCTCCTTAAAATAGTTTTGTAAATACAAGATGAAATAAAAAATTAATAAATACGGGTAAAGCTAAATAAAGAAAGTTTTTCTTATGCCCAATCTGTAAATAAATAATCGTTGCTTCAATCAATGTGATCATCATATTGATAATCATAAAGGTGACTGTGATTCCTAAATCACTTGGAGCAATACTACCAAAAAAGAAATAATAACTGATATAAATGGTTGATGTGTATAAAATAGAAATAAGTATTAAAAATAAATAGGCTGTGATATAGGTTGTTTGTTCATTCACTCTTATACGAACAGGTAATAATAATTGATTCATTCTGGCAATCCATTGATAAATCATTAATAAAAAAACATTATTCATATACACAGCAAGATAATGGGAATAAATTAAACAGATGGTATAAGTATTTTTACCACATAAGACAGGTGATGCGATGAGCATCGCCATTAATAAAATAACAACTCTTTGATCTAACAGAGAAAACCATTTTCTAATCATGAGATTCTCTCCTTTTTAATAAAACTTGAAAACAAAGATAACAGATTCCTGCATAAATCAAAAAACAGAGAATATAAAGCGACCAGTGGGATAATCCAAAAGGATTTTCTCTGACATGTTCTAAACCTAAGGCAACGAGATTATTGATTTGTATAATAAAAGCACTATCGGGATAAGGAAGATAGCCTTGTATTAAAGCTGGGAATAAAACAAGCAGAATACCAATAATCACACCACAACAACGATAAACATATTTGTTGGTTATATTGCTTTGTAAAGAAAAGAGCAGTCCTGAGATTAACGCATAACCAAGTGATGTCAAAAGTAAAAAGAAAATAAGATTCAAACATTCATTGGGACATAATAATTGCGTTGTGATGTAGTAACCTTCAGGATAAGTCATGCTTTGAAAATGGATGGGAGCTAACATCATATGACTGACTATCAATAATCCAAGTTGCAAGCAAAGGACAACCAGAAAAGAAGAAATCATATTTTTGATGTAGACTTCTTGATAAAATCTTTGTCTTGTCAGACGGGTTTCAATAGGGTAGACAGCGTGATTTTGATGCATGTTTAAGAGATCATAGGACATAATATTAGGCAACACCAACATCATTAAAATAAAGATGAAGGGATTGGTTCCAATGCGAAATAGACTATAAAAGAATTCTAATCCGGCATTAGGATAAGCCTGTTGATAGCCCGGTGAGGAAAAAATGGATTGTTGAAAACTATAAAACATCGAAATCAACATCAATATAAATACAATCACAATTAAAAATAATTTTTCTTTATAAAGAAATGCTTTCCATAAGAAACGATGTTCTTTCATAAAATGCAATTCCTCCTTTCGTTTATTGCGGTATAACCTTAACAAATTTATGTAAAAATAAATCAAAATTGTGCTAAAAATGCACAAGTAGGAGTAAAAGTGGCATTTTTTCTTTCAAAATGGGTAGGTAAAATAATGCTAGGGAGTGATAGTTATGAAAGTTTTTATTTGTATTGATGATGAAGATTGTATTGAAAATTTAAGTGAATTATTATATCAGACAAAGATTGATGAAAATATGATGATTGATAGTTATACTCAGTATCCTCAGATTTTACGTTCACCATTAAAAGATAGTTATAATGTCGCTTTTATTAGTGATTATATTGATGGAAACAGTGGGTTTAAACTGGGACGTGAGCTACATTGTGTGAATCCAGAATGCTTAATTATTTATATTGGAAATGATTATTCTCATATGCATGAGAGTTTTCGAGCATTTGGTTTTGGAATGTTTTTGAAAAAAGAACTCTATGATTTATTTAATGGTGAGTTTCAAAGGATATGGACACATTATCAGCAGTTACATCATCAAGTTTTATTTTATTTAGATCAAGGGGGTTCACGACGTTTTTTACCAAGTGAAATTGTGTATATTGAATGTGGGCGTTTTCAAACTAAAGTGGTCACAGAAAGTCAATATTTTTATGGTCATTTTCATGATTTAAGTCGCGTAAAGAAAAAATTAATGAATTATTCTTTTTTTCAGATGCATCCTTATTATTTTGTTAATATGCATCATATTTTATTGATTCGAAATGGAGAACTGGAGATGTGTAACGGGGATTGTGTACCGACTTCAATTATGAATAAGGAAGTCATTAATGATGCGATTCAATCTTTTGTGAGTAGTCTTTAAAAATTGTGAATAAATGTTGAAAAAAAAGAGTAGAAATGATATTATTCATGTAGTTATACAACTGACGGAAGTGGAAAGGACCACATGGAAGTATAATGGGAAAGAGTCGACCGTCTGGGCAAATGACCGGATGTTTAGACTCTTTTTTTGGTTTTTCATAAATTGACAGCGATATCAATAGTCAAAAGGATGAATTTATGATATAAAGAAAGTGTCAAGAGGTCATAAAATCAAAACAGAAAGGGTGTTAATGATGTTAACAGATGTAGAAATTGCACAAAGTGCAGTAATGGAACCAATTCAAGAAATTGCGAAAAAAGTAGGATTGAATGAAGATGATTTAGAGCTTTATGGAAAATATAAAGCAAAAATTTCTTTAGAAGCTATTAATCAGCTTCAATCAAAAGATAATGGCAAATTAATTTTAGTTACAGCCATTAACCCAACTCCAGCTGGAGAAGGAAAAACAACGACAATGATTGGTTTATCTCAAGCTTTAAATAAGTTAGGGAAAAAATCAGTTGTCGCTATGCGTGAACCAAGTCTAGGACCATGTTTTGGTATTAAAGGTGGAGCTGCTGGTGGTGGCTATGCGCAAGTGGTGCCAATGGAAGACATTAATTTGCATTTTACAGGTGATATTCATGCGATTACCACAGCGAATAACTTGATTGCAGCTATGCTGGATAATTCAATTCAACAAGGCAATCCGTTAGATATTGATACACGTCAGATTGTCTGGAAACGTTGTGTCGATTTAAATGACCGTGCTTTAAGACATATCGTTGTAGGATTAGGTGGTAAAGTCAATGGTGTGCCTCGAGAAGATGGTTTTGATATTTCAGTGGCGAGTGAAGTCATGGCTATTTTATGTCTGGCAACATCTTTAGAAGATTTAAAACAACGTGCTGGACGTATGATTGTGGCTTATAATCATGCTGGTGAACCAGTGACTGTTGATGATATTCAAGCAACAGGAGCCGTCACATTATTATTGAAAGATGCGATTAAACCAAATCTTGTCCAGACATTAGATCATACACCGGTTTTTGTTCATGGAGGACCATTTGCCAATATCGCTCACGGATGTAACTCTGTCATGGCAACCAATCTAGCAATGAAATTAGGTGATTATGCGATTACAGAAGCAGGATTTGGAGCTGATTTAGGGGCTGAAAAGTTCTTAGATATTAAATGTCGTCAAGCAGGTTTAAAACCTGATGCAGTTGTGATTGTGGCGACTGTACGTGCCTTAAAGATGCATGGTGGTGTTGCGAAAAAGGATTTAGGAGAAGAAAATTTAGAAGCTTTACGTAAAGGAATTGAAAACTTAGAAAAACATATTGAAAATATTCATAAATATCATTTACCTAGTGTTGTGGCGATTAATGCTTTTCCAACAGACACAGAAGCTGAACTTCAGTTGTTGAAGGATATTTGTTTACAAAAAGGTGTTGATGTCGCTATCAGTGAAGTTTGGGCAAAGGGAGCTGATGGGGGTATTGAATTAGCTGAAAAATTGTTAGATGTTTTAGATACACAGACAGCTGATTTTGAGCCTTTATATGATTTGGATTTATCTATTGAAGAAAAAATCAAAGTCATTGCAAGAGAAATTTATGGTGCTAATGATGTGACTTTCACAAAGAAAGTAGTTAATAAAATGAAAAAATATGAAGCACAGGGATTAGGAAAGTTACCAATCTGTATTGCAAAAACACAATATTCACTTTCTGATGATCCAACTTTACTTGGTCGTCCAAGTGGATTTGTAGTGAAAATCAATGATTTGATTCCTAACACAGGAGCAGGTTTTTTAGTTGCGATTAGTGGTGATATTATGCGTATGCCGGGATTACCTAAACAACCTGCAGCAGTGAATATGGATATAGATGAAGATGGAAAAATTGTGGGATTATTTTAAGGAAAGGAATGAAACAATGAAAGTTGCAGTGATTATGGGTTCAACAAGTGATTTACCTAAAGTTGAACCAGCGATTCAGATTTTAAAAGATTATGGTGTCGATGTACAGGTGAGATGTTTATCTGCTCATCGTGCACATGCAGGATTAAGTGCCTTTATGGAAGAAGTGAATACCAATGGTACAGAAGTGATTATTACAGCGGCTGGGATGGCCGCAGCCCTTCCAGGTGTTGTCGCTTCTCAAACCGTATTACCTGTCATTGGTGTTCCGCTAAGTGGGGCGACATTAGATGGTATGGATGCTTTATTATCAATTGTCCAGATGCCTTCTGGTATTCCCGTTGCGACAGTCGCTATTAATGGAAGTAAAAATGCAGCTTATTTAGCTTTACAGATGATGGCTGTTCATCATGAACAATTAAAGGCAAAATTATTAGCTTTCCGTCAGGACAATGAAAAACAGGCAATGAAAGCAAATCAGGAAATTATGGAAAAATATCAATAAATAAAGGAGAATCAAACAATGGCAAAATTATTATATGAAGGAAAAGCAAAACAAGTTTATGAAACAGAAAATCCAAATGAATACATTATTCATTATAAAGATGATGCAACAGCTGGTAACGGAGTGAAACATGATCAGTTTGAAGGAAAAGGTGTTTTAAACAACACAATTTCTTGTATTATCTTTGATATGTTAGAAGAAGCAGGAATCAAAACACATATGATTGAAAAAATCAATGAAAGAGATATTCGTGTGAAAAAAGTAGAAATCTTCCCATTGGAAGTTATTATTAGAAATATTACAACAGGATCATTTTGTAAAAGATTAGGGGCTAAAGAAGGTATTGTTTTAGATGAACCAATATTCGAATTAAGTTATAAAAATGATGATTATGGTGATCCATTGATTAATGATGATCATGCAGTCGCATTAGGACTAGCAACACGTGAAGAATTGAAATATATCCGTGAAACAACATTAAAGATTAATGAATTATTAAAAGCATTTTTCTTGAAATTAAATTTAAAATTGGTTGATTTTAAAATTGAATTTGGAAAAACAGAAGATGGTCAAATCTTATTAGCTGATGAAATTTCACCTGATTCTTGTCGTTTATGGGATGTGGATACAAATCAAAAATATGATAAAGATGTCTTTAGACAAGATATTGGAGATTTAATTGAAACTTATAAAGCAGTACTAGCAAGAATGGAAAATAAATAAGGAGTATAAATATGGATTATAAAAAAGCGGGTGTAGATATTGAAGCTGGGTATCAATCAGTGGAATTGATGAAGGAACATGTCAAAGCGACAATGCGTCCAGAAGTGCTTGGAGGATTAGGTGGTTTTGCCGGTGCCTTTGATTTAAGTGCTATTAAAAATATGGAAGACCCTGTCTTGTTGTCAGGAACTGATGGTTGTGGAACAAAGGTCAAATTAGCTTTTATCTTAGATAAACATGATACGATTGGGATTGATGCAGTCGCTATGTGTGTTAATGATATTGCATGTAGTGGGGGAGAACCTTTATTTTTCCTGGATTATATTGCTTGTGGAAAGAACTATCCTGAAAAAATTGCGACGATTGTTAAAGGGGTGGCTGAAGGATGTATTCAGTCTGAGTGTGCATTAGTTGGTGGTGAAACAGCTGAACATCCGGGATTAATGCCAGAAAATGATTATGATTTAGCTGGTTTTGCAGTCGGTGTCGTGGATAAAAAAGATATTATTGATGGTTCAACAATTAAAGAAGGCGATGTTTTAATTGGTATTGCTTCAAGTGGTGTGCATAGTAATGGTTTTTCTCTTGTCAGAAAAGTTTTTGAGATGAGTGAAGCATCTTTAAATACATATTATGATGAATTAAAGGGAACATTGGGTGAAGTCTTATTAACACCAACAAGAATTTATGTCAAAGCTTTAAAGAATATCAAAAATGCAGGTGTGAAGATTAAAGGATGTTCTCATATTACTGGTGGGGGATTCTATGAAAATGTACCAAGAATGTTACCAGAAAATGCTTTGGCTGTGATTGAAAAGAACAGTTATCCAATTCCACCTATTTTTGATTTAATTCAAAAACAAGGACAGATTGAAGAACAGATGATGTATAATACTTTCAATATGGGTCTTGGTATGGTCATTGCAGTGAATAAAGAGGATGTTGATACAGTTTTAAAAGCCATTGAAGCTTCTGGTGATTATGGTTATGTTGTTGGACATATTGAAGCAGGACAAAAAGGAGTTCAATTATGTTAAAGATTGCTGTGATGATTTCTGGAGGCGGAACAGATTTACAGTCAATTATAGATGCCTGTCAGGCAGGAAAAATCAATGGACAGATTGAACTTGTTATTTCTAATCGTCAAAAGGCATATGGCTTAGAGCGTGCTCAAAAAGCAGGAATTGAAACAGCTGTTGTCAAAAAGAATGATGCATTGATTGTTTCCATGTTCAAAGAAAGACAGATTGATTTGGTTGTTTTAGCTGGTTATTTAGCCATTTTAACAGATGAACTGATTGATGCTTATCCAAATCAGATTATCAATATTCATCCTTCATTGATTCCTTCTTTTTGTGGAGCTGGGATGTACGGGATACATGTTCATGAGGCTGTGTTGAATAGAGGTGTCAAAGTCAGCGGGGCAACTGTTCATTTTGTCAGCCGTGAAATTGATGGTGGACCGATTATTAAACAGGTGGCTTGTGATATTTCTGATTTAGATAAAGCTGAGGATATTCAGGCAAGAGTCTTAGAGATTGAACATCAAATTTTACCTGAAGTTGTAGGATTATATTGTGATGGAAGAATACAAATTGAAAATGGAAGGGTAAAGGTGATTTAAATGAAAAGAGCTTTGATTTCTGTAACGAATAAAGATGGTATTGTGGATTTTGCGAAAGGTTTGGTTGAATTAGGATTTGAAATTGTTTCAACAGGTGGAACAATGAAAGTCTTAGAAGATAATGGTGTCAGCTGTATTGCGATTGATGATGTGACTGGTTTTCCAGAAATGTTAGATGGGAGAGTGAAAACTTTACATCCTAAAGTTCATGGTGGATTGTTATTTAAAAGAGATAATCCAGAACATGTCAAAACAATTCAAGAACACAATATTCAACCGATTGACTTGGTTTGTGTGAATTTATATGAATTTGAAAAAGCTTTAAAAGCTGGTAAACCCATGGAAGATATGATTGAAAATATTGATATTGGTGGACCTTCTATGATTAGAAGTGCAGCTAAAAACTTTAAAGATGTTTTGATTGTCACTGATCCTCGTGATTATACAAAAGTTTTAGAAACGATTCAAAATCATCAAGATGATTATGATTTTAGATTACATTTAGCTTATAAGGCTTTTAGTACAACTGGAGCCTATGATGCAATGATTTCACGTTATTTTGCAGATGTATGTCATGATGAATTCCCTGATACTTTAAATATTTCTTTAAAGAAAGTAGAACATTTACGTTATGGGGAAAACTCTCAACAGGCAGCTAATAAATATGAAGATACATATGTTCAAAAATCTTTATTGGATTATGAACAATTACATGGTAAAGAAATATCTTTTAATAATGTGAATGATTTATATGGAGCTGTGGCTTTAGTGAGAGAATTTGGTGATCAGATTGTCACAGCGGCTATTAAACATTCTACACCTTGTGGAGTGGCTGTTGGAAAAACAGGTTATGATTCTTATATGAAAGCTTATGAAGCTGATCCACAATCTATCTTTGGTGGTATTGTAGCTGTGAACTATAAAATTGATAAACAGACAGCTGAGCAGATGCATAAGATTTTCTTAGAAATTGTAGCTGCACCTGATTTTGACGTGGATGCTTTGGAAGTTTTAAAGAAAAAGAAAAATTTACGTATCTTAAAGTTAAAGAATTTAGATGCCAGAGATGCCAAATATGATATTAAATATCTTGAAGGAAAAGTTTTGGTTCAAGAATTAAATACAAAGATGATTGATGAAATGAAAGTTGTCACTGAAGCCAAACCAACACCAGAACAATTAACAGATATGGAATTTGGTATGAAAGTCGTTAAATATGTCAAATCAAATGCCATCTGTATTGTGAAAAATGGTGTCACATTAGCGATTGGTGGTGGACAAACTTCACGTGTCTGGGCATTGGAAAATGCGATTAGAAATAATCCAGATAAAGACTTTAAAGATTCTGTTCTTGCCAGTGATGCATTCTTCCCATTCAATGACTGTGTCGATGTCGCTGCTCAAGCTGGGGTAGGTGCCATTATCCAACCAGGTGGAAGTATCAGAGATCAGGATTCTATTGATTTATGTAATGAAAAGAATATTCCAATGGTCTTTAGTGGATATAGACATTTTAGACATTAATATCATCAGGCATATCTATTATGATATGCCTCCTATAAGTTTATAATGAAATCATCAAAGGAGATATATATGAAAGTATTAGTGATTGGGAGTGGTGGTCGTGAACATGCGATTGCCTATGCTTTATCAAAAAGTCCTCGTGTCAGTGAGATTCATGCGATACCCGGTAATCCAGGTATTGCTAAAATTGGAACTTGTCATTCAGGAAGTGTTGAAGATTTAGATGGTATTTTAAAGTTTGTTGAAGACTATGGGATTGATTTGACAGTGATTGGACCTGAAGTGCCTTTATGTATGGGATTGGCTGATTTATTGGAAAGTCATGGTCATAAGGTTTTTGGCCCAACAAAGCAAGCAGCAACATTAGAAGGAAGTAAAGCTTTTTCCAAAGATTTTATGAAAAGACATCATATTCCTACAGCAGCTTATCAGGAAGTCAATTCTTATCAAGAAGCTATCCAAGCTTTAAATCAATTTGATTATCCGGTTGTTGTGAAAGCTGATGGTTTAGCGGCAGGGAAAGGTGTTATCATTTGTGAAGATGAAGCGACAGCCAAACAGGCATTAAAAGAGATGATGGTTGATGGTGCTTTAGATGGTGCTGGGTCAAAGGTTGTCTTAGAAGAATTTTTAACAGGTTTTGAATGTTCATTACTTTGCTTTACAGATGGTGAAACTATTGTTCCAATGGTGAGTGCTAAAGATCATAAACAGATCTATGATGGAAATAAAGGCCCTAATACAGGAGGTATGGGAACTGTATCACCTAATCCTTTCTTACCAGAAGGTATGGATGAAGTTTTCCAGAAAGATATTTTAGAACCATTTATGGCTGGATTAAAAGCTGATCATATGGATTATCGTGGGGTTGTTTTTATTGGGTTAATGATTGAAAACAAGCAACCAAAAGTGCTGGAATTTAATGTGCGTTTTGGTGATCCAGAAACACAATCCATCTTATTAAGATTAGATACAGATTTATTTGATATTATGTATGCTGTGAGTACAAAAACATTAAAAGATGTAAAAGTAAAATGGAAAGATGAACAGGTGGCTTGTCTTGTTCTAGCAAGTGCTGGATATCCTGGAAGTTATGAAAAAGGTAAAGTCATTACAGGTCTTGATCAGCTTGATGATGATATGATTGTCTTCCATGCAGGAACAGCTGTAAATGACAAGGGGGAACTTGTGACAAATGGTGGACGTGTATTAAATATTTGTGCTTTAGGTCAAACATTGGAAGAAACAAGACAAAAGGTTTATCAAGCTGCCACAATCATTGATTTTGATGGTAAATATTATCGTAAAGATATTGGATTAAATTGAGGTGAAAAGATGAGTAAAGTCTATCGTGTATATGTTGAAAAGAAAAAAGCTTATGGGGTGGAAGCTAATGAGCTATTAAATAATATTCAAACCCAATTAAAGATGTCAAATGTGACAGCTGCCAGTGTTGTTAATCGTTATGATTTACAAGGTGTGAGTGAAGATGTCTTGAAACAGGGAATTCCAACGATTTTAAGTGAACCAATGGTTGATGATGTTTATTTAGAAGATTATCCTGTTGATAGTGATGCAAAAGTATTTGCAATTGAATTTCTACCTGGTCAATATGATCAAAGAGCAGATGCCTGTGAACAATGTTTCCAAGTTTTAACAGGTGAGAAAAATGTGAAAGTCAAATGTGCAAAACTTATTGTTTTACAAGGAAACCTCACTGATCAGGATATTGAACGTATTCAAAAATATTTAATTAATCCAGTGGATCAACGTTTAGCTTCATTGGATAAACCAGAACATTTGAATGATGAAGATGTGCATATTGATCCTGTACCTGTTATTGATGGATTTATAGATATGAGTGATGATGAGTTAAAGGCATTCATTCAAGACAATGGAATGGCGATGAATGAGGATGATTTGAAAGTTACTCAAGATTATTTTAAGAATGAAGAAAAACGTAATCCTACAGAAACAGAATTAAAAGTATTGGATACTTATTGGTCTGATCATTGTCGACATACAACGTTTGCGACTATTATTACAGATTTAGATATTGAAAATGGTGCATTTAAAGAAATCTTAGAAAAAGATGTTGAAAATTATAAAACATCACGTCATCTAGTATATGGTGTCAATACTAATCGACCATTGACTTTAATGGATTTAGCAACGATTTCTATGAAAGAGTTAAGAAAAACAGGTTATTTAGATGATATGGAAGTATCAAAAGAAATCAATGCCTGTTCCGTAGAATTAACTGTTCATACCAGTGATGGTGATGAAGACTGGTTATTGATGTTTAAAAATGAAACACATAACCATCCTACAGAAATTGAACCATTTGGAGGAGCAGCGACTTGTTTAGGTGGAGCGATTCGTGATCCACTTTCAGGACGTGCCTATGTTTATCAGTCTATGCGTATTACAGGTGCTGGTGATCCAAGACAACCATTGGATGAAACCATGAAAGGAAAACTGCCTCAACGTAAAATTTGTCAGGAAGCAGCTCATGGATTTTCAAGTTATGGAAATCAGATCGGTTTAACAACAGGTTTTGTTCATGAAGTCTATGATGATGGATTCCTTGCAAAACGTATGGAACTTGGCGCTGTGGTAGCCGCCGCTCCAAAAGATCAGGTCAAACGTTTAGAACCATTAAAAGGACATATTGTTTTATTAATTGGTGGTAGAACTGGTCGTGATGGAATTGGTGGAGCAACCGGTTCATCAAAATCTCATGAGCTCAAAACGACAACGACAGCTGGAGCAGAAGTTCAAAAAGGAAATCCTGTTGAAGAAAGAAAAATTCAAAGATTATTTAGAAATCCAGAAGTTTCAAAACGTATCGTACGTTGTAATGACTTTGGTGCTGGTGGTGTCTGTGTCGCTGTCGGAGAACTGGCTGATGGACTAGATATCAATTTAGATGCTGTTTTGAAAAAATATGAAGGTTTAACAGGAACAGAATTAGCCATTTCAGAATCACAGGAACGTATGGCTATTGTCATTGATCCAAGTGATGAAGCTTTTATCAAAGCAGCCTGTGATCAAGAAAATCTGGAAGTTGTCAAAGTCGCAACAGTGACTGATCAAAATCGTTTAGTCATGACATATATGAATCAGACAGTTGTTGATTTGAGTCGTGATTTCTTAGATAAAAATGGGGCTTCTCGTTATCAAAAAGTCCATGTTGATTTACCAGACTTTGTACATACACCATTTATGGTCAAACCACAACAATCTTTTGTGGAAACATCAAAAGAAGTGTTAAGTCGTTTATCTGTATGTAGTCAAAAAGGTTTGATTGAAAGATTTGATTCATCAATTGGAAATGGAACTGTTTTATCACCATTTGGTGGAAAAACTTTAAGAACAGAAACAGAAGGTATGGCAGCCTTGATTCCTGTTTTAAATAAGGAAACAACAACATGTTCATTAATGAGTTATGGATATAATCCATTGATTTCTAAATGGTCACCATATCATGGAGCTGTTTATGCGATTGTGGAATCAATTGCGAAAATTGTCGCAATGGGTGGAAATTATCATACTATTCGTTTTTCATTCCAGGAATATTTTGAAAAACTATTAGATGTTCCAGCAAAATGGGGAAAACCATTTGCTGCATTATTGGGTGCTTATCGTGTGCAATCTGAAATGAAATTACCTTCAATTGGGGGAAAAGATTCTATGTCAGGATCATTTGAAGATATACATGTGCCACCAACACTTGTCTCTTTTGCGATTACTGGTGGAGATGTTCAAGATGTGATGACACCAGAATTAAAAGCAGCTCATCATACTTTGGTAGAAGTGATGTTACCAAAAGATCAATATCATATTTATGATTTTGATGTTTTAAAAGCACAATATGATGGTATCATGCAATTGATGAAAGAGAAAAAAGTATATAGTGCCTATACAGTGAAAGATGGTGGTGTCATTGAAGCTGTTTATAAAATGGCATTTGGAAATGCTGTAGGGGTTCAATTTAATAATGATTTAGAATTAGATTCATTGATTCAAAAAGATTATGGACATATTATCTTAGAAGTTGAAAATGATGAAGTAGTGACATTACCACATACAAGAATCATTGGACATACAATAAAAGATTCTGTTATGATATATCGTGATGAAACTTTATCATTAGATGAAGCTTATCAAGTCTATGAATCTGTTTTAGATGATGTTTATCCAACAACAGAAAAAGCACCAACTCAAGATATCATTGTGAAAGATTGTCATCAAAGAAGTGAATTAAAAGCCAAACAAACATATGATGAAGTCAAAGTTGTGATTCCTGTTTTTCCAGGTACAAACTGTGAATATGATTCAAAACGTGCTTTTGAACGTGCTGGAGCGACTGTTCAGCTTGTCTTAATGCGTAATAAGACAGCCAAAGAAATGAAAGATTCTGTAGATGAATTAGAAGCAGCTATCAGACAATCACAAATCATGATGTTGCCGGGTGGATTTAGTGCCGGTGATGAACCAGAAGGTTCTGGTAAGTTTATTGCAACGGTATTAAGAAGTCCACAGTTAAAAGAAGCGATTGATGATTTATTAGACAATCGTGATGGTTTGATGATTGGTATCTGTAATGGATTCCAGGCTTTAATTAAACTAGGATTATTGCCTTATGGTCATATTAAAGATATGGATGAAAATGATCCAACATTAACATTTAATACAATTGGTCGTCACTTATCTCAAATGGTAGATACAAGAATTGCTTCTGTGAAATCACCATGGCTTGCAGGTGTAAACGTTGGTGATATTCATACGGTTCCTATTTCTCATGGGGAAGGTCGCTTTGTGGCACCAAAAGCAGTGATTGAAGAACTCTTTGAAAATGGACAAGTCTTTAGTCAATATGTTGATTCTCATCATCAACCAACAATGGTTTCACCATATAATCCTAATGGTTCTATGATGGCTATTGAAGGTATTATTTCACGTGATGGACGTGTTTTAGGTAAGATGGCACATAGTGAACGTCAAGGAGAAAATAGAAATAAGAATATTTATGGTGAAATGGATCAGAAATTATTTGAAGCTGGTGTAAATTATTTTAAAGGTGGTAAATAAATGGAAAGACAAGTTTTTGAAAGTATGACACTTTGTCCAATAGATGGACGTTATGCAGGGATTAAAGATGCTTTGGCTCCTTATTTTAGTGAATATGCTTTAGTCAAATATCGTGTATTTGTTGAAATTCAATGGTTGAAATTTTTAATTGAAAATATTGATAATGACATCTTAAAGAGATTTGATCAATCAAAGATGAATCAAATTGAAGCCATTGCCAATGATTTTGATGAAGCAGCTTTTGCGAAGATTAAAGAGATTGAAGCCACAACACGTCATGATGTCAAAGCTGTAGAATATTATATTGGTAATACTTTAAAAGAGATGGGATATGATTATTTAATCAGCTTTGTGCATATTGGATGTACTTCAGAAGATATTAACAATACATCTTATGCTTGTATGATCAAACATGGTTTAAAAGATGTCTGGTTAAAAAAAGCGAATGAAGTTGTAGATGCAATGAATAAATGGGCAAGTGAACATAGTGATGATGCTATGCTTGCGCATACACATGGTCAACCTGCCACACCAACAACAATTGGTAAGGAATTTAAAGTTTATGCTTATCGTTTTGCTTCTAGTATTGAAAACGTTGAAAATATTCAAATCAAAGCCAAATTCAATGGTGCAACAGGAAATTATAGTGCGATTTTAACAGCTTTCCCTAATATAGATTGGCCTTCTATGGCTAAAAGATTTGTTGAAGAATATTTAGGTTTAACTTTCAATCCATTCACAACACAAATTGAAAGTCATGATTATACATGTCATATTTTAGATGGTATTCGTCATTTTAATAATGTGTTAATGGATTTAGATGTGGATATGTGGTTATATATTTCTATGGAATACTTTAAACAGATTCCGGTTCAAGGAGAAGTTGGAAGTAGTACAATGCCTCATAAAGTCAATCCAATTCGTTTTGAAAATAGTGAGGCGAATGCGGATATGTCTAATCATATTTGTGTTGCATTGTCTAACAAATTACCTAAATCTCGTATGCAAAGAGATTTATCTGATTCTTCAAGTCAAAGAAATTTAGGATTAGCCTTTGGTTATTCTTTACAGGCTATGAATGAAACATTAAATGGACTTGCAAAATGTGTTGTTAATAAAGAAAAATTAGCAGCTGATCTCAATGAAAAATGGGAAGTTTTAGCTGAACCTATTCAAACAATGTTGAGAAAATATGGTGTCCCAGATGCTTATGATACTTTAAAAGCTCTAACAAGAGGAAAGAGTATTTCTAAAGAAGATATTTTGAAATTTGCGGAAAGTTTAGATGTTTTATCTGATGAAGATCGTGAAACTTTAGTGAATATGACACCTGCTTCTTATATTGGAAAAGCAAGTGAATTGGCAAAAATGAAATAGTTTAACAAGGGTAATGAATTGATTTTCATTATCCTTTTTAGAACTTGTCTATGAAATTTGTATAAGATGCCAAATACGGAAGTAAAACAATGCCAAACAGGGAAGTAAAATGAAGCCAAATACGGAAGTCATATTTATTTTATGAGATTTAAAATCAATAATTGTATTTATTTGTTTTTGAATATTGAAATAAAAAGGTTGTCTAATGTGTGTAGTGGAGTACAATAAAAGATAAGGAGATGGTTAAGATGTATCGTATTTATCATACAGGGTTACCTAAAGAACAGTTAAAGAAGATTAAAAATAGAGAATACACACATGATGAGATTGAATATTTATATCAATGGATTTATCGTCATTATCAGGCAAAGCAAAGAGCATGGATCATAGCTATAATTATGGTGAGTGTGATTTTGATTGTTGTGGGATTACTGGGGTTATTAAAAGTGGATGAAAAGATCATGCTCATCTATTTAGGAGCGATGCTGGTAACGACTCTTATGTGTGTTTTGATCTGTATTTATGTGAAAATCAATATGGTGAATAAGGATATCAAACAATTTCAAAAGGCTTTGAGTGTTGGTTATCCAGAGCTTTATGAGAGAATCATTTCATAATTTCATTGTCAAAAAATGTATATAAAATGTTAAGATTATGTTAAGAATGTTTACATTAAGTTAGGAATGTGTTAAGTTTTTATTGTGTATAAGCGAGGAGGGACATGATGGAACTGACGAACATATTCTCTTTACTTGGGGGATTAGCTCTATTCCTTTATGGGATGACAATGATGTCAAATGGTTTAGAGCTGGCTGCCGGGAATAAGATGAAGTCAATTTTGGAAAAATTGACAACAAATCGTTTTTTAGGAGTTGGAGTAGGAGCTTTAATTACAGCGATTATTCAATCATCTTCAGCAACAACAGTCATGGTTGTAGGATTTGTGAATGCAGGATTGATGCAATTAACAAATGCTGTATGGGTGATTATGGGAGCTAATATTGGAACAACCATTACAGGGCAGCTGATTGCCTTAGATATTACAGCATTAGCACCGATTATTGCTTTTGTTGGGGTTGTTTTGATAGCATTCTTTAAAAGCAAGAAACTTGATGCTTTTGGAGAAATCATTGCTGGTTTAGGTATTTTATTTATGGGGATGGAAATGATGTCTACAGCAATGATTCCATTAAGAGAATCAACAGAATTTGCTAATATTGTTGCAAACTTCCAGAACCCATTGATTGGTATTCTTGTGGGGGCAGTCTTTACAGCAATCATTCAATCATCTTCAGCATCAGTTGGTATTTTACAGGCTTTAGCGATGAGTGGCGTTGTCACACTCCCATCAGCAATCTATGTTTTATTTGGACAAAACATTGGAACATGTATCACAGCTGTATTGGCATCTATTGGAACAAATAGAAATGCCAAACGTACAACAATCATTCATTTATCATTTAATATCATTGGAACAATTATTTTTGTGATTGTTAGTATGTTGACACCATTTGCATCGTTTATGGCATCATTGACACCTACCAATCCAGCGGCTCAAATTGCCAATGTACATACTTTATTCAATATTGTGACAACAATTATCTTGTTGCCAATTGGAACAAAATTAGTAGATTTATCATTTATTATCTTACCAGAAAAACCAGAACTGGAAGGAAAGATGCAGTTGAAATATCTGGATTTTGGTATCTTTACAAATGATTATCATATTGGGACAAGTGCAATAGCGAATACACAATTATTCAATGAAACACAAAACATGTTGGATGTAGCAATTGATAATGTCAGAAAATCATTTGAATTATTGATAGATTTCAATGAAGATAAATATGAAAAGCTACAGAATAATGAGGAATATATTAATTTTCTTAATAAGAATATTGTAGAATTTACAACCAGTGCGATTTCAACAGAATTTCCAATAGAAGGGTCACAGACAATAGGATTATTCTTAAAAATATCAGCAGATATTGAAAGAATCGGAGATCATGCGATGAACATTGCTCAAAGAGCAGAAAGATTGTATAAGGAAAATAAGCATTTCTCACATGAAGCGATGGATGAAATTGGAATTATGAGTAGTTTGTGTGTGAATATACTTGATGAGTTAAAGATTATGAACTATGATGAGTTCAGTGGAATTGTAGATAAGGTTGATGTGATAGAAGAAAATATAGATAAGACACATCATCAGTTTTCAGTAAATCAGTTAAGCCGATTAAAGGATAAAAGATGTACAACAGAGAATAGTGTTGTGTATACAAAGATTTTAACAGACTTTGAAAGAATAGGGGATCATGGATTAAATATAGCCAAAGGTTTCTATAAGGCCAGAGAAGCCATGAAAGCGATGAAAATGGTAAAACCAGAAATGATTGAAGAAGTCAATAGTGAAAATGCTTAAGAACTTTATGTAAGAACATAAAGTTCTTTTTTTGATAATACTGAAAATGTATATGGGCATCACAACAATATTTGATATAAACAGTAGTTTATAAAATAAAAGTTTGGTATAATATTTTAATAAAAATAAGGAGGTTGTGATAATGAAAAAAGTTGTAGAAACAAAAAAAGCACCGGGTGCTATTGGACCATATAGTCAAGGAATTGATATTGGTAATCTCATTTTCTTTTCTGGACAAATTCCTTTGAATCCAGAAACAGGTGAAATGCCAGAAGGAATTGAAGCACAGACAAAACAAGCTTTAGAAAATGTCAAAGGACTGTTAGAAAGTCAAGGGTTAGATTTTTCTCATGTTGTGAAAACAACTGTCTTTTTAGACAATATGGATGATTTTAATACTGTCAATAGCATCTATGCTCAATATTTTGTAGAGCCATATCCTGCCAGAAGTGCTGTTGAAGTAGGACGTTTACCTAAAGGTGCACTTATAGAAGTAGAGATTATTGCTTGTAAATAAGATGGTGATCTTAGTAGAAAGATTCCAGCATTATATACGTGTTTATTATGATGATGGACATACTGAGGTCTTGTTTGAAGATATTCAAAGCTATCTTCAACAAAAAAGAATTAAAAAGGGATACAAGAATGCTATTGTATTACATGAAAACTGGTTATATCCAACAATGAATCAGAAGGATTTTTCTTGTCATTGGGTGAATTTAAAATATTTACATCATCAAAATAAGTATTGTCAGAATTTACTTCATGATAAGAGTTTATATCAAAAAGCCAGAATCATGTATATAAAACAAATCCAAAAAGAAATAAATATCGATTGTATTAAAGAATGAAAGAAAACTTTCATTCTTTTTTGGCGTTATAAGATTCATTTTGTTTGACGACAATAGAAAGTGTCGATATGATAGGAAATGAAAGACTTTATAAAGGTCTAAAATTCATATATAATGAAAGAAATAAAATGAAATGAGTGGACAGATATGAAAGATAAAATATTAATTGTT
Source organism: Massiliimicrobium timonense (assembly GCF_042850985.1). Classification (GTDB taxonomy): domain Bacteria; phylum Bacillota_I; class Bacilli_A; order Erysipelotrichales; family Coprobacillaceae; genus Allocoprobacillus. The sequence continues at coordinate 736,227 of NZ_AP031415.1, forward strand.
GATGATTCTCAAATGAATAGAGAATTTTTAAAAGAAATTTTATGTCATGATTATGATATTATTCTAGCAGAAAATGGAGTTGAAGCCATTTCTTTGATGAAAAACCATCTTTCATCATTATCTTTAATATTACTGGATTTAATAATGCCAGAAATGGATGGTTTTGAAGTCTTAACTTATATGAATAAGTATCAATGGATACATGATATACCTGTAATGATTATTTCATCAGAAAATTCTGGAAAATATATTGGACGTGTTTATGATTTAGGGGCAAGTGATTTTATCAGTCGACCTTTTAATGTGAATATTGTTCAAAAACGTGTATCTAATATTATATCTCTTTATTCTAAACAACGTCGTTTAAAGGATATTGTGACTGAACAGGTTTATGAAAAAGAAAGTCGTAGTAATCTCATGATTTCTGTATTAAGTCATATTGTTGAATTTAGAAATGGAGAAAGTGGATTACATATCATTCATATCAATATGATTACAGAAAAATTATTGTATGCTTTGTTAAGAAAAGATCCTACATGTTCTTTGACATCACAAGATATTTCATTGATCACAATGGCATCTTCACTACATGATATTGGTAAGATATCTATTTCAGATAAGATTTTAAATAAACCAGGACGTTTAACACCGGAAGAATTTACAATTATGAAAACACATGCATCTATTGGTGGTGATATTATTCGAGGTTTACAATGGGATCAAAATGATCCATTACTTAAAGTGGCTTATGAAATATGTCGTTGGCACCATGAAAGATGGGATGGCAGGGGTTATCCTGATGGATTAAAGGGAGATGAGATTCCTTTATCAGCACAAGTTGTTTCTCTTGCTGATGTTTATGATGCTTTAACAAGTGACAGATGTTATAAGAAGGCTATTCCTCATAAAAAAGCAATACAGATGATTATGAATGGGGAATGTGGTCAATTTCAACCTATGTTATTAGAATGTTTGCTTGATATTGAAGATGAACTTCTAGATATTTCACTTGCATCTGATGAAATGATGGGAATGCCAAAAACATGGCAGACACAAAAAGTTGTTCAGGAATTAGGACAATATGATGATTTGACTGTGACCAGACAAGTTTTAGATCAGTTGGATATTGAAAAAATCAAATCTCAGTTTTTCTTTGATAAACAGGAACAATTAGCATTTATTTATAATGAAACACTAGACATTATGTATTTATCACATAATGCCGCTAAACGCTTAGAACTTCCTGAAACGATAATGAGTCCAATGGAAAGAGATGATCAAGATCGTTTAAAAATAAGATTAACAAAATTAAGTCATAAAGCAAAAGAAACATCTATAGAAAATCCATTTTTTGAATATGAATTTGTTTTTGATATAGATGGAAAAGCTTCTTTGTGTCATTTCCAATGTTGCGCTATCTGGTTAGGTGTTAAAGATTCACGCTTTATAGGTTTTATGGGATTTTTAGATAAGGAACAATTATTTGAGGATGAACATCCTCAAGAAATCTCTTGTTTTAAGCAAGTCCAATTTCAAACATTATTACGTGAATTTGATAAGATTTTTGATAAGATCATTCTTATTGATGTCCTACTAGGAAAATCTGTGAAGATCACATCATCTATCATTGACCATATGTCGTTTTTACAACATGATACTTTGTGGAAACACCATGATATGTCAGTCGAAAGTGCTTGTGTACAGGCTTTTAGACATCGTTCTAAAATTGTTCATTTTGATTATCAGCCTCAGCGTATTTATTATGCAATCAGTCAATATGTAGAAGTAGAAGGACATGGATATGTTCTAGAATATAAATTAAAAATGCATGATGATATTTTTAAAAATGATAAACAGTACCAAAATATATTGAAAACATTGAATTATATGCAGGAAAGTATGTATTTAGATGGATTGACAGAAGTTTATAATCGTCGTTATTTGGAAGATGAAATGTTTCAAAAAGAAGATATAACGGCTTTAGCTATGGTTGATTTGGATCGTTTTAAAGAAGTGAATGATCAGTTTGGACATTTGGCAGGAGATAAAGTATTACAAAAAGTGGCACATATTTTAAAGAGAAATGTACGTGATAAGGATGAGGTGATTCGTTATGGTGGAGATGAATTTATTATTTTATTCCATCAAATGCCAGAAAGTATTCTTAATGAAAGATTGAATGATATTCGTCATGAAGTAGAAAATCTTGGTATTCAGGATTATCCTCATTTAAAAGTCACATGTACAATAGGATGTGCCTGTGGCACATATCAACAATCATTATTAAAACAGGCGGATAAGATGATGTATCAGGCGAAAATTCATCGTAACAGTGTTAAAATTCATTATGGAAAGGAAGAAAAATCATGACAATTCAAACATTTTATGAAGTTATTGGAGAAGATTATGAAGATGTTTTCAATCGTTTTATGATGGAAAGTCTGGTTGTGAAATTTGTGAAGAGGTTTATTGAAGATCCAACCTTTGATATGTTAGAGCAGTCATTGGAAAATCATGATGTTCAAGAAGCTATAAGAGCCAGCCATACTTTCAAGGGAATCTGTGATAATATGGGTTTTGTGAAATTAAAAAACCAAAGTGAAAAGATGACAGAATTATTAAAAGCAGGTGCTTTTCAAGAAGTTAAAAAGCTTTTACCAGCTTTCAAACAGGAATATCAATGGATTATTGAAAATGCTCAAAAATTGTTATAAAAGAGGTGGGAGTTTTGCGTAAAAATCAATCAACTCTATCGATTATCATGAGTTCTTTAACATTATTGATCGTCATAGCCATTATAACAATTTCAGTTTTTCTGGTGAGAAATAAGTTATTAAAAAATGCTCAAGATATGGGAATGGCACTTGTCCAAAGTTATGCTATGGAAGAAGAAACAACGATTACGATGTTTAAAGATTTTTTAGATATGGGATCACAATATGTTAATGAATTGAGTGAAAAGAAAAATAGTGAACAAACAATTCAATTGTGGATGAAAGATTATTTTAGTAAATTGACACATATTTTGGGAGAAAAGATTGTTGATCCTTATGCGGTTATTGATGACAAAATCATTGCTCAAAATGCATGGGCAGGTGATCAGACTTATCGTTATCAAGATACGAGATGGTATCAACAGACTCTTGAAAATCCGGGCCAAATTATGTTTACAGATGCTTATCAAGATGTCATTACAAATGAAACGATTATTACAGCAAGTATTGCTTTAGAAAATGAAGGTGATGTTCTGGCAATGGATATCTACCCTTCTAAAATTGTTGCTGATCAAAAGAAGATTCAAAGTGCTTATCAAAATAGTTTCTTTTATATGAGTGATTCTAAAGGACAACTGATTTATGCTTTAACACCTTATGAAATGGAGCAATCACAATTACAGGAGTATAATCATGATTTATTTACCAGCATTCAAAAAGGAGAATATGCACATTATGATGATTATTATGTCAATCAAGAAGGAAAGCAGATAGGTGTTTATTATTATCAGATGGATAATGGCTGGATAGCCATTATGACCATTCCTTTTCAAGATTTATTAATGGATGAAAGCAATTTCCTTATTTATATTTTAGTGGTGACAGGAATCATTTTTATTATCATTTTATTCATTATGATTATTAAAAATGTAAGACAATTAAGAAAGATTCGTCGTTTTGATCAAATCATTCAAATCTTATCAGAATCCTATTATGCTATGTATCGTATCCATATCCATAATGGAACATATGAAGTGATTAAAACATCACCAGCATATCAGCTTGATTTGCCTAAAACAGGACCTTATCAACAATTATTAAAAACCGTTCGGACTGTTGTAGAACAAGGAGCTTTTCAAGAGTTTTCAATGTGTTTTTCTTTAGAAAGTATTCGAGGACGTGTACAAGAAGGAATCAGTGATTATGGTGGGGATTTTAAAAGACGTTTTGAAGATGATTATCGTTGGGTGAATGTCAGAACATTATATAATCAAAAAATATCAAGGGATGAAGTGATTCTTTGTTTTAAGGATGTGGATGTGGAAAAACGTCAAGAATTAGGACATATGCTTTTATTACAAAGAACATTGGAAACAAATAAAAAGAATATTGAAGCCAAAACAGCTTTCTTTAATCATATGAGTCATGATATGAGAACACCTCTAAATGCCATTATTGGTTTTTCTAAATTGGCTTTAAAACATCTTGATGAATCAGATAAGATCAAAGATTATTTAAAGAAAATCAGTTATTCTGGAAATCAATTATTAGCATTGATCAATGATATATTAGAATTATCAAAGATGGAAGCAGGACAAAGACATTTAGATTATAAGACTTTTGATATAGAAAAAGCGATTCATGAAACATGGGGATTGTTTGAAGAACGTATGATTGAAGAAAAGAAAGTATTTCAATTACATATAGATATACAAAATACAATGGTTATAGGTGATGAATTTAAGATTCATCAGATATTAAATAATTTATTATCGAATGCTGTAAAATATAGTGAAAGTGGTGATCAAATTACATTAGATGTAAAAGAGATGATTTATCAAAATCATCATAAAATACAGTTTGTTGTTGAAGATACGGGAATAGGTATGTCACAACCATTTTTGGAACATCTTTTTGAACCTTATGCCAGAGAAACACATTTTAGTGTGAAGTCAACAATAGGAACAGGGTTAGGAATGCCGATTGTCAAAAGTCTGGTGGAACAGATGAGTGGTGAAATCACTGTAGAAAGTGAACTAGGGAAAGGAACAAAGTTTACAGTGATGATTCCTTTTGAGATTGTTCAAAAACAAGAGGACATTCCAGTTTCTAAAAGTGATGTATCCCTTCTTAAAGGGAAACGTGTTTTGCTGGTAGAAGATAATGATTTAAATATGGAGATTGCCAGTGAAATGTTGAAAATGAATGATATGGAAGTCATCACTGCCAAAAATGGGCAGGAAGCTCTCCATGTGTTTGAAACATCACCACTCTTTTCCATTGATATGATTTTAATGGATATGCAGATGCCTGTGATGGATGGCTGTCAGGCAACAGAAATGATTCGTCAGCTAGATCGTCCCGATGCAAAAACTGTCATGATTATTGCTTTAACGGCTAATGCTTTTTCAGAGGATGTTTCTAAAGCTTTAAGAGTAGGGATGAATGCGCATGTATCAAAACCTATTCGTATGAAAGTCTTAAATCAGGTGATGAGTGATTTATTATCGAAGTAAATAATATTGATGAATTATATATTTTATTAAAAAAGGATGTCTTAATGGCATTCTTTTTTAAGTAATAGATTTTTTGTGAAAATTATTAAAAAAAAATTTCTATGTGACTTATGTGTGACAGAGAATGATTATAATGTGGATATACAGTTAGAGTGTAAAAAAATATAAATAAGAGGTGGAGTAGCTATGAAAAAGAAAATTGGACTTATGTCAATAGCAATTGGTCTTTTGGTTGTTTCAATTATTGGTGGCTCAATTGCATATTTTAGAGCGGATACTGATGCGAAAAATCAGATTACAGCTGGAAACTTAGGAGTTGAGCTTCGCTTAGAAGATGTAGACAATCTTGAAAACATAATAAATAATGGATTAGAAGTTTCTGGTGGATTACCTGGAGATGTTTATGATTATCCATTATATGCATATAATGATGGAGATTTTGATTCTTATATCCGTATTACATTAACAAAATATTGGGAAAATCAAAATGGAAAAAAGAATTTTGATGCTGATGCATCAAAAATATTACTGGGATTAAATAAAAATGATTGGATTGTTGATGAAAGTGATAATAATGGGGAGGTTGTTTACTGTTATTATAGAAAGCCTGTATCAGTAAATGGGTCAACAAGCCATGTTGTCGATCATATACAGATTGCTAATCTCACAAATGAAGACCAGAACTTATATTCAACGTTACAAGTGAAAGTTGATGTTGAAGTGGATGCTATCCAAAAAGTAGCTGCTCAGGATGCGATGTTAGCTGAGTGGGGATTGGATGTTTCATTTGATAATACTGGAATGATTCAAGAAATTGTTGAATAGAAAGGGGGATTTGAGATGAGAAAGAAATGGATAATGACTTTAGGGTTGAGTTTGACATTGATGATAAGTGTTGGACAAGTTCATGCTTATGATGAATCTCCTTTGATTACATTTGATGGAGATGCAGCAGAGTATTTCCAATTTAATACAAGTCAAGAAGAATTAACTGATCAGTTTATTGGAATGATGCCTGGAGAAAGTCGAAGTGAAACATTTACTTTGGTGAATCATGATTCAAGAGAAATGAGTTTTTATTTGAATACACAGGTATTAAGAGATTTAGGAGATTCTAATAATACAATAGGAGCTGTTTATGAAATTACTTTTTCAAGAGATGGAGAAGTATTCTATGATGGAACTGTTGGTGGTGAAAATGGAACACTTGTTGATTTAAGTGGTCAAAGCATGGGAGAAAACATGTTGATGGCAACTTTAGGAGAAAACCAACAAAGTGTAATAGAAATGACTATTGGAATTGATGGAGATTCAATGGGTAATACCTATCAAAATGCAGCTGGAGAATTACAGTTTGCATTTAGTGTTGAATATGATGATCCAGAAGTTGTAGAACCTACGATTGTAGAAAAAGTTGTACAATTGCCAGGTAAAGAAATTGAAAGAGTTGTAGCAGGAGTAAAAACAGGTGATTATTCAGTGATTGCTCCATATGTTATAGCATTGGCTGTTGCTGGTGGAGTGATGATTGGACTGATTGTCACAAAGAAGAAAAAAGCTGAGGAAGGAGAATAATCATGAAAACAATATTAAAGAAAATATGGGTTGCATTGGTATTTGTAGCCATGATTATTCCAATGAATATATCTACATCCTTTGCAGTCGATAGAGAATATAAAATTACATTTAAATCTGGATCACAAGGTGTCTTTGATGTCAGTGATTTAGGAAAAAATGCCACATATAATGATAAACATACATCTGTCACATATACAGTGAAAGCAGCTGATGGAACTTTTCCTGATGTTCCAGAATTAATAATTAATGAAGGATATAGAAATAATATGTGGAGTGATGAACTTCCAGTTGTTGGAAGTAAAGTCACTGAAAAACAGGTTTATGTTGCTAAATATACAAAATTAGTCAATGGTGTAGAATTTACTGTTAAATATGTAGATACAAATGGTGTTGAAATTGCGACACCGACAATCTATACAACAGATTTAGGTATAGAAGAAGTTGTGAGAGCGAAAACAGTAGAAGGATATCAACCAGACTCTTTACAAAAAAGATTAGTTGTATCAAGAGAAAATGTAGAAATACAGTTTGTTTATACATCAACTGAACAAGCAACTGAAGCACCAGTGATTGAACAGATTGTTTATGTTGAAGGTGAACCAGTATATGTAGATGTTGTACAACCTGGGGCAACAGTAGGAACTAATGCAACAGCAGGAACAACAACTGGTGGTGGAACAGCAGCCGCTGGAACAACAGATACAACTGGTGAAGCTGGAGCAGGAACAACAGATATTGAAGACAATGAAACACCACAAGCTGGTGTAGATGGTGATAATACAACAAATATAGAAGACAATGAAACACCACAGGCAGGTGCTAATGAAAGTGATACAAACAATACAGCATTATATGTTGGTGGTGGAATTGGAGCTGTTGCAGTACTTGCTTTAATTGCTTATTTATTAAGTAAGAGAAAAAAAGGTGAAGCATAGTATCATTTCTTTCTAAGATATATTAAATCTTAGATTGCTAAAAATTTTGGACTTATATTTTATGCAAGATTTTTAAAAGAATATTAAGTTGTGACTTTAACGTGACTTGGTCATTATATAATATGATCAGTAAAATAATTAATAAAACCTAAATTAAGATTGGGGGAAAAAAGAATGAAATTAAAATATAGCAAAAAAATGTTCCAAATATTAATAGCATTCATACTAATGATATCTAGTTGCTTTGCTGTTAATAGTGTTGAAGCAGCAGCACCAGGTGTTGATAGTGCTTTAAATAATGGGATGTTAATTTCTAAAAATGATGTTATAGATGATAATACATTTAATGATGACGAAGCTCCTACTTTTGTAAAGGATGATGGTACTACAGGTAGTGAACAAATTAATGGTAATGAAGGATTGATTTGGACAAATAAAAAAGTAAAAAAAGGATCAGAGGATGGACAGTTTGTTGTTACATTATCTGCAGTAGGATATAAGTATAGAATGGTTGATAAAAATGATAACAGAACTAATACTTGGAAGAATCCTATTGAACAAGATACGCAATTAAGTATAACTGAAACTATTCCTACTGATTATAGTTTAGTTGACGATAGTGTTAAAGTAGTGAAGTGGAATGGGTTAAATAATAATAACAATTTTTATTCATCTTCAGATAATCAATTTGCAATATCTTTTAATGAGGATGATATTATTTCTACTGGAAAAATATCATTTGATGTACAGGTGCAATTTACAGTTGAATATACTGGAAATCCTGTGATTAATACAGACTATCCAACAGGTACAGCTACAAGTAAGTTTATTCCTGCAGGAGATAACTATTATTACTATACTTGGGGTGTAACTAAATCACAGTATGGGCTAGAAGGTGTTAATTGGGATGCAAATGTTGATTTGAAAGGTATCGTTGATATAGAATCTTTTGATTTGTTTGATAGTAAAGGAGATCTTATTGAAAATGTTCATTTTAATAAATCAATTTGGAAAGATACTGGAGATTATCCTGATGGCATAGAAGATCAATATGGAAATACACATTCATATGAAAGAGTAAATGTTTTCGAAACATTAGGTAATACTGATTCAACTGTAATCGAATTAAAATCTAAAGGTTTTAAAAATTTATATATATATTTAGATAAAGAGAAAGGTGAAAATTTATATATTCAAATTGAAATAATCTATGATGATGATACTAGCAGAATTCTTATTCCTTCAGTTATAGAATTATCAAAAACAGAGTCTAATGATGGAAATCGTGAATTTGTTGCCTTTGAAACAGTAATAAAAAAAGATGATGCGAAATTAAGAGAAGAATTTATTCTTGATGAACAAGGTTATATAGTTAAAGAATTTGATAATCATGGAGTTATTGCTTTCTCAAAAATTACTGCTGATAACTTAAAACAAGATAAAACAGCAACATTAATTGATTGGGATGAAAGAACATATCAAATTGATTTATATGCAGCACATAATATTAAGGAAGTTAATAAAACTGCAGATATAATTATGATGTTAGATTTTTCAGGAAGTATGCCTTGGTTTGTTGATAGACCAACAGGTGGTACAACTAAATTGCATCGTATACAGAGTGAGGATAGAAATAAAGAGACTATATATAAAAATAAAGAAGGTAATCTTTTAGAACAATGGGATTATAAATATTATGTTCAAAGACAAGGAGAGGGAGACGCTCAAGAATATAAGCCAATTGTATATTGCAAACCTGATTGGTATGATACAGGAAGTAGTGAAGAAGAGTATCTAGAAGCAGGATGGTATATTGTTAAATCTAAGTCTACAGGTGAAAAGGTAATAGACGTTAATACAACTAGTAGAAAAACTACTGTTCTTGATGGTGAAGATATATATATACGTGGAGATAATGATCAAACTAAATTAGAAGCTTTGTACACTGCTATCTCATACTTTGTTGATAATTTAGAAGCGGTTTCTCCTGATTCAAAAGTGGCTATTTTAACTTTTGCAGGAGATGTAAAACCTAAGGAAAGTTCTATAAAATTTGAAGATGTGTCTTCTATTAATATAGATGAATATTTTAGTGGTATTTATCCACTTAGAGGAAATACTAACCAAGGATATGCTATGAATGTAGCTGCAAGTTTCTTGAAGGATAATGGATATTCAAAGGATAATACCTATGGTTTATTATTTACCGATGGAGATTATAGTAAAAGTTATGATATAGATGGTGATAATGATAAAGAATCATTTGGTGATGATTATCACTTTAAATATGCAGAAAATCTTCGCATCAATCATGTCAATACTTTATTTACAGCGGGTATATTTGGCGATACAACTTGTAGTGGTGCAACAAATCTAGAAAAATGGGCTACTGATGAAAGCTGTGTGTATATAGAGGATACGGCAAATGATTTGATAAATGCCTTTTCTGATATCTTTGGTAGAATCACAGTTCAAATTTCAGGAGTATCGGTAGTTGATTATATTGATAGCAGATTTGTTCTTATTGATGAGAATGGAACAGAATTACAACCAGGTGATTCGTTTGCTGGTGGTATCATTGATTTAGATGAGGATAAGAATCAATATTATATTACTTGGGATGATGTAAATTTGTCTTATGCAGAAGATGTAAAAACAGGATGGCATCAGACAATTTATATAAAAGCAAAAGAAAATTATATCGGAGGAAATGATATTCCGACAAATGGTGAAAATTCTGGAATTACTGTTGCTGATGATATCTTTGTAGAATTCGATAAACCACATGTTAATGTAAAAGTTGATTTTGTTGTTGGAAATAAAGAAGATACTATTTTCCTAGGTGAAACAATACCATCTTCAAGCATTAGTGATTTATTTGATGAAAATAAAGTATACAATTCAAAAGGTGTACAATTAACAATTGCACCGGACGGAACGAATTTAGATGAAAGTGATTTTGATTTAACATGGTTTACAAAAGTTGGCAATAATAAATATTTGGTTGTTGACAGTAGTAAAATTGATAATTTTAGTACGCTTAGACCTACTTCTAAACAAGTTTATTATTTACAAGTTGAACTTAAAAATATAGAAGCGACAGATGAAAATAGTGAGACAGAACAAAATACTAAAGGATATGATAACACTGAAGGTGTTTACTTATTAGCAACTAATGATCGAGATACTATAAATGATAATATTTATTTGAGTGATGGAAATAAAACATTATATAGTACGCAAAGTAAATATGGTGTCTATGTTGTTGATGTAGTAAGTGGAAGTATTACAATTAATAAAAATATTGATGGAAATATTGCTGATCCAAATACACAAGGTGATTCAATCTTCACATTCTTAGTTGAAGGTGAAACAGTATCTGGCAAAAAGATTCATGAATATAAAGTAATAAGATTTGATACAAATGATATACAATCATTTACAATTGATGGTTTAGAGAAAGGTACTTATACGATTACTGAATTAGACTCTATCAGATATGATTTAGAATCATTAGTTATAGATGATAGTACGAATGTAGTATTTGCTACGGTTGATAAACAAGTAACTTTCTATGTCGGACAAACTAGTGGAACTGATAAGACAACAAATATTAATGCTACAAATGGTGAAGCTACTTATACAAATAAATTAATTAATGATGAGAGCATTGGGGATACAGATGTTGTAACAAATAGTTTTGAAGTACGTGATGATGGAAGTGTAATTATTAAAAAAGATAATTACAAAGTAAGCCAGGATTAAGAAAGGGGGAAAATAATTCATGAAAAATATATTAAAAAATAAATTAAGTAAAAAAATAATCATTTCTCTCGTTCTTGTGTTATGTATTGGCGTTGGAGGTACAATGGCTTATTTAACTGGTTTTACAGATACTGTTGTTAATATGTTTACTAAAGCTAGTATTGATACTGAAATTGATGAAGATACGTCAAAAACTGATTTAACAAAGAATCCATCTGTTATTAATAAAGATGTAACTGATGCTTTAGTAAGAGTGAGATTAAGTATCTCATCTGATGAAGTAGAAGATCAATCGATATTTGAAAAATATTTTGGTCTAGCAGGTATTGATGCTTTTTATCAAACAGAAAATGTGTCTTATACTGGTCAGAGAACATCTGAATATTGGAAACAAGTAGGTGATGATAGATATAATTGCTATTATTACTATAAAAAAGTATTAACTGGTATTAATGGAGATAATCCAGAGACTGAGCCATTATTTGATAAAATATTAAAAAATGATAAAGGAACATATACTGTATTTTACGATGACGATGGTAAATTAATAGATCCGGACAAAAATAAAGAAATTTTAAAATACCTTAATTCTATTGAAATTACAGTATATCAAGAATCTGTGCCAACTAAAATTACAACAAAAAATGGAAATGTTCTAAATGCTGATCCAAATGGTGATGATATTATCAATGATGAAGAAATGAATACAGTATATTCTATATTTGATTATTTTCAATCAAATTCTGATACTAGTATTAATAATTAAAGAAATAGATAGAGATTCAGTAATGAATCTCTATTTTTAAAAGGAGAAGTCATGTTAAGGAAAATATGTAATGTTTTAAATAGTTTAATTTTTATATTTCTATTTGTTATAGCAGCTGCTCTTATTGTTCCTAATTTTATAGGATATAAGAGTTTTGCAGTTATAAGTGGAAGTATGGAGCCAAATATAAATGTTGGTTCGATAGTTTATGTAAAAGAAGTTGATTTCAATGATTTGAAGGTAGGAGATGTTGTAAGTTATCAACTTTCAGGAGATACAATGGTAACTCATAGAATTTATTCTATTGATAGGGATAATCAAGCTGTTATAACTAAAGGTGATGCTAATGATAATGTTGATAGTAAGGAAGTAACTGTTAATCAAATAGTTGGTAAGGTTGCTTTTACTATTCCTTTATTAGGTTTTATTACGATTTATATTAAAACACCACTTGCTATTGTAGGTGTTTGTGGAATTATAGCAATATTAATTATATTGAATTTTTTACCTGAAATATTCGAGAAAAAAGAAGATGAATAATTTTGAAAAAAGTTTATTCGTGTGACTGTTATGTTACCTTTGGAGTATATAATTAAATTATAAAATTGAATAATAATTAAGGGAGGAAAAAATATGAATAAGAAAAAATTAGGTATGACAATTGGTAGTTTAGCACTCGTTGGTGCAATTGCAGTGGGAGGAACTTTAGCATATTTATCTGATACAACTGATGTAGTAAAAAATACATTTACAGTTAGTGATGCTATTGATATTGTTTTAGATGAACAGGAATATAATAATCCTGTACCTAATCGTGTTCTAGCAAATACTTATGATGATGTTTTACCAGGTTTATCATATGATAAAGATCCTACTGTTACTGTAGTGAACTATGAAGTTTCACAATATGTTTTTATGGCTGTTAAAACAAGTAATGATGTTAATTATGTGGCTGATACTGTTGATTGGGAAGATGTATCTAAAACTGTACAGGCACCTGATGAATATAAAGTATATAAATATAAAACTGTAGTTAGTGAAGCAACAGAAGACTATAATCCTGTTGATGATGGAAGTATGAATTACCAAGAAGGTATTCAATTAACACCATTATTTACAGAAGTGACAGTTAATTCTGATTTAAATACTGGTTCTCAACAATTAAAAAATATTGAAGTAAGAGCAGCTGCAGTTCAAAGTGATGGATTTACTGATTGGGAAACTGCTTATGCTCAAATCAGCGCCGGATTATTAAATTTTTAAACTGCATAACAGGATAGTATAGGAGGTTAATTTATATGAAAAATAAAAAATTAAAGACATTAGTTGGTAGTTTAGCATTAGTTGGAGCTATTGCTGTGGGAGCTACATTAGCATACTTTACAGATAGTCAAGAAGCTGTTAATACTATTACTATGGGACATGTTGATATTGATTTGGAAGAACCTAATTTCCCAGATGATAAGGAAATTGATGATGTTACACCAAATCAAGAAATTACTAAAGACCCAACAATTATTGTAAAAGCTGATTCTGAGGATATGTATTTAAGAGCAAAAATTGAACTTACAGGTTTTGATGGTATAAAAGATGCTGATAAACATAAAGAAGAATTATTAGATCAGATTAATATTCAACCTGGATGGAATTTAGCAGCTGATGGATATTACTATTTCCAATATGTTGTTGGTAAAACAAATGTAGATCAAAAAATCGTTTTCTTTGATAAAGTAACAATTCCTGCTAATTGGGGAAATGAAGTTGCAGATTTAACATTTAAAATTAATGTTACTGCTGAGGCTATTCAAGCCGATAACTTTACACCAGAAACTAATGATAATGGTAATATTGTTGGATGGAATAATGTAACTCCAGAAACTTATACACCTACTACAAGTGATGCAGAATAGTATGAAATAGAAAAGTCAATTCATAAGAATTGACTTTTTTTAGAAAGTAGGAATGTGATGAATAGGAAATTTGTGATAAGAATGTTGAATGGGTTGGGTATTATGATTGTATTGGTAGTCATGGTTATTATGATACCTTTAACTGTACCTAAGTTGTTTGGCTATGAGATATATGGTATTTTGAGTAATAGTATGGAGCCTGAGATTATGACAGGAAGTATTGTTTATGTGGAACAGGTTAATGCTGATGAAATACAGGTTAATGATGTTATTACGTATAAGATGAATAGTGATTCTGATGTAGTAGCAACACATAGGGTTGTTTCTATTGAGGATGATGCTTTTATTACTAAGGGTGATCATAATAAGAGTGTTGATGCTCAACCTGTTGGTTTTAATCGTTTATTGGGTAGAGTTGTTTTGAGTATTCCTTTTTTTGGTAGTTTATCTTTATTTACTCAATCTAGTGTTGGTTTGGCTTGTATTATTATTGGTTTTTCTTTTGCTGTTTTTTGTTGGATTTTTGCTGATTATTTGAAGAATAAAAGGGTTTCTTGATTTTGTTGATGGATAATATTTGTTTATGATAGTTGTTTTGCACTTTGATTTATGGATTGAAGTGCTTTTTTTATGGAAATGTGTATTTGAAGTTATAAAAGTAAATGCAGATATAAAATATGATAAGTATTTGTTATTGTATTTTTAATATTTTTTTAGTTTGTTATATAGAAGTAGAGAGTATATTTGGTATAGGTTTATGATTTTGTTGTAGTGTTTTGATTTAATAGTTGTTTATGTTTTTTGTTGCTTTTAATTGATTTAGATGTAATGAATATGATGATGTATTTTAATTGGTTTATGAATGATATTATGGTTATTTTATGGAATAGATGTTATTGAGGAGAGATAATCAAGGGGAGTTATTATGGAGTCTAAAAAGGTTTTTATATGTCATTAAGAAGTGTTAAAATAAAGTAACTATTGGAATTAAGTAGAAAAGGATATAACCAAGAAGTTATTTATAAAGATAATTGATCATGTGTCATTAATAATGTTTATCATAGTGCTTTATTAGCGTTGGTTTTAAGAAAAGTTATTGCTATGAGATGTATAGAGTTTATTATTATGAATGCATAAGGAAATACAAAATAAAGAATGAATAAAGGTTGTTTGAAGCTGTATAAAGAAAGGAAGTATAGAAAAGATAAGAGAATGGATATGTTATTTGTAGAAACTGCATAAGATGAGATAAAAGCTTACCAAAGGATGTATGAAGCATAATAGCAAAGATGATATAGCACAATATTTACAATAAGCAAATATTGTGCTATATTTGTCTTAGAAAAAGATTTTTTAACTTTTTTGTCTAAATAAGAAGTAAAATGAAGTATTTATTGCGTATATATATAATAGAGGAACATTTCTTGGATTGTTTTATGACTCCTTAAATATTGATGTTGTTGTTAACTATAAAAATCAAAAAGGAGGAACGATCAATGAATGAAAGATATTTAGAAGTATTAAATAAATTAAGACCTATTGATGATACTTTTATGAGAATGATATTCAGGGATTATCAATGTGTTGAGCTGTTGATGAAGATTATCTTTGGTGAACAGTTTTCACTCAAGAGATTCGAAACGCAGGAAGACCATAAGCAAGTAGGCAGTCGATCGGTGGAATTGGATATTGTTGTATATACGCATGAAGGAGCAGTGATAGGTATAGAGGTTGAAACAAACAAAGACAATGCCTCACCATTAAGGGCAAGATATCATGCCAGTATATTGGATTGTGATTTGTCTTATCCAAAAGAAGGATGGAAAGAGTTTCCAGAGATATATGTTGTTTTTATATGTGAGGAAGATGTATTAAAAAATGGTAAAATGCTAGACCATATACAAAGATATCGAGAAGATGGCAATGTTTTTAAAGATAAGTTACATATCATCTATTTAAATGCATCAATGCAGGATGAAACACCATTAGGAAAGCTAATGCATGATATGCTGTGCAATGATCCTGATGACATGTATTATGAGGTTTTAAGAAAAAGAGTCAGTTATTTTAAAAAGCAAGAGGGAGGAAAGAAGACAATGTGTGAAGCATTAGAAGAACTAATTACTGAAGCAAAAAAAGAAGGAGAAGATATTGGTGAAAAACGTGGAAAATTAATAGGTGAAGAATACGGAGAAATTAAAAAATTAATGAAATTGTTGTTAAAGAAATTTCCAAACAAAAACTTTGAATGGGTGAAAGAGTGTAGTAAGACACAATTAGAAAAGATTGATGATTATATCTTTTTGAATATAAGCTACAGTGATTTCTATAAATTAGTTCATTCATGACTATCAAAGGGACTTTGAATCCCTTTGATAAGATAAATAATCGTTCCTTAAATATTGAAGGTTTAATCAACTATAAAAATCAAAAAGGAGGAACGATCAATGAATGAAAGATATTTAGAAGTATTAAATAAATTAAGACCTATTGATGATACTTTTATGAGAATGATATTCAGGGATTATCAATGTGTTGAACTGTTGATGAAGATTATCTTTGGTGACCAGTTTTCACTCAAGAGATTTGAAACACAGGAAGACCATAAGCAAGTGGTTAGTCGATCGGTAGAATTGGATATTGTTGTCTATACGCATGAAGGAGCAGTGATAGGTATAGAGGTAGAAAAAAGCAAGGACAATGCCTCACCATTAAGGGCAAGATATCATGCGAGTGTATTAGATTGTGATCAGTCCTATCCAGGAGAGAAATGGAGTCATTTTCCAGAAATGTATGTTGTTTTTATATGTGAGGAAGATGTATTAAAAAATGGTAAAATGCTAGACCATATACAAAGATATCGAGAAGATGGCAATGTTTTTAAAGATAAGTTACATATCATCTATTTAAATGCATCAATGCAGGATGAAACACCATTAGGAAAGCTAATGCATGATATGCTGTGCAATGATCCTGATGACATGTATTATGAAGTGTTAAAAAAAAGAGTCAGTTATTTCAAAAAACAAGAAGGAGGAAAGAGGACAATGTGTGAAGCATTAGAAGAATTAATTAATGAAGCAAAAAAAGAAGGAGAAGATATTGGTGAAGAACGAGGAGAAATTAAAAAATTAATGAAATTGCTGTTAAAGAAATTTCCAAACAAAAACTTTGAATGGATTAAAGATTGTAGTAAGACACAATTAGAAAGGATAGATGATTATATCTTTTTGAATATAAGCTACAATGATTTCTACAGGTTAATTCATTCATAACTATCAAAGGAACTTTGAGTTCCTTTGATATGATAAATAATCGTTCCTTAATATTAAAGATTAAACAAATTACAAAAAAATACAATTTAGTGGTGATTCTATAAATATTTTTGTTTGTTGGATGTTTTATTGATAGAAATAGTGTAAAATGAGTTTAAGGAGAATTTAGGAATATGAATAAAGAAATTTTAAATGAAGTTGTAGAGTTTTCTCATGAATTATTGAAGACACCAACATGTTGTCAAGAATTAAAGGATGTTGCAAATGAATGGTTAAATGCTATTGGTAGTGAAAATGAAAAAGTAATGACTGAAAAGTATGTTGCTGAATTAAAGGAAGATATTATGCCTATCGAAAATTTAATTGCTTTTGCTGATTCTAAGGCTGGACAAGATTATTTTGGTGAAAAAACTGCAAAAGATATTGTAGTACATAGTAAGGAAATTCAAGCACAAGGGGCTCAATATTGTGATTGTCCAGCTTGTGCTATTGTTGAAAAGATTCTAAAGAAATGTGGAGAAATAAAATAAGCAAGTCGATTTGACTTGCTTATTTTGTAAGCATTTTTCTTGCTTGAATAATAATTGTTGGTAATAATGCAAAACCATAAATGATGAATAATTGTGTAAAAGAAATAGTATGAATCATGAATAATCCATGCATTGCAGGTACAAATAGGATGAAATGAAGTAATCCAAATCCAATAATAAAGGCTATAATACTTGAACGATTTGTAAAGAAACCAATTTTTGTAAGAGGTTGATGGCTACGACAATTAAAACCATGTAATAGACGTGCTAAACAAATTGTTGCAAAAGCCATTGTTGATGCTGTTAAAGGATCACCTTTTAATCCTGTTAAGTAAGCACACATTGTACATATAGCAATGACAATTCCTTCATAACTGATTTGTAAGAATGTCGCTTTATTTAAAATAGAATCATTTGCTTGACGAGGTTTTTCTCTTAAGACATCGTTACGACCAGCTTCCATTCCTATCGCAATAGCTGGTAGAGAATCAGTGATTAAGTTCATAAATAATAAATGTACTGGGAAAAATGGTGTTGGTAATAATAGTAAAGAAGCAATAAAGACACAAATAATTCCTGCAAAGTTACCAGATAATAAATAGTTAATAGCATTTTTGATATTTCTATAAACATTACGCCCTGTAATAACAGCTTTCACAATTGTTGAGAAATTATCATCTGTTAAAATCATATTGGCAGCATCTTTAGATACTTCTGTTCCTGTAATTCCCATTGCAACACCAATATCACTTTGTTTTAAAGCAGGGGCATCATTGACACCATCACCAGTCATTGCGACAATGTCACCACGTTTTTGCCATGCTTTGACAATACGAATTTTATGCTCAGGAGCAACACGGGCATAGACACTGATATGTGTTAATTTTTCATCCAGTTCTTCGTCACTCATTTGATTTAATTGTTGACCATCAATAGATAAATCGCCATCTTCATAGATACCAATCTTTTTAGCAATACTTCTTGCAGTCACAACATGGTCACCGGTAATCATAATCGGTTTAATACCAGCCATTTTACATTTTGCAACAGCATCAGCACTTTCAACTCTTGGTGGATCCATTAAAGAAACCAGACCGACAAATGTTAAGTTATTTTCATCATCTAAAGTGATTTCATCTTTTTGAAAATCTTTATATGCAAAACCTAATACACGTAAACCTTCATTGGCATAATTTTGATTTTGTTGTAGAATTTCATTTTTATAACGTTCAGTTAATGTTTCTTTATGTCCATTGATTAAAATAGTAGAACATCTTTGTAAGATAACATCTGGAGCTCCTTTTGTATAAAGATGGTGAAGTGATGAAACACTCATCAGTTTACGATCAGAATCAAAAGGTAATTCATTTTGACGAATTGCTGAATTTGTAAATTCAGAATTGTTTTGAGTATGCATATGCACTAAATCAATGAGAGCTAATTCTGTTGGATCACCAATTCTTTGATCACCATTGATAACTGCATTATTACATAATAAACAAGCTTTTAAAAGAACTTCATGATCATGTTGATGACTATCTAATTCATTGATTTCTAATAATTTTTGATTTAAATAAAGTGTTTGTGGTGTCATTTTGTTTTGTGTTAATGTTCCTGTTTTATCACTACAGATAACAGATACACAACCTAAACTTTCAACCGAATTTAAATTTTTAATAATTGCATTTTCTTTGACCATCTTTTGAGTACTCATTGATAATACAATCGTTACAATTGAACTTAAAGCTTCTGGAATCGCCGCAACAGCTAAAGCGACCGCAATCATTAAAGCATCTAATAATGATTCATGAGCTAAAAATAGATTTAATGCTAAAACAATGGCACAAATAATCATAATTGCAATAGATAATTTTCCACTAAAATCATCTAAACTCTTTTGTAAAGGTGTTTTACGATCTTTGGCTTCATTAAGCATAGATGCAATTTTTCCAATCTCTGTATCCATACCGATACTTGTGACAATATAACGACCTGTTCCATTTGTGACTAAACTTCCAGAAAAAGCCATGTTTTTTTGATCACCCACAATAACTTCTTCATGAATCGTATCAATTGTTTTGTCAACACTATCCACTTCACCTGTCAATGCACTTTCATTAATCTGTAAAGATGCTGATTCAATAATACGTCCATCACCACTAACAACATCTCCCGCTTCAATCTGGACAATATCGCCAATTGTCAATTCATTAGAATTTAATTCACATAATTGTCCATCACGCAAAACTTTGACTTTAGGAATAGAAAGCTTCTTTAAACTTTCTAATGATTTTTCAGCTTTTAATGTCTGAACAGTTCCTAAAATCGCATTGACAATAATCACTGCCACAATAACAAAAGTACTTTCCAGCTGTCCACTTAAACCAGAAATAATCGCTGCAATAATTAAAATAATAACAAGTAAATCTTGAAACTGTTTTAAGAAAATCAAAAACGGACTTTCTTTTTTCTTTTCAGCAAGTTCATTTTTTCCATACTTAGCTTGTCGATGACTTGCTTCTTGTGAAGATAAGCCTTCCACAGTTGTATGGGTTTCTTTTAATGTTTCTTCAATACTTTTTTGATAATACATATTTTTTCCTCCATTCATCATCTTCAACAAACAAAAAAGACAAGTTCGCTAAAGATTGTATTCTTTAACGAGTCTTGTCTTTAAGATGCACCAGAATAATAAATTATTCGCGATTGTTGATTACATCACACATATTGTGAGACTACTCCCTCATTGCCATTATATTAACATACTCGTCAAAATATGTAAATAGAAAATCAAAAAACATCTTTTTTATTTGTGTTTAAGAGGATTCCTTAAACCAGAAAACAAGACCGTTTTCCTGATAATCGCCAGTGATAGGATTGATAGGTTTTGCTTGAAGTGTGTCTGTAGGTTCATACCATAGATTTTCTTTTTGCAGCTCATTTGCCATTGTCTGGAAAATGACTTTAGGAATACGGGTATCTGAAGTCATATTCATTTCTCGGTTATCATCATATCCCACCCAGCATAAAAGGGTATATTGAGGATTGTAACCGGCACATAAAGAATCGTAAGGTGTAGAACCGGTTTTTACAGCAAACTTTGTTTTAACAGGATAATTCATCATTGTGGGACTGGCATAGGAGTGAAATGATTTTTCAAAGGGAGCAGTTAGTAATTGACTAATCATAAGACAAGTATCTTGTTGAAGTAATTGTTTGTTTTGAGGCTCATATTCATATAAGACATCTCCATTGTTATTGGTGATTTTGGTAATGGTGTGAACTTCATTATAAATGCCTTGATGAGCCAATGTTGTATAAATGGATGAAAAATCATAGATATTGGTATTAAGTGTCCCTAAGGCCAGTGAGGGATGAGGAGAGATATGCTGGTATCCAAATGATGTGAGTGTATTAACGAGTGCCTGTTCTCCTAAAAACATATGCGTTTTAACTGCATAAATATTATCACTAAGAGCGATTGCCTGTGCCATTGTAACATCACCATAGGCATATTTTTTGTTGAAATTGGTAGGAGTATATGTTTTTCCATTTTCTAATTGAAATGTTGTCGGTTCACTTTTGAATTTGGTTGTCGGTGTAAAGCCATTTTCTAAAGCAATATAGTAAAGTAAAGGTTTCATGGTTGAACCAACTTGACGAGAAGCCTGAGTTGCACGATTGAATTGTGATGTCGCATAATCTTTACCACCAACCAAAGCCAAAACACCTGATGTTTGGGTGTTAAGGATAATACTGGCGACTTCTAGTTCATCGCGATCTTTCATTTGTTTATCTACAACATCATTGAGTTGTTGTTGAATTTGAGTATCTAATGTTGTTTGAATATTCAATCCCTGATTGACATATTCATCAGTATAAAACCCCAGTGTTTTTAATTCATTAATCACACAATCTCGATAATAGGGATAGGGACATTGAATAGTAGAAGATGGGTGGGGATTCAATTGAAATGGTGTTGAATATGTTTGATTCGCAATTTGTTGCGTAATTTGATTTTCTTCTACTAAAGCATCTAAAACGATTTTTTGTCTTGCTTTGGCTGCTTTTAAATCTTTAAAAGGTGAATAATATTCTGGACCATTAATCACACCAGCTAACATACTGGCTTCATTTAAATCTAGGTCTATAGGTTTTTTATTAAAGTAATAAAGACTGGCATTTTGAATACCATAAATACCATGACCAAAATAAACAGTATTGATATAGCCTTGTAAGATGGTATCTTTATTATAATGGGTTTCTAAACGAACTGTTAAGAAGGCTTCTTGTATTTTTCTTGACCATGTTTTCTCATTGTTTAAAAACATTAATCGAGCATATTGCTGGGATAGTGTACTGGCTCCTTCGACATGACCTTTAGCACTGATATTGGCTTTTATGGCACGTAAAATACCAACTGGATCAAAACCACGATGTTCATAAAAACGATGATCTTCAATGGCGACAATGCTTTTTAAAAAATAAGGTGATACATCTTTTAAGGCGACATCATTGCTTTGTTGTTGAGATTGATAAAATAATTTTTGATTTTGATCATACATTCTGATAATATGGCCACCATTTAAATCGGGGGCTTCAATGAAATAACTGATTGAATAAACACAGATCATAAAAACAAAACCTGCAATGACAATTCTTCTTAACCACTTGATTATTTTTTTCATGTCCATCACCTCATTCTTTCATTCTTGCCGAAAAAGATCATTCTATTCATTGGAGAAATAAAACGTGACTTTTCTTTTCAGATTTTGATATAATGGAGGCGGTGATAAAAATGAATCAAACAAAACAAGTTCATTATAAAGCTATTTTTAAACAAGGTGATGAAAAACAGACTATAGAATATAAAGTGGACGGATGGATTGATTATGGTCAAAAAACAAGACTACATTTTCAAACAGATCAGGGAAAGATTCAAATTTCTTTTGATGAGGTTGAAGTTCATCTACAAAATGGAGATTCACTGTTAAGATTTCATAAGGAAAAGAAGGTATGGAATCATTATCAATTACCTTATGGAACAGTGGAATTAAAAACAGAACTTCTGAAATTTAAAGCATCTTCACAGATGATTCAAATGAAATATGCCTTATATGATCATCAAGGAATGATTTCTATGGTTTATATTATGATTACGCTTAAAGATTATCCCATAAAGGTGGATGCATGAAGTTTCTCAAGATTTTTTTAAATCGTATTTTTATTTTTAGTATATGTATCTTTCTACAGATGATTTGGATAATTTTTGCAGGCAGGGAATTATGGACACATTATTCATGGATTTATCCTTTGATGTATATTATCAGTTTTCTTGTGGTTTTAGGTTTAGTGAGTAAAGATGAAAATCCTTCATATAAAACAGTGTGGATTATTGTCATTTTATTGTTTCCTATGTTTGGAGGATTATTATATTTATGCATTGGAAATAAGAAACCATCGAGAAAGATTAGAAAAATGTTAGAACCTGTTATGGATGAAATGCGTCCTTATATGATTTTAGAAGATGATGTCTGTGATTGTTTAGATCCAGATAAAAAAGATGGTTTGCATTATTTATCTGATTTAGGATATGGAACATATTTACAGACACAATGTCGTTATTATTCTTTAGGAGATTATTGTTATAGGGATTTGTTGAAGGATATTAAAGAAGCGAAAAGATATATTTTTATGGAATATTTTATTGTTTCTCAAGGTTTGATGTTTCAACAGATTTTAGATTTACTGAAAAGAAAGGTTCAAGAGGGTGTTGAAGTTCGTTTGATATATGATGATGTAGGAAGTTTGACAACTTTGCCTTATCATTTTGAAAAAGAACTGGAAAAGATGGGTATACAATGTGTTGTCTTTAATCCTTTTGTTCCTTTTTTATCGGTTGCGATGAATCATCGTGATCATCGTAAAATATGTATTATTGATGGATATATTGGTTATAGTGGTGGTTTTAATCTGGCTGATGAGTATATCAATGTGAAAATGCGTTTTGGTCATTGGAAGGATACAGGAATGCGTTTAGAGGGAAAAGGTGTCTGGAATCTGACAACGATGTTTTTATCAACATGGAATGCTTATCGACATCAAGATCAAAATTATTTGCTTTATCTTCCAGAAATTTTACCACCCATCCAAAATGATGGTTATGTGGTTGTTTATGGTGATTCACCTGTGGATCATGAAGAAACGGGAGAACATATTTATTTAAATATGATTAATCAGGCACAAAATGAGATATGGATTATGACACCTTATTTTATTATTGATGATACGATGATGAAGGCTTTTTTATTGGCAAGAAAAAAAGGTGTTCGTGTTCATATTATTACACCGGGTATTCCTGATAAGAAAAATGTATATCACGTGACACGTTCTTATTATTATTCTTTAATGAAAGCTGGTGTAGAATTCTATGAATATCAACCAGGTTTTTTACATGCAAAAATGGTTTTATGTGACCAGAGAATTGCCACTGTTGGAACGATTAATTTCGATTATCGTAGCCTTTATTTACATTTTGAATGTAACATCATGTTAACACAAAAGTCTGTTATTCAAGAGATTTCACGTGATTTTCAGGAAACCTTTACCTTATCACAAAAAGTCACACTCAGTGAGAGTCGTCGTTTCAAAGGAATATATGAAGCTATTTTAAGATTATTTGCACCTTTAATGTAGAAAAAATGTTGACTATATCGTTAAATATGATATTGTATTAAAAGTATGGAAGAAGGAGGGATTTTAAGCAATTTTAAATATAGAAATATGTGTTTATAAAATGAAAGGAAATTTTTTATGAACACAAATAATATCACAAATTACAAACTCAAAGATTTTGCAGAATTATGAGGTGTATCTGTTAAAACATTGCAATGATGGGATAGAGATGGAATTTTAAAAGCAAATCGTACCTCTACTGATAAAGATATTATACTTAACCAGTATTTGCGATTTAAAGGAATGCAAACAGAGAATGATATAAGAGATGTTGTTATTTATGCAAAGAACAGATTTGTTCGATTTGGTCTTGATTGGTTTGAAAAATTGAATACAGAAATAATTATTGTAAATAACGAAACTCTTTCACCAAATGAAGAGTTGGTTCAGGATATTATATCAGTTTTACATGTATTGAGTTGTAGATTATATGGTTTAAGAAAGTATAAAAAACAAATAAAAGAGGATGAGGAAATTGCTGAAGAGCTTTAAGACGGAAATAAAGCCGACACAGGAACAGATACAGAAAATAAACAAAACAATTGGAACTTGCAGATTTGTTTATAACTTTTATATTTCTCATAATAAAGAAAGCTATGAAACTGAGAAGAAATTTATTTCTGGAATGGAGTTTCACAAATGGCTCAATAATGTTTATTTAAAAGATAACCCAGAATATTTATGGATAAAAGAAGTCAGTTCCAAATCAGTCAAGCAAAGTATTATGAATGCAGATAAAGCATTGAGAAAATTCTTTAAAAAGGAAAGCGGATTTCCAAGATTTAAGAAAAAAAGAAAATCTGATGTAAAAATGTACTTTGTGAAAAACAATCCAAAAGATTGTTGGTGCGAAAGACATCGTATTCATATTCCCACTCTCGGTTGGATGAGATTAAAAGAAAAAGGATATATACCAACAACGAAACAAGGATATGCCATTAAAAGTGGAACAGTTTCCTGTAAGGCAGGAAGATATTATGTATCAGTTTTAATTGATATGCCGGAAACCGAGAAATCACAGTTAAATGACTTTGGATTAGGAATTGATTTGGGAATAAAGGAGTTCGCAGTCATAAGTAATGGTATTGTAAAGAAAAATATCAACAAAACAGCAAAATTAAAGAAGTTGGAAAAACAATTAAAAAGAGAACAGCGTCGTCTATCGAGGAAATACGAAGACTTAAAGAAACGCGATAAAACAATGAAAGGAGGAGCCACTAGACAAAATATACAAAAACAGGTCTTAAAGGTACAAAGAATTCATCATAGAATAGATAATATTCGTACAGATTATATCAACAAATGTATTAATGAGATAGTGAAAACCAAACCATCTTATATTGCAATTGAAGATTTGAATGTAAAAGGTATGATGAAGAATAAACATCTTTCTAACGCAGTTGCTTCACAAAAGTTTTATGAATTTAGAATGAAACTAGAAGTCAAATGTAAAGAATTAGGAATTGAATTAAGAATTATAGACAGATGGTATCCATCAAGCAAGATATGTCATGAATGTGGAAGTATTAAGAAAGATTTAAAACTTTCTGATAGAAAGTATAATTGTGAATGTGGATATCATGTAGACAGGGATTTTAATGCAAGTCTTAATTTAAGAGATGCTTTAACCTACAAAATAGCATAGTGAAGCAATTGTAGGTATGTACCGATGGCCTTAGTCGGGAATTTACGACTGTGAAGTGTACAAGAACTTGTGAGTAGCGTGTTATTAGTAACCGCAAAAACATACACGGTGAAACAGTAAGTAATGTTCGTGAGAACTTACAACATCTCGATATGGTTATATTTGTCCATATTTTGAGTGGCAGGGTACTATGGCAATTAATAAAATAGAACTTTCATTAAAGAAGGTCATACAAAAAGCGGTTGTTGATTTAAAATTTGTGGAAGATTATCCACTTGAACAAATTGTAATAGAAATTCCTAAAGATAAAGCACATGGTGATTATTCGACAAATATTGCGATGCAACTTACAAAAGTGTTAAGAAGAAATCCTCGCGAGATTGCACAAGCTGTGATTGATGCATTAGATTTAGAAGCAGGACATATTGAACATGTAGAAATGGCAGGTCCGGGATTTATTAACTTGTTTTTAAGAAAAGATGCAATGACTTCAGTTATTCAGGAAGTTTTAACTGAACAGGATCATTTTGGTTGTTCTGATTATGGACAGGGTATTCGATATAATATTGAATTTGTATCAGCGAATCCTACTGGAGATCTTCATTTAGGACATGCGAAGGGGGCTGCTGTTGGTGATAGTATCTGTCGTATCATGAAAGCAGCTGGTTATGATGTCACAAGTGAGTATTATATTAATGATGCAGGAAATCAGATTACGAATTTAGCGTTGTCTTTATATGCCAGATATTTACAGGCTTTTGGTAAAGAAGCCAAGTTACCTGAAGATGGATATCATGGTGCAGATATTATACAGATTGCTGAAAACTTAAAGGAAGAATATGGCGATCTTTTTTTAAATGTTTCTCAAGAAGAAGCCATTGCTTATTTTAGAAAAATTGGAACAGAACATGAATTACAAAAAATTAAAGATATATTAAAAGAATTTAGAGTTGTTCATAATGTCTGGTTTAGTGAAACTTCATTATATGAAAATAATAAGATTGAACCAACCATTCAAAAATTAAAAGATCAAGGATATACTTATGAAAGTGATGGTGCTTTATGGTTTAAATCAACTGAATTTGGTGATGATAAAGATCGTGTCCTTATTAAAAGTGATGGAAGTTATACATATTTAACACCTGATATTGCATATCATTTAAATAAGTTAGATCGTGGTTATGAATATTTGGTGGATTTATTAGGTGCTGATCATCATGGTTATATTCAACGTATGAAAGCAGCTATTCAAGCTTTAGGATATAATGCTGATCAGTTAAACATTGATATTATGCAGATGGTTCGTATGGTTGAAAATGGAGAAGTTGTGAAAATGAGTAAGCGTACGGGAAATGCAGTGACAATTAAGGATTTAATTGAAGATATTGGTGTGGATGCTACACGTTATTTCTTTGTATCTAAAGCAGCAAGTTCACCATTTGATTTTGATTTATCACTTGCTAAGTCAAAATCCAATGATAATCCTGTCTATTATGCACAATATGCCCATGCTAGAATGTGCTCTATTGAAAGACAGGCAGCTCAGGCAGGAATTGAAATGGCTGATCATTATGAATTACTTGTCCATGAAAAAGAAATTGAACTTGTTAAACATATCAATGAATTTAGAAATGAAATTGTTGAAAGTGCAAAACAAAGAGCACCTCATAAAATCGCAAATTATATTCAAAAACTTGCACAATTATTCCATTCGTTCTATAATGATTGTTATGTTATTGATGAAAATCATTTAGATTTATCATCACAAAGATTAGCTTTAGTAAAAGCAACACAAATCACTTTAAAGAATGCATTAAATTTAATTGGTGTTGAAGCACCAGAAAAAATGTAGGAGGATATTATGGTTGATTATAAACAGAGTTCAATGGTAGATGTTGCCTATGATTTGATGACAAAAAAGAAAAAACCGGTAGATTTTTATAAATTATGGCAGGAAGTTTCTGAAATTAAAGGTTTTGATCAAAATGATCAGGAAGAAAATGAATCATTGTTTTATACAAATATAACGTTAGATGGACGTTTTATTACAGTAGGAGAAAATCGCTGGGATTTAAGAAGTCGTCATAAGTTTGATGAAGTGCATATTGATATGAATGATATTTATGCAGATGATGAAGAAGATACATCAGATGATGATGGTGACGATGGTTTAATTGAAGATGATTATAATTAAACAAGCTCTTTTGAGCTTGTTTTTGTGTGCAATAAAATCTATATAGATGGTCTATAATCAAAAAAGATTGACTGTAGGGATTATGTGAAAACATCTTGTATAATAGAAATGCAGTCTGGAAACTAACATACAGTGGAATTATGTAAGCAAGTGAGTAAGAATGCTTGTCTGTATAAACATATTAACGAAGCTGATAAATATTTATTTTATACTTTCATTAACTTATATAAAAAGAACCTACATTATCATAGTATTTAAATAATGTGGTTCTTTATAAAATGAAAGTGATTTCTTGTTGATGATCCACTTTCCGTTTCGAGATGAACCCTCACGTTTGACTATCTTAGATGATTTCAATTTATTAAATAATCTTTTTACGGTTGCTTCAGAAATACATATTCTTTATAAGTCAATGTTGGATATTTATGAATAAGTTTTAATAGGTTCATTGATTGATAATCAAGGTCAACATTAAGGTCATCAAGGTCAGTATCATGAATTTGACTTCTATAAATATTAATTCTTAAGTCAATATCTCCACCGATAAACTCTGGTTCTTTTAACCCGGCATTTAAAACTGTGTTAATAATAGAAAATATGCAGATGTTTTTTTTAAATATTTAAAAGTATAAAAGTGGTTAAGTTAATGAAAAACATGACATAAAATGATAACAAATAAAGTATCAAAAATACCGAAACGAAAAGTTATATGTAGAGAAATGTCCGTGTTTTCTCAGTTTTTTCTATCTCATTTGACTTGTTTTAAAGAAAGTGTTTTACTCAACAAGAAAAAATGATTATAATGATAAAAGGTGAATAGAAATGAAAGATATTTATTATCAAATTAGTGGAGAAGGTTTTCCTATTGTATTCTTACATGGCAATGGGGAAGACCATCATATATTTGATCAGGCTGTTTTACAGTTATCAAAACAGTATCAATGTATTTGTATTGATTCACGTTATCATGGTCAAAGTATTCACGCTGGGGAATTATCCTATCAACAAATAGCTAAAGATGTAATGGGTGTTGTAGATGAATTAAAATTGGAAGCTTATGATATCATTGGATTTAGTGATGGAGCTATTATTGCTTTATTATTAGCTCAATGTGATTTACGTTTAAAACATGTTGTGAGTATTGGGGCGAATACCAAACCTTGCTATATCAAATCTTTTTATCGATTAACATTTTATTTACAAATGCTTTGTTTAGCTGTTTTTGCATTATATCAAAAGAAAGCTAGACTCACATTGAAGTTGTATCGATTGATGTTAACACAACCACAGATTGAATATCAACAATTACATCAAATTCGTATCCCTGTTCTTGTTTTGGCAGGTGAATTTGATATGATTAAAGAATATGATACAAAACAAATAGCAAAAGCATTGCCTTATGGTATTCAAAAAATAATAAAACATGGCAATCATTTTTTATTACGAGATTCTTTTTTAGAAACGATGAAAGAAATTTGTTTATTTTTAGATGCTTGTCATCAGGAGGAAAGTCATGAAAATATGTCAGGTACGCCAATTAGCAATAGGTGAAGGAAAACCTAAAATTTGTGTTCCTGTTGTTGAAACAACAACAGAAAAGATCATCCAGCAAATACAAGAACTACAAAATTGTGATCTTATTGAATTAAGAATTGATTTTTATGAAAACATCCATGATTTGAAACAAGTTCATGAATTATTATTGCAGGTAAGACAACAGACGAATCTACCACTTTTATTGACGTATCGTTCTTTAAAAGAGGGTGGACACATTCAACTGAGTGATCAAGAATATTTATCACTGGTTCAAACAGCTTGTCAAAGTGGATGTATTGATATTGTAGATATTGAACTGGAAAGTGGGAATATGTTAGTTTATCAGTTGGTTGAAATCGCTCATCAAAATCATGTGAAGGTGTTGATGTCTTACCATGATTTTGAAAAAACACCAACTGTGATGGAAATGAAAGAGCGTCTGGAAAAGATGGAAATTATGGGAGCAGATATTTGTAAAATAGCTGTTATGCCTTTTTCTTATAAAGATGTGATTCAGTTACTGAATACAACAATGGAAATGTCACAAAGGCTCACAAGACCACTTGTGACAATGTCAATGGGAAAGATCGGAAAAATCACAAGAATTGTGGGAGAACTGGTTGGTTCATCTATTACTTTTGCCAGTGTAGGACAATCTTCAGCACCGGGACAACTCACTTTAGAAGATATGCAGACTTTATTGGAGGTTATTCATCATGATTGATTTTATTCAGGCTCAAAAAGCTTTTCAAAATTATATTAGCTCTTATGATATGACCATTCCTTCTATTCGTTTGAAAGTCGTGCATACATATAAAGTTGTAGAATGTTGTGAATATTTATGTCAACATTTACATTTGTCTAAAGAAGATACAGATTTAGCGATGTTGATTGCTTTATTGCATGATATTGGACGTTTTGAACAATGGATGCAATATCAAAGTTTTGCTGATCATAAAACCATTGATCATGCTTTATTTTCAAGTCAGTTATTATTTGGTAAAGGATTGATTCGTGAATTTATTTCTGACTCTCAATATGATGACATTATCAAAAATGCAATAGAACAGCATAATCGTTATCGTATAGAAGATGGTTTTGATGAGCGTACATTATTATTTATTCATTTAATAAGAGATGGAGATAAATTAGATAATTTTAGGGTCAAGGAAGAAGAAAGAATAGAGGATCTTTTATATGTCAGTTTAGAACAGGTCAATCAGGAATCTATTTCAGATAAGATTTATCAACAATTTTTACATGAACAATTGATATATGCTCCTGACCGACAGACACATATAGATATGTGGTTATCTTACATTGCCTTTATCTTTGATTTGTATTATCCATGTTCTGTTCAATATATTCAAGAATATCATTGGGTTGAGCGTTCTTTTGATCGTTTATCACCAGTCAATCCTCATGTTTATCAACAATATATGACATTAAAACAAATAGCTTTAGATTATATTCAAAAAAGGAGTAACAATGTAGTATGAATCATAAAAAAACAAGAAAAATGATCTATTTGGCTTTATTAAGTGCTATTGCGATTGTTTTACATACAGTGGAAGCGATGATTCCTGTTCCATTACCAGTAGGAGCAAAACTAGGACTGGCCAATATTATTTCATTGGTTGTTGTTCATCTTTATGGTGTCAAAGAAATGTTTATTGTTAATATTTTTAGAGTTTTTGTTTCTAGTTTATTAACTGGTATATTTATGCAAAATCCTTTCTTTATTAGTTGTGGTGGTGTCTTTTTAAGTAGTTTAGCTTTAGCAATTATTTATAAATTTATTCAATTACCAATGGTATCTACATCTATTGTTTCAGCTATTTTTCATAATATCGGACAAGTGGCCGTCGTATCTTTTATATTTTCTTTTGCAGGTATTATGATTTATGTTATACCCTTGTTGATAACATCCATCCCTACAGGGATTTTGACAGGATTAGTTGCCATTGAAATATTAAAACGTGTCAAAAAAGAACAAATTCAATGATGAAAATATTTTCATGGAATGAGCGATTGATGTAGAATCAGTCGTTTTTTATTATCAGATTTGATACAATAGATGTAGGAGGTTAGCTTATGGAAGAATATATTTTAGCAATTGATCAAGGTACAACGAGTACCAGAGCTATATTGTTTGATCAAAATGGACAATTATGTTATATGCAACAAAGAGAACTTAAACAATATTTTCCACATTCAGGATGGGTAGAACATGATGCTAAGGAAATATGGAATTCGGTTGTAGAAGTTGTGCAATCTTTATTTACAATCTATAATATTCGCTCGAGTCAAATTAAAGCCATTGGTATTACAAATCAAAGAGAAACAACGGTTGTATGGGATAAAACAACAGGTGAACCTGTCTATCATGCAATTGTATGGCAATCACGACAATCACAGGATATTTGTGATCAGCTGATTAAAGATGGCTATAGTCCAATGATCCAAGATAAAACAGGTTTGATCATTAATCCTTATTTTAGTGCCAGTAAAATAAGATGGATTTTAGATCATGTTGAAAATATGAATAAAGATCATCTTTTGTTTGGGACAATTGATACATGGCTGATTTGGAAATTAACGGGAGGAAAAGTCCATGCGACAGATTATACCAATGCATCAAGAACTTTGCTTTATAATATTTATGATTTAAAATGGGATGATGATTTATTGAAACTCTTTGATATTCCTAAAACAATGTTACCAGAAGTCAAAGAATCATCTTGTATTTATGGGTATAGTGATGAAACGTTATTAAGTGGTCTACATTTTAGAGCACCTATCTGTGGGGTAGCAGGAGATCAACAGGCTTCTTTGTTTGGACATACATGTTTTCAATCAGGTGATATCAAAAATACTTATGGAACAGGATGTTTTATTTTAATGAATACAGGTGAAAAACCGGTCGTTTCACATCATGGTTTACTCACAACGATTGCTTGGGGAATGAATGGTCAAATGACTTATGCTTTAGAAGGTTCAGTTTTTATTGGTGGTAGTGTGATGCAATGGTTAAGAGATGGTTTACAGTTATTTGCTCATGTCAGTGAAACAGAAGCAATGGCCAAATCTCTAGATGATAATGAGGGTGTTTATCTAGTACCTGCGTTTGTTGGACTAGGAACACCATACTGGGATAATGATGTAAGAGGCACAATTTTTGGTTTAACACGAGGGACAACACGTCAGCATATTGTTCGTGCAGCATTGGAATCCATTGCTTATCAAAGTCGTGATGTGATAGAAGTCATGAAAAAAGAGGCACATCTGACATTAACACATTTATCTGTTGATGGTGGAACAACTGACAATGAGTTTTTAATGCAGTATCAAAGTGATCTTTTAAATATTGATATTATGAAACCACAAGTCAAAGAAACAACAGCTTTAGGAGCAGCTTATCTGGCTGGATTAGCGATTGGTTTTTATGAAAGTCAAGAAGCTATTAAAAGTAGACATCTCATTTCAAAGACATATCATTCACAAATGGATTTTCAAAAAGCTTTACAATATTATCAACAATGGCAAAAAGCCATTGCGGCAACATGTTTATTTAAATAGGAGTATTTATGAAAAAAATTTTAATTGTATGTTTATTATGTTTAATGATTGTAGGATGTCAAGAAACACAAAAGTCATCTGTCTCTAAGTCAGAATCATCGCTACAATTAGTGGAAACAGATGATTCTTGGGGCATTGTTCTTAATGTTGACAATGTAACAGATACGGGTTTAACGTTGATTTGTAGTCAAAATGGTGGAGAAGTCACAGGAGATTTGCAAACGGGAGAGAAGTATTGGGTTGAAGAAAAGAGAGATGGAAAGTGGCAGGAACTTCCTACACCTCAAAAACCTGTCTGGTCAGATGTGAGTTACACTATTCAAAAACAGGATTTTACACATTGGGATATCCAATGGGAAGATCTCTATGGTTCTTTGTCAAATGGTGAATATCGTATTGGTAAGGAAATACAGGATTTTAGAGGTGGCAGTGATTATGATGAAAAAGCATATTATAGTGAATTTGTTATTCAATAAAGTTTACGCTCAGTCGTAAGCTTTTTTTATGATACAATAATGATACAACTTTTTGATATGATTTTATGTGAGGGGTGATGATATTGAAAATATTAATTGTAGAAGATGAAATGGCGATTAGAGATTTAATTGGAATGAATTTAACAAGAGCGGGTTATCAATGCGATTATGCTCAAAATGGAAAAGAAGGGTCTATACTGATTGATTATCACCACTATGATTTAATTTTATTAGATATTATGTTACCTTTTATTGATGGATACGAATTGATGCAGTATATTAAGCCACAAAATGTTCCCGTCATTTTTATCAGTGCTAAATCAACAGTGGAAGAAAGAGTAAAAGGATTAAAAATGGGAGCAGATGATTATTTGGTAAAACCATTTTCTATTGATGAGCTACTAGCAAGAGTGGAAAGTGTTTTAAGACGTTACCATAAAAGCTTAAATGAGATAAAAGTTTTAGATATTACAATTGACCTTAATCAAAGACTAGTGATACAAAACGGAAAGAGAATCTATCTAACACATATGGAATATGAATTATTACTTTTTTTAGTTCAAAATAAAAATATTGCATTATATAGAGATGTTTTATATCAAAAAGTCTGGAATGATGATAAGGAAGAAACAAGAACTTTAGATTTACATATTCAAAGATTACGTAAAAAATTAAATTGGCAACATGCTATTAAAACAGTTTATCGTATAGGCTATATGCTGGAGGTACAACAATGAAGTTTTCTGAAAAAATTATATATAGCTGTCTGGTAATTTTAGCAATCATGTTTTCAATAGGAATGTCATTGATGATTTATCAAAATCATGTAACGCTTTTAAAAACAACACGTGATCAATATTTATCACACCATCAAATTGAGCTTTACACATTAGAATCAAGACTATTTCAGGATAGTATAAGTCTTCAAGGATATTATTCAAAAGATAACCAGCAAATTCAAAATAAGATGATTTATTATGTTCAACAGTTCCAAGATGTTGAAAAAAATGGATATTATGCTTTGATACATGATAATAATCAAATATTATATACAAATATGAATGAAAATTTGAAGCCTTATATTTCATCAGAACATAATCACACCTATTTTATGAAATCAATACAACAGAATCAGTATATGTTTGTGACTTCTTCTTTTACTGTAGGGACAGATATTTATTATCTTGAAACTTGCTATGATATGTCTTTTGTATATAAGGAAAGAGATAGACAATTACAAAGTTTTTTAATCATTGGATGTTTTTTACTTGTTGTGGCTTCCTTTATTTTAAAAGTTCTTTCTAATTATTTAACACGTTCTATTTTAAAATTAAATGAAGTATCGAAAAGAATAGCTAGTGGGCAATATAGTGAAAGAACATGTATTCAAAGTCAAGATGAGATTGGTGAGTTATCACAGAGTTTTGACTATATGGCACAAATGAATGAACAACGTATTCAACAATTACAAGATAATGTCCTTCAAAAAGAGGAATTTATGGCGAGTTTTTCTCATGAAATTAAAACACCAATGACAGCTATCTTAGGATTTGCAGATTTATTAAGAACTTGTGATTGTGATGAGGAAACAAGACAAAAAGCAGCTCAATATATTTATCATGAGGGAAGACGTCTAGAAAGTTTAGCATATACTTTAATGGATTTATTAGCTTTAAATAATCGAACGATTCAATGTCAATGTGTAAAAATAAAAGATGTGATAAAACAAATTAAAAACTACTATCTTGGTCAAAATAAACAAGAACGTTTAGTCATAGAATATGACGATGTTTGTGTATTATCACAAGGAGAATTATTATTTGTATTGTTGAGAAATTTGATAGATAATGCATTGAAAGCAAGTCAAGATAATCAATCTGTTAAGGTGAGTATTCACAAGTGTCAACAGTATGTTATTTTTTCTATTTGTGATCAGGGAATTGGTATGAGTCAAGAAGCAATAGAAAAGGCAACAGAACCTTTCTATATGGCAGATAAATCTCGTTCTCGCTCTATGGGTGGTGCAGGATTAGGATTAACCATTGTCAAACGTATTCTAGAATTACATCATAGTTCTTTGCAAATTCAATCGCAGCTTAATAATGGAACAACGATGTCTTTTGCTTTGGAGGTCAATCATGAAAAAATATAAAATCAAAATCATATGTTTTCTTATTATATCATTATCACTGGCTATGCCTTATATTGTTGTCTATAGCATAGATTATTATGATTTTTCACATATGAAAACAATAGAAACAACAAATTTGAAAAAAATTATTGAAAATCACCCTATAGTGCAAGCTATCTATAATGATTATTATTCCAATGATCATAATGAGAATTCACCACAATACGTTGTGAAAAATAAAGAACTTTATAGTCAGTCTGCTCAAAAGAGAATCACAGAGTTACAAAATATTTTTTCAAGAGAAATTGAAAAATTAATGCAATACAAAGTGATTGATCAGGATATACTAGAAACAAGTCAAGATCGATATCCTATTACTTTTGGAACAATTTATGATCAAAAAGACCCTTATTTGGATCAGCTTTTAAGGATGGATAAAGATTATAAAAATATATCTTTTTCATGTGAAAAAGATACGGAAAAAATTGATAGTATTATGGTAGTAGATGCAAATGGGAAAAATTATACTGAAAAGCAATGTCAAAATATGGCTTGGCATATGATTGAGTATTTAGAGTTGGATGATATTGAAGATTGGTCATACAACCAATATGGTTATGAGTCACAGATTTTAAAAATAAGAGTTTATTGTCAAAATGATCAAGAACCAGAATCAATGCAGTTATCAATAGGTGTTCAATTATTGGGAACACCTGAAACTATTATAAATATTAAGTAAAGATATGAATTATGGAGTTCTTTTAAAACAACATTGAAAAGAACTCTTTTTTTTACAATTTAGATACATCTTATTGTTATGATGAATGTGGGGTGAAAAAGTATGAAAAAGATATTAATGATTTTATGTTTTATATTGTTATGCGGATGTCAGCAAAATGAAATAGGAACTGACCATAAAACGAATATCCAAAAAGAAAATTTAACGATGAAAGATAGGCGATATACAACATATGGTGATGGAAATGACAAAGGTTTTTATCGTATTCATAATGATGGTGAAAATAGTCGATTAGCTTATTGTGATTATCAAACACATCAGGAAGTTTATTTATGTAAGCAATCAGGCTGTGAACACAAAGATGAAAACTGTACATCTTATCTTTCACCATTTGATTCTATGAGCTCTTTATTTGTGTATGGGAATCATTTATATATGATGAATAGTACCGGATCTATGGAAATAAATGCTTTAGGAGAAAGTCAACGAACAGGACCACAAATGACCAAAATGGATTTAGATGGTCAAAATCGCCAAGTCTTATATCATTGTCAAGATGGTTATCATTTTGTGGATACAAATTGTGCTTTTGATTCTCAATATGTTTATGTCATTATGGGAAAGGAAAAAGAATATAAGATGAATGGAGATAATACTATTGTTACAGATGAAGCAAGAGGGTTGTATCGTATCCATTTAGAAAGTGGAAAGTGTGAAAAAGTATGTGATGCACCAGATATGATGATTGCAGGTGTTGATGGTAGAAAACTTATTTTAGAAGGCTTTGATTATCCTGAAAATATAACCGAATATCTAGAACAAGGGAATACTCAAAAATATGATGAAATATGTATGAATGCAAAGACTATTTTTACAAGTGTTGATGTTGATACAAAAGATATGTATAGAGTATCACAAAAATTTGATGATTATGATTTATGTGATGGTAAAAAAATATATTATCGTGATGGTGAAAAATTAAATATGTATGATATAAAAACACAGGAAATAAAAACATTGATGAGTTTACCACAAAATCATCAATATTATTTCTCTGATATAGTGGATGATTATATCGTATTGATGGAATATGATGATGAAAATGAAGTTTATTCACATATGTATGCCATTGATGTTCATTCACCCAAAATGATTGAATTACATCATTATACTAGAAAACCAACAGAAGCAGTAACGATTTTAGCTCAAATGCATGATAATCTATTAGTCCAATATGATCGTATTGGACATGATGAAAAGACATGGGCAGGAACAATGCAATTCGAGGTTGATAAGACATTTATTGGTTGTATTTCTAAAAAAGATTTTCTCAACGATCAAAATGAATATCAAACGATAAAGCAGATAGGTGATTAGTATGTTAGAAATGAAAAATGTATATAAAAATTATGGAACATATCAAGTTTTAAAACACGTTGATCTTTGTTTGGATGAAGGTATTTATGCATTATTGGGACCTAATGGCTCAGGGAAATCAACATTAATGAAACTTATATGCCGTCAGCTTAAACCAACAAAAGGACAAATTTTATGGAAACATAAGAAAATAGATGATTGGGGGCAACATTATTTTCTAGATATTGGCTATGCTCCACAGCAACAAGGACTTTATGAAGATATGACAGGATTACAATTTTTAACTTATATGGCTTTGTTGAAAGGGATAGAGAAAAAGAAATTAAAAAATGAAGTGAATAGAGTTGCTCAATTGGTGAATATGGACAAATTTCTCAAACAAAAATGTAAGACATATTCAGGTGGTATGAAGCAAAGAATATTAGTAGCTCAAGCACTTTTGAATAATCCATCACTTTTATTGCTTGACGAACCAACAACAGGACTTGATCCCAAAGAACGTGTATCACTACGAAATGTTTTATCTCATCTATCAAATGATCATATTGTTTTTATTGCAACTCATGTTGTTTCTGATGTAGAAAATCTTGCGAAAGAAATTGTTTTTTTAAAAGATGGTATCATTGTTGGAAAAGGAAAAAAAGAAGATTTGCTAAAACAATTTCAAGTTCATTGCTTAGAAGATGTTTATTTAAAGATTTTTGGTGATGATATATGATGCCTTTAATCAAGTATGAATTTATAAAAATGAGAGGACGTAAAAGCTTTATTGTTATTCTTATTTTGCTTTTGTTAAGTCAATTTTTTCTTTTTTCAGTAAGTTTAAATCAAAAGATTCCCTTATCTGCTTATCAAAAATTTCATCAGACTTTACTTTCCTTGCCTAATGAAAAACGTTATGAATTTACAAAAAAAGAGTATGAAAAATATCAGTCATTTATGATTTTGGAACAGTTAACGCAATTACGTCAAAATGAGCAAAAAAATGCTTCAATTATCGAAGAACTTTTACAAGAGAATCCTAATGTTGAAAATTATCAACAAGAGTATATCAGTAATCATCAGCCTCAATATACATCGTCTTTAGAACAAGATGCTCAATTTTTAGAAATGATGTTTGACGAAATGACACAATTAAAGACTTATTTTCAATATATTAAAGATATTCAACAACAGGCTCAACAACTTTCAGGAATTTCTATTTTTCAAAGTCATCAAAATCAAAATGAAATAGAAAGAAGTGCTAAAGATTTTCAAAAGTTAACCCATGTTGAAGTGACATATGATATCCAATATCCTCTAGAAATGGTGTTTTCATTTGATTTTACGAGTTTGTTTTTAGTGATTATTGTCTTGAGTTTATCCTATTATCTGATTATGGAAGAAAGAGAAAATGGATTGATGAATTTGTTGAAATTAAGTCAAAATGGATATATGAAAGTAATTATAGCAAAGTTCATTGTCATGTTTTTGATAACGAGTATAATCTGTTTTTTGGTATATGCAGGAAAATTAGGTTATATGGCATGGAACTGTGGATTGGGAGATTTGTCGCGTAGTATTCAGTCAATGGCTCATTATAGACAATGTCCTTTACAAATGAATGTCAAACAGTGGATTGGTCTGATGATAGGATTTAAAATATTGGTATTATCATTATTAGGTATAATAATGATGAATTTATGTTTGGTATTGAAAAATAGAATTTTATCTTGGATATCTATATTGGTATTTTTTGTAGTAGAAGTTTTCAGTTATTTGATGATTCATCCCTTAAGTTCACTTTATTTATTGAAGTATATCAATATGATTTCATTTCTACAAACAGATATTTATTTAAAAACATATCGATATATATCTGTTTTTGGATTGTCAACAACCCTTTATCATTTACATATTTTTATTATAATAGCTGGACTGATTTTTGGGAGTATAAGTTGTATATGTATCTATGTTTGTAAAAGAGATTTTTCTTTGAGAAATGCTCATTTTGTATTTAAACATTGTCTTCATTTGTCTTCTTTATGCAGTTTTGAATTTTATAAGATGATAAAAATACAAAAAGTTGGTTTTCTCATTATTTTAAGTTTATTTTTACAATATTATCAATATCATCATGTTTCTGTTTATATGGATAGTGAATCTTCTATTTATCAAAGTTATATGCAATATTTACAAGGACCTCTTACTGATGACAAAATAAAATGGATTGAACAACAGCAGGATTATTTTGATTCATTGCATCAACAAATAGAAAAAATTGAAAATAATATCAATCTCACATCACAAAAAAAGCAATCTCTTAAAGAAAATATTTCTATGAAGTTGATAGGAGAGAATGTTTTTAATGATGTCAAGGAACAATATGAGTGGATTCAAAAACATCCCCAAGCTGAATTTGTTTATGAACGCCCGTATGAGGAATATTTTTTATCTTCTTCATGGAGTTTAGCACCTAGTTTAATGCTGATGATTTTCTTGTCACTAAGTTTATATCAAGTTATTAATATTGAATATGAAAATCATGTTAATGAAGTTAGTCAAATAACAATTAATGGAAATCATAGAATCCTAGAATTAAAAATTATAGGATGTGTTATTATAATAGGAATAGGGATGAGCATTTTTTATGGAACACCTCTTATCTTTTTACATAGTGTCTATGGTTTTTCATCTTTAGGAGCATCTGTCATTTCTATACCAACTTTTCGATCTTTACCTTCTGTATTGACTTTAGGTCATTTGTTTCTTATAGATGGGTTGATTAAATTTATTATTTGCATGAGCTTAACGAGTTTTTTATTGATGATTAGTGTGAAAGCCAGACATACTATGACAACATTATTTATAAGTTTATGTCTGTTTGTTATTCCTTTATTTCTTATTTATAATCAGATAGATTGTTTCAAAGATATATCTTTTTATCCAATGTTAAATTGTATTCAATATTGTATAGAAAACCCTATATTATTAATTGTTCAAATAATGATTTCGATAATTGTGATGATTTTATCTTTAAAAAAAGTTTTTCAACAATATTTTCACGTTTTGTAAGTTCTCATTCTGTAATTGTTTCAATTTTAAATATAATAGAAATATATTATTGTTCATTTAAAGTGAATTTTATATAATAAATTTATAAGTATAAAGGAGGCGTAATATGGTTTTAAGTAAAGATTTTTTATGGGGTGGTGCTTTAGCTGCCCATCAATTTGAAGGTGGTGTTCTTGAAACATCTAAGGGTTTAAGTGTTGCTGATGTAATGACTGCTGGAGCACATGGTGTTCCTAGAGTGATTACTGATGGTGTGATTGAAGGTAACTATTATCCTAATCATGTTGGGATTGACTTCTATCATCACTACAAGGAAGATATTGCTATGTTTGCGGATATGGGCTTTAAATGTTTTAGAACATCTATCGCATGGACACGTATCTTTCCATTAGGTGATGAAGATGAACCCAATGAAGAAGGATTACAGTTCTATGATGATGTGTTTGATGAATTATTGAAATATGGTATTGAACCCGTTATTACATTATCTCATTTTGAAATGCCCTATCATTTAGCTAAAGAATATGGTGGATTCATGAACAGAAAGACTATTGATTTCTTTGTGAAGTTTGCAAAAGTCTGCTTTGAAAGATATAAAGATAAAGTCAAATACTGGATGACTTTCAATGAAATTAACAATCAGATGAATTACAAGAATGATATCTTTGGATGGACAAACAGTGGAGTTCATTTTGGAAATTATGATAATCCAGAAGAAGCGATGTATAAATGCGCTCATCATACTCTTATTGCCAGTGCACTAGCTGTCAAAGCAGGTAAAGAAATTAATCCTAATTTCAAGATTGGAAACATGATAGCAATGGTTCCTATTTATCCATATTCATGTCGTCCTGCTGATATGGTATTATCAACACAAATGATGCATGATCGCTGGTTCTTCTGTGATGTACAAGTGAGAGGACATTATCCAGCATATGCATTGAAGATGTTTGAAAGAAAAGGATTTGATATTGATATAACAGAAGAAGATAAAAAAATCTTGTCAGAAGGAACAGTGGATTATATTGGATTTAGTTATTATATGACAAATACTGTTGATTCTACAGCACATAAAGATGTTTCTACTGCAACTGATGGTTCAAGTGAATACAGTGTAGAAAACCCATATATCAAAGTATCTGACTGGGGATGGGCAATTGATCCAGAAGGGTTAAGATATGCTTTGAATATTTTCTATGAAAGATATGAAAAACCATTATTTATTGTAGAAAATGGATTTGGCGCAATCGACGTTAAAGAAGCGGATGGAAGCTGTCATGATCCATATCGCATTGATTAT
This sequence comes from Massiliimicrobium timonense, assembly GCF_042850985.1. Classification (GTDB taxonomy): domain Bacteria; phylum Bacillota_I; class Bacilli_A; order Erysipelotrichales; family Coprobacillaceae; genus Allocoprobacillus. Next base: position 778,982 of record NZ_AP031415.1, read on the forward strand.
TTAAGAGCCCATATTCAGGAGATGAAGAAAGCAGTTGAAGAAGATGGTGTAGATTTAATGGGATATACACCATGGGGATGTATTGACTGTGTATCATTTACAACAGGAGAAATGAAGAAGCGTTATGGATTTATCTATGTCGATAGAGATAATGAAGGACATGGAACGTTAGAAAGAAGCAAAAAAGATTCTTATGACTGGTATAAGAAAGTGATTGCTTCTAATGGTGAAGATTTAGATTAAAACATGAAGAAGGAATGAATTTCCTTCTTTTTTTTGTTTTGATAAATTTAAAAAAATTTGAAATAAAAAAAATGAAGTCTTTTTTGCGTATATATAAATTAGGGAGGGAAATAAAAATTTACAAATATTTACTTATAGCAAATATAATGATATAATTTTTATAGACCTTCCTAAGGGAGGAACATGAATAATGTCTGTTTTAAAGAAAGATCATGTTATGAGGGATTTTTTTGGACATCCGGGTCATTTTGCTGATTTTTTAAATGTTTTATTTTTTGATGGACAAAAGGTCGTTGATGCTTCATACCTGTTTCCATACCAAAATGATAAAACTTATGCAGATTATCATTTTTCAATCGAAAAAAGAAATGATATCACAATGAAATGGGATACAGGATTCTGGCAGGTTCTTATTAGCATGGAAGCACAAAGTCAATCAGATTATACAATGACTTCGAGAATTTTATTGTATGATGCTCTTAATTATGCTTTGCAGGATAAGCATCAAAAAGGTTGTCGTTTCATGCTTGTTATAAGTTTAGTGTTGTATCATGGTGAAGGAAAATGGAAAGCTTTGACATCATTAATGGATCGTATTGAAGCACCAGAATATCTTAAAAGACTAGGTAATGATTGGAAAATAAAGGTTGTTGATCTTAAAGAATTGGATTATCATCTTTTTAGAAATCAGGAGAACAGGCAGCTGATCAAGGGGTTACAATTGATCTGGAAAAAGAATGTAGCAGGGCTTCAAAACATGGTTGTTACAAAGGAAGTTGCTAAGGTATTGGCAACTTTAACGGGGCAGGAAGAATTGGTTGAAATTATTGAAAAGGAAGGTGAAGAAAAAGTGGAAATGTATTCATTGTGGAAGGATGCCATTCATATAGGAATGGAAGATGGTAGAAAAAAAGGGAAAGAAGAAGGAATTAAAACAGGACGTGAAGCAGGAATTAAAGAAGGAATGAAAGAAGGAATTAAAACAGGGCGTAGAGAAGGACAACAGATGTTGATTCTTCATTTACTGCAAAATGTACTTGGACAGTTGACACCAGAAATCAAAAAACGTATTCAACAATGTGATGAACATATGTTGCAGGTTATAGGTATGCATATTCATCAAATACATAATGAACAAGATGTTTTAAAACTTTTGATGTGAGTTGTTGCATAGTGATTTTATCTGATATGGATAAAGGAAATGATGTTTAAGTATTCTTTACTTGCAAGAAGATGGGGTATTTTGGATAATGAGTTGTTAAAAGGAAGATGAAAAATGGAAATGTATTCATTATGGAAAGATGCCATTCATATAGGAATGGAAGATGGTAGAAAAAAGGGGAAAGAAGAAGGAATTAAAACAGGACGTAGAGAAGGACAACAGATGTTGATTCTTCATTTACTGCAAAATGTACTTGGACAGTTGACACCAGAAATCAAAAAACGTATTCAACAATGTGATGAACGCGTGTTGCAGATTATAGGTATGCATATTCATCAAATACATAATGAACAAGATGTCTTTAAGTTGCTTATAACATGCTATAAAAACAATAAAGAAAGGGTTTAAAAAATCCTTTCTTTATTGTTGCTGATTCTCTAACCAATTTTCTTTTTTTATACCATAAATAATGCCAATAGCATCAGCTAAGAACCAGCCAATAGGGATAGCCCACCAAATTGCTACCGTTCCCCATATTGGCGCAAAAGCATAAGCTAAAACAACACGTGTTCCTAAAGAAGCAATTGTCAAAACAACAGAAATACCCGGTTTTCCAATCCCACGATAATAACCATAAAGTAAAAATAAACATCCAATACCTAAATAACACATACCTTCAATTTGCAAATATTGTACACCTTGACGGATAATTTCTACTTCTTCTGGATGAATAAAAATAAGCATCAATGTGGGAGCAAATATATAGACAATCAATGAAATCAACAAACAAAAAATTCCCGAAATAATAACAGCGGATTTTAATCCTTTTTGAATACGTTGTTGTTGATGAGCACCTTGATTTTGAGCGATAAAAGTAGAAAAAGCATTACCAAAATCTTGTACAGGCATATATGCAAAAGAGTCAATTTTTACAGCTGCAGCAAAAGCAGACATAGTGATGACACCAAAACTATTGACTAATCCCTGAATCATTAAAATACCAAAATTCATAACAGATTGTTGAATACATGTGAGGAGAGAGTAATCTTTAATTTTCATAAAAATATCATAGTCAAAATAACAATGCTGACGTGCTGGTAAAAGATCTTTTTGTTTTATAAAAACATAAATCATAATACCAAAGCCACTGACACCTTGAGCAATGATGGTTGCCAGAGCTGCACCACCAACACCCATATGAAATGATACAATCAAATAAACATCTAAAAAGATATTAATTAAAGTTGCCACAGCAAGAAAATAAAGAGGAACTCTTGAATTACCTAAAGCTCTTAATAAAGATGCAAAATAGTTATAAAGAAAAGTAAAAAAGAAACCAATAAAAATAATAAAAAGATAATCATAGCTTTGTTGATAAATATCCTGAGGAATATTCATGAAATGAAGAATAGGGTGGATACAAAGTAGACAAAGTATTTCTAATAAAATAGAAAACACAGCAATACCAATAAAAGAAATAAAAAAAGATGTTTTCATTTTATCTATTTGTTGACCACCATAGTACATTGAAAATAAAATACCACTTCCCATACATAATCCTAAAATAATAGATGTTAAAAAAGTCATTAAAGTAAAAGAAGATCCAACAGCGGCTAAAGCATCAGAACCTAAAAATTGTCCTACAATAAATGTATCAGCAACATTATAGAACTGTTGTAATAAATTTCCTATAATCATAGGAATAGAAAATAAAATTAATGATTTTGTAATAGAACCCTGTGTTAATTGATTATTCATAAAAAAACTCCTACAAATTCTCTGTAATCAATGTAGACAATGTTTGTGCATACTCATCCATAGATTCAAAATTCCCTTTTTGCAGCCATTCCCTTAATAACATCATAAAGCCACCAATGAATATATGAAGTCTTCTTTTGGTTTCTGGAGAAAGAGAAAACTCCTGTTGTAATTCTTGAATCATTGCATCTCTAATTTCATTATAAAATTCAAATGTAAAATCCTGATTAGATAAAATACAGTATGTTTCATAGTCATTCTTTAAAATATCTAAAATTTTCATTAATAATGTATTGAGCTGTTCAACTAATGTCAGCTTATGATTTTTACGTGTAAAATATAAAATCTGTTCAATGAATTCACGTTGAAAACTCTCTAGTAAATCCTTTGTATCTAAATAATGGGCATAGAATGTCCCACGACTAATATTGGCTTCATGAACAATATCAGTGACTGTCACTTTGCTGGCAGGTTTTTCTTTTAAAAGATCAATAAAAGCTTTTTTTATTAATAATTTTGAACGTGTTGCGTTACGATATTCAGTTCTCATTCAAATCCCCTCCTTCAATATTGGACAGTTTGAACCAATGTGTCTAATATTGTATAAATCATGAATATGTGTACATTGTATACATATTTTAAATCTATTATAATATATTTAAATAAGAAAAGTATATAAGAATTTTGTAATATACGTCAAAAGGAGGAATGCTTATGATGAATTTTTATCGCTTGAACCATCGTCTACAACAGATGACTTTAAAGATTTTAAAGAATCTTTGTCATCGTCATGATATTGTGATTGAAGATGGTGATTTAAAGATTATTTTACATTTAATCAAAGATAATCCTCATACTGTCTTAAATGATGAGTATACTCCTATTTTGTTATCAGAGATTTCACAAAAAACAAGTCAAAAAACATGTTTAAGTTTTAAACCTCTGTTAGATCAAAGTTATTTACTTAAGGAGATTGAATAGCCACGTTTGGTGGCTTTTTTTGTTGTTTCATGAAAAAGAAAATGCTAAAATGTGCAATGGGTGAAGGAAATATGAAAACAATTGCAATTGTAGCAACAGGAGGAACAATTGCTGGTAGGGGACAGATAGGAAAAGCTGTTGCCTATCATGCAGGTGAAATGGATGTCAATGAAATTATTCAATCCATTCCCATGTTGAATCAAGTTGCACATATTAAAGAATATCAGTTAATGAATGTTGATAGTAATGAAATGACACCACAGCGATGGCTTGTTTTATCTCAAAAAATTAATGAACTTGTAAGACAAGATGATATTGATGGTATCGTTGTCACTCATGGAACAGATACTTTAGATGAAACGGCTTATTTTTTAACCTTAACTTTACATACATCTAAACCTGTTGTTGTTACAGGGGCGATGCGACCAGCTACAGCGACTAGTGCAGATGGACCTTATAATTTATATCAGGCTGTTTGTCTGGCTGCTCATGATGAAGCAAGAAATCAAGGTGTTATGGGACTTTTTTCAAGTACAATATTTTCTGGTAGAGATATCCAAAAGGTGAATAACTATAAAGTCGATGCTTTTGAACAAAAAGCTTTCGGATGTTTAGGCTATATGCAAGATCATGAGGTTCATTTCTTTTCTAAAACATTTAAAAAGCACACCATACATTCCTTATTCTCATCATTTGATTATCATGATTTACCAGCAGTAGGAATTGCTTACTTTTATGCTGGAGCAAGTCATGAAATTCTTTATTCTTTGGCTTTGAATCATCAGGGAATCATTTTAACGGGTTCAGGAAGTGGAAATTACAGTCAAGACTGGTTACATGCTATTGAGGACTTATCAAAGCAAGGTATTATATTTGTACGTTGTTCACGAGTTTCACAAGGAATTGTTTTTGATGATGAAGTTTTTGATCCCCATCATCTTTGTATTCCAGGTAATACATTAACACCACAAAAAGCGAGAGTCTTATTGATGTTAGCTCTCACATATACTCATGATTTAGACAAAATAAAGGAGTTATTTAATGAATACTAAACAAAAAGGAATCATCTTTACAATGATTGCGACGATTTTATTTGGCATCACACCAGCAGTTGGAAAATTAACTTATGCAATGGGTAATAATGGTGTTCAACTGGCTTTTTTAAGACATCTTTTTGTATTGCCACTTTTTTTCATTATTGTTATTTATCAAGGGCAATCTTTTCGATTGAACAAATCACAATGGCTGGATGTTTTTAAAGTAGGTTTTTTTGGTAATACATTAACAATTGTGATGTTATATTCTTCTTATGAATATATTGGTGTAGGAAGTGCTACAGTTTTACATTTTTTATATCCACTTTTTGTTGTTTGTATGAATTTTGTTTTGTATCATCAAAAATTAAATAAACAACAATTATGTTGTCTGGTCTTAGCTATTATTGGAATCTTTTGTTTTATGGACTCATCTTCATCATCCTTGATGGGCGCTTTATTAGCAATTTTATCCGGTGTCTTTTTTGCATACTATATGGTAGGAATGGACCATTCTTCGATTCGTTATATGAGTCCGTATGTTTTTAATTTTTATCTTGTTTTGATGAATTCCATTGTTATTTTTATTTTGGCTTTCTTACTTGGACGTATAACAATATTACCCATCCAAGCGTATATTCTTTCGGGAGTTGTGGCAGTTTTAACATCTTTAGTTGGTGTTGTTTTACTTCAAAAAGGTATTTATTGTTTAGGGGCTTCTTTGACAGCTATTTTATCGACATTAGAACCTATCACAAGCATTGTTGTGGGGGTTGTCTGGTTGAATGAAAGTTTAACATTATTAAAGATTATTGGTTGTATTCTTGTTTTATTCTCTACTTTTATATTAGTTAAAGCTCAAAATCAACAGGAGGATATTTAATGATATTAGAAGAACTTATTCATGATTTATCTCAACAATCGTCATTTCTACTAGCTATTGATGGCATGAGTGGAAGTGGGAAAACAACTTTAGCTCATCATTTGGCACAGAAATTTCATGCGCAAGTTTTTCATATGGATGATTTCTTTTTGCCATTAGAAATGCGTACACCTGAAAGATTACAGCAATCGGGCGGAAATGTTCATTATGAGCGTTTTTTAGAAACTGTTTTAAAGCCTCTTTCTTGTCAGCAGGATGTTGATTATCAGCCCTTTGATTGTCAAGCGATGACTTTGAAAAAGAGTGAACATAAATCTTATTGCCCTTTTTGTATTGTTGAGGGTAGCTATGCTTTGCATCCCAGTCTGCAATCTTATTATACTCATGCAGTTGTGTTAAAAATATCAGCCGATACACAAAAAGAACGTTTGTTAAAGCGAAATCCAGAAAAAATAGAGATGTTTATCAATAAGTGGATACCACTTGAAAATCAATATTTTCAAGCTTTTGATCTTTTTGGTCAGTATCCTGTTTTAGATGCAACACATATTTTTTAATTCCCTGCATAGTATGTAGGGGTGATAAAGTGATTTTAAATGAAGAAGAAGTACAAACAGGGTTATCGTTTGTTTTAAAAGATGTTTTTAAAAAATATGATATTGTGATGCAGGAAATGCATATCAAATTAGCTGATGAAAAACTATTGATGAATGCTGTTCTATTGTATAATCAATATCATGTAGATGTTGTTTGTGATTTTCAAATACAATATGAAAATCAAAGTTTTATTTTTAAAAATATTCATGGCAAAATAGAATACCTGTTTTTACAATTTCCAATTATAAGTTTTTTGAAATCATTTTTGAAAGATTCACATATAATCTTTCAAGACAATCAAATTCAATATCAAATAGCTTTACCTATTCAACAAATGCATATGGGAGAAGGATATTTATCTATTCTATTAAAAAACAATCAAAGTGTTTCACTTTGATTGTTTTTTAAAACTTCATCAATCAAACCGTATTCTAAAGCATCATAAGCATTCATGAAATAATCACGATCAGTATCTTTTTTGATACGACGTAAGGATTGAGATGTCATTTGCGATAGCAGACGGTTTAATTTGTCTTTTTGTTTTAAGATATGACGTGTAGAAATTTCTATATCACTGGCTTGACCTTGTGCTCCACCTAGTGGTTGATGAATCATGATTTCACTATTTTCTAAAGCATAACGTTTTCCTTTTTTTCCAGCTGCTAATAAAAAAGCACCCATACTTGCTGCTAAACCAATACTAATTGTTGATACATCACATTTGATAAAGTTCATTGTATCAAAAATGGCTAATCCAGCTGATACACTACCACCTGGTGAATGAATATACATATCAATATCAGCCTGTTGATCAAGGGATTCTAAATATAACAGCTGACTAACAATAGAACTGGCCATTTCATCATTGATTTCACCGCAAAGCATAATAATACGATCTTCCAGCAATCTGGAAAAAATATCATAGGCATACTCCTTAGAATTCTTTTTTAATATCACTGTGGGTATAAAATGCATAAAGTTACCTCCATAATTCATTATAGAGAAATTTGTGTTGGATTATTCATAGAAAATTGATTTTTTCTTGTGTTAATATTGAGTTAAGCAAAGTTAAAAAACAAGAAAAGATTTTCGCTCTTGTGAAAAAATTTATATAAAGCGTACAACTTTTATTGATTTATTTGGGTTTGTGGACTATAATATAGACATAAATTATTAGTAAGGAGGATGTCATAAAAATGGCAGTAAAAGTAGCAATTAACGGTTTTGGACGTATTGGACGTCTAGCATTCAGACAAATGTTTGGAGCTGAAGGATATGAAGTAGTTGCAATCAACGACTTAACAGATCCTAAAATGTTAGCACATTTATTAAAATATGATTCAGCTCAAGGTAAATATGCTTTAGCTGATACAGTAGAAGCTAAAGAATCTTCAATCGTAGTAGATGGAAAAGAAATCGAAATCTACAAAGAAGCAGATGCTTCTAAATTACCTTGGGGAGAATTAGGAGTAGATGTAGTATTAGAATGTACAGGTTTCTATACTTCTAAAGCTAAATCTCAAGCTCATATTGATGCAGGAGCTAAAAAAGTTGTTATTTCTGCACCAGCTGGAAATGATTTACCAACTGTTGTATTTGGTGTAAACGAAGGAACATTAACTGCTGATGATACAATCATTTCAGCTGCATCTTGTACAACTAACTGTTTAGCACCTATGGCTAACGCATTAAACAAATTAGCACCAATCAAATCTGGTATCATGTTAACAGTACATGCTTATACTGGTGACCAAATGGTATTAGATGGACCTCATAGAAAAGGTGACTTAAGAAGAGCACGTGCTGCTGCAGTCAATATCGTGCCTAACTCAACTGGAGCTGCTAAAGCTATCGGTTTAGTTATCCCTGAATTAAATGGAAAATTAATCGGTTCTGCTCAACGTGTACCTGTTCCTACAGGATCTACAACTATCTTAACTTCAGTTGTTGAAGGTGAAGTTACTGTAGAACAAGTTAACGAAGCTATGAAAGCAGCTGTAACTCCATCATTTGGATACACTGAAGAACCATTAGTATCTTCAGATATTATTGGAATGACTTATGGTTCATTATTTGATGCAACTCAAACTATGGTTAAAGCATTAGATAACGGAACTACTGAAGTTCAAACTGTTGCTTGGTATGACAACGAAAATTCTTATACTTCTAACATGGTTAGAACTATTAAATATTTCGCTGAATTAACTAAATAATTTAGAAACTTCTTGGGAGTACATTGTATTCCCAAGATTTTTTTATGTCAAAAGATGATTTGAGTCTTTTAACAAATGTATGTCAGATATTTTTTATCATATATTTTGAAAGATAAAATGATATATAGTAAGATAATGCCTAAAGAAAAGAGGTGTTAAAACATGAATACATCTGTTTTGATTGGTATTATGATCCCATTTATTGGGACAACATTAGGTGCGGCCTGTGTTTTCTTTATGAAACAAAAAATGGATAATCGTGTTCAAAAAGTTCTGCTGGGATTTGCTTCTGGAGTGATGATTGCTGCTTCAGTCTGGTCACTTTTGATTCCAGCTTTAGATATGTCAGCAAGTTTAGGAAAATTATCTTTTATACCTGCGGCAGTTGGTTTTTTATTGGGAATTTTCTTTCTATTATTTTTAGATCGTACTATTCCACATATGCATTTGGATCATCAGGTAGAAGGAAAGAAATCTCACTTGCAACGTACAACAATGTTAATTTTAGCAGTCACAATGCATAATTTTCCTGAAGGGATGGCAGTTGGAGTTGTTTTTGCAGGAGCCTTGATGGGAAATAGTGATGTTTCTATTGCTGGAGCAATTGCCTTATCATTGGGTATTGCGATACAGAATTTTCCAGAAGGGGCTATTATTTCTATGCCGTTAAAAAGTGAAGGAGTGTCTAAAGGAAAAGCCTTTATGTATGGTACTTTATCAGGTATTGTTGAACCTATGGGCGCTATATTAACGATTGTCCTGTCACAGTTTTTTGTGCCGATCTTGCCTTATCTGTTATCTTTTTCCGCTGGCGCAATGGCATATGTCGTTGTAGAAGAGCTGATTCCTGAAGGTTCACAAGGTACACATTCAAATATTGCGACAATTGGCTTTGCGATTGGTTTTGTTATCATGATGATATTAGATGTAGCATTAGGCTGATGAGTTGTGCTATAATGATATAAATTGATATGAGGTGACAAAAATGGACTTGCATGAATCAGGTGAAATGTATTTAGAAACGATTTTAATTTTAAAGAAACAAAATGAATATGTCCGTTCTATTGATATTGCACATACCATGGATTTTTCTAAACCAAGCGTATCACGTGCAATCAAACTTTTAAAAGAATCTCAATTGATTGTTGTAGATGATAAGGGATATATTGATTTTACTGATGAAGGACGTCGTATTGCAGAAAAAGTATATAATCGTCATCAGATTTTAACGGCTTTTTTGATTTCTATTGGTGTAAGCGATAAACAAGCTGAAGATGATGCTTGTCGTATTGAACATATTATTAGTGATGAAACACAACAATGTATTCAAAATTTTTTAAAGAAGCAGTCTTAGGATTGCTTTTCTTTGTTTCAAGAAAATAGTGGCTTGTGAGTTAAAAAAATGATGAATCTATGGTAGAATAAGAAAATGAGGTGGAAATATGGATGATTTTCAGTTTGAGTATGATCAAAAAAAGAAAACAAGATTAAAAAAAGGACCTATATGTGTTCTTATGTGTATCATATGTTTAATGATAGGTGGAGTTGCTGGCTATTTTATACATGGCTTTCAAATGAGTTATCATCACGATGAGAGTGATATTTATAATGAAATTGCTCAAATTATTGAAAGTGATTTTTTGGATACCAGTGATTCCAAAATGAGTTTGCAGGAACGTATGCTAAGTGGTATGGTTTTAGCTTTAGGAGATCCTTATTCTTCTTATTTATCATTAGAACAATCACAATCTTTAAATGCATCTATTAATGGGACATTTGAAGGTATTGGTATTACTTTTACAATGGTTGATGATGGGGCTATTGTTTTAGATGTTTATCAAGATACACCTGCTAAAAAAGCAGGAATTTTAAGTGGTGATATCATCACTCATATTGAAGGAACATCTATTGCAGGATATAGTTCTGATAAAGTCAAAGAAATGATTCAAGGGGAAAAGCAGAGTCAAGTCAAGTTACGTTTGTTGAGAAATGGAAAAATTCATGAAGTGACAGCAGTTCGCCAAAATGTGGATACTTCTGTTGCTTCTTCCATTATGACAATCAATCATCAATCAGTTGGTTATTTGCGTATTGTGACTTTTGGTGAGAATATAAGTGAAAATATAGAAAAGATTTTGCAGGAGATGAAGGCACAGAATGTTGAAAAAATCATTATTGATTTAAGAGATAATAGTGGTGGTTATTTAAATGCGGCACAAGAAATTTTAGACTTGTTTATACCTAAAGGGCAGATTCTTTTCTCTTTGGAAGATAAGGATGGAGAGAGTAAAGAATATAAAGCGACAAGTCGGGAAAAATATGTTTTTGAACAGGGTTATATATTTGTCAATGATCAAACAGCAAGTGCTTCAGAAGTATTGAGTGCTGGATTAAAGGAAAACTTGGGTTATCTTCTGGTTGGGGAAACAACTTATGGAAAAGGGGTTGCGCAAACACAGGTGACTCTCTCTCAATCAGCAGTTTTAAAATATACTCATGAAAAATGGTTGACACCACATGGGACATGGATTAATGGAACAGGGTTAAAACCGGATTATGAGGTTAGTACAACAAGTATTCAAGATTTTCATTTTGGTGAAATGACAACATCTTATCAATATGATGATGTTGATGATAATATTCAATATATGCAAGAAATGTTGAAAGCATTAGGGTATCCTGTAGAACGGCAGGATGGATATTTTTCAAAACAAACAACAAAAGCCTTACAGGCATTTGAAAAAGATTATCATTTAACACAGGATGGTGTGTATTCTACCAATGACCGATTTATTTTATTGAGTGCTTTAACTTATCATTTATATCAAGAAAAAGAGGATGCTTATTTACAAAAAATGAATCAATTGATTCAATAGGAGGTGATAAGAATGGAAAAATTTAAATTGGTTTCGCAGTACTCTCCAATGGGAGATCAGCCTACAGCTATTAAGCAACTTGTCGAAGGTATACGAGCTGGTAAAAAAGAACAGGTTTTATTAGGGGGAACAGGAACGGGAAAAACTTTTACCGTTTCTAATGTGATTGCACAGGTGAATAAACCGACACTGGTTCTGGCTCATAATAAAACTTTGGCAGGGCAGCTGTATTCGGAATTGAAAGAGTTTTTTCCGGAAAATCGTGTAGAGTATTTTGTTTCTAATTTCGATTTTTATCAGCCAGAGGCTTATATTCCTAAAAGTGATACTTATATTGATAAAAATGCAAAGACAAATTATGAAATTGAAATGTTACGTTCCGCAGCAATGAATTCTTTGTTAGAAAGAAGGGATACCATTGTTGTGGCTTCAGTGGCTTCAATTTATGGATTGGGAAATCCAGAACAATATCGTGAAATGATTTTTTCTTTACGTGTAGGACAAGAGATTGATCGTCGTGAACTGTTGACTTATCTTGTTGATCGTCAATATCAAAGAAATGATATTGAACAGTCTAAAGGAACTTTCAGAGTACGTGGAGATGTTATTGAAATTGTACCCGGACATACAGAAAGCTGGTTGATTCGTATTGAACTGTTTGGGGATGAAGTAGAAGGAATCAGTGAGGTTGATCCTTTAACAGGAAAGGTTTTAGGACGTTATAAAACATATACGATTTATCCAGCATATGGTTATGTGACGAAAAAAGAACAGATGTTACGCGCCTGTGACACGATTTCAGAGGAATTAAAGGAGCGTCTACAATATTTTAAAGATGCGATGAAACCTTTGGAATATGAACGTCTTGATCAACGTACCAGACATGATATTGAGATGTTAAGAGAAGTAGGAATGTGTCCCGGTATTGAAAACTATTCTCGTCATATTGATGGACGTCTGGCAGGACAGCGACCTTATACACTGATTGATTATTTTCCAGATGATTTCTTGATGATTATTGATGAGAGTCATGTGATGTTACCACAGGTGAGAGGGATGTTTAATGGGGATCGCAGTCGAAAAGAAACGTTGGTTGAATATGGTTTTCGTTTACCAAGTGCTTTGGATAATCGACCATTGCGCTTTGAAGAATTTGAAGATATTATTCATCAAGTCATCTATGTTTCAGCAACACCGGGTGATTATGAATTAGAAAAAACTCATGGAGAATATGCTGAACAGATTATTCGACCAACAGGATTATTAGATCCAATTATTGATGTTCGTCCAACAAAAAATCAGATTGATGATTTGATTGATGAAATTCATGAACGTATTGAAAAAAATGAACGTGTGCTTATTACAACACTGACAAAACGTATGGCTGAGGATTTAAGTGCCTATTTAAAAGAAGTAGGGTTAAAGGTGGCTTATTTACATTCAGATACGAAGACTTTAGAAAGAACGGAAATTCTAAGAGATTTAAGACTTGGTAAATATGATGTTTTAGTAGGTATCAACTTATTAAGAGAAGGTTTAGATTTGCCAGAAGTTTCACTTGTCTGTATTTTGGATGCTGATAAAGAAGGTTTTTTAAGAAGTGAACGTTCTTTGATTCAGACGATTGGTCGTGCGGCTAGAAATGCGAATGGAAAGGTTATTATGTATGGAGATCATATAACAGAATCTATGCAAAAAGCAATTGATGAAACCAATCGTCGTCGTCAGATTCAAGAAGCTTATAATAAGGAACATCATATTATTCCACAAACAATTCATAAGGAAATTCATGATTTGATTCAAGGAAAGGAAACAATGGAGGAAGCTTCATCGTTGCTTCAAAAAGGTAAGAAAGCGACAAAACAGGCGAAAAAGAAATTGATTGATGATTTAGAAAAAGAAATGAAAGAAGCGGCGAAAGTTCTTGACTTTGAACGTGCAATGGAATTAAGAGATATTATTTTAGAACTTAAAGGTGAAAAATCATGAAAATAGATGTTCTCGCAAAAACTGTTTTTGATGATATTATAAGTCATGGTGGTCAAGTTTATATTGTAGGCGGATCAGTGCGTGATGATGTCCTGGGATGTCAGGATCTTCATGATATAGATGTAGAAGTTTATCATATTTCATATCAACAACTTTGTGATATTTTACAAAAATATGGGCAAGTCAATACTTTTGGTCAGTCTTTTGCGATTGTTCAATTGGATACTTTACCTCATTATGATTTTGCTTTACCACGTCAAGAAAAGAAAACAGGTGTCAAACATCAAGATTTTGAAACAATGATTGATCAAAATTTACCAATAGAAAAAGCCATTTTAAGACGTGATTTAACGATTAATGCTTTAATGTATGATTATCAACAAAAAAAGATTATTGATTTATGTCATGGTTTAGATGATATCAAACATCATATCATCCGTTGTGTTGATGCTTCACGTTTTATTGAAGATCCATTACGTGTTTTAAGAGTGGCTCGTTTTGTCGCAAAGCTACAATTTCAAGTCGATAGCCAAACTAAAGAGCTTTGTCGACAAATGGTTTCTCAACATATGTTAGATCATTTGTCTGTTGAAAGAATTTATCAAGAATATTGTCAAATCCTTATGACAGACATGCCTTCACTTGGATTTCAGTTTTTAAAAGAAATCGGGGCCTTACCACCTTATTTACAAGCCCTCACAACAACGCATCAACGCTTAGATTATCATCCTGAAGGTGATGTCTTTACGCATACCATGCTAGTCATTGATGTAGCTAGTCATGTCAAGCAAAAAACTGATCATCCTTTATGGTTTATGTGGGCATGTTTATTACATGATATTGGTAAGCCACTTGTCACAACAAGTGATGGTCATGCGCCATTACATAATGAAGCAGGTGTTCAAGTTTTTCATGGTGTGCCTTTGATTACTTCTAAAAAAGAAAGACAATATATTTCAACAATGATTATGTATCATATGCATTTAATGAATATGTCACGTCATCAAGCCAGAGATATATCTTATTTAAGGTTATTAAAGAAAATTGATGGGAAAGTTTCAATGAATGATTTGATTTATATCAGCTGTTGTGATAAGTTAGGTAGAGGAAAAGTTGCCCAAGAACAATATGATGCTTTTTGGACTTTTATTCAGGATAAACAACAGCGCTTAGGGTGCCAGGCGATACCTGCTTTGATAGATGGTCATGATTTGATTGAATATGGTTTCCATAATCATCAATGTTTTAAAGATATGCTGGAAGAAGCTTATGATTTACAGTTACAGGGTTATAGTAAGGAAAAGATATTAAGGAGTTTGAAAAAGTATGAACAAAGATAAAATTATTATCAAAGGTGCAAGAGTAAATAATTTAAAAAATATAAATGTTGAAATTCCACGTGATCAATTGGTAATTATGACGGGATTATCAGGGAGTGGAAAAACCTCTTTAGCCTTTGATACGATTTATGCCGAAGGACAAAGACGCTATGTAGAATCTTTAAGTGCCTATGCCAGACAATTTTTAGGTGGAATTGAAAAACCGGATGTCGATAGTATTGATGGTTTATCTCCTGCCATTGCGATTGATCAGAAAACAACTTCTAACAATCCACGTTCAACAGTTGGAACGGTGACAGAGATTTTTGATTATTTAAGACTCCTTTATGCCAGAGTTGGTCATGCTTATTGTCCAACTCATCATGTTTTGATTGAATCACAGACGATTAAGCAGATGGTAGATACCATTGATCAGTATGAAGATGGCACAAAATTACAAGTTTTGGCAAGAATGTGTCGTAATCAAAAAGGAACGCATAAGGATTTATTTGAACAGCTTGTTAAAGATGGATTTTTGCGTGTCAAAGTGGATGGAGAAATGCGTCTTTTAGATGAAGATATTGTTTTGGATAAAAATAAAAAACATAATATTGATGTTGTGGTGGATCGTATTATTAAAAAAGAAGGATATCGTTCACGTTTGGCTGATTCTTTAGAAACAGGATTAAAATTAACAGGGGGAGAAGTAATTGTTGAAAACTTGAATGAAAAAACAGAAAAGCTTTTTTCTCAACATTTGGCTTGTCCTTATTGTGGATTTAGTGTTCCTAAATTAGAACCACGTTTATTTTCTTTTAATAACCCTTTAGGTGCTTGTCCAGATTGTAAAGGAATTGGTGTGAAAAATGAAGTTGATAATGATTTATTGATTCCAGACTGGTCATTAAGTATTAATCAAGGTGGTATTCGTTATTTTAAGACATCAGTAGGAACTGATCGTATTGAATGGCAGAGATTTCTGGTTTTATGTCGAGAATATCATATTGATTTAGATAAACCACTTAAAGATTTTAGTAAGAAAGAATTAGATATTATTTTATATGGTTCTGATAAACCTATTACATATACATTACAATCAAGTTCAGGTAATGTTTCTAAAACAACCAAACCTATTGAAGGTGTGAAAACATTGATTCAAAGACGTTATGAAGAAACAACATCGTCATGGTCTAAAGAATGGTATGCGTCATTTATGGCTGAACATACTTGTCCGACATGTCAAGGTAAACGTTTAAATGAACAGGTTTTAAGTGTTCAGGTAGGTGGTTTAAACATCAGTGAATTTACAGATATGTCCATTGAAAAAGCTTTGGACTTTGTACAGAACTTAAAACTGAATGAAACGGAAACAAATATTGCCAGATTAATCATCAAAGAAATCAAAGATCGCTTGACTTTCTTAAATGATGTCGGTTTAGGATATTTGACTTTATCCAGACGAGCAGGTGGTTTGTCTGGAGGAGAAGCGCAACGTATTCGTTTAGCAACACAGATTGGTTCACGTTTAACAGGTGTTCTTTATGTTTTAGATGAACCATCAATTGGTTTACATCAGAGGGATAATGAAAAGTTAATTAAAACGCTTTGCAATATGCGTGATTTAGGTAACAGTGTGATTGTTGTTGAACATGATGAAGATACGATGCGTGCTTCTGATTATATTATTGATATTGGTCCGGGAGCAGGTGTTCATGGTGGAGAAGTTGTGGCTGCTGGAACCCCAGAAGAAGTGATGAAGAATCCCAATTCTATTACTGGAAAATATCTTTCTGGTGAATATAAGATTCCAGTTCCTAAAAAACGTCGTAAAGGAAATGGCTTATTTGTAGAAGTCAAAGGGGCTAAGGAAAATAATTTGAAGAATATCAATGTGAAATTTCCATTAGGAAAATTTGTTTGTGTGACAGGTGTTTCAGGAAGTGGAAAGTCAACATTGGTTAATGAGATTTTATGTAAAGCGATGCGTGCCAAATTGTATCATTCTAAAGAAAAGCCCGGTAAACATAGAGAAATATTAGGACTGGAAAATGTTGATAAAGTGATTGAAGTGTCACAAGATCCTATTGGACGTACACCACGTTCCAATCCAGTCACTTATACAGGGGTCTTTGATGATATTCGTGAATTATTTGCGAAGACACCGGAAGCCAAAATGCGTGGATATGATAAAGGACGTTTTTCTTTCAATGTGAAAGGTGGGCGTTGTGAAGCTTGTCAAGGTGACGGGGTCAAACGTATCAGTATGCACTTTTTACCAGATGTCTATGTTCCATGTGAGGAATGTGGTGGTAAGCGTTATAATGAAGAAACTTTACAAGTTACATATAAGGATAAAACAATCTACGATGTTTTGGAAATGACGATTGAGGATTCATTGTCTTTCTTTG
Source organism: Massiliimicrobium timonense (assembly GCF_042850985.1). GTDB lineage: Bacteria > Bacillota_I > Bacilli_A > Erysipelotrichales > Coprobacillaceae > Allocoprobacillus. The sequence continues at coordinate 796,445 of NZ_AP031415.1, forward strand.
ATAATTTACCTCGTATTCGTTCTAAATTACAAACAATCTATGATGTAGGGTTGGGTTATATTAAATTAGGACAAAGTGCAACAACATTGTCCGGTGGTGAAGCGCAGCGTGTGAAGCTTGCCAGTGAATTACAAAAGAAAGCAACAGGAAAAACAGTATATATTTTAGATGAACCAACGACTGGTTTACATAGTCATGATGTAGCACGTCTGATTGAAGTTTTAAATCGTATTGTTGAACAGGGTGATACTGTGATTGTGATTGAACATAATCTTGATGTGATTAAAGTTGCTGATCACATTATTGATTTAGGATTGGAAGGTGGCGACAATGGTGGTACAATTGTAGTATCAGGAACGCCAGAAAAAGTCGCAGCATGTCAAAAAAGTCATACAGGACGTTTCTTGAAAATGGTCTTAGAGTAGGAGGAAATACATGGGAAAGTCAGTGAAAATCAAAGATTTATTGAAACCAGCTTTATTTCATCAGATATCAGGTGATGAATCAGCTTTGGAAAGAGAAGTCTTTGTGCCAGAAATGAATCGACCAGGATTTGAATTGGCAGGATTTTTTAAACATACAGATTTTAGAAGAATTATATTATTTGGAGAAAAAGAAATTTCTTTCGTTAAAGAAATGAGCAAAGAATCACAACTTGCATGTTTTTCTAAACTGGCTAATGATGAAACACCTTGTATCATTATTGCGAAAGGGTATGAATGTCCAGAAATATTAAAAAATATAGCCATCAAAAGAAATTTTCCAATTTTTGAAACAACACAGGCGACAGGACGTGTTTCCATTGATTTAACAGGAACATTGGATGAAGCTTTAGCTGCTGAAACATTGATGCATGGAGTCTTTTTAAATATTTATGGTAAAGGTGTTGTGATTCGTGGTGATAGTGGTATTGGAAAATCAGAGATTGCTTTAGAGTTAATTAAACGTGGGCATTTTTTGATTGCTGATGATGCTGTAGAACTTTATCATATTGGTCAGGGAATTGTAGGTCGTGCTCCTGAAGTTTTACGCAATTTATTAGAAATCAGAGGTATCGGGGTTATTGATGTTTCTAAGATGTTTGGGGTCGCCTCAGTATTACCAAAAGATCATGTTGATTTAATTATTCAGTTGGAACGTTGGCTTCCATCACGTGAATATACAAGAATTGGTATGGAAGAAGATGACGTTATGGAAGAAATCTTGGGTATCCAAATTCCTAAGATTGTCGTGCCTGTGACTGGTGGAAGAAGTATGTCTGCTATTATAGAAGCAGCTGTGATGAATATGCAACTTAAAGATTCTGGATTTGATTCAAGTAAAGAATTTGTGAATCGTATTCTTGATAATATCAAAAATAAATCGTCATGACATTTTTTGAAGATTTTTCAACGTTTGTATCCATTGGACCGATTCACATTCAATGGTATGCGGTATGTATTCTCACAGGAGCTTGTATTGCCTATTTTCTAGGTCAATATCGCTTTAAGCAGTTAGGCTATGCTTCATCTATTCTATCTGATTATTTCTTTGCTTTATTGTTGATTGGTATTGCTGGAGCAAGAATCTGGTATGTTATTTTTACCTTTGATGAAATGTATGCTTCTCAACCATTAGAGATTTTTGCGATATGGCATGGCGGTTTAGCTATTCAAGGTGGAATCTTTGCAGGACTGATTTATAGTTATTATTTCTTTAAAAAGCATGATATTCCATTTTTACTGGCTGGTGACGCCATTATGCCTGGCGTATTGATTGCCCAGGCGCTTGGAAGATGGGGAAACTTTTTCAATCATGAAGCATATGGAGGAGAAGTTAGCTTATCATTTTTACAGTCTTTGCATCTTCCACAATTCATTATTGATAATATGTATATGAATGGGGCATATCATCATCCTACATTTTTATATGAATCAATGGGAAATATAATGGCTTTCTTGCTTATTGTGTTTGTGATTAGAAGATTTCAAAAACACCAGGGTGTTCAATTCTTTAGTTATTTCCTATTCTATGGTTTAGTGCGTTTCCCAGTTGAAGGATTACGTACAGATAGTCTTATGTTTGGACCAATTCGTATGGCTCAATTGATTTCAATTGCTTTTATTATAGCTGGTCTTATTGGAATCATTTATGTTCATTTAAAAGGAAAAGAAGTCCATTACATTGATATGAGTTAAATGTGGTATATAGCCACATTTTTTTCTTATGTGTTTTGTTCATGAATATTTCATATAAGGAGCGTATAATGAAAATATGAGGTGATTTTATGCATAACTCTGCAAAGAAAATTATTAAACAATATCATGATAATCAGGACGTTTATCGTTCTTTGAAACATGATATTGAAGATATTTTTACACGTATTATTGATACCCATCATTTTCGTATTTCTAATATGGCGATTAGGATTAAAAGCGAAGGCGCATTAATGAAAAAAATCACATATAAGAATAAATATACGGACATTCGTCAAATTACAGATGTTGTGGCTTGTCGTATTATTACTTTATTTGAAAATGATGTTGATCGTATTTATGATTGTGTAAAAGAAAATTTTGATATTGTAGAATATAATGATAAAAGAAAGAAAAATTATGATGATCGTATTGATTTTGGTTATAATTCTTTGCATCTGTTAATTAAATTTAATGATGAAAGATGTCAATTGATTGAGTATTCTGCGTATAAAGATATTATTTTTGAATTACAGATTCGTACGACATTACAACATTCATGGGCAGAAATAGAACATGGGCTAGGATACAAATCACAGTATGAAATTCCTAAAGATATTCGTAGACGATTAACACGTCTTTCAGCATCATTAGAATTGTTAGATGAAGAATTTGTACAGATTGCAAGAGAAGTCGATGAATATAATAAGGGTATTGTGCATATTGAAAAAGTTTTAAAAACAGATATCAATGCCAATTCATTGGCGCAATATGTCAATACATCACCACGCATTAATAATATTTTAGAAAAATTGCATACAGAATTTCAATTTCAGTTTGAAAGAGATTCAGAATTGATTTCACAATCTCGACTGGTTCAAAGATTCCATTATATGGGGTATACGTATATTAATGAATTGGATGATTTTGTAGAAAATCATATGAAAGAGATTGAATGGATTTCACGTGAACGTATTGAAAACAATAAAGAAAATCAAAAGATTAATATTTATAATGTTTTGGTTTGGATTTCACTTGTTATGTTAGCAAATGAAGGATCAGCAGATCCAGAGGATATCTTTACCAAAGAAAGTATAGAACGATTACAGACGTTAAAAGGAATTATTGAAGAAAAACAGATGACTATATCTTAAAAAAATCAGCAAGAATTCATATTTTTTTGTGAAAAAATGTGAAAAAAGTTGACAAGACATGAAAAAGAGTATAGCATAAAGAACGTAAAATAAAAGAATTAGAGGCAGCAGTGTATCAGAGTACCATTTGGAGTTGGCAAACGAAGAAGAATGGGAAAGGTAATCATTGCCGAAAGATAGATATTGGCAAATCTCTATCTTGGGGTTATGGGAAATACTCATAACACTCCTTCATGAAAATGAAGAGGCGCTATTAATATGGTCATTAAAGTCGTGTTAATAGCACGGCTTTTATTTTATGTGTATATAGAAAGAGAGGGTTTATATGAAAAAATTAGGAAAAGTTTTAGTGGCTATGGCAATGGCAATGACTTTATTTGGATGTGGCGGTGGTGAACAGGCATCAGCCAATAAAGATCAGTTTGTTGTGGGAATGGAATGTTCTTATGCACCATTTAACTGGCAGACAAGTCAGGAAAGTGATACAACAGTATCATTAGGTAATGCTGGATATGCAGATGGATATGATGTACAGATTGCCAAAAGAATTGCGGATGATTTAGGAAAAGAACTTGTGATTAAGAAAATATCATGGGATGGATTAACAGTGGCTTTGGAATCTGGTGAAATTGATGCCATTATTGCTGGAATGACAGCGAATGAAACAAGAGAAGAAGGTATTGATTTTACAACACCATATTACGATAGCGAAGGTATGATTATGATTGTACGTAAAGATGGTGAAGAAGCGAAGTTTACAGATATTCAACAATTCAGTGGTAAAAATGTTGTTGGGCAAAAAGGAACAAACTATGATGATGTCATTGATCAGATCAAAGGTGTTCATCATGCTACAGCAAAAGCCACTTATCCTGAAATGGTTGTTGCTTTACAACAGGGAGATGTGGATGGAATCACTGCAGAAATGGCTGTTGCTGAAGGTGTTGTTGCAGCCAATAAAGATTTAACAATTGTACATTTTGATGAAGGAAAAGGTTTTGAATGTGATACAACAGTATCTATTGGTTTAAAAGAAGGAACAAGAGATAGTGAATTCTTTAAACAGGTACAGGCATCTTTAGATAAGATTACGGTAGATGAAAGAAAACAACTGATGAGCGAAGCTGTTGATAGACAGCCAGCAGGAGAATAATTTATGAGTATTGATTTTGCAAAAGCATGGGAAATATTTGTTGAAAATATGTCTCTGTTCAGTTACGGTATTCAAATTACTTTATTATATGCTGTTGTAGGAACTGTTTGTGGTTTTCTTATAGGGTTAGTTGTAGGTGGTATAAGAGCTATTGAAATCAATGATTATGATTCATCAGTCAGTCGTCTATTTAAACGCTTAGGAAAATGGATTACAGGTTTTTATATCTGGGTATTTAGAGGAACACCTATGATGGTACAGGCTATGTTCTTATATTATTTATTAAAGCCTACTTTCAATTGGACTCCTTTAGTTGCTGGATTGTTTATTATCTCTATTAATACAGGAGCATATATGGCTGAAATCATTCGTGCAGGTATTCAATCTGTTGATGCAGGACAGAGTGAAGCTGCAAAGAGTTTAGGAATGACAACAAGTCAGACACTTATATCAGTGATTTTTCCACAAGCTATTAAAAATACATTTCCATCAATTGGGAACCAGTTGATTGTCAATATCAAAGACAGTTCTATGCTGAATGTTATTTCAGTAACAGAATTATATTTTCAGACGACATCTGTGGCAGGATCAAATATGAAATATATTGAATGTTTCTTGATTGCTGCAATCATTTATTTATTTTTAACAACGATCAGTACCTTTATTTTAAATTATATCGAAAAAAGATTGAATTCTGAAAAACAAAGCAAGGACTTTTGCAGTTAGGAGATATTATGGATACAATTATTCAAGTACAACATTTAAAGAAGAGATTTAAGCAATTAGAAGTTTTGCATGATATCAATTTTGATATACATAAAGGTGAAGTTGTGACAATTATTGGTTCAAGTGGAAGTGGAAAATCAACATTATTACGTTGTATTAACTTATTAGAAAGATTGGATGATGGACATATTTTATATCATAACCAGGATATTTTAGATCGTCACTTCAATGTGAATCAATATCGTTCTAAAGTTGGTATGGTGTTTCAGGGATTTAATCTATTCAACAATTTAACAGTATTAGAAAACTGTATGATTGGACAAATCAAGGTTTTAAAAAGAAATAAAGAAGAAGCAAAACAAATGGCTTTCAAATATTTAGAAAAAGTGGGTATGAGTGCTTTTGCAAATAAAAGCAGTGTACAATTATCAGGTGGACAAAAACAAAGGGTTGCTATCGCAAGAGCGTTATGTATGAGTCCTGAAGTTTTGCTTTTTGATGAACCAACAAGTGCATTGGATCCAGAAATGGTTGGCGATGTTTTGAATATTATGAAAGAACTTGCTGATGAAGGTTTGACAATGATTGTCGTCACTCATGAAATGGAATTTGCGAAAGATGTATCAACACGTGTTGTTTTCATGGATCAGGGTGTGATTGCAGAAGAAGGGACACCAGAACAAATCTTCGAACATCCTCAAGAAGAACGTACACGAACATTTTTAAAACGTTATTTAAAAGCAAATGGGTAAAGTATCAGAAATGATACTTTTTTTGTTGACATTGACCTAAGGGGATAGTTTATGATGAAAATGGGAGATGAAATGAGATATGAAAATACAGGAAGTTTGCAGTCAATGTCATGTGACAAAAAAAGCCATTTATTATTATGAAAAACAACAGTTACTTCATGTTTATAAAAATCAAAATGGATATCGTGAATTCAGTGACGAAGATGTTCAAAGATTAAAAGAAATTATGATGTATCGTAGCTGGTCTATCTCTATTGCAGATATTCGCTGTTTATTGGATTTAGATGCTAATCAGAAAAAAGAATATCTTCAACAGATTTATACACAAAGACAAAAAGAACTTTCTTATCAACAAGAAAGTTTAAAACAATTACATTGTTTTATTGAAAGTGACAACATAGAAGACTCTTTTTCATTGGATGATATATGTCAAATCATGTCTGACAATATTCCTCAGCCATTCTTTGATATGTTCTATGAGCATTTTCTACCTTATCTTCATATTCATATTCGTACACAAAAACAACAGAATGCTTATGATTGTATTATTGATTTTTGGGATCATTTTCATATCAAAATTCCATGGACATATCGCTTTTTGATGTGGATTTCTAAAACAAATCAAAAGCAGCTCAAACAAGTATGGCATGATGTCAATGTATATAAAAATCAATTGATCAATCAAGAAGATGCACATGAATCCATTAAGCAAATGGTTATCAAAAACTATGAGTTACAACAAAAATGGTGGTATCGTATACTGAGTTATCCAAATCGCCAGATGAAGATCAGATTAAGAGATAGTGGGTATTATGATATTTTGATACCAGCCATGTGTGAACTATCAGATGAGTATCATCAATATTATCAACAACTCATGGATTTCAATCAAAGAGTTTGTCAGGAACTTCATCTTTATTATGATTCCAAGTTTCGGTTAATAAAAAAATAAAGCCGAAACTTTATTTTTTTATAAGACCATCTGCAAATGTAAGAGGTAATCCAAAAACAATACCTGTATTTGGATTATCAATGCCACCAACTGATTCATCAACTGTTTTTCTGACTAAGTCTACCTGACCATCTTCTACGATAAAAAAGATAGTGCGACTTTCAGGACGGGGATTTTCTAAGAACAAACGTAATGATCCTAAAAGATAGCTTTCATCAGAATCATCTATTGTCTTTATCATACCAGTAGATTCAATGATTGTTCCACCACGTACCCCGGCTCTTTTTAAGTTTGCAAGCAAATCATCTAAACAGTCAAGTTTATTTAAAACAACGACAATAACTTGCATTTCTATCACCACCTATATCTATTATATCGCTAGTTGAGATAAATATCTAGTTATTCTCATGAAATTGGTTTATAATAAACAATAAGATAAGGGGGTTTTATGATGGAATATCAATTTGCAAAACGTATGTCAAATGTAAAGGCATCTGCAATTAGAGAAATATTAAAGGCAACATCTGATCCAAAGATGATTAGTTTTGCTGGAGGAAATCCATCAGCGGAAGCATTTCCAGTTAAAGAAATTGAAAAAATATCTGCAGATATATTGACTAATGAGCCTATTAGTGTTTTACAGTATGGAATTACTGAAGGAGATCAGGAGTTGATTCAGGCAGCGACACACTTTTTTAATCGTCATGAACAAGTTATGAAAGCTGATGATCAGATGATGATTACTTCTGGATCACAACAGATTATGGAATTTGTGGCTAAAATATTATGTAATGAAGGTGACGTTGTGATTTGTGAAAATCCTAGTTTTTTAGGAGCTTTAAATGCTTTTAAATCATTAGGTGCTGTTTTAAGAGGTATTGAATATAAAAATGGACAATTGGATTTAGAGTCTTTAAAACAGGCTTTACAAATGGAGCCAAAACCAAAATTTATGTATCTGATACCTAACTTTCAAAATCCAACAGGAATGACAATGTCATTGGAAGTCAGAAAAGAAATTTTAAAATTAGCTAAAGACAATGGTGTTCTTATTTTAGAAGATAATCCTTATGGAGATTTAAGATTTGAAGGTGAAGCTATTCCTTCTATAAAATCATTGGATGAAGATGGATTGGTTATTTATGCAGCAAGTCTTTCTAAAATTATTGCGCCTGGAATGCGTGTGGCTTGTTGTATAGCACCAAAAGCGATTATTCAAAAAATGACAGTTGCCAAACAGGCCAGTGATGTTCATTCTAATCTTTGGGCACAAAAAGTTATGGCACGATATCTTCAAAATTATGATATGGATGCACATATTGAACGTATTCGAATGATTTATAAACAAAAATGTCACTTAATGCTTGATGAAATGAAAAAACATTTTCATCCAGATGTTCAATATACAATACCAACAGGTGGAATGTTTATCTGGGTAACATTGCCTGAAAGTGTTGATATGTTGACATTTGTGAAAAAAGCTTTGGAAAAGAATGTCGCAGTTGTACCAGGAAATGCATTCTTAGATGATGATACGAAAGAATGTCATAGTTTTAGAATGAATTATTCAACACCAACCAATGAAAAAATCAAAGAAGGAGTTAAGGTTTTAGGTGAAATAACATATGAAATGTTATCTATTTCGTCATAATTTTTAAAGCTGTTTATATATAATGGATAAATGGGAGGAAAAATAGTATGCCGTATATAACATTTACAACAACAAAAACATTAACATTAAATCAAGAAAAAGCATTAAAAGAAAGTGCTGGTCAATTAATTTCTATTTTACCTAATAAAAAAGAAGAAAACTTAATGATTCATATTGAAGATAATCAAGTCATGTATTTTAGAGGACAGGAAATGGAATGTATGAAAATATCTTGTCAGCTTTTTCATACAACTGATTATCAATATAAAAAAGAGTTTGCTGAAAAATTATTAAAAGAAATTGAACGTATAACAAAAATACCTGTGGAACAGCAATATCTTTCAATTCAAGAGTTTGAAAATTGGGGTAAAAATGGAGAATATTTATAGAAGTCAAAATGACTTCTATTTTTTTTAAAAAAAGACTTGCATTACATAAAATGATATGATAATATATTTAGGCAATCGAAAATGCTTGAATAGCTCAGTTGGTAGAGCAATCGGCTGTTAACCGATCGGTCGTAGGTTCGAGTCCTACTTCAAGCGCCATTTTTGTGGCCTGTTGGAGAAACGGTTAACTCACATGCCTTTCACGCATGCATTCACGGGTTCGAATCCCGTACAGGTCACCATATGGAGGTTTAGCTCAGTTGGGAGAGCATCTGCCTTACAAGCAGAGGGTCAGCGGTTCGAGCCCGTTAACCTCCACCATTTTTTTATGCCGGCTTAGCTCAATTGGTAGAGCAACTGACTTGTAATCAGTAGGTTGAGGGTTCAAGTCCTTTAGCCGGCACCATATATTTATGACCCGCTAGCTCAGTAGGTAGAGCATCTGACTTTTAATCAGAGGGTCAGGCGTTCGAGTCGCCTGCGGGTCACCATTTACATGCGGATGTGGTGAAACTGGCAGACACGCTAGACTTAGGATCTAGTGCTTCGGCGTGCAGGTTCAAGTCCTGTCATCCGCACCATACTCGCGGGTGTAGTTCAATGGTAGAACTTCAGCCTTCCAAGCTGACTACGTGGGTTCGATTCCCATCACCCGCTCCATTGGGAAATCTGTTCGAACTTTTTTAGTTTGAACTTAATATAGAAAAGTATCAATTTCTAAATGAAGTTGATATTTTTTTGTGTTAAGAAAGGATTTTGCTTATGATTAATATTATTAGTAAACCATTAGAGTTTGATTATGAATTAAAAAAGAAAATTGAGTTTATATGTGATTTTTGTAATATTAAACCAAAGATAATTAATGGAACTATTAGAAATATAGAACATACTAATCTATCTTATATTGAACCACATAGGGTTATTATTAAAGGAATAACTTTTCTAGCATTTAATTATTCTAAAATATTATATATAAATAGTTTATCAAACTCTATTGAGATTAAAGATTTAGAAGATTATATAAAAAAACTTAAATAATCATTATAATATCAACTTCACTAATACTACTATTCCCTGATTAGAGAATTGACAAATCTATAAAAAGTGATATTATAAGTAACCAATGAAAGAGGTACTTTCTAGAAAGAGAGGTACATCTATGAAAAAGAAACACATTTTTTCAAAATTTTATAATATTAAATTTATTGAGGAGTCAGTAGTATTTAAACTTTATTAGATACTATTGTCTCCTCTTTTTTAGTAAAAAGGAGTGATTGATTAATGAATAAAGAAAAGAAAGTTGCAGGTCTTTATATAAGAGTATCTACTGAAGATCAAGCTCGTGAAGGATTTAGTTTACCAGAGCAAGAAAAACGCCTTAGAGCAATGTGTGAATACAAAGGTTATGAAATATATAAAGTTTATAAAGACGCTGGTATATCAGCTAAAACAGGTACTTCTAGACCTGGATTTGAAGAACTATTACAAGATATAAGAGATAAGAAATGTAATACTATTGTCGTATTAAAATTAGACCGACTTACAAGAAGTGTATTTGATTGGGAAAAGATTATAAGATTTCTAGAAGAAAATGATGCCTATTTAGATTGTGCTAATGATGATATTAATACTACTAATGCAAATGGAAAAATGGTTTCAAGAATACTTACATCAGTTTCTCAAAATGAAATTGAAAGAACAAGTGAAAGAACAAAATTCGGAATGGTCGGAGCAATTAAAGAAGGACATATTCCCCATAAAGCACCATTCGGCTATAAACACGAAAATAAAAAACTAATTCCAGATGAAGCAACTAAGGATCAAGTTATTAGAATATTTAATTTATACTATCAAGGTAATTCATATCAAACAATAAGCAATTTGTATAATAAAGAAAAAGTATTTGGTAAAACTAATTGGAAAGATTCAACTATATTAAAGATAATAGAAAATCCTATTTATAAAGGAGATTTCATTCATGGTAAAAGAACTAAAAATCCTACTTACTATGAAGATGTTGTTGAACCATTAATAAGTAAAGAGTTATGGGAAGAATGCCAAGTACAAAAGAAAAAGAATTCTCGTAATTATAAAAGAAATGAAGATTACTTATTCTTACAAAAGTTAAAGTGTCCTCATTGTAATAGAATACTTGCTGGTAAAGCAACAAGAAAGAAAAATGGTAGTATTTATTATTACTATTATTGTCATGATTGTAAAATCAATATTAAAGAAACTGATATTGAAAAAGAATTTGATAACTTTATTGAAGATATACAAGAATATGATTTAGTAGTTAATCAAACACTACTTCCTATGATTAAAACTAAATTAAATAACCCTAAAGAAAAATTAATTAAAGAATTAAAAGAACAAAATGTAAAAGCCGAAAGAATTAGAAAAGCATATATAAATGGATCATTTACTATTGAAGAATATGATATAGAAAAAAATATTGTTGATAAAGCAATTAAAGATTTAGAATCTAAAATTAGAGATTGTGATATATGTAATGAACTAAAGTTTACTCCAGAAGATATATTAATTAAAAGAGATTTAGATTACATAAATCAAATAGTCTATCCTGAAGAATATGAAGAACATACTTATATGTGGAAAGATTATACAAGAGAAGAAAAATCAGATTTAATTATGAGATATGTTGATAATGTAGAACTTACTCTATGTGGCAAAAATAAAGTTAAAATTGGTGAAGTATTCTTTAGAGAAAGTATGTGTAAACCATGTAATGATTTATATGATGCTGGTTTTCTTGCTAAAAAAGATTATGCAATACTTGGTAATGTTGGTATGAAATTAAGATTTAGTGAATACCTACCAATAGAAAAAGTTTCTGAAATAGTATTTACTTTAAGACAATATTATAATGTTGGTTATTTCGAAGCAACTTACTACTACGATAATAAAGTAATGTTCTTTAATGATTATCAAAATAGAAATATCGTTAGAATATTTCCTATTGAAGATTATAAAAAAAAAAATAAGTTAGATACATTAGAACTTGGAGTTATTTATATTGGTAATAATGAAAAGTGTTTAATAGATAATAAAGAAGATTTATTTAATACTATTCCAGAAAGAACAAATTGTATTACTTATGAATTAGATGAAGATATTAAAAAAAGGAAATTAGAAATTGAAAAAGAAATAAAAGAATTTAGAGAAAAGATAATGAATAAGTAATAAAAGTTTTTGTTTACTTTTTATAAAAAAGTAATAACAAACGAACACGTTTTGCTGAAACTTGTTTCAATGAAAGTGAAAAAAGTTTGTTTAAATAAATTATGAAAATAATTATTGTTATTTGAATAATTTACATAGATAAAATAAAAAGCAGTGCTTTCTATTTTATCTATACTTTATGTAGTTTTAACTATTTATAGTTATTACGAAATAAAGTATAAACGGTTTCTAAGGTGGTAAACCTTAGCTTCCATATCTTGTCTCTGACAAGATATATAGGAAGTTATGAATAATGACAAAGCCACTTTCGTGCCATTTTCAATATTCATAATTTAGGGGGTGTAAAAATATGGAATTATCTTATTCACTACATTTAGGTAATGATAAAAACAAATCTATTAAAGCAAGAAAAGAAGCAAAAAATACTCCATCAGGTACTACATCAAAGAATAATAATGCCATTCAAAATGTTAAGCAACTTGGAAAAGTTAATCACCATAATTTAAGACAATATGATAATAATCAAGAGTTAATTAAAACTATAAAAGGTTCAAATGATATTGTTAAAGATGTTAAAGATTTATATTTAGAGTTATTTGATGAGGCAAGATTAGAATACAATAATAAACAAATCAGAGATGATAGAAAAATAGATAATTATTTTAATAAGATAAGCAATGATACAAAACATGATCTTGCTTGTGAAATAGTTATTGAACTTGGAAATATGGAATATTGGGATGAGAAAAGTTTAGAATATAAATATCAAATGATACAAGTATTTGAACAACAACTAGAAGATATACAAGAAATAGTTCCAGACTTTTATATAGCAAATGCTACTATACATTTTGATGAACATTCTCCACACTTACATATTGTTGGAGTTCCAGTTAAAGAAAATTGTAAAACTGGTTTATCAAGACAAGTTGGTAAAACATCAATATTCACTAAAGAATCACTAGTAGTTATTCAAGATAAAATGCGAGAAAAATGTATTAATGAATTTAATATTGCTTATGGTATGAATTCTAAATTAAAAGAAAAACAAAAAGGTAAAAATAGAGATATTACATCTTATGAAAGAAAACTCTTTAATGAAAGAGTTAAAGGTATTAAAAAAGAAATATCTAATCTTCAAAATGAAGTATCTGATTTAGAAGATAATAAACAATCTATTAATAAAGAAATCTCTAATCTTAACAAAAATAAAAAAGATATAGTTGATGAAATAGATAAAAAAAGAAAAATCAATGATAAAATTATACTTAAAACTAAAAATCAATTATTAAATGAGAATCAAAAATTATCTAAACAAAATGAAGATTTAAAACACGAGAATTACCAACTTAAATATAAAAATGAAGAACTAGAACAACAAAAGAACTATCTACTTTATTATATTAAAAAGTTTTTAGATAAAATGCCTAAAGTCATTAAAGACATAGTTGAAAAAATATTTGATAAACATATGAGTGTTGATTTATATAAATCTCAATACGATCCAGAAATGTTAGAAGAACAACATAGAAGAGTTGAAGCAAATAATCGAAGATTTAATTTATTTAATAAAAGAGAAATGGAAAAAGCAACTAAACATTTAAATAATGAAATAGATGAAGCTGCTGAAGAATTTTACGAAACTAAGAAAAACAAAGAAAAAGACGATGGCTTATCATTATAAGTCATCGTTTTATAATCTCATGTTTGTTTTGTTATAGTCATGAAATCTATTACATATTTCTTTTCTTCCTTTTTCTATAAAATCTTGTCTATTATTTTTAATACCATAAACAATAGTTTCAATAGGATAATATTGTTCAACAATATCTTGATATTTTTTTGCTTTTTCTATATCAATACTACCATATAAACTTAATATATCTTCACCAAAAGATGATCCTATTTCTTCTTCACTATCTTCAAGTAAATAAATAAAATCACAATATTCATCTATAACACCAGAATCACCAAAATCAATAATTCCACATAATCTTTTGTTTTCATCTAATAATAAATGATTACAACTAAAATCATTATGACATAAACACTTTTTATCATCAAATATAGTAGTAGAATTTAATCTTTGCATAAATGATTCAATATATTGTTTTTCTAAATCTGTCAAACTATCATATATTGTGTTTCTTAATAATTGATATTCTTCTAATACATTTTGTTTGTTATCTATTGTATATGAACTTATTTCAGAACAATCTAAATCATGCATTTGTCTTAAAAAAATTGCAATATCTTGTTTTAATAAATCTTGTTCTTTTTTTGACATAGTAGAATAAATCTCTGGTGTTAAAAAAGTTCCTTTTATTTCTTTATATCCTAATATAGAAATTTCATCACTTATAATTGAATATTCAATATTAGGTATTTTAATATTAGTATCTAGTTTTTGATTTAAAAAATCATAAATTGCTTTTTCTTTTTCATAACCTTTTTTCTTATTAGCGCTAAATTTTATTTTAAATACATATTCATTATTAACTAAATAAGCAACACTGTCATATCCACTTCCAAGAACTTTAATATCATTTACTTTTAAATTATAAAAGGTATGTTCTAATAAATATTTAGTTGCTTTTACATTAGTTAAATTATCATCGTATCTATATTCCATTAAAAAGCAATCTTCTTTTTTACCCTCATGTAATTCATGTTCTGGTAAATCTTCAATAATTCTAAAACCTGCTTTCTGGTACATTCTAATAGCTCTAGAATTATCTTGGTGAGGATCTAATATAACAGCATCAGTATTTCTTTCTTTTTTTAAAAAATTAAATATCATTTTAGTATATTTAGTTCCAATACCTTTACTCCAATAATCTGGTTCTCCAATAAATTGATCCATGCCATAAACAACTTCATTACTTCTAGGATAATTATAATCATCATATAATTCATCATACATTTTATATATTTGCCCATATCCAATAGGTGTACCTTTATATTCAATTATTACTCTGAATACTTCATCTTCCCATTCTTCAGAAAAATGTTTCTTTATTTCTTCTAATGTATATTTTTTATCTCTACCTTCATAGAACTCTAGAACTCTTTCATCAGATAACCATTTTAATAATAAAGGAAAATCATTTTCATTTAATGTTCTAACTCTTATATCATTATCAGTAATATCAATCATTATTTATCACCCTCAAAATCATATACATAGCAAATCTCATCTTCATAGTCATTTTTACCACCTAATTTTTCATATACATGACATGCTCTTGGATTACCTTTGTCAGTTAATACAAACATTTCAAAGAATCCATGAGAACTAATATATTCTTTAATAAATGAAAGTAATTTAGTACCATACCCTTTATTTTGATAATTAGGTAACATACCAATAGAATAAATAAAATATGCATGTTTATTATTTGGATGAATAATGTCATATCCATATGCAAAACCAACTATTTTATTATTTTCTTTTGCTATAAAACTAATTGTGTTTTTATCTTCATAGAATTTTTTAATATCTGATATATTAAATATCATATCATCATCTTCAATAACATCTTTTAACAATTCTAACTCTTGTTCTTCTAATACCTTATATTCCATTATTATCACAACCTTATTTTTTTAATAATTCTTTACATCTGTTTTGTATCCATTCAAGACTTTCTAAATCTTCATCAATAGCATTTTCATATAATTCTTCTAATCCTATATGCAAAGCATAACATAATACTTTTTCTCTATAATTCTTTTCATTACCAAAAATCTTTTCATAATATTTATAACTTTTATCCATACACATTAACCATGTACTCCAAAAGCAAGCACTTGAAACTTCATATAAAGGATCTCCATAACCGGAACAATCCCAGTCAATAACTGCTGTAAATTTATCATTATCCACTAACATATTATTTGAACCAAAATCACCATGTCTTAACTTTCTAACATTATCACAATAAGAGATTAAATTATTAAACTTCTTGATCATTTCATCAATTAAATTTGAATCAACATAATCCATGTTTTTAATTTTATTCCAATCATATTTATAAGAATTTAGAATATCTAATAAATAATCTTTCCAACTATTAAATGGTGCATTTCCAGTTTGACTATCAAAAATTCCATAACCACTTGTATTTGAAATATCAATATCATTAATAGCAACCATTATTTTTGTTATATCTGGCAAAAGTTTATCAACAACTTCTTCATTAGAATCTTCAAAAGTAATCCCAGTTGCTTTTTCACTAATACAATAATAATGAGTATCATTAAATTTTCCATATTCAACTACTTTAGGAATAGGAATAATATCATTATTAAAATATTTATATGCATATTCATCTTTTCTAAATCCTTCCAAATTAGGATTTATTCTAACAATATAGTCTTTACTATTTAAAGTATAACTATATACTTGTGATTCCATTCCTTCAACTACTGGAAATAATTCAATATTGGAATTTAATTTATCGTTTATAAAAGATTGAATATCATTTTTTGTATAACTACTTTTAATCATTTTTATCACAACCTTGATTTATTAATTCTTTATAAACAAATCCATTATCAAATACATCTCCAAATGTTTCAAACCATAAAGGAATATAATTGCTCTTATTAGCAACTGCTTGAGATCCTATATTTGTAGATGAAGCACACCAAATAGGAACAATACCTTTTTCTAAAATTTTTAATGTTAAGTTTTTTGTTAAAATTGTTGCAAGTCCATCCTTTCTATATTCTGGTAAAACTTCAATACCAACTTCCCAAATATCATTGTTTATCTTGTCAGCTCCTGCAACACCTACAACTTTATCTCCATCAAAAGCACAATAAGCAATATCAGAAATGCATTTACCATTTTCAAAAGTAATAGCATTTTCAAATCCACTTGATAATCCAATATCACTAGTATTTCCATCAAATAGTTTAAATGAAAGATTATCTATTTCATCTTGTTTAGTAATTCTTTCTAAGTCAGGAATAAAATATATTGATTGGCCATAGACTAATGGAAACTCAAATATTTCATATGTATTTTTATTTTTTAATTTCTCATTTACTAAATCATATAAATTATCAGAACTAGATACTAATATTAAATCATAAAGTAATAACATTTTAAGTTTATTCTCTTTATCGTTTTTAATAATGTTTAATCCTTTTTTATCTAGTTCTGAAATATCACATTCATATTTATCGGCAAGATAATTTTTAATTTTCTTTAACATTAAATCTTTATTCATTACTATCACATCCATATTAATTATATCATTAATTTTACAAATTTTAGCATTTGTATTGGAAATATAAATAATTTATGGTAATATGTATATAGAAATTGATACAAAAAGTATTAATTCTCAATTGTGATGGAAAAGTTGAAAATAAATTAACCAATCGCTCCATTGAAATGATGACTTACGATAAATTATCGTAAGTTTTTTTGTGTTCTATGATATGTAGGAGCATATCTTTTTTTATAAAACAATGCAATGATTGACAACATATATGAGCCAATATACAATGAAAATGAAGATGACATCAAAGAATTATCTACACTCAAAAATAATAAATAAGTGAGAAGGGAAAACATGAAATCAAAGTTTATCATCATTATTATTTCATTATTGGTAATTATTTGTCTAACAGGTATAAGTTTTCAATTCAATAATGACCATCATTCGACTTTTTCTGTAAAAGGAAAAGTTGTATTGATAAGTGAGAAATCAGTCAATCGTGAAATGATTGATAAGATCGATCAAAAATATGAATCTATAACAATAACTGTATTGCATCCATCAAAAGTCAGTTCATATCACTTTGATGATGAAGATGTTGTGGCTGTGGATAAAGAATCACTTTCACATTTAGAAACAAAACAATTCATAAAGGATTATATTCAAGAAAATTATATTTTATTTGTTGGAAATAATACTATTGAAAATCTTTCCAATGAATTAGATCTTGTTTTTCAAAATGATCAGCCTATTTATTCATTGAATACAGGTGAACTGATTTCAGATGAACTTGTAGAAATGCGTGGCAGTTTTTCAGTATTCAAATATTCAGACAATATAGATTTGAAAAATGGAATTGAAACTGTATTTATCAATGAGGATTCTCTTTCTGTAGAAAGTTATTTAATTCCTTGTTTAGATTATCTGATTGATAAAAATCAATTTCATACCAAACCTCAAGGATCTAATATGAGTAGACATTATCTATTCAATTCTGATACGAAATTACCAACAAGCACATATTTATATACAGCACATGATTTGTATCAGGATACTGATGAAGTTGATGATCAAAAGGATTATTATTTATTAAGGACAAAAGCCTGCTTTTCAAAAGATGGTCAACATTTCACACTTCAGCATCATTGTTCTCCTGATGCAAAGGCAACAATTTTAGAGAGAAATCCTACTCAGCGTGATAATGTAACATCATATTCTTCATATTCTGATAATGTTTCAGTTTCCTATTCAGGACCAAAAGTGAATGTCGCATTAAAAAGTTTGGAAGATGGTTCTAGTATGTGGACTATAACGGATCAGACATTTTTCAATAATGCCAATTTTGATTTTGAAAATGTATTCGAATTTTCATCACTTGCTTCGATTGAAGAAGGAAGTCAGCTTGAGTGGACATATCAAGTCAAAGCGTTAGATCAAAAGTCAAATGGAACAGAATCCAATGATTTATATATTTTTTGATATATTTTTATGAAAGAATATTGACATAGGGAGTATGAGAGTATATATTTATATATGAAGAGATGTTCATATGTTCAATGAAGGAGTGATGATATGACTATACAGATGGATGATCAAAATGATTTTTTAGCAGTTCATGAAGATGTTGTCAAAAGGGTCAAAGCAAAACAACCTGATGATGAATACTTATATGAATTGGCTGATTTATTTAAGGTATTTGGAGATACAACACGTATTAAGATTTTATATGCTTTATTTGAAAGTGAATTATGTGTTGGAGATATCGCACAGATTTTGGGACTGAGTCAGTCTGCAGTCAGTCATCAGTTGAGAGTTTTAAAAGATAGTAAATTAATTAAATTTAGACGTGAAGGAAAGGTGATCTTCTATTCATTAGATGATGATCATGTCAGAACAATCATGTCAATGGGCATGGAACATGTTGAGGAATAAGAAAGGGGAAAAGGAATATGAAAAAGACATATAAAGTTGATGTAGATTGTGCCAATTGTGCTGCTAAAATGGAGGAAGCAGTTAAAAATACAAAAGGTGTTAAAGATGCGACTTTAAGCTTTATGACATTAAAGTTAAAAGTTGAATTTGAAGATGGTGTCAATGTTGATGAAGTCATGCAGGAAGCTTATAAGAATTGTAAAGTCGTAGAAGATGACTGTGAAATTTATTTATAGAATAAATTCCCTTAAAAAGGGATATTTATTTAGATGATATATGAATGAGTGAACATATATTAAAATGAATGGGAGTGTTTTGATGAATAAAAAACAAAAGAAAGTTCTTTATAGAATTCTGTTATCTTTAGGATTCATGATTGGAATCATGATTTTAACCTCATATGTTTCTTTAAATATATATGTAGAAGTGGTACTTTATCTAATACCTTATCTGATTATTGGGTATGATATTTTAAGAAAAGCTATCAAAGGTATATTGAAAAGACAAGTCTTTGATGAAAACTTTTTGATGGCTGTTGCGACTGTAGGCGCTATGTGTTTAGGTGAATTCCGTGAAGGTGTCGCTGTCATGCTGTTTTATCAGATTGGCGAATTGTTTCAAAGTGTTGCAGTGGGAAAGAGTCGTCGCAATATTGCCGCATTAATGGATATTCGTCCTGATTATGCCAATATGATGATAGATGGTAAGCTTCAAAAAGTTGATCCAGATGATGTCGAAATAGGTAGTGAAATCATTGTTAATCCTGGTGAAAAAGTACCTATTGATGGTATTATTGTTGAAGGGAATACAACATTTAATACGAGTGCTTTAACAGGTGAAAGTGTACCTAGAGATGCACATTGTGGGGATGAAGTGATTAGTGGTTTTATTAATATGAGTGGTGTGATTAAGGTTCAGACAACAAAAGAGTTTGACGAATCTACCGTTTCAAAAATTCTTGATTTGGTTGAAAATTCAAGTATGAAAAAATCTCGTTCAGAAAACTTTATCACAAAGTTTGCCAAATACTATACACCAGCAGTTTGTTATAGTGCATTGGCATTAGCAATTATTCCACCAGTTGTTTTGATGTTGATGGGGAAAGATGCCTCATGGGGTGATTGGATTATTCGTGCATTGACATTCTTAGTTATCAGTTGTCCATGTGCTTTGGTTATTTCTATACCACTCAGTTTCTTTGGTGGCATTGGTTGTGCTTCAACAAAAGGAATTTTGGTAAAGGGTTCTAATTATCTCGAAGCTCTTGCCAGTGCCAAATATATTGTTTTTGATAAAACGGGAACACTGACAAAAGGGGTTTTTGAAGTAACGCATATTGATCCAACTGATAATTATGATCAACAGCAGTTATTGTATTATGCAGCTCATGTGGAAATGGCTTCAAGTCATCCAATCAGTTTAAGTTTACAAAAGGCTTATGGACAATCATTGGATAGAGATGCTGTGCATAATATTGAAGAAATTGCTGGACATGGTATTCGTGGAACTGTTCATGGACATGATGTTTATGCTGGTAATGAAAAACTGATGAATAAGATAGGTGTAGATATTACGGAAAAACATCCTGAAGGAACAGTTGTGTATATGGCCATAGATAATCAATATGCAGGATGTATTGTGATTTCTGATGTGATTAAAGAAACCTCAAAAGCAGCGATTCAGTCTTTAAAATCACAAGGAATCAAAGAAACGATTATGTTAACGGGAGATACAAAACAGACTGCGACAAAGGTTGCTAAAGAGATTGGTATTGATCGTGTTTATAGTGAACTTTTACCAGCTGATAAGGTTGAAAAAGTTGAAGAAATACTACAAAACAAAGGTGAAAAAGAAAAAGTGGCTTTTGTTGGTGATGGTATTAATGATGCGCCAGTTTTATCACGTGTTGATATTGGGATCGCGATGGGCGCTTTAGGTAGTGATGCAGCGATTGAAGCAGCTGATATTGTGTTGATGGATGATGATCCGGCTAAGATTTCATTAGCTATGAAAATCTCATTAAAAACATTAAGAATTGTCAAAGAAAATATTGTGTTTGCTTTAGCTGTTAAATTTATCTGTTTAATTTTAGGAGCATTTGGTATAGCGAATATGTGGCTTGCTATCTTTGCGGATGTTGGTGTGATGGTCATTGCTGTCATTAATGCGACGAGAGCTTTACGAATTCGATAAAAATGGAAGATAACAGAAAGTCCATCTGTTATCTTTTTTTTTAGATTTAGAAGTGATATAATAGTGCCTTGTGAAGAAAGGGTGTATGTGATGAATTATAAATTCATAAGAAATATTATAGGAATTCTTATTGGAAATACGATATATGCTTTAGCTGTTTTATTATTTATTGTTCCTAATGGACTGATTACAGGTGGATCAACAGGATTATCCATTGGTGCACAGCATTTATTAGGAATTCCAATGACTTTATTTTTATCTATTTTTAATATTTTGATGTTTTTACTTGGGTTACTGATTTTAGGTAAAACCTTTGCCTTAACAACATTAATTAGTACTTTTTATTATCCATTGATTTTAAGTGTTTTTGAAAAAACAATAGGTTATACCCAAATGACAACTGATCCATTACTCGCTGCATTGCTTGGTGGAGTGATGATTGGTGTAGCAATTGGCCTTGTTATTAAATGTAATGCTTCCACAGGGGGAATGGATATTCCACCATTGATTATTAATAAAAAGACAGGAATACCTGTATCCGTTTCTATGTATGCTTTTGATTTCTTGATTTTATTAATGCAGGTCTTTTATACCAATCGAGAAATGGTTCTTTATGGTATTGTTTTAGTGGCGACATATACCATTGTTTTAGACAAAGTTCTGGTGGTTGGAAAAGCACAGACAGAAGTGATGATTGTGTCTAAGGAATATGAACAAATTAATGATATGATTATTCATGAACTTGATCGTGGAACAACAATGTTAAAATCTATTTCAGGTTATATGAAAAATGAATATCCTGTGATTATGACTGTGATTTCTAACCGTGAATTACCGAAATTAAATTATCTGGTTTTAAATATTGATGAACATGCTTTTATGGTTGTCAGCAAGGTGAACGAGGTGAAAGGAAGAGGATTTACCTTTAAAAAGGAATATATTGAGTCATAATAGTGAAAAAGAAAGACAGATAGGTTATAATAGAAAGGAATGTGGAGGTTATATTATGAGTAGTCAAGACTGTAATCATGATTGTCAATCATGTCAGGAAGATTGTGAAGAAAGAAGTTTTTTAGCTCCAATGAATAAAAATTCAAAAATACATAAAGTGATTGGAGTTGTCAGTGGTAAAGGTGGCGTAGGAAAATCATCTATTACGTCTTTATTGGCTGTTTTAAAACAGCGTGAAGGATACCGTTGTGCTGTATTAGATGGTGATATTACAGGACCATCAATTGCGAAAACATTTGGTGTTGAAGGTACACAGATTTATTCTAATGGAGAAGAAATTATTCCAGCTAAATCTTTAGAAGGTATTGAAATCATGTCAACGAATCTTTTATTAGAAAATGCAGAAGAGCCCGTTGTATGGAGAGGACCTATTTTAGCAGGTATGATTAAACAATTCTGGAGTGATGTCAGATGGGGCGAAGTGGATTATATGTTTGTAGATATGCCTCCAGGAACTGGAGATGTCCCTTTGACAATTTTCCAATCTTTACCTTTAGATGGTATTGTGATTGTGACAAGTCCACAGGAACTTGTCAGCATGATTGTTTCTAAAGCTGTTAATATGGCAAAGAAAATGAATGTTCCTATTTTAGGTATTGTGGAAAATATGAGTTATGTGCAATGTCCTGATTGTGGAAAGAAGATTTTTGTCTTTGGAAAAAGCCATCTTCAAGATGTGGCAGATAAATATGATTTAAAGATATTAGGACAATTACCTTTAGATAGTGAATTAACACAACTTTCTGATATGGGAATGATTGAAAACTATTCATCTGATTGGTTAGATGAATTTGAAGAAAAAGTGAAAAACTTTTAAAAAGGTCTATAACATGTCATAAACTGATTTTTGATGTTTATTGAGGTTATAGACCTCTTTTTGATAAAAAGAAGATGGAATAAAAGTCAGAGAATATGATGAATCATAGAATTTTAAAAAAGATTTTCAAGGATTCATTTTATTGATATAATAAAATTATCAAAATAAATGGAGATGAATAAGATGATACTTACAAAGAAACCTTTAAAAGTTTTATTAATTGGTGGAACAGGTACAATATCTCTGCCTATATGTGAAGCATTAAGTCAAAATCAGGATATTGAATTATACGTTATGAATCGTGGACATAAGTCTTTACCTGAACATGCTCATCAGATAATCTGTGATTTTCATGATACTGCAAAAATGGAAGAAATTTTAAAAGATTATTCTTTTGATATTGTTTGTAACTTCATTATCTATAAGCCAGAAGAAGCTATTAAACAAATTCAGTTATTTAAAGGAAAGATTCAACAATATATCTTTATATCTACAGTTGTGACTTATAATCATGAAACAGCTGTGATAATTCATGAATCACATGAACAAAATAATATCTATTCTGAATATGGAAGAGAGAAAACAAAATGTGAACAAATCTTTATGAAAGCTTATGAAGAATTTGGTTTTCCTATTACGATTGTTCGTCCTTCACAAACTTATGGATATGATCGTATTCCTTTAAGTGTCAAAGGAAAAAGCTGTTGGAGTGTGGTTGATCGTATTTTAAATGATAAGCCAGTCATTGTTCATGGTGATGGTAAGAGCACATGGCATTGTACTCATAATCAGGATTTTGCCTATAATTTTATTCAACTGATCAATAATGAAAAGACAATTGGTCAGGCTTATCATAATATTAATCCTGTTGTGGTGAACTGGGATATGATTTATCGTGATTTATATGCATTATTAAACAAAGAACCAAAAATCATTCATATTGCCAGTGATACATTAGCACTCTCTCAAACTTATGATATTGAATCATCAATTCTAGGAGATAAGCAATATTCATGTCTGTTTGATATGTCAAAAATTCAAAGAGATATTCCTGATTTTCAAAATCATATTATGATTCAGGAAGGGTTGAAGATGTATCTTGACTATATGGAACAGTATCCAGAAAAGAAAGTTAAAGATGAAACATTTGATCAATGGTGTGATCAGGTGATTGATTCTTATCAAAAATTTATTCAAGAAATCAAGGGTCATTTTTAGGGATTGACGCAATCCCTTTTTTATTTGGCAACTGAGATAGGTTTTTGGCTATGTGAGAGAGTATTTAACCATTTTTTCACACAATCATGTATAATCATAATTGAAAGAGGTGAGTAGGATGGGAATTGGTATCATAGCTTTAGGGCTCTGGTTGCTTCTAGGTATTTCGTTTTCAATCAATAGCATAGAACTTTTTCCGGATGCTTTATCAATGATGATTATTATGGCGGGAATTGTCATTGTTTTAAGGAAAATCAAATCAAGAGAGCTGTTGATATCTTTAGGATTATGGATAATAAGTTTTATCATGGAAATTTTTCAATTATATTTTTTCTATCAATGGATTTGGTTACTGGCATTAACATTTGTCTATATAGGGATTGATCATATAGCTGTTGAGTATCCTGCTTTAAAAAAATATCGATATGGCTATCGTATATATTTGACAGTTTATGTGATGATTTTATTGTTGGGTGAATTGATTTTGAAAACAAATGAAGCATCTTTCATGCTAATAGCTGCCTTTTTCATGATTGTCTTAGAAATACTTTTGATTATTGTTTTATATCATATGGTTAAAATCAATCATTTTTTAGAAGAAGATTATATTCAAATCCATGTTCAATCTTTATCCTATTCATTTCATCAAAAAGCAATCATTATTGTTCTTTCTTTAGCGAGTCTTTTAGGTATTATCTATATGAAAGATGGTTTTTTAAAACAGATCCAACAGGAAGTTTTATATGAAGAATCATGCTATTTAAAAGTGAACGAAGAAGATTATAAAATCTTGCCTTTTGGTTATCGAAAAGAACAACAGAGCACACTGTTTTTGGGAAGAGAAAGTGTATCCTATACACCGATTGAAATCTATATTCGTCAGGATTTATTCAAAGACTTAAGTCAAGTTGAATATCAGATTTTGAATTATGATCAGGTCATTGTCTCTTCATCAGGACCGTTTCAGACTGTTGAATATGAAGAAGGAGAAACGACACCATTTACAGGTTATGTAGGTGTTTATGTTCAAGATGATCGTTATAGTGAGATTCAAAATATTCAAGATTATACAGATGCCTTCAATTTTGTATTAAAGCTTTATAATCAAAATGGCGAGTGTTATTATCAGCAGATGTCGACTTTAGAACAAGTAACATCTCATGTGTATCGTTATGAGGATGAAAATATCTGTATGGAAAACCTGAAATACGATATGAATGTAATCACTAATCCACCACAAATAACATTAAAACAGAATCAAGATCAGATAACTAATATCTTGTTTTATACAGTCAATGAAAATAACGAAGAAAATTTGATTCTTAAATATGATAATTTCCTTGGTCAAGATCATTATAAACTTAATATAAGCCAACGTTTTATTCATCAGCCATTAGATCATTTATCAAAACTAAAAATAGAATATCGAGATGAAAATTATCAGGTTATTGATTCTTGCATCTGTGAATTGTAGGAAGTCCTATGAAAATCATATGTGCACCCGATCATCTTGATACTTTAAAATCTATGCTAAGAGAATATCAGCAGTTAGATATTGTCATTGTAGAAAAAGGTTTTGATTATGAAGGTATGTGTTATTACTTTTCTATGGAACATATAGAAGATCTAATTTTATACTTACAGAGTTTGCATCAAAAATATGTTCTCGGTTATGCTGATGAAAAACAATACAAACTTTTACCTCAACAGATTGATTTCATTGAAGGTTATTCACAGGAAGCTTTTGTTCATAGTGAACATCTTCAATATCAGATCTATCAGAAGCTTTATGAATTAGAGGAAAAACTGAAACCTTATGGTTTTGTCAGAATTAATAAATCAACTTTGGTCAATATTCATAAGATAGAGAGTATTATACCAGAGGTTCAAAGAAGATATATTCTGACCTTAAAAAGTCAAAAAAAGCTGTTATTGACACGTTATTATGTAAAGGATTTTATGGAAACGTTAAGGAGGGATACTTTATGAAAGAGAGAATAGGCATTCATTATGGCATCAGCTTTATTTATCTGGTTATTATAAGAAATCTCTTGGGACAGGGATATCTTTATACAAACTATTCGTCTGCTTTTCAAAAGAGTCTGATTTATTGTCTGGTTTTATCAGCCTGCTTAACGATTTTATTAGAAGCCTGGCAAATGTTTAAAGAAGTTTATATACATCGTTTCAAGATTCAAAAAGTCATGGCTTTTCTATGTCTTATTGCCATCATGTTAGTGGCTTATTTACAATCTTTATATTATAGTGCTATTATACTGTTTCTTCTCTTTTATATATGTCGAGATGGTTGGCGCTATTATCAAATGAATAAATCATTATAAGCATGTAGAATCTCCTTGAATCAGTTTTATTCTTGTATAAATTATATTCAAAATAGATAGGGAAGGTGTATAATGAATGTATGGAGGTAAGGCTATATGATTCAATGGGGAATATTGGGAATAGGAAATATTGCCAAACGTTTTATAAAAAGTTTAGAAAAGAGTACAAATGGTCAATTATATGCAGCTGCTTCTTATACAGAAAGCAAATGTGAGGAATTTTTAAAAGAACATCCGGATGTTAAGGTTTATCATGATTATGAAGATTTATTAAATGATGAAAATGTAGATGCTGTATATTTGGCAATGAGGCATATTGATCATTATCGTTGGGCTAAAAAAGCTTTACAACATCATAAAGCTGTTCTTTGTGAAAAACCAGCAACACTTTATAAATGGCAAATGGAAGATTTAAAACAGGAAGCAATCAAGAATCAAACATTTTTTATGGAAGCCATGAAAACACGTTTTATTCCTTTGATTCAAGATATTGAGGAGTGTTTAGAGAACAAAGAAATTGGTGAATTGTTAAGTGTTGAAACATGCTTTTGTTATGACAGGGATTATTTAGAAGGACATTATTTGTTTGATCAAGAACAAGGTGGTATTCTCAATGATGTTGGAAGTTATAATGTGGCCAGCACTTTAGATTATATTCATTCTCCAGTTGCCAGAATTGATTCTCAAGTGCAATTTCGTTATGGCGTTGATTGTCATGAAAAGGTAACAATCACTTTTGAAAGTGGACAAAAAGCTTTGATGGAAATGGCTTTTGATGAAAAGAAAGATTCTATCTTAGAAATAAAAGGAACCAAAGGAACAATTTTAGCACAGCCCTTTTATCGTCCTACACAAGCCACAATTATTGATGCTACAGGAACATCGCATCAGATTGAAAAACCTTATATCAATGATGATTTCTTTGGTGAAATTGAAGAAGTTCATCGCTGTTTACAAGCGAAGCTTATAGAAAGTCCACATATGAGTTTACAGGATTCTATTGACTGTATTGATATGATTGAAAAAATTCGACAAAGTTTTTAAAAAGATGATTAAAAAGTATGTTGTTTTGATAATGATGTTAAGATATCAAATAAAAGAATCTAGAAGAATGATGTTTATTCTTTTAGATTCTTTGTGTTTTTAAAGATAATGATATTCATGCTCCCATTGACTATGAATAAAGAATGAAGCAGATTGTTTCGCTTTATCTAAATCCATATAAGTATAATTGCCACATTCTTCTTTTTTAGCTCCAGGAATATCTTGATTCCAATTTGCAATTGTTTCAAACGTATCTCTCACAAGAGTTTTTACTGTATCAAAACTTAAATCTTTTGTAATTAGATAAAATCCTGTCATACATCCCATTGGACCAAAATAAATAATATGTTCTTTATATTTCCCATTTCTTAATAGGGTTGCCCCAATATGTTCAATCGTATGAGCAGCTTTAGGGTCTAAAGGTTTATCAATATTTGGTTCACACATTCTAATATCATATGTTGTTAGATGATCATCAATACGTGAAATATAAACTCCCTTTTTCAGTTGAGTATGATCAACACTAAAACTTGTAATTCTTTCCAATTTTATGCACCTCTCTTTGTCTTTCTTATTGTATAAATAGCTCTCTCTTTTTTCAAGAGGAGATGATTCATTTTGTTTGTTTTTTTCAGTTCTATTGACTATAATAAAAGAAAAGAAGGTGGCAAAGATGAAAGATATTTTGGATAATGTAGAAGTTGAAGTATTAAACGGTGAAATGTGTGAAGAAGAAATTAAAGAATACATTCAATATGTCAAACAAAAATTCCCTCAGGATACTTTAACAGCTTTAACATTAACAATTGATGGTGATTTTGTAGATATGCATTATCATTTACAGCCTCAACCTATGCAAAGAATTCGTCGTATTACAGGATATCTGGTGGGAACGTTGGATCGTTTTAATGATGCGAAAAGGACAGAGGAACATGATCGAGTGAAACATCAACTTTAAAATGGAAAATATTGTATAGAAAAGTTGCATAAATAAGATTGAATATGCAACTTTTCTTTTGTATAATAGCCATGTAAGGGTGGTGAGAATATGAATAAAGCATATTTATGCATTGATTTTAAGAGTTTTTATGCTTCTGTTGAATGTGTAGAAAGAGGGTTGAATCCCTATCAGGTCAATTTGGTTGTTGCTGATAGTTCACGAGGAAAAAGTACAATCTGTCTGGCTGTTTCACCACATTTGAAACAACTGGGTGTAAAAAACAGATGTCGTTTATTTGAAATTCCAAGACATCTTCATTATATTGTGGCTAAACCAAGAATGAAACTTTATATGGAATATTCTGCGAATATTTATGGTTTGTATTTAAAATATATAAGTGCTGATGATATTTATGTTTATTCGATAGATGAAGCTTTTTTTGATGTGACGCAATATTTACGTTTTTATAATAAGAATGCAAAAGAACTGGCACAAATGCTTATTGATGAGGTTTATCAAAAAACAGGTATTCCGGCAACAGCAGGAGTAGGAACAAATCTTTATCTTGCGAAAGTGGCTTTGGATATTACAGCCAAACACAATCAAAGTCATATTGCTTATCTGGATGAAGAATTATATCAGAAGACTTTATGGAATCATACCCAGCTTACTGATTTCTGGCAAATTGGAAAAGGGATAGAAAAAAGACTTCATAAACATGGACTGATGACGATGCAGGATGTTGCCATGTGTCCACAAGATATCTTATATAAGGAGTTTGGAGTGAATGCTCGTTTTTTAATTCAACATGCATGGGGCAAAGAACCTGCAACGCTCCAACAAATTAAAAGTTATCAACCACGCCATCGTTCTATTTCCAATGGTCAAGTTTTATTTGGTGATTATGATTTTCATGATGGATTGCTTGTTTTAAAAGAAATGGTGGAAGATAATGCTTTAGAACTGGTAGAACAAAGATTAGTCACAAATCACATTTCTTTACATGTCAGATATGTGGATGCTTCACTGCCTTCTACAGGTGGAAGTCGTACAATGGGTGTTGTGACAAACTCTTGTCGTTTACTTGTGAAAGAGTTTATTGAATTGTTTCAATCTACAACATTTAGAAATCAACTGATTAGAAAGATTTCAATCGCTTTTGGAGATGTAAAAGATGAAAGATATGAAGCATATGATTTATTTACAGACTATGAAGATATTCAAAAAGAAAGACAACTACAACAGGCTATTGTTCATATTAAGAATCAATATGGGAAGGATGCCGTTTTAAAAGCAATGAACATATTAGATAAAGCAACCGCAAGAAAGCGTCATCAGTTAATTGGAGGACACAATGCACAATAATCATGATCAATCCACTCAGTTTCAACCCTTTGATTCATTAAAGGGATTTAGAGAATATCTTCGTGAAAAAGAAAAAAAGCCTGTACAAAGAAAAGAATTGCTGGAAGATGAATGTGAAAGACTGAATTGTTTATTTCAACAGCTTCAAAAAGGTATGGTTGTGAATATTGTTTATTATCACCATCAACAATATCAAACAATTCAAGGAATGATTACTCAAATAGATATAGATTATCGTAAAGTTTTATTTATAGATAATCAAAGAATAGAATTTTATGATATCAGAGATATTGAGATTATGAAATAAAACAAGGAAGACAAATTGATCTTCCTTGTTTTATTTCAGGGTGCCAACAAAATGAATTTCATGTGTCTGCTCTTGTGAAGAAGTTATGTCTATACCATATGTTAGATCATGTGATTCATTATTGGACATTTTTTCTAATTGTGATTCGAAATCTTTTAATTTGTTTTTATCTTGAATGAGAGTTTTATCAAGAGAATAATCAATATCTAAAGTTGAATGAATATCCCATTCTATAGGATCGAAAGACATATAAAGATTATCAGAAGTGTTTTTAAATAATTTAACAGTAACGGTATAATGTTGGAGATATTGTGAATTATCAACAACATAAAGACTTTCGGGAGAAATGGATAAAGATGTTATCAGATGATTGGAAGAATACTGAACAGGCTCTAATATGATGTCTTTTTCGTTAATGAGTTGTTTTGTTTTTTCTATAGGTTTGGTTGTTTCTTTGGAATCATAATGAATAAGCCAGTAAATCCCCCCACACAAATGATAAATCCTAATATAAATAATAATTTCTTTTTCATGATCATCACCTTCTTTGTATTTATTATAACAAAAAGAAGTGTATGTTTTGTGAATTTCTTTGTATTTATATTATTTTATGTCCACAATAAGAACAAAAAATACTATCATTTGAAAATGGTAGAAACCTTGCCCTATGATGACAATAAGGACATCTCCATAAAATAAAATGACAAATAAGTGATATAATCCATATGATACCTATAATAGCTACGAGTACAATGATAGGTAAGTTATAAAAATCTTGATCAATGGTATACATAGCACAGAGCATGATCATGAGGATAGATATGATTATAATCAAAATTTCAATAATCTTTTTATAAGTTGTTAATTTCATAAGTTATCAGCGCTCCTTATTCTTATTTAATATAACAAATTGTTGATAATCAAACATGATTATCATGTAAATTTTATGTAAAGAGAGGATAAAATGATATTTGAAAATATTTTTTTCTAAAAAATGAAAAAATATCTTTACAAATGATTGAAAATCTTATATACTTGTACTTGCCTAATTGAGATAAAACAATATGGCGGACGTGGCGAAGTGGTTAACGCACCGGATTGTGGCTCCGGCATTTCGTGGGTTCGATTCCCATCGTCCGCCCCAGAGTATGCGGGTGTAGTTCAATGGTAGAACTTCAGCCTTCCAAGCTGACTACGTGGGTTCGATTCCCATCACCCGCTCCATTGAAACAATAAAGTCCTTATTTTAAGGGCTTTTTTTTGTTTTCAAACACAAAATTCAAATAAATATTTTTTGTTTGATGAGTCTATTTGGTTCAAAATTTATTTCTATACACTCTTTAAAAGGATGGATTTTTTATATAGAATCTCTTTTTTTGCACCAAATTTGCACCAAATTCTTTTATTTTACCAATCTTCCTAGTTCTAAACCTAGTTTTATACCATCTTCAAAAGCATTAAGTATAACAAAGTTATCTACATCTATCCAAGAATTAATGACTTCATCAATTAATTTTTCAGAATTTTGAATTTGTTTTTCTTTCATGATTTGTAATACCTGATTAATTGTATCTTCATTGTGCTTTAATGCTGTTTGATATTCCTTTGTATAAGGCATTTCTTTTTCGCTAGGTATAAATCTTCCAAAATATAAATCTTTTATAAAATCATTCATTATATATTTCCTCCCATCATGATCATCAACCTCTATTTTATAGAGGTTGATTGATTTTCAATAACCTGATCAAACTCCTGAATAAGAGCCTGTTCAGTTTCTGTAAATAAATGAGAGTATGTGTTCAGCATTGTTTCGACACTGTGTCCAAAGTGATAAGCCATAGCAACTAAAGATTGTTGTGTTTTTGCATTATTGACCATTAAAGATACACAACTATGTCTTAAATCATGTATACGTAAGTAGGGTAATGCAATTTCTACAACATAATTCAATCCATATGGATTGTTAATAATGTCTTTGATTTTCACATGTATCTTCCATTCTTTATATCCACCTTTTTTCTCCTCATTGTAATAAACTTTTCCATCTAACATCACAGTTGCACCAATTTTTATTTTTCCACTTAAACAAGAGGCATACGTATATCCATAGCCTTTAGAACCGATTCTTAAATGCTTTCTAAATTGATTATGAACTGTATTTCGGGCAAGGGGATAGATAAAACCAAAAACATAAGCATCTTGATTAAAATTGATTTTTTGACTTTCTATTTGATACCATTTCTCTAATATATTGATGAGAATTTGAGGTATACAAATTAGTCGTGTTGAATTTTTTGTCTTAGGTGGTGTTAAGACTTCTTCTTTGACAGAATGAATATTGGATAGAGTCTGTTGAATATTAATAGTTCCCTTTTTCAAATCAATATGTTTCCACTGTAATGATAAAGCTTCACCACGTCGCATACCTGTATAATAAAGTAATGAGAATAACGTATAATATAGGGGTTCTTTCACATTATAGATAAACTCTTGGAATTCTGAAGGCTTCCATACATTATAATTGGTTTGATTGAGTTCATCAGGTTTTTTAATTCTTCGTACTTTTCTTAAAGGATTTGTCTGAATATATTCATTTTCTAAAGCATATTTAAAGACAAGGTTAAGTTTGTAATAGATTTTATCAATGGTAGCGATACTTAGATTTTTCTTTTCTAATGAAAGAATAATCTGTCTTAAATCTTGTGAAGTGATACTTACAATTGGTTTATCAAATAAATTTTTAGCATGTTGTAATGCCTGTTTGGTTGTTTTGATAGAAGTTTCTTTCATATAATACTGACAATCTAAAATAACTTCATCAATAACTTCTTTGAGTGTTTTTTGATTGTTTTCTTCTTGAGTCTTTAATAATTTTCTTTCTATATCATATTTAACTTTTGATTCTTTTTCTAACGCTTCTTTTTTTGTTTCAAAACCACTTTTTCCTGTATAAACTTGTTTTTGTCGCCATTTATTATCATTATCTTTGTATTTGAATCTTATCGACCATAAACCATATTTATTTTTATATACTGCCATTTTAAAGCTCCATATCACGATATTGTCGATCGTTTTTTGACTGTATTGTTATTTCTAATGATTCATGTGGATGTTTTTCTTCAAAATAATGTATTTTTTCCTTTAAAGAAGATAAGACTCTTGTTATGGCATTTTGAGCTTTATGATACAATTCTTTTAAATCATAGGCATTAATAGTATTATGTTCTCTTTGAAATATTTGTTTGAAACGTCTAAATATTTTATCTAATCCTAACAAAGAAACAAATTGTTTATAGAGATTGATATTTTCTTTAAGGCAATCGTTTTTCTTTTCCAGTTCATCATAATTTTCTCTTAATCTTTGAAATTGATTTTCTTCATAAGATATTCTTTGTTCGAGATGGTCAATTGATGAATATAAATGATGAATAACTTCTTCCTTTTGTTTAAGTTGTTTTGCTAAAGGCATGGATCTATACATGTCTAGTTCTTCTTTTTGAATCGTGACAAGATGTGTTAAACCTAATACTTCTTTTTGATATTGATTTAG
The DNA here is from genome assembly GCF_042850985.1 of Massiliimicrobium timonense. GTDB lineage: Bacteria > Bacillota_I > Bacilli_A > Erysipelotrichales > Coprobacillaceae > Allocoprobacillus. Next base: position 830,550 of record NZ_AP031415.1, read on the forward strand.
GCTATGTTTAAGCCCATCAATAACTTGATTGCATTTTTTAAGTGTTCTTGTCTTTTCCAACAGACCGGATGGATTGTAATCAATATGATTAGCTTCATCAATAATGTTTTGAGTTGCTTCTTTATGCTTATAAATGTTTTCTAAGCTCTTTTTAAAACTTAAATCTTCTTGTTGTTTCAACTCTTTTATTGTGCGATTTCCGTTGATTGTAGCGTTGTTTTGAATGGAAGGCATATAACCTAAGGCTTGTTCAAGAAACGCCCCTAAATCTGGATGAAATCGCTTGAGTTCTTTCTTTGTGAGAATATCCTTGCATTTCAATCTTTCAATCCCATCTATTTCAACAACTGGTATAAATGAAAAGTGTATATGTGGTGTTGCTTCATCATTGTGTACCCAAGCACTGACAACATTCTTTTGATTATATTTTTGGGTAAGAAATTGGAATGTCGATTCAAAAAATTTCTCTTGATCTTCTTGAGGTACATCTTTAGGAAGTGTCACAATCCAATCCACCATATAAATAATATCATCTCTCTTGATGTGTTTGACTTCACTTATTCTTTTCTTTAAAAACTGTTCAGGTTTCATTGGTTGAATATCACATGCCAGATTGTAATTAAGATGAGTTCTACTTTTATCTATATCCTGATTAGACAGTTCACAGCCCTCTCGTCTTTCACAATGGATAACCAATCCAATGACACCTTGCTTTTTTATTTTTTGGGCATGAGCCATATGATTTCATCCTTTCCAAAAGCCCCCGGCAGGGCAAGTTTCCAAAAGGCTTTAGCATTTTGGTATAACTTGCTAGACCAATGTTTTGGTCTTTCTTTTTAAAGATTGCCGATAGGCTTCATATTTTATTTTCAATGTTCTTGTTTTGTGACAGAATGACACTTTATTGTACGCACTATAAAGTGTCATAAGTGTCATTTTTCAGGGGAAAATTCTAATTTTATTAATCTTTCATGTCCATTTCTTTCTTTTGAAAAATAGATATGATTTTCATCAAGTATTGTCTTATTTTTTACAAGAAATCTATAAAGACCTTTAGGATTAATAGTTAAATTCATTTTAGCAGTGAGTGTTTGACAGTTATCTTTCATGCAATGAGATTCATTGATAGCTAACGCTTTAATTATCAACAATACGTTTGGATCAATAAACTCATCACCATCATCGCTATCGTTAAAAACCCAATTAATATTATGATTATCTTTTTTGATAGGTATTTTCTCTTTGCGTGAACGTAAAATAAAATTTAATGTACCTGTCGTACTGAATTCATTTTCCGTTTCAATGATGATAGTTCCTGTGGTTGCTGAAGTTAACGATTTTGAACCTAAAACACTATCTTGCAATTTAGCTTTTCCCTTTTTTGTGTGGTGAGTTATAACGCAACATAAATTCTTGTTAACAATGAAATCTCTAAATTCTTTAATCATTGCATAATTTTCACTAAAATTATCAACATCACTAAATTCGTAAAGATTAGCTAAGCAATCTATGATAATCAAACTCACTTCATTGATTCTTGAAAAACACATGATAAATTCTTTGATGTCATATAAACTACCGGAATCATCAAAATTATAGAGGACATTGTCATTTTCTTGAAATTGTTGTGCTCTAATCCTTGATTTTGCTTCAAAATCATAATTATCATTATCAAAATATAAAACAAGTCCTTTCTTGGTTTTCTTGCTTAAAAATGGTTCACCATTGGCAACAGCATTAGCTAGGCTCGTTGTTAATAGAGATTTTCCAATTTTACTCGTACCGGCAAATATATACAATCCTACTTTAAGCAATCCTTCCAGAATATCGTCTTGTTTATTTTCAAAATGAGTATTTAATAATTCGCTTTGTGAGTAAAGTTTATGATTCATATTTTGACTTTATTCCTTTCAAATTTGTTTGAAAAGAAACATATTCTTTGATATACTTTAAGAGAAAAGAGCATATAAAAATATGTTTCTTTGCTTGGAATCATTCATATTCTTACTTGGCGGTTGGAATGAATGATTCTTTTCTTTTCTCAATAGGATGAGTTACATCAAAGTATTGTTCACATGCTTCAATAGGAAGTAATCCTGCTTTAGGAAGTCTATTTTTATCAATGCCAAACAATTCAATGATGCGTTTTGCATGAACTTTAGCAATCTGTTGATAACTGCACCCAACGGCATCTGCGAGTTCCTGATACGTACAAAATTTTTGTCTAATTTCCATATGTTTTCACCTGCCTTTCGATGTTGGTACATAAAATATATATTTTTCATAACATCAAATACATATAATACTTACCACGACTTTATTATACCATTATATATGATTATTGCAATAGATATTTATATAAATTTTAGTATATTATGAATTTCGCAATACTTATTTATAAAAATAATGTATAATATTTACGAGGTGAACATTCATGTCAATAACAACATATATACATAAATTAAGAGAAGAAAAGGATATATCTTTTCGTCAGTTATCCATAGATTCAAAAATCAGTTATGGAAATATTATGGATATTAAAAATGGGCGAATAGCTTATCCAACTGATTCTATTCTTAGCAAATTATCAAAATATCTTAATCAACCAAAAGAAGATGTTCTTTTTGATATTTTGAAAGATGATGTTGATGAAGATTATTCTTTGACATCACTTCGCTACTTATGTTATTTAAATACACATAATTATACAATAGCAATTAAACCCAATGTTCCTAATCACTTGAGAACGGGAGTCATGATTTTTGATGGATATGCATATAAAAAACGCTCTGGAAATACTTTTACAATTGTAGATTCATGGTCACGTATAAAAAAAGAGCATTGGTCAATGCTCAGGATTAAGTTTCGCACGAAGTTAGATAGGGATTCATGGACTGAAGTATTTATGAACGAAGATATGTACATATCAAACGTTTTATATTTTGAAATATTTAGAATAGAAAACAGTGGGTTTGAAAATATTAAAGAAGTTGTGATTACATATGATAAAAAAGATTATGATGTTGAATATGTGAAAAAGTATATTCCTAAAAAGATAGGGTATAAGATAAGATTTTTGGACGAAATAGAAAAATAGTAATGATTAGAGTAAAAAAGCCAATGTAAATTTTCTACATTGGCTTTCGTTTTGGATATAATGATTAATTTTAGAATATTAAATATAAGAAGATTGCTGATAAATATGTTTTCACGTAAGTATCTTACTTTTTCAGTGAGATTAGTTAATATAATAAAGTTTTAAATAAAAATACATAAAAAGAGATTATATATAACCTTTAAACTGTTTATTATAATCTCTTTTTGGTTGTATAAATATTATAAAATTTTAATTGACAGCTTTCCTTATTTCTTCTTCGATTGAATTAATAATAGAATTACAATTATTAACACGATAAATGTAATTGTTATATAGTACATAATTATTAACAAAAGTATATTTTGACAATTTTTTTCCACTTATTTCTAAAACATATTTAGTTGTTTTGGGAAGATTAAATTCATTTATTTTTGCTATTTTGTTATCATTGTGTAATGATATTGAATTTATTTTGCTTACTATATAATTAATGGATTTTTGTTTTGTTGTATAATATTCATAAGGAATTTCATTTTGACCATAAATACTTAATTTAATACTTTCAACTCTATAATTTATATTTTCACTATTTGATGTTTCAAATAATATAAATATACTGAATATTATGGTTGATATGATTAAAATGGATATTTTTGATCGCATGTTTATATACATACGGCTCCATCTAAATATTTAGCATTTATAACTATTTCATTTTGTCCCCATCCATTATTTACTGTATAAGATTGAACTAATAAAGAGTTCATAGAGAAGCCATAAGCAACAACCCAGTGTTCCCCATACGTTGGATGATTAGTGACTCCCGCAATAACAGGCTGTTTATTACTGTAAATTTTTTCTGCACCTTCCTTTAAATTGATTTTCTTTGCAGTTTTTTGAAGTCCTCTACTAGAAAGGTAATTATTCAATCCTTTTGGTAGTGATGTATAAGTGCTTCCAGGAGTAGAAGGTTCGATATATGATTTCATTTTATTTGTTAAAGCTACGCCATCTGAAGTAATTAAACTTTTATCGACATATATTTTATTGATATGATCATAGTAATAAGCTAATAGAATCGCAGAGGCTGTTGAACCACAGATTCCTGTTTTGTTTGTATTGTATGTTCTAGGTTTATAAGAAAGTTTTCTTGAGAAAGAGCCAGGTGGGAATACTACATTTGGTTGTGCAACATCCATGTTCATTTCAATATCTTCATTGTTTTGTTCTAATACTGCAATTTTTTTATTTACAATAGTGTCTGTTGCAACTTCTCTTATAGTATTTGCGGATTCTTCTTCAAAATAATTAAGAGCTCCACCATAGTAATATTTTTTATCGGGATTGATAATAAATAAATTTTCAGATTCGGTGCTATATTCAACATAATCGTTATTTTGACAGTCAATTATAATATAACCTCCCTCTTCTAAATTGAAAAAATAAGCAACTATTTGATCGTTGGCTCCATATAAGTTTATTTTGGATGATTCATCAATGGAAATGCCCAATTCATTATTAAAATAATTAATATCTAGTGTTTTGGCATAAGTATTCGTCAATCCAAAATTACATAAAAGCAATGATAAAAATGATAATACAATTAAACTTGATTTAATTCTTGATTTGTAATTTTTTTTCATAATGATTATCTCCTTTCATTTAGATTTTAGCACATAAAAAATATATGTCAATAAATATATAGATAAAATATATATTGAAATAAAAATTTGTATTTGATAAATTTATATAGAGGTGATGCCATGTCTAAAAAGAATAATTTCTTTCGATTAGAAATGTTATTTTTAAGAATTTTGAAAGAAAAAGATTGCTATGGTTATGAGATTACTCATACATTAAAGGAAAGAACAAATGGGAAAATAGATGTCAAAGAGGGGTCAATGTATCCAATTCTTTACAAATTTGAAGAACTTGGTTATATTACTAGCGAGAAGAAACTGGTGGGAAAAAGAATGACAAGAGTTTATTATCATTTGGAAGAATCAGGGAAAGCCTATCTTGATAAAATCTATCAGGAATATAAAGATATGGTTCAAGTGATTAATGATTTGATGGAGGAAAACTATGAATAAGGATATGAAACGCTATCATAATGAGTGTAAATATTTATTTTCTTACTTTGGAAAGAAAGAACGACAGTTTTTAAGTAAACTTATGGATAATATTGAAGATGCACCCTATGATGAAATCATTGAAAGATTAGGAACACCTGAAGAAATCATCACTGAATACTATAAACAAGAAGGCATTTATGGTTTGATTAAAAAAGCAAAAATTGTAAGAATGTTAAGAAATGTTTTCATACTATTTTTGATTTTATGTACATTATTCTTTTCATATAAGGCGTACATATATCAAAAGACATATAATGAGGTTAGAGATTCTCAAAATGCTTATATTGAAGAAGCTGTTGAAGTAATTGAGGAATAGAAAGGAATGAATAAAATGAAAAATATTATTAAAAAGTTTTTTGTATCATTAATATGTATAAGTGCAATGATGACTATTTCAAATGTTAATGCATTAGACTATATTGACACGTATACCTATATTGAAGAAGAATTTGATGATGGAAGTTATATTGAAGTAACTGTTGAACAAAGTAATGTTCTTACAAGAGCATCATCAATTACAGGTAAAAAAACAGCATCATATAAAGGTAGTAGTGGAACAATATATTGGTCAGTAACTGTCACGGGAACATTTACATATAATGGTACGACAGCAAGTTGTACAAAATCATCAGTAAGCACAAAAAATAATTCAGTAAGTTGGAAATTGAGTAATGCAAAATCTTCAAAAAGTGGTGCAACAGCATTGGCAAGTGTAACAGCTAAACAACATCATCAAGATGGAACAGTTTTAAAAACAGTTAATCAAACGGTTAAATTGACTTGTAGTGCTTCAGGGAAACTTTCATAGTAGTATAAATTTGAAGAATAATTTTCCCACCAAAATAACACCAAAAATGATAAAAAAGTATATCAAAACGTATAAAATTATACTTTGATATACTTTTAAAATGGCTTAAATACTGCGTTTTGTATGTATTTTTATTAAATGACATGCTCCCATCGTCCGCCCCAGAGTATGCGGGTGTAGTTCAATGGTAGAACTTCAGCCTTCCAAGCTGACTACGTGGGTTCGATTCCCATCACCCGCTCCATCAAAATGGTAAAGTCCTTATTTTAAGGGCTTTTTTTGTGTTTAAAATACTAATGATATTAAAGAATTATTAATAAAATATTAAAGTGTTTTTAAAACATATTTTTGATAAATATTGTAATTTTTATAATAGATAATTGACTTGAATAACTTAAAAATGGGAGAGGTTAAAATGAAAAAGAGTAAGAAAGTCACAATCATATCGATTGTTGTTATTGCATTTGTGATGGGATTATTACAAATCTATCATTATTGTTTGAATTTATCAGTGGAATTGCCTCAAGAAGTTGATCAGGCTGTGACAGAATGTCTTGAAACAATGGTAGATCCAGATGAATATATGAAAACAATCGTACCATCACATTTTGATTTGATAACTTCAGCCTATCATCCATTTGGATATACAGAAGATGATGCATATATCAAAGTTTATGGATATTGTGCTGTACTTCGATTTAGAAATGAAACGCTTAAAGAAAATAAAGATAACAGAGATAACCATATTGATATGTATTCTTCTGAATCCGGAGAAGCTATCTACAAAATGTGCAAAACAGATGTATGAATATATTGATAGTCATGATATTCCAGAAAGCAATGAAGAAAAGTGAGATTATAGTATTTGGAGGACAAAACAATGAGCAGAAAGAAAAAGATAGTTTTGATTATTTTAGGAATTATAGCCTCTTTAGGAGTATTACTGTTTTATTGGGATCATCAGGTTGTGACACCAACAAAAGAACTTGATGAAAGTTTAAGGTATGAATTGGCACATATGGACGATGAATATATTGAATATGATTTTGCAATAATATCTTATAAATTATTTAAAATCACTGAATCAAAAGATAAAGCCGTCGTTTATGGAATGTTTTATATAGAACAGTATAAAAATGACAGTGAATTTTTAGAAAGTGGTTATTTTGATTATATGAAAGTCACATTAAAGAAAGAAAATGAAAAATATATATTAGATGAAGTTTGGGTTCCAGAAGATGGTGATCAGTATCAAATATCATTATTAAAGAATTTTCCTATTAATACATGGAGTCGTATTTTGTTGACTGGAGATAGATATAGACTAGAATTAATAGAGGAAAATAAACAGCAATACAACAAATATATCACAAAGAATCAATAATATTCATATTCAAAAAAGTATATCTGAGTATGTAAAATCATACTTTGATATACTTTTAATACAGTGTTTTTATTGTTTGCTTTTATGACTGTTTTATGGAAATTGTTGTGTGTTTTTGAGGTTTATAGATTTTTAGTATTATTATCGTGCTTTAAAATAATACCATACCACAGCGTAATAAATAATCATACATGATAAAATGTATTTTATAAATATTTGATACATCATATAAACCATGTTTATATGATTCGTATACTCATAATAAGAGCCAATACTAAAATAAATAGCTAAAAACAACCACATAATCCCTAAACAAATATTATACTTTTTGACATTTTTTATTCTATGAGATGAAATTTTATGACCAGCCCAGAAATTCATAGGTTTTGAAGTGATGAAAGTATATATAGCAAGTCCATAAAAAGCGATGGCTACAATCCATACTTCCGAAAGATGTGATTCCATAAATGATATTCTCCTTTTGATTATTTTTACAACTTTATTATACAACGCTTTGCTGATAGTTACGAGAATAAAATGGTGTTTTAAAAATAAACCTTTTTTATAAAGATACAAGATGATTTTGGATTTTCTAGAGGAGTGAATTTGGCTATATTGGAAGGATTTCAACATGGCATTTTGACTTCTACAAGTTTAATGGTTAATATGTCCGGATTTGAACATGCTGTTTCATTAATGAAACAATATCCAGATTTATTACATGTAGGTATTCATTTGGTAACAAAGTATTCTGTGGTTAAAGGATTAAAAACTTTAACGGATGAAAATGATCATTTTTATCGTGATCCAGAAATCATTGAAAAAAGTGAACAAAGTGAATTAGATAAAGAATATCAGGCACAGATGGATAAGTTTTTAGCGACTGGACTTAGACCTGATCATATTGATTTTCATGTATGTATGACACCAAAACAGTTCAAAGCAGCTATGAAATTGGCTAAAAAATATCATTTACCTATGCGTGCTCAAAATCAACAGATAGAAAATATTTTAAAAGAACATGGTATTGCCTATGCACCATGCCATATTCCAGATTTTTATAATCATGGAACAGTTGAAACATTGTTGAAATTATTTGAAAAAGCTTTCGATGAAAAAAGAGAAATTATTGAATTGGCTTTACATCCTGCTTATGTTGATCAGACTTTATTAGATTTGAGCAGTTATCATGTTCAAAGAGCAAGAGAATTTGCTTCACTAATGGATTCAGAGGTATCTGCATTTATTCAACAACATGATATGGAACTGATTTCTTTTGTGGACTTATAAATACATATGATGAAAAAGTATATCATTTCAAAGATATACTTTTTCATTAGGACTGATTATTGAATAGCTGGGATATAAATCAATTGATCATTTTCTACACCAAACTGATAAACAGGTTGGTAATACCCTTTTGAATCTTCTCTGTACACGAGCTGAATTGAATGAATGACGATTTCGTTACCTAAAGAGATCATCCAATCTTGATTGAATTGTCCTTCTTTAATATATTGGAAAGCCTGTTTTTCAGAAATGATAGGATAGGACTTATAAATATCAAAGGATTTTATTTGATAAGATAGAAAAGAAAGAGAATAATCTTGGTTGATTTGTACTGAAATATTGCCTTGAATATAATGTTGCCCTGTGTTTGAATTTATTGAAAATTCATAGGTTCCTGTATCTATTTGTGTAAAAATGGCTTGTTCTGGAATTGAAATACCTTCTTTTTCAATGACTTTTTTCACTTCCTGTTGAGATAAGTTTTGCGTGTTTGGTTGGAATTCTTCGGGATAGATAATATTAATTGAGCCTTCTTTTTTATCAATGAAGATGTTTATATCTTTGTTTTTTGATACAAAAGACATGTTTTCATTGTTTATTTCTGTTTGCTGGTCATCTATGATATCTTGATGCTTTTGAAAAATGGTCTTTGCGAGAGTGTTATAGTCTTTATCGGGATATGTTTTGATTTTATAAACAGGTTGTGAGGTCGCTTGATGTGATAAAGGAACATGACTTATGACTTCGATATGTGACATATCTGCTTTTTTATAATAAGCTTGTGCTAAATTACCTAATTCTTGATATGAGTAAGATACAAATATATAAGTAAAAGATAGGATTGCTAAAAATAGAGGAAACTGAGAAATAATGACAGGTCTTAATTTGATAGGTTTTTTCTTTGCTTTTTGGAATAGCGTATGACCTAAAATAAATAAACCAAAACCAATCATGCATCCTAAAGTATTATTCAAAATATCATCCATTTCAAAAATACCACGATGTGTGATCAGTTGTGTTGTTTCAATCAATATTGTAAATAATAGTCCTGAAAGATATGTCGGCCACCAATATCTCATTTTCTCAAATAAACATGGTAATAAGATGCCTAAAGGAACACCCATTATGATATTTAAAATGATATTACGCCATTCACGTAGTTGAAAATGATTGATAGCCATACGATAGGAACTGAATAGTTCAAAACTGAATTTTTGTTCATAAGAAAAACTGGACCTACTGGTCAGTGTTGCCAAAATCACAACAATCACATAGCCAATAAGCATACCACTTAAAATCAGTTTTTTGATTGAACAATGAATATTTTTGCCCTGCTTTTTTTGATAAAAAAGATAAAATCCATACATTCCTCCCAATATCAAAACAATCAAACCTGCCAAACCTACTGAAGGAATAGCTAATCTTAAAAACTCTGATAATCCCATTTACATTCTCCTTTTTTATAGTGATAGAATTATAACATACAATGATTTTTAGAGGAAGTTTAAATATTTATTGTCTTTTTTTGATAATTTATGTTTCTTAATCAAGAATATGTTACAATGGAGATAGGGAAGGTGGATATTTATGAAAAAAATATTAAAAGTTTTTACGTTGTTATTAACTGTTTTTTTATTAACAGGATGCATGAAAATGAGAATGAATTTTGAAGTGGGTCCCGATAAAAGTGTACGTTCATCTATGGAGTTACTAATTGAAGAAAGTGCTTTACAAGCTTCTCAAATGACAAAGGAAGATTTTGTTCAACAGATGGAAGATGAAATTCTATCATCACCAGAAGGGCAGAATGCTAAAGTGACTGCTATTGATGAAATGATAGATGCATCTCAATGGGTTGGTGTGCGTATAGAAGGATTAACATCAACGGTTGATGAAATGGGGATCAATATTCAAGAAGAAACGATTGATGGGAAAGATTGTCTGGTTTTAAGATTACCATTAGAAAATCTAAGTCAACAAATGAATTCAGAGTTTTCACAGACAGCTGGTTATTCTGTAGATAAGATGAAGGCTTTAGGCTTAGAGATGGTGATGAATATTAAAATGCCAGGAGATGTAGAGTCCAATGTTGGAACTGTTGATGGTCAAAATGTGACAATTGATCTTCTGGAACTGGCAAGTCAGCCCCCTCAAGAGAATGAAATTGTTATTTCTTCTGCAAAAGAAGCAAGTATGGATATGACTTATGTTTTTGTCGGTATAGGCATTTTGGTTGTGATTGGTTTTATTGCTTTGATTCTTAAAAATAAAAAGAAAGCAAAACAAAATATGATAGAAGAACATACAGATTCTAAGACTCAAGATAATACTTCAACAGAAACAATAACACAAGATCATAGTGATGAAAATAACGGCTAGGCCGTTATTTTTAATATGCGAAATGATAATAAAGAATCATAATAATTAAAGTAAGCAGGAAGATAGAGAGAATCTGGTTGATTTTTTTAAACATATATTTCATACTTTCACCTTGTTTTAATATATGCAATTCATTTAAAAGACTTTTCATTATATTAAAAAAATGTTAATATATTTCAAAAAGATGAGGTGAAAAACATTGAAATTTACAAAGATGGAAGGCATTGGAAATGATTATATTTATGTTGATGGTATTCATCAGGATGTCATTATGACACCAGCATTTATATCACGTATCAGTGATCGCCATTTTGGAATTGGCAGTGATGGGATGATTGTGATTCTTCCTTCTCAAAATTATGATTTTTTGATGCGTATGTTTAATCGTGATGGCAGTGAAGGAAAGATGTGTGGTAATGGGATTCGCTGTTTTGCGAAATTTGTTTATGACCATCATTTAACTGAGAAGACTTATCTGGAAATTGAAACATTGGCTGGAGTTAAAAGAGTCTGGTTAAAGGTTGAAAATGGAACGGTGCAATCTGTCAGAGTAGATATGGGAAAACCATCATTGGATGTGAAAATGATTCCTTGTCTTTTTGAAAAAACGGAAATGATTAATGAACCATTGCAAATTAATCAAAATATTTATTATTGTACCGCTGTTTCAATGGGAAATCCCCATGTTGTGACTTATGTTGATCAACTTGATTTTGCGATTGAGGACATTGGTCCTTGTTTTGAAAAAAATCAGATGTTTCCCGAATCTGTTAATACAGAATTTGTACAGGTCGTAAGTCCAGAGCGTTTAAAAATGCGTGTCTGGGAAAGAGGTTCAGGAGAAACAATGGCATGTGGAACAGGTGCCTGTGCAGTGATGTATGCCAGTTATGTTAATGGCTTATGTGGAAGGCAGGTTGATGTGGAACTGTTAGGTGGAGTATTACATATTGATTATGAAGATGGTCATATTTTCATGGAAGGACCAGCAAGAACGGTATTTGAAGGAATCATAAATGAGGAGGATTTTAAAAATGTATAGTACAGCACAAGAAATCATTCAATATATCAGAGATGCAAAAAAACAAACACCAGTAAAAGTTTATGTCAATGGACATGACTTACCTTGTGATGAATCTATTCAAGTTTTTGGAACAGAAACAAGTCGTGTTTTGATTGGTGATTTAGAAAATGTTGAAAAATATTTAGAAACATATCAAGATCAGATTACAGATACTTATTTAGAACAGGATCGTCGTAATAGTGCGATTCCAATGTTGGATATGCGAAATATCAATGCACGTATTGAACCGGGTGCATTTATTCGTGAAAATGTGACAATTGAAGATAATGCGGTCATTATGATGGGGGCTGTGATTAATATTGGAGCGAAAATTGGTGAAGGTTCAATGATTGATATGGGTGCTGTTTTAGGTGGACGTGCTGAAGTTGGAAAACATTGTCATGTTGGTGCTGGAGCAGTTTTAGCAGGTGTTATTGAACCACCTAGTGCCAAACCAGTTGTATTGGAAGATGATGTTTTAATTGGTGCGAATGCAGTTGTTGTAGAAGGTGTTCGTATTGGTAAAGGGGCTGTTGTTGGTGCAGGAAGTATTGTATTAAATGATGTGCCAGCTGGAGCTGTTGTTGCAGGAAATCCAGCACGTATCATTAAAGAAGAAAAAACAGATGAAACAAAAGAAAAGACACAATTAATGGATGATTTAAGAAAAATTTAAGGTGAAATTATGGAAGATGTCAAACGTTGGAGGAGAGAGCTTCATCAGATTCCTGAACTGGGATTAAAAGAATATGAAACAGCAAAGTATTTGCGTCATGAATTGGAAAAAATGGGATATCAATGGGAAAGTATTGTGGATACTGGAACGATTGTTTATATTGATAATGGCTGTTTATCGACACTTGCTTTTCGCAGTGATATAGATGGTCTACCGATTGAAGAAAAAAATGAAGTCGATTATGTTTCTAAACATTCTGGATGTATGCATGCCTGTGGGCATGATGGACATATGAGTGCATTATTGGGATTTGCAAAACGTTTAAAAATTATAAAAGAACCATTGAATTATAATATTCTTTTGATTTTTCAACCTGCTGAAGAATCACCGGGAGCTGCTCGTTTTGTCGTTGAATCTGGTATTTTTGAAAAATACAATGTCAAAGCGATTTTTGGTATGCATTTGATGCCATTGATTGAAGAAGGAATGATTGCCTGTAAAAAAGGACCATTGATGGCAATGTGTGGAGAACTGGATGTCACTATTCATGGAAAAGGTGCTCATGCAGGATTACCTCAAGATGGTGTTGATAGTATTATGATAGCCAATCAGGCCTATATGCAATATCAGACAATGGTTTCTCGTCAGATTTCTCCTTTTCAGCCAGTTGTTTTGAATATTGGCCAAATAGAAGGAGGAACAGCCCGTAATAGTGTAGCGACACAAACAGTGATGCATGGAACTTTGCGTTGTTATGATGAATCTCTTTTTCACCAAATGACAAAACATATTCAAGCGATTCATGAAAGCTTAATGCAAAGTTATCAATGTCAAATTGAGTGGAGTTGTCCACCAATGTATCCACCAGTCATTAATTCTTCATCGTTGTATTTACAATGGAAAAAATGTGTTGATTTAGATCGTTATATTGAATTAGATGAACCTTTGATGTTAGCGGAAGATTTTGCTTTTTATCAAAAGGCTGTTCCAGGTATTTTCTTCTTTCTTGGAACAAAGTGTGATCGTTATCAAAGTGGACTGCATACGGAAACATTTAACTTTCATGAAGATGTATTAATCAAGGCGATTGATTTATATGAAAGAATTGTCAAAAATATAAAGGGGGTTTAATGATGGAAGATTGGTATACAAGAGGGGAAGAAGCTTTTTTAAAAGCTTATGGACGTTATGATATTGTTTTAGAAAAAGGTGAAGGTGTTTATCTTTATGATACCAAAGGACGTCGTTATTTAGATTTTTATGCCGGGATTGGTGTCAATTCGTTAGGTTATCGTTATCCAGCCTATGTTGAAGCATTGCAAAAACAAATAGATACTTTAATGCATGTTTCTAATTATTTTTATTCACCAGTTGCTGTGGAGGCGGCCGAAGCAGTCAAAAAAGCCACACAGTTAGATGCTGTCTTTTTCTGTAATTCTGGAACTGAAGCCACAGAAGGGGCATTAAAACTGGCAAGAAAGTATTATTATTTAAAACATGGAAAGGCAGATAGTGAAATCATTTCTTTTCATCATTCTTTTCATGGGCGTTCTACCGGTTCAGTGAAGTTGACAGGAAATCCTGCCTATCAAAAAGCCTTTGGACCATTAATTGAAGGAGTTCGATATGCCACTTTGAATGATATTGAAAGTGTTAAGAATCTCATCAATGAACGTACTGCTGCTATTATTGTGGAACCTGTTCAAGGTGAAGGTGGCGTTTATCCTTGTGATCAGGCTTTTATGAAAGCTTTAAGAGCACTTTGTGATGAACATGATATCTGTCTGATTTTAGATGAAGTGCAATGTGGTATGGGACGTACTGGAACAATCATGACATATTTCCAATATGATATCATGCCTGATATTGTTTGTCTGGCTAAAGGTATTGGCTGTGGAATTCCAGTAGGTGCTTTTGTCGCTAATCAAAAATGGGCACAGGCTATGCAAGCTGGTGATCATGGAAGTACTTATGGAGGAAATCCATTGGCTTGTATGGCTGTAAAAACTGTTTTTGAAATCCTGGAAAAAGAACACCTTTTAGACCATGTACAGGAAATTTCACAATACCTGATTCAGCGTTTAGATGAAGTTGTCAATGAATTTGATTGTGTGGTTGAACGTCGAGGTTTAGGTTTGATGCAGGGACTGGTATTGAATCAAGAAGCAAAACCAGTTGTGCATTCTTTATTGGATGATGGTGTGATTGTTGTGACAGCGGGGACAAATGTGATTCGTATGTTACCACCATTTATTATTCAGCGTGAACATGTTGATGCATTTATTGATATTTTGAAAAAAAATTTAAAAAAATTGTCATAAAAAGAAGAAAAACCTCTTACTTTTTGCGTATATAAAAGTAAGGGGGTTTTTCTATGTACAAATATCCAATAGAATTACAAGATGAAGAAAAAGCATGTGGTGCTTATTGTATTGCGATGATTTTAAAGTATTATCATTTTCATGATGAAATCAAAAACATTAAAAAGAAAGCCAGATTGAATCAAAATGGTATTTCAATCAAAGGAATGATTGAATGTTTAAAAAGCTATCAGATTGAAGCCAAAGCCTATGAAGCACATTTAGATGATGTGGAAAAAGAAGTAAAATGTCCTTGTATTTTATATATGATTGAAGCAGGACTAGGACATTTTGTTGTTTTGTATGAAATCAAAGATGATGAGTTTATCATAGGTGATCCAGCCAGAGGGTTAATCACTTTGTATCGTGAAGATGTGGAAGACATTTTCGGGCGTTTTGTGATTGTGATTAAACATGTTGGTCGTGTTCCTGAACTATGTTATAAAAGTTATTTTCAGTTTTTAAAGGAAATGTTTTTGTCTTATCAAAAGTATCTGATATCTTTTTTATGGAAAGGTTTATGGATTGCGTTGATTGGTTATGGCAGCAGTTATTTTTTTCAAATTTTAATTGATTATATTGATTTGAAGACACCATTTTTCTATATGGCTGTGCTTTCTTTAGGTTATTGTTTTTTAGAAATGATGCGTACATATCTTTCTCAATTAAAAATGAAAGAAATGATTTATTTACAAAAAGCAATGGATGAAGATTATGTTTTTCAGTCTTTTATGAATATGTTGAAACAACCAGAAACTTTTTATCGTCAAGATGATGGTGTTATTCAAAGTCAATTATTAAGTTTATTTGAATTAACAGAAATGAGTTTAGAATGTTTTGAAAAGTTTTTTTTAGATGGTATGTTTTTTGTTGTCTTATGGATAGGAATGTGGTTTTTAAATATTTGGATGACATGTATTGTGAGCGTTGTTTTATTGATTATTGTTTTGATGAGTTATCGTCGTTTAAAGGATTTTCAGACTTTGAATAAAAATTATCTGGAAGCCCATTTTCATTTTGGGCATCATGTCTTGGAATTGATTGAAAACCATCGTTTGATTTGTTATTTTGATTTGTTTCAAAGACAAAGAGAAAGAAGTTATCATATTTATTTGGATGAAGCTTTATTAAAAGAAAAACAGGCATTATTCTTAAATCAATTTCATTCTCTTGTCCAATATATGATTGTTTTGTGTTATGGAATGATTTTATGTTTAGGATTTTATTTCTTTTCTCAAAAAACAATGACAATGGGGCAATTGATGATGTTTTATATGCTTGTATCTTATTGTATTCAACCAGTTTTAAATATCGTGACACTAGCAAGTCAGTATAAACAGGTCAGTTTGATTTATGAAAAATATAAGAATTTTGAAATTGATGAACAACCTTCTTTAGAAACCTTGAATCAGTCTATTACATCTATTCGTTATGATGATGTCAGTTATGCCTATGGGTATCAAATGCCAGTTTTAGAACATATTGATTTAGATATTCATCATCATCTTTGGATCAAAGGGGCAACCGGTAGTGGAAAATCTACACTTTTAAAACTGTTGATGGGACAGGATAATACATATCAGGGAGATATTTATATGAATGGACAGGAATTAAGACAGATTGATTTATCATCTTTACATCAGCATATTGGTTATTTAAATGAAACACCAACTTTTTTACATATGACTTTAAAAGATAATTTTTTATGTCCTGATGAAAAGAAAATTCAATTTTATTTAAAAACTTTCAATCAAGAACAGCTTATAGATATGTTTCATATCGTCTTAAATGAAGATGGAAGTCCTTTGTCTTTAGGGCAAAGACAGGTTGTTGCGTTGATTCGTATGTTGTGTCGTGAATGGGATGTTTTGATTATGGATGAAGCTTTTTCGCATTTAGATACCCGTCTGGCTAATAAGATTTTACGATATTTATTGAAAAATGATGAGGGAAAGATTTATATTATGGTGAACCATCAAACAAAGATAGTGAACAAGGATATGGAATGTGTTATAATTGAAAAAGGAAAAATAAAGAAATAAAGGGTGAGAAGATGAATATTGATTTTGTATATGAAGATGAAAAACATTTATGTCAAGAAAGTTATGAAGATGTTTTTAAACAAATTATTGAAACAACTTTAAAAACTTTACAGTTGGATGATGATGTTGAATTATCTTGTGTGATTGTTGATGATGGGCAGATTCATCAAATCAATCGTGATTATCGTCATATTGATCGTGCGACAGATGTGATTAGTTTTGCTTTAGAAGATAATGAACAATATTATGTAGAAGGAATGCCAAGAAGTTTAGGAGATATTTTTATTTCTTATGATCATGCTTGTGCTCAAGCCAAAGATTATGGACATTCTTTAAAGCGTGAGATGTGTTTTTTGATGACGCATGGTCTTTTGCATTTATTAGGATATGATCATATGAATGAAGATGAAGAAAAAGAAATGTTTAGTTTACAAAAAGAAATTTTAAATCAGTTAGGAATAGAAAGAGGTTAAATATGGATTATCAAAAACTTGTAGATGAAGCGTTTGAAGCTTCTAAGAATGCTTATGTTCCTTATTCACATTTTCGTGTGGGAGCGTGTCTGTTGTTAAAAAATGGACAGAGAATATACGGGACAAATATTGAAAATGC
Organism: Massiliimicrobium timonense; assembly: GCF_042850985.1. Classification (GTDB taxonomy): domain Bacteria; phylum Bacillota_I; class Bacilli_A; order Erysipelotrichales; family Coprobacillaceae; genus Allocoprobacillus. Next base: position 848,396 of record NZ_AP031415.1, read on the forward strand.
AGCTTATGGTTCAACTATGTGTGCAGAGCGTAATGCGATTTTTCAAGCTTATTGTCAAGGATATCGTCAAGATGATATCGAAGCTTTAGCGATTGTGGGAGATTGTACACCTTTAATCTCTCCATGTGGAGCCTGTCGACAGGTACTGGCAGAATTAATGAATCCTCTCACACCTATTATTTTAGGAAACAAAGATTATTATGAAGTGACAAATATGCAGACGTTATTACCACGTGCATTTACAGGAGAAAGTTTATGACATTTAAATCAGGATTTGTAAGTATTGTTGGTCGTCCCAATGTTGGAAAATCGACGTTATTAAATCATATATTAAAAACAAAATTGGCGATTACATCATCAACAGCTCAAACAACACGTAATACCATTCAAGGGATTTATACGGATGATGAGGCACAGATTATTTTTATGGATACACCGGGTATTCATAAACCACAGGATGGTTTAGGTTCATTTATGAATACGAATGCTTTAAATAGTATTTATGGTGTGGATATTGTTTTATTGATTGCGCCAGCTGATGAAAAGATTGGTAAGGGAGATCGTTTTATTGTCAATCGTTTAAAAGAAGCTGATGGACCTGTTTATCTGATTTTAAATAAAATAGATTTATTGTCTAAAGAACAACTGGTTCAAAAATTGGCACAATGGAAAGAAATGTTTGATTTTAAAGAAATCATTCCTATCAGTGCATTAAATGGAGATAATGTAGAACATTTATTAGAAATTATTAAAAGTGATCTTCATGAAGGTGTGATGTATTATCCTAAAGATCATATTACAGATCATCCAGAACGTTTTATTATGGCTGAATTTATTCGTGAAAAGATTCTTTATTTTACGCATGAAGAAGTTCCACATAGTGTTGCGATTGTGATTGAAAGTATGACAGAAGATGAACAGGGAGTGCATGTCATGGCAGCGATTGTCGTGGATCGCCCAAGTCAAAAAGCCATTCTTATTGGAAAACAAGGCAGCATGATAAAAAAAATCAGACAAAATGCTCGTCGTGAAATGAAACGCTTTTTACAGACACCAGTAACACTGGAATTATTTGTGAAAGTGGAAAAGAACTGGCGTAATAAACAAAAGTATTTAAGAGAGTTTGGTTATGATGAAAACGACTATTCATGAGGAAACAGTCGAAGCGATTATTTTAAAGAAAACACCTTATAAAGAAAATGATATGATTTTACATGTTTATACCCGTGAGTATGGAAAAATCAGTGTTCTGGCACGAGGCATTAGAAAGATGACAAGTAAAAATGCAAGAGGATGTCAGGAAATGATGTTAAGTGAGCTGACGATTCATCTTAAAAAAGGACTCAGTTCATTGATGAAAGCTTCACCCGTGAATTATTTCCGACATATTGAAGAAAACCTTGAAAGTGAGATTGTTGGACAATATATTTTAGAATATTATTATCGTTATGTGGAAGAAAATCAGCCTTTAGAAAAAGAGTATGAAATCTTATATGAGGCTTTACATGCTTTAGATGTTGGTTATATGCCTTTATTGGTTTATCTTGTTTTTAATGTTTTTATCTTAGAACATAATGGTGTTTCTTTAGATGTTGATGGATGTGTCTTTTGTCGTTCTCCACAGGTGGTCTCTATTTCATTAGAAGATGGAGGATTTGTCTGTCGTGAACATCTGGGTCATCACCCATTATATTCTCATGAAGTTCTTAAGGCTTTTCGTCATATCCATAAAATTCCAATGAAAGCTATTGATCATATTCATGTATCTTCATCTGTTATTTCTGTATTGGTTCCTTTAATGGAAACACTGATAGAGGAATATACGGGAATTCAGTTGAAAACATCACGTTTTATTCATCAAATTGTGTAGAATTTCTACACAATTTTATTTTTCTTCAAAACAAATTGGTGTATAATAGGAACAAGTGAAGGGGAAATGATATGGGACAATTTTTACCAGTGACAAGAGAAGAAATGTTAGAAAGAGGTTGGCAACAGCCTGATTTTGTTTATATTAGTGGTGATGCTTATGTGGATCATCCATCCTTTGGTGCAGCGATTATTACACGAACTTTAGAAAGTCGTGGTTTTAAAGTGTGTATGTTAGCCCAGCCAGACTGGCGTCGTTTAGATGATTTTCAGCGTTTTGGTAAACCACGTCTGGGATTTTTGATTTCCAGTGGGAATATTGATTCTATGGTGAATCATTATAGTGTATCGAAAAAAAGAAGAAAGAAAGATAGTTATTCGAATAATGGTGAAATGGGACATCGTCCAGATCGTGCCGTGATTGTTTACAGCCAAAAAGTACGTCAGGCTTATCCCGATGCGACGATTTTAATTGGTGGAATTGAAGCCAGTTTAAGACGTCTGGCACACTATGATTATTGGGATGATAAAGTCAGAAAGTCTATTCTTGTAGATGCAGGGGCAGATTTATTAATGTATGGTATGGGAGAAAACAGCATTATAGAGATTGCAGAAGCATTGGATTCGGGATTAGAGGCACGTTATTTAACATATTTGGATGGAACGGTTTTTAAAGTGAAGGATTTATCTATGATTTCACAAGACTATGTCATGTTACCTTCTTATCATGATATTACTCATGATAAAAGAGAATATGCGAAATCTTTTGGTATTCAATATCGCCATACTGATCATTACAATGCGAAAACATTGGTAGAACCTTATGAAGGGTTTTACATTGTACAAAACCGTCCGAATCGACCATTAACACAGATGGAAATGGATGATACATATGCTTTGCCTTATCAAAGAACATATCATCCAAGTTATGATTATATACCCGCTATTGAAGAAGTTCGTTTTTCATTAATTAGTAATCGTGGTTGTTTTGGAGCCTGTAATTTTTGTGCATTGAATTTTCATCAGGGACGTATCATTCAGTCACGTTCACATGAATCTTTGATTGAAGAAGCGAAAAAGATGATTCAAGAGCCAGATTTCAAAGGATATATCCATGATGTCGGTGGACCAACAGCTAATTTTAGATTTCCTAGCTGTCAAAAACAAACCAGACATGGAGCTTGTCCAACTAGACAATGTCTATGGCCTCAGCCATGTCGTCAATTAAGAGTGGACCACCAAGATTATTTGAAACTGTTAAGAAAATTAAGAAGCTTAGATGGTGTCAAAAAGGTCTTTATACGTTCGGGAATTCGCTATGATTATTTGATGTATGATCAAGATGACAGCTTTTTTAAGGAACTTGTACAATATCATATCAGTGGACAATTAAAGGTGGCTCCAGAACATATTAGTAATCAAGTGTTAGACAAGATGGGAAAACCTCATCGTGAGTTATATGAAAAATTTGTTCAAAAATATACACAACTCAATAAAGAGATGAATAAGAACCAATATCTTGTACCTTATCTTATGTCTTCACATCCAGGCAGTGATTTAAACAGTGCTATCGAACTGGCAGAGTATTTAAGAGATATTCATCATCAGCCAGAACAGGTTCAAGATTTTTATCCAACTCCTGGTACATTATCAACAGCGATGTATTATACCGAATTAGATCCTCGTGATTTGAGTCCAGTCTATGTTGCGAAAACACTAAAAGAAAAAGCCATGCAAAGAGCTTTGATGCAGTATCGTCGTCCACAAAATTATCATCTTGTTTATGAAGCTTTAGTGTTGGCAAAAAGAACTGATTTAATAGGTTTTCAAAAGAAATGTTTAATTAAGCCTAAAGGACAAAAACGCCCACTTCAAAGGAGGTCATAATATGAAACGTCATGCAGTTTTCACATCATCCATGCATATCAGCATTCATTATTTTATTTATGAACCTCAAGTTGTTTTGCGTGTGAAAGGCATTGTTCAGATTCATCATGGTTTAGGTGAACATGCGGGTCGCTATGAACATTTTGCATCTTTTTTAGCTAGTCATGGCTATGTTGTTGTGGTGAGTGATTTTGCCGGTCATGGACGTTCTTTGATTGATTTTGAACAGGGCTATTTTGGTGAACATGATGGACCTATTCATTTGATTGAAGACATGCATCGTTTACAGATGATTATTAGAGAAAAATATCCAGATTCTCCTTATTTTATGCTAGGAACAGATTTGGGTTCTATTCTCATTCGCCAATATATGAGTGATTTTGGTGATTTTATTGAAGGAGCTTTATTATTAGGAACACTTTCTCATGTGGATTTCTTTTATTTCAAACGCATCTATTTGTGGTTATTAAAGTTTTGGAAAGGACCTGCTTATAAGGCACAGCAATATTCTCGTTATATACGTCATTATTTGAATAAAAGAGTTCATATGACAAATGATATGGATTGGTTAACAAGTGATGAAGATGAAAGAAAGAAGTTTTTAGATGATCCAATGGCTCATTTTGCTTATACTGTTCAGGGTTATCGTGATATGACTGAGATGATTAAAGATGTCAATAGTGATAAATCCATCATGAAGATTCCTGCTTATTTATCTATTTATATTGGTGTAGGTGAAAATGATCCTATGAATGCTCATATTCAAAAATTGATTCAAAAATATAAAAAAATACCAATTGAAGATTTAACTTTCCATATTTTCAAAGGGCAACGTCATGCATTGCTTTTTGAAAAAGAAAAAAAGAAAGTTTATCAAAGTATTTTAGATTGGCTTGACGAGAGAACGTATTTATAGGGTACACTCATCGTTGGTTGACAAATGACTACTATAAGGGTATAAATACGAAGTAAATATAAAAATAAAAAGACTTGGCTATTGCTAGGTCTTTCCTATTTTATATAGGTATAAAATGAGATAAAAGGGGTATAAATATGGCAAATAAAGATATGGATAAATTAATTGCTCATGCGAAAAATTCAGGTTTTGTCTATCAGGGATCAGAGATTTATGATGGACTTGCAAACACTTGGGATTATGGTCCTTTAGGTGTTGAAATGAAAAATAATATCAAAAAATTATGGTGGAAACGTTTTATTCAAGAGTCACCATATAACGTGGGATTGGATTCGGCTATTTTTATGAATCCACGTGTCTGGGAAGCCAGTGGTCATGTGGGTGGATTTAGTGATCCATTGATTGACTGTAAACAATGTAAAACAAGACATCGTGCTGATAAATTAATTGAAGATTATGATCCTGACATTCATAGTGATGGATGGTCACCAGAAAAAATGATGTCATTTATTAGAGAACATCATATTCAATGTCCAGATTGTGGAAGTGAAGATTTTACAGATATTCGTGAGTTTGAATTGATGTTTAAAACATATATGGGTGTTGTCAAGGATGCAAAAAGTGTTGTTTATTTGCGTCCAGAAACAGCTCAGGGAATTTTTGTCAATTTTAAAAATATTCAAAGAACTTCACGTAAAAAAGTGCCTTTTGGAATAGGGCAAATTGGAAAATCTTTTAGAAATGAAATTACACCAGGTAATTTCATCTTTAGAACAAGAGAATTTGAACAGATGGAATTAGAATTCTTTACAAAACCAGATACGGATTTAGAATGGTTCCATTATTGGAAAGAACAATGTATGCAATTTTTGTTGGATTTAGGTTTAAATAAGGATCATTTACGATTTAGAGATCATGAACAGGAAGAATTATCATTCTATTCTAAAGCAACAAGTGATATTGAATATTTATATCCATTTGGATGGGGTGAATTATGGGGAATTGCTGATCGTACAGATTATGATTTAGGAAGACATCAGGAATATTCTAAAAAGAATCTTGAATATTTAGATCCTGAAACGAATCAGAAATACTTACCATATGTTATTGAACCATCAGTAGGAGCAGATCGTTTATTCTTGTCTGTTTTAGCAGATGCCTATGAAGAAGAACAATTAGAAAAAGAAACACGTTTAGTTATGCATTTTCATCCAGCTGTGGCACCTGTGAAAGTGGCTGTTTTACCACTAACAAAAAAACAGAGTGCAAAAGCAACAGAAGTTTATCAGCTTTTAGCTAAAGAATTTAATGTGGAATATGATGTGGCTGGACAAATTGGAAAACGTTATCGTCGTCAAGATGCGATTGGAACACCTTATTGTGTAACTGTTGATTTTGATAGTGAAAATGATCAGTCTGTCACATTAAGAGATCGTGATACAATGGAACAGATTCGTTTACCAAATGATGAATTGGTTGACTATATTGCAAAAAAGATTCGTTTTTAATGAAGGAGGGCATATATGGCGCGTCTATCACAAGAGAAAATTAATGAAATTAGACAAAGTGTTGATATTGTTGATGTGATTGGCGAATATCTTTCTTTACAAAAAAAGGGAAGAAACTATGTGGCATTATGCCCTTTTCATGACGATAAAAATCCTTCTATGTCAATTTCACCAGATAAACAGATTTTTATGTGTTTTGTTTGTGGAACAGGGGGTAATGTTTTTACCTTCTTACAGAAATATTTGAAAATATCATACATAGAAGCCGTGAAGAAAGTTGCCGAAATGGGTCATATTGATTTGAGTGATTATCATTTAGATGTCGAAACAAGACCGATTTCTAAAGAAAATGCCACACTCTATCAAATGCACGAGGAGGCACAGAAAATTTATAGTTATTATTTGAATACAAAACTTGGGCTTGAAGCCAAAACATATTTAATGAAACGTCATTTCTCTGATGAATTAATAAAGGAGTTTCAAATTGGTTATGCTCCTTTACAGTCAACATTATATCAAGCTTTTGAAAAACTAGGTTTTCAAGAAATAGATATGGTTAAATCTGGTTTGATTGTAGAATCCTATCAGCATTTTGATCGTTTTCAAGATCGTATTATGTTTCCCCTCTATAATCAGCAAGGACAGGTGGTTGGCTTTAGTGGTCGTATTTATAAACCAACACAGACTGAAAGCAAATATATGAATTCGCCCGAATCAGATATCTTTATCAAAGGGCAGGTTTTATATCATTATCACCAATGTAAAGAAGCTGTTAAAGAAGCAGGGTTTATTTATTTGCTGGAAGGATTTATGGATGTTATTGCGATGTATAAAGCAGGTATTGAAAATACGGTGGCGATTATGGGAACGGCTCTTACCAAAGGGCATATTCAAGCTTTACGTCGTTTAACGCATCATGTTCGTCTTTGTCTGGATGGAGATCAGGCAGGACAGGCAGCAATGGGTAAAGCAGCCAGAGAACTGGAAGAAGCTGGATTTCAAGTTTCCATTGTTGTTTTACCAGATTCACATGATCCCGATGAAATTTATGAAGAACATGGCCAAGAGGGATTACATGAAGCACTTAAAAAGATTTTAAAACCAATAGAGTTTTTAATGGATTTTGAATATCAGAAAATTGATTCACAGAACTATGATGATCGTAAAAATTATTTAGAAAAAATGTGTTATGAAATTGCGAAAATTCATGATCCTATAGATCAAGATTATTATATTCATATTTTATCGAAACAATCAGGTTTTTCTGTTGATTTGATTCATCAACAAATCAATGGTCTACAACCTCAATTTCATCATGAAGTCAATGTTCCTAAAAAAAAGGTAGTTCATTTAAAAGATAAATATCAACAAGCTGAACATGATTTGTTGTTTTATATGTTAAATCATAAAAGCGTAGCTTTAAAATATGAAGCAAAAGCTGGATTTATGTACAATGATCGATATCGTATCATTGCTTCTTATATTATTGACTATTATCGTCATCATAATCAATTAGAGATTGCTGATTTTATTAATAGTATACAAAAAGAAGAATTGATACAAACTGTGATAGAGATTTCTCAATCACCGTTACCTGCAAAATATGAGGAACAAGCTATAGATGACTATATTCAAATGATAGAACAGAATGCAAAAAGAATGAAAAAAGAACAGTTATTAGAACAATTTCGTTATATTTTGGATCCTCAACAAAAGGCTCAAATATTAAATGAAATTGTAAAATTAGGAGGTCACTAAAAAGGAATATGAAAAAAGATATGAAGAAGAAAGCAACACCTGTTACATTGGATGATTTAAAAAATTTAATCAAAGAAACAGCTGAAGCAATGGGTGGAAAGTTATCACAGGATGATTTGGATGCCTTTTTAACAAAATATGATTTAGATGATGAATCAGCAGAAGATTTACTTGCTTTCATTACAGATAATGATATTTTAATTGAAGATGGTTTTGATGCTTTAGATGATCTTGATGATGAACAGCTTATGAGTGGTATGACAAGTGATTTGGATGATCTGGAAGCTTTAGAAGGTTTAGATGATTTGGATAATTTAGATGATTTGGATTCTGATATTGATAATGATGTCAATGATTTAGATTTTGGTGGAGATTTTGATATGTTAACAGGGGATACTGTTAATATGTATAATAATGAGGAAGAAGATGACTCTAATCAATTAGGAAGCAATGTGAAAATTAATGATCCAGTCAAAATGTATTTAAAAGAAATTGGACGTGTGGAATTATTGAGTCATGATGAAGAAATTTCATTAGCAAAACGTATTTTAGATGGTGATGAAGATGCGAAAAAGAAATTGGCAGCAGCCAATTTACGTCTGGTTGTTTCTATTGCGAAAAGATATGTGGGTAGAGGAATGTTGTTCCTTGATTTGATTCAAGAAGGAAATATGGGGCTTATTAAAGCTGTTGAAAAATTTGATTATACGAAAGGATTTAAATTCTCTACTTATGCAACTTGGTGGATTCGTCAGGCTATTACACGTGCAATTGCTGATCAAGCCAGAACAATTCGTATTCCCGTACATATGGTAGAAACGATTAATAAACTGACAAGAGTTCAAAGACAGTTGATTCAAGAACTTGGTCGTGAACCTTCAGCTGAAGAAATTTCAGAAAAAATGGATGGCATGACACCTGAGAAAGTACGTGAAATTCAAAAGATATCATTAGAACCTGTATCTTTAGAAACACCTATTGGTGAAGAAGATGACTCTCATTTAGGTGATTTTATTGAAGATGAAGGGGCTATGTCACCAGATGATTATGCAGCCAATGAATTATTAAAAGATGAATTAAATGAAGTCTTATTAGAATTAACAGATCGTGAAGAAAAAGTATTACGTTTACGTTTTGGTCTTGATGATGGACGTACCAGAACATTAGAGGAAGTTGGAAAAGAATTTAATGTCACACGTGAACGTATTCGTCAGATTGAAGCGAAAGCTTTAAGAAAGTTAAAACATCCATCACGTTCAAAACGTTTAAAGGATTTCTTAGATCGTTAATATGAAACTATCAAAAAGATTACAAGCCATTGCGGACTTGATTATCAAATATAAACATGGACATATTTTAGGGGATATTGGAACAGATCATGCTTATTTACCTTGTTATTTGGTAAGTCAGCATGACTTTTCAAAGGCTTATGCCTGTGATATTGCAAAAGGACCGATACAGGCATCTATAGAAACGATTCAAAGTTATCATCTAGAAAATAAGGTTATTCCATTATTAGGAAGTGGAATACAGCCACTTCTTGATAAAAAAGTAGATATGATCAGTTTATGTGGTATGGGAGGTAAACTGATTGTTGATATTCTCAATGAATATCCTGATTATATAAAAGATCAGCGATTATTCATACAAGCAAATGTTGGCTTGGAAGTTTTACGTGAATATCTGTCTTTACATCATTTTGAAATTCTTGATGAAGATATTGTGAAAGATGCTCATCATATCTATGAAATTATTGTATGTCAAAAGACAACAAAAACATTATCCTATAATGAAAATGATTTCTATTTTGGACCATGTTTAAGACAAAATAAAAATGCTTTATTTTATCAAAAATGGCAAAGACAATTAGAAATTCATCAAAATATATTGACTTCTTTGGAAGCAACACATCCTCGTTTTCAGGAAGTAACACATATGATTGAAATGATAGAAGGTGAAATTAATGAAAGCTAAACAGATTATAGAAATCATGGAAAAGCATTATCCTTTAGAATTACAGGAAGAATGGGATAAATGTGGATTGCAGATTGGTGATCAAGACACAGAAGTTTCAAAGTTAATGGTTGCTTTAAATGCCGATTTACAGACAATCAATGAAGCCATTGAAAAAGGGTGTCAAATGTTAATCACACATCATCCATTTTTATTAGATCCTATTGTGAATATTGATCAGGATGATTTTATGGGTGCATTTATTTTTAAAGCGATTGAACATCATATTGTTGTGTATAGTTCACATACAGCTTTAGATAATGTATCCATGAATCAGTGGTTGATTGAAGCATTAGGGGTTCATGATATCAAACGTGGAGAAGATCAGATTACACGTATAGCCACATTGAATCAACCAATGGCTATGAATGAATTTCTTGATCATGTTCAAGATACATATCATTTAGAGCATTTTCAATATGCTGGGCAGGTAGATCAAGTATCGCGCATAGCCATATGTGGTGGCAGTGGAGCTGATTTTATGCATCAGTTCTATGGAAAAGTGGATGCTTATTTAACCGGAGATACAAAATATCGCCATGCGAAAAATGCGATTGATTATCATCTTTTACTCGTTGATATTCATCATCATGCTGAAAAAATAATGGTTAAAAAATTAAAAGAAGTTTTAGAAAAGGAAGTGAATGTAGAGATAATAGAGGGAAGTTCTCCTGATTATTATCACTACCGTTAAATGATTTTAACAACAATGTGCTATATCCAAAAAGGAAATCAGACATTAATGCTTCATCGCAATAAAAAAGAAAATGATATTAATGGTGGAAAATGGATAGGTGTTGGTGGTAAATTTGATGCTGGTGAAAGCGTGGAAGAATGTATGAAAAGAGAAATTTATGAAGAAACGGGTTTAACTGCGCTAAAGCTTCAGCTTCATGGCTTTGTTGTGTTTCCACAATTGTATCATGGACAAGATGAGGGCATGTTTGTTTATACATGTTCTGAATTTAGTGGCGAACTTCATGAGTGTGATGAAGGTGATCTTCAATGGGTTGATAATGAGAAAATTCCTCATTTACCAATGTGGGAAGGAGATTATCATTTCTTTGAGTGGATTCAAGATGATCATTTTCATAGTGCTAAAATTTATTATCAAAATGATCATGTTATAGAATATCAGGAAAGCTGTTATTAAGGTTTAAAGATGAAGAAAATAATGATTGGTTTGATTGCTGCTTTCTTTTTTATCATTGCTTATTTTTATTTGTCAAGTCAAAAAATTTCACCATTAGAAAAAGAAATAGCCACAGATATTTTTCGTGGAATTCAAGAATCAAAAGAACCATTAGAAGATATTTTCAATCAGAATATTATCGAAGAATCAGTGGATCAGGTTTGGTTAAGGATATCTGAACTCTGTGATTATGGTTATGATTTAGACCAGTTAAATGAATATCAAAGGAATTTTTGGCTGGTGTTTCATTTTCTTGGAGAAACAGGGAATGGTGGTATTGAACAATTTTTTTATAATGGTTATGAATTTGTTGAACCTACACTTCATACTTTACAAACTTTAAAGTTGAATGATAGCTATCAATACTTAAAGAACGCACAGGAAGATTTATCCTCATGAGATTGTAGAAATGTATAGTGACTCGAAAATGTCTGAGTAGTTAAATAAAATAGATGAGCATTACTATAATGATGTAGAAGAAGAATGTTATCATTTTCTTATTCAATATCTTCAAGAATATAAAGATGAATTTATCGACAAATGAATTGATGAAATAACAACTTGAATTTTAACACTCTTAGGAGTTTTTTTTCTTTATAATGTCATTTGCCTTGAGTGGAGTTAAGAGTTCATCTATAATAATTATGGAGGTGGAACATGAAAGATTTGTATTTAATGAGGCATGGTGAAACATTATTTAATCAAAGAAGAAAGATACAGGGATGGTGTGATTCTCCATTAACTAAAAAGGGTATAGAACAAGCTAAAAAAGCAAGAGAATTATTAAAAGATATTCATTTTGATCATTGTTATAGCTCTACGGCTGAAAGATGTTGTGATACACTTGAACTTGTGACTCATCAACCTTATCAAAGATTGAAGGGAATTAAAGAAAGATATTTTGGTGTGTTTGAAGGTGAAAGTGAAGATTTAAATCCTCCTGTTGATAAATATGATGATTTCTTTCCTATTTATGGGGGAGAAACAAGATTACAGGTTATGGAAAGAATGGTAACAACGCTAAAGGATATTATGGAACAGGATGCATGTCAGACTGTTTTGGCTGTATCACATGCTGGAGCTTGTCGTTGTTTTTTATCACATTTAGGGCAACCTGAACAATTATTGAATGGTCAAAAATTAGGGAATTGTAGTATTTTACATTTTCATTATGATCAAGGTCAATTTACATTTGTTGAAATGCTGAATATTTAAGAAATGAAGCACTCTTAGAAGTGCTTTTTATAATGTCGAGATTTGTGTTGGTATTAAAATCATTATATAATGAAAATGGTGAGAGAAATGAAAAAAATATTTTATTTCATATTAACTTTAATAGGGTTGTCTTTGGTTGTAAAAGTTATTCAATATATTATGGTTTTGCCATATTCATTGTTAGAATTAACAGGATTAATAATCTTGTTGACTTTTTATTTATATGTGACTCAATTTATGCATGTCATTATTCATGAAACAGGACATTTTCTGTTTGGAAGATTAAGTGGTTATCAATTGATTTCTTTTCGTGTTTTTAGTTTGATGTGGTTAAAGAAAGATCATCATATTTCTTTAAAGAGATATCATTTAAAGGGAACAGCAGGGCAATGTCTAATGGCTCCACCAGATATCCAAGATGATTCATTTCCTTTTGTTTTATATCATTTAGGTGGATGCTTGATGAATCTGATAATATCATTTCTTTTGATCTTAATTATTGTTATATTTTCTATATCAAACTTATTTTTCATTGTATTTATTATTGTAGGACTATGGATGTCTTTTATCAATGCTATACCTATTTCTATGGATGGTTTTATTAATGATGGATATTATGTTGCTATATTAAAAAAATATCCTGAAACTTTAAAAGCTTTCTGGTTACCATTAAAAGTTTATGAAATGTATGGGTACAATAGACGATTAAAAGATATGCCTGAAGAATGGTTTTGTTATTCTTTTGATCAACATCTTGAAATATGTTTTGTTGTGGAAGCTATGATGTTATGTTATCAAAGGTTGATGGATCAACATCAGTTTAAACAAGCATATGCAATGATTAAATATTTAAATGAACAAAAATTAACACAACTACAGAAAAATATTTTATTATGTGATGCTTTTTATTGTGAAATGATTTTTGGTAATGATTCAAAAGCGATTCCATTATATCAATCATTAAGTATTGATTTTCAAAAAAGTATACAATCTTATTTAGTAGGATTAAGAACTTTATCTATTTATGAAAGATGGGTTGAACATCATGAAAAGGAAGCTTTAACAATTGATCAAAAATTAGAAGCACATCAATCATCTTATCCATATAGTGTTGAAATAGAAATGCAACAAGCTCTTATCCAAAATATAAATTCTTTAAGAACCATAGATTTTGTAGATTTATAGTATTGTAAAAATAAAAAACAGGAGTACAATAATTGATTGTATAGGGAAAGGGGAGAAAAGGATGGATCAGAGTCGAAAATCTACAGATTTAATTTATGGGAGTATAGCAAAATCTATATTCTGGTTTTCTATACCTTTGTTGATAGGAAATTTATTTCAACAATTATACAATACCGTTGATGCATATGTTGTAGGAAATTATGTTTCTAAACAGGCATTAGCTGCTGTGGGGGCATCTTCACCCATTACCAATATGTTAATTGGTTTCTTTATGGGTCTAGCAACAGGAGCAGGTGTTGTTATTGCACAATATTATGGTGCTAACGATAGAAAAAGATTAAAGCAGTCAATTCACAGTTCAGCAGCTTTAACCCTCGTGATGGCTATATTTTTAACGATATTAGGTGTACTTTTGACAAATCCACTTTTACATCTCATTGGTATACCTGCTGATGTTTTTCCAGAATCATCCACATATTTAACGATTTATTTTGGAGGTATAACTTTTGCATTGATTTATAATATGGGAGCTGGAGTCTTACGTGCAATCGGTGATTCCAAAAGACCACTTTATTTTTTAGTTGTTGCCTGTTTAACAAATATTGTTTTAGATTTATTATTTGTAAGAGTCTTTCATATGGGTGTTGCCGGAGCAGCCATTGCGACAGATATTTCTCAAGCATTAAGTGCATTGCTTGTTTGTATTGTTTTGATGAAAAGTGATGAAGTTTATGCTTTAAAAGTCAAAGATATACGTTTTCACTTACCTATTTTAAAACGTATTATCACTATTGGTTTACCAACCGCATTACAACAAAGTATTGTGTCTTTATCCAATGTTGTGGTTCAATCCTATGTCAATGCCTTTGGTTCAGATGTTGTCGCAGGATATTCAGCAACCATTCGTATTGATGGTTTTGTGAATTTACCTTTACAAAGTTTCAATATGGCGATTACAACATTTGTTGGACAAAATATTGGTGCTAAACGTTTTGATCGTGTCAAACGTGGTTCAAAGATTGCATTATGGATGACATTTGCAGTTGTTGGAGCGATGGCTATTTTCTTATTCTTCTTTGGTAAAAATGTTATTAGTATTTTTAATAGTGATCCAGCTGTTGTTGAGGCAGGATGGAAGATGTTATTTGCCTTTATCACTTGTTATATTGTTTTACCAATCGTTCAAATTTATAATGGTGTTTTAAGAGGAGCAGGAAAATCATCAATTCCAATGTATATTATGGTTTTTAACTTTGTTATATTGCGTCAAATTTATTTAGCTATTATGACTCATATCACAAATGATGTGTTCTTTGTATTCTTTGGATGGCCAGTCACGTGGATCAGTGCAGCTATTATGTTTATGATTTATTATCATAAAGTCAAATGGTTACCTGAACAATAAAAAATGCATGTTTCCATGCATTTAATCAAGAATTTTTGTAAAGTCAATAGGTTGCTTATCAAAAGTCTGAGAGTTCGATTCATCAAACTGTTTTAAAAAATCAATGACCTGATTAGTCAGATAGGTTGGTGTTGATGCTCCTGATGATACAGCAGCCTTTTTTTTGCCTTTTAACCATTCAATATTCAAATCATCCAGACATTCAATCATATGAACTTCTTTATTTTGACTGGCAATACTTGCCAGTTTTTGTGTATTGTTAGAATGAGGATCACCAACAATAAAAACAATATCAATATCCTCATCCATATTCTTAATCGCTTCCTGTCTGATTTGTGTTGCTTTACAAGTTTCTTTTTCAATTTGAACATGAGGAAGAATACTTTTGGCATACTCACATAAATCATAGACATCATACAATGACATTGTTGTCTGATTGGTTATGACATATTTTTGATTGGCAGGTATCTTTTGTAAATCTTCTTTCTTTGTGATAAGATGCACTTTTTTTTCATCAATAGAAATAGCTCCCTCTGCTTCAGGATGACCTTTTTTTCCAATATATAAGATTTCATATCCTTCATCAAGTCTTGCTTTTATCAAATCATGCGTTTTAATGACGTCTAAACATGATGCATCAATAATATTTAAACCTTTTTCTTTGGCTTTTTGAAAAACCTTTTCACTTGCTCCATGAGCGGTAATAATAACAGTACCTTCATGGACATGATCTAAAAGTTCTAGACGTGTCAAATGAGGGATATCAATTGTTTGAATACCTCTTTTCTTTAGTGCATCAACAATATATTGGTTATGAACAATCATACCTAAAATATAGATAGGTTGTTTTTCATTTTGAGCATTTTTAGCCATTTGGATGGCACGAACAACGCCTTTGCAGTAACCTCTAGGCGTAATTGCTTTCACTTGCATGTTTTTCACCTCATCAACATTGTAACATAATTTCTTGTGATGATGAAGAAATCTTTATATAATGGAATGAGGTGATAAAAATGCATATACAACAAGTTTCTCAACAACTCAATTTATCTAAAAAAGCAATAATGCTTTATGAACAAAAAGGATTAATTCAGCCTCAAAAAGATCAATATGGTTATCGTGTTTATCAAGACAAAGATATTGAAAGATTAATACAGATTAAATGCTTAAGACAACTTGATTTTTCTATTTCTCAAATCAAAGATATCCTTTTTCATCATCAATATGATATCTTTGATTTTAAAAAAAGAAGAATATGAAAAAAAGATTTTTGAGATGGAAACATCTTTACAATATATTGATGAGGTCAAAGAAAATCTCATGCAAAAACAGTCATTAGAATATTTAAGTCATCACTTAGAACAAGTCAAACAATTGAAAGAAATCAATTCTTCTACCCAAACAATTCTCCCCTTTGAAAAAATAGTGGTGGGGTTATCATTTTTGATTTATGCATTATTTTTATTTGTTGGCGATTCTTTTTTATCTCTTTTTGCTTCTTTCGCTATGCTTTTGATTTTAGCAATCCACTTTTCTTCTAGATTGAGATTGCTTTTATATGAAATCTATCAAAAGTATAAAAAGGAGTTGCTTTACCCTAAGGGCAGGGATATATAATTAAGATGAGGTGAAATGATATGTGGATTTTTTGGACAGTTGTTATTTTGATGATTTTAAGTGTTATGATTTTAAAAGGGTTATGGAATCTTTGGATGCATCAAAGATTATTGCATCTTTTCCGTTATCAGATGGCAAAAAATGATGTAGAGTGGAATCAAGAATATGCGAAAAAACTGAATCAATATGCTTTGACACAACAGGAAATTGATGATTTTCAGTTGTGCCAAGTTTTACAAAAATGTGATTATACTTATACGAATATTGGTAGAGAATATATGTATGGGCGTATGGTTTCAGGAAAATATGAATATCAACTTTTAGAAACTATGATTGAACGTTATAAAGATCAAAAAATTTTATCACATACTTTATATGAATTATATCAGTTAAGCAAAGAATATGATCGTTGTTTAGGATTGTTTGATCATCATGATGTTTTTACATTATGGGAAAAAAGATTGATTCAAGTTTTAAGTTTTGGTCCACTTTTATTTCTTTTAGCATTTTTTGTGTTTGGTCACAATATTTGGCTCCCTTTTTCTTTATATCTTGGGATAATGGTTGCTTTACATACTTATTTTAGTCAGCGTATACAAACAATAATGAGTGAAACCATGAGTTATTGTTGTATGGTTGAAACATTTTCACGTCTTATCAATCATCATGTTTTTCCAGAGTCTATCATTCAAGATGCCCTTTGTTTTATAAAAAAAGAAAAAAGATATACTTTTTTGACACGCATGATTTCTAAAGTTTCAAAAATTGATGTCTTTTATTTCACCCAAACTATCCAAAGTTTTCTTTTTATATCTTTACACCAGTACTTTACGCTTTTAAAACATCGCCAAGATATAGAAAAACATATGATGTTGATTTATGAGTATATTGGTATCGCTGATTTAGCTTTAAGTGTCTTGTTGTTACGTGAACATGAACAGACATGTTTACCAGTATTTGTTGATGAGAAAAAAATATCGTTTGTCGAAGCATATCATCCATTGATTAAAAATCCTGTGAAAAATAGTTTTACAACATCTCATTCATGCATGATTACAGGCTCAAATGCTTCGGGGAAATCAACGTTTTTAAAAGTGATAGGTGTCAACATGGTTATGGCAAAAACTTTACATACTTGTTTTGCTGATGAATGGATATGTTATGATTTTACGATTCATAGTGCTATCCATATGAAGGATGATTTAACATCAGGTGATAGTTATTATGTCAAAGAAATTAAAACATTAAAAACGATGATTGATGATGTGAAAGTGAAAGATTGTCTTATTTTTATTGATGAAATACTAAGGGGAACAAATGAAACAGAACGTGTCATGATTTCACAGGCTATTTTAAATTATTTATTTCAATCAACATCCATTGTTTTGGTAACAACCCATGATTTATCATTAGTTGAAAAATTTCAAGATATTGATCAATACTGTTTCCGTGATGCAATTATCAATCAACAGCTGTCTTGTGACTATAAAATTCATAAAGGACGTTGTACAGTAGGGAACGCTATCGCATTATTGGAAATTTATGGTTATCATCAAGATATATTGTGTCAATTAAAAAAGCCTAACTAGGCTTTTTTGTTGGATACATATTTTCAAATGGCTGTGTTTCCACATGTACATTTTTATCAATATCTTCATCTATATCATCAAATTGCATACTTTTCACAGCTTTGACAACACGAAAAGCTGTTTTGGCATTGTGTAAAACAGGCTGCAACTGATGAATGATTGGAATGAGTTGATTAGCTGTATATAATGTTTTTTGAGCAGTTTGAATTGTTGAAGCTAAATTCATTTGATGAAGTGAATATCGCATAGATTGTAAAAGAGATGGTTTTTGATACATCATAGGATAATATGGATAAAAATCATAGGGTGGATATTGTGGATACATAGTGAACACCTCCTATGTTAAGATATGCCAAAAGAAAAAAGATGATACTTGTGTCTTCATAAAGAAAATTATGATTTTTTATACCTTTAGTTTGTCAATTAAAAGATTGATACTACTGCCTAACATGATATAAATAATTCAATATACAAGACAAAAAAATGTTACAGAAATAATATTATCATTTTTACATGTTGATATCATTTGAAAAGAAAGCAGAAATATTGTATATAATCGAGTTGTCATGATTGATATCTTTTCTTTGATAGATTCGTTAAAGAAAAGATAAGATTGTATCAAAGTTTTTTGCATTTTTATTTATTTTAGTGTATAATCATATGGCTTAAAGGAGGCGATATTATATGAAATTATTTGAACAGTATCAATTTCAACCTTTTATCAAGGAAACATTACAAAAACTACAGTTTCAAGAACCAACAAAAATTCAAAAAGCTGTTATTCCTCTTGTGTATAAACATCGTGATGTCATTGGTATTTCGCAGACAGGAACAGGAAAAACACATGCTTTTTTAATACCTATCATGGATATGATTGAAACATCAATGGATTGTGTTCAAGCAGTTATTACTGCACCAACAAGAGAACTGGCACAACAAATCTATGAACAAGCCAAAATATTTATTGAGTTTAATAAAGATTTACGAGTTTCTTTAATTATTGGTGGGAAAGATAAACAAAAAACCATTTCAAAGTTAAATGTTCAACCTCATTTAGTTATTGGAACACCGGGTAGAATTAAAGACTTATCTTTAGATGAACAGGCTTTAAAGATTACAACAGCAGATATATTCGTTGTTGATGAAGCAGATATGACTTTAGAATATGGTTATTTAGAAGATATTGATGCAGTACTGGGAAAGATGAAAGACAATTTGCAGATGCTTGTCTTTTCAGCAACCATTCCTCAAATGTTAAGACCTTTCCTTAAAAAATATATGGATGCACCAAAAATCATTGAAATAGATGAACATCTTTCTACATCACGAAATATTTCCCACTATTTATTACCAACAAAACATCGTGATCGTTATGATGTGTTAAAGCGTCTTATTGATGTGATTGATCCTTATATTTGTATTATTTTCTGCAATAAACGTGAAGAAGTTGAGAAACTTAGTCACCAGTTACGTGAAGATGGTTATAAAGTTGGAGAAATTCATGGAAATCTGGAACCAAGAGAAAGACGTCAGATGATGCGACGTATTCAAAACATGGAATATCAATATATCGTGGCGACAGATATTGCCGCAAGAGGTATTGATATTGATGGAGTCAGTCATATTATCAATATGGAATTTCCAACTGAACTTGATTTTTATATTCATCGTAGTGGTCGTTGTGGTCGAGGAAAATATACAGGTGAATGTTATAATATGTATGATACATCTAATCAATCTATTGTTGAAGAATTGGAAAAGAAAGGGATTCATTTTGAAGTTAAGGAATTAAAGGGACAACAATTTGTTCAAACAAAAGAACGTCAAAAACGTAAAAATCGTGTGAAACATCAAACGGAACTGGAAAAGAAGATTTCAGCTATTGTAAGAAAGCCAGTGAAAGTCAAACCGGGATATAAGAAGAAACGTAAAAGACAAATTGAAGAAATGGTTCATAAAGAAAAAAGAGCTATTATTAAACAGGATATCAGAAGACAGAAAAAAGAACGTGCAAAACAGGCACAAAGAGAAAAAAGAGAAAGAGAGGCACAATAATGTTGAAAATTGGAAGTCATGTTTCCATGAGTGGAAAAGAGATGTTATTGGGTTCTGTTAAAGAAGCTGTATCTTATGGTGCAAATACTTTTATGTTTTATACTGGAGCACCACAAAATACTGCTCGTAAGCCTGTTAGTCAATTGCGTGTTGAAGAAGCAAAAGAATATATGAAAGAACATCATATATCAATTGATGATGTGGTTGTTCATGCACCTTATATTATTAATCTAGCTAATACTGTTAAACCTGAAACATATGAACTTGCCGTGCGCTTTTTAAAAGAAGAAATTGCCCGATGTGAAGAAATCGGTGTCAGTCGTCTTGTTTTGCATCCGGGTTCTCATGTCAAAGCTGGAGATGAAGCAGGATTAAAGCAGATTATTAAGGGATTAAATGAGGTTTTACGTGAAGATCAAAAAGTTCATATTGCTTTAGAAACAATGGCTGGTAAAGGCAGTGAAATGGGAAGAACGTTTGATCAGATTCAATATATGATTGAAAATACAAAGCATAGTTCATTATTAGGTGTTTGTCTGGATACATGTCATATTCATGATGCGGGTTATGATTTGACACATTTTGATGATATTTTAGAGGAATTTAATCAGAAGATAGGATTGGATCGTTTACTTGTTGTTCATGTGAATGATTCTAAAAATGAGCGTGGTGCTCATAAAGATCGTCATGAGAACATTGGTTATGGTTATATCGGATTTGAAACATTGAATCAAATTGTCCATCATCCTAAATTAAAAGATGTTCCAAAGATTCTTGAAACACCTTATATTGATGGAAAAGCACCTTATCGTGAAGAAATAGAGATGTTTATGCATCAGACATTTAATAGTGGTTTAAAATAACTATTGAGTAATACAAATATTTTTTGACAAGTGAATTCACTTGTCAATTTTTTTATATAGTTTTCTAGAATAAAATGATATTGTTCATGTGCTAAAGCATATTGATTGTTTTTAATCATATTGAGAATGCTTTGTTGTGTAGATTGGTCTAGTTCAATATCAAATTCTTTTAAAAGAACTTGAAAATCATTTAATTGTAGTCTTGATATATACTCATTATTTTGATTTCTCATGTTTGCCTCCTTAAATATATCCTATGTTGACTCAAGAAAAAAAGAACACTTTTTTGAAATAAGCTTGAAGTGATGATAAAAAATATGATAGAATATGGACGTTTTTAAAAGAAAGGATTTAGATTATGAGTAAAGTTAATCAATTAGGTAATTATAAAGGGATTGAAGTGACAATTTCTTCACGTCAAGTCAATCAAGAAGATGTAGAAAGAGAAATTCAACAGTTATTATCACAAAGAAGTCAACTTGTTGAAAAAGATGGAACAGTAGAAAACGGAGATGTCACAACAATTGATTTTAAAGGATTAAAAGATGGTGTAGCTTTTGATGGAGGGACAGCTGAAGGATATCAGTTAGAAATTGGTTCTGGTTCTTTCATTCCTGGTTTTGAAGAACAAATGATTGGTATGGCCAAAGGAGAAACAAGAGATTTAAATCTGACTTTCCCAGAAAATTATGGGGCAAAAGATTTGGCTGGAGCAGATGTTGTTTTTCAAGTGACAGTTCATCATATTGCTTCAAAAGTCAAAGCACAGCTTGATGAGGAATTTGTAAAATCATTACAAATTCCAGATGTGGAAACAGTAGATGATTTGAAGATGAAAATTCGTGAAGGTTTAGAAAATCAAAATATTCAAGCTTTAAATGCTGAAAAAGAAAATAAAGTTTTAGGTGTATTAATTGAAAATAGTGATGTAGAAGTAGAAGATGAAGATATTCAAAGAGCTTTAGATCAACATGTTCAATATGTAACAAATGAATTAGCAAAACAAGGAATGGCTTTAGAACAATATCTTCAAATGATGTCAATGGATCAAGATGCTTTACATGCTCAATTAATGCCAGCTGCAAAACAACAAGCTATTTTTGAAGCAATTATTGATGAAATTGTTAAAGTTGAAAACTTGATGACAAGTGATGAAGATGTTGATCGTCAAGTTGATTTAATGGCACAACAATATCAAATGGATAAAAAAGATATTTTAGAAAAAATTGATTTAGAAGGATTAAGACGTGATTTAAATCGTATTCAAGCAAGTCAATTGATTTTAAACAGTGCAAAATTTATAGTAGAGTAAGATTGTCTAAGGGCAATCTTTTTTAATAAGAGTTTCATTTAAAAATGATATTTTCTATGTATGTCGTTTAATAGAATCTATTTCTCAAACAATTGGACTTCAAAAAAGTTAGACTGTTGATACATTAGCAGAAAAAAATGAAATCATCTGTATAAATTTGTAGAAAGATGAGATATTTTTATGAAATTCGTCAATATTTGACTACTTTAATATGACAGAAATTGGATGATTAAAAGTTTTGGGTGAATCAAGATTCTGTCATTTATGATTGTAATATATTCTCGTAAGCATAAACCATTCATTGAGTTTTAGCAAGATTCATGACATCTTACATGATATGATTACTTTGCAACAAAAGTTTGATATGTTTATTATTTTAAGATATTTAAATATCCACAAAAAATTCACTTTTTCTCCACAAAATATACAAATTTATTTGCATAATTATGAATGTGGAGAAATGATATATATGAAAAAATATTTTGTATTTTTAATGACTATTATCATGTTATGTGGATGTACACATAATAAACAATACGACAAGGATTTTCAGGTTGGATTTATTATAACAACTGAAAAGAAAAAAGATTCTGATATTGTTTATTTGGACAATGATCTTAATGAGATTTATAGACAAAATGAAAAATTGCCGACTTTAGGTGATTCTATGAATATTCCAATGATTAAAGATGGTAAAATGACTCTTGTTCCTAATGGATTGTATCTTGATAATAATGAACAAAAAGTTACATCGTTAGATTTTAAAACTGGGAAATTGGAAACGTATGACGTTCCAAAATTTAATATATTAAATGCAATAATTAAAAATGATTATATATACATTAAATAATAGTAATGGTATAGAATATCTAACATTATCAGATAAAAAAGGTCATATAATAAAAGAAATAACGGATAAAGATTATATTATGACTGAAATTCTTGATTATAATGATAAAATATTAGTATTTAAGAGCATAAATAATGAAGAACATATTAAATCATATATATGTGTTTATGATTTGAATCTTCATTTGATAAAAGAAATCAATATTTCTGATTATGGTTATAGTCAATCAAAACCAATAATACATAATCATAAATTATACTTTGTTAATTCTTCAGATAATAATCATTCAATTGGAATCCTTGATTTAGACAATGAGCAATTAGAAAAAATAGAACTAGATATGATTCCTAATGAAATAGCCATTTTTAAAAATAAATTATTTGTATCTTCTGGCATTCACAGTCAACAGGGTAATAAAATTTGTATTATACAACTCGATGATAGAAAAATGAAAATCGTAGAGGTTAATACATTTATTGATAAAATGATTTCTAACCAAGATGGTATATATACAATGTATTCAGAAGATGGAAAAATAGATATTAGAAAATATGATTTGGATTCATGTAAAGAATTAAACAAAGCAACATTTCAATATGATAGCAATACTCCATATTATGCATCAATGTTATTTTCTAACCAATAAAATAAATTAAGCTGTATCAACGAAAATAAAGTATATTTTCGAAGGTACAGCTTTTTAATGACAATGAAAAAGGTGTATCAAATCATAATTAAATATCCATAGCAAACTAAGAAATTTTAAAAATAATAGTATCTATCTTTATTAAAATGAAAATATTTTGAAACAAAATATAGAACTTACACATTATTGTGCTAAAACTGTTTATAAAATAGCTAAAGCTTTGGATTTAACAGTAGAGTATTTAATAGAAGATACTTTAAGATGTGATTTTGAGTTATTTAAAAGTAATGTTTGTCATAAATTCAAGGAATAACAGATACAAACTTTGTTGTAGAGCTTTTAGAAAGTAATCAGATTAGAATTGATTATGAAAAAATGGTATCCTGAATTTTTTTATTTATTAGCGACTTTGGATTATATTTCTAGAATAAATAATATTCCTCTTTGCAAAGAATATAACGATATAAAACAGAATAAGCTTAAAGTCGTACTTTATCCAAGTAGTATTATTGCTATATTTTTAGAAATGCAAGATGAAAGTTTCAAAGAAAAAGCAATGATTTTTTTCATCATTGCTTCTCAACCATTTTTAATATTTCTTCTTTTAAAACTGAAACCATATCTTCTTGTTTTACTTTTTTAATAATTTCTCCTTTTTTAATAAGCAGTCCTTCTTTAACACCACCAGCAATACCAATATCTGCATGTTTGGCTTCACCTGGACCATTGACAGCACATCCCATAATCGCAACCGTAATATCGCTATGAATGTTATTTAAGAAATCTTCAATTTCATTAGCGACAGGAATGAGGTCGTATTGAATACGTCCGCATGTTGGGCATGATACCAGTGTAGGCACATGATCAATCAGTTCTAATTCTTTGAGTAATGTTTTGGCAACTTTGATTTCTTCAACGGGATCGGCACTTAAAGAAACACGAATTGTATTTCCAATTCCCTGATAAAGTAATGTTCCAATACCTAAGCTTGATTTAATCGTTCCGCCAAGCTTTGTTCCTGCTTCCGTAACTCCTATATGTAATGGACAATCGAAAGTTTGACTGGCAAGAGTATAAGCTTCTATTGTAAGTAAAGTGTTAGATGATTTTAATGAAATCGCATAATCATGAAAATTGAGTGACTCCAAAATATCAACGTGCTTTTGAGCACTTTCAATCATCCCTTGTGCAGTTGGTTTGCCATATTTTTCTAAAATATCTTTTTCCAAAGAACCACCATTGACACCAATGCGAATAGGAATATGATGTTTTTGACATGCTTCCACCACAGCTTTGATTTTATCCATAGAACCAATATTACCCGGATTAATACGAATTTTATCAATACCATTTTCAATAGCTAATAAAGCTAAACGATAATCAAAGTGAATATCGGCAATTAATGGGATATGAATTTGTTTTTTAATGTCTTGAATAGCATAAGCATCCTCTTGATCAAAGATAGCAACTCTTACCATTTCACAACCTGCTTTTTCTAATGCATGAATCTGTTGAACTGTTGCTTGAATATCTTTTGTTTTGGTATTGCACATAGACTGGATAATGACATGATTATTTCCACCCATTGTGATATGACCGACTTGAAATGATCTTGTTTGTGTTCTTAACATAATCTTACCTCGTTTCTTTTTTTATTATACACGAACTTCTTTAAAAAATAAATGAGTTGTAATGGAATCTTACTAAGTGCAGATTTTGACATCAAATTATCTAATAATGATTACGTTCAGTATTTTATGAATAAATATGATATAGTGTAAAAATAGGAGAGGATAATTGTGGTAGATTTAAAAGAAATATTGGATTTTAAAGATCAACATCTTGTGGATGAATTATATAAAAGATTAAAGGAAACAGAAGAATATGAGCATTTAGAAGAAGTTTATGTTGACATCACTCACAAAAATAAGACAAAAATGCAGATGTTTCAATATCAATATGCAAAGGTTATTCAAAGAGTATGGGATGTATTGAATATTATTGGGTGGATCTTTTTTGCATGTCTTTTTATTATATGTGGTGCATTTATTAGTGCTACTTTTGTGAGTTCTATTTTAACTACAAGTCATGTTTTTGATGGAATTTATCAGTTTTGTTTTGATTTAGGTGTTTCGTTACAAAAAACTGTTTTTCCTGCATTATCAAATCTTTTTAATTATACAGAACAATCAACATCATTTTTGTTTTGTGTTCTAGGTTTAACAATCATTTTGATTTTATTTTATACATCATTATATATATGGAGTCTTTTTAAAAAGAACGATCCTAAGAAAAAGAAAAGAGAACTAAGTTTAAAAGATAGCTATCATTATCTCAATTGTTGTGAAGATGATACATGGTTATATATCAAATCATCATTTGAAAAAAGGATTCATAAAAGACATCGCAAGGATTTTTTTGAATTTTATTATCAAGCTTATCTTTTGATTGCAAAACATCATGAAGATATGAAAGGAACAATCAAAGATTTAACAAAACATGAACAGATGATTTTATGTTTAAGAACATGCACCAATACGATCAAAAATATCTTAGGAAGTATGGCTATGCCAATGTATATTTCATTTGCCTTGCTGATCTTTTATCAGCAAAATTTTAATGCAGTCAGTAACTTGAAACTTAAAACAGTTTTAGAGATGATTCCATTTGGAAATATTTTCTATAATTGTTTAGATATATGTTATCATATTATGTCATACTTTCCTGTTTCTAAGTATTTTGCAGCGATTGATTTAGAATTAGCAATGGTTATTTCTTTTTGTATATGTATGATTGTTGTTTGGAGTTTATATACAATTTTAAAGACTCGTCTTCAAGAAATCAAAAGACAATATTTACGACGTATTCAATTTTATTTGAAACAACATCAAGGTATTTATAAACCAAAACAGAAATATCCATCTGAATATTTATATGGGGTGCAGTTTACTTTCTTCTTGTTTTTTGTAGGAATAATGATAGGGATATCTCAGTTTTTTATTGCATCTCTACCTTATCCTTTAGAGGATATACGTATTATTATGGAACATCGACAAAACGTTTTAAGACAAATTCAACCCTATGTTGAAAAAGAAAATCATATTTTAGGAAATTGGGATGAGTATTTTTCAGATACATATGCAACCATTGATTCACTGACAGATATACAAGTGACAGGTACACATAATGTAAGCGCAAAATGAAAAAGCCCTATTATCAATCAACGACATTGATTATAATTAGAGCTGTAATAAATTGACAATTTATATATGTATGATTTACAGGACACGACTAAAAGATCGTATCTCTACGATTTTTTAGTCAGATATGTATTATCAGGCAATTCTTTTGACCATGGCATATAATTATCAAGGGCTTCTTCATCATTGATATCTATTTCTGTCAATGATGACAAAAGATAGTTAAAATATTCATAGGGATTGAGATTGTTTAGCTTTGCAGTTTCTATAAGTGAATATAAGGCAGCGCTTGTCTGTGCTCCCTGAACCGTATTGGTAAACAGCCAGTTGCGTCTGCCTACACAGAATGGGCGTATCGCATTTTCTGCTCGGTTGTTTGATATCTCTATTCTCCCATCTTCAAGGTAGACTCTTAGTTTTTCTTCCTGGTTGATGCTGTATTTGAGTGCTTCACTTAACTTTGTTTTATCCACTGCAACTTTTGAACATTCCCTGACATCTTCAAAGAAATCATCAACCAGTGGTTTTGACTGAACCTGTCGAATTTGCCTGATTTCTTCATAGCTTCTGTCCGCGTTTTCCTTTTCAATTTGAAAAAGCTTGTTGATCTTATGAAAAAGCCTATAGCTGGCAGTTTGTTTGAGATCTACCCCAGCAGGCGCACTGTCTAGTGCTTCCTTATATTTTCTACGACAATGAGCCCAGCATCCCATGTGTGTAATGCCTTCAAGTTTCTCATAGGCCTGATAGCCATCCGTCTGAAGTATATGATGATAGCCTTCCAGATGCTTCTGGGCATGCTCGTGTCCTCTTGTATTTTCGTATATGAAAACAACTATCTGCTTCTCCTCGCTGCGTCCTGTCTTGTATACCCACATATAGGATTTTGTGGTTGCCTTTTGATGCGGTGCCTTTAAAACCTGAACAGACGTTTCATCTCCGTGCAGGTATTGACTTTTTAACAGAACCTTATGCATATGACTAGCGATTGTCCTGAAATATTCATCATGCAGTTTGATCATCCAGTTGGCCATCGTCTGTCTTGACAGCTTCAGCCCCATCTGATTGAACATGACTTCCTGTCTATACAGAGGCAGTGCTTTGTTGAACTTGTTATCAATGATATATGACAGAAGTGATGGCGATGCAAAGCTCTTGTATATGACCGGTTCCTTCATGGGTGCCTTGTATATTGGCGATTGAACAGCTTCCCTGTCACATCGATCGCACGTATAGACATATTGAATATGTTCAATGACTTCATATCGTGCAGGATGGTAGACAAGCTCCTTTCTTTTGTTTTCGCCTATCTTTCTAAGCAGTGCACCACATTCTGGGCAGCTTTTATTGTCAATATCATGAATGACCTTCTTTACTGGCAGTGATGAAATATCTATTCCTCTCTGTCTGCTTTTTCTTTTTCTTCTGTATGTGATTTCTTCAAGTTCCGGTTCCTGCTTGATTGGTGTGGATTCTAGTTCAATTTCATCAAAAAGAGAAATCTGATTAGGAAGAACAGTCTTTTCTGAAGATGAACCAAAAAGCTTCTTCTGCTGAAGCTTGATCTGCTGACTGTACCAGTTCAGCTGCTCAGTCAATGCTTCAATCTTTTTATCCTTTTCATTGATCATCTTGATCAGTTCTTCCTGACTTAGATTTCTCAAGTTCATGACATCTTCACACCCCACATTACATGATTTCAGCTGTTTCGTATTATACCATAAAACAAACTGCTTTGTTAGATGAGAAGCTGCTTTTCTTTCAATTTTTCATCATATTCAAGACCCTCCAGAAGCCAACTGAGCTGACGGGAAGTGATGGCTCTTGTCAATGATTCCTGCGATTCCTGGATTTTGAATTTTCCATGTTCAAGTCTCTTGATGAACAGCCAGAAGCCGTTGCTTTCATAATAGAGAATCTTGATGCGATTTCTTGATCGGTTGGTAAAGATAAAAAGGCTGTGATCAAGGACATTCATCTGGAATTGGGAATGCACAATGAGTGTCAGCCCATCTATCGACTTGCGCATATCCACGAAATGCGTTGAAACGTAGATATTCTTGACTTCATCAGTGTTGATGATCATTTGAGAGCACCAATGATTCTGTCAAGAAGTGCAGGATCAAATTCAATACAATGACCATCAATGGTCATTGATACATTGGGGTGGGCATCATCCACAACCTCGACAGGAACAAATAAATTACTTTGAAGTTCATCATTTTCCAGTCGTCTTTTTGACTTATAGAAAGAAGACACACAGATATTGTTCTGTCTGCAGAATTCCTTGACAGTCAAAGTGCTTTCCTTTTGACTATTTATGATTTTTTTCCAATCATATTGCATATAGTAAGTACCTCCTTTTTTATTGTACTTACATTTTAAATGAATATCCGCAGTCTTGTTAGTGCCTTTTCATTTGTCGCTTACCACATAATCGACCATATTTAAAAATATATACTTATTATACACAAGAGGATGCGAAAAAAGCCTTTATGAATGAAGAAAATCAATATACACATCATGGGAAAGATCATGAAGTTCAATATGTTTATTCATCTAAAGGATTTATGATTTTAGATCATACATCACTTATGAAGATGAAAAATGATCAAGATCTTATTGGAAAAAGATTAAGTCAAAAAGAAATCAAAGCATTGATGAAACAAATGGGTTACGTTGTTGATGAATAAAAAAATATAGAAAGCATACAATACATTGGTGATGATTATGGCTGTTTTATTGTCTTTTTTAGAGTTTTTAGTAGGAACACTTTTACATTTTCTTTATGATTTTTTTCCTTATCCTTTTATAGCTATTTTTTCAGCAACGAATGAAAGTGTTTTTGAACATTTAAAACTATTTGTTTACCCAATGTTATTAGGTTATTTATGGATTTATATTTTCAAGGATATTGATATCAAAAAATATATGAAAGCTATGTTTTATGGCCTTTTGAGTGGTTTACTCTCTTTGTTATTCATTTATTATTTTGTTCGTTATGGTTTAGGGATAGAGAGTCTTGTTTTTGATATTTTATTGTTGTTGACTTCAATCATTGTAGGAAATAGTCTATCTTATTATGTCTATTTCCATGTTGATACATCATCATGGATTATTTATGTTGTAGCTTTTGTTTTATTGATGATTTTACTTGTTTTAGGGACTTTTTATCCTTTGGATATACCGTTATTTCAAGAAGAAAAAGCAGTGGAAACACTGCTTCAGTCATTAATGGAATAATATAAAAAGAGCATATAATTCAATAAGAAAGCCTAGAATACGTCCAATTTGAATGCTTTTAAGATAACCCAATTTTTGATAAGTTTCAGGTGTACAAAAGGGAAATAAAATGAGTGTCATTCCAAGACATAACATGCCACATCCAGTTGTAATATTCTTTTGAAAAGGTAAAAGAGATAAAGCACTTGTGAATAAAAGAAGGTGGAGTCTGATAAATATGACTTCATTCATAAGAAAGAGATATAAAGAAAATAACACAAATTTATCGTAAGCGCAAAATGAAAAAGCCCTATTATCAATCAACGACATTGATTATAATTAGAGCTGTAATAAATTGACAATTTATATATGTATGATTTACAGGACACGACTAAAAGATCGTATCTCTACGATTTTTTAGTCAGATATGTATTATCAGGCAATTCTTTTGACCATGGCATATAATTATCAAGGGCTTCTTCATCATTGATATCTATTTCTGTCAATGATGACAAAAGATAGTTAAAATATTCATAGGGATTGAGATTGTTTAGCTTTGCAGTTTCTATAAGTGAATATAAGGCAGCGCTTGTCTGTGCTCCCTGAACCGTATTGGTAAACAGCCAGTTGCGTCTGCCTACACAGAATGGGCGTATCGCATTTTCTGCTCGGTTGTTTGATATCTCTATTCTCCCATCTTCAAGGTAGACTCTTAGTTTTTCTTCCTGGTTGATGCTGTATTTGAGTGCTTCACTTAACTTTGTTTTATCCACTGCAACTTTTGAACATTCCCTGACATCTTCAAAGAAATCATCAACCAGTGGTTTTGACTGAACCTGTCGAATTTGCCTGATTTCTTCATAGCTTCTGTCCGCGTTTTCCTTTTCAATTTGAAAAAGCTTGTTGATCTTATGAAAAAGCCTATAGCTGGCAGTTTGTTTGAGATCTACCCCAGCAGGCGCACTGTCTAGTGCTTCCTTATATTTTCTACGACAATGAGCCCAGCATCCCATGTGTGTAATGCCTTCAAGTTTCTCATAGGCCTGATAGCCATCCGTCTGAAGTATATGATGATAGCCTTCCAGATGCTTCTGGGCATGCTCGTGTCCTCTTGTATTTTCGTATATGAAAACAACTATCTGCTTCTCCTCGCTGCGTCCTGTCTTGTATACCCACATATAGGATTTTGTGGTTGCCTTTTGATGCGGTGCCTTTAAAACCTGAACAGACGTTTCATCTCCGTGCAGGTATTGACTTTTTAACAGAACCTTATGCATATGACTAGCGATTGTCCTGAAATATTCATCATGCAGTTTGATCATCCAGTTGGCCATCGTCTGTCTTGACAGCTTCAGCCCCATCTGATTGAACATGACTTCCTGTCTATACAGAGGCAGTGCTTTGTTGAACTTGTTATCAATGATATATGACAGAAGTGATGGCGATGCAAAGCTCTTGTATATGACCGGTTCCTTCATGGGTGCCTTGTATATTGGCGATTGAACAGCTTCCCTGTCACATCGATCGCACGTATAGACATATTGAATATGTTCAATGACTTCATATCGTGCAGGATGGTAGACAAGCTCCTTTCTTTTGTTTTCGCCTATCTTTCTAAGCAGTGCACCACATTCTGGGCAGCTTTTATTGTCAATATCATGAATGACCTTCTTTACTGGCAGTGATGAAATATCTATTCCTCTCTGTCTGCTTTTTCTTTTTCTTCTGTATGTGATTTCTTCAAGTTCCGGTTCCTGCTTGATTGGTGTGGATTCTAGTTCAATTTCATCAAAAAGAGAAATCTGATTAGGAAGAACAGTCTTTTCTGAAGATGAACCAAAAAGCTTCTTCTGCTGAAGCTTGATCTGCTGACTGTACCAGTTCAGCTGCTCAGTCAATGCTTCAATCTTTTTATCCTTTTCATTGATCATCTTGATCAGTTCTTCCTGACTTAGATTTCTCAAGTTCATGACATCTTCACACCCCACATTACATGATTTCAGCTGTTTCGTATTATACCATAAAACAAACTGCTTTGTTAGATGAGAAGCTGCTTTTCTTTCAATTTTTCATCATATTCAAGACCCTCCAGAAGCCAACTGAGCTGACGGGAAGTGATGGCTCTTGTCAATGATTCCTGCGATTCCTGGATTTTGAATTTTCCATGTTCAAGTCTCTTGATGAACAGCCAGAAGCCGTTGCTTTCATAATAGAGAATCTTGATGCGATTTCTTGATCGGTTGGTAAAGATAAAAAGGCTGTGATCAAGGACATTCATCTGGAATTGGGAATGCACAATGAGTGTCAGCCCATCTATCGACTTGCGCATATCCACGAAATGCGTTGAAACGTAGATATTCTTGACTTCATCAGTGTTGATGATCATTTGAGAGCACCAATGATTCTGTCAAGAAGTGCAGGATCAAATTCAATACAATGACCATCAATGGTCATTGATACATTGGGGTGGGCATCATCCACAACCTCGACAGGAACAAATAAATTACTTTGAAGTTCATCATTTTCCAGTCGTCTTTTTGACTTATAGAAAGAAGACACACAGATATTGTTCTGTCTGCAGAATTCCTTGACAGTCAAAGTGCTTTCCTTTTGACTATTTATGATTTTTTTCCAATCATATTGCATATAGTAAGTACCTCCTTTTTTATTGTACTTACATTTTAAATGAATATCCGCAGTCTTGTTAGTGCCTTTTCATTTGTCGCTTACAATTTATCTAAGTGCATAAAAAGAAGTGGTAGATTAAAAAGTCTACCACTATATCATAAAGTGCTTGATGTATCTAAGATAATGTTTTCAAATTCATTAAGAATTGTTTCAAAATAATGGAAAGCATCATCATATAACTGATCTTCTAATGGATTGACTAAAGCATCTTTTAAAAGATCAACAGGGTCTTTGCTGCCACCAGATTTTAAGAAGCGAAGATAAGCTTCTTTTTGTTTTTCATCACCATTTAATAAACGTGACACAATCGCTAATGCGACAGTCATACCAAGAGTATACTTATAAACATAATAATTATAATAGAAATGGGGAATATAATAACAAGAATAACCCACATATTCATCCATTGTGATTTCTGGCCCATAATACTCAGCATTCTTTTTGTCATACAAATCTGTTATCATTTGTGATGACATTGGTTTTCCTTCTTTAGCCCATGTGTGTAAAATATGTTCAAAATCAGCATACATAGGTTGTCTAAAAATTAAACCAACACAGTTTTCTAAAAGTTCATATAGGAAATAGGCTTTTTCTTGAGGTGATGAAGCATGTTCTAGCATATAGTTGATTAATAGTGTTTCATTCACTGTAGAAGCCACTTCCGCCACAAAGATACGATAATCACAATTGACAGGTGATTGATTGTGACATGATAAATAAGTATGTGCACTATGTCCTAATTCATGAATCATGGTAGAGAGTGAATTATAATCTCCAATAAAGTTCATTAGAATATAAGGATTTGTATCATAACATCCACTTGAATAAGCACCAATGCGTTTACCTGAGTGTGGATAATAATCTATCCATCTTTCTTCTTTGGCTTTTTTGATGATATTGACATAGTCTTCTCCAAAGATTTTAACAACATCTAAAATAATATCGAAACATTCATCAATTGTATATTTCTTTGTTTTGTATTGAACTAAAGGAATATTGAGATCGTAATTATACATTGTTTCTAATTTTAAAACTTTCTTTTTTAAAGCATTATAACGATGAAATAAAGGACGATATTGATTGTTTGCTTTATCTAAAATTTTAAAGAATAATGATGTTGGAACATTATCATCAAATAGACTGGCTTCTAATGGTCCATCGAATTTTTTCACATCTGCATAGAAAGCATCTTTTTTCATGACTCCAGAAAGTGTAGCAGCATAAACATTTTCAAATTTCTTATATTCTTTAAAGAAGTTATGATAAGCTTCTTTTCTGACTTCAGGGTTCTTATTTTTAAGAAATTCAGTTAAAGTTGCACTATTCAATGTTTTTTCTTGACCATCAATATGAACAGGGTCATAGTCTAGTCTTAAAGCATCAAAAACTTGTGATGATATATCTGCAATCGTAGATGTTTTTGATACCAATGTTTCTAATTCCTGTGATAAAACATGTTTCTTTTGACGTAAAATTTCTTGAATTGTATAACGATAATCACTTAATTGTTCGTCTTGTAAATACTGTGTCACTTTTTCACTGTTTTCAATCATCATGACAGTATAGAAATCTAATGATGAAGAAACTTGATCATAGAATGACAAAATTGCAGCATACATTGTCTGGTATTCTTGATTGTTTGGTTCAACATCACAATGAAGATGTGCAAAACAATGTAATTTCTGGATATAACGTGATAACATTGTTTCTTCTTGATGAAATTTTAAGAATTGATTCACATCTTTTAAGAATAAATCTTTTTGTTGTAGTAGTGAAGTGAGCAATTCTTTTGCTTTATCTAAATCTTTATAAAAATCTTGATGATGAGCATAAATAGGGGATAAATCCCATGTATATTGGATATCTATATTTTGACGTTCCATAATTTCCTCCTTTTCGATATACATCTATGATAGAATGAACGGATTGAAAAGTCAAACTGATAACTCAAAATAAAACATATCTTCAAATTTTTGATCTAAGGCAATACATAAAATTAAGGCAAGTTTTGCGGTAGGGTTAAATTGACCATTTTCAATGGAAGAAATAGTTTGTCTGGAAACACCAACAATCTGAGCTAATTCACTTTGAGAAAGTCCTTTTTCATTTCTCATTTCTCTTAAACGATTTTTAAAAATTAATTTTTTATTCATATTAAACTCCAACCATGATAGATATATATTGATAACCATTGATAAGACACAGAACAATTAAACTAAGACCGCATAAAAGATAGAGTTTATTTTTATCATACCATCCATGCATACTTAATGATAGTCCAGCCATTGGCATAATTAAAATGTAAATAGTATAGTACACTGCAGGAATTTCTTGAAATTCAAATGAAAAGAATATAAATGTAAAAGCCACAATCATAATAAAAGACATTCCTTTCAATAATGCTTTTCTTTGACATTGGATTTGTCTTTCATCTCTTTCGTGACGATATAAATCAAGAATTTTATTTTTATCCATATGTTTCACCCACCAAATTAATAACCAAAGATAATTTATAGAAAATATAAAGAGAATAAGAAAAATAAGTCCAATATATAAGTACTTAGATAAATGTAGATAATAGTAGTAAGCTAGAAAATATGATGAAAGAAAACTGAGTAGAAGAGTCGTTGTTGTATAAAAGATTTCTTGTTGAAAAGATGTAAAAAAGGATAATATCATTATTAAGAAACATAAAATGATAAAACTGATATTAAAATGGGAATTGTTTTTTGGTCAAGAAAAAAATCATATTCTTTATTTATTGTTTTTTGATTTTTTTTAAAATATCTTCTTTATTCATTCTATCACCTCTTCTTTATTTATTGTTTTTTGATTTTTTTTAAAATATCTTCTTTATTCATTCTATCACCTCTGACAAGTTTTCTTTACACTTTTATTTTAGAACATAAATGAAAGTGTGTCAGGAAAACTTGACATATTAAACAAATAAAAAACTCTATCTCATTAAGCGATAGAGTTTACTAATTTAGCTAATTTAGATTTTTGTCTACTAGCATAGTTTTTATGATGAATTCCTTTGCTGACAGAAGCATCTAATTTAGATGCAGCTACATTATATGCAGCAACTGCAGCTTCTTTATTTCCAGCTTCAACTTCAGCTCTTACATTTTTAATTGCTGTTTTTAAAGCACTTTTATAAGAATTGTTGATTAAACGTTTTTTGTTGTCGTTTTTATAACGTTTGATTTGTTGTTTCATGTTTGCCATTCTTTTTCACCTCGCTTTGACTTATGCTTTGTTATTCTATCAAAAATAGATGATAAATGCAATGTTTTATTGATAATTGATTAGATTTTTTTATTTTGGTAATGCTTATTATGGTGAGAATATGAACAAATATTATACACGCAGTGATTTAGCGATTGAATCATTAGCCTATGCAACAAAAGATAAGGATTATAAACATGATCAAAAAAAGGATGGAAATGTCACAATTGAAATCTTTGAGATTTTACAGACAAGTTCACTTTATCCTCATGATATTGGAAAATATATCGAAATTAGTTTTCCAGACTATCAAGAATATGAAACAGTGTCTAAACATTTTCAAAAACAGTTATCACAACTTATTAAGGATAAAGTCAAGAAAATTGATCCACTGATTTTATGGATAGGATTAGGTAATCCAACATTAACGAGTGATGCGATTGGACCACGAACATTACATCAAATACGTGCCACACATCATTATCCTATTGAAGAAAGGCATCGTCATCAATATTATGATACTATGTGTATTGCACCCGGAGTGATGGCACACACAGGAATGGAAACAGCTAATATTTTACTTTCTTTGATTGAAGAATTTCAACCTGATCTTGTGATTGCGATTGACGCTTTATGTGCACAAAGTTATGAAAAAATCTGTCGTGTCATTCAAATGAATAATGTGGGTATATATCCAGGAAGTGGAATTGGCAATCATCGTAAAAATATAAGTGAAGCCACAATGGGTATACCAGTTCTTGCGATTGGTGTACCAACAGTTATTCATGTTTCAAGTCTTGTCAGTGATGTTTATAATTTATTGGAGGGCTATTTTAAAGAGTCTTTAGACCCGTCTACAGCTTTAAAGGTAGGAAAAAGAAAAAGGTATGAGGGACGACTTAATGAAGTGCAAAGGCGTTTAATTTTAGGTGAGATAGGACAACTGAGTGAACAAAAGCGAATACAATTATTAAATGAAGTTTTAAATCCTATTGAAGATCAGTTTGTTATGAGTGATAAACAGATTGATTTTGATATTGAAATGTTAGCAAAACTATTATCAACAAGCATCAATGAGTTAACTTATTAGGAAATTCAAAATGAATTTCCTTTTTATGTACTAAAAAGAACTTTTTTTGCATATATTTCATTGTATAGTTAAAAGGAGGGAAGGATTCATGAATAAGAATATGAAAATTGTTTTAAAGCTGATTGTGGTGATTGTTATTTTATTGAATCTTCCTTTTCAAAATATTTATAGTGAGAGTGTCGAAAATGTTGTTTCATCATTAACAACAACAAATGTCAAAAAACAGCTTAATGGAAAATCAATTTATATTTATAATACGCATCAAGGTGAGAAATATGCGACAAAGTCGGTTAAGGAAGGGAGTCGTTATTTAATGCAATTATTGGAAAACAAAGGATATGAGGTAGATTATGAAACAACGGATTTTGAGTTGTATAAAACTAAAAATCATATAGATTATGCAAAATCATATACAGTATCACAAAAATATTTATCACAGGCTGTCAAGGAACATGGTGAATATGATTTGGTTATTGACTTTCATAGAGATTCTATTAAAAAAAGTTTATCTACTATAACAGTAGATAATAAAAGTTATGCTAAACTCATGTTTGTAGTAGGAAAAGGAAGTTCTCATTATAGTGAAGTTAATAAGCGTTGTGAAAAACTGGCTGATATGTTGAATGAAAAAATTCCTAAAATATGTCGAGGTGTTTATCTTAAACAAAGTCATTATAATCAAGGTGTCACTGATAATATGATGTTAATAGAAGTGGGAGCAAATGAAAACACATATGAAGAAGTACAAAACTCATTAAATATTTTAGCAATGGTTTTAGATGAATATTTGAGTGCATGAAACAGTTTTGGATTGATTTATGTTGTGTCTTACTTCTGATATGTGTCATCAGTCTGTTTTTTGGTGATCATCAAGTTTCGCAGACATTGTTTGAAAGAGAAATTCAGCAGTTTGAAGAAGATGTCGCTTCACAAAAAGAAATTCAATCACCGATGACTTTACAAGATACAAGCGATAATCAAATTTCTTCTTTAATGAAAACAACAAGTCAGTTTTGTGTCAATGTGATTGAATTTTTTGCCAAAATATTTTCTGATTTTATAAGTTTGTTTTTATTGAAAATAATTTATATTCTTTAATGGTTATAGATGGAATCCTTTATTTTGAATGAAAGGATTCTTTTTTTTATAAGGATATAAAAAAGTGTTTATTCTTGAAAGATAGAATTGCCAATAAACTCAGCTAAAATGGATATTTGAGGAACATCAACTTTGGCAGCTATAAAATAATCTAAGAGTTTATAAAGACGATGTGCTTCTATATATTCTTTTTCCTTTGGTGATACTTGTAATAATAATTTTTGAACAATAGGTTTTAAGATGGCTAATTCATAGACCATAGATGTATTAAAAATAACATCTGCCTGTTCCTGATAAGGGTAAATGTACTGTTCTTCACCTTTTTGAACATTTTTCCAGCGACGGATTGTTTCTGTCGCATCAGCATTTCTAAACTGATAATCTCTTGCTATACGGCGAATGAGGCGATAATCTGATGTCGGGATACGATTATGATTATCATAATTGAGATGAGTTAAAGCATTAATATATATTTTCATTTTCATATTTTCGGGAATATAGTATGACGTACGAGGATTCAGTCCATGAATGCCTTCGATAATAAGAATTTGACGTGGAGATAATACAGTAGGCTGCTGGTTGTATTCTCTTAATCCTGTTTGAAAATGATAATGTGGTAAGTAAACGGGTTTATGATGTATCAGTTGAAGCATTGTTTCATTGAATAATTTTAAATCTATAGCTTCAATGTTTTCAAAATCATAACTACCATCTAGGAGGCGTGGAGTCTGTGTTCTGTTTAAATAAAAATCGTCCATAGAAATTGTGATAGGATCCATTCCTAAGATTTTTAAATGAATACCTAAACGTTTAGAAAATGTTGTTTTACCAGCAGAGCTGGGACCAGCAATTAAAATCATTTTTAAATGTTCTTTTTCTTTCGCAATATATGATGCCAGTTCAGATAACTTCTTTTCAATCATCGCTTCTGACATTAACATGAGTTCATTGGTTTGACCATTCATAATCTTTTCATTCATTTTCGCAACATTAGCCACATCAATAAGTTTACCCCATTCTTCATATTCTTTCATGACTTGAAAGAGTTTATAATGTTGAAATGTGACATCATAACGTCCTAAGCGTAATCCTGGAGCAAAGAATTGAAGTGAAATATCGTGAAGATAAGAAGCATCTGGCAGCATGAAACCATAAAAATAGTCATAGATACCTTCCATTTCATAAATGCTGCATATATCTTTTGAACGATATTGTAATAAATCGGCTTTATCTTCTAAATGATTCTTTTTCAAAAAATCAATGGCTTGATTTTTTGGTAATATATGACGAGTTATTTTTGCTTTTTTATGAATGATTTCTAACATTTTTTGTTTGATCTTATTGACATCCTGTGGTGTCAAACTTTCATTTTTTTGAATAGAACAATATAATCCATCTTGAAATGTAAATTCAATATGTATATTTGCATTTTTAAAGAGGTGTTTGACTGCAACAATAAATACAAAAGTCAAAGTTCTTTCATAGATTTGTTTACCGATCATACTATCTTTTTTAACCCATTCAATGGATGCATTTTTTTCAATCCTATATGTGAGTTCACATAGTTTTCCATCAACAATTCCTGCATAAATTGACTGATTAGAATCATATGTTTTGATAATGTCTTCTAAACGCATGGGTTTTTCTATTTCAATCTGTTGATTTTGAATATTTAATAACATAGTTTCACTTCCTTATTCATATCTTAACATGTTTTGATATCTATTGACATCTTTCTTTTGATGGTTAATACGTTTATTTTCAATAGGGATGAATTATAGTTGATGATAAAATATATTTTCAATAAAACTATTTTTTTTGTATAATAGAATACGTTAGAAAAGAAGGAGGAAAAAAATATGTCAAAACCATTAATATTACAGACGGATTTTGGTTTAGTTGATGGAGCTGTCAGTGCTATGTATGGTGTTGCATTTAGTGTCGATGAGAATTTAAAGATATTTGATTTAACACATGATATACAACCTTATAATGTATGGGAAGCTTCTTATCGTTTGATTCAAACTGTGAATTATTGGAAAGAAGGGAGTGTTTTTGTTTCGGTTGTTGATCCTGGTGTTGGGTCTTCAAGAAGAAGCATTGCGGTTAAAACAAAAGGTGGACAATATGTGATTACACCTGATAATGGAACATTAACACATATTAAAAAAATAATTGGAATTGAAGAAGCAAGAGAAATTGATGAAACTAAAAATAGATTACCTCATTCAGGGGAAAGTTACACTTTTCATGGGAGAGATATTTATGCCTATACTTCTGCTAAGTTAGCAGCTGGTATTATTTCTTTTGAAGATATTGGTTCAAAAGTGGATGTGGCTTCTATTGTTGAGTTAATGACAATTCCAGCAACGATGGATCATGATATCATCAATGGAACGATTGATGTTTTAGATGTTCGTTTTGGTAGTCTATGGACAAATATTCCTAGAGAGATGTTTAAAAAGTTACATGTGTCTTTTGGTGAACGTGTTGAGA
The DNA here is from genome assembly GCF_042850985.1 of Massiliimicrobium timonense. Classification (GTDB taxonomy): domain Bacteria; phylum Bacillota_I; class Bacilli_A; order Erysipelotrichales; family Coprobacillaceae; genus Allocoprobacillus. Next base: position 889,298 of record NZ_AP031415.1, read on the forward strand.
TTTGTATTGAACATGAACATCGCATTGTTTATAAAAATATTTTAGTTTATGCAAAAAGCTTTGCTGATGTATCAACAGGAGAAACATTGTTATACACAAATAGTTTAGATCATATGGCAGTCGCTATTAATCAAGGAAGCTTTGCAAAAGCTTATAACATTGGGACGGGTATTCATTGGAAAATCAGCATTCGTCGTGCACCTAAAGTAATTTATGAATAACAATGAGGCTTGTTAGAGATAAATTTATTGACAAAAAAATGAGAAAGATTTACTATTTTGTTGTATTTTAAAAATAATTAAAAAGAGAGGGGCGTGTCTTATGAGTAAGAAGACAACTTTAGAAAAATTTATAGGTGTTTGGAATACAAAAACAATTGTAGGGGTTGCCATTGGAGCAGCATTATTTGGTGTATTGATGAATTTTGGTTCAATTAGAATCTTTACAAATACCAGTTTAACAACAGCTATGGTTGTTCCTGTTATTGTTGGAGGATTATTTGGACCACTTCCAGCTGCAGTTGCTGCGGGAGTAGGAAATGTAATTGCTGATTTAATCAGTGGTTCAGGTTTCTGGTTTGACTGGTCTATTGGAAATGCATTTTTAGGATTGTTTATTGGAGCACTTCCATTATATGGGGCATATATTGAAGATGGTATTTTTGAAGTCAAACATATGATTATTTATGCTATTCTTTGTGTGATTGGATGTGGTATTAGTTTTGGATTGGTGACACCATTCTTTACATATTTATGGTATGGTGGAGAATTAACAATTACTTTATATCAATCTGTTGTTGGGTCTATTTCTAATATTATTGTTTTATTGGTTATTGGTATTCCAGTTTTAAAAGTTTTAGCTAGTAGAAATTCTCGTGGTCGAAACTTAAAAGCTGAATAATGAAAAAACCTGTCATTGAATTTAAAGACTTTAGTTTTCGATATAAATCTCAAACTGAAGATACTTTAAAGCATATTAATCTAACGATTTATGAAGGAGAAAAAGTGTTGTTACTTGGACCAAGTGGTTGTGGGAAATCAACACTTGCTCATTGTATCAATGGATTAATTCCGTTTTCATATGATGGGGAATGTCAGGGATCTTGTAAAATTGCTAGTTTGGAAGTTGTTCAATCTAGCATTTTTCAGTTAAGTAGTCAAGTTGGAACAGTTTTACAGGATTCTGATGCTCAGTTCGTTGGATTGTCTGTTGGTGAAGATATTGCATATGCACTGGAAAATGAGAATATGCCACGAGAAGAAATGATTCCACGTGTATATCAATCAGCCAAAATGGTAGACATGCATGAATTCTTAAATCATGTTCCTTATGATTTAAGTGGTGGACAAAAACAGCGTGTTGCTTTAGCTGGTATCATGCATGATGATGTGAAAATATTACTGTTCGATGAACCTTTGGCGGCTTTAGACCCTATGATGGGAAATGATGCTATTGATTTGATTGACCGTATTTATAGAGAACAAAAGAAAACAGTTGTGATTATTGAGCATCGTTTAGAAGATGTTTTATATCGTCATGTTGATCGTGTCATTTTAATGCAGGAAGGAAAAATTATTGCTGATATGACACCTGATGAACTTTTATTAAGTCCATTGTTAAAAGAAAATGGTATTAGAGAACCTTTATATATTACAGCATTAAAAAATGCCGGATGTCAATTACAGCCTGGTCATATTAGTCATATCCAGGATATTGATCTTGAGCCTTATCGTCAACAGCTTATTGATGATTTTCATCAGTCAATACCATCAAAACCTCAAGAGCCACAAGATGTGATTATTGAGGTAAAAGATTTATCTTTTGCATATCAGTCTGATCATCAGATCCTTGACAATGTTTCTTTTGAGATAAGAAAAGGTGAAAAAATCGCCATTGTTGGAAAAAATGGTGCTGGTAAAAGTACAATCGCTAAATTATTATGTGGTATTTTAAGACCAACAAAGGGACAGATTTTGCTGAAAGGTCAAGATTATATGCAATATTCCATTAAAGAAATAGGTGGAATGATTGGATATGTAATGCAAAATCCTAATCAGATGATTGTCAAAGATATGATTAAAGATGAAGTGGCTTTAGGTTTGACATTGCATGATTACTCAAAAGAAGATATTGAAAAAAATGTTGAAGAAGCGTTGAAAATGTGTAATCTCTATGCGATGAGAAATTGGCCTGTTTCTGCTTTGAGTTATGGACAGAAAAAGCGTGTCACAATTGCTTCTATTCTGGCTATGAAACCTGGTGTTATGATTTTAGATGAACCAACAGCGGGACAGGATTATCGTGTTTATACGGAAATTATGACGTTTTTGGACCATTTAAATAAAGAATATGGAATCACAATATTATTCATTACGCATGATATGCATTTAGCAATTGAATATACAGACAGAGCGATTGTCTTTAGTGAAGGAACTTGCATTGGTGATGATAGTGTCTTTAAAATATTAAGTGATGAGGATATTATTCAAAGAGCTCATTTGAAACAGACATCTTTATTTACTCTAGCAAAACGCATAGGTCTTCCTTGTGATGCATTTACACAACATTTTATTGAACATGAAAGGATGAACCGTCATGAATAATTTTATCATTAATCTGATTCCCGGTAAAACTTTTTTACATCAGTTGTCCGGAACAACAAAAGTTCGTTTATTCTTTGTTCTCATTGTATATTTAATTATGTCATTTGATTTAAGATTAATTCTACCGGTTTTTATTTTAGGTATTATTGGATTGATTTCATTAAGACCTAAGTTAAAATCAGTACGATATATTATTATCTTTGTTGTTGTGATGAATTTGGTGAATATTCTTTTATATTATTTAGCGAATCCTCATTTAGGTATGCTTTATTTTGGTCATGAAACTATCTGGTTTCAATTTAATGATTATTATATTGTGACTTATGAAGAAGTCTGGTTTTTATTATCACGCTTTTTAAAAATGATTGCGTCTTTCTTGATTTCTTTAGATTTTATTTTAGCGATTACACCAAGTGAATTTGCAGCTGGCCTTTACTCATGCAAAGTTCCATATAAAATTTGTACAATTGTAGAAATGGCTTTTCGTTATATTCCTGATATTGCCAGAGATTATCAGAATATTAAAGTTTCTATGCAGGCAAGAGGAGTCGAATTGGATCCAAAGAAAACAGGACTACTGAAACGTATTAAACAAAATATTTTGATTTTAATCCCTTTAGTCATCACTTCTTTTGATCGTATTGGTAATATTTCTAATGCAATGGATCTAAGAGGGTTCGGTAAAGGAAAGAAACGTAGTTATTATGCAGAACATGAAGAAACACCAAATGATAAAAAAGTTAAAATTGTTTATATTTTATTAGGATTATTTGTTGTAGGATATATTATTGGGAGAATATTTTTTAATGTATCTGAAGTCTGGTATCCATTTTAACAAGGAGGAAGAAAATGAAACCATGTATTGTATGGCAAACTGATTTTAGTTTGGATTGGCCTTTTGTTGCGACAATGAAAGGTGTCTGTAAACAAGTAGATGCTTCTTTAGAATGTGTTGATAGCACACATACAATTGAAAAATTTAATGTTTTAGAAGCAAGTCAACAATTAAACTATGTAGAGCCATTTTGGCCAAAAGGAACAGTTTTTGTATCTGTTGTTGATCCAGGTGTAGGAACACCTAGAAAAGCCAGTGTCGCTTTATTAAAGGATGGCAATTATGTCATTACACCAGATAATGGGACTTTAACACATGTTTATTATAATGTTGGAATTGAAGCTATCAGGGAAATTGATGAAACAAAGAACCGTTATCAGGGAACAGAGAATGTATCTGTTTTTCATGGAAGAGATTTATTTGCCTACACAGCCGCAAAACTTGCCAGTGGACAAATCACATTTGAAGAAGTGGGGGAAAGTTATTCTCTTGATGATATTGTTTTATTGGATTATGAATATTTAAAAGCTGATGTGAAAAATGAAGATATTCAAGGTATTGTTTCTAATGTTTCTGATCCATTTGGAAGTATTGTTTTTAATGTTTTGACTGAAGATTTTAATCGTGTTGGTTATCATGAAGGAGATTATATTCATGTTGTTTTAGAAAATGAACAAGGTATTTATTTTGATGAAACGGTTCCTTATGCGAAATCCTTTGGATTTGTTGATATAGGAAAACCAGTGATTTTCAATTCTTCATCAAATTATATCTCTTTGGGATTAAATCAAGGAAGTTTTAAAGATGCTTATCATGTCAAAGCTGGTCTTCAATGGAAAGTTCAATTTCATAAAGTTGATTAATAAAAATAAATTTTAAAGCTGCATTCTGAGATTTGTTGATAAAGGAATGCAGTTTTCTTATGTCTATGATTATTTGAATTTGTTGTTTCATCATAAGCTATTATGTATAATATGGTCTTGTCAAAATGTTTTGACAAGGTCAAAAACAGGATGTCAAAGAAATTAGATAGAATGAAAAGTCTCAATGGATTATTATGAAGTTGTCAAGGAGGGAATTGAATGCAAGTTGGAAATCAAATTAAAAAATATCGTGATCAATTACATTTATCACAGGAACAGTTAGCTGAGAAAATTTATGTAACGCGACAGACAATATCAAATTGGGAAACAAATAAAAGTTATCCAGATATTCATAGTTTGGTTTTATTAAGTCAGATTTTCAATGTCTCTATTGATCAATTAGTGAAAGGAGATTTAGAAATGATGAAATATCAAATTGAAAAAGAAGAAGTGAATAAGTTCAATAAAAATGCTGTTATTTATGGAGCTTTATTACTTATCGCTGTTTTATCACTTGTCCCATTATGGACTTATTTACAAGCTGCAGGTATCTTTATTTGGATACTGATTTATGGAGTTGCTATTTATTATGCATTTCAATTAGAAAAGCAAAAGAAGAAATATGATATTCATACCTATAAAGAAATCCTGGCATTTACGGAAGGAAAAACATTAGATGAAATTCAAAAAAATCAGGAAATAGGGAAAAGACATTATCAAACATTTCTGATTGTTATTGGAGTTGCAGTGGCATCATTCTTCATCACTTATATGATTGCATATCTTTTGCAAATTTAAAAAGACCAAAAGGTCTTTTTTGTTATAGGCTTTAATTTTCATGAATATAAATTTGACTAACAACACTATTAACTCTTTATTTTACTTTTCATTTCTTATAGATAATTATCATATCTATAAGAAATGAAAAATAGATTTCAAAAATCAAGAATTGGAGTATAATGTTCTTATGTGAATGAAAAAGGATGTGATAATCTTATGGTATTAATGAAAGGAAGACCGATAGATATAGAGAATAGATTAAAAAAAGAAATCAGGGTTTATGACTTATTAGATTCTCTTTCTATAGAATATATGCGTATTGATCATGAGAGTGCTATGACCATGGAAGACTGTGTGAAAATTGAAGAGGAATTAGATGCAGCAATATGCAAAAATTTATTTTTAGTCAATTCTAACAAGAGTCAATATTATTTGTTGATGTTATTAGGACATAAAAAGTTTAAAACAAAAGATATATCAAAACAGATTCATAGTTCAAGGTTAAGCTTTGCGAGTGATGATAAAATGCTTGAATATCTTGATATAACGCCTGGCTCAGTGAGTGTCATAGGATTAATCAATGATACGGATTGTCATGTACAGCTCATTGTAGATGAGGATATTCTCAAAGAGGAATATATTGGTTTCCATCCTTGTATCAATACAACAAGTATGAAAATAAAGACAAAAGATTTATTTGAGAAAGTCTTGCCTTCTATTAAGCATGATTATTATATCATTCAATGTTAAAAGATGTTGTGAAAAAATGAGGAAGATAGAGTTTTTATTTATCTTTCTCATTTTTTATTGATATAATATTACCTATGAATATGTGCTATATTTTAACAACAAATATGATATTCTTTTTATTTATTTCCTTGATTTTTATTGGCATATTTTCTTGAGTCTTTTTGTTAAAAAAAGGGCCACTGCCATTTTTATAAAATCGGGTATAATAAATGGGATGACACACCACTCTAGAACTGTAGAAATCTCAACAAGTCCAGATTGTTGAGTATAGATCATCATAAACCATGCTGTTCCAAATGCATAACATACAAAAAGACCAGCAATCATAGAAAGAATGAAAACGATTTGATTTCTTCCAAATATTGCTTCTATTCTCCACATAAGTATTGCTGAAAATAAAAAGCCTATAATATAACCATCCGTTGTGCCAAAAATAATACCAATACCACCGGAAAATCCTGAAAATACAGGAATACCAACTGCTCCTAAAAGAATATAAGTCAATACAGCTAAAGTTCCTTTTTGACCACCTAAAATACCAATCGCAGTAAAGATGCCCATCGTTTGTAAGGTAAATGGAACAGTTGCAGGAATAGTTATCCATGAACAAATTGATATCATCGCAGCGAATATACCTATATAGACAATATCACTTGTTTTGTTTTTTGAGATTACTTTTGTCATAATATATACCACCTGTTCTTAATGTTATAGCTATCATAACAGATGTTAATATAATTGTAAACTGTAATTTATATTTTGATTTACAATTATATGCTATATGATATGTTATATACCATTCATCAATGATAAAAATCATGTCTTATTGACAAATAATATGAGAAAATATTGAAAAATTATCATTTTATATAATAAAAAATATTGAAAAGTCATTGCTTTATAGATATAAAAATATTGAAAAGTCATAAAATAAGCTATATAATTTTATTGAAAAGTTTATTATCATGAAATTTATTTCTATTTAAAATATGGAGGAGAGATATGTTATATAGGAAAATAAGTCAAGTTATTGAAGAACATTTATTATCAGAGAATTCAAAGATATTACTCGTAGATGGAGCACGTCAAGTCGGGAAAACATATATTATTCGTTATGTAGGGAAAAAATTATTTAAAAATTTTATTGAAATTAATATGATTGAAGACTCAATAAGTAATAGATTATATGAAAATGTAAAATCTGTAGAAGATTTCTATTTACAAGTAAGTATGACAGATGGAAACAAAATGAGTCAAAAAGAAGAGACTCTTATATTTATTGACGAAATTCAAGCATATCCACATTTTTTAACATTATTAAAATTTCTGGCACAAGATAATAGATTTACATATATAGCCAGCGGATCATTACTTGGAGTTACTTTATCTCAAACAACTTCTATTCCTATGGGAAGTATTAAAAGAATTCATATGTATCCTTTAGATTTTGAGGAATTCTTATATGCCAATGGGATGAATCAATTTGTTATTGAATCAATGCAAAATAAATTTAAAAATTTAGAATCATTAGATGAATCAGTGCATCAAAAAATAATGGATTTATTTAAAAAATATTTGTTAGTTGGTGGCTTGCCAGATGCTGTAAATTCATATATAGAAAACAAAAATATTCAGGAGGTACGTCAAATACAAAATGAAATTCATGAATATTATGCAGCAGATGCTTCTAAATATGGCCAAGAAAACAAATTGAAAATACGACGTATATATGACATGATTCCATCAAATATGGAGAATAAAAAGAAACGTATGATTATAAAGAATATAGAGAATAAAAAAGGAAAAACATTTAATGACTATGTTGATGAATTTGAATATTTAATAAGTTCTGGTATTGCTTTAGCTGTACAGGCAATATCTAATCCATCTTTTCCGTTAATAGAATCGATGGGAAAGAATCTGCTCAAGCTTTATTTTAATGATGTTGGTATATTTACAAGTATTCTTTATGGACCTAATATAAGAGCAGTATTAGATAATGAAAAAAGTATAAACTTAGGATCAGTTTATGAAAATGTTGTTGCCAGTGAGCTTATTGCTCATGGTTCGAGATTATATTATTATGATAATCGTTCAAAAGGGGAAGTAGATTTCTTGTATGATGATTATGATAGCTTATCTGCTGTTCCTATTGAAGTGAAATCTGGAAAAGATTATACAGTTCATAGTGCTCTTAATAATTTATTGAAAAATGAAAGTTATCATATTCAAAAGGTATATGTTTTATCTAACGAAAGACAAATAAAGGTTAAAGGTAAAATTATTTATCTACCAATATATTTTATAATGTTCTTTTAGAATAAAATAGGGTCATTAGATTATTTATGATTTATTTAACAGATTTGATTCTGAATTATTGTTGAATATCAATTATTTATAAGGTTTTAAAAATTAAATTTAGGAGATGAATTAAATGAAGAAAAGTATGAAAATATTTGCAACAAAAGAAGATTTACAAAACATATTTTTAACTTTTCAACAAAATTTTACAGTATATTATGTTCCTACTTATTCTCAACAGAAAAATATTCGAATCAATAACATATTAAATATTTCTAGCTTTGGAATCAATACAACTGGAAGGAAAATAGGAAATAATCAGTTTTTGATATTCTATCAAGGATGTGTCTGTCACTGGAAAAAAATAAAAGTTAGCCATACAAATACAGAAAGATATTCTACATTAACTGAAGAAAATCTAGAAAATACTTTTATTGATTTGGGTGGACTATACAAGGATTCTATACTCTTTCCAACTGAAATTTCAACTATACATTATGAAAATGAATTATCTAATCAACTTTTTAATGACCTTAAAAAGATAGTTCGTAAAAACACCACAATAACAAAAAATGGTTATAGTATTTGCCATCATGCATATCAACAAAGAGAACAATATCGTTTTTGTACCATAAATGTTAAGTCTCCAAGAGAATATGATTTGATTATTGAATAATATGTATTTATTTTTTAGATGATGTCAAAGAATTTTTACATAAATTTTTCTTTTTGTAAAAGATGTTTGATAGAAAGATTTATATTATTTTGATAAACTCGTAAGTGAAGGAGGGTGGGGATAATGAGAATAGCCGATCAAATAAAAAGTGCTCGCATACAAAAAGAATATACACAAGAGCAATCAGCAGAAAATCTTATGGTTTCCAGACAGACTATTTCTAATTGGGAAACTGATATCCCGACTTTCTAAAGATTCCGATATCGGAATTCAAAGAGGCACAAATATGCCGGACATAAGTATTTTGATTAATTTGGCTGAGTTCTATAATGTGAGTATCCCTGAAATTATTGATGGAGGAAGGAAGAGCGAGAAAATGAATGAAGAAGTCAAAGAAACAGTATTAAAGTTATCGGATTATGCGGAAACAATAAATCAAAAAATAAAGATAAAATTATTTTGGTTAACGATTGCTGCTTTGTTAGGAATGATAGCGTTTTTAGTAATTGAAACATTAGGTTTGAATACACCAGACAGTTTATACGAATATATAGCAAGTGCAGGGCTGGGTTTGGACTTTGGTATGTTAATTGTGATTACAATGTACTTGTCGGGTGTTCTTGGAAAGATAAAAGCAAGACGAATGAAGCTTAAGAATATTCACTAGATATAAAAGTTTGATAATTAAGATGCGGATTCATTTTTTTATCTTGAATATAAATGTTTATTTGTATATTTTTTAGCTCATTTATGATGAAATTATTGGTAATCATATGTTTATGATTAAAAAAAGAACAAGAAATGAATTGTCATAAAGCAATGATTTCGTGTTCTAGTATTGTTATGAGAAAATTATTTTATTTTCAAATTATTTATAAAAATTGGGAATGTAAACTTGCTAAAATACCTTCTGTGATAGTAATAGTGATGATTTGTAATATTTCTTCTTTTGATGTTTGTGGGCTTTCTAGATGCCACCATTTTATAGCAACTAAGATGTTTGAAGCAATAATTTTTGAAAAATAATTAGCAATTTTGATTTGAGAATCACTAATGTGATAATGATAAATAAGTTCGTTTAATAAATAATGACTATAGATTGTCAGCATTTCATCAAAAATATTTATGGGTAAATCATTATTGTATAACACTATAAAAATATCTTTATGTTTATTAAAATAATCTAATAATGAACTAAAATATGGTTTAAAATCATTCTCTTTTTTTAAATGAAGAGTAATAAATTGGCAATGAATATTTTTTTTAAATTGCTTGATGAGTTCTTCAACTATTTTATAAATTAAATCGTATTTGTCTTCATAATTTCTATAAAAAGTAGAACGATTGATTTGACATTCATTAATTAATAGTTTAATGGTAATGTCTTGGAATTTATAGCGTTCTAATAAATTGATAAAATGTGATTCAATATTTTCTTTTGTTTTGATGTTTCTTAAATCTTTACTCATTTTTTCCTCTCTAATGCAACATTCATTATGAAAAAGTTGCATATGCAACTTTTTTAAGTGATTTATCGCTTGTTAATTATTTATCATAATTATATCATTATTTATAGAAATAATAAAGATATAAGGAGATAAAGTATGAAAAACAAATATTACCCTCATCTATTTGAAAAAGGAAAAATTGGAAACGTTGTTATCAAAAATAGAATTGTACGTAATTCTATGGGAACGTACTTAGGTAATCCAGATGGTACAGTCACTGATAGACAAATTAAAGCTTATGCACAAGCTGCTGATGGTGGTGCTGGACTTATTTTTATGGATAATGCTGTACCTGTTCCTATGACATCTTGTGGTTTAAGAGCGGACAAAGATGAATTTATTGCTGGATTAACTTTGTTGGCAGAAACAGTCAAAGAACATGGAGCAACTCCTGGTCTACAATTGGCACATCCTGGTAGAGATGCAGCATTTGTAGGAAGTGCTGATGTTATTGGAGCATCACCAATTACTTTTGAACCATGGTATGAAATGGGATTTAAAATGCCTAGAGCTTTAACTATTGAAGAAATTCATGATTTAGTAGAGAAATTTGGAGATGCTGCTTTAAGAGCAAAAAAAGCTGGGTTTGAAGTCCTTGAAATTCATGGGGCTGCTGGATGTATTCCTACAAATTTCTTATCACCTCATGATAACAAACGTACTGATATGTATGGTGGATCACTGCATAATCGTATGAGATTATTGATAGAGATTGTCAGAAATATGAAACAGAAATGTGGAGCTGATTTTCCTATTGGTGTTAAATTAAGTACTGAAGATTGGGAACCAGAAGGAATTCGTATAGAGGAAACAATTGAAGTTGCGAAAGCATTAGAAAAAGAAGGTGTATCTCATTTAAATATGATGGGTGGGACACATGCAACTGCATCTCGACAATTCTTATTGCCAAATGCTTTTAATGCTGAACATACAAGAATGATTAAAGATGCTGTTCATATTCCTGTATTTATTGGACACAATATTTTCTCTCCTGAAGAGGCAGAAAAAATGCTGGCTGAAGGAAATGGTGATTTTGTGGCTTTAGGACGTTCTCAATTGGCTGACCCAGCATGGGCTAAAAAAGCGAAAGAGGGGAAAGCAAGAGATATTAAACCATGTATCAATTGTATGATCGGTTGTATTGATAAAGGAATGTTAGGTCATACACCAATCCATTGTACAGTGAATCCAACTTTATACAGATTTGAATGCAAACCTATTGTTGAAGCTGAAGTTAAGAAAAATGTAGCAATTGTAGGTGCTGGTCCAGCAGGATGTGAAGCAGCATTGACGGCATCTTTACGAGGACATAAAGTCACTATTTTTGAAAAGAGAAGTTTTGGTGGTGCTATGATAGAAGCAAGTAAACCAGACAATAAGGCAAATATCAAACGTTTGATTAATTATTATGAAGACCATATTACTCATGATCCTAATATTACTTTAGTTAAAAAAGAAGCAAATTATGATATGCTTGTTCAAGGTGGCTATGATGCTGTTATTATTGCCATAGGAGGTAAAACAAGAATTTTAGATGTTCCAGGTAGTGATAAGTCATCAGTTGTTTATGCAAATGACTATTTAAATGGTTCTCGAGTTGTTGATGGAAAAAATGTCGTTATTATTGGTGGAGGTATTACAGGAGCTGAAACAGCACTAGAATTAGATAATGATGGAAAAAATGTAACCATTGTAGAAATGGCAGATACTTTCTTAGCTAATTCTGGTTCATCTTGTCAAGCTTATAATATTGCCATTGCTCAATCAAATATAAAAATTATGACTGGTAAACGTTTGGTTGCTGTAGAAGATAATGGGGTAGTTTTAATTGACAGATGGGGTAACGAAAATACTGTTGATGCTGATAATGTTGTTATTGCAGCAGGATTTACTCCTCAGTATGATCTTGCAAATCAATTAGAAGAAAATACAGAAATGGAAGTTTATAATATAGGGGATAGCAAGAAAGTTCGTCAAATTTACGATGCTATTCATGAAGGATTTATAGCAGCCAGACAAATCTAATATTTGCTCTGTTATATTATCATATTTTGTTGAATCTATTCTTTTTATCCTTCCCAAAATGAATAGATGATAAAAATGAATGTCATAAAAATGATGTTCATTTTTTATATTACAGATGATTATATTAGTGATCAGAAAGAGTAATTTGTATTACGAGTAACAAAAATATTTGTATATTGATTATGGAATTGGAGTATATATTTCATAAATGATTTGTCAAAATTTGAGTTAGTTATAAATTGTGCATTCAATACAAGTGTATAACTACGAAATTACAGTTATCATAATCTGTTATTGTAAAAGATGATAAATCTATTTAGGTTCTAATAAATCTCAGAGGATTTTTATAAAAAATAATTTTTAAGATTTGTATACAATATGTAAGCAACTCACGAAATCTATTAGCGTTTTAGGTAGTCTCTTTAAATATATTATTTTGTGAGAATAATTGAGATGAGATACAAAAATAAGAATCAATTATCGAGAAATCATCATAAATCAATAGATCACTTATTAATGATTATTATTGAAATTGATATTTGTCGAAAATGACGAATGAATTTTTTATATATGATAAGAATATATTAAATAATTTATTTCTCTTTATTGATTTCAAAATATATGTGAAAGATAAATTATGGTCAAAACAAATGAAATTATTGAAGCACAAGGCGTAATAAGTATTTACATATGAATTTATAAGTTTAAGAGATACTGCTAAATATAAAAATGATGAACTAAATGAAGATATTAGAAATGGGATAAACAGTAGATATACAATGAAATTTTTAGATTTATGGGAAACTCTTAATAATTCTGATTTGAAAACCAGAAAGATATGGAAGAAGTGGTATGGCTTTTGAGTTTGCATCGAGGATTTCTGCAGAATTTAAGATGATTATTATTTCAGATTAACTGAAAATTTTAAGTTCTCGTTCTCTTGGAATGTGCATAGAGAAATATCCAAAATCAATTATAGAATTCATACAGATGCAATCAAGATATTTTTGTGAAAAGATTTAAAAAATGAACAATTGAATTGTAAGTATGCAAAATAGTAAAACAATGGAGAATTGAAAATCTCAAATTAATAGGGTAATATTTGATATTTTGTTTCTATTGATAAGTTATTAGCTTTAGCAAAGATGGAAAGTTATCGTGCTATTTGAATAAAAAAAGGAATTTCTCAAAAAGAAAGAACTAAGAAAACTTGCTAGAAAATAGATAATATCTCTAGAACAAATGAATGATTCTTAATTATTGCAGGATAAAGTATCTAAATACTTTAAAAATAAAAAAAGCTCTGAATTTGATATGATAACCTCCTAGTAGACAGTGTAAATAATTAAACACTGATACGGGAGGTTTTTATATTGGGAAGAAAAAGCAAATATTCTAAAGAACTAAAAATAGAAATATGTAAACGTTATTTGAATGGTGAAGAATCTACTTATTCATTAGCTGATGAAATTGGCACAAATAATATGGTTGTTTATAGATGGGTTAAAAAATACAATGCTTTTGGTGAATCAGCTTTTGATGATTTAAAATCAAATAATGCATATACTAAAACATTTAAACGGATGGTTGTAGATGCTTATTTAAACGGCGAAGGTTCATTAGATGATCTGGCAATAAAATATAATATTTCTTCTAATAGCACTATCATAAAGTGGATAAAAGATTATAATAGTCATATGGAATTGAAGGATTACATTCCTGGAGGAGAAGATATCTATATGGCGAAAAGCAGAAAAGTAAATAAAGAAGAACGTATTGAAATTGTAAAGTATTGTCTTGAACATGATTTGGACTATAAGACAACAGCTAAGGTATTTGAAACAACTTACGCTAATGTCTTTAATTGGGTCAAGAAGTATAAGGAAAAAGGCGAAGATGGTTTAGGTGATAGACGTGGACATCATAAAGCTGATGAAGAAGTTGATGAAATGACTTTATTAAAACGACAGCTCAAACAAAAGGAATATGAACTTGAAATGGCACTATTGGAGGTAAGAATGTTAAAAAAATTGGACGAGATAGAAAGAAGGCGATATACAGAGAAAGCAAATATGAAGAAGAATATGAAGCAATCAAAGAAATTAGCGAAGAAGAAGTAGATAAAGGAAACACACCAAATATATCACTTATGTGTAGAATACTTGATGTCAAACGTGCAAACTATTATAAATGGCTTCATCATGAAAAGAGTATTGTAGACAAGGAAAATGAAGAGATAGCTGAGCTGATCAAAGAATATCATAAAAAATATAACGGATTATTAGGTTATAGAATGATGGCTGATAGAATAAATAGAGATCATCATAGACATTATAGTGACAAACGTATCTATAAGATCATGAGGACATTAGGTATTCAAAGCATCATTCGACCTAAACGAAGAAGTTGTACAGTTAGAAAAAATAACAACACAGCTAAGAATAATCTTAATAGAGATTTCAATGCATCAAGACCAAATGAAAAATGGGTAACTGATGTCACAGAATTCAAATATGGCCCACATAATGAATATAAGCTTTATTTGAGTGCATTTCTTGATCTCTATGATAGAACAGTCGTCAGTTATGAAGTTGGTAATCACAATAATAATATTCTTGTTTTTAATACATTTGATAAAGCAATTCAAGCTAATAAAGATGCACATCCTTTATGTCATTCGGATGGAGGATATCAATACACAAGTCCAGCCTTTGTAAATATCCTTAAAGAGCAGGGAATGACACAAAGCATGTCAAGAGTTCACTGCTGCATAGATAATGGACCAATGGAAGGCTTTTGGGGAATCATGAAATGTGAGATGTATTATTATGGAAAACATTACAACACAAAGGACGAACTTATTAAGGCTATTGATGATTGGATTCATTATTACATGTATGAAAGATATCAAAGAAGATTTGGAGTAAAGACACCATATGAAGTGAGAAGAGAAGCACTATCATTACAAACACCAAATCAATATCCAATATTAGAAAATAAAAGAATCATAAAATATAAACAAGAACATTATACAAGTAATACAACATTAGCTGCATAAAGAAAAATGAAGTTGTCTCCTCGGCAACTTCATCAAAAACATTTTTAATTATTTCACCTGTCTACTTGACAGGGGCGGTTCAATTTCAGAGCTTTTCATATGTTTCATAGTTTAAATTATTTACTAGCTTCTTCGATAGCTACAGCAACAGCAACAGTTGCTCCAACCATTGGGTTGTTACCCATACCGATTAATCCCATCATTTCTACGTGAGCAGGAACTGAAGAAGAACCAGCAAATTGAGCATCACTGTGCATACGTCCCATAGTATCAGTCATACCATAAGAAGCAGGACCAGCAGCCATATTATCAGGATGTAATGTACGTCCTGTTCCTCCACCAGAAGCTACTGAGAAATATTTTTTACCTTGTTCAACACATTCTTTTTTATAAGTACCAGCAACTGGATGTTGGAAACGAGTAGGGTTAGTAGAGTTACCAGTAATAGAAACATCTACACCTTCTTTGTGCATAATAGCAACACCTTCACGAACATCATCAGCACCATAGCAGTTAACTTTTGCTCTTGGACCATCTGAGTAAGCTGTTCTTGATACTTCTTTGACTTCACCTGTAAAATAATCAAATTGAGTTTCTACATAAGTGAAACCATTGATTCTTGAAATAATTTTAGCAGCATCTTTTCCTAAACCATTTAAAATAACTCTTAATGGTTTTGTTCTTACTTTATTTGCTTTTTCAGCAATTTTGATAGCTCCTTCAGCAGCAGCAAATGATTCATGTCCAGCTAAGAAAGCAAAACATTCAGTTTTTTCATCTAATAACATTGATCCTAAGTTACCATGTCCTAAACCAACTTTACGATCATCAGCAACAGATCCTGGAATACAGAATGATTGTAAACCAACACCGATTGTTTTAGCAGCATCTACTGCTTTTGTATCTCCGTTTTTGATTGCCATTGCAGCACCTACTATATAAGCCCAACAAGCATTTTCAAAACAGATAGGTTGAGTTGATTTAACGATGTTATAAACATCAATACCTTTTTCATCACAAATTGCTTTAGCTTCTTCAATTGATTTAATATCATATTTAGCTAATGCAGCGTTAATCTGATCAATTCTACGTTCATAATTTTCAAATAATGCCATCTTCGTACCCCTCCATTATTCCTTTCTTGGATCGATGTATTTTGTAGCACTATCAAATCTACCATAAGTACCAGTAGCTTCTTTTAATGCTTCATTAGCATCTTTTCCAGATTTAATCATATCCATCATTCTTCCAAGATTAATGAATTCATAACCGATGATTTCATTATTATCATCTAAAGCGATTCTGTTAATGTAACCTTCAGTTAATTCAAGATATCTAGGTCCTTTTAATTTTGTAGAGTATGAAGTACCAACCATACTTCTTAATCCTTTACCTAAATCTTCAAGACCAGCTCCTACAGAAAGTCCACCTTCTGAGAAAGCAGATTGGCTACGTCCATAAACGATTTGTAAGAATAATTCTCTCATTGCAGTGTTAATAGCGTCACAAACTAAGTCAGTATTTAAACCTTCTAATAAAGTTTTACCAACCAAAGCTTCACTAGCCATAGCAGCAGAGTGAGTCATTCCAGAGCATCCGATTGTTTCAATTAATGCTTCTTCAATAATTCCTTCTTTTACATTTAATGATAGTTTACATGCACCTTGTTGAGGAGCGCACCAACCAATACCATGTGTAAAACCAGAAATATCTTTGATTTCTCTTGAATATACCCATTTTCCTTCTTCAGGAATTGGAGCACATCCATGACTTGCACCACGTGCAACAGTACACATTTCTTCTACTTCTTTTGTATAAATCATTTTTTTACTCCTTTCATCTTCAAAATGATTAGCCAGACAAATCAGAAAATTGTGCTTCTTTTCTGATTGTGGTGAAGGAATTCACCTACTGTGATTATAAGTCAAATAGCCTCTAAAGTCAATGTAGAGCGTACTTTCATAGTGAAAAAATTATCAAAAAATGCAAAATATAAAGATTTACTCATTGCAAATATCAAATAAATAAGATATAATGAAATTGCTTTAAGTAAATATTAGTTTTAAAAAAAGAAATAGCAAAACTATTTCTTTAAATGATTCATCTTTTCAATAATATTCATAAGCGACTGAATACCTTCCAACAATATTTCACGTTCTTTAGGAGAAAGACTTCTCATATATTGAATGACTTTTTCTTCATCTTTACCTTGAATTAACAAATCAGGGTTGCCATGACTATTCAAATGCAAGAGATGATTCAAATCAATATCAAGAATCTGACAAATATCTTTAAGAATATCCAGACGTGGAAAGTTCGTATCTGTTACATATGCTGAAAAGGCACCGGGTGAAATATTTAATTTTTTAGCAATCTCTTTTTGTGTCATATTCTTTTCTTCTAATCTGGTTGCTAAAATTTTGCCAATTTTTAACATTTATCTCACCTCGTCTTTTACCATTATATCGGAGAGTTAGGAAAATCTGTGGAATATTCATGAATAATTGATTTATATTTGATATCCATTTAAACTGTTGTTATAATGAAAAAAATAATAGATAAAAAAGTAACTATATAAGGAGATGTTCCTATGTATATATATGATTTTTTTCATTCTCTAACCTTTTTACAACCATCTGATCAATTTTTTGATGAAGATTTCTTAGCTGATAAATATCATGTTCAAGTGATTCATCATAGTCAGCTCACTGAAAATGTTTCCTATCATCAAAAAGCAAACTTCTATCTTATTTATACAAAACAAGAACATTCAAAAAAATTTTATGCCTACAGTTTAGATAACTTATATCAATATATAAAGCAGTTATCTTTGATGAAAATTACAATTCCTGCTTCTCAGGCTATTTATTTAGAAGCTGGTATTCTTGAAGCCATTTATTTGTATGATTATCTTTTATCAAATTCTTTAATGAATTCTTATTCTCATCTATTATTACCATTATCTTATCTTGATAATCTTTTTTGTGGATGTCCCCAAAATAATAAAAATGATTATCCACAAACTTATCATATAGAATGTCTACAACAACTCTATATTCTTCGTTTTTATTATTTCATTATTCAATATTGTTATAATCGTTTTCAGTGTCAACAACATCTTGTCTTAACACACCCATATCATTTTGATATTCTTGTACAAAATAAGCTGACACAATATTTAAAAGTCAGACCGATAAAACATATTCAAGATTTGACTTTTTTAGATAATCCTATCCTTGATCAATATATACATTCACTTCAAAATGATTCTTAGGAATCATTTTTTTAACAAAAAATAAAGAAATATGCAATAATATAACTAATCATCTCATTAGTATAGTGAAAGGGGGAAAAAATATGAATCAAAAAGAAATAGATGATCTCATTCTTCAGATTCCCCATATTGATAATGCTTTAGATCAATTGTATGAAAAAACAAAAACAAGTGTTTTTGCCTATATTATGAGCATTATCAAAAACTACGATGATAGTAGTGATATTTTACAAGAAGTATATGTGAAAATTTATTTAGCGGCTAAAAATTATCAATCACAGAAAAAACCACTTGCATGGATTTATACAATCGCAAGAAATGAAAGTTATCTTCATTTACGAAGACAAAATGTAACACAGGAATATCAGGATCATTTGTATTGTCCTCCAGAAACAGATATGCATACTCAAATGATTTTAGAACATTTATTTGAAAGTCTAAATGATCAGGAAAGAGAAGTCATTATTATGCATTCTTTATGGGGATTGAAACATCATGAAATAGCAAGTTTATTAAATATTCCTATAGCGACATCCTTATCAAGCTATCATCGTGGTATGAAGAAAATGAAAAAGATAGGAGAGAAGACTTATGAATGAAATCAAAAAGGCTTTTAAGAAAATAACACCTCATCGCTTAGATGAAATTAAAGAAGAATTAAAATATCGAGATGAAAATATTGTAGTAGAAACCAAAAAGAAAAAAAGACATTATCTCTTTGCAGTTCCAGTGGCTGCTGTATGTATGGCTATGGTATTAATGTTGTTGCCTTCAACACATGCTGTGGAAACAGTTGTCGGTTTAGATGTCAATCCTAGTGTGGAATTGAATCTAGATAACGATTATAAAATTGTTGATGTCAAGACAAACAATGAAGATGGTAAAAAAATTGTTGGTGATATGAATTTAAAAGGTAGTGATATTGAAGTTGGTGTCAATGCTTTGATTGGTGCTATGTTGAAAGAGGGTTATATTGATGAATTAAAAAATTCATTACTGATTTCTGTGACTGGTGATAATGAACAGGAAAATGAAAAGCTCAGAGAACAGCTTTCATTGAATATTGATGAATTATTGAAAGCCAGTGATATTAATGGTTCCATTGTTTCACAGACAATCAGTGATAAGGATATTGAAGCACTGGCTAAGCAATATCAGATTTCTGTAGGAAAAGCTGAAATTATTCAACAGCTTGTTTCTAAGAATTCATTATATACATTTGATTCATTGAAGAATCTGTCTATTCATGAATTGAATCTCTTATTACAAAGCAATCAGGTTGATCAGGTATCCATTACAGGCAATGCCAGTGAAAGTGGATATATCGGAAAAGAGAAAGCACAGCAGATTGCATTGACAGATGCTAATGTATCGAATCCAGAGATGGCAAAGGTAGAGATGGATTATGATGATGGTGTGATGATATATGAAGTTGAATTCTATAAGAATCAAGTAGAATATGATTATGAAATCAATGCAACAACAGGAGCGATTGTGAAAAAAGAAAAAGACAATGAACATTCTACACAATCATCAAGTCAATCAACTCAACAAAATCAGACAACATCTTCATCAAACAACCAGATTTCACAGGAACAGGCAAAATCAATTGCGAAAAATCATGCCGGAGTTAGCACAGTAAGTCAAGAAAAGATGGAAAAAGATTATGATGATGGTATTTATGAATATGAGTATGAATTTGTCAGTGGCAATTATAAATATGAATATAAGATTAATGGAACAACAGGTTCAATCTTAAAGCATGAAAAGGAATATGTTGGTCAAGTGAAAATCAATCACAATGATGCGAAACAAAAAGCATTCCAACATGCAGGTGTTTCATCATCAAATGTTTATGATGTCGATGTTGAATTAGATGATCATCACTATGAAGTTTCTTTTAAATCTGGACATTATGAATATGAATATGAAATCAGTGCTGAAAATGGATCTATTCTTTCACATGAAAAAGACTATGACGATTAGAAGAAGTGACAAGCTTCTTCTTTTTTCTTAATAAATTCTTAAAACATTCACATGAATAATGTAATATAATGATGAATGAGGTGAGAATATGAATATTTTAGTTGTTGATGATGAAAAAGAAATTGCTGATTTAGTAGAATTATATTTAAAAAATGAAAACTTTCATGTTTTTAAATTTTATAATGGTTGCGATGCTTTATGTTGTGTTGAAACAGAGGATATTGATTTGGCTGTATTGGATATTATGTTGCCTGATATTGATGGTTTAAAAATATGTTCTAAAATACGTGAAACGAAAATTTTCCCTATTATTATGTTGACTGCCAAAGAAACGGAAATAGATAAGATTACCGGTTTAACAATGGGGGCTGATGATTATGTCACAAAACCTTTTCGACCATTAGAACTGATGGCAAGAATTAAGGCACAATTACGTCGATATGCAATGATGTCACCTAAAAAAGATGAATCTGTTTTAACAATAGGGGCTTTAACTATTGATAAAGATAATCATCATTGTTATTTAGATAATCAATTATTGTCATTGACTCCAACTGAATTTTCTATTTTATGGTTGCTATGTTCCAATAAGGGAAAAGTTGTCAGTGTTGATCAGATTTTTCACGATTTATGGGGTGAGAAGTATTATACAAATTCTAGTAGTTCAATTATGGTTCATATTCGACATTTAAGAGAAAAAATGAATGATTCTGCTGAAAATCCACGTTATATTCAAACTGTATGGGGAGTAGGTTATAAAATTGAATAAAGATTATACAAAGAAATTTCAACATGAAATTATTAAAATACATATATTGATTACAGCAAGTTGTTTTGTTTTTATTCTTTGTCTTTATTTTTATATGGATTATTTTTATAATGGTGCTTTTATTAATTTTTTACAAGAGTTTTTTGGTTGGGATTTTGCCCATTTTGCATTAAGAAATCAAAGAACGATTATCTTTATGATTATTATGATGGTTATTTTATTAAATTCTATTATCGTAGAAATTTATGCCATTCAAAAAATATCTCGTGTTTTTTCACAGATTCAAATTCTTTTTCAAAAAGATGATCAAAGAATTGTTTTAGATGAATCTCTATATGAATTAGAAAATGATTTAAATGCCTTAAAAAGAGAAAGTATTGAAAATGAAAAAAAGGCTATTGATGAAGTTCAACATAAAGTAGATATGATTGCATATCTGGCTCATGATATTAAAACACCTTTAGCCTCAGTCATAGGTTATTTATGTCTGTTAGATGAAACGCCTCATTTACCAGAGGATTTACGTCATCAGTACACTCATATTACTTTAGAAAAAGCCTATCGTTTAGAACGCCTCATTAATGAATTTTTTGATATCGCAAAACTCAATCAGACATATTCTCCTTTACATCTAGAAAATATCCATCTTCTTTATCTTTTAGAACAAATGAAAGAAGAATTTTATCCATTAACTTCTCAAAAAGATCAAAAAATAGATATTCAAGTTCCAGAAAATTTGATTGTCTGTGTTGATGCTCAAAAAATGGCAAGAGTTTTTAATAATATTTTAAAAAATGCTTTTCATTATAGTTATGAACATACAATCATTCATATCCAAGCTTATCAAGATGAAAGCTATACACATGTGGTTTTTGAAAATCAGGGAGATACAATTCCACCCGATAAAATTCAAAATATTTTTAAGCAGTTTTATCGTTTAGATGAATCACGTAATTCATCAACAGGAGGCTCAGGGCTAGGATTATCTATCGCCAAAACAATTGTGGAACAACATCATGGTTTTATTAAAGTCAAGAGTGAAAATCAAAAAACATCCTTTGATGTGATGTTACCACGTCATGAACTTTAGAAAATCTTAAGTATTTATTAAAAAAATATATTTTTTATTCCTCTATAATGTTTTCATGGAGGAAGATGTTATGAGAAGAAAAATATTAGTATTTATAGCAGTATTGGTGATTCCTATCCTTATTTTACTAGCGGATCATTTTATTTTAAAAGAAGATATTCATTTATCTTATGATTATGATACATCTGCCAAATGGCATCAAATTGTTGATAACCCCAATGCTTATCCTCAAGAATTGATTGATCTGGCATTAAGAAATAAAGAAACCATTTCTTTTGTAGCCGATTATCCTGAAGATCATGAGAAAGACATTGCTATTAATATTCAACAAGAGATTCAAAGTGAAAGTATGCCTTTATTTATGCAATGGGATAAACGTTGGGGATATAAGATGTATGGGGATCAGATGATGGCTATTGATGGATGTGGACCGACATGTTTATCAATGGTTGTCAGTTATCTTACTCAAAATGGACGTTATCATCCTTATTATATGGCACAGTATAGTGAACAAAATGGTTATTATAGTGAAGCAGGAACAGCGTGGCCATTGATGGTGAGAGGGGCACAGGCATGTGGTATTGATGTTAAAGAAATTCCTTTGGATGAAAAAACAGTTGTTTCAAATCTGTTAGAAGGACATCCTATTATTTGTAGTGTTTCTAAAGGGACTTTTACATCTACAGGTCATTTTATTGTTTTATCTGAATATAAAAATCATCAAATAAAAGTGCTTGATCCTAACAGTCAAAAGAAAAGTGGATATTATTCTTTTGATGATCTATCTTACCAAATTAGAAATTTATGGGCATATAGCTAGAATAGTTTTTGACTATTCTTTTTTTGTGTTATAAAATAAACAAAAAATGGAGGTAACAATATGAAAATTTCTGAAATATTAAAAAAGAAAGCAACTATTTCTTTTGAAGTTTTTCCGCCTAAAAATAAAGAAGGAGATATTTCATCTATTTATTATACAATTGAAGAATTATCACATTTAAATCCAGATTTTATCAGTGTCACTTATGGGGCTGGTGGTTCAACAAAAGGAAAAACTGTTGAAATCGCATCTACGATTAAAAATCAATACCATATTGAAGCAGTTGCTCATTTGACATGTATTTCTTCAACACAACAAGAAATATTAGATATCTGTCAACAATTAAAAGACAACAATATAGAAAATATTCTCTCTTTACGTGGAGATTATCCTCAAGATGGTCTTCAACATGAACTGGCTTTTCATTATGCAAAAGATTTAAATCAATTTATTTCATCTCATTTTCCAGATGATTTTTGTTTATCTGGGGCCTGTTATCCTGAGGTGCATCAAGAAGCCAGTTGCTTAGAAGACGATTTAAAGGCTTTAAAAGAAAAGGTAGATGCCGGAGCTGAGTATCTGATTACACAGATTTTCTTTGATAATCATTATTACTATCGTTTGGTTAAAGAGGCTAGAAAAAGAGGTATTACAGTACCGATTCTAGCTGGAATTATGCCTGTCACACATTCTAAATCATTATTAAGAACAGCCAAATTATGTGGATGTTCAATTCCATATGAATTATCAACAATGATTGAATCTTACTATCATTATCCTCAAGCTATGAAAGAAATAGGAATTAATTATGCAACACATCAGATTATTGATTTAATCACAAATGGAGTTGATGGTATCCATATTTATACAATGAATAAACCTGAAATAGCGAAAGCTATTTTTCAAAATATTCCTACTGTATTAAAAGAGTTAAATCATGAATAAACAACTCATCAGACATTATCTTCAAGCTCAAACGGTCATGGACCAGACAACTGAACAATTCATAGATGAATGTATTCATGAAGTCCAGACGATTGCACAATTTAAAGCTGTCTATCAAATTTATCATTTATCCCATCATCCCTTGATGTTGAAAGAAGTGAATATTCCTTTGGTATCAGATGATTTAAAGTTTTATTTCAAAGATTGTCATGAATGTTGTATTATTGCCTGTACGCTCTCAACAATGATTGATCGTCAATTGAAGTATTATGAACATATTGATATGCATAAAGCTGTTGTATTTGATGCCGTGAGTAATGCGTATTTAGAGGAATGTTGTGATGATTTTGAAAAGACTTTAGATTTTAAAGAACGAACGTTTCGTTTGGCACCGGGTTATGGAGATATACCAATGCAGCTCAATAAAACATTCGCAACTTTGTTGCAGATTGATAAAAAATTAGGTGTCAGTATGAATAGTTCGGGCTTATTGATTCCAATGAAGTCGATGATTGGTCTTATAGGGATTGGAAAAAATATGAAAAAAACATGTTTATCGTGTATTCGCAAAGAAAGTTGTGAATTAAGGAAAGGGGGACAAAGATGTTACGTGAAAGATTAAAGAAAGAATTATTGATTTTTGATGGTGCTATGGGTTCAATGTTGCAAAAGTATGGAATGAAAGCAGGGGAGATACCAGAAGTTTATAATATAGAACACCCTGAGATGATTATTGATATTCATAAGCAATATCTTAAGGCTGGGGCTCATTTTATCACGACGAATACTTTTGGGTGTAATCCTTTAAAGATGCAGGAAAGTGGATATTGTTATTGTGATTTATTGAAAGCCGCTGTGAAAAATGCTAAAAAAGCAAGAGATGAAGTGAATCCAGATGCTTATATTGTTTTAGATATTGGACCTATAGGCCAGTTATTGGAACCACTAGGGACACTTCGCTTTGATGAAGCTTATGAAATGATTGCTTCACAGGTTTTAATGGTAAAAGATGATGTTGATGCTGTTTTATTAGAAACAATGACAGATTTATATGAAGTTAAAGCAGGTATTTTAGCTGTCAAAGAAAATAGTGATTTACCTGTGTTTGTGACAATGACATTTGAAGCTCATCAGCGTACTCTAACAGGAACAGATCCTCTCACATTTGTCAATGTAGTTGAAGGATTAAAGGTCGATGCTCTTGGTGTGAATTGTTCACTAGGACCAGTTGAACTATTACCGATTGTCAAAACGATTTTAAAATATGCTTCTGTGCCAGTCATTGTTCAACCAAACGCTGGATTACCTTGTTTAGAACATGGTCATACATGTTATCCAATGAAAAGTGATGAATTTGTAGAAGCTATGAAAGAATATGCACAGCTTGGTGTTAATATTATTGGTGGATGTTGTGGAACGACACCAGAATTTATTGCTGGTTTAAAAGAGCATTTGCCTTCATATAGTCAACCCCGAGAAGTCTTACCTTATACTGCTGTGTCCAGTGCTCATCAGACAGTTTTATTTGAAGGACAAGTGGTTGTTTGTGGTGAAAGACTTAATCCGACTGGGAAAAAGAAATTGAAAGCGGCTTTAAAAGAAGGAAACTATGAAGAATATGTGAAAGAAGCCATTCAACAACAAAGAGCTGGCGCAGATATATTGGATGTTAATGTGGGTTTACCTGGTATTGATGAAAAACAGGTGATGGTCACTGTTCTCAAAATGTTGCAGGAAGTGATTGATTTGCCTTTACAGATTGATTCTTCTTCGCCAGAAGTCATTGAAAAAGCATGTCGTTATTATAATGGAAAGCCATTAATTAATTCAGTGAATGCTAAAGAGGAAGTTATGGAAGCTATTTTTCCGATTGTTCAAAAATATGGTGGTGTTGTTATTGGATTAACATTACAAGATGGAATTCCTTTATATGCAGATGAAAGATTAACACTTGCCAAAAAAATTATACAAAAAGCAAAAACTTATCAAATACCATCAAAAGATATCATTATTGATTGTTTAACTTTAACAGCTTCAGCTCAACAAAAAGAAGTACAAGAAACATTAAAAGCTGTATCATTAGTTAAAAATGAATTATCTCTTTATACGACATTAGGTGTATCTAATGTATCCTTTGGTTTACCTCATCGTCCTTTGCTTAATCGTACCTTTTTAGCACTGGCATTACAGGCAGGATTAAATTTACCGATTATTAATCCTTTAGATCAACAATTAATGGATACGATTGATGCTTATCGTGTTCTCTCTTATCAAGATAAAGATGCAATTCAATACATTGAAAAACAATCCCAGCACACCGTGCAACCAGTCTTTCCTACAACGGATTTTACATTGCATGATATCATTATTCATGGTTTAAAAGATGAAGTGAAAGCCAAAACACAGGAACTCTTACAAACAAAACAAGCTTTAGAAATCATTGATCAAATCATTATTCCAGCACTGAATCAAGTGGGTGATGATTATGAAAAAAATCGTATCTTTTTACCACAACTGATTCAATCAGCAGAAACAACAAAACTTGCTTTTGAAGTCATTAAATCAACGTTTCATCAACAAGATGCTGCAAAAGCGACAGTTGTTATGTGTACTGTTGAAGGAGATGTTCATGATATTGGAAAGAATATTGTTAAGGTTATTTTAGAAAGCTATGGTTATCAAGTGATTGATTTAGGCAAAGATGTGAAAAAAGAACGTGTTGTGGAAGCCTATCAAAAATATCACCCTCAGGCGATAGGTTTGAGTGCTTTAATGACAACAACAGTCGTCCATATGCAAAAAACGATTCAGGCATTAAAAGAAGCTCATTGTGATTGTCCTATCTGGGTAGGAGGAGCTGTACTCACAGCGGATATTGCTAGAGAAATAGGGGCTGATTATTATTGCCAAGATGCAATGGCAACAGTCACATTATTACAGGATATTTTATAGGAGGGTCTTATGGCATTAAAAGTTAAAATGAATGCAACCGATTTAGATGAACTTGAAACAGAGATTCCTTTGTTTGCAACACAAGAAGAAAGTGAAGATATTCAAGTTGATGAACAAATGACAATTAAAATTAAAGTCAAAGAAAAAGAAGAACAGTCTTAATGTGACTGTTCTTCTTTTTCTAATAGAATAAGCCAACGATTGCTTTTGGTTTCAATATCTTCCTCTAATTGATTTCTTTGACAAGAAAGAGCTTGGATAGAAGCAAAATCACTGACATGATGAAGTTGTTCATCTAATTCATGAAGCTGTTGTTCTAGTAAAGGAAGTGTTTCTTCTAATGTTTGAAGTTCCTTTTTTTCATGATATGTTAATCTGACAGCACGTTCTTTTTGAGGTTTCACTGCCTTTTTGACTTTGCGTTGAACAGGTTGTGCATTCAACATATAATCACTATAGCCTCCATTATGAATTTCAATACGCTGATGATTAAACACCCAAAGCGTATCACAAAGACGATCTAAGAAATAACGATCATGGGATACAGTGATGATTATTCCTTGAAAACTATCTAAATAGTCTTCTAAAATCTGTAATGTCGTAATATCTAAATCGTTAGTTGGTTCATCTAATAACAAGACATTAGGAGCACTCATTAAAACTTTTAATAAATATAAGCGTCTTTTTTCACCACCAGATAAACGACCAATAGGTGTATATTGCATATCTTTATCAAATAGAAATTTTTCACACATTTGTTTAGCGGAAAACTCACCTTGACGTGTCTGGAGATAACGGGCTTCATCTTGAATATAGTCAATCACTTTTTGTTGAGAATCCATATCTTCGTGACCCTGTTTAAAGTAACCGATACGAATGGTTTCACCATATTCTACATATCCTTTTGCAGGCTGTAATTCTCTGGCTATAATATGGAGTAAAGTTGATTTGCCAGAACCATTGATACCAATAATACCAACACGTTCATTTCTTTTTAATAAATAATCAAAAGGTTCAAACAAAACGGAATCATAACCATGTGATACACCATGTAAAACAATGGTTTTATGACCTAAACGTGAAGCAATATCAATCATTTCTAAGTTTTGACGAACAGGAACATCCTCCTGTTGACTTAAAGTTTCAAATCTTTGAAGACGTCCTTTATTTTTGGTCGTACGTGCCTGAACACCAGCACGAACCCATTCGAGTTCTTTTTTGAGAAATTGTTTTCTTTTGTGTTGTGTATTTTGTTGTGTTTCTTCTCGCAAAGCTTTTTGTTCTAAATAAAGTGAGTAGTTCGCATCATAGAAATAAAGTTGTCCATAGTCTAATTCCATCATACGCTTTGTAATACGTTCTAGAAAATAACGATCATGGGTAATCATAACTAAAGCTTTATTGAATTTGATAAGAAATTTTTCTAAATATTCAATCATTTCATGATCTAAATGATTGGTTGGTTCATCTAATAAGAGTAAATCACAAGGTTTGATGAGGGCGATTGCTAAAGCAACACGCTTTTTTTGACCACCTGATAATTGACCGACAGGTTGATGATGGTGAGTGATCTGAAAACGATTTAAAATGGAAAGGATTTCATATTCGGCAATATCATGTCCAACTTCTTGGTAGACTTGTTGTAGAACGGTGTTTTCTGGCTGGAATTGTGGATGCTGCGAAAGATAGTTAATGCGGATATCTTTCTTTTTGATAATTTCTCCTTTATAATCTTCTTGACCAGCTAAAATTTTTAAAAGAGTTGATTTTCCAGCTCCATTAAGACCAATCAAACCTATTTTATCATGTTCATGAATAGAAAAAGAAATATCTTTTGCGATACATTTTAAATTGTTATATTTTTCAAGATGTGATACACTCATTAACATATTCATATTCTCCTTTATTGTTTTATTGTATCATGACTTTTTATTTTGTAAATATTTTCGTAGGAAGTGATGTTCATGAAAAAAGTCATCATTATTTTATTCATTTTCATATTCATGTGTCAACCTGTTTTTGCACGTGCTGGAGGAGGTAGCAGCAGTGGTGGAGGAAGTCGTGGACATAGCAGTCATACTTCATCACCACATACAAGCTCAACTCGTCAAGGTGGTTCGCCAATTGCAGGTGTTTTAGGTGCAGGTGGCTGTTTGATGATGATGCTGTACTGGAAGCGTCATAAAGCCAAAAAAATGCATCAGGAGATTGTAGATGATATAAAAACAGCATATCAGCAGGATACATTCTGGGATGAAAAAGTCTTAAAGAAAAAAGTAGAAGAACAATATTTTAAAATCCAGAAGGCTTGGTCAAAACAGGATTTAACAACACTCAAGCTATGTTTAAGTGACGCTCTTTATGAAAGATGGCAATTAAAGATGGAATGGCAACAATATCAAAATCAACAGAATGTTTTAGATAATATTCAATTGTTTAAGGTGATTCTTGTTGATTTATATGATGATATAGATAATCATCAAGATTATTTCTGGGTATATATTGAAGGAAAGATGAATGATACGATGGTTCAAGATGAACAAGTCATAGAGAGTCATCATGATACTTTTGTAGAATATTGGAAATTTATACGTTATGGAGATGACATTTTATTGGATGAAATTAAACAACAAGATGAGGTAGAGTCATGAAGTGGATTTGGAAATTATTTCGATGGCTGATTCATTTGTTAGGACGTTTATGTGGTTCATTGTTAGGTTGGATATTTGGCTGGATTCCTCGTTTAAAAAAGCATATGACTGGCATTGAATTTGAACAATATGTTTATGAAATATTGAAACGACTAGGTTATAAACATTTGCGTTTAACACGTCAAAGTGGGGATTATGGGGTTGATATTCTAGCCAGTTATCGAGGTGTTAGATATGCTTTTCAATGTAAGTATTATAGTAAGCCAGTAGGTGTCAGTGCGATTCAACAGGCTTATAGTGGTTGTGAGTATTATGATTATGATGAAGCAGTCGTTGTTACTAATCAGACTTTTACAAGACAGGCTTATGCTCTAGCAAAAAATAATGGTGTCATTTTATGGGATGGAGAAAAATTGGCTTTAATGCGTCGTCGTGCGAATCGTCACGCTTTATTTTATCGTTTTCATCATTCTGATCATCATCCTTATGAAGATATTTTGCAGGTCATTATAAATGCGAATTATGCTTCTGAAGATTTGCTTTATCAACAGCTCCAAATTCCTCTTTCACGAATTGATTATATTTTAGATGATTTAGAATTTTATGATATTGTATCATGTGAAGATGAATATGGTTTAAGAGAAGTATATATTTCTTCAGTAGAGGAAGGCATAAAATTATTAGAAAAAAGTCCTATTTGATATCATTTATGATACAATAATAAAAACGGAGGTATAAAAATGTATAAAGAAGTTTCTCAACAGTTAATGTCTTTTATTCAACAAAGTCCAACAGCTTTCCATGCTGTAGATACAATGAAAAAAATGTTGAATGAAGCAGGATATCAAGAATTATCAGAAAGTCAAAAATGGTCTATGGCAAAAGGTGGAAAATATTATGTGACACGTAATCAGTCAAGTTTAATTGCTTTTCATATTGGTGAAAAATTAGATCATTATAATTTTCAGATTGTGGCATCACATAGTGATTCACCTACTTTTAAATTAAAAGAAAAGGCAGAGATGGAAGTGAAAAACCATTATCTGATGTTGAATACAGAAGGATATGGTGGAATGATCTGTTCATCATGGTTTGATCGACCATTATCGATTGCCGGTCGTGTGATGATTAAACAAAATAACACTTATCAGACACGTTTATTAAGTTTTGATCGTGATCTGGTTTTGATTCCCCATTTGGCTATACATATGAATCGTACAGTTAATGAAGGATATGCCTATAATAAACAAATTGATATGTTGCCTCTTTTTGCTGGAAAGCAAGGTCAAATAGGTGATTTGAAAAAAATGATTGCAAAAGAATTACAAGTAGATGAAGAAGCTATCTATGGCAGTGATCTTTACTTATATAATCGCACTGCACCATCTTTATGGGGTGCTCATGAAGAATTTATTTCTGCCCCTCGATTAGATGATTTACAATGTGCCTATACATCTTTACAAGGATTTTTACAAGGATCACATCCTCAATCTATTCAGGTTTTTGCTTGTTTTGATAACGAAGAAGTGGGTTCAGGAACAAAACAAGGTGCTGCCTCAACATTTTTGTATGATACTTTATATCGCATTCATCATCATCTTTTCCAAGACAGTGAAGATTTCTATCGTGCTTTAGCTAATAGTTTTATGTTAAGTGGAGATAATGCACATGCTGTACACCCTCATCATGTTGAAAAGACAGATCAAGATAATTGCGTGTATATGAATCAGGGAGTTGTCGTCAAATCTCATGCCGGACAAAAATATACAAGTGATGGTTTAAGTATTGCGGTGATCAAGGGATTATGTCAAAAAGCCAATGTTTCATTACAGTTCTTTGCGAATCGTTCTGATACTGTAGGTGGTAGTACTTTAGGAAATATTGCCATGTCACAAGTATCTATGAATTGTGTGGATATTGGTTTACCACAATTAGCGATGCACTCAGCTTATGAAACAGCAGGGGTTCAAGATTCTTATGATATGATTCAGTTAACAAAAGCATTTTTTAATAGTCATATTCAGGTATTAAGTGATGGAAATATTTTAATAGAAGGTGATTAAATAATGTTTAAGCGTATATTTAAATTTGGATTTTATTCTATTTTTTCATTTTTCATAGTGACATGTCTGGCTTCTATTTTACCATTAGAGAAACAACAAAAGATTTTACGTATGCCTTTTGAACAAAACAAAAAAGATCCTTACTCAAAAAAGTAAGGATTTTTTATTGAATAGATATTTTATGAGTGATGATTAAAGCTAAGGGTATAATGAATACGATATAAATAAAGATACATATCAGGCCTAAGATATTATCAAATGTCAGAGAAGATGAAGGTGAGAACAGAAAAATAATCTTTTGAATGATATGGAAATAAAGCCATGAAATGGCTAGGAAAAATATGATTTGTACAAATCTTTTTAAAAAAGTATTCATAAAATCCTCCTCCTATCTTTATACTAGCATACATCCATAAAATAAAAAAGGCTTTGCAGCCTTTTAATAATAACAAACAACAGGAATATTCACTTTCAGTTGACTATATAATGAAGCAGCAACATTCAATGGTAAGTTGATACAACCATGAGAACCATGTGTTTTATAACGGTCGCCACCAAAAGAAGATTGCCATGTTGCATCATGTAAACCTATTCCACCATTAAACGCCATCCAATAAGCGACAGGTGTTTCATATTCTGGTTTTCCATCAGCTTGAATCTGCCCTCTTAATACACGATTACGTTGCATAAAATAAACATAATAAGTTCCACCAGGAGTGATACGATCAGGTGTAGGTAATCCTGTAACACAGTCAGATTCTAAAACAACATTACCATTTTTGATAAACCACATATGTTGTTTTGTCATGTCAATTTCCACAAAAGTATTACCTAAACCACCATTACTATAAGAAGCCTGTACACCAGTTACAGAAGGACTTCTTGTTTCTTTTTTATGTGCTTTAATATCACTTAATAAACCAGTGACTTCTTTACTTTGATTTAATTTATAACCATAATTACCACCAGATACAGTTCTTGTGCCATTGGCTCCTTTAAATGTTTTTGATTTTCCAATAATATTAATTTTAGGAGCTAAAGTATCTTTTACAAAAGCTGTTGCCTGTTTCTTAAATTCATCCTCATCATAATAATAATTTCCTTTTTCATCAATAGATAACCATTGAATCAAATCATTACCATCTAACACAACATTACCAGAAACAGTTTTATAAGTAATTTTCGCATCACAATATTCTTTAGCAAGTTTCTCTAAATTTGTAATGATTTTATCTTGAGATGTCAGTTTTGGTTCTTTATAAATATGTTGTTCTTTTAAATGAATCGTATCTTGACGTGTCTGAAATGCCTTTTCTACAGCGTCAATCAATTGTTCATTTTGAATAGTTGTTCCAAAAACTTCAGGTGTAATCACAAATTGTTCATCTTTATACTCTACTTTTGCATCCACTGGTGCAATTTGTTCATCTTGTACATGTTTTAAAGATGTCACAGCTTTTTCTAATTGTTTTTGATCTGTGATTAATAAATCATTTAAATTGATATCTGTAGATTGAAAGAAATGTGTAAACCATAAAAAAGGATTCTGTTTATCCATTTCCTTTTGAATGCTGTTATTAGGATTAAAAGTGATACCACTTTGATCTTGTTTTAAAGTTTCTTTTTGATTATCAACAAAAGTCAATGATAATGTCTGATTTGTCAGTGCATCTTCAAGTGTATCACTGGCTTGTTTGTAAGTCATTCCTGAAACATCAATATCATTAATAGCTGTACGACTCATAAATTTGTCATGATAATAGAAACATCCAAAAAGATAAACAACAATAATGAGTGCCCCTAAAATAAGCAGTGCTTTCAAAACATGATCTTTTCTTATGCGAACCTTTTTTCTTGTCTGTTTTTCTTGCTTTTTTGTTTCCTCCATATAACATACCCCTCATTTTTAAACTTCATTTAGAAGTATAGGTATTTTTACCATAAAAGTCAAGTTATCCAACATTTTATATGCTTGAAATCAATTTTTTTATATGATTTTTCATAAATATATTGACCTTCGTGTGACTCTAAGGTTTACAATGTAAGCGAGGAAGGTGGAAAAGATGAAAATTAAGGAAGTAGAAAAGCAATTATCTATCAGTTCACATGCTTTACGTTATTATGAAAAAATGCATTTGATTCATCCTCATAGAGATGAAAATGGTTATCGTGATTACAATATGCAGGATATAGATAGACTGAAAAAAATCCGTTTTTTAAGAGAATTAGAAATTCCGATTGAGGATATTGCAGCTATTTTAGACCAATCAACAAATTTTCAGACAGTTTTAGAACATCATATTCAAAAGTTAGATACAAAAATTGCTTCTTTACAATATATCCAACAGATATGTCAAGAGTTTCAAGATAAAGGTATTCCTGTTTTAGATGTTTTAACACAGGAGCAGTTACAGGAACAGGAACATATTGATAAGACATTGGTCAAGCAAGGTCTAAAAAAATTAGGGGATTATTTACGTAGTCAACATACGACTGTCATAGGAACAAGAATCCAGATTGCTGATTATCTGACAGGTTTACTTATCATGATTGCTTTGTCTATAGGTTTAGGTTTTGTTTTTGGAGATGTTTTACCTCGCATGATTGGCTGGGTAAATTCACAATATCATCTGTCTTTATTGACAGGGTATTCACCTCATTTAAAGATGGTTGTATTGATGACGATTATCAGTTTGATTTTGATACTTTCATTGTATCACATCGCTATAACAAAACAGGATTATATTGAATTGACGGATCAGGGAATACAAATTTGTTCTCGTCAATTTCAAAGTCGCTATTCCATTCTTATAGGATTCTTATTGAAACAAAGTGAGCGTAGAAATCAACATTATCAATGGCAACAATTAAAAAATGTTTCTATTGATATCGTTATATCGACTATGACACAAAGATATGGTTTATCTAAGATCTATTTACCACGTTTTACCTTTACATTTGATGATGGACAAGTTTATACAATAAAATCAGGATTGGCATTTGATGAAAACAGCAAAATGGCTTATCAAATCATCAAAGCTAAACATATTCCCATCACTGGAGATGATTATACAATAGGTTTTTATAAGCAAGATGAAATGAGTGGGTTTGAATATTTTGAAAAACGTTATGCTTTGAATACACCTCGCAAAAAATGATTGTGCATATAATTTGAAATCTTTAGATTTTGGGGTATACTAGAGATGGAAGGTGATAAAAAATGGTTAATATGCAAAAAGTTGCTGTTATTGGATGTGGATTTGTTGGAGCTACATCTGCATTTAGTTTGATTCAGACAGGTTTATTTTCTGAAATGGTATTGATTGATGCAAATACGCAAAAAGCTGAAGGTGAAGCTATGGATTTGAGTCATGGAAGTGCTTATTTGACACCAATGAATATTTATGCTGGAACATATGATGATATTGTTGATGCGGGATTAATTGTCATTACCGCAGGAGCTAATCAAAAACCAGATGAAACAAGATTGGATTTAGTGAAAAAGAATGTTCAAATCTTTAAAAGTATTATTCCTGAAATTAAAGAAAGAAATTGTGAAGGAATTTTATTGATTGTTTCTAATCCTGTTGATATTTTAACTGAGGTGGCATTGAAATTATCAGGATTCCCTGCTCATCGTGTTATTGGTTCAGGAACAGTTCTTGATACAGCGAGATTGAAATATGTTTTAGGTAAACATTTACAAGTCGATCCTCGAGATATTCATGCTTATATTATTGGTGAGCATGGGGACAGTGAACTGGTTGTCTGGTCAGGGGCACAGGTTGCAGGTATTCACATTAATCATTTCTGTGAATTGCGTGGTCATTTTAATCATGAAGAATCTATGGAAAGACTGGCTCAAGAAGTTCGTGATAGTGCTTATGAAATTATTAAAAGAAAAGGTGCAACTTACTATGGTGTAGCAGTAGCTGTCAAACGTATTGCAACAGCAATTGTGAAAGATGAACATGCTGTTTTACCAATTTCAAGTTTAATGCAGGGAGAATTTGGATTAAATGATATTTGTCTAAGTATTCCAACTGTCATTGGACAAAATGGTGTTGAAAAAGTTGTAGATATTTACTTGAATAATGATGAAAATGAAAAATTACAAACAAGTGCTAAAGCTTTAAAAGATGTTTTAGATGGTTTGGATTTATAAATGAAAAACTCTGTAAGGTGGATTACTTTACAGAGTTTTTTGATATCTTCATAGCCGCCATATCATTCGCTTTTTGTAAGCTTTCTTCCCAGATAACGCCTTGAATACGATAAGCCATAATAGCACCCAAATGGGTATCACCAGCACCATTGGTATTAAAGACGGGAACTTTTTGAGTTGGAATATAAAAGTTTTGTGTTTGATTATAGAAATAACATCCCTCCTGACCAAGTGTAACAATTATTGGTTGTTGTGTCTTTGTATAAAGTATCTTACAGGCATTTTCTAAGTCATTTTGATGGGTATAGGTAAGGATTTCCTGCTTGTTGAGATGTAAAATGGGATGAAGGGAAAGAATGTTATGCATGGCTTGTTGAGGGATTTTGAAAAGACGAGGTCCGGGAGCAAAATATAAAGTATGATGAGGATATTGTTTTAAAAACTGATAAATCACTTGTTTGTGATCTTCTTCAATATCTAATCCACAAATATAAATAGCTTGATATAAAGACATATCTAATTGTGTGAACCACTCCTTATGAAAAACATATTCAGCACCATGTTCACAAAGAAAAGTACGTTCTCCCTGCTTATCTACCACACAATAACAACATCCATTCTTTTGTGATGTTTCAATCAAAACAGGAACATGATTTTTTTGAAACTGTGCTTTGACAAAATCACCATAGAATCCTTTGCCGATAGGTGAAAAAAGAGTGTAAGGAAGTTGTAATTGTCTAAATACAGTACTCACATTCCAGGCACATCCACCCATTGTCATTTCTTGTTTTATAATATTTTCATCGCCTGTGATTTGGGGAAATTGTTGAACATAGATATTGACATCACAGACACTTGAACCAATGATTAATGTCGATTTCATAATGTTTCTCCTTTTTTTGATGATTTTTCATGATTATAACAGATGTTTGTATATTTAGAAAAGCATTAGTGCTAAAATAGTGAGGGGGAGGAAAGTTTATGGAAGATACAAATACAATGATAGAGGGTTCAATAGCAAAGAAAATTATTTATTTTGCGATTCCTTTATTTTTAGGAAACTTATTTCAACAGTTATATAATACTGCAGATTCTTTAATCGTGGGTAATTTTTTAGGGTCAAGTGCCTTAGCAGCAGTCGCTTCTTCTGGTAATTTGATTTTTTTACTTGTTGGATTCTTTAATGGTCTTTCAGTAGGGGCAGGTGTTGTCATTGCACGTTTTTTTGGTGCGCATGATCATCGCCGTGTTCGTTTATCCATTCATACGACTGTTGCCTTAGGAATTATCTGTGGACTTGTTTTGACTGGGGTAGGGGTGATTTTTGCACCTAAGATACTTGTTTTAATGGGAACACCACAAGATGTTTTACCTGATTCTATTATTTATTTTCGTATTTATTTTATGGGTTCACTAGCTTTTGTTTTATATAATGCTTTTACCGGTATTTTACAGGCACTGGGAGATAGTAAACATCCTTTATATTATTTGATTATTTCTTCAGTGATTAACGTTGTTTTGGATATTGTATTGATTACTGTTTTTCATATGGGTGTAGATGGAGCTGCGATAGCGACTGTTATATCACAAGTTGTCAGTGCTGTTTTATGCTTTTTATATCTTTTAAAACATCCATCTTATCCACTCGTAATCAAAGACATTCGTTTCGATATACCCATGTTGAAACAAGTTATTCAAAATGGATTACCAGCAGGAATTCAAAATTCCATTATTGCGTTAGCTAATGTGGTTGTTCAAAGCTATATTAACAGTTTTGGAAAAATGGCAGTGGCAGGATGTGGAGCATATTCTAAAATTGAAGGATTTGGTTTTTTACCAATTACATGCTTTGCCTTAGCCATGACGACCTTTGTATCACAGAATATGGGGGCCAAAAAATATGATCGTGTGAAAAAAGGAACACGCTTTGGGATTATATGTTCATTAATACTTGCTCAAATCATCGGGATTGTGATTTTTATAGCAGCACCATTTTTAATCAGTTTATTTGATTCTACGGTGGATGTTGTGGGATTTGGAACAGCGCAAGCTAGAACAGTGACATTATTTTATTTTTTATTAGCTTTTTCACATTGTATTGCAGGTATTTTACGAGGGGCAGGAAAATCAATGGTACCAATGCTTGTCATGATGGTTTTCTGGTGTATTGTGCGTGTTTTATATATGAGCATTGCTTTATATTTTATTCATGATATTCATCTTGTCTTTTGGGCATATCCTATCACATGGACATGTAGTTCGATTGTTTTTCTATGGTTTTATCTTTTTTCTTCGTGGTTACCTGATCATCAGTCAAAACCTTTTTGATAATTTGTTAAAATATGGAAAATTAACGATAAGTGGCGAAAATAAGCCACTTTTTTATTATAAAAAATCAAAAAATAAATCATGTTTTTTCTATACATCATCTTCTAAATAGTATATAATGGTGGTATGAAGTGTTAAAAAATGTATAGAAATGTATAAAAGTGGGTGATTTTGAAGTGTTCATAGGTGAATATAGGCACAATATAGATGCTAAAGGACGTTTGAGTATTCCAGCCAAAATGCGTCTTGAATGTGGTGAAAAAGTCTATGTCACTCGTGGTAATGAAGGTTGTCTGGCTGTTTATACTGTTGAAGGGTGGCAAACATATTATCAATCACTCATGAAATTACCAAAAACAAAGAAAAAAAACAGAATATTTATTCGTTTGGTCACTTCCAGAGCAACGGAATGTGAATTTGACAAATTAGGACGTATTAATATTCCTCAGGTTTTAAGAAATGAAGGTCAGCTTCAAAAAGAATGCGTGATTGTAGGGGCAGGAGATCACATTGAATTATGGGATAGCCAAATGTGGGATTGCTTCTATGATGACAATATGGATCAGTTTGATGACATTTCAGAAAATATTGATGATTTAGATTAGGAGGACGTTATGTTTCATCATATCAGTGTATTACTTCAAGAAACAATTGATGGTTTAAATATCAAAGAAGATGGAATCTATGTAGACTGTACACTGGGTGGTGGTGGACATAGTCAGGAGATTCTCAAACGTTTAACGACAGGACATCTGTATTGTTTTGATCAAGACCAAACGGCTATAGCGGCGGCTCAAGAACGTCTGGCACAGATTTCTGATCGTTTTACTATTATTTATGCCAATTTTAAAAATTTAAAAGAAGAACTGACAAAACGTGGTGTCAGCCACGTGGATGGATTTGTTTTTGATTTGGGTGTATCTTCGCCACAGTTTGATGATGGTGAACGTGGTTTTAGTTATAACTACGATGCTCGTTTAGATATGCGAATGGACCAAAATCAAAAAATCAGTGCCTATGAACTGGTCAACCAGGCACCAGTGTCAGATTTAATCACATGGTTATATAAATATTCTGATGAAAAGTTTGCTAAACAGATTGCCAGAGCGATTGCTCGTCATCGTGAACAAAAACCTATCGAAACGACTTTTGAGCTTGTCGATATTATTAAAGAAGCAATACCAGCTCCAGCCAGAAGAAAAGGGGGACATCCAGCCAAGCGAACTTTTCAGGCTTTAAGGATTGCAGTTAATGACGAACTAAATGTTTTTGAACAGGCTTTAAATGATGCTTTGACACTTTTAAATGTTCATGGGCGTATTGCAGTGATTACTTTTCATTCTTTGGAAGATAAGATTTGTAAATATACTTTTCAAGAAGTAACGAAACAACCGGAGTTACCAAGAGGAATGCCGGTTGTTCCAGAATATTTAAAACCTCAATTTAAAAAAATAACAAAGAAACCAATTGTAGCAAGCGATGAAGAATTATTAGAAAATCATCGCTCACATTCAGCAAAATTAAGAATTATAGAAAGGATATATGAAGATGAGAAATAAGAAAAGAGAACCAAGATTTTTAAGATTTTCAAAACGTTTATTAGTGATGAGTTTTATTGTTTTTGTTGTGGGAATTGTTGCTTTAAATTCTTATGAATCAACAATCAATGTTGCATGTAATAAATTAGAAAAAGACATTAAGACAATTGAATCAGATATTGACGGGTTAGATATGAAAAAATTAGAATTGGCATCTTTTTCTCGTCTGGAATCAGTTGCTCAAGCGAAGGGATATACATATAAACAAAATACTGCCACAGCTGCCGTTGTAGGAGTTCCTGAAGAATAATGGCAATGAAAAAAAATAATAATCAAAGTGCTAAAATTGTTTATTGCATTATTATGGTGGTTATTGTTTGTATGGTATGCAATGTCATTTATCTGGGAGCTACTGGTAAACATTTTGTCAGTGGAAATGATATTGAAGAATATGCTGAAAGTCGTGGTGAAAGTAAGACAGATATTTTATCTGCCAAACGTGGAACGATTTATTCAAGTGATAATGAAGTCATTGCGGGTGATATGAAAACATATAAGCTTTATGCTATTTTATCAAAAACCCACTTAACTTTGGATAAAAAGCCAGATTATGTTGTTGATCCTGAAGCAACGGCAAAAGCATTAGCACCAATTATTGGAATGGATGAAGAAGATATTTTGAAGCAATTAAAGAAAGACACTTATCAAGTTGAATTTGGAAGTTATGGAAATAATCTTTCTTCACTCGTTAAAGATCAAATTGATGCTTTAAAATTACCGGGTCTGGAGTTTGATGAAATTACAACAAGAAATTATCGTTATGGTGATTTTGCTTCTTATGAGGTTGGATATGCTCAAGCTGTTACAGATGAAATCAAAGGAAAAACAGTACAGACATTGGTAGGAAAAATGGGTATTGAACAAGCTTTTGATGATGAATTATCTGGGACAGATGGAGAAAGAACTTATCTCGCCGATAACAATAATAATGTTTTGCCTAATGGGATTTTAAGTGAAACTGCACCCGTTGCTGGAAATGATGTTTATTTAACGATTGATACAGATGTTCAAACAGAATTAGATATGCAGATGGAAAAGATGATTGAAGAATTAAAACCAGAAAAAGCAACATGTGGTATCATGGATGCCAAGACAGGGAAATTGTTGGCGATTTCTAATTATCCATCTTTTGATCCTAATGAACGTGATATTAAAAATTATGTGGATTTATTTTTAAATGAACCAGTAGAACCGGGATCAGTTTTTAAATCATTTGTTTATGGAAATGCGATTAATGATCAAAAATTAGATGTTGATGATACATATCAATCTGGAAAGTTTCATTATAAAGTCAATGGGAAAACGGTTGCTACAATTAATGACCATAATAGTGGTCGTGGTTGGGGAACAATAAGTTATAAAAAAGGATTTTATTATTCAAGTAATACAGGAATTTGTCATATCTTGAGTGAAAAAACAGATAAACAATCTTTACTTCAAGATTATGAAGATTTAGGATTCTTTAAAGAAAGCAGTATTGATGGCTTAACTTCAGCGGCTGGTTTTGCAGGATATAAGCGTGAAGGTGAAAGAACTCTAGAATATTTAACAACAGGATTTGGTCAAGGTTCTACATTTACTGCTTTACAATTGATTCGTGCTTATAGTGCTTTTGCGAATGATGGAAAAATGGTAGAGCCATATCTGGTTGAAAAAGTTGTCAATAGTGATAGTCAAGAAACACTTTATGAAGCCAAAACACAGTATTCTAAACAGATTTATTCAGTAGATACAGTCAAACAAGTTCGAGAATTGTTGAAAGGTGTTATTAATGAAGAAGGAAGTACCGGATACAATTATCGCATGGATGATGTGAGTTTGATTGGAAAAACGGGAACAGGGCAGGTAGCTTCTGAGTCAGGTGGATATCGTAGTGGTTATTATACACATAGTTTTGTAGGAATGGCACCTTATGATGATCCTCAAGTGATTTTAGTTATGTGGTATCAGGGAAGTTCATCAAGTACGACATCTGCCGCAAAGGTTGTACAGGGAGGTATTCGTGCAGCTTTGAATAAATTAAATACACAGCCATCACAAGTTGTGGAAACATCAACATTTGTTTTAGATAATTATATGAATCAAAGTGTTGATTACGCTAAAGAAGTTCTTTCTAATCATCAGCTTTCATCGCTTGTCATTGGAGATGGTGATATTGTCATGAGTCAATATCCAAAAGC
The DNA here is from genome assembly GCF_042850985.1 of Massiliimicrobium timonense. Taxonomy (GTDB): domain Bacteria; phylum Bacillota_I; class Bacilli_A; order Erysipelotrichales; family Coprobacillaceae; genus Allocoprobacillus. Next base: position 931,518 of record NZ_AP031415.1, read on the forward strand.
TCAAACTGAAGTTTCATCGAAATCTCGTGTATTTTTACAGACGAATGGAACGAATATAACCATGCCTTCGATGACGGGCTGGTCACGAAAGGAAGCAGAAGCCTTTGGTACGATGGCTCATGTGGATATTGAGTTTAAAGGCGAAGGTACAATTTATAAACAGAGTGTAACGAAAGGAACAAAACTCAAATCAAATCAAAAAATTACAGTGACTGCAAAATAGGAACTTTTGAAGTTCCTATTTTCATATTTTATAAAAGAAATCATACAATATGATGGTGATAAAAATGATTTTTTCTCGTATGATCAAAAAGATTCAATGGGTTAATATTGTCATGACCATCATTATTTTATGCATTGTACTGCGTTTAGGATATAGTCAATTTTTTGCTTATCAGGAATTAAGCTTAAAAGCAACAGAATCATGGCAACGTAGCTTTCCATTAGAAGCATCACGTGGAAAAATCTATGATTCTCAACATGTCACTTTAGTTGATAATTTAACAACATCTTCGTTAATTGTTGTACCAAGCCAAATTCATGATCCAATTCATACAGCTTATGAATTATCACGTATTTTAAAATGTGATGAGCAGACATTACTGCAAAAAATTCAAAAAAAGGTTTCTGTAGAAAGAATTCAACCTGAAGGCAGACAGTTAGATGAAAATAAAGCTTATCAAATTGATCGTTTAAAATTACCGGGTGTATATCTTGTACAAGATACATTGCGTTATTATCCTTTTCAAAATTATCTGGCTCAAACATTGGGATTTGTTGGGATAGATAATCAAGGACTGGTAGGATTAGAACGACAATATGATCAATATCTTTCTGGAGTCAATGGCAGCATTCATTATTATATGAATGCTAAAGGACAAAATTTAAATATTTATCCAGCCCAATATGAATATCCTACTGCAGGAATGGATATAGAATTAACGATTGATACACGTGTTCAGGATGTTGTAGAAAGAGAATTGAATAATGCCTATGCAACTTATGATCCTGATTCTATTTTATGTCTGGCAATGGACCCTCGTAATGGAAAAATACTGGCTATATGTTCCAAACCAGATTTTGATCCTAATGACTATCAAAATGCTGATAGTGAAATCTATAATCGTAATTTACCCATATGGAAGTCATATGAACCAGGTTCAACCTTTAAAATTATCACTTTCAGTAGTGCCTTGAATGAAAATCTATTTGATATGGATAAGGATACTTACTATGATAAAGGGTATGAAATTGTTGGTGGAGCAAGAATTAAATCATGGAAAAAAGGAGGACATGGCTTACAGACTTTTCGTGAAGTATTACAAAATTCATCGAATCCCGGTTTTGTGGAGATTGGTCGCAGGTTAGGGAAAGAACGTTTATATCAGTATATACAAGATTTTGGTTTAACGAAGAAAACAGGTGTCGATATGATGGGAGAATCAAGTGGTATCATGTTTGCTTATGATAAGTTCAATGAAGTAGAACAGGCAACAGTGGCTTTTGGTCAAGGAATATCTGTCACACCGATTCAACTGGTAAGAGCTGTCTGTGCCTGTGTCAATGGAGGAAAGCTTTATCAGCCCTATATTGTCAATAAAATATATAATAGCAAAACACATGAAGTGATCAGTGAAACAAAACCAAAAATGATAAAACAGGTGATTACAGCACAAACATCTGCCAAAGTCAGAGATGCCTTAGAAGGTGTTGTGACAGATGGTGGGGGTAAAAATGCCTATATTGATGGTTATCGTATTGGTGGAAAAACGGGAACAGCTCAACGTGCCATCAATGGAACATATGCAGGGAATGGATATATTTTATCTTTTTTGGGTGTTGCTTCGATTGATAATCCTCAGATTGTTTTGTATCTCGCTATGGATAATCCCAAAAAATGTGTTCAATATGGTGGGACAACAGCTGCTCCTATTGCCAGAAAGATTTTTATGGATGTTTTACCTGCTTTAGAAATACCAAAAGTAACGAAACAGAGGGAAAAAGCCTATGTCTGGACAGATGTTCCTGCCTATGATGTAGAAAATTATATTGGTAAGAAAAAATCTGAAGTCCAAAATGAAAATTATGGTTTTGAGTTTTTGGGAGAAGGAGAATATGTGATTGATCAATTGCCACGTGTAGGTGAACAAATAGAACAAGGTCAAAAAGTCAAGATTATGTTAGGCAATAAACAGGATATACGATAAGAAGAAAACACGTCTGATGATAGCTTGTTGAAGAAGAATATGTTATAATAAAACATTGATTGGAGGAATCATAATGCTTATACAGGAAAGAGAAATCAGACGTGTTGTTAAGGATGAAAAGGAATATCGTTATGGACGTTTTATGGATATACGAGATGTCTTGGAAAGAATGACAATTTCTTTTGATGAAGGCAATCATTGTTATAGAATGAATGCTAGAATGTCAATTCGTGATGAGAAATTCATTGTTTCTATGAAAATATCTGAGGATGGGGAGATTATTCAATCACATTGTAGTTGTTCATTAAAAGGACAATGTCGTCATATTGCAGCTATTTTATTCTTTTTAAAGACATTGACGGTGACATCTTTTCCTTATTTTTATGAAAAAGATGATCAATGGAATAAACAACAACAATTAGCGAAAATAGAAAAACAAAGACAAGAACGAATATTACAAAAAAAGCAACAGGAATCAATGGATTTAATTCATTTATATAAAGAACAGTTATTAAGAGAATCTTTTGTTCCTTTGATTTCAAAACAATATCAAATTAAAGCTTTTGTACAACAAAAAAAAGATCATTTATGGATTGCTTTTAAGATTTTAGCACCTCATCAAAGCTATATTATTAAAAATATTGAATCTTTTTTAAAAGCCATTGATCATCATGAAAATGTCCAATATAGTAAAAATTTTGGTTTTATTCATAGTTTAGAAGCTTTTGATGAAGACTCAAGAGAAATTATCGCATTGATGAAAAAATGTTTTTTAAACAATCAATATCTCCAACAAGGAATCATTAAGACACTAATGTTAAATGATGAACTGGATGAATTTTATCAAATCATGAGTGTTTTACCATCTTCTTATTGTGATATCGCCTTTGATAAGAAAAATATACAGATTCCTCTGGAAATAAGCTTAAAAGAAGAAAGTTATGTCTTAGATTTTTCTGATTATCATCAATTTGAATATGTTTTGATGACTTCTCATTATATTTATCGTTTAGAAAACGATGTTTTATATCGTTATGATTTTCATGCACCCCAACAGGCACTCACTTTTATTCAAAAATGGATGGAAACCAAAGGTGGTTTCTATATCCCACAATCATCTTTGATGGATTTTTATAAATACGTACTTTATGATTTAAATGATGATATTCTTTTAGATACACATCTTTTTGATACTTATCATCAAGAAGATATGATTAATCTTTATGCAGATATGACCAAAGATGATCAAATCTGTATACAGCTGGAATATATATATGATGATCATATGAGTTATGGTTTTGATGAACACAATACTCATAAATCGAAACAAGCTGATTTAATCGAAGACTATTTACGTCCTTATATTGAAGATATTGATGACCACATGGTTTATTTACAATATGACCATGATTTTACTTATCAGTTTTTAAAGGAGAGTCTGCCTTATCTTTCCCATTATTGTCAGGTTTTTGTTAGTGATGCTTTAAATAGCTTTTCACAGGCTAAACCCGTTGATATACGTGTCGGTGTTCATCTGCAAAATGGTTTACTTTCGATTGATATTCAAAGTGTTCATGTCCAAAAAGAAGAACTGATGGATATATTAAAAGCTTATAAGAAAAAAAGAAAATTTTATAAATTAAAAAATGGACAGATTCTTTCATTGGATAATCAGGAATTACAGGATTTAGACCATCTAACAGACACATTATCATTACCAGTGCAGGATATTGTGCGTGGAGAGGTTCAAATCCCAACTTATCGTTTATTTGAAATTGATCAGATGATGCAAGATGATACATCTTTGCATTATCAAAGAAGTGAAGAATTAAAGAAATGGATAGAAGATTTTCAGACAAAGGAACATGAATTTGATGTGCCTGAACATTATCAACCGATTTTAAGGGATTATCAAAAGAAAGGATATCAATGGTTAAGGTTGATGGAACATTATCATTTTGGAGGTATTTTAGCGGATGATATGGGGTTAGGGAAAACTTTACAGATGATTACTTATTTTGATAGCTTAAATGGACAGGGAACACATTTGGTTATTGCTCCAGCGAGTTTAATTTTAAACTGGCAGGATGAATTGATGAAGTTTTCAAATGATTTAAACGTTCTTTGTGTTTATGGAAATAAAGAAGAAAGAGAAGAACATTTAAAAAATCAAGGACAATATGATGTTTTGATTACATCTTATGATTATTTAAGAAGGGATATTGAATGGTATGAAAAATTGTCTTTTCATACAGTTGTGATTGATGAAGCCCAGAATATTAAAAACCCTAAAACGAGAAATGCGATATGTGTAAAGCGTTTAAAAGCTAAACAGCGTTTTGCTTTAACGGGAACACCGATTGAAAACTCATTAGCTGAATTATGGTCTATCTTTGATTTCTTGATGCCTTATTATCTTTATCATTACAGTTATTTCTTAGAACAATTTGAACGTCCTATTGTTAAAGAACATAATGAACAAAAACAAGAACGTTTAAAACAAATGATTACACCTTTTGTTTTAAGAAGAAATAAAAAAGATGTCTTATATGAGTTACCAGAAAAGATTGAACAAACTTTATATATGCATTTGAGTGAGGAAGAAGAAAAATTATATCTTGCTAATTTAGTTCAAGTGAATCAATCTCTCCAACAAAAGCTAGATGTTCAAAAATTAGGACATATTGATATTTTAGCTATGTTGACACGTTTAAGACAATTATGCCAAGATTCGCGTTTATTATATCCAGAGTTTCAAGGGCCTTCGTCAAAGCTGAAAGGATGTATGGAATTGATTCATTCATTAAAAGATAATCATAAGAAAATATTATTGTTTTCTTCATTTACATCTTTATTACATTTAATTGAAGAACAATGTCAAAAAGAACATGTGAGTTATTATCTTTTAGATGGTTCAACACCTAAGGAAAAGCGTAAAAAGATGGTCGATAAGTTTCAAAATGATGATACAACCTTGTTTTTGATTTCTTTAAAAGCGGGTGGTTCAGGTTTGAATCTGACCAGTGCACAGGCTGTTATACATTATGATCCATGGTGGAATATGTCAGCAAAGAATCAGGCAACAGATCGTGCTCATCGTATTGGACAACAGGAAACCGTACAAGTCTTTTCTTTGATTATGAAAAATACGATTGAAGAAAAAATCATGGAATTACAGATGCAAAAGAAAAACTTAGCCGATACTTTTGTAGAGGGCAATGAAGGAAGTATTACAAGCATGAGTCTAGAAGATATGAAATCTTTATTTGAGATCTCTTAGTGAGATCTATTTTTGTGCAAAAAATGCCCAATTTTGGGCAAAAAACGTGTAGAAATGTGTCGAATTTTGTAGAAAAATATACAATATTTAGGCAAATATGCATTTGATTTTGTCATAGAAGGTGAACATAACAGATTCATCTTGTGTTTTTTAAAGAAAATGCATTTCATATATTTATATGGGAGGGATGAAGGCATGAAGATTATCTATGATGAAAATGAACATATGAATCATCATGAATTAAAACTCGTGTATCATCCCAAAAATAAAAAATTGGCACAATTACTATTAAAACAATTTACAGAAAATTTAGGAGAAGTAGAACTCTATGATGAATATCATAATAAATACTATATCCCTCTTTTAGCTATTTATTATTTTGAGATGGTTGATCAGAAATTTTATGCTTATACTGAAAAAGATGTTTATCGTATTTCCTGTATGAAAATGGAACTTTTAAAAAAACGGTGCAGGATTATGGATTTTATCAAATTAATGTCCGTACATTGGTAAATATAAAACATGTTAAAACATATAAAATACAAAGAGGGAGTCGGCGAAGAATTGTTTTAGATAATGACGATATTTTGATTTCCAGTCGACATTATAAACCAGAATTTGATCGACTCGCAGATCATTTAAAAATAGAAAAAATTCATATTTAAAAAGAACGAAAGAAAACTCCTTCGTTCTTTTTTGATGCATCATATATAAATACATATGTAAGAAGCCAAGTTCTTTTAGGCTAAGTCACAATATGATTTATATCTTCTATTCATTTCTATGAGTTGCTGATGAGAAAAATCCCTTTCTTTTATATTTTTGAGTTCATTTTCATATAGAAATGAATAGGTGTTCTTTAAAGACAAGTTCATTATAACGAATCTTTTAATAAAAAACGATGTTAAATGAAAAAAAGACAAGAAAAGAGTAATCATTTTACCGATTCGTCAAAAAATATAAATAAAAAAAATTACAGTTTTGTCAAACTGTAAGATTTCTTGTTATTATTGGTCTAAATCCTTAATACCATAAAATTCATCTTTCTTTTCTACGTTTTCACAAATATAATCTAAAGAAGCTTTATAAAAACGTGAAAAACGAATAAGCTTAGGAACTGAAGGTGTTCTTTGATCAGATTCATACTGAGAAACAATAGGTTTAGACATTTTTAATGCTTCCGCAACTTGTTTTTGTGATAATCCTGCTTCTTTTCTTAACGTTTTTAATCTTTGCCCAATACTCATGCTTTCACCACCTTACAAATATTATACACTATGAAGATTTGCTTTAGGGAAATTGATAAGAATTTACAATCTTTTCCAATCATTTGTTATTCGACATATTTCCAAAAATTGGCATAAAAGTGACCAAAAACGGGAGAAAAGTGGACTGATAACAAACTGCAAATTGACTACAATAAAAATATAATCATAATAAGATAAGGGAGAGGAAACTATGAATGTTGCAGTATGTGATGATCAACTTGATTATTTGAATTTAATTCAAAAGAAAATCATTGAATGTTTTCATGAACCAGAGATGGAATTGAATGTGTATACTTTTTCAACTATTCAAGATATGCTCAATAGTACAAGGTTTCGTTGTTATGAATTTGCTTTTATTGAAATGAAAGTGGAAAATGATCGAGGTATTGAAGCAGCTTATAGATTGAGAAAGCTGAATCGTGCCTGTCAGGTCGTATTTATTAGTGATCAGTATTATCATATTCATGAAGCATTTGCAGTAAAGGCAAGAGAATATTTATTGAAACCGATTGATACAAAACAATTTCAAAGTGTTTTTGATTATTTGATGGACTGGTATTTACATCAAAATGTAAAGTTTGTGATTCCGATTAGGGAATTAGGACGTAAACGTATTTTTAATGTAGATGAAATCAAATATTTTGAAACTTACTATAATGATTTGGAAATTGTGACTGTTGATGATCAGCATTTCATGGCTCATGTCAAGAATCGTTATAAGCTAAGACCAGTATTAAAATCAAGATGGTTTATGCAAGTTAATCAAAGTGTTCTGGTGAATATGAAATGTATTGATTTTTTAACGGATCGTAATGTTATTTTGAAATCAAGAGAAGTTTTTCCAACAAGTCGTAAAACATTATTTCAAAATCATCTTTTATTTGAGAAATTTTTAAAGGAACAAGAAGAAAAAGAATTATTAAAGAATGGGGAGAGTAAAAATTGAGAATTGCAGTTGTAGATGATGAAGAATTATATCTTCAGGATGTCTGTTTAAAGATAGAAAAATTGAAACAATCATATGATGAAATTGTTGATATTGAAGTAGATACATTTCATCAAGGAAAAGATTTTTTAAAGGCATTTCGTTTAAAGCCTTATGATCTTGTTTATTTAGATATTGAATTATCTGATATTAATGGTGTTCATTTAGCTCATCAGATTCACCTTCAAAGTCTTTCAACAATGATTATCTTTATGACGAGTCATATGAACTATTTCCATCAGTCCTATGTTGTAAATGCTTTTCAATATCTAACCAAACCATTAAAAGAACCATTATTTTCATATGAATTAAAAAGAGCTATAAAACATTATAAATATATGAATAAAGCTTTTGTATTTCCAACTTCACAAGGAAAGATTGTCTTTCGTTTATCAGAGATTATTTATTTTGAAACAGCTTATAAAAGCTATAAAATACATACAACAAGAGGTGTTTATTATGGTTCTTTAAAAGCTGCCTATGGACTAAGAAAAGCTTTATTAGATTATAACTTTGTGAAAATACAAAGAAGTTTTATTGTTAATATGGAACACATTATCAAAGTAGAAAACATCTTATTGTATATGTCAGATGATAGTTTATTGATTGTTTCCAAGAAACGCTATAAAGAATTCAAAAAAATATTCTATAGATTCCTGGAGAATAAAAAATAAGACAAGTTCTGTCTTATTTTTTATTTCTGTAATACAATTCTTAAAACAACACAATCCTCTTGAACTTTATATTTTACATCACCATGATATTTTTCAGCTATTTCTTTAATAACTTTCACTCCATATCCATGAGCAATACTATCCTTTTTACTTGTTTTATGGAAATGAGGATGGCTTCCCTTAGGAATAGAATTTGTAATATGAATAATAAGATGTGTTTGTTTGCTTTGTAATCTTAAAGATATTTGTCTTTGATGTTCTACTTTCTCACAAGCTTCTCTAGCATTATCTAAAGCCAAACCTAATATCAAAGATAAATCCTCAGGACCAATACAACCTAAATGTAAGATCTTAGTAATATTTTCTTCATACTCAATATTTTGTTCTTTCATTCTATATATTTGATGATTGATTGTACTATCAATCATAGTCATACCTGTATGAACTAATGCTTGATACTCCTTAATATGAATATCTAAATTCTTTTCGATATATTCCTGTGCTTCTTTATATTTTCCTTGTTGTAAATCTGATTGAAGAATTGTCAGGATATGATTAAGATTATGATTGATTTCTCTAATCTTTGATTGTTGTTTATCTAACTGTTGAATAAATTCTTCTTCTTTAACCATATTCTGAATAATTGCTTCTTTTTTATGTTTATCAGCTTCATACTTTGTCTGCATTCTATCAAAGCATATGAGTGCGACTATACTAATCACAACAGTAAAGATATAGGTACGGGCGATGCTTTTAGTGAAAAATAAGACAGGGTTATTAAGTATAAAAGTTAATGAAAAGAAAATAAATAGTGTGATATTTAATAGTTTGAATTTTTGTATGTTTATAATATTTATTTTATTGAGCAGTAATATAAGAGTAATAAAAACTAGAAACTCATAAATACAATTAGATAAAAAGACATATGAAGCTGAATAATAAATATATTCAAAAGCAATTGTCGTATTAAATAGCCATGAGAAAAATACATTAGTTAAATAATATATACTTACTTTAATGATAAAAAATATACTTAATTTTTGAATGGAATTCATGATTGAAATTTTCCAATGGTGAAGTATAGAAATGAATACAATAAAAGATAGTATATAAATAAGCAAATTTATTTTAATATTTGAAGAAATAAGTAAACTTATAAAAAGAAATATATAAATAATATAGAAAATGTGCTTGGTTTTATTTCTATATAAATCCGGATAAATATTCTTTAAATAAAAATCAAGTAATAAGATATCTAAAATAGCGATGAACGCTTTGCATAATAAATTGATAATCATAATAACATCTCCTTTTCTACATAATCAAAATATTTTTCTCTAAATTCTTTACGAATACGTTTCGTCAATGGGAGCATGTCATCATTGGACATAATGACATAGTCAAAATGAAATGATTTGACATGCTTAAAATTAATGATGATACTTCTGTTAAGTCGGAAGAAATGATAATCTAATAATTGTTGTCTTGTTTTATAGTTTGCTTTGATATTACCGTAATAATGACGTTTGGTTGTTTTGAGTTTGTATTTTCCATAACATGTTTCTAAATAAATAATTTCATGTGTTTTGACATGAATTTTTCCTTCGGTTGTGGAAAATGTTACTGTTCGATTTAAACGTTGATAAACTTGAAAAGCATGTTCAAGTTCTCTATCGAGTAAATTATAGTCGATAGGTTTATCAATAAATAAATCTGCACCTAACCACATAGATTCAGGTAAATAATAGTGATAAGCCGTAATGAAAACAAAAATACAGTTAGGTTTTATATCTAACATGATTTTCGCAATCTCAATACCATTTAATGCTTCACCGAGTTCGATATCTAAAAAGATGATATCGTAGGGTTCAATGCGAAAAGCATCTAATAGTCTTGAGCCTTGTATGAAACAATCAATGGTGGTGGGTTTTGTATCATGAAATTCATATTTCTCAATCCTTTCTTTAATTTCTTCTATATAAAATAATTCGTTGTCACAAATTGCAATACGCATATTCTCTACCTCCTTTTTTGACAACTATTTACATTATATGACAAAGAACTCTATATCAAAAAAACTTCTTTCAATGTGCATTTTTAAAGCATAAATATGCACAAATTTGGCATAATTGATAGCTTTTTTGAAAGATATGGTAAAGTTGAGTTGAAAGGAGGTGGAAAATATGACAATACAAAAAAAGATGACAGCCATTGCCTTAAGTTTACTTGTCTTAGGAGGTACAATGGTATCAACCTTTGCGTATACTTATGTCTCTGGAACTCAGTATCAGACAGTGACACATAAAGATATTCCAGGATGGGGAGGAATTCATTATGACTTAAATTATGGTAGTAAAAAAACGATGACAAGTCAGATAGGAACTTTTAAAAAGACGCATGGAGATGCGTTATTAGGGAATTTTGCTGAATTAATTACTTCTTCAAAAAAACCGGTTTCAAATTTAGAGGGAATACCGCTAAATAATATGGTTTTGGTATCTGAACATGGATGCTCAAAAGGTTCAGTTTATTTTACAGGTGTAACTTCTCATGGGTTAGAACCAAGTAATACTTGTGATGTCACTCTAAAGTTTAGTGCTGATAATTTGTATTAGAGAAAATAGCAATAAAAAAACCTAGTTGATTAATTTCAACTAGGTTTCTTTGTGATAATGACTTCCTTGATACGTCGATCTTGAATCTTGGTAATCTGGAATGTCAGATTGTCAATATGAAGTGTTTTGGTTGTTCCATCTTTAGGGATAGAACGTAAATGACTGTATATATAACCACCAATGGTGTTGTAGTCTTCGTCTTGTGGAAATGGGATACCGATGGCTTCTGAAAGTTCATCGAGATCAGTGTTTCCGTTGACTCTCCATTGTGTTTCATTGATTTTTTGAATATCAGGTCTTTCGCGTGAATCGTGTTCATCATAGATGTTTCCAAAGATTTCTTCAACTAAATCTTCTAATGTAATGATACCACTAATTCCACCAAATTCATCTATAGCTATCGCAAAATGGATGTTTTTATTTTGCATATCCGCAAATAGAAGATCAGCTCTCATTGAATCTGGGATGAAATATGGTTTTGAAAGTATTTTTTCAAATGGTTTTTTCTTGGTTTGAAGATTTAACAGGTAATCTCTGACATGGAGAACACCAATGATATTGTCTTCATCATCTTGATAAACAGGATAACGAGATAAACCAGAACTTTGAATTGTTTTGATAATTTCTTCTTGAGTTGCATCAGCAGAAATCATTGTAACATCAACAGATGGAGTCATGATTTCTGATATATCTGTGTCATTGAAATCAAAGATATTTTGTAGCCATTCACTTTCATCTTCGTTGAGAACACCACGTTTTTCACCGAGTTCAATCATTGTCAGGATTTCTTCTTCAGTAATGTTATCTTCTTCAGCTTCTGTTTTTAAGTGTAATAGTTTTAAAACAGCATTGGTTGAAAAAGATAAAAATTTAACAACGGGGTTCATAATTTTTGCAATCATTAAAACTGTTCCACATGAGATTTTAGATACTTCATATGGTTTTTGCATTGCGATTCTTTTAGGAACTAACTCACCAAAGATTAAAGTAAAATAAGATAAAATAATTGTAATAACAATGACTGATAATGTATCAAGGACATTTAATGGGATACTTGTGATTCCTAAATCCTGTGATACCCATTGAACAAGGTATTCTGAGAAATTATCAGCCGCAAAGGCACTTCCTAAAAATCCAGCTAATGTAATTCCAATTTGAATGGTTGATAAGAATCCAGAAGGTTCTTGTAAAAGAATTAATAAACGTTTAGCTGTTTTTTCCCCACCTTCAGCTTTTTTTTCTAATTGTGTCTTATTTAATGATAAGACAGCAATTTCTGTTGCTGCAAAGAATGCATTCAATAAAATTAAAATAATCTGCAATAATAATTGCGAGGGTATAGAGTCCATAACTTCACTCTCCTTTTATTTTTTGGCTCTATATGTTTGTGATATAAAAAAAGACAACTACCACAACACTGCAATAAAAGTCTCGTTATTTCATATATAAAACCGGCTAATAAACTTAGCGTGATGTCGATTATATAACATCATAAAAATGATGCTAACTACTCCCTTTTATGTGTTCTATTTTATCATATTGCACGTAACTGTCAATATTGTTATGATAAGAGTATGTAAAAAAGGAGAAAAAAATATATGTATTTACAGTTATTAGAGTATGTCAGTCGTGATTTACCTGATGGATTTACACCTTATTATATTTATGGAATTATGGTAGATAACAAGGAAGTTGGTAGAATCACTTTTAGAGAAGGGTCATTGCAGGAACATTATTTTGATGGACATATTGGTTATCATATTGAAGAAGCATATAGAGGACATCACTATGCTTATCAGGCGTGCTTGCTTTTACAAAAAGAACGTGGTTTTCATCAAGTGATTTTAACATGTGATCCATCTAATCAGGCATCACTTAAAACAATTCAGAAACTTCATGCAAAGTATCTTGAAACAAAAACAATTCCTAAAAGTCAACGTCGTTTCTTTCACCAAGATGAAAAGGAAAAAATGATTTTTTTATGGGAAGTTTAAGTTCATTGTTTGTATTGATTTCGTTATAATAAAAAAGGAGGGTGTTTTGTGAAGTTTGTACATATTGGAGATTTACATTTAGGGAAAGTGATTCATCAAAGTTCCTTATTATCTATTCAACGTGAATTGTTGTTTGAATTATTGGATGAGATGGATCAAAGAAATATTCGTTTATTGGTTATTGCGGGGGATATTTATGATCGTTTGATTCCTAGTCAAGAGGCAGTGAATTTGTTGGATGAGTTTTTAACGAAAGCTTTATTAACTTATCATATTGAAGTTTTGATGATTAGTGGGAATCATGATAGTTCTGATCGTTTACATTTTGCCAGTTCTTTATTGGTGAAAAATGGATTACATATTGAAACTTATTTAAAAGAAAAGATGGTGTATGTTGAAAAAGAGAATGTCAGATTTTATTTGTTGCCTTTTGTTAAACCATCACAAGTCAGAATGTTATATCCTGATCAGGAAATTCATACTTATCAAGAAGCGTTGGCTTATTATCTTTCTAAACAAAGTCTTGACCATGATTATCAAAATATTCTTGTCACACATCAATTTGTTGGACATTCAAGCATAACCAGTGAATCAGAAGTACCGTTAAGTGTGGGTGGTAGTGAAATTATTGATGCTTCTTTGTTTGATGATTTTGATTATGTAGCATTAGGGCATCTTCATGCTCCTCAAAAGGTCAAACGTGAAACGATGCGTTATAGTGGTTCTTTGATGTGTTATTCTTTTGATGAAGTCAAACAAAAGAAGTCTGTTGTGGTCGTAGATACAGATACAATGGAAATCACAACCTTTTCATTGCATCCATCTCAGACTTTACAAAAATATCAGGGAACATTTGCTGAATTGATGGATGTCAATTTTATTGAAAAAAAGGACGATTATTTATCGTTTGAACTGTTAGATCAAAAGATTATTCCTCATGCGATTGAACAGTTGCGTGTCCTTTATCCTCATCTTTTACAATTGACTTATCAATATTTAATGAAAGATGCCAAACAGTCCGCTTTTCGTCCTATGCAGTCCATTGAACAAATGGATACATTATCTCTATTTCAACAGTTTTATCATGATGTCAAAAATCAAGAGTTATCCAATTTAGCAAAGGATGTTGTGCAGGAGTTATTAGAAAGGGCAGGTGAAAAGAGTGAAGATTATTAAATTGACGATGAATGCTTTTATGGCTTATAAGAATTTAACAGTTGTTGATTTTGAGAACATACATGATCATGGTTTGTATTTAATAAGTGGACCTACAGGTTCAGGAAAAACAACACTTTTTGATGCGATGACTTTTGCATTGTATGGAGAAGCCAGTGGTTCTCATCGACAAGCTTCTTATTTTCGTAGTGATTTTGCTGATGCAAAAGAGGAAACATATGTGGAATTGGTATTTGAATTGCATCAGCATCGTTATACAGTGAAACGTTCACCAACATATTATCGTGAAGGTTATAAAACGCCCAAAATGGCTCAAGCCTATTTTGATGATGGTCAACAGATTATTGAAGGAATTAAAGAAGTCAATGCAAAGATTAAAGAATTGTTGGGAGTGGATGTGCGTCAATTTAAACAAATTGTAATGATTGCTCAAGGAGAGTTTACAAAACTGATTTATGCCAGCAGTGAAGAAAGAGAACGTGTTTTACGTCATGTTTTTCATAGTGAACCACTTGTTGTCTTTGAAAATCTATTAAAAGACAAGGTGAAACATTATAAAGATGAATTTATGATGTCGAATCAGGATTTATCTTCTCGTTTTTCCATGTTGCAGTTATCATCTGATTTTATACAACAACATCAAGAATTTCACCCTTCTTATATTCAAGATGCCCAAATAGAAAATCAAAAAATTAGTGAACAGCTTGATTTAGATAAACACAACTATCATAAAGCCAAAAATGAATATGATAAGTTTTCTCAACAATACTATCAAAAACAAGAACACAATCAACAATTATTAGAATTAGAAGAAGTGATGAAACAATATCATCAACTACAAGCTCAAAAAGAAAAAATGTTGTTGCTGGAAAAGGATTTTGAAAAAATAGAACATATCAAAAATCATCAATCTTGTATTCATCAATACAAACAAAGTCAAACATCTTATCAACAAGCCTGTTTCCAAAAACAGGAGGTTGAACACAAACTTTCATCATTACAACAACAATTCTCTTTATTAAAAAAAGAATATCAAAAATTAGATGAAGATAAACACCAAAAAGATCAATTATTCATAGATATAGAGAATACCAAAAAAGCCTTAGAACAATATCAGTTATATCAAAAACAACGAACAATTTATCAACAACAAAAAAAACAATATCAAGCTTTACAAAATGATTATCATGATTTACAGTTGCGATATGAAAAAATGGAAAATCGTATTGGACGTGATCAAGACAATGTTAATCGTTTACCACGTCTGGAACTGGAATTAGAACAGAATGAAAAAAATGTCAAAGAAATCAATCAAAAAAGAGTCATGATTCATGAATTAAGCCAGTTCTATGATGAATGGAAATCTTTACAAGATCATCACTATGATTTATCTGTTATCTATCAACAAAAACAAGCTGAATATGAAAAGATTTTACAGCGTTATCGTCATGAAGATGAACTGTTTCGTCGTCAACAGGCAGGGATTTTAGCCAGTCACCTTAAAGATAATGAGCCTTGTCCTGTCTGTGGTTCTACCCATCATCCTCATCTGGCAAAACTTGAAAAACAGGTGCTTTCTTCTCATGAGTTAGAACAACTCTCACAACAGGTTGAAGCGAAGAATAGCGAACAGCAGGAAGCTTATCAAGAAGTTTATCAACAAAATGAACGTGTGACAACGATGCAGACACGTATTGAAATGTTAAAAAAACAGCTCAATATTCAAGAGGAATTATCAAAAGAAGTCTTTATTCATTTATTATCAGATATTGTGCAAGTTATTGAAGAACAGGAAAAAACATATCAGAAAAAGTATAATGATGTGATTTATTTAAAGAAGATTCAACGTAGTTTAGAACAGGATACACTTTTATTGAAACAACAAAATCAATACTTACAAGATATGCAACAACAATTAATTGATAAAGAAAAAAACATGTCTTTATTACAACAACAATATCTTCAATTAGAAAAAGACTATCATTTTGATCAAAATCAAGATATTTCATCTGTTTTAACACAACAACAAAAAGACTTCAAACAATTAGAAAAACACATTGAAACAATAGAGAATCAATATCATCAATGTCAAGAAAATCTTTCTATTTATACACATCAGTTCACTCAAATCACACAACAGCTTCAATTATTAGATAAAGAAAAAGACAAAGCTCAATTATTATATCAGCAGTTTATTCAAGATTGTTTTGAAGATGAAAAACAATATCTCTATTATCAAGAACATATAAAAGATATTGAAAGTCAAAAACAGGCATATCAAAATTATTTTATACAGTTAGAAGCTTTAGACAAGCAAAAAACACTTTTAGAAGAAAAGACAAAAGATTATCAGTTATATGATATGGCTCAAGAAAAACAACAATTAGATGATTTATCAATAAAACGTGATCAGGCTTATACAAAATATCATGAAATTTTATATGTTTTTCAACAAAATGAAAAAATCTTAGAACAACTCGAAAAAGATTATTTGAATAATCAAAGTATTTTTGAAAAGTATACACTCTACCAAGATTTATATGATCAGACAGTTGGAAAGAATCCTTTACGTATGTCTTTTGAAAGATATGTATTATCGACTTATTTTGAACAGATATTAGAATATGCCAATATTGAGTTGATGAAGATGACACAGGGACGTTTTGCCTTGTATCGTAAAAAAGATGTTAAAGGTGTCAAACAGCAGGGACTGGATTTGAGTGTTTTGGATTATGAAACAGGCGTGATGCGTGATATTCAGTCTTTATCAGGGGGAGAATCTTTTAAAGCGGCTTTATCATTGGCTTTAGGTTTATCTTCAATGATTCAAAATTATGCTGGAGGAATTGAATTAAACACTTTGTTTATTGATGAAGGATTTGGAACTTTAGATCATGAATCCATTGATCAGGCATTATCTGTTTTAATGGACTTAAAAAATGATCATAAGACAATAGGTATTATTTCACATGTTGATGAATTAAAAGAAAGAATTGAAACACAGATCATTGTGGAAAAAACAAATCAAGGAAGTACACTACATATAGAAAGAGGGTAGTTGAAAATATGTTTATATACAAATATCATCGTATGACAACAAAAGTGTCTGGAATAGGAATTACAGAATATCGTTTTGAGAATATGCGTGATGTTATAGATAAATATGCCAATGATGGATGGCGTTATGTTGGTTTTGTGCCTGTTTTACAAAGAGGAAACGGATATATTGAAGAAATAGAGCTGATTTTTGAAAAAGAAAAGTCATAATTGCTTTTTGGTAAAATTCTTGTATAATAGTAAGGTAAATATTAAAGAAGGGGTATAGAAAAATGGCAAATAAAGTAAAAAATGATGCGATTACATCAAGAGATGAAAACTTTGCACAGTGGTATACAGATGTATGTCGTAAAGCTGAATTAATGGATTATTCAAGTGTCAAAGGGTTTATCATTTATCGACCATATGGTTATGCTTTATGGGAAATGATTCAAGCCTATATGGACAAAAAATTTAAAGAAACAGGACACGAAAATGTTTATATGCCGATGTTGATCCCTGAATCTTTATTACAAAAAGAAGCAGATCATGTGGAAGGATTCGCTCCTGAATGTGCTGTTGTGACAAGAGGTGGGTTAGATGAACTGGAAGAAAAATTGGTGATTCGTCCAACATCTGAAACATTGTTTTGTGAACACTACGCTAAAATTGTGAATTCTTATCGTGATTTACCTAAGTTATATAATCAATGGTGTTCTGTTGTGCGTTGGGAAAAAACAACACGCCCATTTTTAAGAGGTTCAGAATTCTTATGGCAGGAAGGACATACAATTCATGCAACGGCTGATGAAGCTAAAGAAGAAACGATGCGTATGCTGGATATTTATGAAACAACAGCCAGAGAATTATTAGCCATACCAATGGTTACAGGTAAAAAGACAGAAAGAGAAAAGTTTGCAGGAGCCGAAGAAACATATACGATTGAAGCTTTAATGCATGATGGAAAAGCATTGCAATCTGGAACATCACATTATTTTGGTGATGGATTTGCGAAAGCTTTTGATATGAAGTTCCTGGATAAAGATAATCAGTTAAAATATGTTCATCAGACATCATGGGGAGTTTCTACAAGATTACTAGGAGCGATTATTATGGTTCATGGTGATGATAATGGACTTGTTTTACCACCAAGAGTGGCTCCAACACAAGTGATGATTATTCCAATCCAGCAACAAAAAGAAGGTATCTTAGATAAGGCTTATGAACTGCAAAATCAATTACAGGCACAAGGTATTCGTGTCAAAGTGGATGCCAGTGATAAATCACCGGGATGGAAATTCTCTGAAGCTGAAATGCGTGGAATTCCATTACGTTTAGAAATTGGTCCTAGAGATTTACAAAATGGTCAATGCGTTGTGGCTAAACGTGTTAATGGTGAAAAATTAACTTTAGCATTAGATGAAACTTTACCAGAAAAATTAGCTACATTATTAGATGAAGTACATGATGAAATGTATCAAAAAGCTTTGAAGTTTAGAGATGAACACATTACTGATGTTGAAACATATGAAGAATTTAAAGAAGTTTTAGATTCTAAAGGTGGATATGTGAAAATGGCATGGTGTGGAGATGAAGCTTGTGAAGTGAAAATCAAAGAAGATACAGCAGCAACATCTCGTTGTATTGATACACAAGCTCATGTTGATGCTGTTTGCCCAATTTGTGGAAAGAAAGCGAAACATATTGTTTATTTTGCAAGAGCATACTAAAAAATCCATGATAACATGGATTTTTTTAGTCTTTTATTTTAACATTTAATAAGTGAATAAGGTCAATGGCTTGAAAACTATTGATTATAGCACCACGAATATCTTCGGGAGAAGTTATGATTCCCTCAATCTGACATGATGATAAATCTGTTTTATATAATGGAGCATGAAGAAATTCACATTGAGTTAAATCACATTCCTGGAATGAGGTTTTATTCATTTTGGTTTCAATAAAACTGGCATTATGTAATGAACATTGATGAAATTGAACAGTTTTGTTGTTCATGAATGCAAAATTAGCAAAATGGCATAAACAGTCTTTGAAAGCTACATGATCAAAAAGAGATTCTGCAAAATCTGTTCCCATGAGTTTACAGTTTTGAAATTGAACATGGCGAAAAAGGGTTGTATTCATTTTGATGTTAGATAAATCACAATGAGAAAATGTGACATCTACAAAATAACTGTGTTCAAAAGAAATATCTTGAAAATCAATATGATCAAAATAACAGTTTTGAAAATCTTTATTAGTTAAATTTTCATCAAAAATAGCTTCATTATGATAGGATGCATCAAAGATTTTTTCCTCTAATAAATCTTCTTTTAATATCATGATTGGTCACTCCTTTATTTATTAAAAATATCATAACATAGAAAGATATCAATGGAAATAAGTTCTTTTTTATCAATGTTTGTGGTAAAATATGAAACAAAAGAGGTGTAAACATGCAAAAGAAGATAGCTTTAATTAATGATATGACAGGATTTGGGAGATGTGCCATTGCGGCTATGGCGCCCATTGTTTCAGCAATGAAAATACAGGCAGTCCCTATACCTACAGCCATTTTATCAACACATACACAATTTCCAGTTTTTTATTTTGATGATTATACATCAAGAATGAAAGATTATATTCAAACATATAAGGATTTACATTTGGAGTTTGATGCGATTGCGACAGGATTCTTAGGTTCTGAAAAACAGGTTGATATTGTGATTGATTTTATTCAGACATTTAAAAAAGATAATTCATTTATTCTAGTTGATCCGGTGATGGGAGATCATGGTCAATTGTATAAGACTTATACTCCTGAGATGTGTGAAAAAATGAAAGAACTGGTAAAATATGCAGATTTAATGACGCCTAATCTCACTGAATTAGTTACATTGGTTGATCGACCTTATCCAGTTTCATTACCTTCATTTGATGAGTTAAAAGAAATGTGTGAACAGCTTTCTAAACAGGGACCATCACATATTGTTGTGACGGGAATACCTTTTAATGATAAACAGATTTTGAATTTTATTTATAATCGACATGAAGATTATCAGATTGTGATGGTTGATCGTATCGGTAAGGATCGTTGTGGAACCGGTGATGTCATTGCGGCAGTGATTGCAGGAAGTTATTTGAATGGATTGAGTTTTTATGAAAGTGTGAAAAAAGCGACAAAGTTTGCTTCAAAGTGCATTCGTTATTGTGAAGAAACGCATGTTCCACATCATTATGGTTTATGTTTTGAGGAATATTTATATGAGTTAGGAGAAGAGTTATGATTTTATATACATTACATGGAAATGGTTATCAGGATATTGCTCAATTGTCATCTTGTCAAGGAGCAACTGTTTATGTTAATTTAACGAATCGTTGTCCTTGTGCCTGTACATTTTGTTTAAGACAGACAAAAGAAATGGAAGAAGGGCATAGTTTATGGTTAAAAAAAGAGCCAACAGTGGAAGAAGTAATTCAAGAATTTCAAAAATATGATTTGGATGATTTTAAAGAAGTGGTATTTTGTGGGTTTGGTGAACCTTTGGAAAGAGTGGAAGATGTGGTTCAAATTGCAGGGATTTTAAAGCATTTTCGTAGAGATTTACCGATTCGTATCAATACCAATGGTCTGGCTAATCTCATCCATCAGCGTGATGTGACACCAGAATTAAAAGGACGTATTGATACAGTTTCGATTAGTTTGAATGCGCCAGATGCTGGTGAATATGATGCTTTGACACGTAGTCGTTTTGGGAAAGAATCATTTCAGGCTATGTTAGATTTCGCTTCTCTATGTCGTCAATATGTACCCCATGTTGTGATGACTGTTGTCGATATTATTGGTGACGAAAAAATACAAAGATGTCAAGCGATTTGTGATGAGCTAGGTGTCAAATTACGTGTTCGTCCATTTGAAGAATAGGAGAGTGAAAAGATGTTATATATGACAAGAGAGCAACGCCAGATTTCATTAGAAAAAATGACAAATACGAGAGATTTAGGTGGTTATGAAACACAGAGTGGATTATATAGTCGAGCTCACAAATATGTCAGGGCAGCAGCTCCAACATATGCTTCATCAAAGGATATTCAAACCTTAAAAGATTATGGTGTTAAAGTGGTGGTTGATTTAAGGAGTGATTTTGAAAAAGAGTGTCAACCTAATCCTTTCGCAAATGACAAGGATATTGATTATTATGAAGTGAATTTATTTGATTCTTCAAAAGCAGTTCTTGTTCCAGACGAAGTGAAAACATATAAAGATTTAGGTGGTGTTTATATTTATATGTTGGAAGGAATGAAACATAAATTTAAGGAATTGTTTGATATTTTTATGAAATATCCTTATGAAACTGTTTTATTTCATTGTTCTGCTGGTAAGGATCGTACCGGTGTTACAGCAGCTTTATTATTGGATTTAATTGGTTGCCATGAATATGATATTGTTAAGGATTATAGTGAGTCTTATGAAAATAATAAGGAAATGAATGCTTCTTTGGCACAGATGATGAATGATGAAGAAGCCAAACAATATTTAAGATCTTCACCACGTTATATGATGGAATTATTGGATTATTTAAGAGAACATTATGGAAGTGCTAAGGAGTATTTATTGGAAATTGGTATGAAAAATGATGAAATTGAAGAATTAATTGAAAATTTTACAATTTAAAAAAGAAAAATGCCCTCAAAAATGCGTATATAAGTATTAGGAGGGTATTTTTATGGAAAAAAAGTTAACGTTAAAACAAAAGGATTATATTGTTAGAAAGATTTATAAAACATATCAAAAGGCACAATTGGATATATTATATTTAACACAACATTATAATTACTATCCACAAGTGGATATGTTTAAAGTGAAAGATTCTTCGACTGTTTATCATGGAGATGAAAAAATGGTACAACAAATAGAACGTAAACAGCGTTTAGAAAATTATGTTGAGATGATTCATCAGGTACATACACATTTATCTCATGAAACTTATGATTTTATTGAACATGAATATATTAATTATTATGAATCTTCATGGTGGATGACATTTTATTCACGTGCCAGTTATTATCGTTTAAAGCATAGAGCTTTAGATGAGTTTATGGATTGTATTTCTATTTTTTGGAGTGAAGAAGATATTTTATCTTTATTAGACGCATAGTTTTGTCAAAAACAATAGAAAAATACTTTTTTATCTTATACAATGAGTATAAGAGGTGATTCTATGTTTGATGGATTGTTGTTGATATTGGCATTCTTTGCGGGTATTTTAGGTACTTTTATAGGTGGAACACAAACTTTTATATGTACTGGTTTTATTGGTATTGTTGTAGCAATTGTACAGGCATGTGGAGGGGATGTTTCTTTTTTAGAACCTTATATTTTAAATGGTTTGTTTTTACCATGTATTATTTTTAATGGGTCTGTTGTAGCAACGGCTGTAGCTTCACACTACAATGAGAAAATACGTGGATTTGAAACAGGACGTTCATTGGCTTTTATTCAAGATATGAGAATTTTATTGGCTGGAGGATTGGCTGGTGTTGCAGGATATTTGATTTATGCAGTGGCCTTGTATTATGATTTTCCTATTGATCAAGGGGCTTTATCAGTTGTTATCATTGGTGTGCTTGCACGTTTAGTTTTGAATCAGGAACAGTTTATGAATAAATCTTCTTTACTATTTTTAAAAACACGTTCTATTAATTACTGGGGTTATCAGCTTTTGTTTGCTTTAGCGATTTCATTTTGCATGGGAGTTATTGTCAAATATACAGGATTATATACAATAGGTTTTTCAATCAGTGCCTTTTCTTTAATTTTTGCGTTGATTGATGGCTCTTTTCCAGCAACACATCATATCACGCTCGTCGCTGGGTATGCCTACTGGCAGACACAAAGTATGGTTTTATGCTTGATTTTTGGTTTATTGGCTCATCTTATTGGATTGTTGTTTAGTTATGTGTTTAATTTGGAATGTGGAACACATGTTGATCCACCAGCTGTAGCGATTGGGTCATTAAGTTTAGTGATTTTTACTTTGTTTTAGGAGGAAGTTTTTGTGAATGTAGAAATTATCAATGTAGGAACAGAATTGTTGTTGGGAGAAATTGTGAATACCAATGCCACACTTTTACAAAAGGTATGCAAAGATTTAGGATTTAATGTGTATTATCAAAGTGTTGTGGGTGATAATCCTCAAAGACTCTATGATTGCTTAAAAGTGGCTTTTGAGCGTGGTGCTGATTGTGTGATGACAACAGGAGGACTTGGACCAACAACAGATGATTTAACAAAAGAATTGTCAGCTCAATATCTTGGGTTGGAAATGGTTTATAATAAACAGGAAGCACAAAAGGTTGAGCAGAAGTGTCGTTATTGTACAGGCGTTGATCAGGTCCCTGACAATAATTTTAAGCAGGCTTATTATCCTCGAGATGCTTATATTTTAGAAAATGATATGGGGACAGCCAATGGCTGTGTCATGAGTGATGGTCAACATATGATTATTAATTTACCTGGACCACCAAAGGAATTAAAATATGTTGTTGAACATTCTTTAATTCCTTATTTGGAATCAATGAAACAAGATACCATCTATACTTATGAGTATTTAACGATGTTTATTGGAGAAAGTAAGATTGATGAAGTGTTAAGAGATCTGATTGAAGATCAAAATCAAGTTTCGATTGCACTGTATGCTGGAGAGGAAACGGTTCGTATTCGTTTGGCTGTTAAAGCATCTTCTCAAGAAGTGGCTGATGCCTTGATGAAAGATGTTCAATGTGAAATTGAAAAACGTTTAGCTTCTTATATCATTCATGAAAAGAATTTAAAAGAAGCCATATTAAAAGAAAAACCATCACTTTGGATTTGTTATGAAAATGATTTTCGTTTTCAAGATGAGTGGTTATCGCCATTCATTCAAAAAGAGGCTGATATTCATATTGTTGTGAAAATAAGACAGGAAAAGCTAGGAGAAGTTGTTTGTATAACAATCAATGATGAATATTTTGAAGTTCCTACTTTTGTGAAAGCACATTATTCTTATGCAAAAGTGGAAGCCAGATTTGTTGGAAAGCTGTATCAATATATGATGACACATAAAAAGTAAAAATATGGTACTTTTAAAAACTATCCCTATGTTTGTATAATGCAATCGCTTACAATGTGATAAAAATAAAAAAACATTGATAAAATCAACATATTTTTTATTTTTTACTTGCGAATATTAAGACTTTATATATAATAGGAGATGTCCTTAAGGACAACGTGTATATCATATCATAATATTCCTCGATATACATATGAAGCAAAAGTATTCATATAATTTACTCAAAGAGATCCCTGCTAGAGGCAGCAGACTAGCAGATAAATAGTGAACAGCAGCACTATGGATCATTATAAGAAAAGAGCGATATTTCAGGGTATATCGCTCTTTTCTTATTTAAGCAGTTCAATAAATTGAATGGCAGCTGGGGTTAAGGTTTTTCTTGATAACCAGGCATAGCCAATACTGCGTTTGATAAGAGGCTGATCTAGCTGTATTTCATAGATTTCATGATTTTTGAGTTCTTGCGTTGAAAATTCTTTGATGACACATGCTTTTCCCAGACCATTTTTAACAGCTTCTAATAATAGATTATGTGAACCTAGTTCAATATCGGGATGTAATAAATGACCATGCAAGGCAAAGTGATCATCAACATATTGTCTTGAATTTGTATTCTTTTCTAACATGACCAAAGTTTCATGAGAAAGTTCACTTAATGAATAGATATGTGAATCTGGCATCTGACTGACAAAGATATCATGAATCTGTAAACATTCTTGAATTGTGATGGCTTCATCGTGCAGTGGCATATTGACAAATCCTAAATCAATATCGCCATTTTTTAATAAGTCAATGATTTCAAGACTGGTACGATTGACCATTTTAATTTTGACTTGTGGGTATTGCTGGTGGAATTTGACAAGATAAGGCATCAGGTAGTTTTCGCTAAGTGTATCACCAGCACCAATTAAGAGCTCACCGACACTTAATTTATGAAAGTGTGCCAGTTGGTTTTCAGCACTGGTAATTAATGATAAGGCTTGGGCAATTTTTTGATGTAACATCTGTCCTTCTTTAGTTAAAATAACACCTTTAGATTGACGAATAAAAAGCTGTGTTTGGAGTTCTTTTTCTAGAAGATGGATAGCTTGACTGACAGCGGATTGTGAAATAAAGAGGTTTCTGGCGGCTAAAGAAAATGATTGAGTAGAAGCCGCTTCATTAAAGATTTTGTATTGTTCGAGTTTTATAGTCATATAAGTTCTCCTAATATCATATGTATTAAATATTAATTTTACTAATGTTTTGTTTTATTTTATAATAGATGTTGTGAAACGTCAATTATGATAAATTTTGATTGTATATAAGAGTCATATTTTATATAATATTGATGTAAAAAAGAAAGGATGAAGTTTTATGGCTGGTGTGGTTGTAGTAGGAAGCATGTGGGGAGATGAAGGTAAAGGAAAAGTTACTGATTATCTTGCCCAAAAAGCTGATGTTGTAGTACGTTATGCAGGAGGAAACAATGCAGGACATACGATTGTGTATGATGGAAAGAAATTTGCATTGAAATTAATACCTTCTGGAATTTTTAGTGGACATGAAGTTATTATGGGAAATGGGATGGTTGTCAATCCTAAAGCCTTTTTGGAAGAAGTCAAATATTTAAATGATGCGGGTATTGATACAAGTAAGATTCGTGTGAGTGATCGTTGTCATGTGATTTTACCTTATCATCTTGAAATTGATGCGATTCAGGAAGCAAGAAAAGGAGATCATAGCATTGGCACAACAAAACGTGGTATTGGACCATGTTATATTGATAAGTATAGTCGTATTGGTATTCGTATGGGTGAGTTTATTGATGAAGATTTATTTTTAGAAAGATTAAAAGAAACTTTCCCAATGAAAGTGATGGAATATCCTGAATTAGAAGGACAATTCACTGTTGAAAGTATTTTTGAAGAATATAAAGAGTATGCCAAAGTGATCAAACCACTTGTGTGTGATACAGGAATGTTATTAGATCAATATTTACGTGAAGATCGTAAAGTGTTATTTGAAGGTGCGCAAGGCGCTATGTTGGATATTGATTATGGAACTTATCCATATGTAACAAGCTCTCATCCAGGTGCTAATGGGGTGAGTGAAGGGACTGGTATTGGGCCTTTATATATTAAAGAAGCAATTGGGATTATCAAATCATATACAACACGTGTAGGAGCTGGACCTTTCCCAACAGAATTACATGATGAAATTGGAGATTTCATTCGTGAAAGAGGACATGAATATGGAACAGTGACACAACGTGCAAGACGTACAGGATGGTTTGACGCTGTGGTTGTTAATCAATCACGTAGAATGTCTAGTTTAACAGGAATTGCTTTAATGTTATTGGATGTTTTAAGTGGTTTAGATACCATTAAAATCTGTAAAGCTTATAAATATAAAGGTGAAGTGATTCATGGTTTACCTTCTACAATTAAAGGTATTGAAGAAGTGGAACCTATTTATGAAGAAATGCCTGGATGGAAAGAAGATATTACACATGTGAAATCTTTTGAAGAATTACCAGTCAATTGTCAAAATTATATCAGACGTATTGAAGAATTAATTCATTGTCCAATTGTCATGTTCTCAGTAGGACCAGATAGAGAACAGACAGTTGTTTTAAAAGATATTCAATTTTAAGGAGGGAAATGAGTGAAGAGAGAATTAGTCATTGTTTTAGACTTTGGTGGTCAGTATAATCAGTTAGTGGCTAGACGTGTTCGAGAATGTAATGTTTATTGTGAAATTTATTCATACAAAACAGATCTTGAAAAGATTAAAGAAATGAATCCTAAGGGAATTATTTTAACAGGTGGACCTAACAGCTGTTATGAAGCAGATTCACCTACATATTCAAAAGAATTGTTTGAACTTGGTATTCCTGTTTTAGGATTATGTTATGGGGCACAATTAATGCAACATGTTTTAGGTGGTAAAGTAGAACGTGCTGATGTTAGAGAATATGGAAAATCTCATTTAATTGTGAGTAAAGAAAATTCAGCTTTATTTACTCATGTGCCTAAAGAATCAACTTGCTGGATGAGTCATTTTGATTATATTTCTGAGATTGCTGATGGATTTGAGATTTCATCTTATACAAAAGATTGTCCAGTGGCTTCATGTGAAAATGAAGCAAAGAAATTGTATGCCATTCAATTCCATCCTGAAGTTTTACATACAGAATATGGAAAAACAATTTTATCTAACTTTGTCTTGAATGTTTGTGGATGTTCAGGAGATTGGCGTATGGATTCATTTGTTGAAGAACAAATCAAAGCGATTAGAGAAAAAGTTGGAGATGGAAAAGTTTTATGTGCCTTATCTGGTGGAGTGGATTCATCAGTAGCAGCTGTTTTACTTTCTAAAGCGATTGGAAATCAATTGACTTGTGTATTTGTTGATCATGGATTACTTCGTAAAAACGAAGGTGATGAAGTAGAAGCTGTTTTTGGACCTAAAGGACCATATGAATTAAACTTCATTAGAGTAAATGCGCAAGAAAGATATTATGAAAAATTAAAAGGTGTGACTGAACCTGAAGCCAAAAGAAAAATTATTGGTGAAGAGTTCATTCGTGTCTTTGAAGAAGAAGCGAAAAAGATTGGTGCTGTTGATTTCTTAGTTCAAGGAACAATCTATCCAGATGTTGTTGAAAGTGGATTAGGTGGAGAATCTGCAGTCATCAAGTCACATCATAACGTAGGTGGACTTCCTGATTATGTAGATTTTAGAGAAATCATTGAACCATTAAGAGATTTATTTAAAGATGAAGTTCGTAAAGTGGGATTGGAATTAGGTATTCCTGAATATTTAGTATTCAGACAACCATTCCCAGGACCAGGACTTGGTATTCGTATTATTGGTGAAGTGACTGCTGAAAAAGTCAGAATTGTACAAGATGCCGATGCTATTTATCGTGAAGAAATTGCCAATGCTGGATTAGATCGTACAATTGGTCAATACTTTGCAGCACTGACAAATATGCGTTCTGTTGGTGTCATGGGTGATGAAAGAACTTATGATTATGCGATTGCTTTACGTGCTGTCAATACAATTGACTTCATGACTGCAGAAGCAGCACAAATTCCTTATGAAGTCTTAAATAAAGTGATGTCAAGAATCATTAATGAGGTTCGTGGTGTCAATAGAGTATTCTATGATATTACATCGAAGCCTCCTGGAACGATAGAGTTCGAATAGTATATAGTAAATAATTATATTTTCAAAGAAGGTGTTTCTATATGAATAGAAGCACTTTTTTAATTAATAGAAATTTTATTTGGAGAACAATTTTTGATTTATAAAAAAGAGAAAAAAACTTCAATGAAGATAAAAGTAAATGATTGATTTTAATAATGAAAATAATAGACTTTTTTATTTAAATATGTATAATATAAGTGAAAGGAAACTTTCGTTTATATTGTTATTAAATGCATATTTTGTGCATATTAATAATGAGGTGTTCAACCTCAAGGCATCCTATGATGACGAGTGACGGTTCTGACTCGTCGGTAAAATAAAAAATGACCGAGTGATGATGATGTGTGAGAGCAAAGACACATCGGTAAAATAAAAAATGGCTCAAGGATGCAATATAGAGGAATCTGTAATAGGTTCCTCTTATTTTTTTTAGAAAAAGGAGGATAAGTAAAGTGCATGATTATGAAATAAAAAAGTTAAGTGAACAATTTTATAAAGATTATCCTCATGATCAATATCAAGAAATTTTAACAAAAGAGGGAAGAAGTTATGATGTTGTTTTATTTGAGATTGATTATTTAGCAGATTGTTATGTATGTGTACCATTTAGAACAGAAATGAAACATAATAATGGCTATAAGTTTAAATTTTCTGGTAGAAGTAAAAAACATCAATCAGGATTAGACTTCTCTAAACTTGTTATTGTTTCAAAAAATGAATATATTGGTGAAAGTTCCACTATTGATATTGATGAATATAAAGAATTTGAAAAACAAGAAGATCATATTCATAAAAATTTAGAAAAATATATACATGATTATGTTGAACATGTTAATGGTCATATGTCATTACATATCAAACAATTTGAAAGAAAGTATAAGTATTCTACTCTTAAATATTTTCATAAAGAACTTGGAATTGTTGTAAAGAGATAAGTTAATATTATAAAAAAATTGAAATTTTTTTGTTCTACAACTTTATGTTAACAACATACATTAAATATTAACAATAGAAATGTTAATATATTATATATAATGTTAATATGGAGGTGAAATGATGAATGCATTAAATATTTTAGGATTAAAAATTGAATTAGAATCATGGGATAAAGTGAAGAAAGTGCCTTTATATATTAGTAATTATTTTTTTATTCAAAAAGCTTCAATAAATGGAATTTATTGTTTGTCATTGACGCCTTATGATGTACTTCCACCATTATCTTCTTTAAAAAAACAGATAGCAAGCATTCAATCTATAGAAGATTTACCAATTTATATCAATTTAAATGAAATATCATATTTTAGAAAACAAAATCTTCTTCAAAATAATATTCCCTTTATATTAAAAGACAAAATGGTATTTTTGCCTTTTATGACAACTTTTCTAACAAATTAAAAATTTGAACAGAACATAAATGTGGAAAAATTAACACTTTCAGCTCAATTGTTATTTATTTGGATTTTATATCAAAATGAAAATCAATATTTTATTAATGATGCTTTAGAGGTGCTTGATGTTTCTCATATGACACTTACTCGTTCATATCGACAGTTAGTTGCAACAACATTTTTTAAAGAACATAAAGATGGTCGTAAAATTTATTTGACCACATCATTGAATAAAGATGAACTATTTAAAAAAATGAGACCTTATCTTCAATCGCCTGTAAAAAGTCAATTCTATATGATGAAAGATCAACGAACTCAAGATATGGTTTTAGCAGGTGAATCTGCTTTAAGTCAATATAGTTTTATGAATCCACCTCAAATCGAAATATATGCGATTGATAAAGCAAATAGTAAAGATCTTCATACCCAAAAAGAATTGTTTGATAAAGAGCAACAAATAGAAGTACAGATTTGGGAATATGATCCACTACTATTTAGTGAAGATCAAAAACATATTGATAAAATATCTTTAATGACTTCTTTTTTAAATAATCATGATGAAAGACTTGATAAGGAATTAGAACAATTCCTTAAGGATACATTTTTGTAAGAGAGGAGACTTATAATGATTGGTATTGAATCTTTTAAGAAATATTTCAAAGGTTTTGAAAGAGAATATGTCATTATCTAAGGGACAGCTTGTGAATTATTGATGTCAGAAAAAAATTTAGATTTCCGTGCGACTAAAGATATTGATGTGGTTCTCATCATAGAAGCATTATCGAAAGAATTTGCAAAAGTATTTTGGAAATATGTCAGTGAAGCTCAGTATGAGCATATTCATAAAGGCACAGGTAAAACTGAATTTTATCGTTTCTATAAACCAAAATCATCTGAATATCCAATGATGATAGAGTTGTTCTCTAAAAGTCCAAAATGGATGACACCAACAACAAACCAATATATTGTTCCTATACATGTTGATGATGAAATATCAAGATTATCTGCAATTCTTTTAAATGATGATTATTATGACTTTTTAACAAAAGGAATACATATCATTGATGGTATATCAATATGAGATGCTGAACATATGATTCCTTTTAAAGCAAAAGCTTGGCTGGATTTAAAGGAACGTAAGGAACGAGGAAATCATGTTGATAGTCGTGATATCAAGAAACATAAAAATGATGTTATAAGATTATCAATGTTATTAGTACCAGATAATAAAATTGAAGTCCTTGATATGATTAAAAATGATTTATCTCAATTTATTCAAAGTATAGATAAGGAAGATATAAATCTAAAACAATTAGGTATTTTAAACACAGACAAAAAAGATTTTATACTTTTACTGTCTGAGATATATGGATTATCTGTATTGCAAAATGTTTAGAGATATGTAAACCACTATTTGTAAGTAAGTTATTAAATATTTAAAATGTTTTATGATGACGAGTGACGGTTCTGACTCGTCGGTAAAATAAAAAATGGCTTAAAGACGCAAGATAGAGAAATCTATAACATCTTCTTTCAGGCTGTTGGCTTTTTGTTTGCCAACAGCCTGAATGCTATTTATTGTTTGATTTCTTAGTTTTAAAAAGATTTCATACATTAAAGAATTTTTATGATAACGATGACCAAATAAAAATGGAGTTATTGATTTATCAATTAACTTATAAAATAAATAAAGACATATTTTAGCTTTATTTTATCTAATTATAAGTATTATAATTGATTAAAGAAGATTTATATGTATTGATTTGCATGATTTCCATATGGTGGTTCTTTTAAAATATATTTTTTTCTAATATAATGATGATGAAGAAAGTAAGCAGGTAGTGTCAAATAAGTTATGAAAAAATGAAATTATTTCATAACTAGAATTCCATAGTTGATTCTATGTAGTAATTCAATGCTTCGTCCAGCAATATATTCCATTTGCTTGGCATATTATGTGTCTTTTTAAGACAATCCAGTTCAACTGGCGGCTTATAGCCAAGTGTTGTATGATTTCTTAAAAAATTAAAGTATGTCGTAAATAGACACATGAAGTCATTGGCACTTTCAAGTGAGTTGAATCCATTCTTAATGGCATATGAATACTTGAATGTTCTATTCAGTCGCTCAATGATCTGCTTGGCAGGACGATGTTCCTTTGATACAGGATCATCATTCGTAAGTCCAATGACCTGTGTCACCTTGAAAAAGATACGATTGAGCTGAAAATACTGCTGAGCTGCCTTGTATATGGGATTGCCATCAACGACAAATTCAAGATTTTCTGGTATTTCCTTGAATTTTCTCAAAACAGAATAAAAGGAATCAATGGCGCTGAAGGTATCACGATTCATGTATATTCTATAGGATGTAATAATCTTCTTCCTGACATCGCACATGAAGAAGACATAGGCTTTCTTGCCAAGAACCTTGACATAGGTTTCATCGACACATTGATAATCATTGAGATCATGCTTGAAATTATCCATCCATGGAAAAAGAAGATGGCTTGAAGCCTGAGCATAGTTAGCAATTGTCTGGTGAGATATCTTGATGTCATGGACTTCATATAGAATAAGTGCGGTTTTTCTTAGAGAAAGGCCATAATTAACGTAATAAGTCAAAGCAAGACCTAAAACATGTCTGGAATTACGAATACGAGAAAGGTCAACTTTAGAAGGCTTAATTTTCAGCTGAACTCTTTCAAGCATATCCAACGAAGCATTGAAGACACGAGTGATGTAATGAAGGGAAAAGGCAGAAGGATTTTGTTTATATTTTGCCTTGTCCTCTTTGGAGAGCTTCTTCAATTCTTTCTTATAGTGAGAGCATTTAGGATTTGAGCATTTATATATATCAAAGTGATTTCTTGATTTGATGAGCGACAGCTTTGAACCACAGTGAGGGCATACAGTACCTTTAGGAGGATAAACCTTGCCTTCATGTCTAAAGACAGGCTTAAGAGGTTTGTTGTGTTTAGCTACATAGGCAGCCTTGGCTTCATCAAAAGGGATGGGTAGATGTTCGGGTTCTAAGACAGGCAGGGGATGGACCTTAAATCTCCTGTAGGCTTCGATTGAAGAAGAATGATTAGGATCGCTTGGAAGGAATTTCAGGAGAAAGCATTCAAATTTATATAAAAGTTTCTTAATGATATTTAAAAAATGAATAATTAATGA
Source organism: Massiliimicrobium timonense (assembly GCF_042850985.1). Lineage (GTDB taxonomy): Bacteria > Bacillota_I > Bacilli_A > Erysipelotrichales > Coprobacillaceae > Allocoprobacillus. The sequence continues at coordinate 964,626 of NZ_AP031415.1, forward strand.
TATAATCTTGACCATGGTAATAACCTCCTATTATTGTGGTGTGGTAACTTCATTATAGAACGGTTATTACCTTTTTGTATAGAAAGAAAGGTCAAGTTTATAGATTAATTTCAGGGGGAAATTAATCAGAATAGATAGAAAACCAAGGTAGAATGAGGTTTATAGTTAATTTATAAATAAAATAAACTAACTATTTTTGACACTACCTTGTGATGTGAAGAGAGAAGAATATGAGAAAACCAAATTTTTAACGAATAGCCTTATAGTTTTAATAATATCTAATTGAAAATAGGAATTGATTTTTGGAAAAGCTCATCGTTATGTGATTGTTAGAACGAATAGTATGATAGATGACGAAAGTATTAATCTTGTTATTTTTTGACTGTCTAATATTTTCTTTATTTCAATTTTGGTAGAAATAAGATTGCTAATATAGACATAGCAGTAACAATCAAGAAGTAAATACAAGAGATTATCAGTATAGTGGCAATTAGATTTAACACCAATTACTTGTTTTTGGTTAACAGATGGATGAATGATATTAAAAAATATTGATAGTTCCATTAAAGAAAAAGTATAATAAGATTATAACTAATTCAATCATCAATAACAAAAGTAAAATGATGGGATTTAGTGATATCAACAGGAATAATTTTTATAAATGCAAGACTTTCAAGAATATATGGATGAGCTCCATAAAAACATATGATAGTTTCTAATTGAAAATATAAGTTAAATAATTTATCTAATTGCTGATAATTCACATATACTCGTGTGGCAATAAAATTCTTGAGATAGTCAAGCTATAAGGAAAGGTATAAAAGTACATATTCACTTTAACAATTTTACAAGAAAATTAAGAAAGGAGTAAGTATAAATTAAACTTATCTACCTTAGATAAGTTTAATTATATTATACAAAGAAATAGTATGAACGTAGATGAAATTCAATTTCAAAAAAATGAATGGAGAAAAAAATCATGGTCAATTCCTGATTTGCCAGGTGGAAAACAAGAATATTTTTCTTTAGTAAAACAATTAGTAGAATTAGTTAGATTAGGACAAGCAACAGATTTAGATTCTTTTCCTGTTTTGACAGGAATTGATATACCCAAAATATGGCGTGAGTATACACCCTTTTTAAAAGGTGTTGGGCTAGTTAGTAATCACGCAGGAATATTATATTTAACAGATATTGGTATTGACTTCTGCAATGATTTGACAGAAAGAAATTTAGCTAACCTTATGCATAATCATTTTCGATTATTTGGAGAGATTCTTGAAATTCTAAAAATTGAACCAGGTACTGTTCAGGAAATACATTCAAAACTTTGCAATGATTATCATTTGAATTGGAAAAATTGCAGTAATACAAGAAGAAGGTTAGATTGGTTAGAAGTTTTAGAATTAATACAACCTGTGGGAAGTAGAAAATGGCAAGTAACGAAAGCAGGATATAGTGCATTAAGTGATTGGAATATTGTAACACCAAATATTATTTCATCTTTTGAGAATGTAATAAACGATATATCAGTTTCAACTCCTCCTTATGAAATTGCAATACTGCTTCAACAACTAGCAGAAACGCCTGAATTACATAAAAAACGTAGTACTTATAATATATGGACTCCAAGTCCTAATCGTATAAATAATTTACGTGTTATCACTCAATTTGCACTTGAAAAAGTTTCTAAAACTGATTTATTTCAATTTATTGAAAATGAGTTTAATCTTAAAAAAAGTAGCGCTGAGTCAATGTTACCTTTTCTAAAAGCATCAGGGCTTATAGAAGAAGTTGGACGAAATATTTATATTACAACATCTGCTGCAAAGGCATGGTGTGAAACAGGTGATGACTTGGATTTTATTCGAATTCTTCATGCTCATATGCGTTTTGTAGGAGAAATGATTAAGTTTGCAGAGATAGATATTCAGAGAAATACTCTTTATGCAAAAGCAAAAGTATATGGGTTGAATAATGAAAAAGCTAGATGGATTATAGGATTTTTACTTGAAGCAGGAGTTTTAGAAGAACCACAATATTTGCATTTGAGAGCAACGCATTTAGGTAAATGTTTTATTAAGAATTTACCATTGGCAGAAGAAGGGATTTATGAAGTAAAAAAAGAAATGCATGATACTACTACTTCTTCTAAAAAGAATGTAGATACTGAGATTTTTGAACAGTTACATAGTGCGTCGGTTAATCCAGTAGCAGAGGGAAAAGCTCCTGGTGTAGCATTCGAAGAAGCTATTGCAAATATTTTTACATTTATGGGCTTTGAGGCAAAAAGAGTCGGTGGTTCAGGAGATACTGATGTGATTGTGCGCTGGAAAGATGATGGAGGAAAAAGTATTATAGCTATAGTCGATGGTAAGTCCAAATCTAACGGAAGTGTATCACATAGTGATATAAGTGATGTAGCAATAGATGCACATAAAGAGAAGAATAATGCTGACTATGTAGCGATTGTTGGACCTGGTTTTAGTGGTGATACTATACGAAATCATGCATATAAGAAAGGGTTTGCATTGATTACTGATGTAGAGCTAATTGAAATTGCTAGAATGTCTTCTACTTTAGGTTTGAGCCTACAAGAAATTGCTTTTATTTTCCAAATTCCTGATGGACTTTCAAAGCTTGATGAATTAATAGCTGCTAGACAAAGAGAGATGGATATTATTACACAAGTAGTTTCTATGTTTGAAAAAGAACAGGAAATGTTAGGTAGCCTTTCTGCTCGTGATATGTATTTGTTATTAAGAAATACAGAGATTTCTCCATCTTTAAAAGAACTTTTGAATATATTTAAAACGCTCTCACAAGACGAAATAGGCGTTTTATATCCTATAAAAAAAGATTCATCAGTAGAGAACGTTACATATATGCTAAAAAATGAAAAAAGAACAATAAATAGGCTTCGAGCATTGTCGTCAGCGATACAAAAAGGATTGGAATGATCAAAAACTATTTTATATTATACTGATTATTTTACGTGGGTGGACTAATTATTCCAATATATCTGAGCAATAATAAAAACTCAAATTATTTGTGACATGATAAAAATTAGTAGACAGTATAAATAATTAAAATATTGTCTGTCTACTAAGAAAGATTATATTCTTATTATAGATAGATAATAAGTAATTTTAATGATAATTAACAATTAAATATATCATATTCAATTAAAATAGTTTATAATAGGAAAGCATGTTATAAATGCAAATGATAGGGGAGAAGGTTTGATATGATAAAGTTTTTTAAAGCCAATATGGAACCTAGAAAAGGGTTACGTATTGCAGAAGTTATTATTTCTATTTTATTATGTGTTGCTTCTATTGTATCTATTGGATATGGTATGTTCCAGGTGAATGCCAATGTCAATGATGCAAAGTTTATCCAAAGTATAGAAATGACTAGAGATAGGGAACTAGAAGATTATAGTGAGGATAATACAGTTTGTGATGTTACATATATAAATGGGGATAAGCAATTAGTTGTTTCTTATTCGTATGAAGATTACATTCAATTAGAAGATGATAGTATTACAGCATATGAATATGAAACTGATAATGGAACAAAGCTCTATTTTGATCATCAAAATATAACAAATCAGGAAATACAACATTCATACGGACAAGTCAAAGCCAATGAATTAACACCTGTGTTTAACTTTGGAATTGCTTCATTTATTTTGATGATATCTGTTTTGATTATGACATTATTTGCAAAACAATTTACAACATATGAAAAATCATGGTTTTTATCAATCATGGTATTGGCTACGATTATTTCAGTTATTTTTCCAGAAGAAAGTGCAAATGGTGTCAATGGAATTATCATCATGTTGCTTTATTTACTAGATACGTTCTTGAATATTCTTTGTGAATTACTTATTTCTAAGCAATCAAGATACAATTTCCTTGTTTCTGTATTCGTAGAAATCGTAGAAATAGCAATGTGTGTTGTCTTAATGTATCGTTTTGCGACAATGGTCACAACATTATTGTTCTGGTTACCAATTGATATTATTAGTTATATTAACTGGTCAAGACATAAAGATGAAGAAGAAAGTGAATTGACAGTTGTTAGAAAACTTAAAGGATACCAAGAAGTTTTGGTTATTGTAGGTATTGTGGTCTGGACAATTGTTGTAGGATATTTTATTAGTGGTTTAGATATCTCAACAGATTTTTATAACAACCAATTATTGGAAACAGCTATTATATATATTGATGCCTGTGCATCAGCTGTAGGAATTGCGAACGGATTGTTTATTTTCTTTAGATTAAGGGAACAATGGATTGCATGGTATATTTGTGCATTCCTTGAAGCTGTTATTAATGTGATTTCTGGACAATATGTTTTATTAGTTCTGAAATTAGGTTACTTTACAAATACAACATATGGTTATATCAAGTGGAGTAAGTATATTCAGTCACATTCGCAAGAAAAACAGGCACAAATATCTGCATGAGTCTTGTAGATTGGCTATAAAATTGATAAAATAAGCATGAAAGAAAATCTTAAAAAATATAAGGAGTGAAAAATATGGCTATATCAGCGGGAGATTTTAGAACAGGATTAACTTTAATCGTTGATGGTGATCCTTGCCAGGTATTAGACTTTCAACATGTGAAACCAGGAAAAGGTGCAGCTATCTTAAAAACAAAAATGAGAAACTTAAAAACAAATGCAATTCAAGAAAGAAACTTTAATGCAAATACAAAATTTGATCAAGCTAATATTTCAAGAAAAACAGCACAATATTCATATAAAGATGGATCAACATTCTATTTCATGGATATGGAAACATATGAAACATATGAATTGGCTAATGATCAAGTTGGAGATACTCAATATTACATTATTGAAGGTTCAGAAGTTTCATTAATGTTCTTTGAAGGTGATTTATTATCAGTATCTGTACCAGAAAAAGTAGAATTAACAGTTGTAGAAACAGATCCAGCTATTAAAGGGGCACCATCTAACCAAACAAAAGATGCTGTAACTGATACAGGATTATCATTACGTGTTCCTCAGTTCATTGAACCTGGAGAAAAAATTGTTGTCTTTACAGCAGATGGTAAGTATGCAGGAAGAGCTTAATCAAGCTCTTTTTTTCAAAGATGAATAAAGTTGTATTAATTACAGGTGGAGCACAAGGCATTGGAAAAGCCATTGCTTTAGAACTTGGAAAACAAGGTTATGATATTGTGATTAATTATCTCACATCCAAAAAAGAAGCTCATGCATTAAAAGATATGATTATAGACAATTATGGTGTACGATGTATGGCTATCCAATGTGATGTTTCTAAGGAAGATGAGGTTGATCAGATGATATCTTCTATTGAATTGGAACTAGGTGGTGTTGATATTTTAATTAATAATGCTGCTGTTGATTTATCTAATCTCTTTCATCTGAAAAATGCTGAAGAATTTAGAAAAACATTAGATGTCAATGTTGTAGGTGCATTTAATTGCAGTAAACGTGTTTATCGACATATGTTAGATCAGGAATATGGTAGAATTATAAATATTTCTTCAACTAATGGTATCAATACTTATTATCCTATGTGTATAGATTATGATGCTTCTAAAGCAGCACTGATTTCCATGACACATAATCTTGCTTTTGAGTTTGCTCCATATGTTAATGTCAATTGTATTGCTCCAGGTTTTATAGGAACAGAAAATGAGTTGGACGGATATGATGAAGAGTTTTTAAAAGAAGAAGTTGAAAAAATTATGGTCAATCGATATGGTGATCCTCAAGAAGTGGCTTATTTAGTGAAATTCTTAATAAGTGATGAAGCTAATTTTATCAATAATACTGTCATACGTATTGATGGTGGACAAAAGGGAAGTTGTTAATCCAACTTCCCTTTCATATTTGATAACGCCAGTAAAATAGACAATTTTCCATATTCAAATGTTAATCCACCTTGTATATAAAGTGTATAAGGTTCAATAACAGGGGCATCAGCACTTAATTCAATGGTGCTTCCTTGTGTAAAGCTACCTGCAGCCATGACTTCATCAAAAGGATAACCTGGCATAGGGGCAGGTAAAACTTGAACGAATGAATCAATAGGACTTGTTTGTTGAATCCCTTGTGTAAAGTTCACTAAATTATCTTTTGTTTTGAGTTCTAAAGTTTGAATGATATCTGTGCGTGGCTCATCATAACGAGGAGATACGTTAGAATAACCTAATTTTTCTAACATATACGCAGAAAATACAGCTGTTTTTAAAGCATTTTTGACAGCATTAGGAGCCATAAATAAACCTTTAAAGAAAGTATTGTTTAAGTTGAAATTAGCACCTAAATCCTTCCCAATACCAGGAGCAGTTAAACGTTCAGCAACCATATGAATAAGTTCCTGATTTCCTGCTATATATCCACCAGTAGTTGCAATTCCACCACCGAGGTTTTTCATTAAAGATCCTACAACCACATCAGCTCCTACATGACCAGGTTCTTTGTCTTCTACTAACTCACCATAGCAGTTATCAACCATAATAATAACATCTTTATTTACTTCACGAATCTTTGAAATTATACGTTCAATCTTTGAAATAGAAAGAGATTGACGATGTGAATATCCTCTAGATCTTTGAATTTCAACAAGTTTGACATTATTCTGTTTTAATCTCTCTACAATTTTCTCATCATCAAAATCATCATTGACTAATTCAATCTGTTCATATTTCACACCATTTGCCTTTAATGATTGTGTAGAATTTCCACTCAAACCAATCATTTCTTGTAAAGAATCATAAGGAGCTCCAGATAAAGAAATCATGGTATCGCCATGTTTTAATAAAGCAGAAAGCGTTAAATATAATGCATTTGTTCCACTCATAATCTGAGGGCGAACTAAAGCATCTTCACAACCAAGAACAGTCGCAAAGATTTTTTCTAATTTATCTCTTCCTTCATCGTAATTTCCATATCCGTTAATATCTGCAAAATCAGAATAAGAAACTCTATTTTCTATAAATGCTGATAAAATACGATTAGAGTTTGTTAAAGCTATTTCATCTATTCTTTTATAAATATCACTTAAGATATTATCTAATTCTTTTGCCATTTCCAGTATATCTGGATGAATTTGTTCTAATATCATGTTTATAATCCTCCCATCATTAATTCAGTCTTTATTATACATGAATATTGTTATTTTGTATAAAGAAATTTAACAATAATGTAAAAAAATATAATTTGACATTATTGTCAATTAAGTGTATCCTATAAATAGAAAGGAAATAATATTTTTTCATTGATTCAACAACATGAGATGTTTTGAAATAATTATATTTTTTTAAAATTTTTGCTAAATAACAACATTTGATGTGTATTTTTTTATGTTTAAAGAGTGACTGGGAGATGATGATTTGCTTGAAAATTAAACTAAGTGTTTTTGTTAAAAAATTTTTTCATCGAAAAAGAGGCATCCAATGAAATTTAATTTCACAAAAGAAGAGATGATTGTTAATATTGATAAGAACAGTGAAACAGTTATTAAAAGAAAAAATGTTAATGTTGGAATGAAACTATAAATATATTGCTTGTTTACTAGAATTGTGATATTTTTATATGTAATATAGGATATTTTTACCAGCAAAAATTTCCTTCCTGTTATAAAAAGTGCTGTATTTATCTATGTATTTTTTGCTTTTTTATATACTCTTTAAATTTTTGTCTGTTACCTGGTAAAAAATAGAGAAACTCCTTTATCTACCTTAGTTTTTAAAAATTAACGATTAAGAAAATGTTGATTTTACAGGGTTTAATAACAACATATGATGTATTGAAATATGTACTCAGAACTATCAATATCTTTTCCACTTGCCGTTTAATAACAACATATGATGTATTGAAATATAGTCAGCCCTGCTATTTTGCTCTTTGCCATTCGTTTAATAACAACATATGATGTATTGAAATTGTTGTATATAGTACTATATATATTCCTGGTACACAGTTTAATAACAACATATGATGTATTGAAATCCCAATATTTTAATGAAATTATTAGTAATTGGTTTACGTTTAATAACAACATATGATGTATTGAAATTAGACTTAATTTATAGAAATTCTAAATTTGGAGGTGTTTAATAACAACATATGATGTATTGAAATACACTATCCAATCTTTAATAAGTTTAATAGTTAATAGTTTAATAACAACATATGATGTATTGAAATACAGCCAACTGAACAAGAACAATTTAACGCAATGGTTTAATAACAACATATGATGTATTGAAATAGGGGGTATTGAAATGGGAGAATATGATGTATTAGTGTTTAATAACAACATATGATGTATTGAAATGGGTATGGAGAATCATTGGAAGACATTGCACAGTGTTTAATAACAACATATGATGTATTGAAATAATGAGAGTCTTGAGTGGCGGACAAGGTGTTAAATGTTTAATAACAACATATGATGTATTGAAATATGCTTCCAGAAGGATGATTGTGTATAAATACAAAGTTTAATAACAACATATGATGTATTGAAATTAAATTATGTGAAAAATATGTGAATTTAATGAATCAGTTTAATAACAACATATGATGTATTGAAATAAATCATAATTTTCTTGATTAATTTCATAGTGTTCAGTTTAATAACAACATATGATGTATTGAAATTTATCTAGATGAAGATTATGAGTATGCGTTATCTAAGTTTAATAACAACATATGATGTATTGAAATAGATGACGGGAACACTATTAAATATGACGAAACAGAGTTTAATAACAACATATGATGTATTGAAATGACATTTCTTGAAGATTATCTAAGTATCTTTGAATGGTTTAATAACAACATATGATGTATTGAAATATTGTTCCATCATCTAACCACTTTTCTAATTCTTCGTTTAATAACAACATATGATGTATTGAAATATGGAACTTGCTTTATCAATGCTTTCTTTATCTTTTGTTTAATAACAACATATGATGTATTGAAATATGAATGAGTTGAATGCACTTGGTACGGTTTCTGGTTTAATAACAACATATGATGTATTGAAATAAATTAGCAGTTACAGGGGCGTTAAGACAAAGAACGTTTAATAACAACATATGATGTATTGAAATATGATGATGGGAATGAGGAATAGTGACTGATAAGGGGTTTAATAACAACATATGATGTATTGAAATTCAGTACCAGGTAGCTAATCCATGGTATACAAGAGAGTTTAATAACAACATATGATGTATTGAAATTGAAGAAATTATTCTTAATTTTTAATGTCATGTTGGTTTAATAACAACATATGATGTATTGAAATAAAATATGGAATTGATGAAGAAGAAGCACAAGAGTGGTTTAATAACAACATATGATGTATTGAAATAGATATTCAATTCAAGTATGCAGAAGATGAAGGAAGTTTAATAACAACATATGATGTATTGAAATACAGGAAATCCATCAGATCCTGAAGTTGTTCAACAGTTTAATAACAACATATGATGTATTGAAATACGCTTATATGATTATACATTTTTCTTCACCCCTTTGTTTAATAACAACATATGATGTATTGAAATAGTTGGATAAAAAGCAGAACACAAAAAAATGATAAAGTTTAATAACAACATATGATGTATTGAAATACAATATAAAACATCTCAAAATCATTTATGAAATTGTGTTTAATAACAACATATGATGTATTGAAATTCCCAAGCTGAGAAGTCATTTTCCTGCATGTTCTGGTTTAATAACAACATATGATGTATTGAAATAGACTATTACCAATCATGTATGAAATTTCTGACATTGTTTAATAACAACATATGATGTATTGAAATACAGCTGATTATCCACATACTGTTTTGTTGTAAGTTGTTTAATAACAACATATGATGTATTGAAATTGAATTAGGGTATAAAAAATGTACTTTATGGGCTAAGTTTAATAACAACATATGATGTATTGAAATATATGTCTTTGCATTTTTGTTTTCATGGAAAACGGTTTAATAACAACATATGATGTATTGAAATCCAGGTTCTAACTTCATGCAGTTAAAAGAAACAACTGTTTAATAACAACATATGATGTATTGAAATTATCTATTAGAATCCTTGTAAGCCATCATGGTTCCAGTTTAATAACAACATATGATGTATTGAAATATGAAAATGATGTTCTGACTTGCAACTATATTATGTGTTTAATAACAACATATGATGTATTGAAATATTTGAAAAGGGAGGTGGATTCACAAATGAAGAAAGGTTTAATAACAACATATGATGTATTGAAATATATGATGAAATGGTTACCGAGCGTGATAGTTTAAGTTTAATAACAACATATGATGTATTGAAATGAATCAATTTCTTCTGTGATTGTTGCACATAATTTAGTTTAATAACAACATATGATGTATTGAAATATACTACATCACGAATTGCACGTGTCTTACCTGATGGTTTAATAACAACATATGATGTATTGAAATATGTAGTAATATTGTGGTTCTAAACTATCCTTAACAGCTTAATAACAACATATGATGTATTGAAATATTAATTTTGCTTTTCGATTGACACGAGCAGATTGAGCTTAATAACAACATATGATGTATTGAAATATATGAATATGTATGCCACAGGAGGAATTCACTTTGTTTAATAACAACATTAGATGTTTTGAAATTATGGAAATGTAAAAGTTCATATGAACCTGAATAACAATTTACTTTATCAAAACAACTTATATAAGCATGTTAAAAAGTGATTTATATGTTTTAATAGTAGTAAGCTTATTGATGATTGTTACATTTGATATTTGTATTAATCAATTTTATTTACAGATAAGGAAGTGAGAGATATATGAAATATGTTTATAAATGATTAATCATTTTACATTAGTATTAGATATGAGAATGTTTTGATATAGTATCTTTACTCAAAAAAATTACAAATGAAGTGAGGTTGAAAAATGAAAGTATATGAATACAAAGTTAAATTAGTATTGAAATGTGATATTCATTATGAGCAATTAGCCAATGTACTTAACTATTTCATCGACAGTGCTTTATCTAAGGATGAAAAATTAAAAGAATATCATAATGCTCATCATTATAAAGGATATGTACATGATTTTCTGTATCCTATAGAAAAGGATGGGATTTATAAAAAGAATCATCATTATACGATGAGAATAAGATCTGTAGAACAGGATTTGATTCAATATTTTTTGTCTCGTTTATCTTTTTATGAAACTAATGAAATAGAGGCATTGGGTGGAGAAGTGAGGATTATTTCTAACAAATTAATAAAGAGAATATATTGCATTACTCCAATTATTGTTAAAAATGATGAAAAAGGTTATTGGAAAAACTACATGTCTCTAGAAGAATTTGAGAAAAGAATAAAAGATAATCTAATGAAAAAATACAAACTATTTGTAGATGAAAATTTAGATGAGAACTTTATGATTTATGACTGTATAGAATTCAAGAACAAAGTTCCAGTAAAAGTTCCATACAAAAATATTCATCTTTTAGGAGATAAAATAAGTATAGAAATTGCTCAAAATGAAAGAGCACAAAAAATAGCATATTTAGCATTAGGAACAGGCGTTCTCGAAAATAATTCTAGAGGATTTGGATTTATGAATTATGAATACTTATAAAGGAAGGAGGTAAAAAAGTTGCTTCAAGAAATTTTAGAAGTGTTTGGTGAAATTGTTCAACAAGATAGTAGAATTGTGACAGATTCATATAGTCTTAAAGATGGTACATATCGCCTTATTGAAATGAATAATCAAGATGGCTGGAAAATCAAAGAAACGATAGATATTTTCTATGATAAAAAATTGAAACAAATAAATGGTTCACAAAATACAAATTACACTTATATACAAGAGTTAGATTATTATAGTAAGCTTTTGGATATGAATAAACCCATTGATCCTAAAAAAGTCATTCATTCTTGCCATTATTTTGCTTTGTCTGTAAAAAAAGAGAGCGTTCTTTCAGGAAAACTCAATAAGGATATTATAAAAAAGTATTATGCTATTCTTAAAAATCCAATGTCTAAGTATGAGAAAAAATCAAATTCAAAAAAACTTTATGAAAATGTAGAAAAAGAAATTGGCCCAGTTGATAAAAAAATTATTGAAAGTATTGAAGAATATGTTTTACATACAAATATATTTGAAGGAATTGCTTTAGATAAAAAAGACTATATAAAAATCTTCTTTGTGTTTAGTGATCAAGATAAAACCTTGGATTATTATAAACAAGAAAATAAAAGGTATCTTTTACCAAATCTCTATAATAGCAATGATTATAACATTGAAGATGGTAATGAAATATTAGGTTTATCTAATAACAATATGAATCTTAATTCTAAAAAACCATTTTTGTTAAATAAAACAAGGAAAGTAAAGACACCATATCTAGTAAATCAAGAACAGGCTTTACTACAGGCACAATTCTTTGATTATTTATGGGGTCAAGTTTCTAAAGGATGCTATGATTTTTATATCAATACGTTTGGAAATGAAAATGAAATATTAGCTATTGCTGATGATAAAGACTTAAAGGGAAAAAATATTCAGGGTTATTATATACGCTGTCAAAAAGGAAAGAATGAGGCTGAAATTATAGATAGTCAAGTTGTTTCATCTTTTTCATACAGCTTAAAGAAATCTTTTTACTTAGAAAATTATATGGAAATATCTGATGAATATATAGAAAAAAGTGATATTCGCTATGAAGAATATTTAGACAATATGGTATCAATGTTTAACATAATTGATCAAGTATTCTTTGATGGTAAATTGAAAAGAAATCTCTATATGAATGCTAGTGATATGCAAATAAACAATGATTATTTAAAAAAATGTCTACTAACATATAGGGATCAGTTAAAATTGTTTAAAAATACAGGTGATTTGTTAATTTTAAAAAAGATTATAGATAAAATGTCATGGTATATAATCATCAATAGTATAAGTCAAAGTAGTCAGTTGATGTTAGTACATAAATTAAATTTGAGATGGTCTTTATTAGATTATTTTGATGATGAAAGGAAGATAGGTGAAAAAATGATGGATGTAAAAAATCAGTTAAGATTGCATATTAACCTTCCAAAAGAAAAAGATTGGGAGTTTAATGATGATAAGGAATTTAATTATGCAGTAGGACAGCTAGTAAAATATTTTGTGTATTTAAGCAAATCGTCAAAAAAGACGCATGTGTTCATTAATCAATATTTAAATTGTAAAGATATTGAACAATTGAAACAAAAATTAATACAGATGTATAAAAAATATAATTATGCAATTGATTTTTATTTGGAAAGTAGATGTTCTAAATTAGTAGAACATATTATGAGATATGATACAAACAACATTTTGTGTGAGTTTATAGTTGCAGGATTTAATGGACCACTATTAATTTTAGAAAAAAACAAGGAGGAAGATGAAGATGAATAAAAGGGTATATGGTGTTTTAGGTATCAGTTCAATTATGGCAAACTGGAATGCTGATTTTACAGGTTATCCAAAGACAATTTCTACAGGGGAAATTTTTGGAAGTGATAAAGCATTCAAATATCCTATGAAAAAACAATGGGATAATAATGGAGAAAAAGTTTTGTATATTAAATCAATGATATTGTCTAAAGATAAAGATGCAGTATCACTTGTTCCAAGAACATTAAAAGAAAGATATGAATATTTATTTGGAATTGAAGATTTATCAAAATGTAAAGATGTTTCTGAAGTATTGAAAAACTTATTTACAGCTGTTGATGTTAAAAATTTTGGAGCGACATTTGCAGAAGCAAAAATGAATATTTCTATAACAGGTGCTGTTCAATTTGGACAAGGATTTAATAAATATCCTGAAAGTGAAGCACAGGAACAACAAATTTTATCACCATTTAAAGATGGAACTGATGCTGATGCAAAAAATTCTACTTTAGGAACGAAGATTGTCAGCGATGAAGCTCATTATTTCTATCCTTTTGTTATTAATCCTCATGCTTATGATGAATTTGTTAAGCTGGGTGTTACAGACGGATATACAGAAGGAGATTATCTCCAATTTAAAGATACATCTTTATCTAGTGCAACAGCATTTGCTACAAATTCAAAAGAAGGTTGTGAAAATGAGTTTGGATTATTTGTAGAAACTGAACCAACATTATATTTACCTAATTTAACCGAATATATTGAATTTAAAAAAGGAAAAGATAAAAACACTATTTCTATTCATTTAAGAGATCTTTTGGAAGATGTAAAATCAAAAGTATTGAATATTGAAGTGTACTATAATCCTCATACAACTATGATTGATTGTGACTTGTCTGATGTTCATTATTATCATATTGTAACAAGAAAAGAGGTTTAAATATGAAGGCGGTTAAGTTTACTCTGAAAGGAAAAACTGCATTCTTTAAAAACCCTGAAGTAAACAGTTACTTTTACTTTACCTATGGAAATATACATAAACCTGCTCTTTTGGGGATGTTTGGTGCTATTTTAGGCTATAAAGGATATGAAAGCTCATTTGAAGTGTATCCAGAATATTATGATAAATTGAAAGAATTAAAAGTCGCTATTATTCCTCATCAAGAACATGGATGCTTTGCTAGAAAAGTTCAAGTGTTTAATAATTCAGTTGGATATGCATCTCAAGAGCAAGGTGGTAATCTGATTGTCAAAGAACAATGGTTAGAAAATCCAAGCTGGATGATATATGTTTTAATTGACGACGATGAAAGTCAAAAGTTAAGTGAGTATTTGTTTGAAAGAAAAGCTGTTTATATACCTTATCTTGGTAAAAATGATCATCCTGCCATTATTGAAAATGTGAGTGTTGTTGATCTACAAATGAATAATTCTAAAAATATTCGTATTGATAGTCTTGCTAAAGCGGATGATTTTCAATTTGACTTCTTTCATATCCAATTTAAATATGAAGAATATTTACCTATATCTTTGAAAGAAAGTACAAATCATTATGAATTAGCAAAAATGATTTTTACTGATGCGACAATGATAGAAAGTCAAAAGGAAGTTTATAATGATGGAGAAAAAAACATTATCTTTTATTGATTATAATGATATTATTGATGATCAATATACATTCTATGCTCATAACATAGATAATCGAAAAGAGTTATTACACAATCACATTCATTTAAGTCAAGAGTACTTTATGAAACTGTATGATTATAAAGATATTGAAAAAATCGTTTATAAATTTTACGAAGTCATGGGATTTCAAAATTTTAAAGTGTCTTTTGAATTTCTCAATAGTTTATTCGTGAATATAGTGACTTTTCATGATTTTGGTAAAATTAATCCAATGTTTCAAAAGTTGAAAATGAATAACAATATTGGAAATAAATATAAAGGACTTACCAAAAGTCATCATTCGTTTTTATCATCTTTGATATATCTAGATTACTTTTTAAATAAACTTGATAAAATGACAAATCTTTCTCATGAAGATAGATGTTTTATTGAAAGAACGATATTAGAACATGCTTATCTCATATCAAAACATCATAGTCATTTGGATTCTTTTTATGAATTTATTGAGAAATTAAAAAGTTTGAATACTCAAAACTTAATTGAACATTTAACGCATAAACCGCTTAAAGGATATAAGGGATTGAAATATTTGAACAAAGAGAAAATAAAATCTATATGTGATTATTTAGATTATTTTCAAGAAAAAGATTGTCTTACTAACCATCGACATTATAAATATTTTTATTATCGTTTAATTTATTCTATGTTGGTCATGAGTGATTACTATGCAACAAGTGAATTCCAATATAAACGACCTGTACGACTTTCTGGCAATTTAACAGATATTAAAGAGTTTGAAAAAGAATATTATCGTTCAGGTTTGATGCAAGGAATTTATGAGTATGAAAGAGAAAAATATCATGAAAATGATAAAACGCTCAGCCATGTTCAAACAATGAATGATTTAAGATGTGAAATATTTTTGGATGCTGATAGAAATTTAAAGAAACATCATACGGATCCTATTTTCTTCCTTCAGGCTCCTACAGGTAGTGGAAAAAGCAATATAGCACTTCATTTAAGTTTTCAATTAATGAAAGGACGAAAAAAATTATTTTACATCTATCCATTTAATACCCTTGTAGAACAAAATAAACATAATTTAGAGTTATCATTTGATCATAAGGAATTAATGAAACAAATTGTTGTGGTCAATTCTATAACACCTCCACCAGATTTGCATGATGAGGAAGATGAAGCGTATAAATATCAACAAATGTTGCTGGATAGACAGTTTCTGAATTATCCATTTATATTATCAACACATGTCAGTTTCTTTCAATTATTATTTGGGAATCAAAAAGAAAATATTATTGGTTTTCACCAATTAGCTGATTCAGTTATTGTTCTAGATGAAATACAGAGTTATAAAAATTATATTTGGGCAGAAATGATTGAAATGTTAAAAGCATGTGCCAATCTTATGAATATGAAAATTATTATTATGTCAGCAACATTACCTGATTTAGATCATCTTCTTCATTTGAATGATGGTGTGACAAGATTGCTACCAAATGCAAAGTTATATTATCAACACGAATTTTTTAAGGGAAGGGTTCATTATCATTATGATTTGTTAAAGTCTGAAATTACATTAGATGATTTGCAAAAACATGTTTTAAAGAATGTTTTTCCTCATAAAAAGATACTTGTTGAATTTATAACAAAAAAGTCTGCTTATCAATTTTATCGTTTGCTTTTAAAATCAGGAAGAAATGACATTGATATTGAATGTTTAACAGGTGATGATTCAGCTATTGAAAGAAAGAGAATTATTTCAAAAATACGTGGTAAGGTTACAAAACCCATTATTCTCGTTGCAACACAAGTTATAGAAGCCGGTGTCGATATTGATATGGATATAGGTTATAAAAATATTTCTTTATTAGATAATGAAGAACAGTTTGCTGGAAGAATTAATAGATCAAATATGGAAAGTGGAGATATATACTTTTTTGATATTGATAATTTTCATGTGATTTATCGTCATGATTATAGATCGGATGATTTATTAACGCTTAAAAACCAGGAGATGAGAGAAATTTTAGAAGAAAAGGATTTTTCTTGTTATTATGAAAAGGTTTTAAAGGCATTAAAAGTCAATCGAAATCAAAATACTGATAAAGAAGGATTAAGTTATTTTTATAATGATATTGTCTATAAACTTAATTATCTAGAGGTTGCTAAAAGAATGATGCTTATAGATGATAACCAATGGATGATAGATGTTGTTTTATGTAGACAAATTAAAAATAATGATGGTGAAATTATTGATGGTTTAGAAGTATGGAATCGTTATAAAGAATTGTTGGAAAATAATGCTATGAACTACAATAAAAAGCAGATAGAGTTAATGGATGTGCGAAGTCAGCTTCATGATTTTACCTATCAATTTCCTAAAAAAACATTTATTCATTATAACGATTATATAGGAGATCTTCTTTGTGTTTTTGATGCTGATGACTATTTTGTTAATGGTAAATTGGATAGAGAACGTTTCGAACAAATTGAATATGACATTCTTTAATATTTGATTTATAAAGGAAGTGTTGAATATGAAAATCAATGGAACATTAATGAATTATTATATTCATTGTCCTAGACAATGTTATCTTCATGCAAATAGATTAAACATGGAAAATAATAGTGAAGATGTGAAGATTGGTAAAGCATTGCATGAAGAAAAATATAAAGATGATGATAGTAGTGAAATAGCAATTGACAATATTAAATTAGATAAATTAACAAAAGATTATTTAACTGAAACAAAGAAAAGTGATGCCGATGTTGAGGCTAGTCGATGGCAACTTATTTATTATTTATATGTGTTAAAAGAAAAAGGGATTAATCGAAAAGGAAAACTGGAGTTTATTCAGAAAAATAAAGATAAAAAAGTTATGATTGTAGAACTCAATGATGAAGTAGAAGTAGAGTTATTGAATAAAATGAATGAAATACAAAAGCTGATGCAAAATCAAAAGGTTCCCGATGTTGTAGAAAGAAAACACTGTAAAAAATGTGCTTATTATGATTATTGTTTTATATAAAATAAGGTGAAATGTATGGGAAAAACAAAATATATTACAAGTATGGGTGAATTAAGTCGAAAAGATAATTCATTGTGCTTTAGAAAAAATAATAAAAACATATATTTACCAATAGAAAATATTCATGAAATATATTGCATGAATGAAGTATCTATCAATACAAAACTGCTAGATTATCTTTCTACAAAACATATCGTTATTCATTTCTTTAATTATTATGGAAACTATTCTGGAACTTTTTATCCTAAAGATCAGTATAAAAGCGGGAGATTACTGATTAAAGAAGTTGAGTGTTATAATTCAATGAAAAGAATAGTGATTGCTAAGAAGATTGTTATTGCTATTGCAAAAAATCTTGATTATGTGTTATATCATTATTATAAACATGGGCGTAAAGAAGTTAAAAAAATCATAGACTGGATCAGACATGAATTTTATAAACAGTTGGAAGAAATTCAAGACATACAATCATTAATGCTTTTAGAGGGTACTTTATGGCAAATGTTTTATTCGTCATTTCAATATATCTTACCTGAAGATTTTATGATGAATAAACGTGTAAGGAGACCTCCTGATAATCCTATGAATGCACTTATCTCTTTTGGAAATTCTCTTTTATACACGAAATGTATTTCTGTTATTTACCAAACACATTTAAATCAAACAATTAGTTATTTACATGAACCAAGTGAAGCTAGATTTTCTTTGAGTTTAGATTTAAGTGAAACCTTTAAACCTGTAATTGTATTTAAAACTATCTTTGATCTTGTGAATAATAAAAAATTAAAAGTCAATGAGCATTTTGAAAAGAAGGTTAATTATTGTATTCTTAATGACAAGGGTAGACAAATTTTTATTGAAGCGTTTGAAGAAAGATTAAATAGAGTTTTTTTGAATAAAAAGTTAAAACGTAAAATGACTTATCAAACAGCTATGAAAATGGATTGCTATAAGTTGATTAAATATCTTCTTGAAGATAAAGACTTTGAATTTTTCTCATTGAAGGAAGGATATTAATGAAAAAGTATAATTATAACTACGCTATTGTTTTTTATGACATAAAGGAAAAAAGAGTACAAAAAGTTTTTAAGATATGTAAAAAGTATTTATCACATTATCAATATTCAGTTTTTAGAGGTGATATTACTCCATCTAAACTTATATCATTAAAAAGAGAATTGAATAAAGTTATTAATAAAGAAGAAGATTTTGTTTGCATTATTAAAACATTTAATGATAATGTATTTGATGAAGAAATTCTTGGAAACAAAAAAACTGAGAGTGACAATCTTATTATCTAAATTTACCAAGTATTATTTTAGAAAAAATGAAAAAACGCTGATTATATCAATATAAATTGTAATTTTTGATAAAGATTAAATTTTATAGTTTTAGCTGGTAAAAAATTAAAAAAATATTGTTATAATCAGTATAATTTCATTTTAGTAAATAAAAAAGCATTGATTTTATTGGGTTTAATATCAACATATGGTGTTTTGAAATATGCCTGTGTCACAGACGCAGCAATATTTGGATTGAGTTTAATATCAACATATGGTGTTTTGAAATCTAATATCATTAATCGTTAATATACCCACGTATCTGTTTAATATCAACATATGGTGTTTTGAAATATATGATTAATAAAATCTTGAACTTCATCATATCGTTTAATATCAACATATGGTGTTTTGAAATCTATTGTTGTATCTAACAATGACAGTGTCTTCCGTGTTTAATATCAACATATGGTGTTTTGAAATTAATCTGTTTTTATCATTGACAGTTTTTCCTGCGTTGTTTAATATCAACATATGGTGTTTTGAAATATGAATACTGTCAATAACTATATTGCAGAAGTTAAGTTTAATATCAACATATGGTGTTTTGAAATATATATTAACATCAAAATTAATGGAAAATGATCTCTGTTTAATATCAACATATGGTGTTTTGAAATGCAGCTTCATTAGCCGTAGCAGCATCTTGTTGAGCTGTTTAATATCAACATATGGTGTTTTGAAATTGATACGCTTCATACATTTCTATGAAGTTTTCGTAGGTTTAATATCAACATATGGTGTTTTGAAATAATTGGAAATGAAAAAGAGTTTGTGATTGGGGTAGGGTTTAATATCAACATATGGTGTTTTGAAATATGAAAGATGTGAATTGATAGGTGCTATCCGTTTACGTTTAATATCAACATATGGTGTTTTGAAATATGTTTAATGTATTAGAGTTCTTAGCAACACCATAGTTTAATATCAACATATGGTGTTTTGAAATCCAGTAGCTTGAAAATCAATCTTATCACCATTATCGTTTAATATCAACATATGGTGTTTTGAAATTTAGGTGGAGGTCCAGCACTTGCAGGAGGTATTTTGTTTAATACCAACATATGGTGTTTTGAAATTCAACTCCTTCGACTTCAACATCTCCCATTTCATCGTTTAATATCAACATATGGTGTTTTGAAATTATACCTCCACCTTCTCTATAATTTTATTCCTTCGATGTTTAATATCAACATATGGTGTTTTGAAATTCTATCCATGTATCGCTTGATTTATCCCACAGAACGTTTAATATCAACATATGGTGTTTTGAAATTTCAAGGAACAAATTACAAAGAAGATATTAAGAGCAGTTTAATATCAACATATGGTGTTTTGAAATCTATAGTTAGTGTCATACGCTTGTTGAGCAGTTTCTGTTTAATATCAACATATGGTGTTTTGAAATTCCTTTTTGATAACTGGATTTGTCACTTCTCCCTGATTAATATCAACATATGGTGTTTTGAAATATGTTTTTTGCAAAAGCAAAAATGATTTTATGCTCTAATCAATATCAACATATAATGTTTTGAAATATGACAACCTGTGCAATCACAAAACACAGTTCTTGATCAATATCAATATATAATGTTTTGAAATGAAGATATGTATACAATCACAAAGGATAAAGAAAGTGATCAATATCAACATATAATGTTTTGAAATATGTATTCTTAGACACAAAAAAATAGAAACAACTCTGATTAATATCAACATATGGTGTTTTGAAATTCAACTCCTTTATAAAAGGTATTTCCAACTTTCCAGGATTAATATCAACATATGGTGTTTTGAAATACAAAGAGTTCAATTCCTAAGTCTTTTGCAGTTTTGATTAATATCAACATATAATGTTTTGAAATGCCATTGAACTTGCACCAGAGGGAACGGGATATCAATCAATATCAACATATAATGTTTTGAAATTTAGCCTGAGTAGCATTTTCTTTTGCTTCGTCCAAATCAATATCAACATATAATGTTTTAAAATTATACCGTCTTTATTTTGTTTCAGTAAATAACTATTAATTAATAACAATCCCAAATGACCAAAAATAAAAATATTATTTATACAAAACCTTAATTATTCATGAGATTATAATATAATCATGAAATATCCTTATTTCATAGGCATTTTCTGCTTTTATTTATTCTTTTTCTATTCACCCGTTGGGTGAATAGTTTTTCTTTATATATAATAAAAGCTCCTGTATAATGTAAGTGACCAAACTACAATACAAGGAGCACTTATATGATACAATCTATTTTCAATTTTGACAACATAAATTTTAACGGTGGCAACATTTCCTGTGATGGTGGCAGCATCTTGCTTCTTTCATTTCTTAAAAAGTACAATCTGCTATCTTCATTAGATGACATTCCTTTCAATGATACAAGAAGATTGCCTAAGTATTCCAATTCTGACATTGTCACTCAAATTGTTTTACGTAACCTTTTAGGCTACTTCAATCAGGCTGATCAAATGACACTTATTGATGATCCACTTTTATCACAATGCATCAATGCCTGTTCACAGCCTACTTTATCAAGATTCTTTGATAGAATCAACATGAAAACCAACATGACCATTAAGGAACATATTCAAAGATTAGGTTGCGACTATGTCAATAGGCATGTTGAGAATATCATTCTTGACGTCGATTCAACAAAAACACAAACTCATGGACATCAGGAAGCTTCTGCATATATCTACCATTATGGTGTCAATGGATACCATCCAATGATGATTAATGAATATAATACCAAACTATTGTTAAGTTCCAACTTTAGAACAGGAGCAGCATACTCATCTAATGGATTCATCAATGAACTCAAGAAAGTACTGGCACATCTTGATAGAAAAGGCAAGACTGTTTCCATGAGGGGTGACAGTGCATTCTACAATACTGAATTCATGGATTATATGCATCATGAAGATATTCAATACTACATTAGAGCCAAAAGCTATGAAAAGATTCAAAATATGATCATTGAACATCTGGAAGACAATGGAATTGATTATTTGAATTACACAAATCAGGAATCCTATTATGGAGAGATAGAATACTCACCTAAAAGTCTATCCACACCATGCCGATATGTTTTTAAGGTATTTCCAGCACAGGATAAACAGTTGACAATGTTCCCAGTTATCTATTGCATCATAACAAATGACATGAAAAGATCATGCGAAGACATCTGTGACTTCTATGAGGAGAGAGGAAACTCAGAGAACTTCACAAAAGAACTGAAAGATGATTTCAATGGAGATAATGTAGGACATCATGATTTTGAAAAGAACTGTTTCCAGTTCATGATATCATCACTGTGTTATAACTTCTATCATCTATTTAGGATTCTTGTATTAGAAGGCAAAGATCAGAAGATACGAATGAATACATTTAGAAACAAGTATCAAAAGATAGCAGTAAAGGTCATACGACATGCAAGAAGAATCATATTGTCATTTAGCAGTGCATATAGATATAAGAAGAAATTCTTAAAATACTATCAAAAACTGCAGAATTAAAACATAAAATCCATAGTTTATTGAAAGTAGTTGAAAAACTACACTTTTTTAGCTACGGTTATTCACAATTTTACGGTGGATAACATTTTTTAAGCTAGAAAATAGACATGATTTATAAGTTTTTCATCACAAATTTGCTTTCATGAATAATTTGGGCAAAATATGTAAAAGATTGTTGCGATACATGATATTGAAAGAGTATAATGATTTCAAGTGAAAATATGGAGGAAGTTCATGAAAGTTTATGATAAATTACTTAAACCAATTAAAGAAGTCAATTATCTAAGAGCAGATAATGTTGATAGGTATCGTTTGATTATTAGATACTTCTTTTTGGAATACGAAAAGATTCATTATTGGATTCATAAAGAAGAAGTTTATGAAGAAATTAGACAGATAGAAGGCTATCAAGATTATACATTAGAACAATGTCAACAAGATCTTCAACAGCTTACACAATGGCAAAATTTAACAGCAAGTCAAGATAGTAATAAAGTCAGAACAATAGATGATTTTAAAAATAAAAAATATCGTTATCAGCTAAGTGAATATACTGTTGAGATTGAAAGAATGACACTAAGATTAGAGAACTTAGAAATTGAAGGGGCATCATTAGAACCGACTTTACTGGAAAGAATTTATCATCAATTAACTCAAGTGAAAGACATAAGTCAAAAAGAAAATAGTGATGTGAATGGATGGCTGAATTTGCTCATGAACGATTTTGTCAGATTAAATCAAAATTATCAGGATTATATCAAAACATTAAATAGTGCAAAAGCAGAAGAACTCATGAAGACAACAGAATTTCTTGTTTATAAAGATAAAATCATTATGTATTTAAGAGAATTTGTCATGACCATGCAAAATACAGGAGCTTTAATTTCCAGTCTTATGAGAAATATTGATGAAAATGATTTAGAATTAATTTTTCAAAAAGCAACAGACTACGAATTGTCTATTCCACGTATTGGACGAGCATTAAAGAGAGAAGATGTTTATCAAAATTTTAAAGATAAATGGTTGAGTCTATATTATTGGTTTGTAGGTCAGGATGGTTATAATGAAGTTGATCATTTATATGATATATCTAATGAAATCATACGTAAAATGACGCGTTATGCACAACAAATATCTGAAATGATAAATCGTGGATCACATCGTAAAGAACAATATATACACATTGCTGAAATTTTTGAGAAATGTCAGGATATTAATGAAGCTCATTGCATGAGTGCTTATATTTTTGGGGTAGAAGATTGCCTACATCTTAACTATATTACACCTCGTTTAAGTGAAGACATACATATGGGTGTTTATCAGGATCATCCTTCATATATTCAATTTGATCCTCATTCACGTATTGTTAGAAAAAAGACAGTCAGAAAACCTGCTGAAGACCATACTTTTGAACGTATGGAACAACAATTAATGATTGAAGCTGAATATGCAAAACAGATGGAAAAAATACAGGAACTCATTGTGAATAATCAAATTGATTTTTCGTCCTTACCAGTTATTGATGCGAATACAAGAAAAACATTGCTTATGTGGTTGTCAAAAGCTTTAGGTCAGGAATCTTTATCATCTAAAACAGACGATGGACGAGTTTATATGATTGATAAAAGTGAAGCTAATCAAATGTGTGAAGTTGAGTGTATAGATGGGCATTTTATCATGCCAAAATTTAAAATTATATTTAAGGAGAAAGTTCATGAATAATAAAGAAGTTTTACTTTCGCAAAGATGGGTCTTAAAGCGTAATGATCGAGAACGTTATTACCAAATTAAAGATCATATCAAAGAATTAAGAAATCTTTTTCAAGAAAAAGCAGGTTTTTCACTCATTTCACATCCTCAGTTTATAAGACTTGATAAAACACCTGGAAAAGCTGAACCCTGGATGGGAATTACTCAGTTTCAACATGTAGAAGAATATCAAATTCTATGTTATATACTTACATTTCTTGAGGATAAAGAAATTGAGGAGCAATTTATTTTATCCCATTTATGCGAATTTGTACAAATTCAATTAGGTGTTGATGAAGAATATTGGCTACAATTTAAACATCGAAAAATGCTTGTCAATGTTTTAAAGTATTGTATAAAAGAACAACTTATTATTCAAGATGATGGAAACAGTGACCAGTTCATGCAAGATCAGTTTGTAGAAGTTTTATTTGAAAATACTGGATTATCAAGATATTTTATGCGTAATTTTACAGCTGATGTTTTTGAATGGGTAGATCCTCAAGATGTGATGGAAAATGAATGGGTTTCTAATGACAGTCAAGATCGAGGACTTATTCGTATACAACGTGTCTATCGTCGTCTTTTACTGTCATGTGGTATTTATAGAGAAGATGATGAAAATGATGATTTTTCATATATTCGCAGATATAGAAAAAGCATTGAAAAAGATTTACAGCAATTTTTTCCATGTGATTTACAAGTTTATGAGTCCAGTGCTTTTTTAATTTTGGATGATGATGTGAAGGTAGGACAAATGTTTCCTAAATCAAATGCTTTAGATGAGTTGGTTGTTTTATGCTGTAGTCAGATTCGTAAAGGTATTAAAAATAGAGATTACAAAATTGATGAAAGAGAAATTTATATCGATCAAAAAGAAAGAATTTTGAAAAGATTTAAACTCGTCATACAAAAACAAATATCTTATTTACCCGCTACTTATCGACAAAAAAGTATTGATCAACTTGTAGACATGGTTTATCAGCGTTTTATGGAAATTGGTTTTATGTCTTGTCAAAATGATGATGTTATATTTTATCCAGTTGTTGCGAAACTGACTGGGGAATTTGAGGAGGGTCAATCATGAGTTTAAGTCGTTGGCACATGAATAAAATGGGACTGGTTGATTTCTGGTGTTACGAAAATGAAGTATTTGAATTTGAAAATGGACATATGTTGTTACGTGGAAGTAATGGAAGTGGAAAATCTGTAACGATGCAAAGTTTTATTCCTTTGTTATTGGATGGAAATAAAAGCAGTGAAAGACTGGACCCATTTGGAACACGTTCAAGAAAAATAGAAACTTATCTGATTGATGAAAATTCATCACGTGAAGAACGTATTGGTTATTTATATCTAGAATTTAAAAGAGAAGATAGTGAACTTTATAAAACAATTGGAATGGGACTTCGTGCTAGAAAAGGAAAACCATTAGACTCATGGTATTTTGTGATTGAAGATAATCGTCGTATTGGTATAGATTTTGCTTTAATGGAAAATCAGCTGACGTTAAGTGAAAAACAGCTTAAAAATATTTTAGGAGATCAGGTCATTGAGTCACAAAAAGAATATATGAAACGTGTCAATGAAGCATTATTTGGCTTTGAAAGTTTGCAGGATTATGGTGATGCCATTGGTTTATTATTACAGCTTCGTTCACCTAAATTAAGCAATTCTTTATCACCACAAAAAATTAATGAAATCTTAGCTTCCTCTTTACAACCATTAAGCGATGAAGATTTAAGACCAATGAGTGAAGCCATTATGAATATGGATAATCTTCAAGATCAGTTAGAATTGCTGAAACAAAGCTTACAGGCAGCTCAGAAATTAAAAAATATTTATCAAACTTACAATCAAGTTCTTTTGTTAGAAAAATGGACAAAATATATCAAAGAACAACGTTTATATCAACAAATTAATCAAAATATCAAACAAAAAGATAAAGAGAAAAAACATTTTTATCAAAATTTATTAGATAATCATCAAAAATTAGATACCAATAGAATTCAATATGAAGTTAAGACAAATGAACTTTCTTCTATGAAAACGCATGATATTGAAGCATGGATAGAATCTATTAGTGAATACAATCAGGAACTGACTCAATATCAAAAAGAATTAGATAAGAAAATACATATTTGTGAACAAAAAGAAGAAGTCTATCAAGATTTAAATCAGAGTATTGAAGAATACCAAAATCTCATTGATCAAAAAGAATATGAATGCCAAAAGTTGATTCAAGAAATGAACGCTTTTAATGAAATTTTATCTTTAACTGAGCATTTAGCTATTAAAGAATGTTTTGAACAACGCAAGAAAAATTTTGAATTTTCATATACACGACAAGTTTTACAAAATGATATGAAACAAATTCAAGATGGTTTAGCAATGTGGAAAGATTATGAAACACAATCTCAATTAATTGCATTTTATGAAAATGATGAAAGTCAAAAGCAGGAACAATACATTGTTTTACAAACACAAATGGAACATTTACAAAAAGAATATCAACAAGTGATAGAAGAATATTTAGAAGATTATCATCGTTTTAATGAAAACAATGAGATTTTAAAAATATCTCAACAAGATATGGAAAAAATAAGAGAACATTTGATTGATTATGAAATGACTCATGATTACTTTGTGATTCAAAAAGTGATAGATGATATTTATCAGCATATGTCAAGACAATTGATAGAAGAACAGATGCGTTATGAAAGATTGATTCAAGAAAATGAAAATGAATTATCAAAACTCTACCATGAAAAAGAATATTTGGAATCTTTGGAAGATATTGAACCACAACAAACACCTGAAAATCAGTTGAATCGTCAATATTTAGATGAACATCATATTGACTATGTTCCATTTTATCGCTTACTTGAATTTGATGCATCATTGACAGATCTTCAAAAACAAAGAATTGAAGAAATCTTATCTCAAATGCAATTATTGAATGCTTTGGTTGTGCATAAAAATGATCAATATCGTATTCAAGAACTGCCTCAAGGATGTCAAGATTTTTATCTTTGGACAAATCAAGATGTTAATCAGCTTCAAACTCTGACAATCTCTCAATTCAATAATCAAAATGATTTGTTGTTTATTTTAGAATGTTTAGGTATCGAAACAAATCAACAAGTTGTCATTCAAGATAAATATTTCCAATCTGGAATTATTGAAGGGAGTCTTTCCTTAAATCAAGAAGCCATTTATATTGGTTATGAAAGTCGTATGAAAATGAAACAGGACAAGATTGAATCTTGTTTACTTCAAATTCAAGAACTGGAAACTTTCAAAGAAGAAAATATGCAAAAAGAAAAGTTGACTAAAGAAAAGCAGCAAACGCTTTTATTGGAATATCAAAGTTTTCGTGATGAAAAACAATTAAAAGAAAGTCTTGATAATGTGGAAATGCTAAGAAAAGAGCAGGCAACATTAGAACGAAAGATTCAAGAGCTGCAACAATTGATTTTATTAGAAAATCAAAAATTAACAGACATACATAATCAGATAAAAGTTGTAGCATCCAAATTGTTATTGCCAGTACAAAAAGGAGCATTTGAAGCTTATAAAGATGATCTGCAGGATTATCAGGAAGCTTTTGAATCTTTTAAAGATAGTTATACTCAGATGCTACAAACGATGGATTTAAAAGCTATACAAGATGAAAAAGCCAGTCAGCTCGTTGATGATTTAGATGAGTTGCATTATGAAATTGAACAGTACCAGCATAAAATCAGTGTGGTCACACAAAAGCGTGATTTATTACAGGAAAAATTAAATGAGTCTGGTTATCAGGATATTGCGCAAAAAATTCAAGATCTGCAAAATGAAATCAAAAGATTAGAAGATGAAAAAACAGCTTTAGAAAAAGAAAAATCCGTTTTAGAAACAAAGATAGAACAAGTAGACATAGATATACAAAATTTATCTGATCAAAAGTTGGAACAAGAAAATCATATGCTTATCTATAAAGATATTTTTATGCAGGAAAAAGATTTACATTTTATTATTAAAGAAGATATGTCTGATGAGGATATAGGAAAAATAATGCGTGATTTGAATCAGGAATTTTCACATAAAAAATCTATTGCTGATTATCAAAATCAGTTACAGCGTGTTTATTTTGAACAAAATATATATTTAAATCAATATAATGTTGTACAAGAAAATGTACCATTATGCCATGATGTTGATGATGTCCCATCTAGACTTATTTTAAAAGCGACAAATCAAGGGAAAAGGATCTCATTTCTAGAACTGACAGATATATTAGAACAAAATATAGAAATGCAGGAGTTATTAATTGTTGATGAGGATCGTCATATCTTTGAGGATATTCTTGTGAATACCATCAGCAAGAAAATAAGAGAACGCATCCATGCCAGTCGTCAATGGGTAGATAAAATTCAAAGTTATATGAATGATATGAATACAAGTAGTGGTTTACAATTAAGTTTAAAATGGAAAAGTCGTAAGGCAACAGATGATGGTCAATTGGATACACAAAAATTAGTTGAGTTATTAGAAATGGATTATCATGTGTTAAAAGACAGTGATCGTAAGAAAATATCTAACCATTTCCGCTCTAAAATCAATAGTGCCAGAAAAATGAGTCAGGATGAAAATACGACAGCTTCTTTCCATCAACTCATGAAAGATGTCATGGATTATCGTCAATGGTTTGATTTTACATTATATGCGAAAAAACCTAATGAAAATCGTAAAGAATTAACTTCTCATGTGTTCTATGCTTATAGTGGTGGAGAAAAAGCATTATCTATGTATGTTCCATTATTTTCAGCAGTGGCTGCTAAATTTGAAAGTGCCAGAAAAGATGCTCCATTATTGATTGCTTTGGATGAAGCCTTTGCAGGAGTTGATGAAAACAACATTGATAATATGTTTGCCTTGATTACAAAATTTGGTTTTGATTATATTATGAATTCACAGGTATTATGGGGAGATTATCCTTCTTGTTTATCATTAGCTATTTATGAGTTATTTAGACCTAATAATGCACCATTTGTGACGGTCATTGCCTATATATGGAATGGAAAGAATAAGAGGCTGAAATATTCATGAGTGTAGAACAAGAGTTGGCTGATTATTTAAATCAATCAGGATTTCAACGATTTGTACAGGCATGGATTAGACAATATCAGCGTTTAGGACATTTAGGTGGTAAAATTGTTTTAGAAAATTTAACTGATGATGAAAAACAATGTTTAGGTGGTTTAGGATGGGATTTATCTCAAAACAGATTGGAATTAACTTATGCACAGTTTCTTAAAAAATTAAAGAAAACACGTTATGGAGAAGCTGATTTTTTGAAAACGTTAGAAATTTTAAATCAGTCTTTGATTTATAGTCGAAAGGAAATCAAGGAATTAAAGATTTTGGCATTTGATGAATTCAAAGAAAATTTGTTTCATATCTTTCAAGATACCAAATCTTATGCGTGGTTAAAGACATATCTATCGACAGATAGATATGTCAAAAGATATTTTGAACAGAATCAACATATGTTTCAGTCAGTTCTTGAAAATGTTTGTCGTGCTTTAAATCAATTACCAGTTTATCAATTGAGCTTTGAATTATTACCTGTCTTTTCACAAAATATTACAAAAAATCCGCATTATTTTGATGAAGATTTACCAAGAGAACTCTTATTAAAAGGAATAGTCTATGATTTATATCATGAAGATATGTCTTTAGATTCATTCAAAATGATAGATGTTTTGTATAGTGCTGGTATTTTAAAAGATGATTTATCTAATTATTGTTATATATGTCATATTCAGCCACAAAAGGCTTATCCCTCATGGCAGGGATTTTATGAAGCTTATGAACCTTGGAATATGAATCTTTATAATATCAATGTAATGAAAGATTTGTTTATCCCTTTGGATATTTTTATCTTTGAAAATCCATCTGTTTTTCGTATGATGTGTAATTTTATTAAACATCATAAAATGGATGTCGGACTTGTTTGTAGTAATGGGCAAATTAATTTTTGTACATATTTATTATTAGATAAACTTGTTGATAGTGGCTGTTCATTATATTATGCAGGAGATTATGATCCTGAGGGATTAGTGATTGCTGAAAAATTAAAACAAAGATACCAGGATTTACATTTGTTTTGTTATAGTGTGTCATTATTTGAAAAAATTAAAATCAAACAAATAGATATCTCATCAAAGAGATTACAAATGTTAAATCAAATCAAAACTGATAATCTCAAAATCATAGCTCAAGCTATTCAACAAGAACAGGCATTTGGTTATCAGGAAGGACTTATTGATGTTTATCAAAGAGAACTCAAAAAGATGAAAATTATATAAAATCAACATAAAAGAGTCTAAACAGTGCATAGACTCTTTTATGTTGGGCTTAACGGTTGATGACTTTATCAAGAATATTTGACAGCATATTGATAGAATTTTTTCTATCAGATAATGCAACGGCAAGACTTGTGTGACCATAGATATCCATGACTTGATCAATGGTCCAATCATCACCAATACTTTTCATTTCATCAATAAATAGCTGAGCATCTTTTTGGTTCATATATATTTCCTCCTCGTTCTTTCATTATATAAAAGTAGTTTTAAAATTCAAGAAGATTTGATGTTTCTCCAGTAATGAAATCATCAGTAATAGAAAATCACTTTCAAGAAAACATATATTATTTTTTGAATGATTCCAGTAAGACATTTTATTCGGTATTTTACTTTATAAATCACAAAAGTGAAAATATAAATATAACGTCCTTTTGACTTTATTCAATTTTCATCTCTTTGAAATCTATTGTTTCATTTTCATGGCATATAAGTTGGATATGCTCGTTATAAATCAGATAACTTTCTCCATAGATTGTTGTACATTCATTGATTAGGATATAACTACCATCAACTAATACAATGAATGGATGATGAATGCTATCTTTATAAGTGATGTCTTCATATAGTCTTAATCCATCCAAGTATCTATCTTTGACCATCTGATAATGAGGAATGATGTTGAAATGAGTAAGCCCCAGACCTTGAATCCATCTTTGAAAATGAGGATTTATAGCTTCACCTTCTTCTTCAGGCTGACAATAAACAATATCAGCACAATTCATGCTGCCAGCACTGATGCCTATCACAATGCCTTGAAAATCTTCAATTTTTTCTCTAAGTTGAATGTCTTGAAAGAATTGATTTTGTGTAGGAACATGACCACCACCTAAGATAATGACATCATATTGTTGGAGATCGTCTCTTGTAAAGTTACTATATCTTTTATCAATCAAATCAAAACATTGCAAAGATAAACCTTCTTTTAAAAAGACTTCTCTAAAGAAATCACACATGTCATCATTTTGTTTATAAGCATCTGGAGTTGCTGCAATCATGCAACAACGACTATTGTTTTTCCAATATTTTTTTAATTCATCAACAAAATGATTTTTCTTATC
This sequence comes from Massiliimicrobium timonense, assembly GCF_042850985.1. Classification (GTDB taxonomy): domain Bacteria; phylum Bacillota_I; class Bacilli_A; order Erysipelotrichales; family Coprobacillaceae; genus Allocoprobacillus. The sequence goes on from NZ_AP031415.1 coordinate 996,871, forward strand.
TAAACCATCAACTTGTCTACTCCCATCTAATGGACCAGTAGGACTACTCGTTAAAAAAATGACCATATTTTTCACCTCATGTTTATTTTATCACAAAAATGATCGAAACAAGATAAATAGATTAGAAAAATCTGTTATAATAATCATAGAAAGAAAAGGGAGTTGAGCAATATGCATTTAAGTGATGAAGAAAAAATGGCAATGTTAAGACAAATGCAAGATGGTTTTATCAGATATCACCAAAGAAAAGAATATATGAAAAATATATCTATTGACGATTTATTAAAAGAAATCAATCAATTAGGTTTTCAGTATACTGAACAAGACATATTGGATAAGTATCAAGAATATATGAGTGTAACAGATACTGATGATTATTTTTTTAAAAGAGATCAGATGAGTTGGGAAGCTGTTGATGATCAAGCACAAATACTAAATTCTGATGCTTTGCTTAAACTTATATGTAAAATAGTCAAAAAACATTATGATGTAGAAACAATATGCGACCCATGGTTTATTATGGAAAGAATCGATGCACTGGATGATGTTCCAAAAAATGAAGCACAAGAAAAAATATTAGGAATTATTGAATCTATAGTAGAATATGGGAAACTACGACATATCAATAGTGTTGAAGAAATTATGGAAGATTATGACATAAATGCGATTTTAAAAGATCAGATTCGTCGATGTCATCAAAGAGATGCTCACTTTAAGCAAGTAATCAAAAGTTATTATGATACATTTATAGATGCCGATCATAGCATTTATAAAATAAAGTAGAAATGTTATATATTTTGTAAAAAAGTAAAGGAGATAACAAATGATACCACAATATAATGAAATGTATAATGAAGTGTTACAAGTATTAAATAAACATCATCAGTTAAGAGTACGTGATATGGTAGATGAAGTATCTGATGTATTACATTTAACTGAAGATGAAAGAAATCAAAAGATGGAAAACAGTCATAAAACAGTGATTTATCATCGTTTGGGATGGACAAAAACATATTTAACAAAAGCAGGATTGATTCGTTCTGTAGAAAGAGGTGTTTATCAAATTACACCTCAAGGGGAAAATATACTATCTTCTCATATTCATGTTGATGATGATTATTTAATGCAATATGAAGAAGTTAGACAGTTTGTAAATCGTCATAATGAACAACCTGAATATCAATCAAAACCAAAAGAGTCTACACCTTTAGAAAATATTGACCAATCTATTAAGATGATATCATCACGTGTCAGTGATGAACTATTAGATATGATTATATCTAAAGATCCAGCTTTTTTTGAAAAACTTGTTTTAGATTTGTTGGATAAAATGGGTTATGCTTATGATAAAGAATCTATCATTTCAACTGATTATAGTGGTGATGAAGGTATAGATGGAATTATCAATGAAGATCAGTTTGGATTTAATAGTATTTATATTCAAGCTAAGAAATGGAATAGAAGTAGTGTGGGAAGACCAGAAATTCAAAAGTTTTTAGGCGCAGTAGCTGGTCAAGGTGGTACAAAGGGATTATTTATTACTACATCTACTTTTACAAGAGAAGCCATCGATTATGCAAAAAAACAATTACAAGTTAAACTCATTTTAATTGATGGTAAAATGTTAACGGATTTAATGATAAAATATAATTTAGGTGTGAGTGTTGTGCAGACTTATGAAATCAAACAATTAGATTTAGATTATTTTGATAGTGAACTTGTTTAATGTTGATATTTATAAATGATATATAGTGACAATCTCTCAATAAACCGAGATTGTTTTTTTTATTGCCTATCTAAAATTAACATTGATATTTTTATAAGAAAGACGATTGTAAACAGAATAATCAAATAATTTAAATTTTATAATAACTCTCATTGAAAAAAATAAAATATAGCTTTATAATGGCAATGTCATGGATGACGTCTTATTGTAGCCTTATAGGCTAGTGCTGCTCCGTGATATAAGTTCCCTTATTGTTTTATGGTAGGCTTTTAGCTGAATCCACGTTTCAACAATGATAGGGAACTTTTATTGTATATGTATGCAACTGAAGTGATATATGCATGACAATCTAGAATCTTTTTAAATGAACGAAAATAATCTTGTTAAGTTTATACCATTATCTTGTTTATATAATTCTATGGAGTGAAAAGTTTCTTTGATTTGAGATATGAACTTTTGAATATTAAAATGATGAAAACGATGGTTTATGTAATAAAAATGACAGCGTTGATGATGATATTCATAATCACAAGTGACATAACCAATTCTTTGATTTTTTAATAAATGATATTGTTCACTCATAAGACCATCACAATCTTTCATTGAACTGAAAAATTCACATAATAAAGCTTCTCTGTATTGATCAGGACAATGAATATAAAATAAACATATTTTATTGTCTTCATATTGATGAACTTTATAGAAAACTTGACCTAAACATTCTTGAGAAGGATAAGATATCATTTCAAATGTTTTGATATGATCTTTTTCTTTTGTTGAAAAAGAAAATGGGTTTTGAAATATAAATTGACAGTAATCAAAATCAGATTGTTGAAAATATTGACTTGTTAAACAACAATATGAACCAAATTCTTGTAATAAGTCATAATCATCATCGATGATGATAAAGTAATCAATAAAATGTTTAGATAGATAATGATGAATACATCTTTTTTTATCATTATCTTCATTAATAATATCAATAATGAAATTATCTAAATCATAAAGTTTAAATAAAGCAATTATTTGTTTCGTTGTATTATATCTGCCCCATGTAGAATGCAACACAATATGACTACCTGTTTCTTCTATCAATTCTTTAAGATAGCCTAATGCTATATATGACCAGTCATAATACGCAGCTGCTAAATCATATTTATCAAATGTCAAATATATATCATCGCTATATTTATTGGCTAGATAATATTGTAACGCCTCCATATCATGATCAAATCTTCTTTCATAAGAGGGTGGCTGTATAACCCCATCAATATCTAAAAAGATAATATTTTTGTCTAAATGATTTTTAATTCTGATATCTTTTTCATAGGTCTTTATAGATTTGTTAATAAATTGTCTTGATTTATGCATGTGTAATCTCCTTTTTTATTTGCTATAAGCAATTATAACACATAATTTTAATTAGGAAAATAACAAGTGATACTGTTTAGAAAAATATTATGATATAATAATGAAGAATCAAGAGAGGAATAGAGAATGAAGGTTAAAGAATTAAGAGATTTATTAAAAGACAAAGATAAGAAATTAATCACTGATGCTTTTGTAGAAGTCTATAAAGCTTTACCAAAATCAAAAAAAGAAGAATTAGATGATGCAATTAAAAGTATTGTAAGTGGCGAAGGAAAGAAAAAAGCAACAAAACATGATGAAGTTTCATTAACTGATTTATTTGTTGAGATTCAGGATTTTTTACAAGATGCTTATCATGGGTATTATATTGCTCCTAACCGCATTGTTCCTAAAAAAGAAAGACCTAAGTGGCGCTTTAAAGTCAAAAGATACTTAAAAATTTTATTAGATGTTCCATCAGATCATCCTTATTTTTTACAAGTTGTCATATTGATTCGTGAAATTTATAAGATGTTAAGCTATGGTTGTGGTGTGTATATTTTTACAAGTGATGATCCTTTTGCATCTATAGGTATGGAACAAGAAAAATTATATGGGGAATATGTTGCTCGTCAGCTTCAACTGAATATTGATGAAGCATTAATTATTGAGATGGTTAATGGAGCAACACATTGTTATTTGAGTCGTGAATGTTTACATGTTATGTTATTTAGTGTTTTAGATCATTATATTCAAAAACAGCAATATCGAGATATGGTTTTCAATTATTGTCAAAGATTTATGACATCACAAAGAAACTTTATAGCAACATTAAAGCGTCATGATGATCGTTTGTATGAAGCTAAGGAATTGCTTACCAATATGAATCAACTGGCTTTTATATTTCATAATGATACTTTTGAGAAAGCATTACAGTATTATTTTCAAAATGAAATTATAAAAAATCCAGAAATCAGTCTATATACGTTATTGATGGTGATAGACATTTTCTATTCCTACAAAGAATGGATTGAAGCTTATGAATATGGAGTTGAAATCAAACATATTCAGCCACGACAAAAACTTATGGATAAATATGAAAGATATAAAAATGAGGTGTAAATAATGTCAGAAAGAAAATATATAAGAAGTGCAACAATGGAAGTGATTACTAATCAAATTAAAGATCATTTAGTTAAAAAAACAACAGAGTTATATCAACAGATGTTAGATCAAGGAATGAGTGAAAAAAGATCTATTGAATTATTAGCGTTTTATTTAGAAATGTATATTAAAGATAATATGCAAACTGATGATTTCAGTGATGAAAAATGGGAAGCATTTTTAGACGAAATCAATCCTATTTTTCATGTGACCGGTGAATATGAGTTTGATGTACAGGAAGAACGAAGTAACTTAAGACATATTCAAAAACAATATGGAAAACTGAAATCTGATGTGGGAGCATTAGAAGAAGAACTTTATAGTTTAGAAGCTCATTTTCTTGCGATACATACGCTTTATAAAATTGATAGTCGTGAAACGAAGAAGATTATACATATTGTACTTAATCGTTTATTAGATTTTAAAAATCATTATACAAGTGATTATACAGACTATGCTCATGAAGATCTTTTATGTCTGGCAGATGGTTTAGAACAAATGTGCAATCCTTATGTGAATCCACAACTCTATGATTATTTATCAGAGTTTGTTGATTTAAAGGATGAATCACAGTTTGATTATATTTTTAAAAATGTTTTTCTATGTTTAACAAGAGTATTAGTAAGTATTGATACATTTGATAAAGAATTTGGTGTTAATGGATATTTCCGTTTTATTAGTCAGTTTTTGGATGTAAGGGCATGTATTGAAAATGGACCTGATTTCTTCTTTAATGACAAAACATTGGAGAAATAGGAGATAGAACTATGGAATATAAAGATTATATGAATCGGATTCAACAAAGATTAAAAGAAATGAGTGAAGAAGAAAAGAATCGTTGGATCTATCACTATACGAGAGTTCATAGAGTAATAAGAACGACATTATAGAGGTTACATTTTGTTACCATATGGATTTTGGCTAGGAGAGATTAAAAAAATGAAAAATCATTTTCTATTAAACCGTTAAAAACGGTTTTTTTGTTGTTGAATATGCTATAATGCAAAAGTAAGGAGAGTTCATACATGAAAACTGAGTTTAATTTATTAACATTATTTTCTAATCGCAATAATATATCTATCGCAAGAAGTTATGACCGTTATGATAATGTTTTAAGCATTGATATGAAACAAGAAGATACTTTGTATTATGTTCAAGCTATGGTGAAAGTCAGGGGAGAAGAATTTCTGTGTTCTTTTACATTTGATAGCGAATATCATTTACATGAATATCAGTGTGAGTGTACCTGGTGCACAGATGATAGCCCATGTGCTCATATTGGAGCTGTTTTGTTGAAGTTAAATCAACTGGAGATTCCTTCTTTTCCATATCATTATATTAACACTGAATTTGAAGAAGAAAAAAAGCGTCAGGAAAGACGTCATCAACAACAACTTCAACGTGCTTTGGCTATACGTGCTTTGGAAACGAATGATTTGATTAAACAGAATAAAGAATATTATCATAATCAAGTGAGCTCATCCATTTCACATGAAAAATATAATTTAACAGCTATCTTGAATGGAGATGATGATGTCTTATATCTTGATTATAAGATAGGTAATGCGAAAAAATATATTATTAAAGATATTGATGAATTTTTAGAACATATAGAAAATAAAGACCAAGTGAAGTATGGTAAATATTTACAGTTTGTACATACACGTGAATCTTTTACAGATGAAGCTTTAAAACAGATTGCATTTCTTGAACATGCTAAAATTACAATGAATAAAGTTAATCCTGAAAATTATTTCTTTAATTTTCGTAGTTTATTGAACTTTGGTAGATATGTCTATATTCGTAGTGAATTTCTTGATGATTTTTATGATGTCTATAAGGAATTAGGGTTAAACCACTGTCTTTTTAAAGATATCGACTATACGATAAAAGCGAGTTTAGTTAAAGAACAAGAATACTATGTACTTAAAATTATTGATGAAAATCAATTTTATTTTGGAAAACAGTATATTTATTTTATTTCTACTTTCAAACATCAGACAACAATTCAACGTATTCAAATGGATTTAAATGAGAAATCATTTGATATTTTACTTGATTTGTTTGAAAATCCAATGTTGATTAAAGAAGAAGACCTTCATGATTTTTATAAATATATATGGGCACCCATGCAAAATTATTTTGATTTAACATGTGATTTTGATTTTGAACAGTCATCATATACTTTCATTAAAATATATGGAGATATCAATGAAAATGAACAGATTTATTTTAAAGTTTACTATGAAGATGAAAATCAGAATCATATTCATGCATTCCAAAACGACACAATTACAACAATTGATCAGGATATCGTTGAAACATATTTACGTCAACAATGTCATCAAATTGACGAGAAAAATGGGTGTGTTTATTTTGATAGTTATGATGAAAAAACATATGAATTTATGCATGATGGGATTGAATTTCTCCAACAATATAGTGAAATATATATTTCTGAAGCATTAAAGAAGATGGGAAGACCAGTTCATTATCAGATTCAGGTAGGGGTTAAAGTTGATCATGATCTTTTATCTTTAAATATGGAAAGTGCTCAAATTCCGCAAATGGAAATTGCTGAAGTTTTGTCAAAATATCGTCGTAAAAAGAAATTTCATCGTTTGAAAAGTGGAGAACTATTATATCTTGAATCACCTGATCTGGAAGAATTATCAAATTTGATAGATGAATATCATATTCATGTCAATGATATTCAAAATGGAAGTCTAAGTTTAAATAAAAATCGTGTGTTCGCATTGGATAATGATGTAACAGAATTGCAACATATACAAATCGAAAGAGATGCGTCCTTTCAAAAACTCATTCAACAATTTCATCAACATACACAACATCTTTATCCCTTAACATCCTACTACAATCAGCTATTGAGAGATTATCAAAAAGAAGGTTATCAGTGGTTACGAACACTTTACGAATTGGGATTTAATGGGATATTGGCTGATGATATGGGACTAGGTAAAACGTTACAGGTGATTGCTTTATTGGATCAGTTACAAACAGATAAACCAAGCTTAGTTGTTTGTCCTTCTTCGTTAATTTATAACTGGGAAGATGAAGTGCATAAATTTTCAAAAAGCTTACCTGTGACATGCATTGTATCAGATGCGAAAACAAGAGAAACAATGATACATGCTATTCATGGTAAACATCTTTATGTGACTTCTTATGATTATATGCGTCGTGATGTAGAGTTATATGATTCTATAGAATTTGAATATGTGATTTTAGATGAATCACAATATATTAAAAATCAAAAAACAAAGAATGCCATTTCTGTCAAGCAGCTTCATGCTTTACATAAACTGGCATTATCTGGAACTCCCATTGAAAATTCATTGGCTGAATTATGGTCAGTTTTTGATTTTCTAATGCCTCAATATTTATATAACTATCATTATTTTCAAAAAACATTTGAAACAGATATTGTGAAAAATCAAAATCAAAAGAAAATTCAACAACTTCAAAAAATGGTTTCACCATTTATTTTAAGAAGAAACAAAAAAGATGTCTTATTAGAATTACCTGATAAGATAGAAAAAACACAATTGATTCCTTTTACACAACAAGAAAGTGAATTGTATTTTGCTAATCTTGCTCAAATTAATACACAACTTCAAGAATTGTTTCAAATGGAAAAAGTTGATAAGATTGTCATTTTATCGATGCTGACAAAACTAAGACAAATCTGCTGTGAACCAAGAATGATATATGATAATATTTATCAAAGTTCATCTAAGATGAAAGCTTGTATGGATTTGATTTGTAATTATAAAGCCAACCATCAACAAGTCTTATTATTTTCATCTTTTACAAAAGTCTTTGATTTGATGGAAGAAGAATTAAAGTTAAATGGAATTCGCTATTTTATTTTAACAGGTGAAACTTCAAAAGAAAAAAGACGAGAACTCGTCCGCCGTTTCCAAGAAGGAGAAGCTGATGTCTTTTTGATTTCTTTAAAAGCTGGAGGAACAGGATTGAATTTAACAGCTGCTCAGGCTGTCATTCATTTTGATCCATGGTGGAATCTTTCAGCACAAAATCAGGCAACAGACCGTGCTTATCGTATTGGACAGCATAACAATGTTATGGTTCATCAATTGATTATGAAAGAGAGTATTGAAGAAAAAATTCAAATTTTACAGGCTAAGAAAAAAGAACTCGCAGATATGTTTGTAGAAAACAGTGAAGGAAATATTTCTTCATTATCAACAGAGGATTTAAAAGAATTATTGGCTATGTAGGAGGAAGACTATGAGATATTATATCAAAGAATTATTAAATCACAGTTATGAAATAGCAGCTATGGATGGTTATGACGCCTATGTTAGCATATATAATCATGAAGATATCCATTTAACTTCTCAACAAAAAGAAGCTTTGTCCTGTTCATCTATTGATAACCAGTATTATTATGGTATTGGTCAAGAAGAATATCATGACTACTATCAAATAGCTCAATATTTAGATATGGATCCATTACGATTTTTACAATTCTATCCAGCATCACGTGATTATGGAAATTATAAAAGTTTTTCTCAATTTCAAGACATTCATCATTGTATGGATTTTAGAAAAATTATAGAAGATGAAATCAAAGAGTTTGTCTTAAAAAAACAGTTGCATTCAGATTCATTATTGTATACTCTATTAAAAGCAAAAGGCTATGTTTATCAGTCATCTCATGAAAGCATACCTCAAGAATTGCTTCATACGCCTATTGAAAAGTTAGATTTAAGTGTACGTAGTTATAATTGCTTAAAAAGAGAAGGAATTCATACTTTACATGATTTAAGACAAGTCATGAAAAATGATGGACTCTATAAAATAAGAAATATGGCTCATAAGCTTGTTAAAGAAATTATTGATGCATATTGTCAGTTTCTGAATCAGAATTTTTCGTATCATTTAGAGTTGCATTTCATGCAAAAAAAGAGTCCTATCATATTTGTATATGACAAGCAAGGTTTTGCATTAAAAAGTATTGTATCCAGTATTTTTCTTGACTTTTTCCCTGATATGAAAGAAAGCTTATTCAACAATCACGATGCCTTGTTTACATCAAAAATCACAAATATTCTTTTATGGATGGGTTACAACAATATTAAAGATGTTGAACCCCATTTACCAGAACTCGATAATTATTTCTATAAACTTTCGCTCACATCAAAACCTAATGCTCTACAAAAAAGATATGATGACTATCTTCATGCCCATATTATATATCATGAAATTCCATATTCTTTTTATCAAAAACTTATCCATCAAAAGGCTTCGCAAAAAGATATACAAAATGCCTTGCAACAATATAATGCATATATTGATAGTGTTGTTGAACAAATTAATCGTAAAATATATTATGTTGAAAATAACAAGACAAAAGAGTTCTATCACGATGAACAAAACGATACTATTGATATATATGATATGGGTTTCTATGAGTGTATTCAATACGATGATTTAAAAAAGATTATAGATTCATTAGAAGATATTTGCGTTGTTAAAAAGGTCATGGAAAAAATAAGATTATCTCATTCTTTTCATATTCTTAAGGATCTTGGTGAGTATAAAGCACAAGTAGATATGATTATTAAAAATCATTCTCAAATAGAAGCAAATAAACTTATAGAACAATTATTAGAAGAACCATTTTTATTAAAACATCAATACAAAGAATTACTTCAGTATATTCAAGAACAAGTGAAATAATGAATTTTATACTTGATGATCATTTAATAATTCTCGAGCAGCTTTGGGTTGATAATGTATATAAGGCATCATACAACCTACATTAATAGCGATACAATGATAATGGTATGTTTGATTCAATGTTTGAATAAATGATTGATAGATGGTTTCTTCCAGACTATTATGGACATGACCATACAAATGAATATTGATGGGAATATCATTGTTGAGATGGTGCTGGTGATTCCAGAACATGATAGGATAATGCTGTAAAATAAAGGAATACTTTAAACCATCAATGATTTCATGAACTTCTTTATAGGGTGTGATTTCAACAAATAATGAACGATATGCTTCATTTTTAAGTCGATCATGATTGCCAATAATGAGATGCTTTTTTCCTTTTAAAGAGGAAACAAACGCTATAGATTGTTCATTTTCTTTCCAGCAAAAATCACCTAAAATATAAACATCATCATTATCTGTAATATATTCATTCCATTGTTGTTGTATAAAATTCATCATTTCATCCATTGTTTCAAATGGACGCTGATCAAAGTTCTTTCCTTCTTTGCACACGTTTTTATGTAAAATATGTAAATCAGAAATATAGTAGTTCATATGATACATCTCCTTTGTTATAATGATGTAGAGGTGAGATTATGAAAACCACAAATATCAGTCGTTATATTGCTTTGCTTTTACGTCATCACCCAGAAAAAGCAGGACTTTGTTTGGATGAACATGGATGGGTAGAAGTAGAAGCATTGATTCAAGGCGTCAGACGACGTTATCCAGAATTTAATCGAGCAGTTCTAGATGAAATTGTTGCCCGTGACAGTAAACAAAGATATGCTTATAATCAGGATAAGACATGTATTCGTGCCAATCAAGGTCACTCTATCCCAGTTGATGTGGAATTAAAACAGGCTTTACCACCAACAATTCTCTATCACGGAACGGGTGAAAAATATGTAGAATCAATACAAAAAGTAGGATTGATCCCTAAATCAAGACTCTATGTTCATTTATCGACAGATATTCAAACAGCTATTCAAGTAGGAAAAAGGCACGGCCAGCCTGTTGTCTATCAAATTGATACTCAACAGATGATTCATGATGGCTTTATTTTCTATATTTCAGCAAATCATATCTGGCTAACTAAAGCTGTTCCAGTACAATATTTAAAAATCATTGAAACGAATCCAGTATAAAGATTCGTTTTTTATAAAAATTGCTCTTTTAGAAAGTTTTGAAATCTTTCTATCTGTGATTGACCACCCACAATTTGAATAGCACCTCCAAATCCAATAATCCATGAATAAAAAGTATTATTAATAAAATGTTTAACCTGAATGCGATAGTGATTTTCATCAACATAACGTGGTTTGATACCTTTACCAAATTTATCAATCATGTTGGCATAGACAGAAGGATGAAATTCTAATTCAATACTTTCCAATTGTCCTTGACCATACATATAAGTTGTATTTTTCACTTTTTCATGAAAGGCCTCTAATTCCATTTGAGAAAATATAACTTGTGAATCTTCAATGATTTTGACATCTTGAATATAATCAAGTCGATAAAGAATACAATCCATTGCATTTTTAGCACCTTGACAGAGAAGATAATACTCATTATTAGAAAAGAGTGTGTCAATTGGAGCTAAGGTTGTTTGTTTACCACAACGAGTTGTTAAGGCTGGTTTTTGATAAGTGAATTGTATCTTTTTATGGCTTTGAATTGCTTTGGTAATGACTTCTAATTCTTGGTAAAATGACTGTGAATTTTCATTTTTAGTTATATGCGGATTTAAATTTTTATGAAAATAACTTTGATAATGAAAGCTAAACATATCTTGAATACGTTTTTGATAATTTTTCTTTGTCTGTAAAGTAAAGAAATCAGAACTATAAACAAGATCAACAATGGCTTTAGCTTCCATCATATCTAAATGACGATCAGCAAAATAAAAATAAAGATTTCTTCCTTCTTTATACATTTGGATGACATCATCCTCATAATATTCATTATAAAATTCAATATATTTTTTAATAGCACGATAATCAATTTGAAAATTCCTTTTTTGTTGATAAAACTTTTCTTTAATTTGATTGACTGTTAAAGGATGTTTTTCATCACTGTTTTTCATAATAATATCAATAATCGCAATAAACTTAAGATATTGGTCTTTATCTTTGTTTCGTCTTTGCATTTTTCTCATCCCCTTAAAAATAGCATAACATAGATAATAAAAAATACAAACATATATAAGTCTGTATTTCAAAATAATCAATGTTATGCTTAAAGTAAGGAGGGACAATTTATGGAAATACTTATAACAATGACAGGCTTACAACATTATATTGAACCAGAAGAACTCAATCCCCATCAGGAAGTCATTTTAAAGAAAGAACCAGAAAATAAATATGATCAAGAAGCTATAGCTATTTATCTAAATGATACAATAAAGATAGGTTATGTAGCCAATTCTGTTCATACACAGGCTAAAGGAACTTATTCAGCAGGACGCTTATATGATAAGATACCAGAAATGACCAAAGCGAAGATTCTTGTAATCATGCTTCAATGTGCCATTGGTGTTGTATCAATTGAAAAATAATTGATGATATGATGGAAACTTTTAACAAAAGAGTTTAAAATAAAAATATACAACACAAAAAGGAGAGAAAGCTTATGGGAAAATTAGATGGAAAAGTGGCTATCATTACAGGGGCAGCTGCTGGTTTAGGTGAAGGAATTGCTGAAGCTTATGTGAAATATGGTGCCAAAATCTGTATGATTGATTTATCAAAAGATGTTGAACAGACAGCTCAAAAATTGCGTGATCAATATCATGGTGATATCATCACATATGTGGGTAATGTTGCTGATAAGGGACAAATGAAAGATGCTGTAAAAAAAACAGTGGATACATTTGGTGAAGTTAATATTGCCTGCTGTAATGCAGGGGTTTGTCGCTTGGCGCCATTTGAACAAATGAGTGATGAAATGAGAGATTTTCATATTGATGTTAATATCAAAGGAGTCTGGAATACTTGTCAGGCAGTCATTCCTTATATGTTAAAACAAGGCAAAGGAAGTATTGTTATAGCGTCTTCGGTCACAGGAAATCTTGTCGCAGATGCCGGAGAAGCAGCCTATGCGATGACAAAAGCGGCTTTGGTTGGACTGACAAAATGTTTAGCTGTTGAATATGCCAGTCGTCATATTCGTGTCAACTGTTCACAACTTGGTTATGCCAGAACACCAATGGTAGAAAAGATGGCAGTAGAATCTAATCCGGATAATCCAGAAAGTGCAATTCAGGATATCGCTAAAGGTGTACCAATGGGACGATTAGCAAAACCTATTGAAGTTGGTGAATTATTTGCCTTTTTAGGTAGTGATGAGTCAAGTTATATTACTGGTTCACAATTTGTCATTGATGGTGGAAGTACTTTACCAGAAACAATGAGTATAGGAACAAATGATTAGAGAGAACAGCGTTTCTCTTTTTTTGTAGAGTGATGTCAAGAATTGTGTTACAATGTATATCAATATAAAGGGGATATGAATGATGCGTGGAATGGGTACAATTGTGAATGTATTGGCCATTATCATTGGTGGAAGTTTAGGACTTTTTTGTAAAAATTTATTAAAAGATCGTTATCAGGAAACAATAATGAAAGCTACAGGTATAGCGACAATGTTTTTAGCACTCTCAGGAACTTTATCAAAAATGTTTGTGATTCAACAAGTTGGGATTCAGACAACCGGTTCAATGAACGTGATTTTATCATTGGTGATAGGTGCATTAATAGGAGAAATGATTGATATTGATCATCTCTTTGAAAAGTTTGGAAACTGGTTAAAGCTGAAAACAAAGAGTCAAGGTGATCATCAGTTTGTCAATGCTTTTGTCACAGCGTCATTGACTGTCTGTATTGGGGCTATGGCTATTATAGGAGCAATTCAAGATGGGATTTATGCGAATCCTTCAATTTTGTTTGCTAAAGCTGTTTTGGATTTTGTAATTATTCTAGTGATGTCTTCATCAATGGGAAAAGGTTGCTCTTTTGCTTTTATTCCTGTTGCTTTTTTACAAGGAGCATTAACAGCGTTATCAGTTGGTTTAGCACCGTTTATGACAACATCACTTTTGAATCATTTAGATATGGTGGGAAATATTTTGATTTTTTGTGTAGGAATCAACCTGATATGGCCTCGTACAATCAGAGTTGCGAATCTGTTACCAGCTTTAGTTATTTCTATAATACTTTCATTTTGATGATAAAGATTAAAAAAGGAGATGATATTTTTGACAAAGATTGATTTAATTACAGGTTTTTTAGGTTCGGGAAAAACCACCTTTATTAAACATTATGCTTCTTATTTAGTAGCACAGGGTTATAAGGTTGGTATTCTTGAAAATGATTTTGGTGCAGTCAATGTAGATATGATGCTTTTACAAGATGCATTAGGACATCAATGTGATTTAGAAATGATTACCGGTGGGGGAGATCAACAAACACATCAAAGACGTTTTAAGACAAAGCTCATATCAATGGGGATGTTGAAATATGATTATTTATTAGTTGAACCTTCTGGAATTTATGAAGTTGATGAATTCTTTGATGTTCTTCATGAAGAACCTTTAGAAAACTGGTATGAAATAGGTCATGTTTATACTATCGTTAATGCCAAATTGGAACAGAATCTATCAAAATCTTCACGTTATTTATTGGCTAGTCAGATGGCTCATGCCAGTTGTATTTTGTTAAGCCATTATGATGAAGCCTTACAAGAAGAAATACAACAAACAAAACAATTATTACAAAAATATCTCCAGGAGATTCAATGTTCAAGAATTCTTCAGGATTATGATTTTTATACGCATTGGAATCATTGGAATGATGAAGACTTTCAATGGATGATGTCAAAACAGATAATCTTTTATGATTATGTGAAATACGATATGGATTATCAAAAGGCATATACATCTCTTTATTTTATGAATACTCATTTGAATCAGGAAAGTTTAAAGAGAACTGTCCAATATCTTTTCAATGATACAAGATGTGGAGATGTTTTTCGTATCAAGGGCTTTATTTGTGAAAATGATCAGTGGTTTGAAATGAATGCGACCAGACAATCTATGTCTTTAACACCTATTTCTATAGGACAGGATGTGATGATTGTGATTGGTGAGCATTTAAATAAAGAAGAAATTCAATCCTATTTTCATAAAAAAACATCATGATGATGTCCTCTTACGAATAGAAATTTCACCGGAACTGAGGTTTTTAATCCCTTGTTCACTTTGAATTTTTAAAGAAGCATCATCATTGATGTCTAAAACATAGGCTGGATAGGCTTTATTGTTTTCATAGACTGTAATGTCTTGATGTAAGATATAAGAATGTTGGCGATAGAAATCTAACCACGATAAAGTTGACAACATGAGATAATCCTGATAAAAGATATTGAAAAAATCAATCAATAACTGTTCTCTGGAAGCTTTTATAGAGCAGAAATCTTCAATACAGGCAGCTATATTTTGAAGATAATCAGGCATAGAATAAGAATGAACATTGATACCGATTCCTACAATCATCTGCTCAATTTGTGCTGTGTTCATCTCTAAACTGGCTTCACATAAAATACCAGCAATCTTGAAATCATGAATCATAATGTCATTAACCCATTTGATTTGAGGATGTACAGGATAATTCTTTTCGATAGCTTTAACGAGTGATACAGCCAGACATGCAGTGATTTTTAAGGAATCATAGATAGTTAAATCTGGTTTTAAAACAAAAGATACATAAATACCCTTTTGTTGAGGAGAATAAAAGCTTTTTCCATTTCTGCCTTTTCCTTTTGTTTGAGATTGCGCAATCACAATATCTCCCTGTTGATGAGAAGTTCTTTTTAAATAATCATTCGTTGAATCCATTTCATCAAAATATTTGATATTTTGAAAAAAATCAGGAATTGCTGATTTGATATTTTCAATAAGAATGATATCATTATCCTCCGTTAGACAATATCCTTTTTTTGTAGATGATATAATATGGTATCCTTTCTCTTTTAATTTTTTAATGCAAGATGATATTGTCATGCGAGAAACACTTAAACTTTCACTTATTTTTTGTCCAGAAATATATTCATTCTGGTTGTTCTTTAAAATTTTTAATATTTCTTTTTCCATATGTCTATTATAATCATCTTTATAGTAAAGATAAAGGGATAATTCTATACTTTTAAGCAAAAAGAGTATACAATAAAAAAGAGGAGGTTTGTTTATGCCGACGGTAGAAGATGTTTTAGATGATTTGACCTTTCAAGCAAGTGAAATCATTGCACGTCAAGATCAAAGTCACTTGGTGATAGATTTATACAATATCATTTGTCAAAAATGTGAAAATGGGGATTTAATAAATGAACTCAATGGTATTGAAAGAGTCTTCTATTTATGTCAAACTTTTGTCTTGAGAATGTGTGATGGAGGTATTGAATCTTATTATAGTGAAGCAGCTGGTAATTTTGCTAATGAAACAGTTGAAGCATTATTGGAAATGAAAGCAAAACGTACAGCGTTGATTTTAGATCGTGGTAATGGTCTTTTTCAAGAAGGAATTGTACCAGAAGATCAACAACAAAGAGTTGAAGAATTAAAGAATCTGGATTATAGTGAAGTTTCATGGTTATTTGATTTGTTGGATCATGAATTTCAAGAATTAAAAGAAGATTTAGAAGCCTTGAGTTTACAATATGTTCTTTGTCATAAAGAAGCGTTTATGTAAGAAAAGAGATTGTGTTTTGATAATGTTATGATTATAATGAAAATGAGGTGAATACAAAATGGATTATTTTGATAAAATCAAAGAAAGATTATCTTCTAAATTAAAAGATCAGACACTCACAAAAGAATCATCATTTAAAGATTTAGGTATTGATTCATTAGATCTTGTTGATCTTGTTTTTGAATTAGAAGAAGAACTGGGTGTGGAATTTCAAGATGATGAATTATTAAAAATTACGACAGTTCAAGATTTATTAGATTTAATTGATACTAAAAAATAGGGGAGAAAACCCTATTTTTTCATAGGAGGAAGAATATGATTTATCAGGTTGATCATCATAAAGTACAAGTGAATATTCAAGATATTCAAGAAAATCATCGTTATATTGGAATGATGAATTTAGATGAATTAAAATCTTGTTATCAACAATTATGTATTGAACAGACTTCTATTGAACGATTAGAAGATCCATCTTTGTTTCATCAAAATATGATTATTCCTGCCTATCATTATTACTATGGTTTAATACATTTAATTAATGCTCGTGACATTTTTGTAAAAAAGGATACCCTAGCCTTATTTATCTTTAAACATTTATTTTTAGTTGTCGTCATTGATGATGAAGATCAGCATATTCGTGAAGTCTTTCAATCATCAACAGATGATGTCTTACAAAGAGATGTTTCTATTACACGTCTTGTTTATTATTTTTTAAGTGATTTACTGGCAGCAGATTATCGCTATTTAGAAGAACTTCAAAATGAAATAGAAGAACTAGAATCACACGAAGAAGATGCTATGAGCTTTACCAATCAATTACGACAGTTGAATAAAGAACTTTTGCTTTTACAAAATTATTATGAAAACCTGATGACTATAGGAGAAGACTTAGAAATGAACCATCATCATATTTTTGAAGATGACGATTCACGTTATTTTGAAATTTTTACACGTCGCATTGAACGTTTATCTAAAAATGTAGAAATGTTAAGAGAAATCTTGAATCAGGCTCAAACAGCACATCAATCAAGAGAAGATTATAAATTGAATAAAACAATGCAGTTTTTTACAGTTGTCACAACTATTTTTATGCCATTGACTTTGATTGCTGGATGGTATGGTATGAATTTTGAAAATATGCCAGAATTAAAAAGTGTTTATGGTTATCCAGCTATCATTGTTTTGAGTGGCATCATTGTGGTGGGATTGATTATTTTATTTAAGAAAAAGAAGTTTTTATAAACAATCTAAAAAGGTTTGATAAAATAATTCAAGGGCTTTTTTTAAATCCTGATGATCAATTCTAGCCAGACTTAAACGGATAGAATTTTGAAAATGTGAAGGATTATAAAAACATCTTTCGTTTCTGGCAATCTCTATATGATTTTTTCTTAGTTTTTGTTGGAGAACATCTAAGTTAATAGAAACAAGAAATTGAATTGTGAAATAATAACCTGAATAACTTGAAATCACTTTTAAAAGTTGAGAATCCCAGCTTTGAGTGATTTTTTTGATGACTTGATAATCTTTTTTGAGATGATTTTGAAGTTGTTGTGTCTGTTTGTCATAGAGGGAGCTTTTAATATAAGATTCTAATGTTGCCTGAGAAATAAGGGATGGCAACTGATAAGAATAATAGTAAGATTGATGAGTCATTTGGTCAAATGTTTCTTGAAAATCCTGATGAACGATTGCGACACCAATACGGATATAAGGAATGGTTTTTGAAAAACTAGTTAAATAAATACAGTTTTTGCCTTCCATATAATAAAATAAAGGCAGATAATGAGAAGTTGAACTGCAATGACCAAAATAATCATCTTCTATAATATAGACATTATATTTTAATGCGAGAGCTGCGATTTTTTGACGTAATTTGGTAGGATAGGTTGTTCCCAGTGGATTATGGTTACGTGCAATAGTGTAAAAGAATTTAATATCATAATGTTCAAAAAGAAATTGTAACTGTTGTAAATCAATGCCATTTTCATCACGAGAAATTGTTAAAACAGGTAAGGATAAAGATTGAAGAAAGCGTACATAATAACTATAAGTGGGTTCTTCGATTAAAATATATGAATGATGATTGGGAAAAGTCATAGAAGATAAAAAAGAAAGTGTCTGAGTAATGCCTTGAATCAGATAAATAGAGCTTTCTTTTGTATAAATACCCATTTGAAAAAAATAATCTGCTAGTGTTTGACGTAATGATTGAACTCCCTGTAAAGAAAGATTTAAAGACGATTCACGATATTCGTCGATGGCTAAAGAAAGGCAATGTTTGGCATCTTCCAGTGAAGTTGCATGAATAGGTGGATTACCTGTTTCTAAGGAATAATGATGGGTAGAAGGCGATGGTAAAACAGGGCTACTTAAAACATAATAGCCACTTTGTGCTTTAGCATAAATCAAATGCTGATGCACTAACAACTGATAGGCTTTGATGACTGTTTCTTTACTGCAATGATATTGTTTAGATAGCATTTGAATCGAAGGAAGTTTTTCTCCACGTTTATATGTTTGGTTAATAATATCTTGTTCTAATAATTGGGCTAAGTATTCATATTTTGTCATGTCAATCACCATTTTTATTATACCACATAAATAATTATACCGGTATAGTTAATGATATGATGGATTGCATTTTTATATAACTATTTTATAATGAAGACGTCAAAAAGAAAGAGGTGTCAAATGATGAATAAAGATGGTGTGAAAATTGTAACAATTGGAGGAGGAAGTAGCTATACTCCAGAACTTGTGGAAGGATTTATCAAAAGATATGATCACTTACCAGTAAAAGAATTATGGTTAGTAGATATTGAAGCAGGACGTGAAAAATTAGAAACAGTTGGTGCGTTAGCCAAACGTATGGTTAAAAAAGCAGGAGTACCGATGAAGATTATTTTAAGTTATGATCGTCGTGAAGCTTTGAAAGATGCTGATTTTGTCACAACACAAATGCGTATTGGACGTTTACCAGCACGTGTTTTAGATGAAAGAATTCCATTAAGTCATGGCATGATTGGACAAGAAACCAATGGAGCAGGAGGAATGTTTAAGGCTTTTCGTACCATTCCCGTTATTTTAGATATTGTCAAAGATATCGAAGAATTATGTCCAAATGCATGGCTGATTAACTTTACTAATCCAGCAGGAATGGTTACAGAAGCTATTTTACGTTATACAAACTTTAAAAAAGCCATTGGACTTTGTAATGTTCCAGTGAATATGGTTGCTGGTTTTGCAAAGATGTTAAATGTGGACGAAAGTCAAGTGACAATGCAAATTCAAGGTGTTAATCATTTTATTTTTGCGACAGATGTTTTTGTTGATGGTGTTTCTCGTTTTGATGAATTATTAAATCAATATGCACATTTAAAACCAGAAGATACAATTCAAATGAAAAACTTCGTATCGTTACCATATTCTCCATCCTTTATCAAAGGATTAAAAGCTATTCCATGTCCATATCATAATTACTACTTCTTTACAAAAGAACAGTTAGAAGAAGAATTAGAACAGTTCAAAACAGGAACAGTGCGTGGTGAAGTTGTCAGCAAGACTGAAGAAGAATTATTTGAATTATATAGTCATGAAGAACTTCAAGAAAAACCAGAACAGCTGGCAATGCGTGGTGGAGCAAAATATTCAGATGCTGCATGTAATTTAATTGCTTCTATTTATACAAATAAAGGTGATATTCAATACGTAGATGTACGCAATAATGGAGCCATTGCAGATTTACCAATGGATAGTGCTGTTGAAGTGGCTTGTCGTATCACTGCCAATGGTCCTCAACCAATCGCGACGGGAGCTTTAAAATTACCAATCAGTGGATATGTACAAATGATGAAAACATTTGAACGTTTAGTTATTGAAGCAGCGATTAAAGGGGATCGTGATTTAGCAGTCACTGCTTTAAATATGAATCCATTATGTCCAAGTGACGAAATCGCTAATACTGTTATTGATGAATTATTAGAAGCACATAAAGATTATTTACCACAATTTTTTAACAAGTAGGAGTTGATTTTTCAACTCTTTTTTTTTATATAAACTTTTTTCATTTTAGTATTGAAATCTTTAAAAAGGTATGTTATTATAGTTAGGCAACTGAAGGAGACATACTCAAGAGGCTGAAGAGGCGCCCCTGCTAAGGGTGTAGGTCGGGAAACTGGCGCGAGGGTTCAAATCCCTCTGTCTCCGCCATTGAAAAACTCTTGGCAGTGTATATATATTGGTCTGGTAGTTCAGTTGGTTAGAATGCCGCCCTGTCACGGCGGAGGTCGCGGGTTCGAGCCCCGTCCAGACCGCCAATATAAAAGTAAGGTTATCCATATGGATAACTTTTTTTGTCTTATAAAATAAAAAAAGTGGAAAACCACTTTTTAAAGATGAACTTGCTGATAAGCATACATAATCGCAATAACAGTTTTCGCATCAACAATTTCTCCATTTAAAACTTTTTGATAAGCTTCATCAATATCTAATTTCACAATATCAATAAATTCATCTTCATCACCCTCTAAAGCATCATCAACTTCTTCAAAATCAATCGCTTCATAAAGATATAACCATTCACTTGTATAACCGGGAGATGGTAAGACTTTCATAATAAACTTCATCCCACGTGCACGATTGTTTGTTTCTTCCTCTAATTCACGAAAAGCACAATCTTTGGGATTTTCATTTGCTTCTAGTTTACCAGCAGGAATTTCTAATGTTTCTATACGATTAGGGTAACGAAACTGTTTTACAAGAAGAATCTGATGATTTTTGATAGCTAAAATGCAGACACCACCATGATGATAAACAACTTCTCGATAAGCATGTTCACCATTTTCTAATTCAACTTCTTCACGTGTTACCTGCATAATTTTCCCATCATAAATCACTGTTCTTTGAATTTCTTTTTCCATGATTTTCACCTCATGCCAATTATAACATAAAAAGAAAGTATGCGGGGGAGCATACTTTCTTTTATCTCTATTATTTTACACGTTAGGGTAATAATAGGGGGTATGTTTAAGTGAGAACCACTTAACATAGATAATTATAACAGAGATTTAAAAGTTGTAAAGGCTTTCAATTAAAAATGTATATTTTTTTCTATCAAACTTTGTTAAAATGAAAGAGGTGATGACATGAAAACTTTAAGAATAGATGAAAATTATGAAAATCAAAGAATTGATAAGTATTTAAAAAAATTACTTTCTCAAGCACCACCTCAAATGATTTATAAGATGTTAAGAAAAAAAGATGTGAAAGTGAATGGTGTCAGAGTAAAAGAAAACTATATTTTAAAAAAAGGAGATCTGGTTGAATTATTTTTGTATGAAGATCGTTTTTTAGAATTAACACAACCACAAAGTATTTTTGATTTACCCATCACTTTTGATGTTTTATATGAAGATGATAATGTTTTGATTGTTAATAAACCAGCCGGATTATTAGTTCATGAAGATATCCATGAAGATGTCAATACATTATCCAATCAAGTTTTAACATATTTATATCAAAAGGGGGAATATGACCCAAACCAAACTTTAGGTTTTACACCGGGTCCTGTTCATCGTTTGGATCGTAATACAAGTGGAATTGTCATTTTTGGAAAAACAATGAGAGCTTTACAGGATTTAAATGAAATGATGAAAAAACGTCATTGTATTGATAAAACTTATTTAACGATCTGTAAAGGCTATATGCCTAGTGGTGAGTTAATTGGATATATGAAAAAAGATAGTGATCGCTCTTTGGCAAGAATGGTATCACCTTCGACTGAAGGCGCATTAAAAATGCATACCATTGTTGAAAATATTCAATCAAATCAAAAATATTCATTATTAAAAGTGAAAATTATTACAGGAAGAACGCACCAGATACGTTTACATTTATCCAGTGCTGGACATCCTATCATTGGTGATAGTAAATATGGAGATTTTGAATTGAATCGTTATTTGAAAAAAACTTATCATTTTCAAAATCAGTTTCTGCATGCTTATTCTATTTGTTTTATTAAACCAATAGGTTCTTTAAAATATTTACAGGATCAGGTGATTACTTGTCCTTTACCACATCATTTAGAAGTTTTGAAAAATAAATTGTTTCATGAAAAGAAGCTATGAAAACGGTTTGTTTTATTGTATAATAAATATAAATGAAGGAAGGAGAACTAGAATGAAATATTATATTGGGATTGATTTAGGTGGAACAAATGTACGTACTCTTTTGGTTGACGAAAATGGACAGTCATACAGTGAAGTCAAAGATGCGACTGAAAGAGAAAATGGACCTGACTATGTTTGTTCAAAAATTATCAGACAAATTGAAAGTTTAGATTGTTCAGTTTGTGGTGGTATTCAAAATGTTCAAGGAATTGGAATTGGTGTTCCGGGACCAGTTGATACAGAACATGGTGTCATGATTATGGCAACAAACTTACCGGGATTTGAAAACTATCCTATCTGTGAAAAACTTTCAACTCGTTTTAATTTACCTGTATTTATTGATAATGATGCCAATGTTGCTGGATTGGCAGAAGCTTTACTAGGAGCTGGAAAAGGAAAACCAACTTGTTATTATGTGACAATTTCTACAGGAATTGGTGGCGCATTTGTTGTAAATGGTCAACTTGTATCTGGAGGACGTGGTCATGCTGGTGAAGTAGGAAACATCATTGTTAAAAATAATGGATATAAATTTGGTGCCTTAAATCCAGGAGCTGTTGAAGGTGAAGCAAGTGGAACGGCGATTACACGTAAAGGGAAAGAAATTTTAGGTGAAGAACGTGTACATCATGCTGGAGATGTTTTTAGATTGGCTGATGAAGGAGATATGAAAGCCAAAGGTATTGTTGATGAATGTATTAGTGAACTGGCAACAATGTTAGCTGATATTGCGCATACTGTTGATCCACATTGCTTTGTATTAGGTGGCGGTGTCATGAAATCTAAAAAATATTTCTATGATCAATTGGTTGAACAGTTTAATGCAAAAATCCATGTTGGTATGAGAGGACATATTCCTATTTTAGAAAGAGAATTAGAAGACTGTGGTGCTATCGGTGCTGCGATGCTTCCAATGTCTAAATTGAAATAATAATGAAAATCGATAAAGTTGTTTTACATCTTTATCGATTTTTCTTTATAATTTGTAAAGAAAATGATAGAATAACCAAGAAGGAGGCGTCTATGAAACAAAGAGTTGTATTAGGTTTAAGTGGTGGTGTGGATAGTGCAGTTGCTGCTTATGTTTTAAAACAGCAAGGGTATGAAGTCATTGGTGTTTTTATGCGAAACTGGGATTCATCTTTAAATAATGATATTTTAGGAAATCCAACGAATAATGATGATATCTGCCCACAGGAAAAAGATTATAATGATGCCAAGAAAGTTGCAGAGCATCTAGGTATTGAGTTAAGACGTGTAGATTTTATTAAAGAATATTGGGATCATGTTTTTACTTATTTTTTAGAAGAATATGCCAAAGGAAGAACACCGAATCCAGATATTTTATGTAATAAACATATTAAATTTAAGGCATTTTTAGATTATGCCAGATCTATTGAGGCAGATTATATTGCGACAGGTCATTATGCACGTGTAGAACATCATGAAGGTGCAGATTCTGTTATGTTAAGAGGGGTTGATTCTAATAAAGATCAGACATACTTTTTATGTCAGTTAAATCAATCTCAACTACAATCTTCACTCTTTCCTATTGGTCATATGACAAAACCAGAAGTTAGAAAATTGGCAGAAGATTTAAAGCTTCCGGTTGCTCATAAAAAAGATAGTACAGGAATCTGTTTTATTGGAGAAAGAGATTTTAGAGAGTTCTTGAAAAATTATATTCCTGCAAAAGCTGGAAAAATGGTAGATATTGAAACAAATCAGGTTGTTGGTCAACATCAGGGGATTATGTACTATACAATTGGACAACGTAAAGGTTTAGGCATTGGTGGCGCTGGAGATGCGTGGTTTGTTGTAGGGAAAAAATATGATGAAAATATTTTATATGTGTGTCAAGGTGATCAAAATCAGTGGTTAATGAGTGAAGGTGCTTTGATTACGGATGTCAATTGGATCAGCAGCCAAAAACCACAAGGTGATTATGATTGTACAGCAAAATTTAGATATCGTCAAAAAGATAATGATGTGTCTGTCCGTTTTATTGATGAAAATACGCTTTTCGTTACTTTTAAGCAACCTGTTAAAGCCGTTACTCCAGGACAAGCAGCAGTTTTTTATGATGGTGATGTTTGCTTGGGTGGTGGCACAATTGAAAAGGTGTATAAAGATGATAAGGAGATTACATACTTATAATGTTGACATATACGGGAATTATAAAACGTATTAAATTTTATAGTGAAGATACTAAGTTTATTGTCTGTCTGATTGATAGTGAACAGGAAGATAAACCGATTTTAGCGACAGGTTATATGAGTTATGTCAATCTTCAAGATAAATATCATTTTCAGGGAGAATATATTATTCATCCTAAATATGGTAAACAATTTCAAATTCAATCTTATGAGATTGTTTTAGCGAATGAAGAAAGTGAAATCATTCGCTATTTATCTAGTCCTTTATTTAAAGGCATTGGTGAAAAACAGGCAACAGCTATTGTAGAAGTTTTAGGAAAAGATGCATTAACCAAAATCAAAGAAGATAAACATGTTTTAGATCATGTTCGTGGTATGAATGAAACCAAGCGTGAAACCATAGCTAGTGTTTTGTCTTCACAGGATTTTGATCAGGAAGTTTTGATGTTTTTTATGGGACATGGCATTTCTACACGTCATCTGGCTTTAATTCAAGCTGTTTATCAAGAAAAAACATTGGATATTTTACAAAATAATCCTTATCAGCTTATTGATGATATTGATGGAATAGGATTTAAGACAGCGGACGATTTAGCTTTAAAGATAGGTGTTGATCAATATGATCATCATCGTATACAGGCAGCCATTGTCTATGCTTTAAAAGAAGCCTGTTTTCAAGATGGAAGTACTTATCATAACTATGAAACAATTGTCAAAAGATTTCATAGATATATACCTAAAATAGATGATGAGAGTTTTGAAGCAGCATTTACTGATGTTTTAGAACAAAACAAGATTATTCAAGAAGAAGATCGTTATTATCCTTATGAGTTATATCAAAGTGAAATCAACATATCACAAATCTTTAAAAGATGGCTACATACACCTCTTTATGATATTAATTCAAAAGACATAGACAAGATTTTAGAAGATTTAGAAAAAGAACTTTTTATTGAATATGATGATTTTCAAAAAGATGCGATTAAACTTTTTATGGAACATTCAGCCATGATTATTACAGGAGGACCGGGAACAGGAAAAACAACAATTGTCAATGCGATGATTAAGATTTATCAACGTTTAAATCCTGATCAGCGATTAGCCATTGTTGCCCCAACTGGGAGAGCTGCAAAACGTTTAAGTGAAGTCACTGGTGTTGAGGCATGTACAATTCATCGTTTATTAAAATGGGATTTACATACCAATACTTTTGCGGTTAATGAAAAAAATCCTTTGGATGTTGATTTACTCATTATTGATGAGTTTTCAATGGTTGATTCGTTGTTATTTTCCCATCTTTTATTAGCGTGTCAAAAAGTTAGTCAGATTTTATTAATTGGTGATGATCAGCAATTACCATCTGTTGCACCAGGACATGTTTTAAAAGATTTAATAGAAAGTGAATGTATTCCTACCATTGCTTTGCATTACATCTATCGTCAATCTAAAGAAAGTGGTATTGTCCAACTGGCACATAGTATTCGTAATGATCAGTATGATGAAAACTTGTTTTTTCAATATTCAGATATACATTTTCAAACATGTACACCTTATGATGTTGTGAAGTATGTACGTGTTCTTGTATCCAAAGCATTAGAAGATGGCTATGATGGACAAGATATCCAAGTTTTAGCACCGATGTATAATGGAGTTGCTGGTATTGATGCTTTAAATGATTGTTTACAGGAATTGTTGAATCCATCGGATGGATTTAAAAATGAATTGCGTGTGGGCAAAAGAGTATTTAGAGAAGGAGATAAAATCTTACAGTTAAAAAATCGTGTTGAAGATAATGTTTTTAATGGTGATATAGGAACTTTAGTAGAGATTTGTTATAAGGATAATTTTGAATATTTAACAGATAAGATGATTGTAGATTTTGATGGAACGATTGTAGAATATACACCACAGGAGTTTTATACTTTAACTCATGCTTACTGTATGAGTGTTCATAAATCACAAGGGAATGAGTTTAAAATTGTGATTATGCCTGTGCTTAAAGACTATTATATTATGTTGAAGAAAAATCTAATTTATACTGGACTCACACGAGCAAAACAATCTTTATGGTTTTTGGGAAGTCATCAGGCTTTTGTTTATGGTGTTACACATAAACAGGATGAAAGAAGAAAAACAACATTAATTGAAAGAATGAAAAAAACTCCAGAGATTTCTTTGTATGATTTTGAATAATGAGGACATACTAAGAATGTACTTTTAAAGGAGTGAATAATCATGTCAAAATTAGCTGTTGCTTTTTTCTCGGCAGGAATTGTTGCTGCGGCAATGATTATGATGAGTGATATGCCATGTGCAGATAGCATTGAACATAGTGTTCATAAAGCCAAAAAAGCGATTAAAGAACAACTTTAAGAAGTACAAAAGGACTGATGAACAGTCCTTTTCTTCTCGAGGAGGTTTTATGAAAAAAGAAAATATAGCAAAATCTCTTATTTTATTGAGTCTATGTGCGATTTTATTATACTATGTGTATACATTGTTTCGTATTGGAGCACTTATCAGCTATCTTTTACGATTGATATTTCCATTGTTAATAGCTTTGTTTTTTCATTTCTTAATTGATCCTATTATTGATTATTTTACAAATGATCGTTTATCAAGAAAAATCGTTGTTACACATCTTTATTTATCATTTTCATTATTATTTATTCTAAGTTGTTATTTTCTTATTCCTTATTTATTAGATCAATGTCTTTTATTTTATCATCGCATTTGTGATAGTCAAATCATGGTTAATCCCATCTTTTCAACATTTATTCATTTTTTAGAAGACTATCAGATTATTAATTATTTTATTGATATTTTTAATGGTTGGACACAGGCCGTTATTTATTGGGCAGGTAATATATTAATTGCTTTAGGTATTTCTTTTTATTTATCTTATGATAATTTACATCTCATTGAAAAAACGATTATCTACTTACCTTTTGAAAAACAAGGTATCTGTATGCAAACACTAAAAAAACTCAAATTAACAACTTATCAATTTATGAAATCTATGATTTTAGATTTTATCTTTTTCTTTATCATGTGTTTGATACCTTTTTTCTTTATCAATCAAAATTATGCAATCTGGATTGCTTTATTTTTAGCTTTGACAAATCTGATTCCTTATGTTGGACCTTATATTGGTGGTATTCCTGTGATTATTTATGAGTTTTTTATTGATCAACATTTAGGTTATGCTTCTTTTGTTGTTGTTATGGTTTTACAATATCTGGAATCCTCCTATTTACAGCCTTATCTTTTTTCTAGAGGCATTCAAATACACCCCATCTATCTTATTATAGCATTAACCTTCTTTGGTGATTTATTTGGTATTGTAGGTATGATCTTTTCACCATTATTGTTATCTTATGTGATTTTTCTTGTAGAATTATTAAAGAATTTACATATTAGAGAAGATATTCAAAGAATAATGCATCATGAAAATGAATAAGAATTTCTCAAATTTTCTTTTTATTATCATATATGATAATAAAGGGGTGTGAAATCATGACAGCAACACATTATTTGGGTTTATTAGGAGGACTGGCTTTATTTCTTTTGGGAATGAATATGTTGTCACAAGGATTGACATCAGGACTGGGAGAAAGATTAGAAATCATTCTTTTAAAATTAACCAATCATCGCATGAAAGCGATAGGAGTGGGTATACTTTTAACAGCTTTGATCCAAAGTTCTTCAGCTATGAGTGTGATATTGATTGGTTTTTTAAATGCTCATATTATGACTTTAAAAAGAGCAATATGGATTATGATGGGATCCAACATTGGAACGACTATTACTGGACAGATGATAGCCTTAGATATCGGTGCTTTTGCGCCAGCATTATCATTTATAGGAGTTTTGTTTTATCTGATTAGTCAAGGTATCAAACAGCTTATAGGCCAAGTCATGATGGCTTTAGGTCTTTTGTTTATGGGATTAGAAATGATGTCACAATCCATGCTGCCATTACAACATTCCTCATGGATTATTGGTCTTTTTATGCAACTTCAAAATCCTTTATTATGTGTTGGTATGGGTATGTTATTTACGGCACTCATTCAAAGTTCATCAGCATCCGTAGGCATTTTACAAATTTTAGCGATGCAACAGCTTGTTTCATTTCAACAGTCAGTTTATCTTTTATTAGGTTTTGACTTAGGAACCTGTATCACAGGTTTTTTAGCTTCTTTATCTGGTTGTCGTAATGGTAAACGTCTGGCTCTTTTTCATTTCCTTTTTAATCTTGTAGGAGCTATGAGTTTTCTTGTTTTATGTCAATGCCTACCTTTGATTGATATGATTAAAAATATATCACCCTTATCCCCAAACCATCAAATTGCCAATATGCATACTTTCTATAATATACTCACCACATTCATTGTTTTATTGTGTGAACCTTATTTAATGAAAGTCATTCAATGGATATATCCAAGTCACTATAAAAATCATGGAAAGTAGGAATCAATGATGCGTAAAGTTATTTTATATATTGCAATGAGTTTAGATGGATATATGGCTGATCAAGATGGTCGTATTGACTGGTTACATGGTGACAATACTTCATATCCACCAACTGAAAGTTACTATCATCTTTTAAAACATGTTGATTGTGTCATTATGAGTGAAAAAGCTTTTCAAATGATGCAAAAGAAACTAGAGCAACAGATTCATCAGGGATTGAAAATTTATGTTTTATCATCGATAACACAATTATCTTTTGATAATATTGTCTTTACTTTGGAAGATATCTGCACTTTAGTTAAAAGACTAAAACAAGAAGCTGGAAAGGATATCTGGATTTGTGGAGGTCAACAATTTATTACTCCATTAATCCAAGCTAATATGATAGATGAGTATCATATTTCTATGATTCCTGCTTTAATTGGTAAAGGAGCACGTCTATTTGAAGACTTTGATCATGAAAAAAGATTATCTTTAATCAAGACATATGTTTATAATGGGATTGTTGATATTGAATATGAGAAGAAGTATTGATTTTTTATGATAAATTGGATATAATATCAAAGTCAAATCGTTGAAGAAGAAAAGTATTTATAAGTGAACTTATAGAGAGGAAATGGTTGGTGCAAATTTCTAGAAGCTTATAAAGAAAGCTACCTTCTAAGAGTGATGAAAACATCAACGTATGTCGGCGTTAACGATTAAAGAGCATAATGAATATTCATTATGAATGAGGATGGTACCGCGATAATAGTCGTTCCTTTTCAGGAATGACTTTTTTTATTCAAAGGAGGAAAATTATGAAACAATTAACAGGAAATCAAGTACGTCAGATGTTTTTGGATTTTTTTAAGTCTAAAGGACATATGATTGAACCAGGGGCATCATTGATTCCCCACAATGATCCTACTTTATTATGGATCAATGCTGGTGTTGCAGCATTAAAAAAATATTTTGATGGAACAGAAAAACCAGCTTGTAATCGTATTGCAAATGCACAAAAATCTATTCGTACAAATGATATTGAAAATGTAGGGAAAACTGCCAGACATCATACATTTTTTGAAATGTTAGGAAACTTCTCAATTGGGGATTATTTTAAAGAAGAAGCCATTCCTTTTGCTTGGGAGTTTTTAACAAGTCCAGAATGGATTGGGTTTGATAAAGACAAATTATATGTCAGTGTTTATACTGATGATGAAGATGCTTATCGTATTTGGACAGAAGTATGTCATGTTGATCCAAGTCATATTTTAAAAACTGATGATAATTTCTGGGAAATCGGAGAAGGTCCAGGGGGACCAGATTCAGAAATTTTCTATGATCGTGGAGAAAAATATGATCCTGAAGGATTAGGAGAAAAACTATTCTTTGATGAAATGGAAAATGATCGTTATATTGAAGTATGGAATGTTGTCTTTTCACAATATGACTGCAATCCTGCCATTGATCGTAAAGATTATAAAGAATTGCCACAAAAAAATATTGATACAGGAATGGGTCTTGAAAGACTTGTCAGCATTATTCAAGAGGGAGAAACAAACTTTGATACTGATTTATTCTTACCAATTATCCATGCGACTGAAAAGCTTGCAAAAGTTCCTTATGAAGATAACAAAATGGCTTATCGTGTGATTGCCGATCATATCCGTACTGTGACTTTTGCATTAAGCGATGGTGCGTTATTTGATAATGCTGGACGTGGTTATGTTTTAAGAAGAATTTTAAGACGTGCTGTTCGTTATGGTAAAAAGATTGGTATTGATCATTCATTTATGTATGAACTAGTTGGTGTGGTTGCGGATATCATGAAAGATTTCTATGATTATCTACCATCAAAAGTAGACTATGTCAGTGGTTTGGTGAAAAAAGAAGAAGAAGCATTCCATAAGACATTATCTAACGGAGAAAAACTATTAAATCAAATGTTACAAAAAAGTGAAAATCATTTATTAAATGGTCAAGATGCGTTTAAATTATATGATACTTATGGTTTCCCATTAGAATTAACTGTGGAAATTGCTCAAGAATCAGGCTTTGAAGTCGATGAAGAAGGATTTAAAGCAGAAATGAAAGCTCAACAGGAACGTGCCAGAAATGCACGTGGAGATATGGAATCAATGTGTTCACAAAAACCAGATTTAATGGCTTTTGATGAACCATCTGAATTTATCTATAATCCTGCACCAATTCAGGCAAAGGTCATTGCGACATTTGTTGATGGAGTCAAATGTGATGCGATTGATACAAAAGGTGAAATCATTTTAGATCAGACAACCTTCTATGCTGAAATGGGTGGTCAATGTGCTGATACAGGAACAATGAACAATGAAAGTACTGATGTTAATGTGACTTATGTTTGTAAAGCTCCACATCAACAACATTTGCATACTATTCATGTGACAAACGGAAGTGTTAAAATAGGTGATGTTCTTACACTTCATGTAGATATGAAAAAACGTGCTTTGATTACACATAATCATACAGCAACACATCTTTTACAAAAAGCGCTTAAAAATGTATTAGGAGATCATGTTTCACAGGCAGGTTCTTATGTTGATGATCAAAGATTGCGTTTTGACTTTACACATCCTCAAAAAGTAACAGATGAAGAATTGAAACAAGTAGAAGATCAAGTCAATGAACAGATTTTTAATGGTTTAGATGTTTGTATTCAATCTATGAGTAAAGATGAAGCAATGAAATCTGGAGCAATGGCTTTATTTGATGAAAAATACGGTGATGTTGTACGTGTTGTCAGTGTCGGTGATTATTCTAAAGAATTATGTGGTGGATGCCATGTTTCTAATAGTATTGAAATTGGAATCTTTAAAATTGTTGGTGAAGAAAGCATTGGTTCTGGTGTTAGACGTATTGAGGCTGTCACATCTATTCAGGCTTACCATGCTTTTAAAGAAAGTGAAGCTTTATTAAATCAGGTTCAAGATTTATTAAAAATTAAAAATAAGAATGAAACAATTGAAAAAGTAACACATTTTATCGAAGAAACAAATGAATTAAGAAAAGAAAGAAATCAATATTTAGATCAAATCAATGCCTTATCAGCAAAAGAACAGACAAAAAATATTGAAGATATTAATGGTATTCAATTCTTATTTGTAGAAGAAAGTAAAGATGTTGCTTCAGCAAAACAAATGGCTTTTGATTTAAGAGATCAATTACAACATGGTTTTGTTGTGATGGTTAATACTTATGAAGGAAAAATCTCATATTTTGTGGCACTTACAAAATCTATGGTTAAAGATGGTTATAAGGCTGGAGATATGATAAAAACAATCAATCAAGTGACTAATGGTCGTGGTGGTGGAAAGCCAGACTTTGCTCAAGGTGGATGTCAGGACGCATCACAGATTAAGGAAGCTATTGCACAAATCAAAGCACAATTCTAAGTTTTACTAGCAATTTGCAATTATTTAGTGTAATATAGATTATATAGATGGGAGGTAGTACAAATGGGAAAAGATTTTACTCAAACACGTCTATTTAATTCAGAAGAAATTAAAAGAGAAGTTATCCATTCTCATTTAATGACAGTTGCTAATGCTTTAGATGAAAGAGGATATAATGCAGTTCATCAAATTGCTGGTTATTTGATTTCTAACGATCCTGCTTATATCTCAAGCCATAAAGGGGCACGTTCAATTATTCAACAGATTGATCGTGATGAGATTATTGAAGAACTTGTGAAGTTCTATCTGGAGTCTAAATAGTGGAAAAAATATTAGGTTTAGATTTAGGTTCAAGAACTTGTGGGATTGCGATGAGTGATGCTTTGGGAATGATTGCTCATGGTGTTGAAACTTATCGATTTGAAGAAAATAATTATAAGAGTGCTGCCAGACATATTCAAAAAATTGTTGAAGAACATCATATTCATACAATTGTTCTTGGTTTACCTAAACATATGAATGGTGATTTAGGAGAAAGAGCACAAATTTCTATGGCTTTTAAAGAAAGACTGGAAAAGATGATGGATGTTGAAGTTGTTTTGATTGATGAAAGATTAACAACGGTGATGGCACAGAATCA
Organism: Massiliimicrobium timonense; assembly: GCF_042850985.1. Classification (GTDB taxonomy): domain Bacteria; phylum Bacillota_I; class Bacilli_A; order Erysipelotrichales; family Coprobacillaceae; genus Allocoprobacillus. The sequence goes on from NZ_AP031415.1 coordinate 1,030,478, forward strand.
ATTGATTTTTGCAGATGTTTCTCGTAAAAAAAGAAAAAAAGTCATTGATAAGATGGCAGCTGTACAAATTTTACAAGGTTACTTAGATGGTCAAAGGAGATAATCATGGACGTTAATAAAATAAAGGTCATTGATGATGACGGTAATGAATTAGAATTTGATGTACTTTTTACTTTTGATAGTGAAGATACTGGAAAAAAATATGTTTTATATTATGATGCAGATGATGAAGATGCACAAGTTTATTCATCTATCTATGATGATGAAGGAAACCTATATCCTATTGAAACACCTGATGAATGGGATATGATTGAAGAAGTCTTTAACAGTTTTATGGCTGAAGATGAAGAATAATAACATGGATTGGTATCACAGGGTAACTGATGTTACCCTTCTTTATTAAGGAGGAAAATATGGGATTATTTTTTAAAAAAAGAAAAGTCAAACCAATATTTGTAGGAAGTTATGGAAATGATCTAACAAGAGGAATCTATGTTTTTCATTTGGATATTGATAATGGGGAAATTTTAAAAAAGAAGTTTTATAAGTCATTAGCGAATCCTATTGCTATTTCTAAACGTGAACGTTTTATTTATGTATGTTATAAAAATAATACAGGTAGACCTACAGATGGTGGATTATGGCAATACGCATCAATGGATTTACAATTTGGTTTAGCTGCCAAATCAACAGATCATGGAAAAACATATGTCAATAGTTATGTGAATGAGGATCGTACTTATGCTTATGCTGTGGATTACTATAATAGTGAAGTTGTCGTTATTGCTATTTTAAAACAGAAACTTATTAGAGTTGTTCAAACAATTAAACATACGGGAAGTAGTATTGATCCAAAACGTCAGAGTGAAGCTCATCCATGCTTTATAGATATGACACCAGATCATAGAATGGTTGTCTGTGATTTGGGAACAGATGAGGTTGTTTTGTATGATATTGGTGAAAAAGGAAGACTTTATCGCAATGATGAACTGACTTTAAAATTAGAGGCGGGTTCTGGACCTAAGAAAATCATTTTCTCATCTGATGGACAATTTGCCTATGTTTTAAATGAATTATCAAGTCAAGTTTTTGTATATCGTTATCAGGATGGACAAATGTCTTTAGTGCAAAAAGTCATGACCTATCCAACAGATGAATATATAGGTCAAAATACAGCAACTGATATTTTAATGAATGAAAAAGGAGATTATCTTTTCGTTTCTAACAGTGGTCATGATTCTATTACAACTTTTGAAATTGATACAACAACAGGTATGTTGAATACAGTAGATAATACCGATACAGATGAAAAACCTGTACAAATGATTCTCGTTATTGATAAATATGTTGTTGTAGCTTGCCAAAAAGGTGGAACGATTGAATCTTTTGAATTAAAACGTGGTGAATCTAAGGGCGTTTTATTTGAAACACATTTCAGTTATATGGTTGGTGAACCTGTTTGTTTGATTGAAGGAAGAGGATTATAAGAGCAGAAATGCTCTTTTTTGTTGAAATGGATAAAAAATGAGTGAAAGTTGATAATTCCTGCAAAATAACCTATAATAAATAAATGATGGAGGATGGTTTATGAAGAATAAGAAATTAATAGGAATCATTGCAGGTGTTGTCATTGTTTTCATTATAGGTGTTATTATTTTTTATAATGTTGGTATTTCTTCAGTGTCATCAAAAGATGAAGATGTGATTGTGACAGTTGAACAGGGTTCAACATCTTCTTCAATTCTTGATGCATTGGATGAAGCTGGACTTGTTAAAAATAAATTATGTGGGCAAATTTTCTTGAAATTGAATCGTTATGATCATTTACAGGCAAATACATATATATTGAATAAAAATATGTCATTATCTGATATTTTTGCATTGATAGAAAACCCTGATATTGATCATATTGTTTTATCTAAATTGACAATTAAAGAAGGAACAACAATTCCGGAGGTTGCCAAAGAATTTGCACAGATTTTAAATATTTCTGATGATGAAGTGATTAAACAATGGGAAGATCAAGCATATTTAAAATCATTAATAGATGAATACTGGTTTATAGATGATAGTATTTTAAATTCAGAGATTCTTTATCCATTAGAAGGATATTTATATCCAGAAACTTACTATATTACTGAAAAAGAGCCGGATTTAAAAAGCATGACAAAATTAGCATTAGATATGATGGATGAACAATTATCCGTTTATCGTAAAGATATTGAAAAATTAGGATGGACTCCTCATCAGTTTTTAACATTTGCTTCTATTGTTGAAAGAGAATCGTTATATGATGAAGATCGTCCTATAATTGCTGGTGTTTTTATGAATCGTTTAAATCAAGATATGTTATTACAAAGTGACATTACTGTTAATTATGCGTGGCAAAGAACAGGTGTCGATGTCAGTGTGGCTCATACACAAATTGATTCACGTTATAATACATATAAGTATACAGGATTACCTGTTGGACCAATCAGCACTATTTCTAAGGTGACTTTAGAGTCATGCATTCATTATAAACATCATGATTATCTCTATTTCTTTGCAAAAGAAGATGGAACTGTGATTTATAGTCGTACATATAAAGAACATAAACAAGTCGTAAAGGAGAATAAATGGTATTAATATGTTGTCATTAGAAGAATTAGAACAGGATGCTTTAAGACGTCATATTCCTGTTATGCAAAAAGAAGGCATCTTCTTTTTGATTGAACAGTTAAATAAAAAAGGAGCATCATCATGTTTAGAAATTGGTTCAGCCATTGGTTATTCAGCTATGATGATGGTCACGCATGTAGATGATTTAAAAGTAGAAACTATTGAATTGGATAACGATCGTTATTTAGAAGCTGTTTGTCATATTCGTGAGCATCATCTTGAACAAAGGATTACGATTCATCATCATGATGCTTTGACTTTTGATACACAATTATTACAACATGCTCCTTATGATTGTTTGTTTATTGATGCGGCTAAGGCTCAATATCAAAAGTTTTTTGAAAAATATGTTCCATTTGTCAAAGAGGATGGTATTATTGTTGTGGATAATTTGGACTTTCATGGGATGGTTTTTGATATTGATCATATTAAAAATAGAAATACAAGACAACTTGTTAAAAAAATCAAAAGATTTAAAGATTGGATTTTTCAACATGAGAATTATGATGTTGAATACTATGCTGTTGGAGATGGCATATGTGTTATTCAAAGAAAGGATCAAGAATGAAGTTAATATTATCATTAAATCGTAAAGAAAGACTATATGATTATGTATCTATGGGTATTGATACATTTATATTAGGGTGTGAATATTCTTTTTATGCTCCTTATTATTATTCATTAGAAGATATCAAGACAATTTGTCAACAATATCCTCAATGTCATTTTTATGTTGCGCTTAATGCTTTATATGATGAACATGATATAGAAACATTAAAAAATTATATAGATGAATTATCAAAACTTTCTATTTATGGTATTATTTTTGAAGATTTTGGTGTTTTACAAATTGTAAAAGATAAGCAATATTCATTTGATATGATGTACGCTCCGGAAACATTAAATACCAATGCAATGACATTAAATGTTTTAAAAGAACAGGGTGTAACCAGTGCACAAATCGCACGTGTTATTCCATTAGAAGAACAATTATTAATCCAGCAACAAGTCAATATGCCTTTAATGTTGCAGGTTCATGGGGTAGAATATATTGCTGCCAGTAAAAGAGCATTATTAAGTAATTATCAAAAAGCTTCAGGACTTGAATTTGATAAAGAAAGTCAAACACGTTTAACGATTCAAGCAAGAAATTCTGATTATGCTTTTCATATTTATGAAGATCAAAAGGGTACACATATTTTTTCTTTCACACGTTTATATATGTTAGATTTATTGAATCAGATTCATCATTTTGATTATTTATATATTGAAACATTAATGATGAGCGAAGAAGAAGCTGTAGAAGTGGCTTCACTTTATAGTGATGCTTTAAAGAGTTTTGAAAATCATACATATGATCGTGATGTGAAAGCATATATGCGTTTGCTGTATCAATTAAAAACACCATTAGATCGTGGTTTTCTATTTGATCAGACAGTTTATAAATTAGAAGATGTAAGGAAGATGGATCATGAGAAAAATCAGTCAAATCATTGATGGGAAAAGAAAAATTATAAAAAAGCCAGAATTATTAGCTCCGGCTGGTAATCTTGAAAAGTTAAAAGTAGCGATTATGTATGGCGCCGATGCTGTTTTTGTAGGTGGAAAAGAGTTTTCATTACGTTCACAGGCTTCTAATTTTACTTTAGAAGATATCCGTGAAGGTGTTGAATTTGCGAAAAAATATGGAGCTCATATTCATGTCACATGCAATATTATTTTACATCAGGATAATCTAGAAGGACTGAAAAACTATTTAAAACAATTAGATGATATAGGTGTCACAGCCATTATTGTTGCTGATCCTTATATTATGAAAATAGCTAAAGACATGCATTTAAATCTGGAAGTTCATGTGTCTACACAACTTTCTACTTTGAATAGTCAAGCCATTGCATTTTATCAAAAGATGGGAATGGATCGTGTTGTTTTAGGACGAGAAGTGACTTATGAAGATTTAAGAGCAATTATGGATAAAGTGGATGTAGATATAGAATATTTTATTCATGGAGCAATGTGTATTCATTATTCTGGTAGATGTATGCTTTCTAACTATTTAAGTCGTCGTGATGCCAATCGTGGTGGTTGTTCACAATCTTGTCGCTGGTATTATGATTTATATCAGGATGGTGTTCTTGTCAATAAAGAAGATGATATGCCTTTTAGTATGTCAAGTAAAGATATGAGTCTTGTTCATCATATTGGTGAACTGATTGAATTAGGAGTTGATTCTTTTAAAATTGAAGGACGTATGAAATCGGTTCATTATATTGCGACAATTGTGTCTACTTATCGTAAACTGATTGATGCTTATTGTGAAGATCCTGATCATTTTCAACAAGATGATTTTTATGAAAAGGAATTACAAAAAGCAGCCAACCGTGCTTTATGTCATGGATTTTATTTTGATCATCCAGGTGTTGATGAACAATTATTTAATATGCGTGATGAACATCCTACGCAGGAATTTGTGATGCGTATTGTCGATTATAATTATCAAAATCATTTAGCTAAAATAGAACAAAGAAATTATTTTGAAATGGGTGATCAGATTGAAATTTTCTCTCCACATCATGATAATCTTTTCTTTACAGTTGAAAAACTTTATAATGAAGATATGGAAGAAGTCACAAAAGCAAATCATCCAATGGAAATACTCTATGTTGAAATACCTCATCGTGTATTAGCAAATGATATGGGAAGAAAGGTGAGAAAATGATGAAAAACCAAGCTGTCATTATTGGTATAGCTGGGGGAAGTGCCTCAGGGAAAACCTCAATTGCAAAACAGTTATATGATTATTTTAAAGGACATCATAAAGTGAAAATCTTAAAACAAGATGATTATTATAAAGATCAAAGTCATTTAAGTTTTGAAGAACGTGCTAAAACAAATTATGATCATCCTTTTGCATTTGATACAGATTTACTGGTAGAACATTTAAAGAAATTAAAGAAAAAAGAACGTATAGAAAAACCAACATATGATTATACTTTACATACACGTAGTTCTATTACTGAAGTCATCGAAAAAAGAGATGTGATTATTTTAGAGGGTATTTTTGTTTTAGCTGAACCTTCAATAAGAGAGTTATGTGATATTCTTGTCTATGTTGATACGGATAGTGATATCCGTTTTATCAGACGTTTAAAAAGAGATATCGAAGAAAGGGGAAGAAGTCTGCAATCTGTTTGTGAACAATATCTGACAACAGTTAGACCTATGCATGAACAGTTTATTGAACCTTCTAAAAAATATGCACATATCATTATTCCTGAGGGTGGAAGTAATCATGTGGCTGTTGATTTATTAACAACAAAAATCAAAAGTATCATTGATGAATAGAGAAAATTTAAGAGAGAATGCTAGTATTTTCAACATATTTATGTTATAGTATAGTCTGCGAGGTGGATAAATTATGGATCATGATGCAGTTTTATTAACCCAAAGTGGGGTTGAAAAACTAAAACAAGAAAAAGAACAGTTAATTAATGTCGAAAGACCAAAAGTTATTGAAGAATTGCAATTAGCACGTTCTCAAGGTGACTTATCAGAAAATGCGGATTATGATGCAGCTAGAGATAAACAGGCACATATTGAAGCAAGAATCAAAGAAATTGATCAAATGCTTTTACATGTGCAAATTATTGATGAATCACAATTAGATAGCACAGTTGCAAAACCAGGAGCAACTGTCACAATTTTAGATTTATCAGAAGCCAATGCTCAAGAAGAAACTTTTACAATCGTTGGAACATTTGAAACAGATCCATTGAATGGTAAAATTTCAAATGAATCTCCATTAGCGAAAGCTATTCTTGATCATGGTGTTAATGAAATTGTTTCAGTCGGTGTTGCTGAACCATATGAAGTTAAAATTTTAAAGATTGAATATCTTGCATAGATGATGTGAAAACATCATCTTTTTCAATAGGAGGTTATAACAAATGTGGATATGTCCTCGATGTGGTCGTGAATTCAAAAAAATCAATCAAAGTCATTATTGTGGTCAGGCACCAAAAACAGTGGATGAATATATTGATTTACAGCCATTAGAAACTCAAAGTCATTTAAGAAGAATGAGAAACATTTTATTAAAGAGTGTTCCTTGTTTAAAAGAACGTATTTTATGGAGTATGCCTTGTTATGAAAAAGATGGTCAGTCTATTTCGTTTGCAGCTTGTCAAAAACACATCAGTCTTTATGTAGGTGAAAAAGTGATTGAAAAGTTTGCTTCGCATTTAACAAAGTGGCAGACAAAGAAAAATGCTATCTATTTTCCTTATAACCAAACCTTACCTGATCAACTGATAGAAACTATTGCAAGATACTGTTTACAAACATCAGATTGATTGTTAATGGAGGTGATTCATTGTTATGTATAAAACAGAGTTAATTGAAGATATTACTGTAGAAAATGTGACAGAAAAAATAGATGAAAAAATAAAAGAGATGGAAAAGAAAAGTTATCATCTTATTACCATGTCTTTTTTAGGGACACAAAGAGCTGTACTGGTATTTAAAAAAGGACTAAAGGGAAGTTTGCTTTAAAAAATAGAAATGGATTTGTTAATGAAAAAGCTATAAATAAACCAAAAATTTATTTATAGCTTTTGATGATCTAATATTTGCAAAGCATTCAAAAAGACATTTTTACCATTCATTGTTCCATAATCACGCATAGATATATCCATGATAGGAATATTAGGTAAAGACTTCTGAATCTGCTTTCTCATATATTTTACTTGTGGAGCTAATAAAATAATATGGGCATCAGTGGCCTGATGACATATATCATGAACTCCTAAAGCCCTTATATCAATAGATATCCCTTGTTGATTCGCTTCTCTCTTGATTTTTTCAACTAATAAACTTGTAGACATAGCAGCTGCACAGCATAAAACCATATGTATCATCAATAACCCCCTCACTTTACTTGATATATTTATTATAGATGAAATAAAGAAAAAAATCTAATTGTTTTTTGTTGCTTAAAGAGAAATTTGTTATTTTTTTGAAAATAGTATATAATAAGAAAAGGAAAAAGTAGGTGGTGATCATATGCAAGAAAGTCGTCAATTTAATCGTGCTGTATTGAGTTTGTGGATACTCTTTTTAATTGTCGTTGTAGCTGTTAATACAATTTATGCTTTTATTCTTCCTATGAGTACATTGGAGCTTTATCTTGGTCCTTTGAATTTCTTTAATATAGCAGCAGCAACATTATTTGTTGGTGTTTTAGAAGATTCAATGGTCAATGATTTAAAGAAGAACACTGCTCTGGCATGTTTAGTACGTATTCCTTATGTTATTTTAATTGTTGTTGCAATATTTTTCTCATGTATGTTGCTATTTTAAAAAGACTTCTTATTGAAGTCTTTTTTTATGCAATCATACGACTTTTTAGTTCTTTAAAAAAACCAATGAATATAAAAATAAGTGGTTTAAAAATAAGATGTATATATTGAATATGATTAAGATGAAAGCATAAACTCATCAAAAAATAAAAGACAGCAAAGATGATACAATGTTTCATACGTTGATGTGGTAAATGGGAAGTGAGATATAATGCAGAAATGATTAAAATAAAATATGAGAATATTTGTATCATGATTTGTATGAAAAGGGTATTCATTTGCATGAAATAAGAAATAATGGAAAGAATAAATGAGATAAGTATAAAGGGAATCAGAAAGATTAAGCATGTATAAATATAGGTACGTAGTGTTTGTTTCATAGTTTCCTCCTGATATACTTTATGCAAAGGAGTTGACTTTTATGAGATATCTGGAAATCTTTATTGAAAGTTTTGGAACATATCTTTTACTTGTTTTCATGATTAGATTTTTAGGAAAGAAAGAGATGAGTAAATTAAGTGTTTCAGATTTGATTGTTTTTTTAATTATTAGTGAATTAATGACAATGTCTATTGGAAATAAAGATGTTAATTTTTTACAGGCTGCATTAGCTGTTTTTGTGATTGTTGTCATGGATAAGTTATTTACTGTCATCTCATTAAAAAATCCTTTTTTTAAAAAGATTGTAGAAGGACATCCTACTTTCATTATTTTTCAAGGAAAAGTGAATCAAAAGAAAATGGCATCTTTAAAATATAGTGTTGATGATCTTTGTCATCATTTAAGAGAACAGGGGATAGGTTCTATATCAGAGGTTGAATTTGCTGTTTTAGAAACTGATGGACAATTATCGGTTATTGAAACAAAGAAAAGTGAAGTGAAAGTCCCTGCGGCCATTATTAGTGATGGAGTCATTGATTATGAGATATTGAAACTGATGAATCGTGATGAAGCATGGCTGATGAAACAACTGAAACAGGCAGGGATACAGGATTATCATGATGTTTTTTATTGCATTGTAGAAAAAGAACGCTTATTTATCATTAAAAAAGGCTAGATCACTAGCCTAATAACATTCTATCATTGACAAATTCTTCTCCAATGGCTTCTTCAAATTTTTTAAGCAAATCGTTGACTGTTAATTGCTTTTTTGCTTCACCTTCCACATCATAAATGATATGACCATCATACATCATAATTAAACGATTTCCAATGTCAATAGCATCTTTCATATTGTGTGTGACCATCATAGCAGTTAAATGTTGTCTTGTGACAATTTCATTCGTTAAGGTCAAAACTTTGGTACTTGTGGCAGGGTCTAATGCAGCTGTATGTTCATCCAATAACAATAATTGAGGTTTATGGAGAGTTGCCATGAGGAGGGTTAATGCCTGACGCTGTCCTCCAGAGAGTAATCCAACTTTTGTTGTTAAACGATCTTCTAAACCTAACCCTAATGTTTTGACAGCTTCATAATATTGTTCTTTTTCTTTTTTTGTAACTCCCCAACGTAAACTACGTTTTTGTCCACGACGAGCAGCCATAGCTAAGTTTTCGATAATTTGCATATCCGCAGCCGTTCCCATCATAGGATCTTGAAAAACACGACCTATGAATTGAGCACGTTGATATTCTGGAGCTAAGGAAATATCTTGACCATTTAATGTGATGATACCACAGTCAATGGGATAGACCCCTGCAATCAGATTTAACAATGTACTTTTCCCAGCCCCATTACCACCAATGACTGTTACAAAATCTCCTTCTTTTAATTCTAAATTTAAGGATTTGATAACGCATTTTTCATTAGGAGTTCCTATATGAAATGATTTAGAAACTTTTTCTAATTTAAGCATGATTTTGCAGTTCCTTTCCAGTTAATTTTTTATACATTGAAAGACGTTTTCTTTTATTGACAATGACAGGAACAGTGAGAGCTACAGCGACAATAAAAGCTGTTAACAGTTTTAAATCATCAGTATTTAATCCCATTTGTAAAACAATCGCAACAATCATACGATAAATAATAGAACCAATAATAATAGAAGTTAAACGTAATTTAAATCCAGCCTTTTTACCAAAAATAACTTCACCAATCACAATCGAAGCCAGTCCAATCACAATGGCTCCCGTTCCCATTTTCACATCTGCTACACTTTGTTGTTGTGTGACCAATGCACCACTCATAGCAACGAGTCCATTGCTGAGCATTAAACCAAATAATTTCATAGTATCAGTATTCACACCATTGGCTCTGACCATATTTTCATTATTACCAGTTGCTCTTAAACATGAACCAAATTCCGTTCCTAAAAACCAGTAAATCCCAATCACTACAATTAAACTAAAGAAAATCCCAATACAGATTGTAATCCATTGTGAAGTGAGGGGAATAAGTTTGGCAAAATCTTTAAAAAGGGTTGATGACTGTAATAAAGGAATATTACTCTTTCCCATAATTCTAAGATTAATAGAATATAAAGCTAATTGAGTTAAGATACCAGCTAAAATGGCTGGCATTTTGCATTTTGTATGCAAAAAACCTGTTATAAATCCAGCTAAAAAACCAGATAAAGTCGCTAATAATATTGCGATAATAGGGTGGATACCTGCAATCAAAGTAACAGCACATACAGCACCACCAGTCGCAAAACTGCCATCTACTGATAAATCAGCAATATCTAGAATTCTAAATGTTAAATAGATACCAAGAGCCATGATACCCCAAAGGATTCCTTGACCAAGGGCTCCCTGTAAAGATAATAGGATAGACATCAATCTATCCTCCAATCATTGTTACTTGAAGATCAGCAGGGACTTCAATACCTAACTGTGTAGCGACTTTTTGATTCACAAAATATTGACAGTCTTTAGCATCGACAAAAGTAACAGGTGTTTCTTGAACTTTTGATTCACCATTTAAAATTGCAAGAGCCTGTTTACCAGCATTTTGTCCAACAGTATAATAATCTAAGCTTAAAGTTGCTAGACCACCATTTTCACACATACTTTCTTCCCCAACGATGACAGGTAACTGATTTTCATTTGTGACTTGTGCTACCGTTGCCATATTAGAAGCTAAAAGGTTATCAGTTGGAATATAAACAGCATCATATTGACCAATCATGGATTGAGCTACTTGTTGAATAGCACTTGAATCATTTGATACTGTTACAACTTTAGCTTCTAAACCTAAATCTTTAGCGGCTTCTAAGGCAATTTCACCTTGATAAATAGAATTGGCTTCATCACTACAATAGAATACTGCAATTTTTTTGGCATCAGGCACTAAAGTCTTTAATAGTTCCATTTGTTCTTTAACAGGATTTAAATCACTGGAACCAGTCACATTGGTTTCTGGTTTTTCATTAGATTTGACAACTCCTGCTGTTTCAAAATCAGTAACAGCTGCACCAACAATAGGAATATCTGTTGTTTTATTTGCCGCAGCCTGTAAAGCATCAGTTGCAATAGCATAAATTAAATCATCACCATCATTGACAAATTTTTCAGCAATCGTTTGACAATTGGATGGATCACCACTGGCATTTTGAAAATCAATGTTTTCTTCCTTAACACCAGCTTCTATTAAAGTATCCTTAAATCCCTCATAAGCCTTATCTAATGCTGGGTGTTGCGCAAACTGAATAGCACCAATTTTAACTTCCGATAAATCCTTAGGTTCACTACTATCACTGGCACAACCTGATAACAGCATCCCCATAGCTAATAATAATACAGATAGTTTTTTCATCATATCACATTCCTCTCTCTTTTTTTTATAAAACAAAAAGACCCGTCCCAAGAGGGCGAGTGAACGCGGTACCACCTCAATTTATTATAATTTCACAATTATAACCTTTGTAAGTTGAATAACTTTTCATAAATAACGTTATGACCCCGATTACCCCTTATCAAAGTAACAGCTCCGTGTTGAATTCAAAATTTCTTTACGTATGATTTGCACCAACCATCATATCTCTATTGTCACAGAAATATTTACTATGTCACATCATGGCTTTTTGTTTTATATATCTTTTATCATAATGAAATGAAAATTATTTGTCAATGCTTTTTCAAAAAATAAAATCAAAAGAATCAGTATTTTGCGAATTATTTTGAAATATTTTAGAAAAAACACGAATTTTAAATCAAGATAACATTATATCTAAAATCATCATAACCGTAAATCCAATCATACAGGATAAAGCACCGATATCTATTTGACGATGACAACAAGCTTCAGGAATCATATCTTCAACACAGACAAAAAGCATAGCTCCAGCAGCAAAACTCAATGCAAAAGGAAGTATATTTTGAATTAATGAAGCAAAAATATAGCCTAAAATAGCGGCAGGAATTTCAATGATTCCAGAAAACTGTCCATACATCATCGAAACAAAACGACTTTTTCCATATTGATGCATGGGTAATGCTATAGCAGTTCCTTCAGGAAAGTTTTGAATACCAATACCAATAGAAAGAATCAAGGCTGGAATAAATTGTTGATGAGCACTGGCAAAAGCGACACCGACAGCTAAACCTTCGGGAATATTGTGTAATGTCATGGCTAACATAAGGAGCTGATTTTTAGAAAAACGAGAATGAACGCCTTCAATTTCTCCGGAAATCATATGCTTGTGTGGTAAAAAATGATCACAGAGTGCTAAAAAGATAACACCACATAAAAAACCAAGTGGAATAATGAGTAAAAACCATTTAGGCATATTTTCTAATAAATTCATAGCTGGCAGGATTAAAGAAAAGAATGATGCAGCAATCATAATACCTGCACTGCTGCCCAGTGCTATGGAAACAATCTGTTGGTTTTCTTTATTGGTAAAATAGACTAACGAAGCCCCTAAAAATGTGGAAAGCCAGTTAAAAAGAATGGCTCCAATAAATATCAAAACAGGCATCTGTTGTAATAGAGTTAACACATTTTCACCTCATTATAGAGTATGAAAAAGATGATTTTATGTGACAAAAAAAGCTATGCATCACATAGCTTAGTATTGAATATCTTCATATAATGTTTTTAATAAAATGGCTTTTGAAGATGGTTTTTGTTTTTTGAAATCATAAGTTTTCATTAAACTATATTCAACTACATCATATTTTTCAACAACTTCATCATAAATATAATCAGATTGTCTAAAGAATAATGGATCATCATCTTCTAAATAAAGACTACCAAATTCTTTATCTTTGTTATAATATACAACTTTTGCTTCATAACGATCAATATATTCATCAAGATGTTCCATTAATTGATTATACAAACGATCATATAAAGAACTGCTATCCATATTCTGATATTGTTCTAAAATAGTGTTTTGTGAAATTTCTTTTTGATTTTCTGCTTTGATTTGATAAACAAAAGCATTGGCTAGATTGATGATTTCTTGATTTTGACCAGTTTTAACCATATCTAAAATCATTTCATAAGTTGATAATTCATCAAGATTATATCCAGATTTAAAGAATTTATAAATCAAATTTGTATAAGCTTCTTTAACTTTTCCAGTATGCATATATAAATCATAAAGAACCTGGAAAGAATCAACATGAGGAATTCTATTACCTAAAGCTAAGAATTCATTTTCTGCTTCTTCATATCTTTGTAAATGGACAAGTGAAGATGCACGATAATATTTCACCCAGTTAAGGTTGTTATAATGCCATTTGATAGGTTGTGTCAATGCTTTATTAGCATATTCTACACAGGCTTTATAATCTTCTAACTCATATGAGCATCTGACTTTTAAACGATACCATTTTTCTTTTTTAGATTCAAATTCTTTACCTGCATTGTTGATAAAAGGATCAATGCTTAATGTTTGAACATCAAGTTTATCTAAAAGAGTAGATAACTTTTGATAATTCACAGGTTTCTGGTTCATGACATACTTCATTGCTTTATTGATTGTTGCTTCTAAAGGAGAATACTTTTCTTGTTTACATAAATTTGTGATTTCATCAACAATAGAGAAAAATAAATCTTCTTTTTCTTTGATTTTGTCTTCATCAATATTGATATATTTATTATAAAGTGCATAACCATAATGATTAATAAAACCACTTAAACCTTCACCAACTTGTAAGAAAGTCTTTCCTACTTCAATTGCATCATCAGTGCGTCCTTGATTTTTCAATTCCTTTACATAATCCATAGCTTGAAAATCATTAAATGAGCTTGGATCTTCTTCAAAACGTTTATCATAATTTGTTAAATCTTTTGGTTCACGTTTTTCCACGATTCATCACCTCGTTTACTATTATATCAATTTCATAACTTCTTGTGAAGAATAAAGATTAATTTTCATATGAAATACTTTTAACCAAAAGAAAAAACACTCGAAAGTGTTTTTATTCAACCGTCACTGATTTAGCCAGATTACGTGGTTTATCAACATCACAACCTTTAAGACAAGCTGTATAATAAGCTATAAGCTGTAAAGGAATGGCAACCAGAATTGCTTGTAATGTTGGTTCAACATCGGGTAAATAGTAAGTGTTTTGTACATTTTTAACTTCTTCATGATGGGTTGTAAGTAAGATCACACGGGCTCCTCTGGCAATCGTTTCTTGAATGTTACTGATTGTTTTTTGAGAAATATGAGGCTGGGTTGCGACAGCAATAACAACAGACCCATCTTCAATTAAGGCAATTGGACCATGTTTTAATTCACCAGCCACATAAGCATCGGCATGAACATAAGAAACTTCTTTGAGTTTTAAAGCTCCTTCAAGCACACTGGCATAATCTAAATTTCTTCCAATAAAATAAGCATCATGCATATCCTTTAACATATGTGCATATTGTGCAAACACAGGTTCATCTTTTAAAATATTGTCCACATATTGAGGAATAAGCTGTAACTGCTTAATGACATCATCGTGAACATCCTGATTTAAATTTTGTGCTATATAATAAGCTAATAAAATTAAAAGAACAAGCTGTGTTGTATAAGCTTTCGTTGATGCAACAGCAATTTCTGGACCAGCACATGTATACAATACATAATCTGCATCTCGAGAAATGGTGCTTCCTAAAACATTCGCAACAGCAAGAGTTGTGGCTTTCTTTTCTTTAGCTAAACGTAATGCTGCCAAAGTATCAGCGGTTTCTCCTGATTGTGATACAAAGATGGCTAATGTCTTTTCATCAATCAATGGATCATTATAACGAAATTCACTTGCGACTTCACTTAACACGGGAAGATGAGCAACTTTCTTTAAAACATGAGCCCCACATAATGAAGCATGATAGGCTGTCCCACAGGCTACAAAATAGACTTTGTTGAATTTTGAAAAATCAATGTCTTTTAATTCATCTAAGACAATATGTTGTTGATGAATACGTCCTCTTAATGTTTCTGCAATGACATGAGGCTGTTCATGTATCTCTTTCAACATAAAAGTATCATAGCCATCTTTTTTAGCTGCCTCTAAATCATAAGGAATTGTTGTTGAAGTTTTTTCAATCTTTTGTCCATCATGATTGTAAAAATCAATATGATCACAAGATAAAACAGCCATTTCATAATCATTTAAAAAATAGACATCTTTTGTATACTCTAATAAAGCAGGAATATCACTTGCAGCGACATAGGCATCATTTGTTTTTCCAATGATTAATGGGCTATCCTTTTTCGCCACAATGATATGATCTGGTTCAAGTGTTGAAAGAATACATAATGCATAACTTCCTTTGATTTGTTTTAATACTTTTTGTGTTGCTGCTAAAAGATCTCCTTCATAAAGACTATCCAAAAGCAAGACAACAACTTCACTATCAGTATCAGATTGAAACTGATATCCTTTTTTGATCAGTTCATCTTTTAATTCACGATAATTTTCGATGATACCATTATGCACTAATGCGATTGTTTCATCTTGATTGGTATGTGGATGTGAATTGAGATTAGATGGTATACCATGTGTTGCCCATCTTGTATGTCCAATACCTACATGTCCATGTAATTGATGACTTTTCAGTTTATTTTCTAAATTTTCCAATCTTCCCTTACATTTGATAGTGACTAATTGACTGTTTTCTAATGTTGTAATACCGGCACTATCATAACCACGATATTCCAATTTAGATAAACCTTGCATTAAAAAAGGCAAAGCTTCTCCTTTTCCACAATAAGCAGTAATTCCACACATAAAATCTTCCTCCATATATTCAATTGATTATATGATGAAGTGATGCCTGATGATATTTGTTTAATGATCACTCATTATTTTTGCTCATCGTTCAGGTAGCATCATACCTCCAGATCATCCGCCGAATCTTTCGATAAATCTGGTCCTCGTCAACTTTGAAAAAAGTCCAGGCGCTTCATTTTTAAAAAACTCCATCAACAATGCTATTATACATGAAAGATGAAACAATAGTTTTCATATTTTAAAAATCACTTCATCACACCTATAAAATAAAAAAATAAAAAAATTTCGTTTAAAAAAAAGAAAAATGAGAAAAATATGCGTATATATATAATAGGAGGGTTATTATGAGTATACGTAATAATTTACTAGAAATGAATAAATCTTTAAAAAAATTAGAAGAATCAGGTGTTTATGATGTTGAAAAATATAGTTATGCCCTGTTGCATCAAACAAGTCAGCTGGAATATTTTTATTGTCATCTTGTTAAAGATGGAGATTGTAATCAGACTTTCTATCACGTACATAAAAGACCACATATCCATGAATTGGCTTATTTTAATATTGGACGAGGTTTTCCTAAAGAATTAATGGATGGACATTGGTGTTATGTTTTAAAAGATATGGGATATAAGATGCTTGTTGTTCCATGTACATCTATAAAGAAAGATTCGACACCTGTCAATCCACTGTTTGAAAAAGATATTAAAATAAAAACTGATACACATATAACATATTGTCGTATTCAATTGAGTGATATTCGCTCAGTGGATATTCAAAGATTAGATTTAAGAAAGTCTTTTTATCAAGTTTTAACATCAAGAGAAGAAATTATGACATTTATTGAAAAAAATTTATTTGATAAGTAATCTTGATTCATGTATCATATAGGGATATATGGAGGGGATTTGATGGAGGAATTTTTGAGTGGGTGTAGAAGATCTTTACCGATTGCTTTAGGATATTTTCCGGTTTCTTTTTCTTTTGGTGTTTTTGTGGCTTCAAGTGGCTTACCGTTAGGACTGGCAACTTTGATTTCTATAACAAATTTAACATCATCAGGACAGTTTGCGGGTGTGTCCTTAATGCTTGTTCAGGCATCTTATATGGAAACCGCTTTGACACTCTTGATGATTAATGCACGTTATTTTTTAATGTCACTGTCTTTAAGCCAAAAGATTGATCAAAAGATGTCAACACTTGAAAGAATGGTGATTTCTTTTGGCATTACAGATGAAACATTTAGTCTGGCATCATTAGAACAGAAGACTCTCTCTTTTCCTTTTATGTCAGGTTTTATACTGATACCGATTATTGGATGGACAAGTGGGACACTGGCAGGAGAAACATTAACCAATTTATTACCAGCCTCTTTACAAAATGCAATGGGACTCGCTTTATATGGTATGTTTTTAGCCATTATTATTCCTGCATCTTCAAAATCACGTGCTATTGGAGAAGTCGTTTTATTGGCAGCTATTCTTTCAACGTTAATGTATGTGACTCCTTTGTTTCAAGGATTATCGAGTGGATTTCAATTAATTATCGCAACGTTACTGGCAGCATTGTATGGCGCTTGGCGTTATCCAATTGAGGAAAAAGAATGATGACAAGTTATTTGCTGACGACTGTTTTAGTGATGGCTGTCATGACTTATTTACCTAGAATGTTGCCATTAACTTTTTTTAAAAAAGAAATTCATTCTCGCTTTATCCGCTCACTTTTATATTATGTTCCCTATGCTGTACTATCGGCTTTAACTTTTCCAAGTATTTTTTATGCAACTGGAAATATGGTCAGTGCTTTTATAGGAGGACTGGCAGGTATTTATTTTGCTTATCGACAAAAAGGGCTTGTTTTTGTAGCCTGTATGACAGTGATATGTAGTTTTATAGCCCAAATTGTGATCCCATTTTAAATGGGATTTTTTCATTATCAATTCAATTTCATGACAGGAGAAAACCTGTCTTTTTGTTTAGCATGAAAGGAGGTGATGTAGACAAGAAAGTTATGTTTAGCCACAAAAAGGAGGGAAAAGGATGAATAAACATAAACTATTTCATGGATTTAAAAAAGTTTTATTATCAATTTTATCTTGTTTATTTGCGTTAAACATAGGTCAAGTTCACGCAGCATCTTATGAGATGAACACCTACAATTATTTACCGGGTGTCACGACAAAAGATGGAGCCAAACTCAATGATGGTACAATCTTGGATGAAAGTGCCTATGATGAAGGTGTGACTGTCCTTTTAACAACAAATGGACAGTATTTTTATTGTCTTGAACATGGTAAAGCTGTTCATGATGGAACACAGTATACACCTACTGATACGATTGATTTGATTGAGGAAGCACAGAAAAACAAATACTTAAGTGCTTCACAAAAAGAAATATTGATTAGTAGAGTTTTAAGTCTTGCTCCTACTAAAATCAATGTAGAATACAATACGAGTGGCTCATTGAAAGCAGTTAAGGGTAATGCCTATCAATGGTATGCTGCTCAGATCATTGTATGGGAAATCATGGTAGGTGAAAGAAAGGCGGATGGCAGCTATCGAGGAGTCACAACGAGTGGGGCAACTTCTGTCTATAATGCATTGAACTGGGATAATGCAACAACCAAATCCAATGTCAAAAAATACTATGATTCCTATAGTGAAACATTGGCTTCTTGGAGCAAGATTCCTAGCTTTGCTGCTAAGAGTGAAAGTTTAGCCAAGACTTATGAAATGTCGGACTTTGATGACAGTCATTATTATATGGAGATGAACGATCAAAATGGTGTCTTGGATAGATATGATTTCAAATCTGATGGGCTATCATTTGATAAAAGCGGAAATATTTTAAAAATAACAGCCAATGCTTCTTTTGAAGATACTAAAACTGTTTCAGCAACCAACAGTCTAGATTTAAACAAAAGACAGCTTATTTGTCTGGACAGTTCTGAAAGCTATCAAAAAGTTGCCATTGCTGGAAAACTGGATGAAGCTTTACCAAGTGCATTCTTTAAAATCAAGATTGGAACGTCTGCTTTAAAGATTGCCAAGAAAGACAACAAAGGAAATTATATTTCAGATGTTCAGTTTAAAATCTCTTATAATGCCAATATGAATCCAAGTCTAGGCACATATACAACTGGTAAAGATGGAACAGTAACCATCAGTCAATTAAAACCAGCCACTGTCTATATACAGGAAGTTAAAGTGCCAGATCATCTTGTTTTGGATTCAACAGTTCATTCAGTCGAATTAAAAGCTGGGCAGACAGCTTCATTTACACAAACCAATAACTGGAAACAAGGTTATATTCAAGTTGTTAAGAAAGATAAGAAAACAGGTGAGATTGTCAAGAAAGCCGGAACGAAGTTTGAAGTATTAAGTGGCAATCAAGTTGTTTCAACAATCTCTACAAATAATGAAGGTATTGCCAAAACAGGTTTGCTTGATTATGGAACATATACGATTCTTGAAAAAAAAGCACCACAAAACTATGTCATTGTGACACTGGAAAAGAACCAAAGTGTGACTGAAAATGGCAAAACTTATGCCATTGAAATCTATAATGAACCTGTTTTAGGGAAAATTGAACTCGAAAAACAGGACAAAGAAACAGGTAATAGTGCACAGGGTGATGCCACTTTAAAAGAAGCAGAATATGTCTTGAAAGCCAATGACAATATTCTCAGTCCGGCTGATGGTACAGTGCTTTATACAAAAGATGAAGTCATTTCTCAAAAAACAGTTGGTAATGGCGTTTGGGGCGATACAGGAACAAAGAAAACAGACAACAATGCGAAGATTTCTTGGTCTAACTTACCAATGGGAGTATATCGTGTTGAAGAAACAAAACCAAGTGTTGGATATTTATTAGATTCACCACAGATTGTGTCATTGGCATCTTCCAATTCAACACAACAGGTTGTGACTCAAAATGTTGTTTCTAAAGAACAGGTCATCAAAGGAAAACTTGAAGTCGCTAAGATGGGTTCTGATGGATCAAGTGGTATTACACAAGGTTTGGCAGGTGTTGAATTTACAATCAAACTTTACTCAGATGTTCAAAAGAATGGATGGGAAAAAGCTAAAACGTATGATGTGCTCGTCACAGATCAAACAGGACGAGATACATCTGTTGATTTGCCTTATGGTATTTATCAAGTCAAGGAAACAAAGACACCAGAAAATTATTATGCCAGTGGTGATTTCTTTGTCACCATTGATCAAAATCAGGAAATTGAATACAGAATGGTCAACAATGCACCATTCAAGGCATGGCTAAAGATTGTTAAAACTGACCATCAAGGACAAAAGGTGACTTTATCTCATGCCACATTTAAGCTAAAAGATGAAGACGGAAATTATGTCAAACAGAAAGTCGGTTTAGTTTATAAAGACGAATGGACAACTGATGAAAAGGGGTATGTTGTCTTGGATGATATGGTAGAATCAGGAACTTATACCATTGAAGAATTGAAAACACCTGAAGGATTCTTAATAGGTGATGACATCAAGGTTGAGATTTCTTCTGATCGTCAGGACATCATTTTTGATGAAGATCATCAGCCAGTCATTGAAGTAACATTTGTCAATGAAAAACCAACAGGTCATTTGATTTTGCACAAGACATTTGAGTTAGATAAAGACACAGCAGTTGGTGGAGCCCAGTTCAAAGTGACAGCTAACAGCGATATCGTTGATCCAACAACTGGAAAGCTCATCTACAAAAAAGGTGAACCTGTCAATATGGACACTGCAACTGATGGTATTTATATGATTGATGAAAGTGGAAAACTGGAATTAAAGGATTTACCACTTGGAACAGATGGAGCACAATATAAAGTTGAAGAAATCAAGACTGTTGATGGCTATGTACTTTTGGATGAACCTGTGATCTTTGTGTTTGAAATGAAAGACAATACAACGAAAGAATATGTAGTGGAAAAGACAGTCAATAACAAGCTAACAGAAACATATTTCTCTAAGCAGGATCTTAATGGAACAGAACTCAAAGGTGGAGAATACACTGTGATAGATGCTGAAACTGGAGAAATTGTAGAACAGTGGACAAGTGATGGACAAACGCACTTAATTAAAGGACTTGTCATGGGAAAAGATTATATCTATCGTGAAGATTTGACACCACTTGGATATACTTATGCCAAAGATGTGAAATTTACAATGTCCAAAAACAAACAAACGATTGTGATGAATGACACACAGGTAGATGTGACAAAATTAGGTGCAGATGAAAAACCTGTCAAAGGAGCAACATTACAGGTGGTTAGTACCAAAACAAAGGATATTGTTGATCAATGGGTTAGTGATGAATCCAAACATCTTGTAGAAGGATTGAAAGTTGGTGAAACTTATATTTTACGAGAAATCAAAACACCTGATGGATATGTGACAGCTAATGAAATACCATTTACCGTTAAAGAAGATGAAGATATGCACTTATCAATGATTGATACAAGAGTCAGCGTTCAAAAGAAAGATGATAATGGCAATGTTGTTAAGGATGCTATTTTACAGATAACTGACCAGCAAAATAACATCATTGATAAATGGACGACAGATGGTACATATCATGTTGTTAAAGGGTTAAAAGCAGGTGAAACTTATACACTTACTGAAATCAAAACACCAGAAGGATATAAGAAAGCATCATCAATTGTTTTTACTGTGGATCAGACACAGGATATGATATTGACAATGACGGATGATCGTATTTTAACGGATATTCAGGTCAATAAGATTGATAGTCAGACACATCAAAACATTGTTCATAATGATTTTGAATTTACAATATATTCAGATGAAAAGTGTCAGAATCCATTAAAGACAATCAAAGCCAATATCAATAAAGGAATAGTGACTTTTACGGATTTAGCATATGGTCAGACTGTTTATCTTAAAGAAACTAAAGCACCACAAGGATATCAGTTATCTGATGAAGGTGTAAAAATAGTGATTGATGATCAACTTGAAGGTGTTGGAAACATTCATAGTTTACAGTATGAAAATACTAGAATACCAGTGATTGTAAAAACTGGGGACTCATCCAATATCATGAATATGGTGATATTAGCTGGAGGAAGTCTTGGTTTGATGATCATGTTGAAGTATAGATCAAAAAAAGAAGACAATATGTAAAAAAGATGCAGGGAGAAATCTCTGCATCTTTTTAATTATAAATTTAATAAGCGTTTTGTATCTCTAGCAATCACAAGTTCTTCGTTTGTTGGAATGACATAAACTTTAATTTTTGATTCTGGTGCAGAAATTAATCGTTCTCCTTCACCATTTTCATTAGCATCATCATCAACAACAATACCTAAAGCTTCACTTACTAATGATAAAATTTCCTTTCTTGCATAAGCAGAGTTTTCACCAATACCTGCTGTAAAGGCAATGGCATCACACCCACCTAAAGCAATAAAATATCTTCCGATATAAGCAATAACTCGTCTAAAGAAAATATCAATCGCAAGTTTTGCTCTTTCATTTCCTTCATTAGCTGCATTTAAGACATCTCTAAAATCACTTGATACACCAGAAACACCTAATAAACCAGATTCTTTATTTAACATATGAATAACATCTTTCATATCCATACCAACTTGTTCAATTAAGTAGTCAATAATAGAAGGATCCAAATCACCACTACGAGTTCCCATCATAATTCCAGCTAATGGTGTAAATCCCATTGAAGTATTAATAGATTTTCCATCTTTAACAGCTGTAAGAGATCCTCCAGCTCCTAAGTGAGCAACAATGATTTTAGAATGTTCAGGATTTCCTAATTTTTCAATGACTTTTTGAGAAACATAATAATGTGAAGTTCCGTGTGCACCATATTTTCTCACTTTATAATCAGTATAGAATTTATATGGAATTGGGTAGATATAACATCTTGGTTCTAATGTTTGATGGAATGCTGTATCAAAAACAGCCACTGCTCCAGCATTTGGAATAGCTTCTTTAAAAGCATAGTATCCTGTTAAGTGAGCAGGATTATGTAAAGGAGCTAATGATTTTAATTCATCAATTTTACTTACAACATCATCATCAATAATGGCAGATTCTTTAAAATAAGAACCACCTTGAACAACCCTATGTCCAACACCTTTAATATCTTCAAGTGATGATACGATATTTTTTTCTAATAATGTATCTAATAATAAATGAACAGCTTCTTTATGTGTTGGAATAGGTAAAGTACGAACATCTTTTTGACCATTAAATTTAATTGTAAAAATAGAGTCTTCTAAACCAATTCTTTCAATCACTCCAGAAGTAATTACAGATTCATCATCCATTTCAAATAATTGGAATTTTAGTGATGAACTTCCTGCATTAACTGCAATAATTTTTGCCATTTTCTTATCCTCCCTTAATTCCCTTTTATTATAACATTTATTTATAAAAAAACTAGAAAAAAATGTTTTATCAAAAATATTTGTATTTTTTCTAAAAAGGATTATAATAGAAAAAGGCCGGGGGTGCATTTTGCTGAGAAAGGTGGAAACCTTATCCCTTATGATCTGAACTGGGTAATGCCAGCGTAGAGAGTGCAAATAATGAAATTGTGACTTTTTTACGTGGGTAGAAAAGTCTTTTTTTATTTGTTGGCTGAATGAAAGGAGAAAAAAGATGATGAAAAATGTTATGCGAGTAGAATACTCAATTAGAAACATGTGTATGCTTGCGATGTTTATGGCGATTACACTTGTTTTAAGTTATGTCAATGAAGTGATTCCTTCACTGCCACAAGGTGGAACGATTTCAGTTGATGTTATTGCGATTATGTTATGTGGATATTTGATGGGAGCCGGTTATGGGGTGATCTGTGGTGTTGGTGTCGCTTTATTGCAATTTGTATTAGGAATTGCTCAATATTATGGGCCATGGTCAGTTTTGCTTGACTATGTTTTACCGCTGGCAGTTTGTGGTTTAACACCATTAATCAAAACTCAAAAAATAGGTCATATTTCCATTTGCTGGGGTGTTGTTTTTGTTATGTTTTTAAAATATTTATCGCATTTTGCATCAGGGGCATTCTTGTTTGCCAGTTACGCTCCTGAAGGTATGAATCCTATTGTTTATTCATTAAGATATAATGCGATTTATGTTGCTCCAACGCTTATATTATGTATGATTGTTGTTCCATTATTATATTCACGTTTAAAAAATGCTTTTCACTAATCTCTCTTTATGAGAGATTTTTTAATACGTTAGAAAATAGTAAATTTACTTTAAAAAAGAGGTGAACTTGTGTATAATAATTCTGTTATAGAAAGAGGTTATTGATTATGAATAAGACATTTGTTGGTCAAAATATCCTTATTCATTGTTATAAACATGATGGAAGTATTCATCGCTGCTGGGATAAAGGGCTTGTTTTAGAGGAAACACCACATCATTTTATTGTTGTCAACAATAGAACGCTTGTAACAGAAGCTGATGGTCGTAAATGGTATACAAGAGAACCAGCCATATGTTATTTCCCTAAGCGAAAATGGTATAATGTGATTTGTATGATTCGTAAGACAGGGGTACATTTTTATTGTAATATCGCATCTCCAACGTTATATGATGGTGAAGCCTTGAAATATATTGATTATGATTTAGATTTAAAGGTTTTTCCTGATTATAAATATAAGATTTTAGATGAAGAAGAATATCAGCAGCATAAAGCTGCTATGAATTATAGTGATGAATTGGATGATATATTACATCTTCAGCTTTCACAATTGATTGATATGGCGATGAATATGTCAGGACCTTTTAGACCGGGTTTTGCACAACACTGGTATCATTATTATCAAAGTGGAAATTATAGAAAAAGGAGAGGTCATCATGGATTTTCAAAATGAACAGGATATGATTGATTTTGGAGAAGAACTGGCAAAACATTTATTTCCGAATACTGTGATTACATTAGAAGGAGAATTGGGTGTTGGGAAAACAACTTTTACAAAAGGAATAGGAAAAGGATTAGGGGTGACAAAGATTATTAATTCACCTACTTTTACGATTGTTAAGGAATATCAAGGAAAAGTGCCATTCTATCATTTTGATGCTTATCGTTTAGAAGGAGAAAATGAAGAACTGGGATTTGAAGAAATGTTTGAAGATGGTGGTGTCTGTGTCATTGAGTGGCCAATGTATATTCAAGATATACTTCCAGACAATAGATTAGAAATTCATATGACAAAAAATAAAGATCAGACTCGTCATATGACTTTTATTGCACATGGTCAACAATATCAGCAATTATTAAAGGAGATGAACATATGTTGCAATTAATCATGGATACATCTAATCAATATTTAATGGTTGCTTTATATGAAGATGATCAATGTTTAGAAGCTATCCAAGAAATGGGATCGAAACGTCAATCAGAAAATGCTATTCCTTATTTGGAAAAACTGTTAAATAAATATCATAAAGAACTATTGGATGTTGATGAAATGGTTATTACCATTGGACCGGGTTCTTATACCGGTGAAAGAGTGGCTTTGACAATCGCAAAAACATTAAGTGTGATTTCATCTGTTCGTATTAAAGCCATTTCATCTTTAGCGGCTTATGCTGGTTTACAAAAATGTGTATCAGTGATTGATGCTCGTAGTCAAAAAGTCTTTGTTTGTGCCTATGATCAAGGAAAAGCGTTAATTTCTGAACAAATGATGGCAATTGCAGATTTTCCTCAATTTATGCAGAATTATCAAGATTTTCAAGTCGTAGGACAAAATGAAGTGGTAGGATATGAGCATGTAGAAGTGAATTTAGCTAGTCATTTACATGAATTAGCCAAAAATGAATCTGCTTGTGAAAATGTGGATGCTTTGGTTCCACGTTATCTTAAAGATGTTGAGGCTAAAAAGATATGCCTATAGAAAAATGTCGTGAAGATGATCTTGAGGCTATTGTTCTTTTAGAAAAAAATGTGATGCCTTCACCTTGGACGCAAGAAGATTTTGAATATGAATTATTTCATAATCCTTTTGCACATCTTTTTGTATTCAAAAAAGAAAAAAAAGTGATTGGTTACATTGATGTCTGGATCATGTATGAACAGGCACAAATTGCATCAATTGCTGTTGAAAAACGATATCAGTCACAAGGGTATGGAGCAAAACTTTTGCAGTATGCTTTAGATGTTATGAATGATGATGTAGAAACAATCAGTTTAGAAGTAAGAAAATCAAATCATAAAGCGATAGCTTTATATCAAAAATATGGATTTTTAGTTCAGGCAGTTCGTCCCGATTATTATCAGGATAATCATGAAGATGCCTATTTAATGACGAAAAGGAGGGAAAAATAATGAGTCTTATTTTAGCGATTGAATCAAGCTGTGATGAAATGGCCGTAGCCATTTTAAAAGATCAACGTGAATTATTATGTAATGTGGTCGCATCACAAATTGATACACATCGTTTATTTGGTGGTGTTGTTCCTGAAATTGCTAGTCGTATGCATGTAGAATGTGTGTCTACGGTTTTAAAGACAGCTCTCAATGAGGCAAAAATCAATATGCAGGATATTGATGCGATTGCTGTTACAAAAGGACCCGGTCTTGTTGGTTCATTGCATGTTGGGATGCAGGCAGCAAAGACATTGGCTTTAGCTTATCATAAACCTTTGATTGGAGTTCATCATATTGCTGGGCATATTTATGCTAATGAGCTTGTAGAGGATATCCAATATCCATGTCTGTGTTTAGTTGTCAGTGGGGGGCATAGTGAACTTGTTTATATGAAACATGAATTTTCATTTGAAGTCATTGGACAAACTTTAGACGATGCGATTGGTGAAGCTTATGATAAGGTAGGACGTGTATTGCATTTGCCTTATCCTGGTGGGCCAGTCATTGATCGCATGGCGAAAGAAGGAAAGCATAGCTATCAATTGCCACTTCCAATGAATGATGACAGCTATCATTTTTCTTTTAGTGGTTTAAAATCAGCTGTGATTAATCTTTGTCATAATGCTTCTCAAAGAGGAGAAGACATTGTTCCAGAAGATTTAGCATGTTCATTTCAAGAGGTGGCAGTGGATGTTCTTGTATCGAAAACACTGAAAGCAGCAAAGGATTATCAAGTCAAAGAAATTATTGTTGCTGGAGGTGTCAGTGCCAATCAGGGATTAAGAGAAGCACTGACAAAACGTAGTGATATTCCAGTATTATTTCCACCTATGCGTTATTGTACAGATAACGCTGCCATGATTGCTTCATCAGCCCGTATTATGTATGAACATCAGCAATTTTCATCGCTTGATTTGATGGTGAAACCATCATATGATTTAGAAATGGAAAGTCTTGGTGAATAATCATGGAAAAAAAACAACATAAAATATCAAAAGCAACGATGTCCCGTTTCCCTGTTTATTTAAAAGCTTTACGCAATATGCAACATGAAGGAAAGAATAATTTTTTATCTAGTGAATTATCTGAAGCAACGGGAATTTTAGATACAACGATTCGTCGTGATTTCAGTTTTTTAACAAGTAAAGAAGCTTTAGGAAAACGCGGAATAGGTTATGATACAAAAGATATTATTAATATTTTAAATAATGTTTTAGGTTTAGGTTTGGATGAATCTATTATTTTAATTGGTGTGGGTAATTTAGGAAGTGCTATTTTAAAATATAACCGTTGGCAATATACAGTAGGAAAGATTGTCTGTGGTTATGATTTAGATCAAAATAAAGTTGGAGAACGTTTTGGTGTTAAACTTTATCATATTGATGATTTAGAAAAAACATTTCCTGATGGATGTAAAATTGCCATTTTAGCAATCAGTGAAAATGTTCAGGAAACAGTTGATCGTTTGATGGATTTAGGTATTAAAGGTATCGTTGATTTTACGCATACACATTTTACAGTCAGAGATGATGTTGTCGTACAAACAGTTGATGTTGTTGTGGCTATTCAGGAACTGGTTTTAAAAATGCATGTGAATGATGAATAAAGTGTTGAAATTTTATTGAAAAAATGTTAATAATAAATATACAGGTAATGATTTGAGAACATATCATTCATAAGTTTTAGAGCGACTTTTGGACGGTGAAAGCAAAAGAAATGGGAATGATATGGAACACTCAATGAACCGGATAGGAGAAATAAAAGTAGACTATCCCGCTTAGAGGCGTTATTTAAAAAGGGTGTATTTGTTAAGAATACAAATAAGGATGGTACCGCGATATAGTCGTTCCTTTTGAGGAACGACTTTTTTAATAAGAAGGAGGAGAGAGTTATGTTTGAATTTATGACAGTCAGAGAATTATATGAAATGATTTTATCTGGGGAAGAATTTGAAACGGAGAGTATCGAATATGTTGAATTAGATGGTTGGGTACGTACAAATCGTGATAATGGAAAAGTTGGTTTTATTGCTTTAAATGATGGAACTTACTTTAGAAACTGTCAAATTGTTTATTTACAGGACACTTTAACAAACTATGATGAAGTGAAACATATCAGTACAGGAAGTGCAATTCGTGTTTTAGGAAAATTAAAATTAACACCACAGGCTAAGCAGCCTTTTGAAATAGAAGCAACACAAGTTGTTGTAGAAGGGGCTTGTGATGATGATTTCCCTTTACAAAAGAAAAGACATTCTTTTGAATATATGCGTGAAATTCCACATCTTCGTCCACGAGCTAATACTTTTTATGCTATTTTTAGATTAAGAAGTGTTTTATCAATGGCAATTCATGAATTTTTCCAGTCACAGGGATTTGTCTATGTGCATACACCTATTATTACAAGTAATGATGGTGAAGGTGCTGGTGAAATGTTTAGAGCGACAACGATTGATGATACCGATTTTAGTAAAGATTTCTTTGGTAAAGAAGCCTTTTTAACAGTGACAGGACAATTACATGTGGAAGCTTTCTGTATGGCGTTTAGAGATGTTTATACATTTGGACCAGCATTTAGAGCAGAAAATTCAAATACATCACGCCATGCCAGTGAATTCTGGATGATTGAACCAGAAATTGCTTTTGCAGATTTGGAAGATGATATGGATTTAATTGAAGATATGGTAAAATACTGTATTGATTATGTTTTAGAAAATGCTCCAGAAGAAATGAAGTTCTTTGAACAAATGATTGATAAGGAATGTATTCAAAGAATTACACATGTGAGAAATAGTGAATTTAAACGTATGACTTATACTGAAGCTATTGATATTTTAAAGAAAGCTGATGTCAAATTTGAAAATAAGGTAGAATGGGGTATGGACCTCAATAGTGAACATGAACGCTATATTTGTGAACAAATTGTAGGTGGACCGGTATTCTTAACCGATTATCCAAAAGAAATCAAAGCCTTTTATATGCGTTTAAATGATGATGGAAAAACGGTTGCAGCCTGTGACTTGTTAGTACCAGGTATTGGAGAACTTGTTGGTGGAAGTCAGCGTGAAGAAAGATATGATGTTCTTGAAAAAATCATGGATGAAAAACAGATGTCAAAAGAAGGATTGCAGTGGTATATGGATTTAAGAAGATTTGGTGGATGTAAACATGCAGGATTCGGTCTTGGTTTTGATCGTTTCTTGATGTATTTGACAGGTATGCAAAATATTCGTGATGTGGAACCATTCCCAAGAACACCAAGAAATTTAAAATTCTAAAAAGATTTGACAGGAACATGGAAAAATATGAATTTCCATGTTTTTCTATTTTTATTTGTAGTATAATAAATCTACGAGGTGAAAAGAACAGTGAATGAAATCTTCTTTATCAATACCTTTTTTAATATTGTTTATCGTAATGAATTGGCATATATGCGTGATTTTCTCATGTCCTATGACTATCTTCAAAGTTTTATCCAATGGTTAAATCAACGTCATATTTCATGCCCTGTTTTAGAATCTATTACAAAGGATGAATATGCCTTATTATCTTATTTAATGAAAGTTGAAGATGTTGATCATATTTTACATATTCCTTTTTCAGTAGAAATGGAAACAATCGCACAAACTTATGAAAAAGCAATTCATATTGTATATGTTCCAGGATTTGATGAAAATGATTTGAAAATGATATCTTTTCCTACATATGAAAACATCTATTTTTATGCGATTTCTGGTCATTTTCAAAAAGACAATTTATCATTTTTTAATCCTTTTCCTGCTTTCTTCTGTGCTTTGAATCATGTGGATTCATGGCCGGGATGCTTGATTTTTCAAGAACAGAAGATGGTTTTCGTTCCTATCAAACGAATCGAAGATTTCACTCAACTCAAAAAGGCTATTGAACAGCAATTACCTTTGTTTGATATATATCAACACTATCAAAATGACGCTTATTTTATTCAGTTAAGTGATCTGCATTTAGGTAAAAATAAACGTCAAAAAGGATTGGCAAGACTCTATGCTTCATTAGATGAATTGATGCCAAGACTTCCTTCATTATGGCCTGTGAATATTTTAATTACAGGCGATTTAATGGAATCTCCTAATCGTAAAAATATGTATTTAGCCAATGATTTTATGAATAGTTTAAAGAAACGATATAAAGCGAATGTGACTTTTATATTGGGAAATCATGATGTGATTGTGCATGGATTTAACTTTGCTAGAAATCAAAAAAGTAAAGTCATTGCTTATTTGTTAGGTGAAAATATTAAGGTTCTGGAAAAAGAAAAAATTATTATTATTAAAATGGATACAACCAGTGAAGGAAATCTTGCTAGAGGGAAAATAGGAAAAAGACAATTAATGGAAATTGATGATGAGTTATCAGCGATTGATCATTTGGAAGACTATACTTTATTGGTTTTGTTGCATCATCATGTTTATCCTATTGATAAGGCTCAATTTATTAAAACCAAATGGCATGAAAAAACATTTATTAATCGAATTGTAGAAACATCAAAGGTTTTAGTAGATGCACCGTTATTGATTGAATGGTTACAGAAACGAAATATACATTATGTTTTTCATGGACATAAACATTTACCTTTTTTTAGAGAGGTAGATGGCTGTTATTATATTGGTGCGGGTAGTGCCACCGGTGGTTTAAAAGAAAGTCGTAGTCGTTATATTTCATATAATATTATGAAATATGATATTCAAGAGAAAAAAATGAAACTATGTATGATTTTTTATGATGATAAAGCGAAAGCGGAAAGACAGCGAGTTGAAGTTTATTTATTTGAGGGAGGAAATGAAGATGAAACTAGTAGATAGAATGAAAGATGAAGAATTAGGAACAGCATTGCTGTATAATTTTACAAAAGGTTATGGAAAACCAGTACCATTGGAACTTTATGATGTTGTTTTGCCACTTCTTTATCATGATTTGGTCAGAGATCAGATTTTATCATATACATCACTTCAAGAATGTATTTATCAATGTGAACAACAGGAAAAACATTTTAAACAACATATTTTAGAAACAATTGATGATGATAAAACAATGACTTCTAAAGCGTTAGGAGTTGCGATGATTCAACATATTTTAAAATTTGAAATTGTGGATAATGCGATGTGTGGTGTGGCTTTATCTACAGACATCTTAGATTTAAATGAAGCTATTCATCTAGGAAAATTATTTCGAGATGTATCATTAGAAGATTTTATGACTTTACTTCGTCAGGAAGATGTTCATATTGTTGTTTTACAAAGTGCTTCTGTTGGCAAAGATGTCGATTTATCTAAGCTTTGTTCACTTGGGCAAGTGACAATGTATGAAGATACAAAACAATCTGAAATAAGAGGACGTATCTTAGGGGCTGATATTGTCATTACAAATAAAAATGTTATGAATCAAGATGTTTTAGAAGGATTAAAGCATTTGAAACTGATTTGTTTATTTGCCACAGGAACAAATAATGTTGATTTGAAATATTGTCATGATCATGGAATCAAGGTAGCAAATGTCAAAGATTATTCAACGACAACAGTCGCTCAACATACTTTAGCATTATTAATGCATCTTATTGAAAAGAATGTTGCCTATGATCATTTTGTGAAGTCTAAAGCATATTGTCATAGTGAACGTTTTAGTTATTTTGATGATGTTTTTCATGATGTGTCATCTATGACTTGGGGTATTGTTGGATTAGGACATATTGGCAGAGCTGTTGCTGGTATTGCTAAGGCGATGGGAGCAAAAGTTCAATATTATTCAACAAGTGGCAAAAATGCAACAAGTGATTACCAGCAAGTTGATTTTGAAACGTTATTAAAGACATCTGATATTATAACTATTCATGCGCCTTTAAATGAACAGACACATTATTTATTTGATGAAGAAGCTTTAAGAAAGATGAAAAAAACAGCTTATTTAATTAATGTTGGACGTGGTGGTATTATTGAAGAAAAGGCTTTGGTAAAAGTTTTAAATGAAGGACATCTGGCTGGGGTTGGTTTAGATGTTTTTGAACATGAACCATTATTAGAAGATGATGTGATTTATTCTATACAGGATATGAATAAAGTGATTTTAACACCACATATTGCTTGGGGGTCTATTGAAGCTAGACAACGTTGTGTCAATGAAGTTTATGAAAATATACTTTCATTTTTAAAAGGTGAAGAAAGAAATATTGTCAATAATGAATAAATCATGTATGATATAAAAAATAAAAAAAGAAGGAGGAGTCTACGTTAGTAGCAAAGCATGGACGGTTATATAAATATAATCGGAATTAACGCCTGTGGACTAGAAATGAGGATGAAGCAGGAAAATTTGTTATATGTAGCATGATGTTATGGAACAAGTTGTAATTGCAATGATTATTATTGCACTAGGTTTTTATGTTTTTAAATTTTATCCTTTTGAAAAAGGAAATGTGATGAAATTAGTGATAGCCGCTATTTTCATTATTTTGACAGCTATTTGTAAAAGATTAGCGATTATGATTCCTTTATTTGGAACAGAGAGTTTAAAGATTGGATTTGAATATATTCCCTTGATGTTAGCAGGATATTTTTTATCTCCAAGCTATGCTTTTCTGGTTGGGCTATGTAGTGATGTGATAGGATTGATTATTGTCCCCACAGGATTTCCTTTCTTTGGATTTACACTAGGAACAATTTTAGTCAGTGTCATTCCTTCAATGGTTCATGTTCACTTTAAAAGAGTGAGTCCAACAAAAGTTTTAATGATTGTGATTGGTTTGATTGTTATATTAGGAGTAGGGGCTTCTTTATATATCAGTCAGTTAGATGTCGTTAGTATTTCAGATACGGCTTATTCATTAAAACTACAGGATAAAATAACATTAATTTCACTATGTCTTTTATTGTCACTTCTTTTTGTTGTGATCATTCTCTTTTTAAAACGTAAGATTAATACACAAGAAGCCAAAACTTTTTCAACTTGGATTTTGTGTGTAGTACTGACAGAAATTGTTGTGACATTATGTTTAACACCATTATGGCTGGATATGATGTATCATATCCCGTGGACGATTTCTTTATGTATTCGTGTAGTGAAAGAATGTGCTATATTGCCTATTGAAATATTTATTGGATATAGTTTAATCCCATTTTTAAGAAGAATATGGGTACACTTAGAAAAATAAACAACAAGGATTAAGATTCTTGTTGTTTTTTAATTTCATGTCCATCTTCATCAACTTCAACAACCTCAAAAAAATATTCAAAAAGACGAGTTAATATGTTTTTCATAGACAAATTTTTCATTCCTTTCAAAATAAGTGTATGTTGATATTGAAAAATTATGTTTGAAAAGTCAAAAAATGTAAACACTAAAAAAGAGGTGATGAAAATGGATCATAAAGAATATGATCAGTTAGCTGAAACATTAAAACCAGTTGGGCATAAAATGAAAAATGCTTTTTTTGCTTTTATCTATGGAGGGATTATTGGGATTCTGGCACAGGGTGTCTTAGAATTTTTTATGAATGTTTATGATATCAGTCAAAAAGAAGCAACACCCATGATGACGATTACATTAGTTTTCATCAGTTGTTTATTAACGGGATTAGGTATTTATGATAAATTAGCACAAAAAGCCGGAGCAGGAACTTTCATTCCTATTACCGGTTTTGCAAATAGTATGACCTCAAGTGCCATAGATAGTCAAAGTGAAGGACTGATTATGGGAATTGGCAGTAACATGTTTAAATTAGGAGGAACAGTTATTACCTATGGAATTGTCAGTTCTGCCCTGTTAGGAGTGATACGTTATGTCATTACACTTTTTGGGTAATTCAGTCACTTTAGAAAATGTCTTTATCGCATCTTCTGGTACTGTCTGTGGACCTTTAGAGTACTTAGGACCATTAGGCAGCTGTTTTGATAAAAGTATTCAAGATTATCACTATGGTGAAAAATCATTTGAAAAAGCAGAAAGAAAAATGTTAAGAGATGCTTTGGATATCTGTTTAAAAAGAGAACGATTAAAATATCATGATGTAGATTTATATTTAGGAAGTGATTTATTGAATCAGATCACTTCTGTTAATTATTTAGCTAGAGAAATAATGAAACCATTTATTGGTGTTTATGGGGCTTGTTCAGGTTTTGCTTTATCATTAGCTTTAGGTTCTTTGCTTGTAGAAGCAGGATTTGTTGATAAAGTCATCACGATGGTATCAAGTCATAATGCTTCGGCAGAAAGGCAATATCGTTATCCTGTTGAATATGGTGTACAAAAGAAAGCAACAACAACCTTTACAGCAACCGGAGCAGTAGCAACTTTACTAACATCTCAAAAACAACATGTGAAAGTTGAAGCCATCACTTTAGGGCGTGTCATTGATTATGAACAGACAGATGCTAATGATATGGGACGTGCGATGGCTCCAGCAGCATTTGACACATTGATGAATCATTTTCAAGATTTAAAACGTAGTTTTCATGATTATGATTTGGTTGTGACGGGTGATTTATCCATGTATGGGCATCAGATTTTAAAAGAAATGTTACAGCGTCAAAAAATAGATGTTGTCCGTTATAATGATTGTGGTTGTATGCTTTATGATTTATCTCATCAACCCGTTTTTCAAGGAGGCAGTGGCTGTGCCTGCAGTGCTTTAGTCACAATGGGTTCTTTGTACCCACAACTTAAAGACAAAAAATTAAAAAGGATTCTTGTTGTTTCAACAGGGGCTTTGTTGTCACCAATGATGAGTGCTCAAAAAGAAAGCATTCCATGTATTGCTCATGCCATTAGTCTGGAGGCGGTAGAATGAATTATCTATTAGCGTTTTTATTTAGTGGTTTTGTTTGTCTGATTGCACAGCTTATCTATGATCATAGTCGTTTAACTCCGGGACATATTACGAGTTTATTTGTTGTCTTAGGTTCTTTTTTGGATCTTTTCCATATTTATGATCGTCTGGTTGATATTTTTCATGCCGGAGCTTTAATTCCCATTACCAGTTTTGGACATTCTTTAATGCATGGAGCTATGGCAGCTACGCAAGAATATGGTATTTTTGGTATTGCGATGGGAATGTTTGATTTAACAGCGGCAGGCATCAGTGCAGCTATTCTTTTTGCGTTTTTGGCTGCGATGATATTTAAACCAAAATCATGAACGATTCTTATGATTTAAAACATCGTATTTTAAATTATAAAGGAAGACTTGTCCATCTTTATTTTTTAGCAAGTTTATCTAACGATGTTTTGATTTCTCGACTGGTAGAAGGGATTGAAAGCAAAGAAGGAAAAGATTTAGAGAATTGTATTCATATGGGAGATGTTGTGATTGTTTCTACAAATGATATTGATAAAATACAAAAAGCCCTGTTAGGTGGCAATAGTGCTTTATTTGATGGTGAAACGACTTATTTAATGGATACCAAAAACTATCCTAATCGTTCTATAGAAGAACCAGAAACAGAAAAGAGTGTACGAGGGGCTAAAGATGGTTTTAATGAATCTATTTTAAATAATACAGGACTGATTCGTCGACGTATCAAGACACCAGAATTATGTTTTCATTTGACCACAATGGGAACACAAAATCCAATTGATATAGCTGTAGCTTATTTAGAAGATAAAGTGAATAATGATGTTTTAAATCAATTATTACAGCGTATTTCTCAAGTTCAATCACAAGAATTTATAATGAGTGATCGTGCTATTGAAGAAGTCCTTTTACAGCAAGGATATAATCCATTTCCTTTGGTTAGATATAGTGAAAGACCAGATATTGTCGCAACACATATTCAACATGGCTATATTGCGATTCTATGTGATACATCATCTTCCGTTGTCATGTTGCCAACAACTTTATTTGAAATTTTAGAACATGTCGAAGAACATCGTCAAACACCATTAATTGGGACATTTATCCGTTTGATTCGTATGGCTGCCGTTTTCTTATCTATTTATCTTGTGCCTATCTTTGCTTTATGTTCATCCTTTTTAAAATGGGATTATTCCTTTTTTATACAAATTCTGATTGTCGAACTTTCTATTGAACTTTTACGTATAGCAACCGTTCATACACCCCAATCTTTATCGAATGCTATGGGATTGATTGCTGCTATTTTATTAGGAGAATTTGCGATTCAATTAGGTTTTTTCTCAGAAGATATTTTAATGTTTTGTGCTATCGGTACGGTGGGTGGTTTTGCAACACCAAATTATGAATTATCACTGACCAATAAATATATAAAAGTCATGATGATTTTTTGTATGATGTTTTTCAATGTTTATGGTTTTATTGTTTTTAATCTTATTGTATGGATAGCTTTAGCTCGTATTAAGACTTTTGGAGTATCTTATTTATATCCCTTATATCCTTTTCATGGTCGAGAACTTTTACGTTTTTTCATTCGTCAACCCAAACAGAATCAAACAAATGCATAATCCTCTCTTTTCAGTTTTTGGAAATAATGGTAGAATAGAAAAGAATGGGAGAGAAGATTATGGAAGCAAAGAATTATCAACATTATATTCAAATTTTAAAGGAAGAATTAGTTCCTGCAATGGGATGTACTGAACCCATTGCATTAGCTTATTGTGCCAGTAAATGTCGTGATGTTTTAAATGATGAAATCATCAAAGCTCATGTGCAAGTCAGTGGAAATATTATTAAGAATGTTAAAAGTGTTGTTGTTCCTAATACGGGAGGACTTAAAGGAATTGCGTCAAGTATTGCAGCAGGGATTGTTGCCGGAAAAACAGAAAAAGTCTTAGAGGTGATTGCTGAAGTTAGTGAACAACAAAAACAAGAAATGCAAGAATGGTTACAACATATTCCTATAGATATTTCACCATTAGAGAGTGAATGTGCTTTAGATATATGTGTAGAACTGATTGGAAAAGAACATCAGGCAAAAGTACGCATTGCTGGTTTTCATACCAATATTGTTTTTATTGAAAGAGATCATGATGTTGTTTTTGAAATGGGAGTTGTTGCTTCAACAGACCAATCATTAACAGATCGCAGTTTATTAAATATTCATGATATTTATGAATTTGCGAATAATGTTGAACTCGATCAAGTCAAAGACCTTTTACAAAGACAGATTGATTATAATTTTGCAATAGCAACAGAAGGATTAAATCATCACTGGGGTGCCTGTGTTGGACAAACAATACTGAAAACATATGGTAATGATGTCAAATTTAAAGCAAAAGCTTATGCTGCGGCTGGTAGTGATGCCAGAATGAGTGGCTGTGAAATGCCAGTTATTATCAATTCAGGAAGTGGGAATCAAGGGATGACTGCATCTTTACCAGTCATTGTCTATGCCAAAGAATATCATAAAAGCCAAGAAGAACTTTATCGTGCATTGATTGTATCCAATTTATGTACAATTCATCAAAAAACTGGGATTGGAAGACTATCTGCCTATTGTGGTGCTGTGAGTGCTGGTATTGGGGCTGGATGTGGTATTGCCTATTTACTTGGTGGTGATTATGAAGCCATCTGTCATACAATGGTTAATGGTTTAGCGATTGTATCAGGAATCATCTGTGATGGAGCTAAACCATCTTGTGCTGGAAAGATTGCTGCCAGTGTGGATGCAGGAATATTAGGATACTATATGTATAAAAATGGCTGTGAGTTTAAAGATGGCGAAGGACTTGTTTTAAAAGGTGTCGAAAATACGATTCGTAATATCGGAGAATTATCACGTGATGGAATGAAGGAAACAGATAAGGAAATTATTAAATTAATGTGTCGTTAAGTATGTAAAAAACTATCCTTTTTGAAAATGTAATTTCAATCAGGATAGTTTTTATATTATGATTCATCTTGAGATATTTTCAATATAGATGATATATGTGTAACTTTTAAAGCATGGAGTCTAAGTTTGAGAACAAGTATATATATAATCATAATACTTAATATCAATAATATCATGATGAAAGAAAAATCAATACCAAAGAGCGAAGCCAAAAGGCATTCTAAAACAGGAATCATGAAAAATATGAATAATATTTTGACTTGTTTAATCAAATACATATGCTTTAATAAAGATAAAGGAATCCCTAATGAATACATAATAGATAAATTTTTTTGATTCTTTTTCATGTTTTTAAAAACATCATAAAATAAGAAGCATAAGATCAAAAAGGCAATCAGAATTTCCACAATAATAAAGATATGATGATAGAAATGATTATCTTTTTGTTGGATAAGCCAATCTGTAAGGACACTATGATAAACTGAAAGAGTGCTTTGACTTGCATATTGTTCATATGCCTGTTCAATATCACCATCAATGATGATTTCATAAGATAAAGTTTCATCTGTTAATAAATCATATTGAGTAGGATATTTTAAAGAATAAGGTGTGTTTTTTAATGTATTGATTAAATAATCATACGAATAATATATTTGCATTTGATGAACATCTTTTTCTTCAATGATTTCTTTAATAATAAATGTGAGAGGATAGCTTTCTTCTTGTAGTTGATAAGATAATTCAATGGTTGAACCCACTTGTTGTTGCAGGGCATCAGCTAGTTGTTTATTGATAATGATTTCATTATCATGTATTCTAGAAGAATCTGGACAAGGATAAATATTAACTTTTTTGAGTTGATGATTGATTTCTATAGGTTGAAAAGGAATCAAGCGATGGTAATCATCTATATCTTGTAAAGAAGATCGATAATCTGTAATATAAAGACTTTGATAATTAAGAGCATCTTTACCATGTTCTAACATGAATAAAGAATGATCAATTTGCACACATACCATTTCTATTAAAACTAGACATGTGAGTATCAATGACATGATCATCATCTTTTTATGAAATATTTGATGAAAATAATGATGAATAGATTTTTGATGATATTGTAGTTGAGGCGGTATTGGAAGTTTATTGGTTGGTGATGATAAAAGACAATGCAGTTGATGGTCTTTGATTTCATAACAATAATCACAATAAGGTAACATCAGTTGTTGTTCATGAGAAGCCACAATCACGACACAGGTTGCTGATAGTTTTTTGAGTAAATCTAAAACGATTTTTTTATTTTCTATATCTAATGATTCCGTTGGTTCATCACAGATAATAACTTGTGGTTTTTGCATGAGGGCTCTTGCTATACCAACTCTTTGTTGTTGTCCTGCAGAAAGTTCATGAGGGTAATGATCTTGAATTTCCTGCAAACCAAGTTGTGACATAATCGTATCCATAGACACATCTTCATGATAGATATCTTCTATCATTTTTAAGTTTTCATATACTGTCAGTTCGTCAATCAGTTCATAGGTCTGAAAAATACTCGTGATATGAATAGATGCATCTACAATTCTTTGACCACTCTCGATATCTTCATATCCAGCTGAAATATTTAATAAGGTTGATTTTCCACTTCCACTTTTCCCACATAAAAGATAAAATCCACAATTGGAAAAATCAAAAGAAAGATTTTGAAAAACAATATGATTTCCAAATGATTTATCAATGTTTTGAAGTGCGAGTTGCATAAGCATTCATCCCTTCTATAAAAATAATGATAATAGCTGTGATCAAGAAAGTCAGGAGATAAGATACAAGG
Source organism: Massiliimicrobium timonense (assembly GCF_042850985.1). Taxonomy (GTDB): domain Bacteria; phylum Bacillota_I; class Bacilli_A; order Erysipelotrichales; family Coprobacillaceae; genus Allocoprobacillus. The sequence continues at coordinate 1,070,639 of NZ_AP031415.1, forward strand.
GGTGATGATGATACTAACGGATAACCTAATTGAACTGCAATGGTATTAAAGAAATGATAAAGAGTTGTAGAAAAGATTGTTTGTAATATAAAAACAATAAGTAAACTTAATGCAATGATGACATCATAAAGAATCAATGGCTGATAACCATAATGTTGATAAATAGCAGTTTCTTTTCGATAACGTTTTCTATCAAAGAATAATATTAAGATATAAATAGCTATCAAGACAATGAATCCACCACCAATAAGCCAATAGAAATATAGAGATTGATGATTTTCAACAGATGAATCATCAACTAAAATAGAATCTGTATAAACAACAAATTCACTTTTTTGACTGTTTAATACTTGATTAATATTTTGAGCAATAGTTGTTTCATCTTCTTGAACATCACTAATAAAAGATATATAAAGATATTTCACTTTATCTTTATTGGTTATATGATGATGACTTAATAAGTTTTCCATTGTTCCTTCCTGTAAAAAAATCATATAATCATCTTGATTTTGGGCATAAGCAATACCTACAATTTGAAGTTCTTCAGATAGTCCTTTATTTAATTGTAAAACTTCATTCATACCAATCAGCTGTTCCATGCTTTCTAAATGTTTAGCTTTATAAAGTTCTAAGGCAAGATTTTGTGAAATCACAACCTCTTGATTATTTTCCATCATTCTTCCAGCTAATAAATTGATTTGACAATCTTTAAAGAGTTGATAATATTGCACATCAAATGAATAATCAGAAAAATTCACCGAATCAAGAACAGAAGAATCTTCTCCATCTTGAAACGTTTCTACATTTCGATAATCCAAGTATAAAGGGATATCTTTAGGGAAAGATTGACCACTTTCCTTTTCATATGATTTGACATCATTTTCTAATATAGATAAACATGTTTGATAAAAATCTTTATTTTGATCTTCTGGTTTCATTGTTGATAAGGCTTCTTTGATATCATCAATATACATTTCTGGATAAAATACAGAATTAAAACTCACTTGTGCAGCCTGCCAGCCAAACTGATAACCAATAACGCCATTGACATTATCTCTAACAATTTGAATATCTTGGTCATCATATAAATCTCCAGTTTTTGAAGACATCTGATGATCACGGCTTTGAGTGATAATGAGATTATCACGTGTTTGCCATTTTCCATTTTGCTGAATCATCTGATCAAGAGAGGGGAATAAGGATATACCTACAAAAATAAAACATCCTATAAAAAAAGTAAATAATATTTTAACAAGTAAAGTCGCATATCTTGTTTGAATGATTTTGATAATAAGTGAAAAATGTTCTTTGATATGATGTAAAGAAATCTTCTTTTTCATGGTAATAGGCTCATCTTGGATTTCTTGATATTCTTCAATGACACCTTTTCCCATACGAATAACATGCCCTACATATTCATCTATCAAAGCTAATTCATGAGTGACTATAATAACACTTTTCTTGTGTGAAATTTCTTGTAATAAATCCATCACAAGATGACTGTTTTCATAGTCCAGTGCTGATGTAGGCTCATCACAAATAAGATAATCACAATCAACTAATAGTGAACGTATGATTTGAATTCTTTTTTTCTGACCTACAGATAACTTTTTCACTTTGGAATGTATAAAATCATTTAATTCAAAATGTTCCAACATTTCCATGATTTTATTTTGATCATTGATAACCAATAACAAATTATCCAAGACACTCATATTTTCTATTAAATGAATATTTTGTTCTACACATTCTACAAGACCACTATTTTCGACTTGTCCATCAAAATCCTTATCTTTACCAGATATGATATTCAATAATGTTGTTTTGCCACACCCACTAGGTCCTATGATATAAGTTAAACCATGATTAGCAATTGTTAAGTTGATATCTTTTAAGGCATGAATATCATTGTTTTTATTATGATATACTTTATGAATATGTGATAGTTTCATTGATTTCACCACCTGTTTTTAATATTTTCAAATCTATTAAAAAAGTTATATAATACGTGTAGTTATAGCACTAATCACAATAATATTATATAACTTTTATCTATTTTATAAAAGATTCTTATATTTGTTAATTATTTTTATGGCTTATCATAACCTCTGCATTCCCATCGATATTCAGTTTTTGTAGTGTCATAAGAGGCAGAACATCTTTCACATGTTTGGTACTGCGTTACTGTTCTTTTTTGTTCATGATCCAAGCCGTATACTTGATGAGTACATCTTCTTGTATCTCCTGTATAACGCCATGCTGAATATTTAGTTCCAGATGGTCTGAAGACGCCTTCGCAACTACAAAGTGCAGCTCTAGGTTGAACAACTTCTGTAGAAGTTGCAGATACATGAGTTAATGTTGATGATAATGGTATAATCATACAAGAAGCGATTATAAAATATTTAATTTTTTTTTACATATTCAATTTCCTTATTATGTAGATATCTATTATAATGTTTTCCTTTCTATGATTTTTAGTTAACTAAAGTTTTTAATGAAATATATTTCTTGTATATATGATATAATTTTATAAGAAAATATTCAATATCAGTTGTATGAAATGCAGTTTCTTTGTACAAGAGGGAATAGAGTATCTAAAAATATTATTATTTAGCAACGTCTAAAAAACATATAATAATGCTCATACAATTATTTTTTGTGACTTTTACAGATATATTACAATTTTGAATATTATACAAAATGTTTTGTAAATCCAATTTTAGATTTTTTTGGTTATCTGCTAATTTCATGCCACTAGATTTTATTAGACAAGAAATAATAATTTGATTTCCAATTTTTTGAGATTTAATAATAACATTTCGTTCTTTAGGAGGTACAGATTGACTTAACATAATTCCATAATCAAGTAGCTTGGAAAATAATTCTACCTGTAATTCTATATCAATAAATGAAAAATCATTGTATTTTATTGTGCTTATAAAATTAATTCTATTTTCTTGTAATTCTTCCATTTTAGCATTTACAGTATAATTTAAAGCAAGTGAATTTGTGTATATAAAATTAAATCTCTTAAATGTGTTATCAATTAACAGATTTAATTCTTTTTTTAATTTTTCCATATCATTATTATCAAGATAATTTTGTATTTTAGTACACTTGTGAATTAAATCATGCAAGAAATCAAAATTAGTGCTGTAATGATTTTTTAAAAGTTCATATTTTGTTTTGATATTATTTTCTCTATATAGGGATACTTTTAAATCAGAAGATATTTTACTTGCTTTCATAGATAAAAAGAATATTGTTAAAATTGAGAAGTTAGATAAGAGTATACATCCAAATATTAATAACATTGTTCCTGTGTTGTCTATAAGTTCATAATATCCATTTAAAGTTGCAAGAATAAATATTGTAATCAATGGAAAAATAAAAATAAATATACAATAAACAGGAAAAGAATTTAATTGCAAATATTTAATAAACTTAACAAACAAATAAGAAAACAATAACAATAATATTACTGAAATTATCAATCCGAAATTGTAAATTAAAGAATTAGGACTTGTAAAATGATTAGTTCCAAAAAAGTAGTTCAAAATAACACTTATAATTAGTTCTGATAATAAACTAAATGTATAGAAAGGAATAATTGCACATAGCATATTAAACAAGTTTGTTTTAAACTGTAGTAATATATATATTAGATAGAGGATAAAAATGATTAATGATTTTTGTTGTGATGCACCATTTATATTAATATAACAAATTATTGCAAATACTGTTAAGAAAATAAATTTATCTATATTTTTTTTGAAATCTTTACTTTCTAAAAGTGTATTACAAATATAATGTAAAGAAATAAGATTAAAAAAGTTAGCTATCATGATATTCATAACTAAATTACCTCATGTAAATTATCTTCATATTTTTCAAAAAAATCAGCTTTAAAATGTCTAGATAAGGGAATGATATCATCATTTAACATGACGATATCATTTTTTGTTAAAGCACTTATATAGTTAAGGTTAACTAAAAATGATTTATGTGGCTGAGAAAAAGCAGCGTTTTGAGTGATTTGAATCCAGTGTTTTAATGGATAATTAGTTTGAATGTTTTTTCCATTAGTAAAATGAATAATTGTTTTTCTGTCATAAAATTCAAAATATAAAATGTTTTTAAAGTAAATTTTATTTTTCGATAATTTTATATCATTAAATCCTAAAAGGTCACTATGATATTTATGAATAATATAAGTCATTTCTATATCGAACTCAGATTGGTCAATGGGTTTGATAAAATACCTTTCAGCATTAATCTTATATCCATCAATAGCATATTTCATGTAATGTGTTGTGATAATTATCATGCAGTCCGTTTTCATTTTTGTAATTTTTAGGCCAATATCAATTCCATTTTCATTAGATAGTTCGATATCTAAGAATAATAAATTATAATTATTAATTAATGAAAATAATTCATCTTGTGTTTGACAATATGTGATTGTATATTCTTCACTTAATTTACTAAAAAAATTTTTTATACAATTTTCTAATTGCTTAACATCATCAATATTATCATCATAAATAAGTATTTTCATGAATTTCCCTCCCCAAATCTTATTTCTATTTTAAAACAATCTATCCAAAAATTCAAAAGAATCACTCATTATATATGTGTATGAAAAATTTTTTAAAACCTGATAAGCAGATACTTAATGCTGATATTAATTCAATAAAACAAATTAACTGAAATAATAATTGCATATTAGTTACATAGAAAAGTAATAGGAAAAATGAATATATTACTAGGATTATTAAAGATAAACGTTTATAAAAGTTTTTCTCACTGTTTGATAGACGTTTTTCTTCACAATCTACTGGCACGAAAACAAAAAATAGTATAAAATTTATAACTATGATAAGTACACTAAAGTAAATATTAATTGGTATATATCTACTTACAAGAGGAGCAAGTAGAGTTACAATAATTGATAATATGATGCAGTGGTATGGATTTTTTAAATGAAAACCTCCTATATTTTTTCTAAGAGGGATATAAAAAATAATAAATATGATTGATTCAATAAATGTATTAAAAAATGTTGAAATTGGAATGATAATTAATAGATAAATAAAATATGAATGAAAAAGTGCAAATCCATATTCAAAAACATCCTGTTCTATATTAATATTGTTATTTACTAGATAATTATAAATTTTATTTTTCATTTTATTTCTCCAAATTTTTTTCTTCAAAATATTTAATAAGGTTGTGCAATATTTTATATGCTTGATCATCTATTCCAAATAAGGAAAGTGTTAAATGATAATCATCTTTTAGCAAACAATCTGTAGAAAATCCAGTGATAATTGACATTGTTTTTATATTTTCTATCGATGCCTTTGAAATGCCTATTTCCCAATTATATAAACTTGTCCTACTAATATTGAGTTTTTTCGCTAAGTTGGCTGAATTCATATTTAAAAATTCTGTTTTTATTAATTTTATTTTATCTGCAAAATCCATTAATCGTTCTCCTCATTATATTTTTTTAATAACATAGCAAGATTATAAACTGCTTTTTGTTGTTCCAATGTTAATTTGTCTAATCTCAATTCTTCTCTTGATTCTCCAAAAAGAATCATTTCAGTTGTACATTCTAAAATGTTGGATAATCTTAATAAAGATGGTGGATCAATAGTTCGTAGACCACTTTCCCACATAGAAATTGTTGTAGAATCTTTGTGTATTAATGTAGCTAGTTCTGTAATTGATAAGTTCTTATTGAGTCTTGCTTGTTTTAGACCGTTATTAATATTGTTCATGAAATTACTCTCCTTAATTTATATGTATATAAATTAGTATATTTATCTTTAAATGTTTTGTAATTTACAAAAAATGTTAAAAATGTATATCACTTAACATTATTGATGAAATATGTTCTTATATATGATATTTGTTTAAGAAAAAGTGTATTTTATACGTTTTTGATGCATATTATTTTTATACTATTAAAGTATTATTTACATAATGTTACAATGATTACGAGGTGAAAACATATGATATATAATATGAAAAAAGTCATTTTAGAGTTCTTTGCACTCATATTAACATTTCTTGCAATAGTAGGTGTTAACAGTGCATGTAATATTGTTTATGGACAGCCTAAAGAGCCAAAAACATTGGAACGATATAAAAAAACAAAATACTAATAAAAAGAAAAACAGAAATAAATTGCAACTATGGCAAATTTTATTTTTCTGTTTTTTAATATGAGAGAATTTGCAATTTTATAATGAAAATATAAAATGATTAGAAGGCAGATTTTAACGAAAACGTAAAGTATAAATATGAATTAGTGATGTGTAAGAGCTTTGGTTATCTTGAATATAAATAACTGATAAAAAAATAGTTTTTAACATAATACTTTTGAACAAATAGAATAGTCAAAGAATGCTTAGAAAATCATAGAAAAAAGCTGAACGAATTCATATATCGTTACAGCTTTTTTGTAGAAATGAATGTGGATGGAAAGAGTTCATAAAAGATGGCTGAATGCATCTGTCCTTGTGGATCTTGCCAATAGTCATGTTGAATATCATAAATTTGAAAACCGAGTGTTTCATAAACATGTTGGGCACGTTTGTTAGAAAGATCAGTGCTTAAAATGATACGTTTATATCCTTTAGAAAATAAATATGATATAAGAAGTTTTAAAGCTTGTTTTCCTAAACCGTGATTTTGTAGATTCAAAACACAAATTTTAATACCAATTTCTACACAATGAGAACCATGAGAAAAATAGCACATTTCACCAATGGGTTGATGTTGATATTCAATGATGAGTCTTTTTTTATTATCAGTTATTAATTGTTGTATAACTTCTTCAACAGAAGTGTGAATACCATGAGGAAAACCAGCATGTGCCATGATTTTTCCATCATTCCACCAAGTTGTTAAAAGTGTGGCATCGTGTTGAGTTGCCCTGCGAATAAGAATATCTTTGTTGCTTATTTGCATTATTGACTATCCTCAAAGCGTTTCATTAATTCTTGTGCCTGTGCGTATTGATGATAAGGGACATAAAAATGATAGTTTTCAAGATATGGTCCTACTTTTAATGATAAGCCACTTCCCATCTCTTGAATACATTCATAAACAATATGATGTTGTTCCAGTGTTTCTTTAATTGCTTCACACCAGATAGCTGATTGAGTAATCAAAAAACAATAATCATCATCATGAACTTCTCTTAAGGCTGCTGAGTGGCAATAAGGACATCTTTCTTGATTGGTTAGATGATAACAATTTTCACAATAGTTCATAAATCTATATCTCCTTTTCATCATTATAACATATATAAAGATAGAAAATAAAAAAATCATCTTTGCTAAGAAAAGATGATCAATCCTATTTATTTTTTTCTTCTTCTATTTTTTCTTGATGATAAAAGTCCTTCTGTTTTTTCCCTATAATTCATAAAAGAACCTAAATCATAAACATCATAACCTTGTTTCATAAGTTTTCTACATGCTTTTTCACTAAAAACTTTATTGACAGCATAAAAATAATATTTCATGTTCTGATCAGGATAAGTTTCTTTAAACTTATCTAATAAACGAAATGGAAAACATTGAGCATCAGCAATATGTAAATCATCATAATCTTTAATCTCATCTAAACATATAATTGTGATTTGTTCAGGATGTTTTAAATAACGACGATAACCTTCATTAATATCTAAACTTTTAATTATTTCTTTCTTTTTAAAACCAAACATTTTATTTCCTCCAATACTTATCTATAATATCACTATTTCTTTCTTTTTTCTATTGCTTTTCTATATTTTATGTGTTATTATAACCAAGCAGTAACAATTGGCCTGTTGGAGAAACGGTTAACTCACATGCCTTTCACGCATGCATTCACGGGTTCGAATCCCGTACAGGTCACCAAATAGGGGTGTGGTTCAATGGTAGAGCATCGGTCTCCAAAACCGTGGACGCGGGTTCGATTCCTGCCACCCCTGCCATTCAAAAGTGAGTCGAGTCATCGACTTTTTTTCTTTATATCGTTTGCAGGGAAACCTGCTTTTTTTATTTTATGATATATTTTTTCTTTAATTTCTTATCCAATACTATATAAACAATAGAAGATATTATCAAACCTATAATCAATGATAAAATCCATAAAAAAGTCCAATTTATATAAAGGCCATAAAACATAATTTCCATGAAAAAGAGAAGAACACAAAAGAAATAGTTTAAATTTTTTGTATCTTCTTTCCAATATTTTTCTTTATCAATTGGATTTAATGTTTCATAAAATTCATATCCATTATCCCATTCTCTTACTATTTGAAGATGTGAATTTTTGATTTTATTTGTGAAAAACCAAAAGATAAAATAGATTAGATGAACACTAATGATGACAAAAATAATATTTTCCATATTGATTCTCCTTTATAAAAATACAATAATGTATTATAGGCTACATTATTATATAATGAAGTCAGTTCCATAACAAGAATATGTCGTTTAAATAATCTAAGATAAAATGTGAGTTAATGATTTGAAGGAGGTAGTATTCCATGACGACTAAAGGATTTGGATATTGTGGTTTAGCTTGTGATTACTGTCAAGATAATCAGGAGTGCGTGGGCTGTCAACAAGGTGGGTGTCCAGAAAAGGAAACATGTAAGAATTATCAATGTTGTACAACTCAAAATTATCAATATTGTTTTAAATGCCCTGATTTTCCATGTGAAGATAGTCTTTTACATAAGCTAAGAATTAGAACATTCTGTTACTATATCCAACAATATGGGGAAGATGAACTTGCAAGAAAATTAAAAGAAAATAGTGATAAAGGAATCCAATATCACTATAAAAATCAACATGTTGGTGATTATGATGCATTTGATACAGAAGAAGAAATTATTCGGTTTATTCAAAGTGGGGGTTAAATAATGAATAATTCCATATTATTTTTTGAAAAGTTTTTGAATAAGATTCCAACCAAGTGAATCTTTTTTCTTTGGTTCACTTTTTTGACAATAGCTTAAAAATGATTTGCGTGGATTATCAAGATGATATTGTTTTGCCCAATCTTTAAAATGAAGATTGATATAATTATTTAACACAACAGGATCTCTTTTCTCATGATAAAGTGTCACTAAGTGAAGGGGATCATTGATAAGAATATGGTTGTTCATAAAATAATCAAACATATCACAAACCAGATTATTATTAAGAATAGAAAATGAATAGGTGTCTTTTGTTGTAAGAATATCTAAATCAATAAAATATTGAAAATACATACCAGCCATCCCAAATGCACCAGCACCTGCATGGAGAATGCCATTGGTACTATACATAGAAATTTGAATTTCTTTGATGTCTGATAATTCAATAAGAATTTCATTATATTGGATATATCCATCATTGCAATAGAGTGTATCATAGCCTTTCCATTGGTCAATATCTTGCTTATAAAAGGATATCTTGACTTCCCTTCTTTTGATATAATCATGAATTCTTTGATTAAGTTCTTCCAACTTTTTTTGTGAATCATGAATAAAATCTTGTTTTTGCTGTAAAGCCTCTCTTATAGATAATTGATCATTTAAAATCAGTTTGATTTCATCAATAGAGATTTCCATAGAACGTAATAATAAAATGAGTTTTAAAATATCAATGTCTTTCTGTGTATAATCACGATAACGATTATTTAAACGTTGTGGGAGGATAAGTCCTTCTTTTTCATAATAAATGAGTGCCTGTTTTGTGACACCAAGCATATCTTCAACTTCATGTGTTTTCATGTTTTTTCTTCCTTTCTTAGCTATATCTTACACTATATGCTAAGAATACAGTCAAGCATTATTTGAAAAATAGTTAATTATTATGTTTTTAATAATTAAGTTATGACAGACTAGTTCTACCATATAATTCTTGATGAGTACACTTTGTTTCATGTTTTTATTTTGTTTTGATATATGTTAAGATAAAAGTAATATAAAAACTATGAAAGACTTCACTAGACAAAGGAGAATTGTTTTATGACATCTTTATTACAGAATACGTATAATACACGTTATCTATTATCACATGATATACCATTGATAAGAAGTGATGTTCCCATGAAAATGACAGAAGATGAAAAACAGTGGCTTATTCATCAAAATATCTATACCATTTTTGATTTGCGTAGTGAAAAAGAATGTTCTATGTTGCCAAGTGCTTTTGAAGGAGATTCAAGGTTTATGTTATATCACACACCTATAACAGGAGCCAATACGATTCCTAGTACCCCAGAAGAAGTGAGTACTTCTTATATGTCTATGGTTGATTCTACAATGATCAATATTATTTATCAAATATGTCATGCTTCTTTAGGCGTTTTTTATTTTTGCTCAGCAGGAAAAGATCGTACAGGTGTGGTATCTGCTTTACTTTTGCTTTGTCTAGGTGTCAGTCATCAACAAATTATTGAAGATTATATGAAATCAAAAGAAAATCTGTAATTGTTATTGGAAGATTATGCTCGAAATTCAAATGTTTCTATTGATGTGATCATGCCAAGAGAAGAATATATGGAGTGCTTTTTAAATAGTCAGAAAATCAAGAATATAGTCAATAAATTTTTAAAATGAAAGTTATATTTTTTTAAATTTTCCATATCTTTATGTTATAATATAAATATAGGTAAAGGAGGAATCATATATGGCTCAAAATTTAAAATTTACGGTTACAGATCCAGTTGGACTTTATGCAACTCCTACGACAGAATTAGTGAATACTGTCAAACAGTTTTATTGTCATGTGACATTAAATTATGGAAATAAAAGTGTTAATTTGAAAAGTATGATGGGGGTTTTATCTTTAGGAATTCCAACCAAAGCTCAAATAGAAATTGTGACTGAGGGAGAAGATGAAAAGAAAGCCATTGAAGTGATTAAAGATAAAATCAATGAATTAGGAATTTCTACAATTGAATAAGGTGATAAGGTATTCTATGAAGGATACCTTTTTTATTGGGGTAATCATACAAATAATTTGAGAATCATTGTTAGATATGAGATACTTATAAAAAGGAGGTTGTTTCATGATTCAATATATTAGAAAAAGAGATGGACGAATGGATCAATTCGATGTTAATAAAATTGCAGGAGCCATTTATAAGGCTTTTCAGGCTACAGAAGCAAAATATGGATTGGATGCAGCTATTGACTTGGCTCATGTTGTAGAACATAAATTAGAAGAACGTCATACTGAATTACCTACAGTGGAATTGGTACAAGATACGGTAGAAGAAACCTTAATTGAAAAAGGTTATGTACGTATTGCGAAAGCTTATATTTTGTATCGTGCTGAGCGCACACGTTCAAGAGATCGTAAATCACGCTTGATGAAAACATTAGAAGAAATTACTTTTCAAGATGCTAAGGATAGTGACTTGAAACGAGAAAATGCGAATGTGAATGCTGATGCTCCAATGGGGACAATGTTGAAATATGGTGCAGAAGCAGCTAAACAGTTTAATGAAATGTTTGTCCTGAATCCTTTACATAGTGCCGCTCATCGTTCTGGTGACATTCATATTCATGATATGGATTTTTTAACCCTAACAACAACATGTACACAAATTGATATTATAGATTTGTTTCATGGTGGTTTTTCAACGGGTCATGGTGTTTTACGTGAGCCTAATAGTATTACGACTTATTCAGCTTTGACATGTATTGCGATTCAATCAAATCAAAATGATCAACATGGTGGACAGGCGATTGTCAATTTTGATTATGGGATGGCTGAAGGTGTGAAAAAGTCTTATGTGAAATGGTATTTGAAAGCTATCAAAGGAGCTTTGAAATTATTGATTGATAATCAGGATGAACTTATACAAGAGTTACAATCTTTATCTGTTCAACCATCTTTAAGTGATGAAAGTTATTTTGAAGTTGAAAAAGATATTTTTTGTAAGCATGGAATCACTTTAGATGTTGTAGAACGTATACAAAAGTATGCCAGAGAACAGGCTTATCAAGATACGAATCAAGAAACTTATCAGGCAATGGAAGCCTTGATTCATAATTTAAATACAATGAATTCTCGTGCGGGAGCACAAGTGCCTTTTAGCTCATTGAATTATGGAATGGATACATCTGTTGAAGGGCGTATGGCTATTCGTAATGTTTTACTGGCAACGGAAGCAGGATTAGGTCATGGAGAAACACCAATCTTTCCGATTCAGATTTTTAGAGTCAAAGAAGGTATTAATTATCAAAAAGGGGAACCTAACTATGATTTATTCCAGTTAGCTTGTCGTGTTTCAGCCAAAAGACTCTTTCCTAATTTTTCATTTGTGGATGCTTCGTTTAATAAACAGTATTATAAAGGAACACCTGAAACAGAAATTGCCTATATGGGATGTCGTACGCGTGTAATGGGAAATGTCTATGATCCCACACGTGAAATCTCACCAAGACGAGGAAATTTGAGCTTTACTTCTATTAATTTACCACGACTTGCCATTAAGTCAAAAGGTGATATTGATGAATTTTTTATAAAACTTGATCAATTGATTGATTTGTGTATTGATCAGTTATTAGAAAGATTTGAAATACAATGTAAACGTAAAGTCATGAATTATCCATTTTTAATGGGACAGGGTGTCTGGCTGGATTCTGAAAAATTAAAACCAACCGATGAAGTCAGAGAAGTTTTAAAACATGGAACATTAACAATTGGTTTTATTGGTTTAGCTGAAACATTAAAATCACTGATTGGTTATCATCATGGAGAAAGTGAAAAAGCTCAAATTCTTGGTTTGCAGATTGTTGCCCATATGCGCCGTCGTGTAGATGAAGCAGCTCAAAAATATCATTTGAATTTTTCTTTAATTGCGACTCCAGCCGAAGGATTATCTGGACGTTTTGTCAAATTAGATAGAAAGATTTATGGGAAAATTGAAGGAGTGACGGATCGTGAATATTATACAAATAGTTTTCATGTTCCCGTATATTATCCTATCAGTGCTTTTGAAAAGATTAAGATTGAAGGACCTTATCATGCTTTAACAAATGGTGGACATATCAGCTATATTGAAATGGATGGAGATCCTACCAAAAATTTACCAGCTTTTGAAAAAATAGTCAGAGCGATGCATGATGCCAATATGGGTTATGGAGCTATAAATCATCCTGTTGATCGTGATCCGGTCTGTGGCTATAATGGAATTATTAATGATGTCTGTCCAAAATGTGGACGTCATGAAACACCATATGAAGGTTTTGAAAGAATTCGTCGTATTACGGGTTATTTAGTTGGAACATTGGAACGTTTTAATGACGCTAAAAAAGCTGAAGAAAAGGATCGTGTCAAACATGACATCAACAAAGATTAGATTATATGGTGTTGTGAATGATTCTATTGTAGATGGACCGGGATTACGCTATACTATCTTTACACAAGGATGTCCACATCATTGTCAAGGTTGCCATAATCCTGAAAGCTGGGATGAAAATGGAGGCTATTTAGAAGATATTGATCATATTATAGCGGATATCATGAAAAATCCACTTTTAGATGGGATCACTCTCTCTGGTGGAGAACCTTTTCTTCAATGTCAACCTTTAATTGCTTTATTAAATCAGATAAAAAAGCAGACACATTTACATATCATGATTTATAGTGGTTATACTTATGAAGAAATTTTTACATTAGGCAAAGAAGCTATTGAGCTCCTTTGTCTATGTGATACTTTAGTCGATGGACGTTTTGTTTTATCTTTAAGAAGTTTAGAATTAATTTATAAAGGTTCATCTAATCAAAGAATCATTGATGTTCAAAAGAGTTTACAATATCATTGTCTTTATGAACAGAAAGTGAATGAATATGGAGAGTTTGTTGATTAAACAAATTCTTTTCTTTATCTATAAGTTTATTTTCGATATAATATAAAAAGTAAAGGAGGGAAACGATGAAGCCTTTATTATGTTTTGATGTTGATGGAACATTAAGGGATAATGTCAACCATCAAGTGTGTTTATCTACCCAAAAAACACTGCAATTATTAAAGAAAAAAGGTTATCATATGATTATTTCTTCAGGACGTGGGTTAGATTCATTAACAAAAACAGGACTCATGGATATGTTTGAATGGGATGGTTTTGTCTGTAATAATGGACAGCGTGTTTTAGATGCCAACAAACATGAAATCTTTCATGCTTTGATGGATCCTCAGGCTGTTTTAGATGTTTTAGATATTGCTGAAAAATATCATTATGCAGTGACTTTAAAATCAACGCAACGTGTCATTACCAAAGAACCCGATGCTTATGTATTGCAGACACAACAATATTTTCAAAATCAGATTCCACCAGTAGGAACTTATCATGGACAGGATGTTGAAGCAATGATTGTTTATGGACCACTGGGATATGATTATGCCCCTTTTCAAAAAGTCAAAGGTGTTCATGTTTTACCGGGAGAATCAACTTATGCGGATATAACCATTGCCGGATTGTCTAAAGCCACTGGAATTCAAAAATTAATGCATTTATTGAATTTGGATGAATATATTGCTTTTGGAGATTCGTTAAATGATGTTGATATGTTTCAACACGCCAGTCAAAGTGTTGCGATGGGACAGGGTAATGAACAGTTGAAATCAATAGCAACATTCATTACAAAACCGATTGATGAAGATGGTATTTATTATGCTTGTCTTCAACTAGGATTGATTGAGGAAGGAGAATATGAATGACAAAAGAAGAAGCAATTCAAAAAGCTCATGCTATGAGTGCTTATATAGAAAGTGAACAGGCTGATGAAAAGACTCATGATTTTGATGATCTCTGGCAAAGTCTTTATGATATATGCCAACTGGCAACTTACGGGATTGTGGAATTAACACAGGAAGAAATTAATGAAGCAATCAACTGGCTTAAAGATACGCAAATGCTGACAAAGCAGTATCAGGAAACAGAAATTTATTTTTCATAAGGAGGACGTTATATGAAAGTTGTTGATATGCATTGTGATACTATTTCAGCTATCCATCTTCAACAAAAAGACGGACAGTCTATTTCTTTAAAGCATAATGATTTGCATCTGAGTCTAGAGAAAATGCAAAAAGGTAATTATTTATTACAGAATTTTGCGATGTTTACACCATTAAATATGAATGATGATGCCTGGCAATATGCTCATGATCTGATTGATACATTTTATCATGAAGTTAATCAATATCCAGATTTAATAGGTGTTGTGAAAAACTATCAGGATATTCAAGACAATATCCAAAAACAGCGTATGAGTGCTTTATTGACATTAGAAGAAGGAGCTGTTGTACGTAACCAGATTCAGCATCTCCAGCACTATTATGATTTAGGTGTGCGTATGATTACATTAACATGGAACTTTTCAAATGGAATAGGTTATCCTAATTTTTCTATGGATGATCCTAATCATGGATATCATACATGTGATAATGTTCATGGTTTGACAGAGTTTGGAAAAGCTTATGTTCAAGAATGTGAACGTTTAGGCATCATCATTGATGTTTCTCATTTGAGTGATGCAGGATTTGAAGATGTGTTCCGATACACAACCAAACCTTTTGTTGCCTCACATTCTAATGCCCGTCAGGTTTGCCCTCATGCTCGTAATTTAACGGATGAAATGATTTTAAAATTAGCCAGTTGTGGTGGAGTCATGGGAATCAATTATGCGGCGGATTTTTTACATGAAAATAATGAAGAACATGCTGTATCAAAGATTGAAGATATTGTCAAACATATTCTTTATATTAAAAATCTGGCAGGTATTGATTGTATTGGATTAGGAAGTGATTTTGATGGTATTCCACCTTATCTGGAATTGCAGAACGCTTCTTATTTGCCATTGTTAGAAAAAGCTTTAAAAGAGGTAGGATTATCAACTGAAGATATTGAAAAGATTTTTTATAAGAATGTCTTAAGAGTTTATCAAAATGTTTTATGATAAGAAAAAGCAGATGGGTGGGAGCCTCATCTGCTTTTTTGATATCAGTTTGGGAAAGGATATCATGAAGTAGTCAAAATTTGAAGGGAAAACAAATTATTTCTGACTACATACACACTATAACAAATGATTTTGTTTAAAATTTCATGTAATTGTCAAAAAATATGTGATAGAAAAAAAGATGAAGAAATTGGTCTATATTTCCTTTAAGATTTTATGTTATAATCATATAAAGTCGAAAAATGGAGGGTGCATGGATGATGAAAAAGTGGGGATTAGCACTCATATGTGCATTATTGTTGATGGGATGTCATCCTCGTCAATCTGTTGTTGAAAATGAAATCACTTCATTTACAAAACAAGATGTTTATCAATATCAGGATTTGTTATTGTTTATTGATAAGAAAGCTTTTCAACAAGATGGTTTTTCTTTTCAAATTGAACTCAATGGTGTAGGAATAGGGGATTTTGCTGTTTTTACAGATCAGTCACATCATCAGGCAACATGTATCCTTTCATCACAAAAAGATTGTCAACTGACATTTACATTTGAGGAAGATTGTGTTATTGTCAAAGCAACAAAAGAAGATGATTTTTTAGGTGCTGATTTATCAGGACATTATGTATTACAGGAGGCGTTATTGTGAAGAATTTGTTCTATAGGCTGATTATTTTTTTGGATACTGCACAAGAAAACGATACAAATTATAATATTGCATGGTTTATGGCCAATAATTTTTATCGTATAGCGAATATGCGTATTAGTGAGCTGGCTGCTGAATGTTTTGTATCACCAGCGACCATCTCACGTTTTTGTCGTGCCTTAGGGTATGAAAACTTTGCTCATTTAAAACAGGAGTGTTATACTTTTCATTCGCATGATAAAAAATTCAACAATTTAATTAATATCCCTTTAGAAACAATGAAAGATCATCCTCAGTTGGCAACTCAGCAATATATTCAACAAGTGATTCAATATATTTCTGATTTACCTGAATTTCTTGATTGGAATGAAGTGGATGCGATTTTAAAATTGATTCATGATAGTGATTCTGTGGCTTTTTTTGGAACGCAGTTCTCACAAAGTGCAGCCTTGCATTTACAGACAGATTTATTAATGCTGGAAAAATTCACAATGGCTTATATGGATTCATCTCGCCAGTTAGAATGTGCCAAACAATTAACGCCAAATAGTGTCGCCATTATTATGACGGTCAATGGTTATTTTACCAACAGTCATTCTAAGCTTCTACAATATCTTAAAAAATCCGGTTGTCAGGTTGTTTTAATCACGTGCCATCCTCATCTGGATTTAAAAATACCTGTTCATCATCAACTGGTTTTAGGACGTTCTAAAAATCGAAAGACGGGAAAACATAGTTTATTGACAGCAGTTGAATTAATGTCATTAAGATATTATTGTTTATATTATCCATCACTTCAAGAATTAAAGGGACATCTTCTTTAATTCTTTTTTTCTTGTGATAGTTTTGAAAATTATATATAATAAACATAATCAAAAGAGGGTGGGAATCGTGAAAGAAATAAAACAAGAAGAAATTACACAGGCAGTTAAAGAATTATGTATTCAAGCCAATTATGAATTACCTGAAGATGTTCAACAGGCCTTGCGTTATGCCTGTCAAGAGGAAGACAGTGTGCTTGGAAAACAGACATTATCTATATTAGAAGATAATGCGATGATTGCAAAAACATCCCGTATGCCCATTTGTCAAGATACGGGAATGGCCTGTCTATTTGTTGAAATAGGTCAAGATGTACATATTCAAGGCTCTTTACTGGAAGCTTTACAGGAAGGTGTCAGACAGGGCTATCAGGAAGGCTATTTAAGAAAAAGTATTGTTGATGATCCGGTTTTTGAAAGACGCAATACACAAGATAATACACCGGCTTATATTCATTATGACATCGTGGAAGGAAATCAACTCAAAATTATTGTAGCACCAAAAGGATTTGGTAGTGAAAACATGAGTCAAGTTAAAATGTTAAAACCAAGTGATGGGGTTGAAGGAATCAAGGACTTTGTGTTGAAAGTGGTTGAAGAAGCTGGACCTAATGCCTGTCCACCAATGGTGATTGGTGTCGGAATTGGTGGAACGTTTGATTATGTCACATATCTTGCGAAAAAGGCAATGTTAAGAAAAATTGGGACACATCATTTAGATAAGCGATATCAACAATTGGAAGAAGAATTGTTAGAGAAAATCAATCAGACGGGTATTGGACCAGCTGGTTACGGTGGCAAAATCACAGCTTTATCTTTAAATATTGAAACTTATCCAACACATATTGCAGGAATGCCGGTGGCTGTATCTATTTGTTGCCATGTGGCTAGACATAAGGAGGTTATCTTATAATGAAACATATGACAACACCTTTGACATTAGAGCAAGTACAAGAACTCAAAGCAGGTGATCAGATTCTTTTATCGGGTGTTATTTATACAGCCAGAGATGCGGCTCATAAGCGTTTGGTTGCACTGATTGAACGAGGTCAAGATTTACCTTTTTGCTTGCAAGATCAAATCATTTATTATGTCGGTCCAACACCTGCAAAACCTCATCAGGTTTTTGGCAGTGGTGGTCCAACAACAGCTGGCAGAATGGATGCCTATGCTCCTACTTTGATGAAACTGGGATTACGTGGCATGATTGGAAAAGGATATCGTCAACAAGTCGTCAAAGATGCCATGCAAACATATCATTGTGTTTATTTTGGTGCCATTGG
Source organism: Massiliimicrobium timonense (assembly GCF_042850985.1). Taxonomy (GTDB): domain Bacteria; phylum Bacillota_I; class Bacilli_A; order Erysipelotrichales; family Coprobacillaceae; genus Allocoprobacillus. The sequence goes on from NZ_AP031415.1 coordinate 1,089,358, forward strand.
TGGAGCAGGAGCCTATATTTCTCGTTGTGTTGAATCAAGTGAAGTGATTGCTTTTGAAGATTTAGGACCAGAGGCTATTCGTCGACTGGTTGTCAAGGATTTTCCTTTGACAGTCATCATTGACAGTCAGGGAAATGATTTATATGAAATGGGAAGAAAACAATATATAAAGGAGCATCAACATGTCCATTCATGATTATAATGAAGTTGATATTTTATATACTTTGATGTCCTATGTGAATGTATCTTCCCCACAGGATATGTATTATTCGATTGCTCACACGATTTTAACACATATAGATCAAATCCCAAGTATCAGTATTAATGATTTGGCTGATTTATGTTATACTTCACCAGCAACTATTTCACGTTTTTGTAAAGATATGAATTGTAAGAGTTTTGTGAATTTTAAAAATGAAATTGCGATTGCTTTAGAAATTGCAAGAAATGAAATTCATTTATCACCTTCAGACAATCAAAATATTTTAGAAGATGCTGAATATTTGAAAAATAAAATGTATCAAGAAGCCATTGAATCTTTATCACTCGTTCAAAATTCCATTTCTATGACTGATATTGATCGTATTTGTGCAATGATCTATGAAGCTAAAAAAGTTCATATGTTAGGTTATCAGTTCAATAAGATCATTTCTAATGATTTTCAGATGAAAATGCTGAAACATCGAAAATTTATCTATGCCTTTGTAGAACGTGGCGATGAAATTCAAAGATTAGATATGATTGATGAAAGCAGTTTAGTCATTATTATTACAGTTCGTGCCAGAGAACAGCTAATGAATGCTTTGATCAATAAAGTTAAAGAACATCATCCTAAAATATTGTTATTGACAATGAATCAGACTTATCAAAATGAAGATATTGACTGGATATATCGCATTGATGGAACAGAAAGTCAATATAGTGAATCTTCTTTACAGGGAACAATGAATTTTTTAAGTTTATTAAATTTAATATATGTACGATATGGATTGTTATATCGAGAATAGGAGAGAAAGATGTATAGTTTTTTAAATGATTATAGTGAAGGGGCTCATCCACGCGTTTTAGAAGCCTTAAATCAGACAAATCTTATTCAAACTGTTGGTTACGGAGAAGATGAATATTGTACGAAAGCAAAAGAAGTGATTCTTCAAAAAATAGGTCAACCTCATGCAGATGTTCATTTTCTTGTTGGTGGAACCCAGACAAATATGTTAATGATTTCCTATGCTCTTAAACATTATCAGGCTGTTATTGCCTGTGATGAGGGACATATTCATGTACATGAAACAGGAGCTGTAGAAGGAGCAGGACATAAAATATTAATTCGTCCACATGTGCATGGAAAAGTCACTTGTGATATGATCAAAGATATCTGTTTACAACATAAAGATGAACATATGGTTCAGCCACGTATGGTTTATATCTCACAGACAACGGAGCTGGGAACTTATTATACACGTGAAGAATTACAGGATTTATATCAAACTACCCGTCAATATGGTTTATATCTTTTTATGGATGGAGCACGTTTGGGAAGTGCTTTAGCTTTACCAGATGCACCTACTTTAGAAGAAATTGCTAAAAATGTAGATGCTTTTTATATTGGTGGTACAAAGATGGGAGCTTTATTTGGTGAAGCACTTGTTATTATTCATGATGATTTAAAACCACAATTCCGTTATCATATGAAAAATAAAGGGGCTATGTTGGCTAAAGGTCGTCTTTTAGGTATTCAATTTTATGAATTATTGAAAGATCATCTTTATGAAGATATTGGTCGTTATGAAAATCAGATGGCTGATTTGATTCGTCAGGCATTGATTCAAAAAGGTTTTTCGATTTATGAACCTTCTCAAACGAATCAAATTTTTGTTGATTTACCACAAAAGGCTTTAGAAGCCATTGAAAAAGAGTTTATGGTCACACATATGGGGGCTGTTTCAGGTGGTGAACGTATTCGTATTGTCACATCATGGGCAACTTCTAAAGAGGCTGTCAATGCATTTGTTCAGTTGATTGAAAATCTTTAGAATAAATCCCACTGTACAAGACTTAAGAGTTGTATTATAATAGGGTCTAGGGAAGAACCCTAATATACATAGAAATGGAGATTATAGTATGAATAAAAATGAATTATTAGAAAAAGTTTCTTTAGCATCAGGATTAACAAAAAAAGAATCTGAAGCTGCTATTAATGCTTTTTTAGAAACTTTAACTGATGTTTTAAAAGCAGGAGATAAGATTTCTTTAAAAGGTTTTGGAACTTTTGAAGTTCGTACAAGAGAAGCCAGAACAGGACGTAATCCAAGAACTGGTGAAACAATGGAAATTCCTGCAAGTAAAGTTCCTGCTTTCAAAGCAAGTGCAGCTTTAAAAAATGTTGTTAATGAAAAATAAAGTATGAAAAAACCTACAGATTTTGATCTGCAGGTTTTCTTTTTTTTATTTAATAATTGTTCCTTCACAAGGAGCGCCAGCAGCATTTGATTCATCAGTATCAATATGCATAGCAAGAGCATAACTGTCACTTACACGGCAGATGACATCTCCAAAGATTAAAGAACGATCAGCAGATTTCACTTCTACACTGACAACATCTTTATCTTGTACACCAAATTCTTTAGCATCAGCAGGTGTCATATGAATATGACGTTTTGCAGCAATCACACCACAAGGAATTTCAACTTCACCAGCAGGACCTACCAATTTACAACCAGCAGTTCCTTCGATATCTCCAGATTCTCTAATAAGTGCTTTGACACCTAATGCTCTGGCATCAGTTAAAGACACTTCTACTTGTGTATTAGCACGTGTTGGACCTAAGATAGACATTTTTGTTTCTCCTTTTGGACCAACGACAGTGACTTTTTCCTGACAGGCAAATTGTCCAGGTTGTGATAAATCTTTTTTGTTAGTTAAAACATATCCTTCACCAAATAAAGTTTCTAAATCTGCTTGTGATAAATGAACATGTCTTGCAGAAGTTTCGACTAAAATTGTTTTTCCCATATAATATCCTCCTATAACATACATATCTTACAACTTTTTTGCCTATTTGCAAAGGAATTTGTTTCTTTTTTACTAAAAACATCTTATGTTCATTTTTAAAAAGTTAATTTTCAACAAATGAAAAAGGTAACGTTTTACTTTTGATAGAAAACTGATATAATAAAAAAGAAATGTAGGTGATAAAGATTGAATCTTAGTATTGTGATTAACTTTATAAGATCAGCAATAGATTTGATTGCAGTATGGTTTATTCTCTATTATTTGATTTCAATGTTTAAAACAAATATGAAAACCATGCAGCTTTTCAAAGGCGTTCTTTTTATTTTGATTGTTAAACTTTTAACCAGTTTATTAGGTTTAACAACATTAAATTATCTTGTAGATAGTATTATTAACTGGGGTGTTTTAGCCATTATCATTATTTTCCAGCCAGAAATTCGTACTTTGCTTGAAAAAATGGGACAAACCAAAATGAGTGTGAAAAAAGAAATCAGTAATGATGAAAAAGAAAGATTAATGGATGAACTGGTTGATGCCATATCAACACTGGCAAAGGAACAGACAGGAGCTTTGATTACGTTTGAAAGAACTCAATCCATGATTGATTATATTAATACTGGTACAAAGATTAACGCTGATATTCGTAGTGAGCTTTTTTTAACGATTTTCTGGGAAGGAACACCCTTACATGATGGGGCAACGATTATTCAAGGAGATCGTGTGGCTTGTGCAGCAGCTTTTTATCCGCCAACGAATAAAGAATTAAGTCCTAAATATGGGGCACGTCATCGTGCAGCGATTGGGATTAGTGAAATCACGGATTCTTTAACCGTTGTTGTGAGTGAGGAAACTGGAACGATTTCTTTTGCGACAAATGGTGAATTAAGAAAGATTCCTATCAAAGAATTAAGAGCATCACTGGTTAATGAATTACAGTGGTTTAAATCTAGTGATGAAGGAGGTCAAGCTCATGAGTCCTAGAAATGCAAAAAATAATAAACCTTTAAAAGATACAACAACAGATTTCTTTTTAAAGATTGTAGAAAAAGAAAAGGCTCAATCGACAAAAGAATCTACAAGTAAAGACACAGTCAATGAAAAAAAAGTCAAAGCGATTGATACGGGTGCTCGTTTTTATAATTATATGAATCAAATATTAGATAAAATTCTTTCTAGTAAAGTATCAATTATGATTTTGTCTTTTATGATGGCTGGTATTTTATTTTATAGTGTATCTGGAAAAGATATTTTAACTAGCCCAACTTCTGGAGCAACATTAGAAAATGTTCCAGTACATGTAGAAAATCTTGATGATTCTCTGGAAGCTTCGGGTATTCCCGATAGTGTTTCGGTTGTGTTGGTTGGTCCCTCTTTAGATATATATAAAACAAATTTTTCTAAAGATTATGAAGTTTATTTAGATTTACAGGATTTAAATGCGGGTGATTATGTGTTAAATTTACGTACCCGTCATTTTCCAGAATCATTGCAAGTTGTTTCGATACCTAGCTCTATTAAAGTGACACTTGCAAAAAAAGTGACACGTACTTTTGATTTGGGGTATCGCTTTATTAATGAAGATGAACTGGATAGTAAATATTCAGTAAGTGTCAGTCAAATGGATTTAGATACCGTAGAATTACGTGCCAGTGAAGATACGTTATCGAAAGTTGAAAAAGTTGAGGCTTGTATAGATGTTTCTAATCAAACAGAAGACTTTGAACAAAATGCAAAAATCAAAGCTTATGACAGTAATGGCGACGAATTAAAAGTAGAGGTGCGTCCTAGTGATGTTCATGTCACATGTCAAGTGTCTTCTTATAGTAAAACTGTTCCAATTCACGCCAATATTGTGGGAGATTTACCAACAGGATATCAGGTTTCTGAATATACTTTATCACAAAATGAAGTGACTATTTTTGGAGTAGAAGAACAGTTAAAGGGAGTCAACCAAGTTGAAGTTGATGTTGATGTCAGCGATTTAAAATCAAGTACAACGTTAAATGATTTGTCATTGAAGAAAATCACAGGAATTAATAAGTTTTCACAGGATACGGTAGATGTCAATGTAGAAATAGAAAAAGTCATTACAAAAAAATTCGATAACATTCCAATTAAGGTTTTGAATAATTCTCATGATTATAAGGTTTCTTTTGCGGGACAAGGTCAATATGCTTCTGTTTCCATAACAGGAACTGAGGATAAAATCAATGCTTTAAAGGTTGACAATATTCAGGCAACGATTGATATTGATGGTTTGAGTGTTGGCACACATCAAGTGAATGTTAAAATTGCAGGAGATGATGAAACATTAACAATGAAATTGTTATCATCTTCAAAAATAACAATTAATATAGAAAGGAATTAAGACAATGGGAAAATATTTTGGTACAGATGGATTTAGAGGAGAAGCAAATATTGATTTGACTGTGGAACATGCTTATCAAGTTGGAAGATATTTAGGATGGTATTTTTCACGTTCACATCGAGCAAGAATTGTGATTGGAAAAGATACAAGAAGAAGTTCTTATATGTTTGAATATGCTCTTGTGGCTGGATTAACTGCAAGTGGAGCAGATGCATATTTATTACATGTCACAACAACACCTTCAGTATCTTATGTTGTCAGAAGTGAAGAGTTTGATTGTGGAATCATGATTTCTGCTTCACACAATCCTTATTATGATAATGGGATTAAAATCATTAATGGAAAAGGTCATAAATTAGAAGCCACAATTGAAACATTGATTGAACAATATATTGATGGTTTAACTGATCCTATTCCATATGCAACAAAAGATAAGATTGGTAGAACAATTGATTATTCAATGGGTAGAAATCGTTATATTGGTTATTTAATGAGTATTCCAACACGTGCTTTTAAAGATATTAAAGTAGGATTGGATTGTGCCAATGGTTCTTCTAGTGCTATTGCCAAAAGTGTTTTTGATGCCTTAGGTGCTCAAACACATGTGATTAATAATCAGCCAGATGGTTTAAATATCAATACAAACTGTGGTTCAACACATATTGAAGTTTTACAGAAATATGTTGTTGAAAATGGATTGGATGTTGGATTTGCCTATGATGGTGATGCTGATCGTTGTATCGCTGTTGACGAATTTGGTCGTGTTGTCAATGGAGATTTAATTCTATATCTATGTGGTTTAGAAATGAAGCAAAAAGGTGAACTTTTAAATAACACAATTGTGACAACAGTGATGAGTAATTTTGGATTATATAAATCATTGGATAAAGTAGGTATTCAATATGAAAAAACAGCTGTAGGAGATAAATATGTTTATGAAAATATGGTGAAAAATGGTCATTGTATTGGTGGAGAACAATCAGGACATATTATTTTCTCTAAACATGCGACAACAGGAGATGGTATTTTAACATCTTTAAAGATTATGGAAACAATGGTAGAAAACAAAAAAACACTGGCTCAATTAACAGAGCAGGTAGAAATCTATCCACAGTTATTAATCAATGTCCGTGTGAGTGATAAGGCTTTAGCTCAAAATGATCCAGATGTTCAAAAAGCTGTTAAAGAAGTTGAAGAAGCTTTAGGAGATGAAGGACGTATTCTTGTGCGTGAAAGTGGAACAGAACCAGTGATTCGTGTGATGGTAGAAGCACAAAGCGATGAGATTTGTCATGAATATGTTTTAAAAGTTGTGAATAAAATTAAAGAAAAAGGATATGCTGTAGAAAAATAATATAATTTCACATATTATCACAAAATATTGCCATGAAATATGGCAATATTTTGTATATAATGAATAAGAGGTGATGGATTGTGAAATACCGTATTAATATTATTGATGATGAAAAAAATTTAAATGATCTTGTAAGAACTTATTTAGAAAAAGAAGGTTATATTGTTTATTCTTTTTATACGTATGAGGAAGCTTTTTTGCATAAAGATGATGATGTTCATTTATGGATTATTGATATTATGTTAGATAAAAATAGTGGTTTTGATTTACTTAATGAAATCAAAGCCTGTAAACCAGATATGCCGATTGTTTTTATGAGTGCCAGAGATCAGGAATTTGATCGTATTATTGGCTTAGAAAAAGGTTGTGATGAATATATTACAAAACCATTTAATATTAAAGAGTTGATTTTAAGAATACATAATGTTTTAAAGCGTGTTTATAAGGATGATCCAGCATTGATTAATATTGATGGTTATGCTGTGGATGAAGAAAAAAGAAAAGTTTTATATCAAAATCATGAAATAGAATTAACAACAAAAGAATATGATTTATTACTTTATTTTATCAAAAATAAAGGTCTGGCTATTTCACGTGATCAGGTTTTATCTAAAGTCTGGGATGAAAACTATTTTGGTAGTGATCGTGTTGTTGATGATACATTACGTCGTTTAAGAAAAAAGATGCCTGATTTAAATATTAAAACAATCTATGGCTTTGGATATCGATTAGATTAGTATGGAAAAAATAAAAGAACGTTTATCCTTTTTTAAAAAATTATCTCTTGTCCAGCAACTGATTGTTGTTTTGTGTGCGATGGCTATATTGATGGTTGCTGTGATGATGCCAGTTGTTGATTATAACTTATCTTCGATTGTCGATAAACAAATGTATGAACGTTTAACTATATCACAGACTTCAATTATTTATAGTAATATTATTCCTTATAAACAAGAAAAAGAAGTTTATCATATTATTTATGAAAGTGATGAAAATACATTTACAGAAACAAATATTAGTAGTCATCAAGTTGTTTATAATTTTTATTCTTATCTTTTTAAAGAAGATTTGTTTAAGGCTGTTCAAACCCATCAAAGCGTCATTAAAAATAAAGGACAATATAATGGTAATACGTATTATTATATGATTACGCATATTAATGATACATCTCAATATTTGATTTCATTAGTGGATAGCGAATATTCTTTATCATTAGTCACATCTTTACGTAATCAGATTATTTATATTCAATATGGTTTCTTTATTGTTTTGGCACTGGTTATGATTTTGTGGGTTTTATCATTGATTAGTCCACTTAAAAAGATTAAAAATTATATTGATAATATCAAAGATCATAAAGAGAGTGAATTGAATATTCAACGTGAAGATGAGATTGGTATTGTGTTTAAAGCATTGGTTGCGATGAAAGATGATCTGGATAAACAGGAAAGTATTAAAGAAGAAATGATACATAATATTTCTCATGATTTAAAAACACCGATTGCTTTGATTCAAACATATGCTCAAAGTATTAAAGATGATGTCTATCCTTATGGTGACAAAGATAGTTCGATTGATGTCATATTGGAAAATGCTGATCGTTTAGAACATAAAGTCAAATCATTTTTGTATCTCAATCGTTTAGATTACTTACAGGGTGAAGATAATCAACTGGAAACTTTTGCGATTAAAGAATTAATAGAAAAGATTGTTTTACAGATGGATTTATTAAAGCCGGAGATAAGACTGGAAACAGAACTGGAAGATGTGACTTTTGTTGGTGATGAGGAACATTGGCGTGTAGCCATTGAAAATATTATTGAGAATGCTTCACGTTATGCGAAAACATTGATTAAGATTACTTTAAAGGAAGATTATTTGGAAATCTATAACGATGGAGAAGCGATTGATGAAGCCACTTTACCTTATTTATTTGATCCTTATGTCAAAGGCGTGAAAGGACAGTTTGGTTTAGGATTGTCCATTGTCAGCAAGATTGCTTCGATGTTTGGTTATAATGTTTCAGCTGTGAATCAAGAAGTAGGAGTTTGTTTTATTTTTCAAAAGGCAAAATAAAAGCAGGTCGATTGACCTGCTTTTATTGCTTTTTAGGATCTTTTACAATTTCAGCAATTGATGTTACAGCTCCTGCCATTCCTTGTAAATCAGTTGGAATAATAATCTTTGTTGATTCACCTTTTGCTAAGTTTTCTAATGCTTTAAATCCTTCTAATGTAATATATGCCTGTTGAGGTTGAGAACTATTAATATATTCAATACCTTTTGCCTGTGCTTCATAAACAAGTCTTAAGGCTTCAGCTTCCCCTTCAGCACGTGCAATTTGTGCTTCTTTTTCAGCTGTTGCTTCAAGAATCATAGATTCCTTTTTACCTTCAGCAGTCAAGATAGCCGCTGTCTTTTTACCTTCAGCCTGTAAGATAGCTTCACGTCTTTCACGTTCAGCACGCATTTGTTTTTCCATAGCTTCTTGAATATCACGTGGTGGAATGATGTTTTTCACTTCAACACGATGAATTTTAATACCCCAAGGATCAGTCGCTTCATCTAAGATAGAACGCATTCTTGAATTAATGATATCTCTTGAAGTTAATGTTTCATCAAGTTCTAGATCACCAATAATATTACGTAAAGTTGTAGCAGTCAGTGTTTCAATAGCATTTAATGGTCTGACAACACCATAAGTAAATAGTTTAGGATCAGTAATTTGAAAATAGACAACAGTATCAATTTGCATTGTGACATTGTCTTTTGTAATAACAGGTTGTGGTGCAAAATCCAGAACCTGTTCTTTTAAAGACACTTTATTAGCAATACGATCTAATAATGGAATCATAATATGCAATCCTACTGTACAAGTACGATTATAAGCCCCAATTCTTTCTACAACGTAAGCATAAGATTGAGGTATGATACGAATTGTTTTGGCAATAATTACAACAATCAATATTAATAGTAAAATAATCCATAAATAATTAAAAATACTATCTAACATGAAATATCCTCTCCTTTATCTAATTTTTTCACAACGACATGAGAACCTTCAATAGACACAACTTCAGCATATTCACCTGCTGGAATTGTCACATTATTGAGGCTTGTAGCTGCCCAAAGATTTCCCATCACTTTGACTTCACCTTTTTGATCGGCCGTGATGACTTCTGTCACAAGACAGTGTTTTCCAATTATTCTATCCAAATTTGTTTTGACTGTGTTTCCTCTTAAATATTTTTTAGCCAGAGGTCTGGTAACGAGAATACAGATGATGGAAATAGCTGCAAATACAATGACCTGAACTACTTCATGAATGCCTAAAAAATCACAAATCAAAGCACCGATAGCCCCAATTCCAAACCAGATACTGACCAGATCAATTGTTATGGCTTCTACAATCACTGCAATGACAAGAACAATTGTCCAAATAAGTGTTGTTGACATGGTTCGCATTCTCCTTTCAATTATAATTGAATAATCATCATAGTATGAACAATATCATAAGTTGCCTTTAACTTATAACACTGTTGTTTTGAAAAATCTAAACCAAATTCTTCACTGAGGTCTAATACAAATGATTTGTTAGAAATTCTTCCATAACTTTTTCCAAGTGAAATACGATGCAATTGACTCTTTGGGTAAATATTTTCATCAATTTCCTGCTTTGTTACAGGCTTAATACCAATTTGCCTTGCTTCTCTATCAATCCCTAAAAGCACATAATTGACGTCTTCAAAATGAACACATGCTGCTTTATTTAAAGTTAAGTTTGTTTCATAAATGGTAACAGTCATAGTTGCTATATCATTTGTTGACCATTCAAAGTTCATTCATATCCTCCTCCTTAACATTATTATATTATTAAAATTATTTTTTTGCAACAAAATTAATGAAAAGTTTTTATTCGATAGTATACAATCTTTAAGGAATAGTTTATAATACAAGATGAAGGAGAAAAGAATGAAAAAGAAAATATTATTTATATTATCAATGATGTTATTATGGGGATGTCAAAATGACAAAACATCCATTCAAAAAATAACATTATCTCAACCTGTCACAATGCTTTATTTTTATATTGAAACATGCTCAGAATGTCAATCATTTAAGGAAACAGCGATTCCTTATCTTGAAGAAACATTTGGTGATTCTTTGACAATTCAACAATATGATTTAGACGATGACACAACACAAGCTGTTTATGAAGATGTGATTAAGCAGTTATATCAATTTGACCAGTCCCTTTATGGGATGGGACCGATGTATGCAATAGAAGGATATTTTGCAAAAGTAGGATATACTTCAGGTGATGAAACATATATTGTTGACGATATTCAAAAGGCTGTTGAAGGAAAGGCTTTAAGTGATGAGTTAAGTGGATTACGTTTTTCTTATTTCAATCATTAATGAAAAAGTTATTACTTGTATTTTTTATTTTTCTCAGTGGCTGTCAAAGACATCCACAATATTATCTGTATGTTTATTATGCGAAAACATGTCCACATTGTCGTTCATTTATACAAGTTGTGATTCCTGAATTAGAAGCAGCATATGGAAATCAAATGGATATTATTCAAATGGATATTGATGAAGAATCTTCATTAGAAGCTTATGCGAAAACATGTCATTTATTAGAAGATTATGTTGTTAATGATCAATCGGGAAGTGTTCCATTTATTGTTTTAGATGGTTATTTTGCTTTGGTTGGCTATCAAATGGGAGAAGATCAGATGTTTTTAACAATGGTTCAACAAGCTTTAGCAGGTGAAGAATTATCAGTTGGTAATCATGAAGTATATTTTTTTAAAGAAGGTCAGACATTTCACGAAGGAGGATGATTTTGATGTCAACACCACATAATCAAGCACAAAAAGGAGAAATTGCAAAAACAGTCTTAATGCCTGGAGATCCTTTACGTGCAAAATTTTTAGCAGAACATTATTTGGAAGATGTTCATCAATTTAATGCTGTGAGAAATATGTTTGGATATACAGGATATTATCATGGTAAACAAGTATCTATTATGGGTTCAGGGATGGGGCAGCCATCTATTGGTATTTATTCACATGAACTTTTTACACAATATGATGTAGAAGCCATTATTCGTATTGGTTCATGTGGGTCTTTACAAAAAGATGTTCATTTAAGAGATATTATTATTGTACAGGGGTCTTGTACGGATAGTAATTTTGCGCATCAGTTTGAACTGCCTGGAACTTATTCAGCGATTAGTTCCTATGATTTATTAGAAAAAGCTGTTGAACAGGCTAAGTTGAAAAATGCGACATATCATGTTGGAAATGTGATTGCTTCAGATATTTTCTATCATGCAGATCAAGATTCTGGTAAGAAATGGGCATCTATGGGTTGTTTAGGTGTTGAAATGGAATCTTATGCTTTGTTTGCGACAGCAGCATATTTGGGAAAAAAATCTCTTACATTGCTGACTGTTTCTGATTCTTTAGTGACACAAGAAGAAACAACAGCTAAAGAAAGAGAACAAACTTTTACAACAATGATGGAAATCGCATTGGAGATTGCTTAATGCTGCAGCGTGTTGCTCTGTATGATTTTGATAATACGATTGCTTCTGGTGATTCGATTGTCCGTTTGTTAAAATATGATTTAAAAAAGCATCCCATTCATTGTTTTTGTTTCTTTAAGGTTGCTTTCTACTATGGATTATATTTACTTCATGTGGTCAGTTTTGAAAAAGCCAAATCAGCTCTATTATTTCCTTTAGATTATATGACGGATGCACAGCTCAAGACATTCTATCAACAGGAAGTTGTCCCTAGTTATTATTCACATATAGTTAAACAAATGGAGCAGGAAAAACATCAGGGATATGTTGTGATTATATGTACAGCTTCATGTGAAGCTTATATGCAATATCAGCAATTACCTTGTGATGTTTTGTTAGGCACAAAAACAAAACATGGTACAAGTCAGATAGTTGGTTTAAACTGTAAAGGTCAAGAAAAAGTTCCACGTATCCTCAATTATTTAAAATCAAAGAACATGGAAATAGATTTTGAACATTCTATTGCTTATTCTGATTCTACATCAGATTTACCGATGTTATCGTTAGTCAAAAATCGTAAAAAAATTGCTTTAAAAACTGGACAAGTGAGTGATTTTCAATAAAAAAGACTGAACGAATAAAAAGTCATAAGGCTATTTGTTCGTTACAGTCTTTTTTTACTGATCTAAATCAGTAAATAATAACATAATATTAATAATACCAGCAATACCAACAATCATATAAATAATGGCACTTAAAAGGGCATCGCCAAAAATAGCTTCCACTAAATTAAAATTAAAGAGGCCTATGAGTCCCCAGTTGATTGCACCAATAATGGTAAAAACTAAAGCAATTTTCTGTATCATATTCATTTATCTATCCTCCTAATGATATTATAACCAAGACTTTCAACTTTATTCATAAAAAAATAGTCACATCATAAAATGTGATGAGGAGGAAGAATTATGAATAAAAAAGTCATTTTAACAATCATCATTGTTGTTGCGGTGATTGTTGTAGGTACTGGGATATTTTTCTTTAAGTCATCATCACTTGATGATTTAATTAAAGAAGCCAGTAAGTGTCAAAGCTATCAATTGATTGGAAATATGGAAATGTTAGAAAATGATGAATTAAAATCATATCAAGTCACATCTACTTATGCACACATTGATGAAAAACATTATTATAAGGTTGAACTTTATGATAAATCCTTAAATCAGTCACAAGTCATTGTCAGAAATGATGAAGGTGTTTTTGTTTTAACACCCTCATTAAATCAAGCATTTCAATTTCAAAGTGAATGGCCTGATAATTCACCAAAGCCTTACATCTATCAGTCTTTAATTACATTTTTAAAAGACAATTCATCAGAAAAAGTGAAAGATGGTTATTTGGTGCAAGGGGCCATGACTTATGAAAATGATGAGCGTGTAAAAAGTCAGGAAGTTAAATTTGATAAAGATTTGAAACCTGTTTATATTAGTGTCTTTGATCAGGATGGGGTTGAAGTGATTAAGGTAGAAGTAACTTCATTTGAAATGAATCAAGAGATGAAAAAGGATGATTTTTTACAACAGAATATTATGAAAACGGCTAAAACACAATATCCTGATAGTGTGGCAGCTTCTTTACCACTTTATCCAGTTTCTTTGATGGGGTCTACACTGGAAAATGAAAAAGTTTCAACAATTGATGATGAAATCAATCACATCTTAAAATTTACAGGTGATAAATCTTTTACAATTATTGAAAAAACATCAAAAAATGATGATGATTTTCAAACTGAAACCATTGATGGACATATGATTGATATGATTGATGGTGTTGCTTTTGAAAATGATCAACAGATGACATACATTTCTTCGGGAGTTGTTTGTTCACTTTATTCCAATGATTTAACAACACAAGAAAAATTAGCTGTTTTATCAAGTATGCAGTCATCACAGGTGAAATAGGGGAAAACCCTATTTTTTCTTGAAAAAAAAGAGATGATGGATTATACTAAAGCATTGAAAAGGGGTGGAAATGTGACACATTATCGTGATACTTATGCCTGTATTCATTTAGATTATATACAAGATAATGTTGAAACATTATATCAAAAAGTTCATAAACCATTCATGGCTATCATTAAGGCTAATGCTTATGGACATGGTTATCAACAGGTTGCAAATGTTTTAAAAGATAATCCACATATTTCAATGTTTGGTGTAGCTACATTGAAAGAAGCTATTGATTTAAGAAATATTGGGATTCAACAAGATATCCTTGTTTTAGGAGCAATTCCTATTGAAGATTTGGATTTGGTTATTCGTTATGATATTACATTATCTTTGTTTTCAAAAGATTATATGGATGAAATTCAAAGATTATATCATCACCATCAACCAGTGAAAGTGCATATTAAGATTGATACGGGAATGAATCGTATAGGTATTAAATCAAAAAAGGAATTTGAAGATATTTTATCTCATTGTCAAAATTCTATTTTTCAGGTAGATGGTGTTTTTACACATTTTGCGACAGCTGATGATCCTTTACAAAAAGAAGCTTATCATCATCAAATTGAAATGTTCTATGATGTTATTGGAAGTCATAAATTTCGATATATTCATTGTCAAAATTCAGCTGCCATGATGTATCATCATGACGAACGCTCTAATTTAGGACGCATTGGTATTGCGATGTATGGGATTGATCCATCAGGTGAAGAATGTGACGAATTAAAACAGGTGATGTCTTTATATACTCGTGTAGCCATGATTAAAAAAGTCAAAAAAGGTGAACGTATTGGTTATGGACATACTTATACTGCTTTAGAAGATGAATATATTGCGACATTGCCAATTGGATACGCTGATGGATTGATTCGTGCGAATCAAGGTAGACAAGTCTATATTGCAGGGCATTATTATCCAATTGTTGGAAGAATCTGTATGGATCAGATGATGGTTAAAGTTGATGAAAATGTTCATTTGCATGATCGTGTGGAAATCTTTGGTGAACATATATCTTTAGCACGTATGGCTAAGGAATTATCAACGATTCCTTATGAAATCGTTTGTTTGGTCAGTGAACGTGTTGAAAGAATTTATCAAAAGTAAAAAAATCCCAAGTTGGGATTTTTTATTTGAAATTTTCTTTGATGAAATCATATAAAGAATAATATTGATTATAACCTTCTTTTTTAGCAGCTACCTTTCCATCTTTAATGACAAAAGTTGTAGGATAACTGACATTTGTATCAAATGTTTTTTCTACATAGTTATCAATATCTTTCATTTCAGATGTATCTAAATAATAGAAAGGTGTTGAACGATTTTTTGTTGTATAAGTTGTCATGATTTCCTGATAGCTCATCATTGTTGAGTCAGTAGAATCACCTAAAACAACAACAAAATCTTCTTGATCTTTCATCATTTGAGTTAATCGACTTTCAGATATGGTTTTATAATCTTTAAATGTTGCCTGACGGTATATAAAGAGTCCTAAGAATATCAACAGTACGAGTCCAAAGACACTGATTTCTTTAGCAAACTTTTTAATAAAATTCATATTTTGATGCCTCCTAATGCACATATTCTAACAAATTTCAAGTCATATGACAATAAGAATATTGTGTGAATGTTTGGGCTTGTTTAGATGAACTGTTTCTTTTATAATAAAAATAGAGGTGGAATACATGAATGAACACGATTCAACACGTTATTTGTTTGCACAAAGTATTAAAGATTTAATGGCGAAACAATCATTAGATAAAATGACAGTCACTGATATTGTGAAACATAGTGGCATGACAAGGCAGACTTTCTATCGTTATTTTAAAGATAAATATGATCTGGTTAACTGGTATTTTGAAAAACTGGCAGATAAGTCATTTCGTCAGATTGGTAATTCTTCAACTTTACGGGAAGGATTAATCAAGAAATTTACTTTTTTGTTGAATGATAAAATCTTTTTTATACAGGCTTTTCAATCAAAAGATTATAATAATATTGAAAATTATGATTATCAATGTATTTTAGAGTTTTATCAAAATATCATTCGTAAAAAAATAGGACCAATTCCTGATGACATCATGTTCTTATTAGAAATGTATTGTCATGGTTCTATTACAATGACAGTGCAATGGGCAGTATCTGGAATGAAGAAGACACCGGAAGACATGGCAGATTTATTAATTGCGGCTTTGCCACCTCAATTAGAACAACTTTTATCTGATCTTTAATGAGATATTGAAAAAAGCTCACATCAAACAGATTGTTTGGATGAGCTTTCTTTTTTATATGATTCCTATAACTTTTTTTCAAGCATTGTGCTGATAGTAATGAGTATAAAGGGCTGAATTGTGATGATTAGACCAGTTATAATGGCTGGAATGATGTAATCAAGACAAATAAATATAATGGTTGCGAAAGCTAATAATGTGGTATTAACCATATTTGTGATATTTCCTGTTTTTTCTTTGATCATGATATGACGTTCGTCCATGACATTGATTTTATAATCATTATCATTTTTCATCATCTTGTTGTGTAATATTTGAACATGAGAAACGCTAAAAATAACACTAAACAATACAGCGAGTCCAATGTCAACCATTTGAGGAAAATCCGTTAATAGAATAATAAGAATTAATAATATTGAAATGATATAACCAATGTACCAAATTTGATATTTATTTTTCATTTGTATCTTCCTTCCTTTTTATAAATATTTCTAGAATATTTATACTATTCAAAAGTGTTTATGGTATAGCCATAGTCTTAGGATAAAATATATTTGACAAATAATAAAAACACCAAGCAAGATAAAAAAGGCTATTAAACTTATAATATGAAAGAAAGCAAGTAAAGTGATAGATATAGTATAAAGCCACATCATCAATTCGTAAGCTCTGGCTTTAGCTAAATGATCTAACCTTATGTTTCTTTTGTCTTTTTTTCTCTATTGTTATATTTTTGAGTTCATTTCTTTCTTCTTGAGATAACAGTTCTTCATATTTCATTTTTGTTCCTCCTCATAGATAAAGATATCTTCAATATGCATGTTGAAATATCTTGCAATTTTAAAAGCTAAGAGAATAGAGGGGTTGTATCGTCCGTTTTCTAACGAGCCTATTGTCTGACGAGATACTTCTAGTGCTGCAGCTAAATCTTCTTGCTTGATACCTTTTTGTTTTCGTAATTCTTCTAATCTGTTTTTCAAAATATTCCTCTTTTCTATGGAAAGCAAACTTTCCATACTTTTATTATAGCAGAGTAATCTTGTATGTCAAGCTAACTTTCCATTTGCTTTTATGAATGATAAAATGAGAAAGATATAAAATGTGACAGATAGGGGAATTTGTCACTTGTTTTTATTTTCACAAGAATGCTAAAATAAAGACAGTTCAAAAAGGAGATGTAATAAAAATGGCAAACAGATTTGTATTAAATGAAACAAGTTATCATGGAAAAGGAGCAATCAATGAAATTGTTACTGAAGCAAAAGCAAGAGGTTTTCAAAAAGCATTGGTTTGTTCTGATCCAGACTTAATTCAATTTGGAGTGACAAAAAAAGTAACGGATTTATTAGATGAAGCAGGATTAGTTTATGAAATCTATTCAGATATTAAAGCCAATCCAACAATTGAAAATGTACAACATGGTGTAGAAGCATTGCATAATGCAAAAGCTGATTATATTATTGCTATTGGTGGTGGATCATCAATGGATACAGCAAAAGCGATTGGTATTATTGATCGTAATCCAGAATTTTCAGATGTCAGAAGTTTGGAAGGTGTGGCTGATACGAAAAATCCTTGTACACCAATCTTTGCCGTTCCTACAACTGCTGGTACAGCTGCTGAAGTCACTATCAACTATGTTATTACTGATGCACAAAAAGATAGAAAAATGGTATGTGTCGATGTTCATGATATCCCAGTTGTTGCATTTGTTGATCCAGATATGATGGCTTCAATGCCTAAAGGTTTAACTGCTGCAACAGGTATGGATGCTTTAACTCATGCGATTGAAGGATATATCACTAAAGGGGCATGGGAAATGAGTGATATGTTCCATTTAAAAGCAATTGAAATCATTGCGAAAAACTTAAGAGGGGCTGTTGAAAATACACCAGAAGGTAGAGAAGGTATGGCTTTAGGTCAATATATTGCTGGTATGGGATTCTCTAATGTTGGTTTAGGTTTGGTTCACAGTATGGCTCATCCTCTAGGAGCATTATATGATACACCTCATGGTGTGGCTAATGCGATTATTTTACCTACAGTTATGGAATACAATGCACCATATACTGGAGAAAAATATAAAGATATTGCTCAGGCTATGGGTGTTGATACAACAGGTATGAATCAAGATGAATATCGTCAAGCTGCAATTGATGCAGTCAAACAATTATCTAAAGATGTTGGTATTCCAGCTGATTTAAAAGATATTGTGAAAGCTGAAGATTTGGATTTCTTAAGCGAAAGTGCATTGGCTGATGCATGTTGTCCAGGAAATCCTCGTGATACAAGTGTTGAAGAAATCAAAGCTTTATATCAATCATTATTATAATAAATTATTCAGTACATCTATCATAGGTGTACTTTTTTTGTTATAATAAAAAACGTGGAGTGTGAATGTGCATATGGAAATCATTAATCAGACATTGATTATGTCATTTTTAGGGATTATTGCAAGTAGTAGTATTGTTTTTCCTATTTTGTTTCTTGTGCAAAGAAAAAAACAACATCAAGAATGGATGAACTTCATGCAAAAGAAAAATAATAAAGATTGATAGGGACAAAAGGGAAGTTTGACAATTTGATTATTTTATAGTAATATTTAGGAAATTTATGTGATAAAAAGGAGATATGTTAGAAAATGGACTCGAGTCAGATAGCTATGATTTTTGCTTTTATTGTGCTTATATCTTTATCTGCTCTTTTTTCAATGAGTGAAACAGCATTTATGTCTATTAATAAAATAAGAGTAAAAACATTGGCAGAAGAAAATAATAAGAAAGCCATTCTTATTCAATCATTATTAGAAAATCAGACACGTTTATTAAGTTCAGTACTGGTTGGAAATAATCTGGTTAATATTGCGGCTTCTTCATTGACAACGTCTTTTGTGATTAGTTTACTGGGAAATGATGGAACCGGTGTTGCTATAGCAACTGGGGTTGTCACATTGGTTATTTTGATTTTTGGTGAAATTACACCTAAATCTTTAGCAACGCAAAATGCAGAATCTATTGCATTTGGAGTATGTCGTTTTATTAAGTTGATTATTATTATTTTTACTCCTGTAGTCGCTGTTTTAAATGTTGTTTCTGGCTTTTTTGTTCGTTTGTTTGGGGGCGATGCCAATAAAGGTCCAACCATGACAGAAGAAGATTTAAAAACGATTGTGACAGTATCACATGAAGAAGGGGTATTGGAAGATGAAGAAAAAGAAATGATTCATAATGTTTTTGAATTTGGTGATACTGAAATTAAGGAAGTTATGACTCCAAGAATTCATGTGGAAAGTATTTCTTCAGATACAACTTATGATGAAGTCATTGCGTCTTTTAGAGAATCACAATTTTCCAGAATGCCGGTTCATAATGATTCATATGATGAAATTATAGGGGTTCTTTATATTAAAGATTTATTTTTATATGATATTAATCGCATTGATTTCGATGTAACAAAAATCATGCGTGATACATATTTTGTTTATGAATTTAATCAAATTTCAGATGTTTTTGAAGCTATGCGTAAAGATCATATTTCTCTGGCTGTTGTTTTAGATGAATATGGAGTGATGAGTGGTATTGTGACTTTAGAAGATATTGTAGAAGAAATTGTTGGAGAAATTGATGATGAATATGATGAGTTTGAACAGTCTATTGTGGATTTAGGTCATGGTGAATTTTTGATTGATGGAAGTTTAAATATTGATGAAGTTAATGATGTCTGTGAAACAAATTTTGATTCAGAAGATTTTGAATCAATAGGTGGACTGGTTTTGGGACAATGTAATGGAAGTCCTGAAATGAATCAGACGATTATAATTGATAATGTTGAAATGACAATAAAAGAAATTGATAAAAATAGGATTGTATTGTTGCATTTAAAAAAGATTTTAGAAGATGAGGAAAAGAAAGGAGAGGAAAAGCAGGATTAATGTTTTTCCTTTCTTATTGGTGGAGGATCAAATGAGAGAATTCTATGAGCGCTGTACAATTATATATGATGACTATCGCACTGCTATACCACCATATGCTGCTGCCGCATTATCATTTTATTTATTGTTGTTGTTAATTCCGGCTTTTACATTAATTGCGATAGGAACATCACTTTTTAATATTGATATGACTGTACTCCAAAATATTATAGAGCAGTTTGTTGTTAAGGAATATGCACAGATGTTGATTGAAATATTGGAATCACGTTCTTTTAATACAGTTGCCTTAGTGACAATTCTGGTATCTATCTATACAGTTTCAAGAGGTATTGGCAATATTTATGAAATCAGTAAACGTATGTATCAACCTGAAACTGAAGAAAGTATCTTAGGGTTTTATGTTTATACGATTAAGATCACTATTTATTTATTATTGTTGTTGATTGGAGTTATTGCGATTACTGCGATTGGACCGTTAGCTTATATTTTTAACTTTTTATATTCCTATGCAGGAATCCGTCATATTTTGTTATATGTTTTAATCTGTTTTTGTTTAACTGGCATTTATATGATTGTACCCAGAATGAAAATTCATTATAGTGATGCTTTTCAAGGAGCATTGATTGCTAGTGTCTTATTATTGATTTTGTACTATGCGTTAAGTTTTTATCTTCAGATTGCGGATTATCAATCTGTATATGGACCTTTAGCTTCCATTGTCATTGTTTTGTTTGTTTTTAACTGGACTGCCGAGTTTTTCTATGTTGGCATGTATATCACAAATATATTATATTTCAGGAGGATCTCTGATGAGAAAAGAAAGAGTAGAAATAAAGAAATTGGGAATTAATGGGGAAGGAATTGGATATATACATAAGAAAATATGTTTTATTCAAGATGCTTTGCCAGGTGAAATTGTTGATGTGGAGATTGTACAGGAAACACGTCAATTTTTAAAAGGCGTAGTTAAGAAATACATTGAAAAATCAAAGTATCGTCAACCATCCTTTTGTAAGGAATATAAAAATTGTCAAGGTTGTGCTTTAACAACATTAGACTATAGTCAACATTTGAATTTTAAAAAAGGTTTATTAAAAGATGCTTTAAAAAAATATACTCATTTTGATGTTGAGCACTTACCTATTCAAAAGACTATAAAAGCACCCTTGACACAACATTATCGTCAAGTTGTATCATTGCCTATGACTTACTTTAAAGGAAAGATTTATGCTGGTATTTTTCAACGTGAAACAAAGTATTTAACTTTAATGAATGAATGTGCCATGCAAGATCAGACAATCAATACAAGTATTCAACAAATTGAAGATATTTTACATCTTCATCAAGTGAGAGATTACAATGATAAAGTGAAAAAGGGATTGCGTTTTATGCGTATCCGTCATATTGATGGACAATTACAAGTTTTATTTGTGACGGGGCAGGATGGTTTGAAACCAGAAGTGATTGAAGCTGTCAGTCAAATACCTCAAGTCAAAAGTGTCTGGTATACAATCAATACAACACGTTATCAGCAATTTGAAATGCAGGGTTATAAAAAGGTTTATGGTCAATCTTATCTACCTTTTGAATGTTTTGGTCAAAAATATCTTTATTCTGTTAAATCTGAATTTCCAGTTTACCCAGAAATGGAGAAAAGAAAACTGGAGTTGATACGTTCCTTATTGGATGATGATTCAAAGATTTTATCTTTAAATTGTGGGATAGGTTTATTAGAACTTTCATTAAAACAGAATATTGTTGCTGTGGATGAAAAGAATTATCACATCAAAGATGCAAAAGATAATGCGAAGTTTTTAGGAAAGACACATGTTCAATGGATTTGTCAAGATGTTCATGAAGCTGTTATTCATCAATGTAAAAAACAACATTTTGATGAAGTCATTGTAAGAACTTCTCAATTAAGTGATGCGATGAAGCAAAGTTTTATATTATCGAAAGTTAAACATATTATCTATGTCAGCGATCATCCTTCTGCTTTAGCAAAAGATTTAGAGGAATTGGATAAATATTATCGAATTGACAAGATGATTCCATTAGATACATATCCATATTCTGCCAAATTTGATACAATTGTGAGTTTAGTTCGAAAATAGTTTCTCAAAAGAGGAACTTTTTTTGTGAACATTTTGTGAACATCAACGACAATTCTATTTTCAAACGTATAAAAAAATGCTATACTATATGAGTATTTTAAAGATATGGAGGGATATAATGTCTATTTTATCTGGAAAAGGAAAAGTCAAATTAGATGGACAAAAAGGCTTAACTAAAGATAAACCTATTTTGACTATCGATACACCTGACGTTATTTATGTTCCCCTTGTTTTAGGAGTTGCAACAGATTTTGATGTTCATGTCAAAGAAGGAGATCATGTCTGTATTGGAACAAAATTAGCGACACGTAAGAGTATGTATGTTCCAATTTATTCTCCAGTTTCTGGAACAGTGAAGGGAATAGAAAAACGTATGCATGCTTCAAAGCGTTTACAAAATCATATTGTGATTGAAAATGATCATAAAGATGAAAGAGTAAAAGCATATGAAGTTGCTGATCCTGATCATATGAGTCAGGAAGATGTGATTAAAGCCATTAAGGAATTGGGAATCGTTGGATTAGGTGGTTCAGGATTTCCAACATATATGAAATATGAAAATGTTCAGAATATTGAAACAATTTTGATTAATGGTGTAGAATGTGAACCATTCTTAACAAGTGACCATGTGGCGATGAAAAGAGATATTAAAGCTTTGTTTGATGGAGCACATTATATGATCAAAGCAGCTGGTGCTAAAAAAGCAATTATTGCGATTAAAGAACACAAACCTGATTTGATGGAATTGTTAGTTGAAGAAGCTAAGAATTATGATAACATCGAACCACGTGAAGTGCCTGATCGTTATCCAATGGGATGGGAAAGAGTTCTGGTACGTACTGTCTTTAAAAAAGAATATGATCGTTTACCAGCTGAAATTGGTGTCATTGTCAATAACTCATCAACAGCCATTGCTCTTTCTAAAGGAATTCGTAATGGTGAAGCGATTACTCGCCGTGTTGTGACATTTTCTGGTAATGGATTAAAGAATCCACAGAATGTAGATGTTGCGATTGGAACACCTGTCAATTATATTGTTGAAAAAATTGGTGGATATATTGATGATGACTGTGATGGTTTCTTAGTTGGTGGTGGACCAATGATGGGAAAATCAGTTATGAATGATACTTTTGTGATTTATTCTCATAACAATGCTATCACTGTTATGAAAAAAGAAAATATTCAACCATTACCATGTTTAAAATGTGGTGAATGTACATTACACTGCCCAATGCATTTACAGCCAGTACGTATTATGCAAGCAGAAAAGGCAGCAAATGTAGAATTGATTGAAAAATTAGATACTGGTCGTTGTGTAGAATGCGGTATGTGTACATACATCTGTCCAAGTAAGATTGAAGTGACAGATATGGTTGCTAAGGCAAAACGTCGTATGCAACTGGCACAAAGAAAAAAGAATGCGTAGGGGGAGGCTGAAAACGGATGAAGATTACTTTACAAAGAACATCACCAAATTATCGTCAAAAACTCTCTACACATCGTATTATGAGAGAATTAACGATTGCTTTATTGGTGCTTGTTGGTTATTCTTTATATTATTATTACTATAACTATACAACAAATGATCCATTAATTCATGTTGCTTTGATGTATGTTGTTTCTATTGTTGTTGCTTTAGCAACAGAAGTTGTCTGGGCATTGATTCATAAAGAAAATGCCTTAACATATTTGAAAAATAGTTTTGCATGGGTCACAGCAATTATCTTTACATTAACATTACCTGCTGGAACACCATTATATGTGACAGCTATTGGTTCATTTATTGCAATTTTCTTTGGAAAACTTGTATATGGTGGTTTTGGACACAATATCTTTAACCCTGCTTTAGTCGGACGTGTTGTTGTTCATTTGGCTTTTGGGGCACAGCTTGTTGCCAATATTCCTGATACTGTTAATGGAATTGATATGGCTACAAAAGCAACACCTATTACGATGTTATCTGGAACATCTTGGTTAGGGGGAGATACTTTCTCTTATACTTTGATGGATTTATTTACAGGAAATCATGCTGGAGCATTAGGTGAAACTTGTATTGTATTGATTTTAATTTTAGGTATTGTTCTTGCTGCCAGAAGGGTTTTCGATGCCAGAATTCCTGTAGCATATATGGGAACAATCTTAGTTTTAAGTGAAGTTTTTGCATTAGTAAATGGATTAGATCCAATCACTTATCCATTGATTCATTTCTGTTTAGGTGGAGCTATGTTTGGTGCTGTCTTTATGGCAACTGATCCGGTGACATCACCTTCGAGTCCACTTGGAAAAATTATTTATGGTATCTGTTTAGGATTTTTAACAATGATTATTCGTTTAAAAGCGAATTATCCTGAAGGTGTATTATTCTCAATCTTAATGATGAATATGTTAACACCATTAATTGATTCATTTGTTTTAGGTAGAACGGATCAAAATATTGGAAAACAATGGGCATCTATTGGTATTAGCTTAGTAGTTGCGATTGCATGTGTATTTGGTATTAGTACTGGTATCAAAAATGATGTTGCTGCAGCTGAGCAGGAAGCTATTGAAGCTCAAAAAGCAAAAGAGGAAGAAGAAAAGAAAAAGGCTGAAGAAGAAGCCAATAAAGTACAATGGACATATCTTGAAACAACTGATGATGGATATGTGATGCAGGTCAGTGGATTTGGTGGAGAAGCTAATCCAATGAAAGTCGCTGTTAAGATTGATGGAGAAACAGTTGAATCTGTAAAAGTGCTTGAATATCCTGGAGAAACAGCTGGATTTGGTAAAGACTTAATTGAATCTGGAAGTGGTGGAAGTTTAAATGACAAAGCGAAAACATTCTATGATCAAGTTTTAAATGGAAGTCTTTCTACAAGTGATGTAGATGGAATTGATACATCTACAGGAGCAACAATGACAACAAAAGGTATTGTCAATGCGATTAAAGGAGCAATTGAACAAGCTCAAAAAGCTCCAGTTGTAGATGGTGATACTTATACATATACTTTAACTGCAAAAGGATTTGGTGGAGATGCCAACCCAATGACTGTTAAGGTTTCTGTTGATAAAGCCAAACAAACTGTGACAAAGGTTGAAGTTGTTGAATATCCTGGAGAAACAGCTGGATTTGGTAAAGATTTAATTGAATCTGGAAGTGGTGGAAGCTTGAATGATAAAGCAAAAGCATTCCATGATGATGTTTTAAATGGTGAAACAAGCTGGGATGACGTGTCTGGAATTGATACATCTACTGGTGCGACAGTCACAACAACTGGAATTGTCAATGCGATTCAAGAAGCCATTGATCAAACAAAATAGGAGGGAAATAAGATGAAAAAGATTTTAAAATTAACTGTTTTCCTTGCAATTGTTGCTGGTTTAGCTGGAGGAGCTTTATCATTTGTCAATGGCATGACTGATCCCATTATTCAAGAACAGAAAATTGCCAGTGTAAAGGAAAATTTAGTAAAGATTTATACAAGTGGTGAAGAATTTAAGGCTTTAGATGTTTCATTATCTGATTATGATGCATTATCTGCTGTTTATGAAGCAGATAAAGGTGGAAGTCCTGTAGGATATATTTATGAAACTGCTGCTCAAGGATATGGTGGCGAAGTCAAAACTTTAATTGCATTAGATAAAGATGGAACTTATAAAGGATTACAGATTCTTGATTGTAGTAGTGAAACACCAGGTATTGGTGATCAGATTACTGGTGAATCATTTATTAATAGTGTTGTTGGAAAGAATATTGGTGATTCTATTGATACAATTTCTGGTGCAACTTTTTCTTCAACAGCTGTTATTGAAGGAATTGAACAGGCAACACAGCACTATAATGAAAATTTTAAATAAGGAGGGGACATAGATGAAAAAATTTGATGTATTTAAAAAAGGATTATTTGCTGAAAATCCAATCTTTGTTTTATTGTTAGGTCTATGTTCATCCCTAGCAATTACAACGTCATTAACAAATGCAATTGGTATGGGAATGGCTGTTATTTGTGTTTTGTTGATGAGTAACTTTATTATTTCATTACTGAGAAAAATCATTCCTAATGAAATTAGAATTCCTGTGTTTATTGTCATTATTGCAACACTTGTGAAATGTGTGCAAATGTTAATGAATGCTTATACACCTGCTTTATATGAATCATTGGGTGTTTTCATTCCTTTGATTGTTGTTAACTGTATTATTTTAGGGAGAGCAGAAAGCTTTGCTTCTAAAAATGGTGTTGTAGATTCTATTTTAGATGCTTTAGGAATGGGTCTAGGATATACATTTGCTGTATTGATTATTTCATTCTTTAGAGAATTGATTGGAACTGGTGGTTTATCTTTATATAATCCATTTGATGCAAGTCAGATTATTTTCCAGTTCAGTTTCTTTAGTGATTATGCAATTAGCTTGTTTACTCAACCTGCTGGAGCATTCATGACTTTAGGAACAATTCTTGCATTTATTCAATTCTTAAAAGTGAGAAAAGCAAATAAAGCAAAGAAAGCGGAGGTCAAATAGTTTATGGAATTAGTGAGTTTATTTATAGGATTAACGTTTGTTAATAACGTTGTATTAAGCAAATTTTATGCTATTTGTCCATTATTAGGTGTTTCTAAGAAACCTAAAAATGCGTTAAATATGGGATATGCTGTAACATTTGTTATCTTTTTAGCATCTATTATCACATATTTATTGTATTATCATGTATTAACTCCATTAGGAATTACTTATTTGGATTTGATTACATTTATCTTGGTTATTGCATCTTTAGTACAATTTGTTGAAATGTTCTTAAAGAAAACAAGTCCAGAAATTTATAAATCAATGGGTGTTTATTTACCATTAATTACAACAAACTGTGCTGTATTAGGGGTTGCATTAGATAATATCAGTGCCGGATATACATTGATTGAAGCAATGGTAGCTGGACTTGCTGTTCCTATTGGTTTTACAATTGTTATTTATGTTTTTGCAACAATTCGTGAAAGACTAGAAATCGCAAACGTTCCAGAAAGCTTTAAAGGAACACCAATTGCATTAATTACTGCTGGTATTATGGCATGTGTTATTGCCGGAATTGCAGGTCTTGTTTAATGACAATCTGGGCAATTTTATGGCTGGTTATTTTAATCGCCATCTTTATTGGAA
Source organism: Massiliimicrobium timonense (assembly GCF_042850985.1). GTDB lineage: Bacteria > Bacillota_I > Bacilli_A > Erysipelotrichales > Coprobacillaceae > Allocoprobacillus. The sequence goes on from NZ_AP031415.1 coordinate 1,117,038, forward strand.
CATATTTATTAAATAAACATACTCCAAAACCGGAGGGATGTGAAGATATGAGTGAATGTGTAGGCTGCAATAATATTGCATGTTCTCATCATAGTGCTCATCATAAGGAGGAAGTTAAAAATGCAGATTAGTGCTATTTTAGCCTTGCTTGTCGTTGGTGCTGTACTTGGATGTGTCTTAGGTGTTGCTGATAAATACTTACGTGTAGAAGAAGACAATCGTATCAATGATGTAACAGAAATGTTACCGGGTGCTAATTGTGGTGGTTGTGGTTATCCTGGATGTTCTGGTTTTGCGACTGCTTTGGTTGAAGGAGACGCATCAAAAGTTTCTGCCTGTGTTGTCAGCAATCAGGAAACAAGAGAAAAAATCGCTCAATATTTGAATGAAACACCAGGACCAGATGGACAAACTGCTAAGGTGACAGTTTAAAAAATGATAATCTAAAAACAGGAGAAAAATTCTTCTGTTTTTTCTTCTTTTCTTTATCATTATCTCTTTACAATAAAAAAAATGTATATTATAATACAGTTCGTAACCGAACTATGGAGGTGATGAGGTGTTTAGGGATCCTTTGGGTTATCGCATTAAAACGTTAAGTAATTTAATGAAAAGGAATATGGATAAACATTTTGGTCCTCAACATGATCGAGCAACAATGATGCAGACATGGATTATTGGCTTTGTTCAATTAAGAGATAGTGAGGGAAAAGACACTTTTCAAAAGGATATTGAAGAAGAATTTTCTATTAATCGTTCAACGACTTCTGAAATGCTGACATTAATGAGTAAAAGAAAACTCATTAAGCGTGTTCCAGTGGATTATGATGGACGTTTAAAGAAGATTGTTCTGACACAAAAGAGTCTGGAAATACATGAATGGATTAATCAGACAATGATACAGCTCCATGAAAAGCTAACAAATGGTTTATCATCTGAGGAAATAGAAATTTTTATGGATATTACGGATAAGATGATTCGTAATTTATCAACTGATGATTAAATATGGAATTGGTTACATAAATAATAGAAAAGGAGTGGTAAGATGGTTGTTAAAACATTGATGCGACAAATTAAACAATATAAAAAAGATTCTTTTTTAACGATGTTCTTTGTTGTAGTCGAAGTGATTTTAGAGATTTTGATTCCTTTATTAATGGCTAGAATTATTGATTTAGGAATTGAAGCGAGAGATATCAACGCAGTTTATAAATATGGATTTATTATGTTTATTATTGCGATTGGAACATTATCAACTGGGTTCTTAGCTGGAAAATATGCCGCCAAAGCATCAACAGGGTTTGCTGCCAATTTAAGAGATGGGATGTATACAAACATTCAGTCTTTCTCATTCTCTAATATTGATAAATATAGTACAGCTGGGCTTGTTACACGTTTAACTACAGATGTGACAAATGTTCAGATAGCTTACCAGATGATTATTCGTATGTGTATTCGTGCACCAATGAATCTGGTTTGTGCTTTAACAATGGCATTTATGATTAATCATGAATTAAGTTTAATCTTTGTTGGAGCAATGGGATTTTTGATTGTTGTTTTAGGTTTTATCATGGTCACAGCAACACGTTATTTTAATCAGGTATTCCCTAAATATGATGATTTAAATGAAAGTGTACAAGAAAATGTTGTTGCTATTCGTGTTGTTAAATCTTTTGTAAGAGAAAAATATGAAAATGAAAAATTTAAAAGAGCTGCACAAAATATTTATCGTTTATTTGTCAAAGCTGAATCTGTATTGGCTTTAAACAATCCAGCTATGATGACTGCTGTCTATGGATGTATTTTACTTTTATCATGGTTAGGAGCAAAAAGTGTTGTTGGAGGAACTTTAACAACAGGAGAATTAACAACATTATTTAGTTATATTATGAATATTTTAATGTCATTAATGATGTTGTCTATGGCATTTGTTATGATTACAATGTCATTTGCTTCTGGACGTCGTATTGCTGAAGTTTTAAATGAAAAATCTGACCTTGTTTCACCAGAACATGCTTTAAAAACAGTGAAAAGTGGTTCTGTAACATTTGATCATGTGACTTTCTCATACAAACATGGAACAGGAGAACCGGTTCTTAGAGATATTGATATTCATATTCATTCTGGGGAAACGATTGGTATTATTGGAGGAACTGGAAGTGCCAAAAGTACACTTGTCAGTCTAATCAGCCGTCTATATGATGTTGATAGAGGAAGTGTTATTGTTGGTGGTGAAGATGTCAGAAAATATGATCTGGAAGTTTTAAGAAATGAAGTTGCAGTTGTATTACAAAACAATGTCTTATTTAGTGGAACGATTCTTCAAAACTTAAGATGGGGTAATGAAAATGCGACTTTAGAAGAATGTCAGGAAGCATGTCGTCTGGCTTGTGCTGATGATTTTATTCAAGATTTTCCAGATAAATATAACACTTATATTGAACAAGGTGGAACAAACGTTTCTGGTGGACAAAAACAACGTTTATGTATTGCTAGGGCGTTGTTGAAAAAACCTAAGATTTTGATTTTGGATGATTCAACAAGTGCTGTTGATACAGCAACTGATGCAAGTATTCAAAAGTCATTTGAAGAACGTATTCCAGATACAACAAAAATTATTATTTCTCAACGTGTATCAAGTGTACAAAATGCAGACCGTATCATCGTTTTAAATGATGGTGTGATTGATGATTTTGATACACATGAAAATCTATTAAAGACAAGTGAAATTTATCGTACAATTTATGAAACACAAACAAAAGGAAAGGAGGAAGCATAGTATGAAAAAACAACATGTTTTAATTCGCCTTTTAAAGAAGGTTTTCAAACGTTATGGGTTGGCCATTGTGATTGTATTATTATGTATTGTTGGACAAGCTGTATGTACTGTACAAGGGCAATTATTCCAGCAAAGATTAATTGATGATTATATTATGCCTTTGATTGGACAACCATCACCTGATTTTTCTGGTTTGCTTTCTGCCTTAACTGTTATGGCATGTTTCTTTGTAGCCGGAATTATCTTTGCCTATACTTTTAACCGTATTATGGTTTCAGTGACACAAGGTTTTTTAAGAGATTTACGTGATGAAATGTTTGAACATATGGAATCATTACCTATTCGTTATTTTGACAGAACAACACATGGGGATATCATGTCTGTTTATACAAACGATATTGATACTTTAAGACAGTTAATCAGTCAATCTATTCCACAGTTTACTTCAAGTGCAATCACAATTGTGACAGTACTTGTATCAATGTTAACATTAAATGTTACATTGACTGCAGTCAGTGTGGTCATGGTATGTGTCATCTTATTTATTTCTCGTTCTATTGGAAGTCGTTCAGCAAAATATTTCATTAAACAACAGGAAACATTAGGAAAAGTGAATGGATATATTGAAGAAATGATTTCTGGACAAAAAGTTGTCAAAGTTTTTAACCATGAAGAAAAAGCAATTGAAGGTTTTAGAAATATTAATGAAGAATTGCGTGAAAGTTCATATCAAGCCAATAAATTTGCTAACGTATTAATGCCTGTTACTATTCAAACAGGAAATATGTCATATATCTTATGTGCTGTGATTGGTGCGGTTTTGGCTTTATCTGGATTTGATTCATCATTAACAATTGGGACACTTGTTGCTTTTATGACTTTAAACAAAAGCTTTAATAACCCAATTGGACAAGTGTCAATGCAAATTAATTCAATTGCTATGGCACAAGCGGGTGCAAAACGTATTTTTGAATTATTAGATCAGGAAAAAGAAGTGGACGAAGGTATTGTCACATTATGTCGTGTAGAATTTGTTGATGGAAAAATGGTAGAAACAGATAAACGTACAGGGCATTGGGCATGGCGTCATCCTCGACCAAATGGTGAAATTGAATTGGTTGAAATGAAAGGTGATTTAAAACTGGAAAATGTCAACTTTGGATATTTTGATGATCATATGGTTTTACATGATATTAGTGTCTTTGCTAATCCTGGTGAAAAGATTGCCTTTGTTGGTGCAACAGGTGCTGGAAAAACAACAATTACTAATCTGATCAATCGTTTCTATGATATTCAAAGTGGAACGATTACTTATGATGGTATTGATATTAAATTGATTAAAAAAGATGATTTACGTCGTTCTTTAGGTGTGGTTTTACAGGATACACATCTATTTACAGGAACAGTTATGGATAATATCCGTTATGGACGTTTGGATGCAACAGATGAAGAATGTATTGATGCAGCAAAATTAGCTAATGCTGATGCATTTATTAAACATTTACCAGATGGATATAATACAATGTTAACGGGTGATGGAGCAAATTTATCACAAGGACAACGTCAGTTAATTGCGATTGCACGTGCTGCGGTTGCTAATCCACCTGCACTTATCTTGGATGAAGCAACATCTTCTATTGATACTAGAACAGAAACACTTGTTCAAAAAGGTATGGATGGATTAATGGAAGGCAGAACAACCCTTGTTATTGCTCATAGATTATCAACAATTAAAAATAGTGATTGTATTATGGTTCTTGAACATGGTCATATTATTGAACGTGGTAATCATGAAACATTAATGCAACAAAAAGGAAAATATTATCAGTTATATACTGGTGCTATTGAAATGGATTAAGGTCGTTAGACCTTTTTCTTTTTCAAGCATATAATTTGTAAAAGTGAAAAACATATGTTAAACTCTGTATGTAATCAAAAAAAAACGATAATATAAAAGGAGGCGTTATGTATGTCACAAGTTTTACATGTTAATAGTCAAGAATTTCAAGATATTGTTGCTCATAATGATTTGGTGTTTGTGGATTTCTTTGCGAATTGGTGTGGACCTTGCAAAATGTTAGCTCCTAGTATTGATAAGTTAGCTCAAGAACATCCAGAGGCAAAAGTTTTAAAAGTCGATGTTGATCAAGAAGGTTCTCTTGCTATGCAATTTGGGGTGCAATCTATTCCAACATTGATTGTCTTTAAAAATGGACAAGCAGTGAATCGTCAATTAGGTTTTGTCCCTTATGAAGCTTTAGAAAATATGTTGAAATAAAAAATATCTCCTAGATTTCTGGGAGATATTTTTTTAATCTTTTTTGATTGGTATCAGACATAATCATGTCTGGTTCAGCAAAATATTGTGCCAATACATCAGCATCTTTTAAGATTTCACTATAGACATCATCCATTTTATCTTTTTCACTATGTTTGGCAATTGCTTGTTGAATTATCATTTTTTCATCATCTTGAAATTCATTTAAAATAGAACTTATCCATTCACTACATCTAGGGCCATGTTGAAATGAGGTGTATTGAGTGAATTGAATATAATCGTGAAAAAGGCCCATGATACCAGCTAATTCAATATCCAAGTGTTGCTTTAAGGCTAATTTTTGACATAAAACAGACACTTGAATACTATGCAGCAAAGCTTTTTGTTTATACATGCCATGACAATGTTCGTCAATATGGACAAAGAAATAATCTTTTAATATTTCATAACGATTCATCTTCTCAACCCCTTTGGATATAAGTTTTTAGCTAAACCTTGACTTTCTTTATAAAATGAAAGTGGATAGTCTTCAACAAAGATAACTCCATAACCTTTTTGATTTGTTCCAGCAATCGCTTCACCATGCAGATACTGTTTAACTTCCGGATCATTTTCATGAAAGCGATAAAACTGTTTCACATCTTTTTGAGTGAGTGTTAATGCTAATGCAAGACTAGGTTCAAATCTGTTTTTCTTACATTCACCTAAATAGAGGCCATTTCTTAAAACACGAATACCTTGCAAATCTGGAAATTGTGGAAGTAAAGCATAGATATGATTATGATTGTCATAAAGATAATGTGGTGTAGGAATCTGAAGATATTCTTGATAAAAGGTATTCACAAGTTTTTGGTTCTGCTTAGAAATCGAAGCTTTCATCGGTTTATATTTTTTCGTTGAAGATTGACCATTTTTTTGAATACATGCGATAAAATGGCCTTCTCCACGATAACGATGTGGGTATAAACGAATGGCTTCATCCATATGAATACCCGGAGCCATTCCATGACTTCTTCTTAAAGGAATGAGCTGACAATCATAATGTTTGAGTAAATAATTAATCTGTTCTTCATTTTCTTTGGTATTGTATGTACATGTAGAATACATCAATATACCACCTGGTTTTAATAATTTCATTGCTGCATCCATTAATTGTCTTTGAATATGAGCACATTCCTGTACCTTTTGTGGTGACCATGTTTCAATGGCTTGATCATCTTTTCTAAACATTCCTTCACCAGAACAAGGAGCATCTAAAATGATTTTATCAAAAAATTCTGGCAGAACTTTTGTCAATTGAATTGGATCACAGTTTGTCACAATAGTATTTTTTAAACCAAATCTTTCAATATTTTCAGAAAGGATTTTGGCTCTTAAAGTATTGATATCATTAGTGATCATTAAACCTTGAGAACCCAAACGACTGGCGATTGCACAGCTCTTGCCACCCGGAGCACCACACATATCCAAAACATAATCGTCTTCTTGTACATCTAAAAAATGAGCGACTAACATTGCACTTGGTTCTTGAATGTAGTAAAGACCACATGAAAAAAATGGAGATTTTCCCAACGGATATTTTTCATAATCAAAATAATATCCTTCCTGTACAACAGGATGAGGTTGAATATATTGTTGATTTAAATATTTGTTAGAGTCTGGCTTGAGTGGATTCAAATAAAAAGCTTTCACTGGTGATAGCTGCAATGATTCCATAAAATCATGGTATTCATCTTTTAAAATTGTTTTCATTTCTTTTTCAAATATTTCGTTCATCATTTTCACCATTTTTATTATACAAGTGAAAAATGTTTGTGTAAACTAAAATTCATATGTTAAAATAGTTAATGGTGAGAATATGAAAAGATGTCAATGGGCTTATAACGAAAGATTAGTGAAATATCATGACGAAGTCTGGGGAAAACCGGAACATGATGAAAGACAATTGTATAAAATGTTAATTTTAGAAGGATTACAGGCAGGGTTAAGCTGGGATATTATTTTAAAAAAGGAAGGTTTATATGATCAGGCTTTAGATCATTTTGATTATCATTTGATTGCTTCATATGATGATGATAAATATCAGACATTAATGCAAACAGAAGGGTTAATTAAGAATAAATTAAAAATGAAAGCTATTATTAAAAATGCTAAGGCTTTTCTTGAAATTCAAAAACAGTATGGGAGTTTTGATACATTTATATGGTCATATGTAGATAATCAACCTATTCAACATCATTATCAATCATCAAAAGATGTTCCTTCATTTGATGATTTATCAGCACAAATTTCAAAAGATTTAAAAAAACATGGCTTTTCTTTTGTTGGACCAACAATCATATACAGTTATCTACAAGCTATAGGTATCTATAATGATCATGAAATTAATTGCGATTTTTATTGATTTTTAAAAAAATATATAGTATACTATGCGAGTAGTTTGATTTGCCTGAGTGGCGAAACTGGTATACGCACAGCACTCAAAATGCTGCGACCTATGTCATGTCGGTTCGAGTCCGACCTCAGGCACCAATTGAATAGAAGGCGATTTGAGATGATAAGCTCTTTTCGTAAGCATATATCCAGGCAAAGTATTTTGTCTGGTTTTTTATTAGATGAAAGTAAGGTAGCTGAAATTTGATAGAATACGACAAATAATAAAAGATATTGACAAAATTCATCAAGAAAAAAAGACGAAAAAAAGAAAAAATAAGTGAAAAAAATCTAAAAGACTCGCCTTATTTGAAAAATACTGTAAAATAAAAACAGGAGGTGTAGAAATATGTTGATGGAACATGTTTTTCAATGTGTAGATGATATTTATGATGAGGTGGTGAATCATGGCTCTGATGAATTAAAAAGAACGATTTGTGATTTAGAAAAAATAGCTGGACATAATACGCCTTCAGTTATCAAAAAAGGTATTATGCTTTCTATGACAATTTGCTTTAATCAAGTACAGTTTCAAGATGAGTTATTTGAAGGATTATTACAAGAAAATCTGGAGTATATGATAAGACATATTCCAGAAATGAAAAAAACGATTCAATTACGTGTTTCTTTAAGGGGTTTGGAGAAAGAAATGAATCGAGAGATTATTTTACCTTATTTTATAACATTAGCTGATTTGGCTTATGCTGTTTTAGCTGTTTTTCAAGCTGAAGGTCATCATTTATTTAAAATTGAATCTGATCATGGAAGATTTGGATGTGAACAATGTGATCAAGAAATGTTAGATGATTATGCAGCCAATGTCTTTTTAAGTGATCTTCATTTAGAAGAAGGTCATCAATTCTCTTTATGGTATGATTTTGGAGAAGACTATGTGTTTGATATACAAGTTTTAAACATTCAGACACAGTCGGATTTATTTGTCCTTGAGGATAGTCAAATTACGTCTGGTAAAGGTTATGGTATTTGGGAAGATGAACATGAATTACTGGAAATGTATTATAAAGATTATGATGAATTTTTAATGAGAATTGAGGATTATGGATTGGATGAAGATGATTTTATTTTTGATGAATTTGATAAAGATATCGCTAATGAGATGTTGATGGAAGATTTTGAGTTTTTAAGACATGTTTACGAAGATCAAGATGAAGATTTATGGTAGAAAAGAGAAAATTATTGTTTGAAGCTCAACAATGTTATCGAACAATTCGTGTTTATTTACCGCCGTTTTATCAGATAAGTCAAGAACATTATCCGGTTATCTATATGTTTGATGGTCAATATTTATTTGATGATGCTAAAATATCTGAACATGCCATGTGTTTAGATAACTTCTTAGACAAATATGATCAATCGTTTATTGTAGTAGGTATAGATAGCCCTGATGAAAGTTCTTGTCGCTTAGCAGAATATTGTCCGTATGATGTTGACAATAGTCACTATCAAATGATTCATGGTTATGGTCAGGCATTGATGGAATTTATCATTCATACAGTTAAACCTTATATAGATACTCACTATAGAACATTATCTTTACGCAAATATACAATGATTGGTGGATTTTCGATGGGTGGTTTAATGGCATTATATGCAGTGATTTCATATCATACATATTTTTCTAAGGCAGCTTGTTTATCCAGTTCTATTGGTATTTGTTTAGAAGCATTAAAAGATGAAATCAATCAACATGATTCATTCAAAGATACACGTCTTTTTTTGAGCTGGGGCAGTGAAGAATCAAGAAATAAACGAGGTTTAGCCTATGCTTCTATGAATCAGCTTGATATTTCACATTTATTGAATTTAAAAGGTGTACAGACATATCCGTATTTACTAGTGAATGGTCGTCATCACATGATTTCATGGCAACAGCAAATACCACTCTTTATGGAGTATTTATGGAAATCAAAATAAAAAATGTTTGACAATATCAAAGAAATTGCTATAATATACTAGTGCAATAAATAATAGCAGCACATAGAGGGTTAGCCCATGCGTTTGTGACAATGGGATGTAGAGTATCTTGCTGCAAAGAGAAATACTTAATACAAACACAACCTAACTGATCTATGCATGTTATTGTTTTATGCCAAATAAAACAATAGGAGGAAAAAAAATGTCACGTTATACTGGACCACAGTGGAAAAAATCTAGACGTTTAGGTTTTTCTACATTAGAAACTGGTAGAGAATTAGCAAGAAGACCATATGCACCTGGTCAACATGGTCAAAAAAGAAAAAAATTAACTGAATATGGATTGCAGTTAGCTGAAAAACAAAAAGTAAGACATATGTATGGAGTTAATGAAAAACAATTCCATAACACATTCAAAAGAGCTGGAAAAATGGAAGGAGTTACTGGTTACAATTTCTTCTGTTTACTAGAATCTAGATTAGACAATGTTGTTTATAGATTAGGTTTTGCTACAACAAGAAGACAAGCAAGACAATTAGTTAATCATGGTCATATCTTATTAAATGGAGTTAAAACTGATATCGCTTCTTGTCAAGTTAAAGTTGGAGATGTGATTTCTGTTAAAGAACGTTCTCGTTCATTAGAAGTGATTAAAAACGCTTTAGCTTCTCAAACACATGTACCAGGATTTGTTGAAGTTGATGCTGATAAAATGGAAGGAAAATTATTAAGATTACCTGAAAGATCAGAATTAAATCAAGAAATCAACGAATCATTAATTGTAGAATACTACAACCGTTTAGGATAAGATGGACACAAAAAGTATTGGACTTATGTTCAATACTTTTTTCTATGTAGTATTTTGGAAAAAGATGATGAAATAGCTTTCTATTTATGGTAGAATATAACTTAGGAAAAGAGAGGAATTTTAAGTTATGGATAATATCATGAGGTTTATAGAACAAATTGGATTACGTAATCTCATTTTTATAGGTATTGGTCTTGTTGTTATTGTGATGCTTTTGTTGTTTTATAGGGGAATGAGATTAAGAAAATATAGAAAATTAATTGTTGATGTAGAAAATCGTATGAATGGAATCAAATCATTACCTTTACAGTATCGTTTGGGGAGAGTTCATAGTATTTCTAAAAATATGCCAGAAGTTGTAGAACTGTATGAAGAATATGCGCAAGAATTCGAGCGTATTTCAGATTATCAGAAAAATGAACTTGGGGTTCTTGTCAACGAAGTTGATGAACAGCTTTTTTATGGTAAACTACGAAAGATTTCTACAAAGATGAAAGAACTGGAGAACATGTTAAAAGTTTATGAAGATGATTCACAGGCTTTATTAGAAAAGATTGAAAAGATTACTGAAATTGAAAATATTCAAAGAATTGAAATTATTCGTGTGAAAGAAAAATATCGTCAATTGATTGATCATTATGAAACCATTCGTTTTAAGGTTGAAGATTTTGTAAAAGGTATTAAAAATATTTTTAATAATTTAGATGATTCTTTTGTGAAATTGGAAGATATGATGAATAATCAAAGATTTGAAGATGCGAAGACTTTAACACAGGATATTGATAAAAAAGTAGACTGGTTAACAGAACGTTTACAGGAATTACCTGATTATATTGCGATTGTCAGACAATATATTCCTAAAAAGATTCATCATTTAGATGCTTTACTTCAAGACATGTCACATGGCGAATTTGCATTGGATCAGCTACATGTTTCTGATCGTTATCAAGCCATTCAATCAACTTTAGAAACAACAACTCAACATATTCAACAGTTACAGCTGGAAAATGTTGGAGAAGTACTGCAAAAGCTTGTTGATGATATCGATGCTTTAATGAAAGATTTGGAAGTGGAAAAACAATCTTATGAAGTGTTTAAAAATAAGTGGGAAGATGCTTATACAAAGATTACTCAAATATATGATCAATATAAACAGGCTTTAATTGATCAAAATCGTATTGAAAATTTATATTTGATTAATGAGGATTATGTTGATATCCAAGAAAAATATAAGGATTTTGACCAAATATTAAGAACTTCCTATGAATTAGAAGAAGAAATGAATGCGGGAAATTTCTCTTATTTACAAATGATTGATAAAGTTGAAAAAGTGAAGAATGATGCGTTAAGTCATCAAGATGATTTAGATGCTTTCTTTGCATTTAGAGATCATTTATACTTACAGGAACAACGTGCGATAGATGAATTAGAAAATATTAATATTGTTTTGCTGGAGATTAAATCTGAAATTAAAAATAAGCATTTACCAATGATTAATGAATCTTATAAAGATTATATTCAAGATTCTTATGATAAAGCAGCACAGATACAGGCTTATCGTATGCATCGTCCTGTTGAATTATCAGAACTTTCTAAGCGAGTAGACAGTGCCAGAGATATTATTTATAAATTATATGATAATGTTCATAATTTGATTGTAACTGCAGAAATGGTAGAAGAAGCGATTGTTTTTGGAAATCGTTATCGTTCTAGTTTCTTAGAGGTCAATACGGAACTGACAAAAGCTGAAGTTTTATTTAGAAATGGCGAATATACGAAAGCTTTATCTACAGCGGTTGATATTATTGAAAAGATTAAACCGGGTTCTTATGAAAATTTAATTCAAAAAACAAGTGAAAAGTCCTAATTTGGACTTTTTTAGTGGCTTTTTCTTAATAAAAATGGTATATATACATATAATGGACTATGGAGGAAAGATATGATTTATTTAGATTATGTATCAACAACACCATTAAATCAAGAAGTGAATCATATGTATCAATCACTTTTAAATGATTATTTTGCAAATGCTGATTCATTATATTCTTTAGGTTTAAAAACAAGTGCTTTAATGGAAAAATCAAGAGAATTAACTGCCCGAATGTTAGGTGTTTTACCCGAAGAAATTATTTTTACAAGTGGTGCCAGTGAATCAAACAGTACAGCGATTAAAGGATGTGCTTTTCAATATCAAAACAGAGGAAAACATATTATCACAACAGCTGTAGAGCATTCTAGTGTGTATCAGTCATGTCTACAGTTAAGAGATGTTTTTGGTTATGATGTTGATTTTATTTCAGTAAACGATAAGGGAGAATTGAACTTAGCGGAATTAGAAAATAAAATCAGAGAAGATACAATTCTTGTCACAATGATGTATGTCAATAATGAAGTGGGAATGGTTTTCCCTATTAGAGAAGTTTATCAAATCATTCAAAAGAAAAATCCTAAAGTTAAATTCCATGTTGATATGGTTCAGGCTTTAGGAAAACTTCCAATCGATTTGTCATATGTTGATTTAGCAAGTTTTTCTGCTCATAAGATATATGGTTTAAAAGGAAGCGGTGTTTTATATAAAAAATCTTCCACATCCATTGTTCCTTTAATTAATGGAGGTCAACAAGAACAACAATTAAGAGGTGGTACATCGAATACAGCAACACATACGATGTTTGCTAAAACATTACGACTGGCTTTAGAAAATTTAGATGATCATTATCAGTATGTGATGATGTTGAATCAATATGTCAGAGAACAATTACAACAGATTCCAGATATTGTTATGAATACACCACAAGATCACGTAACACCTTATATTTTAAACTTTTCATGTGTAGGATATAAGCCAGAAGTTATTTTGCATGCACTAGAAATGCATGAATGCTATGTATCAACGAAAAGTACATGTGCTTCACATAAGCATGATGTTTCAAGAACATTAGAAGCGATGGGAATTGATGAAAAAATAGCTAAAAGTGCTATTCGTATCAGTTTTTCTCATTATACAACTCGTGATGAAATAGATGAATTTTTATTTTATTTGAAACAAGTTTTAAAGACAATTAAGAAGCAGAGGTAATTATTATGGAATGTAATCATATTTTGGTGAGATTTGGAGAACTCACAACAAAAGGAAAAAATCGTAAACTTTTTATTCGAAAATTAACACAAAATACAAAAGAGATGTTGAAAGAATTTCAACATTTAAGATATGACATGTCATTTGACCGTTTGTATATTATTCTTAATGGTGAAAATCCAGAGGCTGTGTGTGAAAAATTACAGACAGTCTTTGGAATCCACTCTTTTTCTTTATGTTATCAAGTAGAAAGTGATTTGGAAAAGATTAAAGAAGTGTGTTTAGAAGTTATTGAAAAGAGTGAAGGAAAAACTTTTAAAATTCAGACAAAACGTAATGATAAAGATTATCCTATGCACTCACATGATATCAATACAGCAATTGCTGGATATATTTTCCATCATACATCTAAAGATTTAAAAGTAGATGTTCATCATCCTGATATTTTGATTAAAGTAGAATTGCGCAAAGATGTCACATATGTTATGGATAATGTCATAAAAGGTGCGGGTGGATATCCTGTTGGTATTGGTGGTAAAGCTTTACTGATGCTTTCAGGTGGTATTGATTCACCAGTAGCGGGATATTTAACATTAAAAAGAGGGGTGGATATTGAATGCATTCATTATGCCTCTCCACCTTATACAAATGAATTAGCTAGGGAAAAAGTTTTGGATTTGGTGAATGTATTAAGACATTATACACATGGTAAAATGACAATTCATATCGTTCCGTTTACAGATTTACAGTTAGCTGTTTATGATCACTGTGATGAAAGTTATGCCATGACGATTATGCGTCGTATGATGTATCGTATCGCTGAAGGTGTAGCGAAAAAGAATCAATGTCTGGCATTAGTCAATGGTGAAAGCATTGGACAGGTGGCTTCACAAACTTTAGAAAGTATGTCTGTCATTAATGAAGTGATTTCTATGCCAGTTATTCGCCCAGTTGCATGTATGGATAAACTAGAAATTATTGATGTTGCTCAAAAGATTGGTACATATGACATTTCTATTCGTCCTCATGAAGATTGTTGTACAATCTTCACACCAAAACAACCAGCAACAAAACCTAAAAGCTATAAAGCAGAAGCGTTGGAAGAAACGTGGGATTATCAGTCTATGGTGAATGCATGTATTGACCAATGTGAAACAATTATTGTTGACGATCATTATAAGGAAGTTGAAGATTTATTTTAATTTGAAAAAAATTGAAAAGAAATGAATAATTTTGTCATCCTGACACAAACTAATTGTGTCAGGAGGTGAAAGCAATGAACTCAAATAATTCAAGTAAAAATAGATTAGTTGTTCCTGGTGCTCAAAATGCTATTGATCAAATGAAATACGAAATCGCTAATGAATTTGGTGTTAATCTTGGACCGGATGCCACAGCTCGTGCTAATGGATCTGTTGGTGGTGAAATCACTAAGAGATTAGTTGAAATGGGTCAAAATCAGATGGCAGGTAAACAATCTCAAAATCGTTAAGCTCAAATAAAAAATCCTAATCATAATTCTAATTATGAGTAGGGTTTTTTTATGATTAAGAAAAAGTGTATTCGCTTTCAAGTTTTTGTTGAGTTTATGCTATAATTTATGTACAATAAATATATGTGATGTATTATAGGAGGAAAAAAATTATGACAAAAATTATGGCAGTCAATGCTGGAAGTTCATCTTTAAAATTTCAATTATTTGAAATGCCAGAAGAAACAGTCATTACTTCTGGAATTGTTGAAAGAATTGGAATGGATGATGGTATTTTTACAATAAAATATAATGGGGAAAAGAAAACAACAACATGCCCAATCCCTGATCATCAAGTTGCTGTGGAAATGTTGTTAGAAGCTTTGATTGATGAAGGTGTTGTCAAAGAATTAAAAGAAATTGATGCTGTTGGACATCGTATTGTTCATGGTGGAGAATATTTTAGTGATAGTGCTGTTGTTGATGAAGATGTTGTTGCAAAGGTTGAAGAACTTTGCGAATTGGCACCATTACATAATCCGGCTCATTTAATTGGTTATCGTGCTTTCAAAGCTGAATTACCTGAAGTTCAACATGTCTTTACTTTTGATACAGCTTTCCATCAGACTTTAGATAAAGAACGTTATTTATATCCATTACCTTTAGAATATTATACAGACTTAAAAGTCAGACGTTATGGTGCACATGGAACAAGTCATAAATATGTTTCAGAACAAGTGATGAATATGTTAGGGAATCCTAAAGATTCACGTATTATTGTTTGTCACTTAGGAAATGGAGCAAGTATTTCAGCAGTATTAAATGGAGAATGTATTGATACTTCAATGGGATTTACACCTCTTGCTGGTGTAATGATGGGAACACGTTGTGGAGATGTTGATCCATCTATTATGCCTTATTTATGTAAAAAATTAAATAAAACACCTGATGAAGTTTTGGAAATCTACAATAAAAAATCAGGAATGTTAGGTATTTCTGGTATTTCTTCAGATTCACGTGATATTGAAAATGCTTTGTTTAATGATGGTGATGATCGTGCCTTGTTGACAAGTTTATTATATGCACGTATTGTTTCTAAATACATTGGTGCTTATTATGCTGAATTAGGTGGTTGTGATGCGATTGCTTTTACAGCTGGTGTAGGAGAAAATGCTGCATATTTAAGAAGATTAATTATTGATGATGTTTCAAAGGCATTTGGTGTTTTCCTTGATGAAAAACTGAATGCGATTAGAAGTGATGAAAACAGAGTCATTTCACATCAGTTCTCACAGATTAAAGTTATGGTTATTCCAACAAACGAAGAAGTTATGATTGCTAGAGATACAGTGAGATTACTTGGGTTATAAGAGTTGAAAGAATTCAACTCTTTTTATTGTCTAAAGAATATATTTTTTAAAAGTTCATATTTTTGTGATAATATGGTATTATGATAAACAAAGGTGATGAAAAATGGATAAGATATTAAAAATAAGAAAAGAATTTGATCAGATTATTATATATAGACATGTTAATCCTGATTTAGATGCATTTGGTTCTCAATTTGGGATGTATTGGACATTAAAAGCTTTATATCCTCAAAAAAATATTGTTTTAGCAGGACAAATGGAAAGTGATTTATTAAAATATTATCCTTCATTTGAATGTGGTGAAGTTCAAAAAGGGTATACCTTAGGTATTGTTTTAGATACAGCCAATCGAGAACGTATAGATGGAGATATTACATGCTGTGATCAGATTTTAAAGATTGATCATCATATTGTTGTTGATTCGTATGGTGATATTAATATTGAAGATGAAGCAGCTTCTTCATGCAGTGAGATTGTGACACTGTTATTTAAACAGGCAAAGGCACAGATTCCATTAGAAGCAGCCAATGCTTTATATTTAGGTATTGTCGGTGACAGTAATCGCTTTTTGTATAGTTCTACTTCAAAGAAGACATTTGAGGCGGCATCCTATCTATTAGATATGGGTATTCATATTGAGGATTTGTATCAACGTTTATATATGCGTACACAAAAAGATTTAGAAATTATCAAGTTTATTTATAATCATTATCAAGAAGATGGTGGAGTTGCGTGGTATTATTTAAGTGATGATGATTTACAGGCTTTGCAGATGACGAGAGAACAAGGATCATCTTATGTTAATACTTTAGCTAATTTTGAAGAATTTCAAGTATGGTTAGCAGTGACTCAAAATAAAAAAGAGAATAACTATCGTGTCAGTATGCGTAGTCGTCAAATACCTATTAATGATATTGCAGCGTCGTTTCATGGTGGAGGACATGCTTATGCTTCTGGAGCGACATTGCAGTCTTTGGACGAATTGAATCAACTGATTGAAAAAATAAAGGAGGAAATCAATGGATAATTTATTTGAAAAATTTTTTACAAAAATGACGGAAAACAGACAACGTCAGTTTTTTCATCAATCGCATCCTCAAAAGGGTGGAACGCTTAAGGCTTTGTTGATTGTAATGGTTGTCTTTTTGGTTGTGGAATATTTTGTTTTAATTCCAATCAATTTAAGATCACCAGATTTTATATTCTTTTTAAGTATTGAATTAGTTATATTTATAGCATTAAGATTTTTATTTCTGGCTTCATTTGATAAAGCCAATAAAATCATGAGTGCGATTGTGGCTTTGTTGCTTGTTTATGTTTTTGCTGGACAATTGATAAGTTCACCAGTCTTTTTTGCATCAAGTTATCAAAAACAGTTAAATGTTGATAAAAATGCTGATTTTTATAAAGATAATCCAAAAGTAGATTTTCAGTCTATTCCTGTTGTTGATAAAGAAAGTGCTGAGCGTCTAGGAGATCGTAAGATGGGTGAAATTGTTGATTATGTTTCACAGTTTGAAGTTGATAATGATTATGTACAAATCAATTATCAAGATAAACCTTTTAGAGTAACAACAATTTCTTATAGTGATTTGATTAAATGGTTTACAAATCATCGTGAAGGTCTTCCGGCTTATATTCGTGTTGATATGGTGACACAGGAAAGTGAAGTGGTGCGTTTAGAAGAAGGAATGAAATATTCTCATTCAGATTTATTCTTTAGAAATATTGATCGTCATTTACGTATTCATTATCCAACAAAGATGTTTGAATCACCTTCTTTTGAAATTGATGATAATGGACATCCTTATTGGGTTGCACCAACATATACTTATAAAATTGGATTGTTTGGTGGAAAAGATATTACCGGAGCTGTGCTGGTAGATGCTGTGAGTGGGGAATGTCAATATTATGCTATTGAAGATGTGCCAACATGGATTGATCGTGTTTATCCTTCTGAATTATTGTTAGAACAGTTAAATAACTGGGGAAAATATACACATGGTTTCTTTAATACTATTTTTTCTCAAAAAGGGGTTTTAAAACCTACGGATGGATATAACTATATTGCTTTAAATGATGATGTTTATTTATATACAGGTTTAACATCTGTTTCTAATGATGCATCAAATGTTGGTTTTGCCTTAATTAATATGCGTACCAAAGAAGCCAAATATTATGCTATTAGTGGGGCTGAGGAATTTTCTGCTATGTCTTCAGCTGAAGGAAAGGTGACAGATTTAAAATATACGGCAACATTCCCAATTTTGATTAATGCTGGGGGTGAACCGACTTACTTTATGTCTTTAAAAGATAGTGCTGGTCTTGTTAAAAAATATGCTTTCGTCAGTGTTGAAAATTATCAGATTGTTTCAGTAGGGGACAGTGTTGCTGAAGCTGAAAAGGCATATTATGCCCTGCTAAAAGATAATGGAAAAACACAGGTTGATTATGATAACAGTGAATTGAGTTCAGTGATTACTGAGATTCATGAAGTGGTTGTCAATGGCAATTCACAGTATTATTTTCAATTAAAGGATTCTCAAAAAATCTTTATTGCACCTGTTTCTTTAAATGCCCAATTACCATTTTTAAAAGCTGGTGATACTGTGACGATTGAATATATTGATGATGAATCGACTTCACAGACTGTTTCTGCAATCACCGTGAAATAGGAGGGGAGATTATGGAGGAAACATGGGAACGTTTGAAATTATATGAACCTCTTTTTGGTAAGTGGAAAGTTGATTTTGTAGCGATATCTTATGAGGATATGGCGTGGGTTTATTTAAAAGATGATTATGGTCAAGATGCTTTGATGAAAGTCAAAACTGTGTTTTGTTCGGAAGAAGAAGTTGAAAATGCTGTCTATGATTTAATGAATTTATATGATATTTCTCATTTTCCTGATTTGAGTCATTCTCCTTATTTACAGGAAGAACATTATTATATTGAAGATCATCAACAAGTCATAGGGGTAGATGTCTGTTTATTATCTGCATATCCTTTAGAAGAAGAAAATGAACAGTTGTTATCTGATGATGAATTATGTCGATTAGGATTGCAATATATGAATGGACAGGACAAAGTACAGGATGAATATCGTGCTTATCATCTGTTTGAAAAAGCAGCTTATCATTTTCATGCAAAAGCGATTTGTTCATTAGGTTATATGAATGAGATTGGTTTAGGAACACAAAAAAATCCACAACAGGCTCTTGTTTATTATAAACAGGCGGCAGATTTAGGAGATAGTTTATCAGCCTGTAACTATGCTTATTGTTGTCTGGAAGGAATTGGCTGTCAAGTTGATTTACAACAAGCATTTGAATATTTTGAAAAATCTGCACAAGATCAGTTTCCTCGTGCTTTATATTATTTAGGAGAATGTTATTGTTTTGGATATGGAACATTAAAAGATGAAGTCAAAGCCATGACATATTATAAACAGGCAGCGGATTTAGGTTATACACAAGCTAAATATGCGATTGGTTATTGTTATGAGTGTGGACTAGGCGTATCTCAAGATTTAACAAAAGCGGCTTCATGGTATTTAGATTGCGCCAAAGATGGATTGCCAGTTGCTCAACTTCAAATGGGTTATCTGTATGAAGTGGGGGAAGGTGTTGAACAGGATAGTGAACAGGCTGTTTACTGGTATCAACAGGCATCTAATCAAAATTATGCACCTGCTCACTGTTATTTGGGATATTGTTATGAAATGGGAATAGGTGTTCCTGTTGATCTTACTCGTGCCAAAGAACTCTATTTACAAAGTGCGAATATGGGTTATCCAAGAGCCATGATGGCTTATGGTCATATGATTGAACAAGAACAGCCACAGTTGTCAATGGATTATTTAAAACGTAGTGCTGATTTAGGATATGTTTATGCAATAAATAAATATGCCTACTATCTGGAAAATGGCATCTATGTTGATAAAGATGAAAAATTGGCTTTTGACTATGTCCAAAAAGGTGCATCTTTACATGATGCCCAATCACTATGTACACTAGGATATTACTATGAAATGGGTATTGGGGTAGATAAAAATGAAAAACAAGCCTTTGCTTATTATGAACAGGCTGCCAAGGCGGGTAGTCTACGAGGAATGACAAACTTAGGTTATTGTTTTGAAGCAGGAATTGGTACAGAACAGAATGCCTCAAAAGCTGTTGAGATTTATCAAGAAGCAGCTAAACAAGATTATGATGTGGCACTATGTAATCTTGGTTACTGCTATGAAATGGGTATTGGTGTAGAAAAGAATTTTGAAAAATCACGTGATTATTATCTACAGGCATCCAATCAAGGCAACTTAAGAGCTATGTGTAATCTGGCTTATTTATATGAACAGGGAATCAATGGTAAAGCCGATTACCAAGAAGCTGTCAAATGGTATGAAAAAGCAGCTTCCTATGAATATCCACGTGCTCTTTGCTGTCTGGGTTATATTTATGAAGAAGGACTTTTAGATGGACAGGTTGATTTGAAAAAAGCTTTTGATTATTATCAACAGGCCGCTTTGCTTCATGATGGAGCTGCCTTGTGTAATTTAGGCTATTATTATGAAACAGGAATGGGCTGTCAAAAAGATTTAACAAAAGCTATAGAATGTTATCGTCAATCTAGTGAATATGGCAATTTACGTGGATTAACAAATCTTGGGTGTTGTTATGAAATGGGAATTGGTGTAGATATTGATTTGAAGAAAGCTGTAGAGTGTTATCAAAAAGGTGCTGATGCTGGTTTTGATGTGGCGTTATGGCGACTAGGATACTGTTATGAAGATGGAATCTATGTTGAACAGGATTATCAACAGGCATTGCACTATTATGAACTGGCAGCCAAGCAGGGGAATGTCAGAGCTTTGTGTTCACTTGGATTAATGTATGAAGATGGACGTGGTGTTCCTGTTGATTTTACAAAGGCTGTAGATTATTATCAACAGGGAGCTAATCAAAATGATGATGTCTGTCAATGTAATTTGGCTTTCTGCTATGCTAATGGTATCGGAGTGGTACAGGATTACACACAGGCTAAGTATTATTATGAACTGTCTGCACAAAAGAACTATCCAAGAGCTTTATCTCAGCTAGGTATTCTTTATGAAGAAGGACTGGGTTGTTCAAAAGATGAAACAAAAGCTTTTCATTTGTATCAGGAAGCTGCTAAACAGAAATATGGACCAGCTCTTTGCAATGTGGCTTATTGTTATGAATATGGTGTAGGGACAAAAGCAGATATTCAAAAGGCACTGGAATACTATTTAATGGCTGCTCATGAAAATTGGGGACGTGGAATGTATCATGTCGGACGCTTTTATGAAGACGGATTAGCTGTCAGTCAAGACTTACAACAGGCTTTGCATTATTATGAACTTGCTGGTCAAAATGGTATAGCTGATGGTTATATCGAAATCGGAAGAATGTATGAAGATGGACTTTTGAAGCAATCTTATGCACAGGCACTGATGTATTATCAAAAAGCATTAGATATGGATTCTCCTCGTGCCAGTTACTTTTTAGGAAATATGTATAAAGCTGGAAAAGGTGTTGAACAGGATTTTCAAAAAGCCATTGCCTTTTTTAAACAGGGTGCCAATAGAAATCATCCTTCATCACTTTATAATCTGGCTGTATTATATGATTTTGAAGCAGGAGAGAAATGGCAGGATAAAGACAAGGCGATTCTTTATTATCAAAAAGCAGTTGATCAAGGACATCCCGGGGCGATGAATAATTTAGGTGTCTGTTACAAAGAAGGAGATGGGGTCGCTGTTGATCTTGAAAAGTCTTTTGAACTATTTTTAGAGGCTGCCAAGTTAGATAATGAAAATGCTTATTTGAATCTGGCAAGAGCTTATACTTATGGTCAGGGGACAAAGGTGTCTATAAAAGATGCCAAATACTGGTGCCAAAAGGCATTGGATGCTCAGGTTGATGGAGCCAAAGAATTAATGAAAGTGATTAAAAGAAAATCTTTTGTTCATCCTTTTAAGAACTCATAAAACAACACATTGGGTGTTGTTTTATTTTTGCAAATTCCTATATTCATCAACAATAAATATAGGAATTCCATGATAATTATGATATAATAACAAAATGAATTGAGGTGGAAAGATTATGAAATCAAAGATTTTAATTGTGGATGATGAGGAACATATTAGAGAGTTAATACGTTTTTATTTAGATAAAGAAGGATTTTCTGTTGTACAGGCAGCAAGTGGTCAAGAAGCATTGCAACTTTTAGAAAATGAATATATTGATTTGGCGATTGTTGATATTATGATGCCTGTGATGGATGGTTTTCAACTTGTTGAAGAAATGAAAGAAATGAAAGATATCCCTGTTATCATGTTAACAGCAAAATCACAGTCTGCTGATAAATTAAGAGGTTTTTCATTAGGAATTGATGATTATGTCACAAAGCCTTTTGATCCAGATGAATTATTGGCAAGAGTCAAAACAATCTTAAAAAGATATAGTATCAATAGTCAAAATATTGTGACTTTACATGATGTTGTTTTTGATGGTGATAAATATGAAATCCGTTATCATGATCAGACAATCCATTTACCATTAAAACAATTTGAATTGGCATTTGAACTGGCGAAAAATCCTAATCAGATTTTTACCCGAGAACAGCTTATTGAAAAAATATGGGGAATGGATTATGATGGGTTTGATCGTACAGTAGATGTTCATATTAAACGTATTCGTGAAAATCTGGGACATTTACCGGGTTTTAAAGTCGTAACAGTGAGAGGACTGGGGTATAAGATTGAGGTTGAACCATGAAATCCATTTATGGAAAATTGATTATTGGTTTTTTAGTCAGTATTTTATTTAGTTTTTCGATTGCTGGATATTTTTCATTACGTAAAAATGCGAATGAATTAGGATTGTTGGCTGTTGAAGAATTGCAAAATTCTACCGAATTAATAGAAGACTTTATGAATCTGATTGATTCAGATGATTTAGATAAAATCTTACAGGGGTATGCAGCCACTTCAGAAGTGAGTTTTTATATTGAATCCAATCAACAAAAATATATTTATGGAAACATGAAGGAACAGCATTTATCATTAAAGGATGTTGAGTTTTTAAAAGAAAATATTGGTCAAAGCATTGTTTTAAAAGATTCTTCTATTCGTATATTTGCAAAATCTATTCGTGTGAAGAATCAAGATTATATTGTTTATGTCCAAAAAGATATGAGTAAAAGAGAAATGATTTTTCTTGATTCTGCTTTGATTGCTGTATTTTGTATGTTGATTGCTGGAAGTATTACTTTTTTAGTGATTGCTGATATTATTGTCAAACCTATTTCTCGTTTAACAAAGGCTACCAATGAGTTATCTAAGGGGAATTATCGCGTGCGTGTCAATTATACAGGAAAAGATGAAATTGCTCGTTTAAATCGCAGTTTCAATCAAATGGCACAACAATTGGCTAAACAGGATGAAACACGTCAGCAATTTATTTCAGATGTTTCTCATGAATTTCAGACACCTCTTACAGCCATTCAAGGTTTTGCAACAATTTTAAAGAATGAACAGTTAAGTGATGAACAACGACAAAAATATGCTGATATTATCTTGTTTCATAGTAAACGTTTATCGACTTTATCTAAGAATATGTTACAGCTGACTTTATTAGAAGGTGAAGATGTGAAACTGGAAACAAGTGAATTTTCTTTGATTGAACAGTTAAATCGTGTGATTGAAACACAGGATAATTTTGCATTGAGTAAGAATATTGAAATTGAATTTGAAGTACCTAAAAATGATATCCGTATTGTTGGAGATGAATCACGTCTGGAACAGGTGTGGATTAATTTAATTAATAATGCGATTAAGTATACACAGGATGATGGTGTGGTTATGATTCATGTGAAAAAAACATCTAAAGAAGTAGAAGTGGCGATTGAAGATACGGGTGTAGGAATGAGTAAAGAAGCGATTTCACATATTTTTGAACGTTTTTATCGTCAAGATAAATCAAGAAGTGTAGAAGGAAATGGTTTGGGTTTATCAATTGTCAAAAGGATTGTTGATTTGCATCATGGACGTATTGATGTTGTTTCCCGAGAAGAAGGGGGCAGTCGTTTTACAGTTTATTTACCACAAAATAAAACATTTCATATTAGTGATAAGTTGATAAAAAAGGAAAATCATTCTTAGAAAGGAATTGATCTATGTATTTAAAAAGAATTGAATTACATGGTTTTAAATCATTTGCAGATAAATCAGTGATTGAATTTCAACCGGGTATTACAGGTATTGTAGGACCTAATGGTTGTGGAAAATCGAATATTAGTGATGCTGTAAGATGGGTTTTAGGTGAACAGTCAGTCAAATCACTGCGTGGGTCTAATATGTCCGATGTTATTTTTAATGGCAGTGAAGATCGTAAGGCTCAAAATGTTGCTGAAGTGACACTGGTTTTTGATAATGAAGATCGTTTCATGAATGTGGATTATAATGAAGTGGAGTTGACAAGACGTTTATATCGTCAAAATAATGAAGCAGAATATTTAATCAATAAAGAACCATGTCGTTTAAAGGATATAGTTGACTTGATTATGGATACGGGCTTAGGACGAGATTCACTTTCGATTATTTCACAGGGAAACATTTCAACTTTTGCTGATAGTAAGCCTGAAGAAAGACGTGGGATGTTTGAGGAAGCAGCGGGAGTTGCCAAGTATAAAAAAAGAAAATTGGAATCAATTAGAAAGCTGGAAAGAACAAAGGATAACTTAGATCGTGTTGAGGATATCTGCCTGGAGTTAGAAAAGCAGCTTTCACCTTTAAAACGTCAAAAGGAAAAAGCAGAAATTTATGTAGATTTAAAAAATCAGTTACAATCTGTTGAAGTCAGTGTACTGGTGAAGGGAATTGAAAGTTTATCAACGTCATTAAAAGATTTAAATCAGTCATTAGATTTATTAGATAAAGAGAAAGTAACGATTGAAGGGCAAATTTTAATCAATGAACAACAAAATGAGAGTTTAAAGAAAAAGATGTTTGATTTAGATCAGGAAGTGAATGCCTTGCAGGGTAAACTTTTAACGGCTATGAATAATGTAAATCAGCTGGAAACACAAAAAGTAGAAATTGATGCTAATCGTAAACATATTTTAGAAACAACGAATAAAGAAGATTTACAGGCACGTATAGAACAATTAAAAGCGATTTTACAGGATGCGATTAGTGAATACAATGACCGTGTTCATCGCTATAATGAAACCAAAGAAGAAAAGATGACATTGGAAGCAGCACAGGAAAAAAATCGAGCCCAAATGAATAATTTAAGACAGAGTATTGAAAATTTAAATCTTCAATTACATAATGATCGTCATCGTAAGGAACAGCTTGTGGATCAGATTGAAAATAAAACGGGTTATAGCTATGGTGTTCGTTCAATCATCAAAGCAAAGGATTCATTGCAGGGCATTGTTGGTGTTTTGGGTGATTTATTAGCAACAGATTCAAAATATGAAACAGCCTTATCTGTTGCCTTAGGGAGTGCTGTTCAATTTGTTGTCACTAAGCAAGATGAGGATGCCAGAAATGCGATTCGTTTTTTAAAGAATAATAAATCTGGTCGTGCCACTTTTCTTCCTATCACAACAATGAAAGAAAGACATTTGCGTGAAGAACATTTATTGGTTTGTCAAAATACAAAAGGTTTTTTAGGCGTTATGAGTGATTTTGTCAAATATCCTCAAGAGATACAACGTATTGTTGATAATCAGTTAGGACATGTCATTGTGGCAGATACATTGGATCATGCTTCTCTGTTGTCAAAAGCAACATTTGCCAGATATAAAGTCGTGACTTTAGATGGCGAAGTGATTAATGTTGGTGGATCACTGACAGGAGGAAGTTTGAAACAGTCAACGTCTTTATTGACAAGTAAACGTGAATTAGAATTGCTGGCAGAAAAGATTCGTCAAAGTGAAAAAGATATGACTCAAAAGAAAGCCAAACTCAATGAATTAGATAATCTGGCAAGAGAAATCTCACATAATCTGCTTCAAAAACAAATGTCATTTGCAAAATTGGAACTTGTTGTCACAAACAAGAAAAGTGAACTGCAGATTGCAAAAAGTGAGTATGAAAGTTTAACTCATCAAAGTGTTGAATTGTCAGAGATGGAAAAAGGAACAGAAGATAATCATTTACTACAGGAATTAAATGAAGCAAAAAAGATACGAGATCGTTTAACGGAAAGTATTCAAGCTAAGCGTGAATTGCGTATGAGTTTTGTTAATGAAAATGATCAGCTGGAAGATGCTTTAAAGATGACACGCGCTCATTTAAGAGAAATACAGGCTGATATGACACAAAAGCAAGTGGATAAAGCTAAACAGGAAACAGAATTGAACAATCATTTACAACGTTTAAATGAAGAATATAAGATGACTTTTGAATTTGCTAAGGAAGAATATTCACAGGAAGTCAATATGCAAAAGGCTAAAGAGGAAGTTCGTCTATTAAGACATCAGATTGAATCATTGGGACATGTGAATTTACAGGCTATAGAAGATTATCAGGAAGTTTCAACACGTTATGAAACATTAAATCATCAGCGTTTAGATTTGATTCACGCTCAAGATAGTATTTTAAAAGCTATTGATGAAATGGATGAGATTATGATTTCACGTTTTAGTGAAACTTTTGAAAAAATCAACCATGAATTTAATATTGTTTTTAGAAATTTATTTGGTGGTGGAAAAGCCAAGTTAAAATATAGTGATCCAGACAATATCTTAGAAACAGGGGTTGATATTGATGTTCAGCCACCGGGTAAAGCTGTTCAAAATATTACCTTGTTTTCAGGAGGAGAAAAGGCATTGATTGCAATTTCCTGTCTGTTTGCGATTTTACGTGTCAGACCGGTTCCAATGTGTATTTTAGATGAGGTGGAAGCTGCTTTGGATGTTGCAAACGTAGAACGTTTTGCAAAATATTTAAGAGAATTTTCGGGACAGACACAATTTATTGTTGTTACTCATCGTGAAGGAACAATGGAAGAATGTGATCTTTTATATGGGGCAACAATGCAACAAAAAGGTGTGACAAAATTAGTGAGTGTTAAATTAAAAGATGCAATTGATTTAGCACAAAATGCATCATAAAAATATTGACATATCATCAAGAAGTGTTATCTTAATGATATGTCAATCAACTTGAGGAGGATGTCTATGGGTTTTTTTAGTAAAATTAAAGAAACATTAGTGGGAAAGTCTGCCAAGCAAAATGATAAATATGTTGCTGGTTTAGATAAATCAAATACATCTTTTTCTTCAAAAATCAATGAATTAGCAGCACGTTATCGTGAAATTGATGATGATTATTTTGAAGAACTTGAAAATATTTTGATTATGAGTGATGTTGGTGTCAACATGGTGATGACAATTGTTGATGAAATCAAAAAGGAAGTACGTTTACAGAATATAAGGGATCCTAAGGAGATTAATGAAATTATTATTGATAAAATGTTTGTCATTTATGCTAATGATTCTTATATGACAACAAAGATTAATTATGATTCTGAGGATTTAACAGTGATTTTAATGATTGGAGTCAATGGTGCTGGTAAGACAACAACAATAGCAAAACTGGCTCATATGATGTTGAATGAAGGCAAAACGGTTATGGTTGCAGCTGGTGATACATTCAGAGCTGGAGCGATTGATCAGCTGGATGTCTGGGCCAAACGTTTAGGAATTGAATGTGTCAAAGGAAAAGAGGGTGGTGATCCATCTTCGGTTGTCTTTGATGCTTTAAAACGGGCTAAAGAAAAAAATGTCGATGTTCTTATTTGTGATACAGCAGGACGTTTACAAAATAAAGTCAACTTAATGAATGAATTAGAAAAGATGAACCGTATCATTAAACGTGTTGTTCCTCAAGGACCACAGGAAACGTTATTGGTTATTGATGCCACAACAGGTCAAAATGGTGTTTCACAGGCACAGGAATTCTCTAAAATTACGAATATTACTGGTCTTGTTTTGACAAAGATGGATGGAACAGCCAAAGGAGGTATTGTTTTATCTATTAAAGATGCTTTGAATATTCCTGTTAAATTTGTTGGACTTGGAGAACAAATGGATGATTTACAGGAATTTGATCTTGAACAATATATTTATGGTTTATGCAAAGGATTATTGGAGAAATAAGATGACTGTGGATTTAGAAAAAACACAACGTGTGAATTTGTTAATGGATTGTTATGAAGATTTGTTGACGGATAAGCAAAGGCAATATTTGTCTTTGTATTATGAAGAAGATTTGTCTTTATCAGAAATCGCTGATGATTTTCATGTTTCTCGTAATGCTGTTTATGATCAATTGAAACGTGCAGTAAAAAGTTTAGAAGAATATGAAGCAAAACTTCATTTGATGGAGAAACATTTACAACGTATGGCTTTGATTGAAAAGATTGAAAATCAACAAATAGGTAGTGAGTTGCAGGGTTATTTAGAAATGTTGAAGAAAATATAGGAGGATGAATTATGGCTTTTGAATCTCTTTCAGAAAGATTGCAGGAGAGCTTAAAAAAGATTAGAGGACAGGCGACTTTAACAGAAGAAAACATGGATGAAATGCTTCGAGAAATTCGTTTGGCATTACTTGAAGCAGATGTTAACTTTCAGGTTGTTAAAGAGTTTATTGCTAATACAAAAGAAAAGGCTTTAGGACAAGATGTACTGGGGTCATTAAAACCGGGACAGGTTGTTGTTAAAATTGTTCATGATGAACTGGTAGAATTATTAGGGACTACTGTTAGTGAATTGGATTTATCTTCTAAGCCTACTGTCATTATGATGGTTGGTTTACAAGGTTCAGGGAAAACAACAACATCTGGAAAAATCGCTAAATTACTGGCTCAAAAATATAGTAAAAATCCATTGCTGGTAGCTGCGGATATTTATCGTCCTGCAGCAGTAGATCAGTTAAAAACACTAGGAGAACAGCTAGATATTTCAGTGTTTGAAAAAGGAACTGATGTCAAAGCTGAACAAATCGTGAGTGAAGCTATGACATATGCTTCACAAAATCATCATGATGTGATTTTGATCGATACAGCAGGACGTTTACATATTGATGAACCTTTGATGAATGAATTACAAAATATTAAAGATATTGTTCATCCTAATGAAATTTTATTGGTTGTCGATGCTTTAACAGGACAGGATATTGTCAATGTTGCCCAATCATTCCATGATCATTTACAAATTACAGGGGCAGTTTTAACAAAATTAGATGGGGATTCTCGTGGTGGAGGTGCCTTATCTATTCGTCATATTACACATGTTCCTATTAAATTTATTGGGACAGGTGAAAAGTTAGATGCGATTGATTTGTTCTATCCTGATCGTATGGCTGATCGTATTTTGGGTATGGGGGATGTTGTTTCATTAGTTGAAAAAGTTCAAGATGTTTATGATGAAAAAGAAACAATGAAAACTTTTGAACGTATGAAACGTGGAACATTTGGCTTGGATGATATGCTTGAACAGATGCATCAAGTTCGTAAATTAGGACCTTTATCAGGTATTTTAAAGATGATTCCTGGAATGCCTAAAATGCCACAGATCAATGATGAAGATACTGATAAAAAGTTAAAAATGACAGAATCTATCATTTATTCGATGACGTTGGAAGAAAGACGTGATCCTTCTATTTTAAATGCCAAACGTAAAGAAAGAATTGCGAAAGGATGTGGAAGAAGCGTTGCAGATATCAATCGTCTTTTAAAGCAATTTGAAGCTTCTAAACAGATGATGAAACAAATGGGTAATCTTGATCCAACAACAGGGTTACCTACGCAAAAGCCACAAAAACGTGCACCTATCAATCCTAATCGTAAAAAAGAAAGACATAAGAAGAAAAAGAAAAGATAGTCAAAAAGACTTATTGATGTTATAATCAATAAGTCTTTTATATAAATATGAATTTTGGAAATGGAGAATGTTTATCATGGAACAAAAGCGAGAATATGGTTTAACCCAGCAGGAGGTTTTCGAGCGTCAGCAAGCGGGTGCTGTTAATCAGCAACAAAAAACGATCAGTAAGAGTTATGCACAGATTTTTCGTGAAAATATATGTACATTATTTAATTTATTAAATGTTTTGATTGCGATTGCTTTAGCCCTTGTTGGAGCATGGTCAAATCTGGTTTTTATTGTTATTATTATTACGAATGTCTGTATTGGTATTATTCAGGAAATTCATGCTAAAAAACTGGTTGATGAATTATCGTTATTAATGATTCCTCATGTCAAAGTCTTAAGAGATCAAAAACAACAGACTATTGATGTCAACGAAATTGTTATGGATGATGTGATGGTTTTAGAGGCAGGAGATCAGATTTGTTGTGACAGTGTTGTGATTGATGGTGAGATTGAAGCCAATGAATCTTTATTGACAGGAGAATCTGATGCTATTCATAAAACAAAAGAAAGCAGTCTGCTTTCAGGAAGTAGTGTTATTAGTGGAAAATGTTATGCTCAAGTGATTCATGTTGGGGATGATAATTATACATCACGTTTAACAAATGAAGTCAAAAAGGCAAAGGAATTACAATCAGAGTTATTAAACTCAATGCGAAAAGTTACAAAAGTGACAAGCTTTATGATTGTCCCTTTAGGTATTATTTTGTTTTTAGAAGCTTATTTTTTAAGACATGATCTTTTATCAGAAGCCGTTATTAGTTCTTCAGCAGGATTGCTAGGAATGTTACCGAAAGGTCTTGTCTTATTAATGAGTGTTAGTTTAGCAGCTGGGGTTACTAAACTGGCAAAACAAAAAATATTGATTCAAGATATTTATTCTTTAGAAACATTGGCTCATGTCGATACTTTATGTTTGGATAAGACAGGGACAATTACTAATGGAAAAATGAAAGTTGAAAAAGTAGAGAATTTATCTACTCAACCTTCTCAACAATTTTTAGATTATTTTGGTTCTTATTTGCATTATAGTGATGATAATAATGCAACATATCAGGCGATATGTGAAGATTTCACATTGAATGACCATCATCTGCCAAGTCAGAAAGTTGCCTTTTCTTCACAGAGAAAATGGAGTGCTATGACTTTTGAGGGTTTTGGAAGCATTGTCATGGGAGCGCCAGAACGTTTGATGAAAGAATTACCTGCTTCTTTAATGCAGCAAATTGAATCTGGAAAACGTGTTATTATTATTGCTTATACTCAAAATATTGTTGATGCTAAAAAAACATTACCAGAAGTAACACCTATATTGGCGATTATTTTAACAGACATGATTCGTAAAGATGTAGAAAAAACATTAGCGTACTTTGATAGTCAAGGGGTTGATGTTAAAATCATTTCAGGAGATCATGTTTTGGCCGTTTCTAAAATTGCTCAAATGGCTGGGTTAAAAAATTATGATCGTTATATTGATATGAGTGAATATCAAAACGGACAAAGTCATATGGATGAATTGGTCAACCAATATTCTGTCTTTGGACGTGTGACACCTCAACAAAAGAAATGGCTGGTAGAAGCTTTAAAAAGACAGGGACATACTGTCGCAATGACAGGTGATGGTGTCAATGATATGTTGGCTTTAAAAGAAGCGGACTGTAGTATTGCGATTGCTGAAGGAAGTGAAGCAGTCAAACAGTTATCACAGATTGTTTTATTGAATTCAGAATTTTCATGTTTACCTCATGTTGTTTTAGAAGGACGTCGTGTTGTTAATAACTTAACAAGAGTTGCAAGTGTTTTCTTTATTAAAACCATATATTCTATTATTTTAACGATTGCCTGTGCTATCTGTAATATTCCATTTCCATTTATTCCTATTCAGATTACTTTGATTGACTTTGCTATTGAAGCTTATCCATCATTTTTAACATTATTAGAGCCTCAAACACACAAAATCAAAGGAAAATTTTTACCAACAGTTTTTAAAAATACAATTCCTCATGCTTCAGGTGTTTTATTGTGTTTCCTATTAATTTATACAGGACGTCCACTTTTCCATATTCCAATGGAACAAAGTGTAACAATGATGTATCTGGCACTGGCATGTATAAGTATGCAGGCAGTCATTGTCAGCAGTTTTCCAATGAATAAATTACGTCTGTTTGTCTGTGTGACAATGGTTTTAGGATTTATCTTGGCAATTATCTTGTTCCATCAGTTATTACATTTAACAATGTTGACATATGCTCAAATGATTTTAACAATCATCATTACATGTATTGGTCTATTATTTAAAGAAGTTGTAAGATATATCATTTCGCTAAAAACAAAAGATGTTAAGTAAAAATACTTGACAGATGATTTATATGTGTTATACTAGGAAAGCAAAATCAATAAATGGAGGAAAATTTAATGGCAGTAAAAATTAGATTAAAAAGAATGGGTGCAAAAAAATCACCATTTTATAGAATTGTAGCAGCTGATTCAAGAATGCCTAGAGATGGACGTTTCTTAGAACAATTAGGAACTTATGATCCTAGACAAAATCCAGCAGTTGTCACAATTAAAGAAGAAGAAACTTTAGCTTGGTTAAGCAAAGGTGCTCAACCATCTGATACTGTAAGAAACTTATTAAGCCAAAAAGGTATTATGAAAAAATTTGCTGATTTAAAAGCAAAAAAATAAGCTGGTGATAAAAAGTGGATTACGTCAAAACTTTACAGGATCTTGCAAGAGAACTTGTTGTTGAAAAAGATAAATTGGAAGTCAGACAGATGCCTTCATTAGATGAAGATACAATTGTATTATATGTCTATGCTTCAAAGAGTGATATTGCAAGACTTATTGGTAGAAAAGGTATGATGGCTAATTCTATACGTCAATTTATGTCAGTAAGTGGACGTTTAAATCATCAAAAATTAGACATCAAATTTGAATCTTATGGAGAATAGATGTGGTTGGCACATCTATTTTTTATATCAGGGAGGCTCATTATGGATCAAGTGATTGTGGGTAAAATTGTCAATACACATGGTATTAAAGGAGAATTAAAAGTGAAATCTTCAACGGATTTTGTGGCTGAAAGATTTGCGAGAGGAGCTCAGCTTTTTATTGATTATCAGGGACAAAAGATGGAAATGACTGTAGCTTCATATCGCATTCATAAAGGACATATTCTTGTGACTTTTGAAGGTTATCGTGACATTAATTTAGTTGAAAAGTATAAGGGATGTTTACTTTATGCGATGAAGGATGAAAGTCTGTTGGACGAAGATGAATATTATATTAGTGATATTATTGGATGCGAAGTCTATAATGATGGAAAATATATTGGGAAAGTTCAAGATGTTCAATTATATGATCATCATGATATTTTAGTTGTACAAGGTCAACAAAAAATCATGATTCCTTATGTGGATGCTTTTATAACAAATGAAGATATTGAACATCAACGTATCGATGTTCATTTGATTGAAGGTTTCTATGATGAAGATTGATATTCTTTCATTGTTTCCAGAGATGTTTGATGGCTTTTTAAAGACTTCTATTATCAAACGTGCTATTGATTCACAGGTTGTGGATGTTCATATTCATAATTTTCGTGAATTTGCTGATAATAAACATAAAAAAGTAGATGATTATCCTTATGGTGGAGGACAGGGGATGGTTTTGATGTGTCAACCTATTATTGATTGTTTAAAGACATTGACAACTCCTGACAGTCTTGTGATTTTAATGTCACCACAAGGTCAGACTCTCCATCAGCAGTTAAGTTATCAGTTGTCTTTGGAAAAACATCTTATCTTTATTTGTGGTCATTATGAAGGTTTCGATGAACGTATCCGTGATTATGTGGATATGGAGTTATCAATTGGTGATTATGTCTTAACGGGTGGAGAATTAGCCAGTATGGTATGCTGTGATGCGATTATTCGTTTATTAGATGGTGCTATTCGTGAAGCTTCACACGAAGATGATTCATTTAGTCAAGGGTTGTTAGAATATCCTCAATATACCCGTCCCTATGAATACGATGGCAATTGTGTTCCAGATGTTTTGATGAGTGGTCATCATGAAAATATTCGTCAATGGCGTTTAGAACAGTCTTTAAGAAAAACTTATCTCAAACGTCCAGATTTATTAAAAAATAGAGTGTTGAGTGATGAAGAATTGAAAATATTAGAGAAAATCACAAAAAAAGATTGATTTTCATGATGAAAAATGATAATATCTTTAAGTCTTTGGACGCAGAAGCTCCGCTGGTTACATAACGTATGAACTTCGTAGATAAATATTGTGAAGGAGGAAGTCATATCATGAATATGCAATTAGTACAAGAAATTACAAAAAAACAATTAAGAAATGACATTCCAGATTTTAAACCTGGAGATACTTTAAAAGTTTATGTTAAAATTCAAGAAGGTGACAAAACACGTACTCAGTTATTTGAAGGTGTTTGTATCGCTAGAAAAGGTGGAGGAATTTCTGAAACTTTTACAGTCAGAAAAATTTCTTACCAAGTTGGTGTAGAAAGAGTTTTCCCACTTCATTCACCAATTATTGATAGAATTGAAGTTGCTAAAATTGGTAAAGTACGTAGAGCTAAATTACATTACTTACGTGGATTATCTGGAAAAGCTGCAAGAATTAAAGAAATTCGTAAATAGGAAGTATGGGATTTTCCCATACTTTTTTTCTAGCCTTTTTGATTATTTAAAGTTATAATAAAAAGTGTTTGAATATGATACAAGGAGCGATAAGTGTGAATAAAAAGAAAATATATATTTCTCTTATTGAAATTATTGTTGTGATAGCACTGACAATTGGTATTTTTAAGTTTGTCGTTATTCCTGTGAGAATAGAAGGTGTTTCAATGGAGAATACTCTCCATGATCACAGTATTGCTATGATTAATGCAACAGGTATTCAAGAAGATAATATTCAACGTTTTGATATCGTTGTTTTAAATAGTCAACAGTTGAATGAAAAAATCATTAAAAGAGTGATTGGTTTACCTAATGAAACAGTGAAGTTTATGAATGATGAATTGTATATTAATGGAAATCATATTGAACAAGATTTTTTAGATGATGATTTTGTTGAAAAAGCAAAAATGACTTATAATGTTGATCAATTTACTGATGATTTTGAAGTGACTTTAGCAGATGGTGAATATTTTGTAATGGGTGATAATCGTTTGCGTTCAACAGATTCAAGAGAATTAGGACCTTTTCGATTAGATGATATTGTTGGTATGAAAGGGTTAGTGATTTATCCTTTTTCTGATATTCAGTGGATTGATTAAGGAGGTGTCGTTATGGCTAATGAAAATACAAAAATGAATATTCATTGGTTTCCGGGTCATATGGCAAAAGCCAGAAGGGAAATCAGTGAAAAAATCAAAGTTGTTGATATTGTGATTGAACTGGTAGATGCACGTGCTCCGTATTCTTCTAAAAATCCAATGATTAATGAAATCATCAAAAATAAACCTCGTTTTATCATTTTAACAAAAAAAGATATGGCTGATGATCAATATACCAAACAATGGGTACAATATTATGAACAATGTGGTTATCAGGCTATGAGTGTGAACTTGAAAAATTTTAATGAATATCAAAAAATCATTGAAAAATGTCGTTATGTATTAAAGGATAAAATGGAAAAAGAAAAAGCCAGAGGTTTAAAACCACGTGCTATGAGAGCAATGGTGTTAGGAATACCTAATGTAGGTAAATCTACTTTTATTAATAGACTGGCTAATCGAAAGGCAACAGTCACGGGGAATAAACCGGGTGTGACAAAAGCACAACAAATCATTAGAGTTGCGAAAGATTTTGAATTGTTTGATACACCGGGTGTCTTGTGGCCTAAATTAGATGATGCACATGTTGCACAAAACATAGCTTTACTTGGTTCAATTAAACAAAGTATTTTACCTTTAGATGATTTATTTATTGCGGCCATGCGTTATTTATCTTTGCATTATCCTCAATTATTAAAAGACCGATATCAATTGGAAATTGATTTAGAAAATGAAAACTGGATTGTTGATGCATTTGATCATATTGCTAAAGTGAGAAAAATCAAACCTTTAAAAGGTGAAACGGATTATGATCGAGTTATGGTAGTTTTCTTCAGTGAAATTAATGATGGTAGTATTGGAAAAATCACTTGGGAGGATCTTTCATGTGTGAACGTTTAAAGTTTGAACAACAGGCTTATGATTTAGGAAAAAAATATATTGTAGGACTGGATGAAGCAGGACGTGGACCAATGGCAGGACCTTTAGTTGTAGGAGCAGTCATTTTCCCTCAAGGATATTATAATGATAAGATTAACGATTCTAAAAAACTTACTGAAAAAAAGCGTGAAGAACTCTATCAGATTATTATTCAAGAAGCATTGGCCTATCAGATTGAAATTATTGATGTTGCAGATGTAGATCGCCTTAATGTTTATCAAGCCAGTAAAAAAGGGATGATTGATGCGATTGATCATCTTTCTATTCGACCAGATTATGCTTTGACAGATGCTATGCCACTAGGTGATGTGATTGAACATCAGGCGATTGTCAAAGGGGATGCCAAGTCTTTGAGTATTGGTGCTGCCAGTATTTTAGCAAAAGTGACACGTGACCATATCATGAATGATTATGCCAAGATTTATCCCGAATATGGTTTTGAAAAACATAAAGGCTATCCCACAAAACAACATAAAGAAGCTTTAAAAGCATATGGAGTGACTCCTATTCATAGACGTTCTTTTCAGCCAGTTATTGAAATGTTAAATCAACAATTAAGTTTATTTGATGAATAATGGAAGAAAAAATATTTTTATTATTAAAGGAATTTAGTCAAAAAATAAAAACATTTTTAAACCATCAATATGTAGGAGTCTATTTGCACGGTTCTTTGGCACTTGGATGTTTTCATCCGCAAAAAAGTGATGTTGATGTATTACTGGTTGTAGAATATGCTTTATCTCGAAAGCAAAAAGAGAAACTTATGGAAGAAATTATTAAACTTCATAATCTTTTACCACATGGTTTAGAAATAAGTGTTGTTTTGAAACAGTATTGTCAAAATTTTGAGTATCCCACACCTTATGAATTGCATTTTTCCCCAATGCATTTATCAAAGTATCTTGATGATCCATTAGATTATATTTGTACAATGAATGGGATTGATCGAGATTTGGCAGCACATATGACGATTGTTTATCGTTTTGGAAAAGTTATTGGGGGACAAAATATTAAAGATGTTTTTTGTCCTGTTCCAGAAAAATATTATTTAGAGAGTTTATATTATGATATGGCAAGTTACATGCATGATGTGGAAAATCAACCTATGTATGTTATTCTTTCATTATGTCGTATTCTTGCTTACGTCAAGTCACATTTGTATTTGTCAAAGGAACAAGGGGCATTATACGCTTTAAAGTTTTTGCCTGAGAAAAATCATGCAATTATTTTACAGGCTTTATCATGTTATAGAGGAAATCAAACTATGCAAGTCAATGATGAAATAAGATTATTTGTTAAGAATGTTTCTTATATGATTCAAAACAACCAATAAAATGATGGTTGTTTTTAATTTTAAAAAAATTTTCATAGAAAAAAAGAAAAATACAAAATTTTTGCGTATATAAATAATAGGAGGGTAATTATATGGAAGAATTAGTATTGTATTTTTCTTTAAAGTATAATGGAGATTTTCAAAAAATCTATAATGCTTTAATGAATAAAGAAAGAGTGAATGAAAGATTAAAAGTGGAGTTAATAAAACAAATGAAATGTCAGTACATAACAATCTTTAGTGATGAGTATCCAGAGTTATTAAAACAGATTAACTGTCCACCATTTGTTTTATACTACTATGGTGATTTATCTTTGTTGAAAACAAAGACGATTGGTGTGGTAGGAATGCGTCAGATGAGTGATTATGGGAAACGTGCAACGCATCTTTTTGTGAAAGATTTGGTTCAAAATGGGTATACCATTGTCAGTGGAATGGCACGAGGTATTGATACAGTAGCTCATCAGAATGCGATTGCTTATGGTGGGAAAACAATTGCTGTTCTAGGAACTGGGATTGAATATTGCTATCCTAAGGAAAATGGATTGTTATATGAGGAACTGAAAGAACATCAATTGGTTTTAAGTGAGTATCCTTTTTATACGGCACCACAAAAGCGTCTATTTCCTTTTCGTAATCGTATTATTGCTGGCCTGTCCTATAGTTTATTGATTAGCGAAGCCAAACAGAAAAGTGGAACAATGATTACTGCAGGTTATGCTTTAGAACAGGGAAAGGAGATTTATTGTATTCCCGGACGTTTTGATGATTATGAAGGTTGTAATGAATTGATTAAACAGGGAGCCAGACTTGTTTCAAGTGCTCAGGATATTATGGAAGATGAAGATTATGGTTGACAAATTAGAAAAAAGACTTAATAATAGAAAACACGTAGGAGGTAATATGATGGGTAAGAATTTAGTGATTGTCGAATCACCTTCAAAATCAAAAACAATTCAAAAGTATTTGGGTGCTGATTTTGAAGTGACTTCATCAAAAGGACATATTAGGGACTTGGCAACCACTGGAAAAGGTGGTTTAGGAGTTGATGTGGAAAATGATTTTAAACCACATTATGTCATTAATAAGGATAAAAAAGATGTTGTTAAGGAATTGAAGAAATGTGTCAAAGAAGCAGATTATGTTTATTTGGCAACTGACCCTGACCGTGAAGGGGAAGCTATTTCATGGCATCTGGCTGAAGTTTTAGGCTTGGATGAAACTTTAACGAATCGTATCGTTTTTAATGAGATTACACATGATGCTGTTATTAATGCTTTAAAAAATCCTCGTACAATTGATCAGAATCTTGTGAAATCTCAGGAGACAAGAAGGGTTTTAGATCGTATTATTGGATTTAAACTTTCTAAATTATTACAAAAGAAGATTAAATCAAAATCAGCTGGACGTGTTCAATCAGTGGCATTGAGATTGATTTGTGAAAGAGAAAAAGAAATAGAAGCGTTTGTTCCAGAAGAATACTGGAAAGTCAAAGCTGTCTTTGAAAAAGATGATATCATGTTTGAAGCTGAATTGGCTAAACATAATCATCATAAGATTGAACTTCATAATGAAGAAGAAACAAATGCGGTATATGAATCTTTAAATAAAGAATTTATTGTTAGTGATGTTAAAAAATCACAAAAGAAACGTGCATCTAAACCACCGTTTATTACATCAACTTTACAACAGGAAGCTTCTTCTAAATTAAACTTTAAGGCAAAACGTACAATGATGATTGCTCAAAAGCTTTATGAAGGGGTAGATATTGGAAATGAAACAGTTGGTTTGATTACGTATATGAGAACGGATTCGATTCGTTTATCAGAAAGTTTTATTCATGAAACAAAGCAGTATATTAGTGAAAAATACGGAAAAGATTATGTAGGTAATGTCAAGGTTTCTAAGAAAAAAGAAAATGTCCAAGATGCCCATGAAGGAATTAGACCAACAAGTATTATGCGTACACCAGAAAGTGTGAAAGAATATTTAAGTCATGATGAATATAAATTATATGCTTTAATTTATGCTAGAGCGATGGCTTCTTTGATGGCACCGGCTAAGTTAAATGCAACAACACTTTCATTAGATAACAATGGCTATGAATTTAGAGCGAGTGGTTCGGTTATTCAATTTGATGGATATTTAAGAGTTTATGGAGCTTATGAAAAGCAAAATGATGAATTGCTTCCAGAAGTTGTGGTGGATGAAAAACTTTTAAGCCAAGATATTCAAAAGTCACAACACTTTACAAAACCACCAGCACGTTATAGTGAAGCAAAATTGATTAAAGAACTTGAAGATTTAGGAATTGGACGTCCAAGTACTTATGCAAGTATTATTGATACAATTGTGACAAGACAATATGTTGAAGTCATTGATAAGGCATTTAAACCTACTGAATCTGGTATTTTAACGAATGATAAACTGGTTGAATTTTTTGATAGTATTATTAATGTTGAATATACAGCACAAATGGAACAGGAGTTAGATGAAATTGCGGAAGGGCATGATGATTATGTACATGCTTTAACAACTTTTGAAGATAAGTTTGAACCATTACTTGCTAATGCTTATGAGAAAATGGAGCAGATTCAACCACAAAAAACAGGAGAAACGTGTCCAGAATGTGGTGGGGATTTAGTTATTCGTAAAGGAAAATATGGTTCATTTGTTGCTTGTTCAAATTATCCAACTTGTAAGTATATTAAAAAAGAGCCAGAAACGATTGAATATACAGGAGAAAACTGTCCAAAATGTGGTAGTCCAATGGTGTATAAGACAGGACGCTATGGCAAGTTTGAAGCTTGTTCTAATTATCCTGAATGTAAATATATTAAAAGTGAAAAGAAGAAAGCTGAACCAGTTATGACGGATGAAGTTTGTCCTAATTGTGGTAGTCCTATTGTCATTAAAAAAGGACGTTTTGGAGAATTTAAAGCTTGTTCAGCTTATCCAAAATGCAAAACAATTATTAAATAAAAGTCCCATATGGGACTTTTTAGAAAGGAAAAAATATGGAAAGAGTCAATATTATTGGTGGTGGATTAGCAGGAGTGGAAGCGGCACATCAGCTGATTTTACGTCAGATTCCTGTTCGCCTCTATGAAATGCGTCCACATCAGACAACGGGAGCTCATAAAACAGAATATTTTGCGGAACTGGTCTGTTCTAATTCATTAAGAGCGGATGGATTAAATAATGCAGTGGGTGTCTTAAAAAAAGAGATGGAAATGAATAACAGCCTCATTATCAAATTTGCAAGGGAACATCAAGTACCAGCTGGTGGTTCGCTGGCTGTTGACCGTGAGGGTTTTTCAAAAGCGATTACTGAATATATTGAATCTCAACCTCTTATTGAGATTGTAAGAGAAGAAGTTACTGAGATTCCAGCAGGACCGACAATCATTGCTTCAGGTCCGTTGACAAGTACTCATTTGTCACAAAAGATTCAAGATTTATTACAACAAGATTATTTCTATTTTTATGATGCGGCAGCTCCTATCATTGAAAAAGAAAGTATTGATTTTTCAAAAGCTTATATGAAATCTCGTTATGATAAAGGTGATGCCGAATATATTAATTGTCCAATGACCAAAGAAGAATTTGAAGCTTTTTATGATGCTTTAATCAATGCTGAAGTTGTCAAACCCAAAGATTTTGAAGAAAAGTTTTTTGAAGGTTGTATGCCTTTTGAAGAAATTGCCAGACGTGGTCAACAGACATTGCTTTTTGGACCAATGAAACCAGTAGGATTAGAAAAAGACGGACAAAGACCCTATGCGGTTGTTCAGTTAAGACAGGATAATGCAGTGGGTTCATTATACAACATCGTTGGTTTTCAGACACATTTAAAATGGGGAGAACAGGAACGTATTATTCATATGATTCCCGGTTTAGAAAATGCGAAAATTGTGCGTTATGGTGTGATGCATCGTAATTGCTTTATATGTTCGCCACGTTATCTTCGAGAAACTTATCAATTTATAAATCGTGATGATTTGTTTTTTGCTGGACAAATGACAGGAGTAGAAGGATATGTAGAGTCTGCGCAAAGTGGTATGGTTGCGGGAATGAATATGGCAAGATATTTACAAAAACAGCCACTGCTTATTTTCCCTCGTGAAACAGTGATGGGATCATTGGCTTATTATATTACACATGGGGATGAAAATAATTTTCAACCTATGAAAGCTAATTTTGGTATTTTGCCAGATCTTTTGACACGTGTGAAGAAAAAAGAACGTAAAGAAGCTTATGCAAATCGTGCAATAACAGTGATGGAGGATTTTTTAAGTCATGTCTGATTTTGCAAAAATGGCAAATGACTACTTGTCTTATTTACAATATGTCAAAAAGTATTCTGCTTTAACAGTTACGGGGTATCAAAGAGATATTTATGAATTTATTGACTATTGTCATCGTGAAGGTATAGAAAGCTTTGGGGCTGTTCAATATTCTTTTTTAAGAGGTTATCTGGCATATTTACATACTAAAAGTTTATCACCTAAAACGATTAATCATAAAATGAGCAGTTTAAGAGGATTATATCGTTATTTACAAAAAGAAGAATTGCTTGATGATAATCCATTCCTTTTGGTTGAGTCTTTAAAAGAACCACAGCGTCAACCAGACTTTCTTTATATGGATGAAATGCTGGATTTATTAGATAGTATTGATACACATACAGTTTTAGGGCGTCGTAATAAAGCTATGTTGGAATTGATGTATGCCTCAGGGCTACGTTG
The DNA here is from genome assembly GCF_042850985.1 of Massiliimicrobium timonense. GTDB lineage: Bacteria > Bacillota_I > Bacilli_A > Erysipelotrichales > Coprobacillaceae > Allocoprobacillus. Next base: position 1,159,490 of record NZ_AP031415.1, read on the forward strand.
TCTGGAAGTCGTTGAAATGCAGTTGTCACAAATTGATTTTTCCAGACAGTTATTGTTTATTCATGGAAAAGGTGGGAAGGATCGTTATGTGCCTTTTCATGATTTGGCTGCCAAGTGGCTGAAAGATTATATTGAAAATGATCGTTATGAAATCATGATGAAAGCACATCAAGATCATAACTATGTATTTGTTAATAAATTAGGAAAACCACTTACAAATCGTGGTGTTGAAGATATTGTGGATCGGGTTGTAAAAAATTATGATCCAACTAAGAAGATTCATCCACATACGATTCGTCATTCTTTTGCGACTCATTTATTGGAACAGGGTCTTGATATTCGTGTTGTTCAAGAGTTGTTAGGACATGCCAATTTATCAACAACCCAAGTCTATACTCATATTACCAATCAGCATTTAAAAGAGGTTTATGATCATTCTCATCCAAGAAATCAATAAAGAAATGAGAATGTTTTAAAAAAATATTGACGATAAGATGATAAAATGATAATATACTCATGTTGTAGACCTCTAGCTACAACCGCACATGCAAGGTATTAAAGCATAGCTGCCTTGATTGGCGAGTCTGAGATTATTATAGAAAAGAAGGAGGTACATCATGTACGCAATTATTGAAACTGGTGGAAAACAATTAAAAGTTGAAGTTGGAGATACTATTTTTGTTGAAAAATTAGATGTTGCTGAAGGAGAAGAAGTTGTTTTAGATAAAGTTTTATTTATTGGAGATAAAACAAATAAAATTGGAAATCCTTATATTAAAGGAGCAACTGTAACAGCACAAGTTGAAAAACATGGAAAAGAAAAGAAAGTATTAATTTATAAATACAATCCTAAGAAACATTATCACAAAAAACAAGGACATAGACAACCTTATACAAAATTAGTGATCAAAGATATTAAAAAAACAGCTAGAAAAGCAAAACAAGAAGCTAGTGAAGCTGCTGAATAATGATTAAAGCAGTAATCAAAAAACATAATCAATCGATTGTGCAGGTGACTGTTTCAGGTCATGCACAAAGTGCTGAATATGGTAAGGATTTGGTATGTGCTGGTGTGAGTACAATTTGTGTTGGGATAGCGAACACTTTGGTTCAATATCAATTTTTATTACAGCATTTAGGAACAATAGATTTAAAAGAAGGATTGATTGATATAAAGGTTCATCAAGACAACGAACAGATTCAAGTGGTGCTAGGGACATTTGAAGTGATGCTGAAAACGGTTGAGGAATCTTATTCAAAATACATGAAAATTGAGAAGATGGAGGTATGAAACCATGATGTTTAAGTTAGATTTACAATTATTCGCTTCTAAAAAAGGGGTAGGATCAACAAAGAATGGTCGTGATTCTAAATCTAAAAGATTAGGAGCTAAATTATCTGATGGGCAATTCTGTACTGCTGGTTCTATCATTTACAGACAAAGAGGAACAAAAATTCATCCAGGTGTAAATGTTGGAAAAGGTGGAGATGACACTTTATTTGCAAAAGTAGATGGTGTTGTGAAATTTGAAAGAGATGGAAGATCAAGAAAGAAAGTTTCTGTTTACCCAGCTGCTTAATAGGAATCCCTTATAGAGGGGTTCTTTTTTTTGAAAAAAGAGAAAGAAGGTGAAAAGATGAAATTTATTGATAAGGTACATATATATGTTGAAGCTGGAAAAGGTGGCGATGGTGTTGTTGCTTTTCGTCGAGAAGCCTATGTTCCTAAAGGTGGTCCAGCCGGTGGTGATGGTGGAAAAGGTGGCAGTATCATTTTTGAAGCCACAACTTCTTTATCGACTTTATTGGATTTTAGATATCACCGTGAGTATAAAGCAAAAAATGGTGGTCAGGGAATGGCAAAAAAGATGCATGGAGCTGATGGGGCAGACATGATTTTAAAAGTTCCTGTAGGAACAGTTATTTATGATGAAGATAGTGGTCGTGTTCTGGCGGATTTAACACAAGATAAACAAAGAGCTGTTATCGCTAAAGGTGGACGTGGTGGACGTGGAAATGCCCGTTTTGCGACAAGCCGTAATCCAGCTCCAACTATTTGTGAACATGGAGAACCAGGTGAAAAATACAATTTAATCTGTGAGTTAAAATTACTTGCAGATGTGGGATTAGTAGGTTTTCCATCAGTTGGGAAATCAACGCTTCTATCAGTTGTAACACGTGCTAGACCAGAAATTGCTGATTATCATTTTACGACGATTGTACCTAATTTAGGTGTAGCACAGTCGAAAGATGGTCGTTCATTTGTCATGGCTGACTTACCGGGATTAATTGAAGGAGCCAGTCAAGGAAAAGGGTTAGGTCATCAATTTTTACGTCATATTGAAAGATGTCGTGTGATTGTTCATGTGATTGATATGGGTGGTAGTGAAGGTCGTGATCCTTATGAGGATTATCTGGCTATTAATAAAGAATTAGGTGAATATAAATATCGTTTATTGGAAAGACCTCAGATTATTGTGGCTAATAAGATGGATGAACCTGAAGCCGAAGAAAATTTAAAACGTTTTAAAGAGCAACTTGGTGAAGATATTCCTGTTTTTCCTGTGATTGCGTTGATTCAAGAAGGTGTAGACATGGTTTTATATGCGATTGCTGATTTATTGGACCGTACACCATCATTTGCTTCTCAAGACGAGGAAGTAGAAAATACTGTTTTATATACATATCAAAAACCAGATGAAATTGGATTTGAAATTCATAATATGGGTAATGGTCAATGGCACGTAACAGGTGAACGTGTTGAAAAAATTGTTCAGATGGCTTCACTGGGAAGTGATGACGGTATCAAACGCTTTGCTCAAAAGATGCGTCATATTGGTTTGGATGATGCTTTGCGTGTAGCTGGTGTTCAGGCAGGAGATACTGTATCTATTTTAGATTTTGAATTTGAATTTTATGAATAAAAATGAGAAAAAATGTTTCTCATTTTTTATTTGCCTTAAAAGTGTGCTATAATGATGAGGATATTATGAAATGGGAGTTTTAATATGTATAGTTATATAAAAGGTATTATTGTGGATATGCGTCAAGATCATATTGTTGTTGATAATCAAGGAATCGGATATTTGATTTATGTTTCCAATCCTTATCAGTTTCAGCGTGGTAAAGAAACATTGGTCTATGTTTATCAGCAGGTCAAAGAAGATGGCATTGCTCTTTTTGGCTTTTTGACACTGGAAGAAAAAGATTTATTTTTAAAGCTGATTCTTGTAAAAGGCATTGGTTGTAAAACAGCCATTGGTATTTTAGCAACTGGAGATGTTCAGGCCATTATATCAGCTATTGAATCTAAGAATATTAGTTATTTAAGAAAGATTCCGGGTATCGGACCAAAGGCAGCACAACAGATTGTTTTAGATTTACAAGGTAAATTTGATGTACAGATATCTCCAATGCTTATGACATCAGTAGAGTTTGATGAAGCCATTGAAGTTTTAATTGCACTGGGATATAAGAAACAGGATGTGGATCGTGTGATGAATACGCTTGTTCATGAAACATTGGATACAAATGGTTATGTGAAAAAAGCATTAGGTTTATTAGTAAAATTATAGGAGGGTCGCTATGGATTTGAATGAACGTATTTTAGATACAAATGAACATATTGAGGATGAAGAAAATCAGCTAAGACCACAATCCTTTGATGAATATATTGGTCAGACTGATTTAAAAAAGAATCTCAAGGTTTTTGTTGGAGCAGCCAAATTAAGAAATGAAACTTTAGATCATGTATTATTATATGGACCACCTGGTTTAGGAAAAACAACGATGTCAATGATCATAGCTAATGAAATGGGGACACATTTGAAAGCCACAACGGGACCAAGTATTGAAAAGACTGGTGATCTGGTTGCTATTTTGACATCATTGGAACCGGGTGATGTTTTGTTTATTGATGAAATTCATCGTTTAAATAAAGTTGTTGAAGAAATTCTATATCCAGCGATGGAAGATTTTTATGTCGATGTTGTGATTGGTAAAGAAGCTTCTACACGTTCCATTAGAATTGATTTACCTCCTTTTACATTGGTTGGAGCGACAACACGAGCTGGAGATTTATCTGCTCCCTTAAGGGATCGTTTTGGTATTGTATCTAAACTTGAATATTATAATGAAAGTGAATTGACAGCGATCATTGATCGTACGAGTCAAGTTTATCATATGGATATGGATGAACAAGCCAAAAGAGAACTAGCCAGACGTTCACGTGGGACACCACGTATTGCTAATCGTTTGTTCCGTCGTGTCAGAGATTTTGCTCAATACAATGGGGATGATACGATTACGAAATCAAGAACAATTGAAGCGTTACAATCTTTAAAAGTTGATGAGCTGGGACTGGATGATGTGGATCATAAATATCTATTAGGAATTATTCAACGTTTTCGTGGTGGACCGGTTGGTTTAGAAGCTATTGCTGCCAGTATTGGCGAAGAACCACTAACATTGGAAGATGTCTATGAACCTTATCTCTTACAAAAAGGTTTAATTAAAAGAACACCAAGAGGGCGTGTTGTTACAGAATTGGCGTATCAGCATTTTCATATTTCAAAAGAATCTTAGGATTCTTTTTTTGTTTGGAGGAAAAACATGAAAAAAATATATCAGATAATTGGACTTGTTGTTTTAATGATTTGTTCTATTGTTTATGATTTTCAAAAACCTGAGGTTGTAAAGAAAAATGTTGTGTCTTTATCTTATGTGATTTTAGAAGGAGAATTTTTAAAAAATGGAAAATACGAATTTGAGGGAGAAAAAACTATTCAAGAACTGGTGGATGAAGTTGGAGTATCCCCAAAGGCTAATATGCAGTCTTTGGTTATGGATAAAAAAGTTGAAGATGAAAGTCGTTTGTACTTACCATCCCTTCATGAGGGAGCTGTATCTTTAAATCATGCTTCACAGGAAGAACTCATGACTTTAGAAGGTGTAGGAGAAAAGACAGCTTTAAAAATCATCGATTATCGTCAGCAACAACCTTTTGAAACGATTGAAGATATTATGGATATTAATGGGATTGGTGAAAAAACTTATTTAAGATTGCGAGAACATCTATGCTTATAAGATATCATGTTATTTATTATGCAACGGCTTTATTATGCTTTGTTATAGCGGATATTGTCCATCCGCTTTTTTATTTATTCTTTATCTTATACTGTTATTTTCTATATCGAAGATTGTCTATCATACATTTCATGATTGCAATACTACTTTGTTTGGCCCTATGGATACAACCTCATGAAATTCAACCATTATCTTCTTCTTTGCAGGGTGTTGTTGTTAAAACTGCTGAAAATAACTGTTATTTGAAAACAAATGCAGGGACTGTAAAGCTTTATCATGATTTATCCAATATTGAATATGGGGATTTATTAGAAGTAGAGATTGAGCCATTAGAACTCTATGAAAATACAAATGACAATGCTTTTTGTGAAAAGGATTATCTCTATGGACAAAAGATTTTTCATAAAGCTTATGTTAAAAAACTGATTTCACAACAAAAACAACCAACATTTTATCGCTGGTTAGAACAACGTTTTTCTTCACAACAGGATGTTCAAGATTATCAGCGATTATTTATTTTAGGTGAAAGAAGCTTGACTATTGGCGAAGACTATCAGTTATTAACAGAACTTTCACTTGTTCATATGTTTGCTTTATCAGGAATGCATATCCATATCTTATATGCATTAATTAAAAATGTACTGGCTTTGTTTTTACCACGTCAACTAGCAAAGGTTTTAACGTTTATGATGATTGGCTTTTATATTTTTTCTATTCCTATGCTTGTGTCTTTGTATCGTGCTTTCTTTATTTTATTATTATATGAACTATTAAAAAAATGGTTTCATAAATTAGATATCTTTGCTTTCCTGATCATATTATCCTTATTTTATAATCCCTATATCATTTACAATATTTCCTTTGTATTTTCCTATTTTATTTATTTTATCGTTTTATTAACACAGCGTTTACGCTTTTCATCATTTTGGATTTATCTTTCCTCATTACCCATCATTTTAACATTAAATGCCCAAATTCCTTTTATTTCATTTTTTGTCAGCGATATTTTAAATGTCTTTATTGAAATCTTTTATAGCTTATGTGTGCTTTCTATATTTTTCCCTGTTCTTGAAATTGTTTTAAAATATACCGTCATTCTTTTTCAAAATATGTTATCTTTTATGACGGTTATGAATGCTTTCCTTATTTTTTCTAAACCAACCTTAGCATGTCTGATTCTTTTTTATTTTTTCTATTTTCGTATCATTATTGCTAAAGAACTCCAACAATCTTATCGAAAAGACGCTTGTGCCTTGCTTTCGTTAATGCTTGTTTTCCATTTCTGGAGTCAACATAAAATCTATGGTGAGGTGACAATGATTGATGTAGGACAAGGTGATTGTACCCTCATACGTCTACCTATGAATCAAGGAAATATTTTGATTGATACGGGAGGAACACAGGATTATGACTTAGCAACCCAGACGATTATACCTTATTTGAAATCGGTAGGTATTTCACATTTGGATTATGTGTATATTTCACATGATGATTTTGATCATTGTGGGGCACTTCCTTCTTTATTGGAACATTTTTCTATAGGGCAGGTCATTGATGAATTTGAAGCGACCAGACAGATTGGCTGTGCTCAAATTCAAATGTTTAAGAGTCATCAGGTTTATACTGATTCTAATGATCAGTCACTCGTTATGTATATTTCCTTACCGGCAATGAATATCTTGATGACAGGGGATATGTCCAGTCAAGTTGAAGCTGACCTTTTACCACAATTACAGACATTGGATGTCGATGTTTTAAAGGTTTCACATCATGGCAGTGCCAGTGCCACTTCTGCGTTACTTTTATCAGCGATTCATCCTGATATTGCGATGATTGGAGTTAAAAAGAATAATATGTATAAGCACCCTTCACCTCAGGTTATTGAACGTTTACAAAGAAAAGGTATCACGATTTTAAGAACCGATCAGGATGGAATGTTTCATCTAAGATTTTATGGAAAAGAACGTTACATTTTGCGTTGATTCATGTATAATGATAAAGATAGAGGTGATACCATGAATTTTGTCATCTATGGTGAAGATAAATTGTTGATGGAACAAAGATTAAAGACACTCAAAAAGAAGTATCATATTTGTGAGGAAGATATGAATATGGTGACATATTGGTGTCAGGACAGCAGTATGTCAACGATTATTGAGGATGCTTTAACACCACCATTTTTAACGGAATATAAGATGATTGTTTTAAAAAATCCACTTTTTTTAACGGCTCAAAAACAAAAAACAATGAATGATGCAGATATTCAAAAGTTTATGGATTATCTCCCTTTAGATAATCCCACAACAATATTTGTGATTTATCATGATCAAAGAAATTTTGATGAAAGAAAAAAAGTAGTGAAAACATTACGCAAGTATGCTCATTTTTATGATATTGAAAAAATGGATGAGCGTCAGTTATATAAAGCGACGCATCAAGCGATTAAGAGTCGAGGTTGTGAAATAGATGAAGGAGCATTAAGACTATTTTTATCACGTATGCCTTCTCATCTTCTGGAAATTTCACAGGAAGTGAACAAATTATGCCTGTATACAAAACATATTACTGTAGAAACGATTGATTTATTGGTGACAAAGCAGGTTGAAGAAAATGTTTTTGAATTAAGTCAGGCGATTTTAAATAAAGAAACAGCGAGAAGTTTTCGAATTTATAAAGATTTGATTATGAATAATGAAGAACCTGTCAAATTAATTGTTTTGATTGGTAATGCCATGCGTTTATTATATCAAGTGAAATTATTAGATAGAAAAGGTTATAATGATAGAGAAATTGCTCAAATTTTATCTATGAATCCCTATCGTTTAAAATATATTAGACGTGATGGTAAGGATTTTGATTTGAAAGAATTATTGGCACATATTGATGAACTATCACAGCTGGATATTGCTGTGAAGACAGGGAAAATAGATAAATATAAAGGTTTAGAACTATTTTTAATGAGAATGGGAGGAAATGAATCATGGAATCAATGAGAGAATTATTTAAGGTCGGATTTGGACCTTCATCATCACATACAATGGGACCACAAAGAGCGGCTTTGAAAATTAAAGAAATGTACCCTGAAGCGACACGTTTTCATGTTGATTTACATGGTTCGTTAGCTTTAACTGGAAAAGGACATTTAACTGATTATATTATTGAAAAGACATTTGCACCAAAACCTGTAGACTTTTCTTTTAAAAGTGAAGAATTACCAGAACATCCTAATGGGATGATAGTCCATGTTTTTCAAGGTGATCAGGAAATGAAACAGATTGAAGTTTATTCAATTGGTGGGGGTTCTATTTTATTTAAAGGGGATCTGGCACAGGAACCTGTTCAAGTTTATAAACAAAATACGATGAAAGAAATCTTACATTATGTAGATGAACATGGAATATCTTTATATGATTATGTTTTAGAAAATGAAGGAGATGATTTTGATCATTTTCTTTCAGATATTTTAGGAGCCATGTTTGAAAGTGTTGAAAATGGCTTGAAAAAAGAAGGACTGATTCAAGGGAAATTAAAATTAAAAAGAGTAGCGAAATCAATGTTTCAACAGGCTCAAAATACACGTCGTGAAGCTGATCGAGAAAGATTATTTATTTCCAGCTATGCTTATGCTGTTTCAGAAGAAAATGCGGATGGCGGAAAGATTGTTACAGCACCAACTTGTGGTGCAAGTGGTATTATGCCAGCTGTATTGTATTATTGTTATAAGCAGTTGCATATTGAAAAGAAAGATTTGATTAAAGCTTTAGCCATTGGGGGACTTTTTGGGAATGTTGTGAAAACCAATGGAACGATTTCGGGAGCCGATGGAGGATGTCAGGCTGAGGTTGGAACAGCCTGTGCTATGGCAGCAGCAACAATGGCATGGATTTATGAATTGAATAATTCTTTGATTGAATATGCAGCTGAAATGGGACTGGAACATAATTTAGGTTTAACATGTGATCCAGTAGGAGGTTATGTTCAAATTCCTTGTATTGAACGTAATGGATATGGTTCATTACGTGCCTTAGATGCGGCCATGTTAGCAAAACAGTTAGGTTATTTAAGAAAAAATAAAGTATCTTTTGATACGATTGTCAAAGTCATGAAAGAAACTGGAAAAGATTTATCCAGTGATTATAAAGAAACATCATTAGGTGGACTGGCAAAGGAATTTGGTTTATCATGAGTGCTTTGTATGTTCATATTCCTTTTTGTCAACATATCTGTACATATTGTGATTTTTGTAAAGTTTTTTATAATGAAAAGTGGACATGGCAATATTTAGATGCTTTAGCATTTGAAATTCAGCAAAAACAGTTATCTCATGATTATAAAACAATTTATATTGGTGGAGGAACACCCACAGCACTGACTTATGAACAATTACAATATTTATTTGAACTCTTAAAACCTTATGCCCGTCATTGTCAGGAATGGAGTATGGAGATGAACCCAGAAACAATGAGTCATGAAAAATTAGAGTTATGTGTGCAAAATGGAGTGAATCGTTTGAGTATAGGTGTTCAGACATTTCATGATCATTTATTAAAAAAGATTGGACGTGTTCATACTTGTGAACAGGTGAAATCTTTTATTTTAGAGGCACAAAATAAAGGTGTTCAGGATATCAATATTGATTTAATGTATGGTTTGCCAGAACAGACGATTCAAGATGTTTGTGAAGATATTGATGAACTGGTAAAGTTAAAGGTTGGACATGTGTCTTATTATTCATTGATTTTGGAAGATCATACGATTTTAAAAAATGAACATTATCAGCCATTAGATGATGAAGAAGATGCCAAGATATATGCATTGATTAGAGAAAGATTACAACAGCATGGCTATCATCAATATGAAGTGAGTAATTTTTATGCATATAAACCTTCATTACATAATCTTGTGTATTGGCATTATGAAGATTATGATGGGATTGGGGTTTCGGCACATTCTTTAAAAAATGGACACAGATATGAAAATACCAAATCATTGACTCGTTATTTAGAACATCATTATTTGGAAAATGATATCACTTTAACAAAGAGTGATCAGTTATTTGAAAAAATAATGATGGGACTGCGTTTGAATGAAGGTATATCTATTTCACACATCAATCAATTATATGGAATTGATTTTCAAAAGCGATATCATCATGTAATTGAAAAATATCAAAAGATGAATTTATTAGAAATAGATAATGGGTATTTAAAAACAACATCATTAGGGATCAATTATTTAAATAGTATATTAGTAGATTTTTTGGAAGATGAACAGACTTAGTCTGTTTTTCTTTATTTATTAGCACAAAAGTGTTGACAGTGCTAAAAAGATGAGTATAATGTAATTAGCACAGAGGTAAAAGGAGTGCTAAAGGAGGTTGAGATATGCTGACAGCTAGACAGTTACTGATTCTAAAATGTATAGTTGAGGAGTTCGTAGAAACGGCTGAACCAGTAGGATCAAAAACCTTGATGACGAAGTATCAGCTTCCTTATTCAAGTGCGACAATTAGAAATGAAATGTCATTTCTTGAAGAACATGGTTATCTTGAAAAGACACATACATCTTCGGGGCGTGTTCCTTCAACCAAAGGATATCGTTTTTATGTCGATACATTGATGCAGCCTAGTGTAGATGATGAAGTCAAGAATCAAGTGTCCACACTTTTAGGAAATCGTCATCGTTCGTTAAATGAGATTATTAAAGAAAGCTGTCAAATTTTAAGTCAGCTTACCCATTTAACAACAGTGGCTTTGGGTCCTAATGCCATTTATGAACATTTGCAGAATATTACACTTGTTCCATTATCAGAACATACTGTCACAGCAATTATTGTGACAGATAAAGGACATGTTGAAAATCGTAATTTCAATATTAAAAATAATGCCTATATGGAAGATTTAACAAGTTGTGTGAATGTCATGAATGAGTTATTAGATGGAACACCTATTAATCAAGTGGCTTTTCGATTAGAAAGAGATGTCAAACCTATATTGAGTGCAAGAATTAAAGAACATGAAGTTTTGTTTAATGCTTTTTTAGAGGCGTTTATGAAATTTGCAAACAATAATGTTTATTTCTCTGGTAAAGAAAATTTATTGTATCAGCCTGAATATAATGATGTGAATAAATTACGTCGTTTAGTCAGTGCTTTTGAAAATTCTCAATCATGGAAAAGTCTGGAACCAATCGCATTGGAAGATGGTGTCACAGTGAGAATTGGAAGTGATTCACCAATTCAGGATTTAAATGATGTATCAGTTATATCAGCTTCATTTAAAACAGGGAATGAGTCTAAAGGATCTATTTCAGTCATTGGGCCTACACGTATGCCTTATGAAAAAGTCGTTTCTTTAGTTGAGTATATTTCAAAGAGCTTGGAAGAAGTTCTAAGTAATCAAGAAGATGATGAATAGAGGTGAAATAATGGCAAAAGAAAAGGAAACTACACAGGAAGAAGTTAAAGAAGAACAGGAAGTTGTAGAGGAAACTCAAGAAAAGGAAGAACAAAAAGAAGAAAGCTTAGAAAATCAGATGAAAAAGCTGGAAGAAGAAGTGAATACTTGGAAAACGGATTATTATAAAGTTTTTGCGGATATGGAAAATTTGAAAAGACGTTTAGAAAAGGAACATCAAAATTCTTTAAAATTTATGATGCAGTCATTTATCGAAGAATTGCTTCCAGTTGTTGATAATTTTGAGCGTTCTTTAAATGTTCAAAATCCTAGTGAAGAAGTTCAGACATTTTTAAAAGGATATCAAATGATCTTTGATCAATTGATGGCTATTTTAAAGAAAAATGGTGTAGAAGTGATTGAAGCTCAGGGTAAAGAATTTGACCCTAATCTACATCAGGCAGTGATGACAACACAGGATGATCAATATGGTCATAATATTGTTGTTGAGGAGCTTCAAAAAGGTTACAAATTGAAAGATCGCGTTATTCGTGCATCTTTAGTTAAAGTGAATGAATAAAAAATAGGAGGATGATCGTTATGGGTAATAAAATTATTGGTATTGATTTAGGAACAACAAATTCATGTGTCAGTGTAATGGAAAATGGAGAAGCAAAAGTTATTGCGAACCCTGAAGGTTCAAGAACAACTCCATCTGTTGTTGCCTTTAAAAATGGAGAAATTATTGTTGGTGAAGCTGCAAAACGTCAAGCTGTAACGAACAAAGAAACTGTTATGTCAATTAAAAGACATATGGGTACAAGTTACAAAGAACATGTCAATGGAAAAGACTATACACCTCAAGAAATTTCAGCTATGATTTTACAAAACTTAAAAGCAACTGCTGAAGCTTATTTAGGTGAACCAGTCAATCGTGCTGTTATCACAGTTCCAGCATATTTCAATGATGCACAACGTCAAGCAACAAAAGATGCAGGAAAAATTGCTGGTCTAGAAGTAGAACGTATTATTAATGAACCAACTGCTGCAGCTTTAGCATTTGGTGTTGACAAATTAGATAAAGAACAAAAAGTATTAGTATATGACTTAGGTGGAGGAACATTTGACGTTTCTATCCTTGATTTAGCAGATGGTATGTTTGAAGTTTTAGCTACTGCTGGAGATAACCATTTAGGTGGGGATGACTTTGACCAAGCTATCATGAACTGGATTGTTGCTGAATTTAAAAAAGAACAAGGTGTTGACTTAAGCGCTGATAAAATGGCTATGCAACGTGTTAAAGAAGCTGCTGAAAAAGCGAAAAAAGATGTATCTGGTATGATGCAGACTCAAATCTCATTACCATTTATTTCTGCTGGTCCAGCTGGTCCATTACATCTTGAATTAACATTAACAAGAGCTAAATTTGATGAATTAACACATGATTTGGTTATGCGTACAGAAGGACCTGTAAGACAGGCATTAAGTGATGCAGGTATGTCACCAAATGATATTGATCAAGTTTTATTAGTTGGTGGTTCTACTCGTATTGTTGCTGTACAAGAATCAGTAAAGAGATTACTTGGAAAAGAACCTAACAAATCAGTAAACCCTGATGAAGTTGTTTCTATGGGTGCTGCAATCCAAGGTGGAGTTATTGCTGGAGATGTTAAAGACATTGTCTTATTGGATGTTACACCATTATCATTAGGTATTGAAACAATGGGTGGAGTCATGACTGTCTTAATCGAAAGAAATACAACAATCCCAACAACAAAATCACAAATTTTCTCTACTGCTGCTGATAATCAGCCAGCTGTTGATATCAACGTATTACAAGGTGAAAGAACAATGGCTAAGGATAATAAACAATTAGGTTTATTTAAATTAGATGGTATTGAACCTGCACCTAGAGGAGTTCCTCAAATTGAAGTCACTTTCAGCATTGATGTTAATGGTATTGTTAATGTTAAAGCAAAAGATATGAAAACACAAAAAGAACAATCTATCACTATTCAAAACTCAACTGGTTTAAGTGATGAAGAAATTGATAGAATGGTTAAAGAAGCTGAAGCAAATAAAGCTGATGACGAAAAGAAACGTAAAGATATTGAAACAAGAAATAAAGCTGAACAAATGATTAATGAAATTGATAAAGCTTTAGCTGAACAAGGAGATAAGATCGATGCTAATCAAAAATCTCAGGCAACTGCTTTAAGAGATGAATTGAAGAAAGCATTAGATGATAATGATATGGCTACACTTGAATCAAAAATGAGTGAATTAGAACAAATGGCTCAACAAATGGCAGCATATCAATATCAACAACAATCACAAGGAGCTAACCCAACAGGTAATGCTTCAAATACAGCAACAAATGATGATGACGTTGTTGATGCAGACTTTACAGAAAAAAATTAACATAAAGCCAAGGCTTTGCCTTGGTTTTATCTAGTCAAGAGGTGAGATTATGGCTGAAAAGAGAGATTATTATGAAGTGCTTGGTGTGTCAAAAAATGCCAGTGCTGATGAAATCAAAAGAGCTTATCGAAAAATGGCTAAAAAATATCACCCTGATGTCAATAAGGAACCTGGAGCTGAAGAAAAATTTAAAGAAGTTCAGGAAGCCTATGATGTTTTGTCAGATGACAATAAAAAAGCTGCCTATGATCGTTATGGTCATGCTGCATTTGATCAAACTGGTGGATTCGGTGGTGGAGCCGGAGGTTTTGGTGGCTTTGGTGGCTTTGAAGATGTTGACTTAGGAGATATTTTTGGTTCATTCTTTGGTGGTGGAGGATCACGTCAAAGAAAGAGTGGTCCAATGCGTGGTGAAGATCGTTTTGTACAATTGGAAATCGACTTCATGGATGCGATTAAAGGAAAGAAAACAGAAATTAAGATCAATTATGATGAACAATGTTCACATTGTCATGGAACAGGTGCAAAAACACCAAATGATTATCAGACATGTTCACGCTGTGGAGGAACAGGAACAATCCGTACACAGCAACGTTCTCCATTTGGAACATTTGTTAATCAAACAACATGTCCAGACTGTCATGGAACAGGAAAAGTTGTTAAAGAAAAATGTCCACATTGTCATGGAAATGGATATGTCAATAAAAATATAACAGTTGAATTAAATATACCTGCTGGTATCAATACACATCAACAGTTACGTGTTCAAGGAAAAGGTCATCGTGGTACAAATGGAGGACCAAATGGTGACTTATATGTCGAAATTTATGTTAGACCACATCAACACTTCCAGCGTGATGGCAAAAACATTTATATTTCCATTCCAATTTCAGCAGTTGATGCAACGCTTGGTTGTGACGTAGATGTACCAACAGTTTATGGAGATGTGACATTAAAAGTCCCAGAAGGAACACAACCCGGAACAACATTACGTTTAAAAGGTAAAGGTGTTAAAGACTTACGTAGTGATAATTATGGAGATCAGTATGTTAAGATTGATGTAAAAATTCCTACAAAATTATCTCGTGAGGAAAAAGAACTTTATCATAAATTAAAAAAAGCCACAAAAAAAGAATCAATCTTTGATCAATTCAAAAAAGGCTTTAGAAGATAGTCCAAACTATCTTCTTTTTTTGTATAAAATAAGATTGAAAACATATGATTAAATATATAAAAAAAGCATCCCACTAGGATGCAATCTTTATCATTAAGCACTCTTTCTAAGACTTCTTAATTCTCTTGCTGAAATTTTTACTTTTTTTGGTTTACCATTGACTAAAATAGTAGCTTTTTGTAAGTTAACATTCCATTTTCTCTTAGTTGCATTTAATGCATGAGAACGAGAATTACCAGACATAGGTCCTTTTCCGCTCACTTCACATTTTCTAGCCATTATATTCACCATCCTTTACAAAGTGTCTTTCACATACCTAAGTATAATATCATTAATAAAAAGAAAATGCAAATACTTTTTCATATAAAAATAAAAAAATATTGTATTTGAACATTTTTATAATATCTGAAAAAGATGAATATTTCAATATTTTTTTAAATTTTATTTACAAGAGAATATAAGTGGGTTATAATGCGTATGCATTGCCATGAAATAATTGTCAATAATTTAAAAATGAGATATAATATAGGTAACTATTTATAAATTTATGATAAGAACGGAGGAATAGTTATGATAACGAAAACAACTGATTTAGGAGATATACATCTTTCATTAGATGTTGTTGCAAGTATTACTGGGGGTGCTGCAACAGAATGTTATGGTGTTGTTGGAATGGCAAGCCAAAAGATTATGAAAGATGGTTTTTATGATCTTTTGGGTAAAGATAATTATGCTAAAGGGATTGTCGTAGAAGATGGGGAAACAGGAATCATTTTAAATGTTTATATTATCGTTGGATATGGAGTGAAAATTTCTGAAGTTGTTTATGAAGTACAAAAGAAAGTGAAATATGTATTAGAAACAACTTTAGATATTGATATTGAAGCAGTGAATGTGTTTGTACAAAGCATTCGTGTGACAGATTAGTGGAGGGTTAACATGAGAATCATTGATGGTAAACTGTTTAAAGAGATGGTTATAACTGGAGCAACTGTTTTGCATAATAACCATCCAGAGATTGATGCATTGAACGTCTTTCCTGTACCAGATGGAGATACAGGAACAAATATGTCTTTGACATTTAGTTCTGGTGCAAGTGAAATTGAAAAATTAGATTCTAACGATATATATGAAATTTCAAAGAAGTTATCTAAAGGTTTATTGATGGGAGCAAGAGGAAATTCTGGTGTTATTCTTTCACAAATCTTTAGAGGAATTTCTATGGCTTTTGAAGGGAAAAAACAAGTAGATGCTGTAGAATTAGCACAAGCTCTACAAAATGGAGCTAAAGTGGCTTATAAAGCTGTTATGCGTCCAGTTGAAGGGACAATTTTAACAGTTATTAGAGAATCAAGTGAAGCTGTTGTTCAATATGCGAAACCGGGAATGGAGATTGAAGATGTTTTTTCTTACTTTGTTAAAGAAGCTGAAGAATCACTGGAAAGAACGCCAGAACTTTTACCTGTACTCAAAGAAGTTGGTGTGGTTGATAGTGGTGGAGCTGGACTATTGTTAATTATGACAGGATTTATGGCAGCTCTTGCAGGAGAAGAAATTGAACGAGTAGATATTAAAGGAGAAGCTGCAAAAGAAGCACTTGTTGATGTAGAATCAGATAGTGAAGAAGCTTATGGTTATTGTACAGAGTTCATCTTACGATTGGATCCAGCAAAAATCAAAGTCTTTAAAGAAGAAAATTTAAGAAATGAATTAGAAAGATTGCCTGGAAACAGTATTGTTGTGGTTCAGGATGAAGATATTGTTAAAGTTCATGTGCATACATTAAAACCGGGTAATGCTTTAAATACAGCTCAAAGATATGGTGAATTTGTTAAGTTAAAGATTGAAAATATGCAGGAACAGCATAATTCTATCTTAGAAGCTAATAATACACCTGCTGCCAATGCTAAAGCAACTTTGACTGCACCTAAAGAAGAACCAAAAGAAGTTTCTATTATTAGTGTGGCTGCTGGTAAAGGTATCAAAGATATGTTCTTAGAATTACATTGTGACTATGTTGTCAGTGGTGGACAGACAATGAATCCATCTGCCGAAGATATCGTTCAAGCGATTAGAGATGTCAACGCTAAACATGTGATTATTTTACCTAATAATTCAAATATTGTGATGACAGCACAACAGGCAGCGATTATATTAGAAGATGAAGTAGATGTCAAAGTTGTACCTTCTAAAACTATACCACAAGGATTATCAGCATGTATTATGTTTAATCCGGAAGTATCTTTAGAAGATAATCTTGCTGAAATGAATGATGCGATTGCTCATGTCAAAACAGGACAGGTCACATTTGCAATTAAAGATACAAATATTGATGGTGTTGATATTAAAGCTAATCAATATATGGCATTATGTGAAAAAGATATTGTTGCTTGTGTTCCTAATAAAGTGGATGCATTAAAGGAAACTTTAAACAATTTGGTTGATGATGATTCTGAAATTATTACATTAATCTATGGCGAAGATGTTACAGAAGATGAAGTTCAAGAAATTGAAGATTATGTAGAAGATCATTTTGAAGCTGAAATAGAATGTGTAGATGGTCAACAACCAGTATATTCATTTATCGTAGGTGTTGAATAAATAAAATTAAGAGCAAACGAATTAACGTTTTGTTCTTTTTTTTACAGTGATTTTTATGTGTATTCTAGATAATGAAAATGATATACGATTATTTATAACGATTTTATAGATAAATGAAATTTTATTAAAATATAAATGCATTTATAAAATCTTTTTTTGTTTTATTCGAATAAATCATGTTGTATTGCCTTTGGAAAAATTGTTTATTAGCTATTAATAATAAAGAATAATTTGAGATTATTTAAAAAGATATTGACATCTGTATATGATAGTATTATGTACTTGTAATAGTAATACAGTATAATACAAAAGGATGTGATTGAATGGAAATATTTATTAATAATCATGCAAGTGTTCCCATCTATGAGCAGATTTCATCACAAATAAAAGCTTTAATCATGAGTGGAGAGTTAAAAGCAGGTGAAGCACTTCCTTCTATTCGAGGATTAGCTAAATCATTGCATATTAGTGTTTTAACAGTGCAAAAAGCATACGATACACTTCAGTCAGATGGTTTTATTGAAACCACAGCTGGAAAAGGTTGCTTTGTGTCAGCTCAAAATCAAGATTTCTATTTAGAAGAACAACAAAAAAGAATTGAAGAACATTTGACTGAAGCGATAGAAATAGCAAAAGTTAGTGGAATCAAACTTGAACAACTACAGTCTTTATTATCTTTGTTATATGAGGAGGATTAAGATTATGGAGAAATTAGCATTAAAACTTGATGGTGTTACAAAACATTATAAGGACTTTACTTTAGATAATATTTCTTTTCATGTGCCTGAAGGAAGTATCGTAGGTTTAATTGGTGAAATGGGGCAGGAAAAAGTACAACGATTCATTCGATATTGGGTTTGACAAATATAGAAAGTGGAACAATCACAATGTTAGGAAGTTCTAACATTGATGAAGTTTCTAAAGATGAAATTGGTGTTGTTTTTGATGGTAATAATTATCCTGATGAACTCAATCCAAAGCAGTTAGGAAAAGTTTTTGCGAATATTTATAAAACATGGGATATGAACACATATGAAAAAATGTTAGTCAAATTTCAATTGCCAATGAATAAAAAAATCAAGAATTTTTCTAAAGGAATGAAGATGAAATATTCTATATCTGTAGCTTTTTCACATCATTCAAAATTACTGGTTCTTGATGAAGCCACAAGTGGTTTGGATCCAATTGTGAGAGATGAGATATTGGATATGTTATTAGACTTTATTCAAGATGAAGAACATTCTGTTTTGATTTCATCTCATATTACAAGTGATTTAGAAAAAGTAGCTGATTATATTGTATTTATTCATGAAGGTAAGATTATTTTTTCAAAACCTAAAGATGAACTGTTAGAAAAATATGGTATTATGAAATGTGGTGCGGCTCAATTTGATGCATTGGATAAGGAAGATATGATTGCATATAGAAAACAAGATTATGAATGGCAGGTATTGGTTGCTGATAGACAGAAAGCTGAAAAGAAATATCCAAAAGCAATGGTTATACCAGCCAATATTGATGAAATTATGTTGATGTATGTAAAGGGGGCTTGTTAAATGAAAGGCTTATTATTAAAAGATTATTACATTGTCAAAAATAGTTTATTGATTTTAACGGTTGTATTTATCATTATTGGAGCAAGTCTATCTCATCTTTCAACACCATGGGTATTAACGGTACTGGCAACAGTCTTATTAGGAATGATTGTAACAACGACAATTACTTTAGATAAAACATCTAGATGGATTAAAACAGTTCTTACAACAAGGATTTCTAGAAGAACTTATGTTGATAGTAAATATATTTCTTATTTAGGAATAAGTTTAATTGGATTGGTTTTTGGAATTGTTTTTGGATATATTGCTTCAACTGTCATTGGTTCAAACAATGATGGAGTGATGATATTTGTTTGTATTAGTGTTGCCATGGCTTTACTTGCTGGTGGAATCATTTTACCGTTCTATTTTCTTACTGATGAAACAAAAAGTATTCTAGGCTCAATTATTTCTTATCCTGTGTCTGCAGGTATATTCATTGGATTGTTCCTTCTTTTAGGAAATCATTTATCAACATATCTTATTGTTTTAACTGTATCCCTTGTTGTTTATATCATATCTTGGATTTTGACAAAAAAGGTATTGTTGATAAGAGATTTGTGATGTTGTTATTAATTTGATGAAAAAACTGTACTTTATAAAGGTACAGTTTTTTCATATATAAATAATGAGTTTCAATATCTATATTTTCATATGAATTTTAATTCATTGACATAAAATTTTTATTCAATTAAGATTGAAATTGAGGAAGATCTTGTTCAGAATCAAGATATGCTTAATGAACCAGTTTTAACAAGATTGGCATAAAAATAATGCTCATATTATTATTGGATGGATATTACAGGAAGGTAGATAAAATTATTACTTTATCTATCTTATTTTCATTATCAAAAGTTTAGTACTCTATTTTCACTTTTTTTGTCTTTCATGTTAAGATATAAATAGGGGTGACGTATTTTGGAACAGAATTTATTATTAGATTTTTCACATATATATCCTGCTAATATTGGAAATGATGTTAATCATCTTATACGAATAGATTTAAGTGATATTGAAGGGACTGATATGTATTGTAGTCATGAAGCTATGTTAGAAATTCAAAGACGTTTAAATAATTATGGACCTGAAGGTATTCATTTTTTGGATAATGGAAATTACCATTATATGACAAAGGTATTTGTTGATAAAATCAAAAAGCCATTTTCCCTTGTTTTGTTTGATCATCATACCGATATGCTTCAACCTATGATTCATGATTTAACAAGCTGTGGAAGTTGGGCAGGAGAATTATTGCATGAAAATGCCTATTTAAAACAGCTTATTCTTATTGGCCCTAGTCAACAAAATATAGAAAATAATGATGTAGCATCCAAAGTGATTTACATTAGTGTCAATGAACAGGAAGAAGATGTCGCTCACTTACAAATCAAAAAAGTAGATTTGACATTACCTGCTTATATTTCTATTGATAAAGATGTTCTTGATCGTTACTGGGCAAGAACGAATTGGGATCAAGGAAATATGTCTATTAAGACATTGGAAAAAATACTTCAAGATATTTTTAAACACCAAAATGTGATTGGGGTAGATATTTGTGGAGAATGTGATTTACATGAATCTTATTGGCAATTAAAAGAAGATGAAAAGATTAATCATATGACGAATGATATCTTATATCATTTTCTATCTCAATATATGTTATAAAAGGAATGATTAAGCATGTATAATCATCAATGAGATACTTTTATTAAAGTTGCTGATGCAGGAAGTTTCTCTAAAGTATTTGAACAATTGTATATTTCCACGAATGCCGTTATAAAGCAAATCAATTCATTAGAGGAACGTATTGGAATCTTGTTATTTCATCGTACATATAAAGGATTAACATTAACACCAACAGGTCAATCTTTATATTAAGATGCAAAATATATTATTTAGTATTCAAAAGTTTCTATCATAGGAGCATTGTAAAAAGCTTAAAAACATATTATGATATTCATTCAAAATACTAAGGAACTTTATAATTCAATCATTTTGTTCTACAAGACTATGATGGCTTTTGAAAACAAAGAAATAAAAAGATTTATAGATGAAATTGAAAAGTGATAATTTTAAGAGGAATAAGATATTTGGATTTGGTGATTCAATGGATAGATGATTTTTACATGAAAAATATCTACATATGAAATCTATGAGTTTACTAAAATGTAATTTTGATTAAAATATTCATTGTTTTTTATGTTTTTTGAAATTGATATGTTATAATTTTACAAAACATAATGAAATGGTGGTGAAACAATAAAAAATCATATTCTTTGATATTGATGGAACATTAATAGATATGACAAAAAAGAAAATATCTAAAAAGATATTAGAAACAATGAAAAGGTTAAAAAATAATGGAATCAAGCTTTGTGTTGCGACAGGACGCTAACCAATGCAAGTGCCTCAATTTCAAGACATAGAATTTGATGCTTATTTGACATATAATAGATCTTATTATTTTTCAAAAGAGAAAACAATATTTTCAAATCCACTAAAGAAATATGATGTTGATATCATTTTAAAAAATGCGAAGAAGATGAATAGACCTGTTTCATTTGCTACACAAAATAGATTGGCTGCCAATGGAACAGATCAGGATTTAAGTGAATATTATGGCTTTAGTGATATAGATGTTGTTATAAATGATGATGTTGTAAAAAATGATGACATTTTTTCAGATGATGATGGGGGATTATTGAGAAGATTATGGTTATAAAATGAATTGCTGTCCAAGATCGTAATCAACATAATCAACCTGTCTATGCCTATAGCATTTGTAAAATCTTTGTTTTGTGTCATTTGTTAAGTGGTCAGTTTATAGATAATATTGAAACAACGGAAATACAATATTTTGATAGAGATGATTTACCATCATCTTTAAGCTCATGAAAAAACAACAAAAGAACAGATTGAAATGTGTTTTCAAGCATTTCATGATTCCAATTGGCAGACACAATTTGATTAATAAAGAAAGGACATAAAAATGGGTATTATAGAAGTTAAACAACGAGATGAAAGATTAACACAAGATTTATTGAAGGTATGGGAAAGTTCTGTAAGAGCAACACATTTATTTTTATCCAATGATGAGATTAATCAAATTAAACAATATGTCCCAGAAGCATTAAAAAATATTTCTATATTACTTGTATCTCAAAAAGAAGATAAAACACCAACAGGTTTTATGGGGATTGCTGATCATATGCTGGAAATGTTATTTATTGGTGATGAGTATAGAGGACAAGGAATGGGTAAAGAGTTACTACAATATGGGATTGATCATTATGCAGTTAATAAACTTGCAGTAAATGAGCAAAATCCACTAGCCAAAGGTTTTTATGAACATATGGGATTTGAAGTTTATAAACGTACAGAGTTAGATGAACAGGGAGAACCTTATCCTTTATTATATATGCAAAGAATTGAAAAAGAGATTTCTAAAACATAGTTTGTATGTTATAAAAGAAATCTCTTTTTCTAATCAATAAGTTATTCATTCATTTGAACATCTTGATATAAATTATTATGATATATTTCAGCATTGTCATCTAAAAAGGCATGACTAGCATAAATATCATCTTGTAATTGCCACATCAACCATGCTGTCACATATCCATCTGTTGAATATAACATTCCTCCATGATCAGTATCTTTTCTTCGCATCATCACTTTTGATGAAGGAACTTTATTATACATTTCTATCATGGCTTCTAAAGGAATGACAGCTTTGGTTTCAAAATCACCTTTTGTTCCTGCAATCATGAATAGGGGAATAGAAATTTGGGTGAGATCATAGGACCATCCAAAATCATGAGCCATTTTTTCATGGGTAGGTGATAAAGTAACGGCTGTTTTATAAATATTTTGATGTTTTGTATGAGATACAGCAGTTAATACACCTGCACCACCTTGAGAATGACCTGTTATGCCAATGTGTTTGAAATCAATATGATGGTAGAGAATATGATTTTGATCATCATTGATTTTTATTAAGTAGTCAATTGTTTCATCAGCTGATAAACCAAATCCGGTGCTTGGATCATCATTGCCAATGACAATAAATCCCCATGAGGCCAAATGCTGAAATAAAGCAGGATATTTTTTAGGTAAAATACCTGTCCCATTTAATATAACCACAACAGGATATTGTTTTTGTGTCTTTTCTAACTCTTGAGGATAATAGATATGAAAATATTTTGTAAGTTCAGTTCCTTTTTCTTTTTGATATGTGACATGATTGGGACCGAATTGAAGATATTTAGCTTCTATTAAGCCACCTGTTTTAATAATCCTTGTATAATGAGTTGGAACAGATGGAATTGTGGATATGAATAAAAGTAAGCCACCAACAAGCAATATCAAAATCAAAAGAATTATAGCTATTATTTTTATTATATTTTTCATCATTTATTTGTTGACTCCTTTACAGGCATATATTTTTCTAAATAGGCTTCTACTGTTTGCATATATTGATGATAGATTTTATTGTCATTTTGCAAGCCATGTCCAGAGTGTTCAGCTACAAAATATTGATAATCAACATGATGCTTTTGATAGGCTTTTAATAAACGTTGGGAACCTTTAAAGGGTTGAACTTTATCATATTTTCCATAAGCAACAATACTTGGCACAGTCTCATCGTTAATCCACATGAGAGCTGATATATGTTTGACTTTTTCAAGGTAGGTCTGATCTTGAATCATTTCAGATGTAATCTGTGTTCCAGACATAACACTGAATAACTCTGCTGCTCCTTGTCTGGCTTTATCTGTATTTTGATTAAAGCCATAATTATCCCAATCTTCAACATAAAAGCTAGATGGACCTACAGCACCAAAGAGTAACTGAACGGGTATAGGGGATGTTTTGGCATCACGATAGGCATAAATCATCGCAAGAGTATGTCCTGCTGATCCTCCGGCAATGGCCATTTTGTCAATAGAATAACCATATTGTTTGGCTTGTTCAATAATGTGAGGAATAGCGTCTTTGATTTCTAGAGATTGTGTATAGACATTGGCATCAGGATTGTCTTCATTAAAAAGTGTATAATTAATCCCAACAGCAACATATCCTTTGGAACAAAGCCATGATAATATATCTTTATCTCCTGATTTGTCTCCAGAGGTAAACCCTCCAGCATGGAGATAAACAACCAATCCATAATGTTTTTTTGTCTGATCATGAGGTAAATACATATCAAATCGGTTTGATTCTTTTTCGCCATAAGATAAATCAGTATACAATGTTCCAACTTCTGGTGTCATTTTCACTTCATAATTTTTGGCCCATGAAGGTTTTAACACAACTTTTGAACCTATTCCTAGTAAAAAACAAACGACAAATGTCATTATGCATATAAATATAAACATTTTGCGGCCTCCCTTTTTTAAACTCATAAAAAGTTTCCTCCAAATAATGTACCACCTAAAAGTAAGTTTAAAATAGTTCTCAATGCTAATCTTCCTAATACAAAAGCCATAATAGCAATAATCAAAAGAATCATTATACGTGTTTTTGTTAAAGTCATATGTTCTCCTTTCGTTTCTATCTTGACAAGATCGTTTGTATTTTGTTAAAATTCTGATGAAACATATGTATCATCGGATGAAACAAGTGTATCATGGTTGGTTGGCTTATTCAAGTTATTTAAAAAAATGATACGAAAAGGAGGATTGTGTTACATCATGGATAATGATGAAAGAAATCAATATGTCAAAGTGGCAATGACAAAAGCATTATTAGAACTTTTAAATACAAAAAATTTAAAGGATATAAAGATTAGTGAAATTACTGAAAAAGCTCAAGTTGGGAGAGTTTCTTTTTATCGTAACTATAAAGATAAAGAAGATATTTTAAAACAATATCTTGACAAAATTATCAAAGAATGGAAACTTCAAGATCAGATGCCCTTTGAATTGATTATGAAAACTTTATTTGAACATTTGGTAGCTTATAAAGATTTTTATATTTTACTTTATCAAAAAGATTTATTTTATTTATTTAGAAATACTTTAAAAAAATTAATGATTCAAGATAATCAATTATCTAATCCAGAAGCCTATGCAGTCGCTTATATGACTTATGGCATTTATGGCTGGATTAAAGAGTGGATTGCACGAGGCATGCAAGAAAGTCCGGATGATATTTATGCTTTTATGGAAGCACAAAAAACAGATAAATCTCATATATAAAAGGAAAGTTCTTATGTTATTTTCAACATTTGAACTTTCCTTTTATTCTTGCAAAGTTTCTTTATAATATGTTCCCCATTGTCCCATAATATCAATAATAGGACGAAGCGATTCACCTATTTCACTTAAACTATATTCAACTCTTGGTGGTACTTCAGGATAAGCCGTTCTAATGACGATACCATCTTCTACCATGGATTTAAGCGTAGCAGTTAAAACTTTTTGAGAAATTCCATCTAATGATCTCCTTAGTTCATTATAACGTTTTTTTTCAGTCATCAAATCTCTTAAAATGAGTAGTTTCCACTTACTTCCTATAAGTTGAACAGTTGTCGCAACAGGACATTCAGGTAAATTTTCTTTTTTGATCATTTCAAACACTCCTTATAGTCAATTTTTATGATATATGCCAAAAGTTATGTATATAAGAATTATATGATATAAGCATATCATGATGCAAATCATAAAATCAATTTTTTTTATAATTCCTACTTTTTGGTAACTATAGCACAAAAAAGTGCCTACTTACAAATTTATCAAATTTGGAGTATATTATGATAGAGGAGAGAAGAACAATGGAAAAACAAATGGATTTAAATAAAAAGTCTTTTATACCTGTTCATACAAATATTGAAAATGTAGAACTTGATGGTGAAAAAGTATTAAGAGTTATCAAAGTTGAAAAAATCATGGAATTTGATGAAAATACTTATGCAAAATTAAAAGATTTTTCATTTCACAATGGAACAATCGAAGTGAAAATGTTAAGTCGTCTATTACCTGATGCACCAGATTTCGCAAGAGGATTTATAGGTATTGCTTATCGTATTACAGATGATGACAAGCAATTTGAGTCATTTTATGTACGACCAACAAATGGTAAACAATGTCAAGATCCTATGAGAAAAACGCATGGATGTCAGTATTTTTCATATCCAAAATATACTTTTGAATATTTTAGAAATCATCAGATTACACAATATGAAGCACCTGCTGATATTGATTTGAATGAATGGATTCAATTAAAAGCAGTTATTGAAGATGAACATGCTTCATTTTATATCAATGATAAGCTGATTCTTGTTGTAGAAGATATGAAACATGGGAAAGATTTGAAAGGTTCAGTTGGATTTTTTGTAGATATTGGAACAGAAGCCTTCTTTAAAGATTTAAAAATTGATATCAAATAGTTATTTGAAAAGCTAACCCTGGGGTTAGCTTTTAAAGTTCATGAAATATAGGTTGCATCTTATCAAAAGTACAATAATGTTGAAATCCTAATTTTTTAAGTTCTTCTTTGGCTTCTTCAATATAAGCACCGAGATGATCGGGTTGATGTGAATCACTACCGATTGTAATGATTTGACCACCCAATTCCTTATAAAGTTTTAAAATATCTCGAGAAGGTGTCATATCTTTTAAGCCATAACGATGATATGAAGTATTGATTTCAATGCCTTTACCATCTTTGATAACAATCTCTAAAATGTCTTTGACAATATCTTGAATATAAGCAAAATCAATAACACCATTTAAATCATAACGTGTAATCAAATCCATGTGTCCTAAAACACTATAATCTTTATATGTTTTTACAACCTCAAGCATTTCCTGATAATAGCGCATATTATATTCAAGCTGTGTTTTGCCTTTTTGAAAATCCTGTGTCCAAAATTCTTGATCTTCTACCTGATGAATAGAAAGAATAATAAAATCAAAAGGATATTCATGAAATAATTTTTGATATTTTTCAATTGTATGTGTCTGAATACCAAATTCCAGTCCCATTTTCAATGTGATTTGATTTTTATATTTTTCTTTTAATTCAGCAATTTCTTTAGCGTATTCATGATAATTGACATTCGCAAAACACATACCATCTCTGGTTTGAAAAGCTCTGGGATCATCCCAATCATATTTAATTCCATAATCAACATGATCAGTAAAACATATTTCAGATAACCCTTTCTTTATCCCATCTTTAACAACATCTTCCATAAGATATGTACTATCATCACTATAATCAGTATGTACATGGTAATCACAAAGCATAATATTCCCCCCCCTTTACATATAGTTTAACAAAAAAATATAAAGTTAAAAATGATTTTCTTTATATATTTGTAAATTTCATTTACAAATGGTGAAACAAACAAAGACATTTTTTTAAATGAACTTTGAAACTCTTCAACAGATATTTTTTCTTTTTATGATTTTTGTTAGAGTATGGTTGCAGGAGGGAAATCTATGGAAAGTATCAAAAGTATAAGACATGTCCGTTTATGGCAAATCTATCAAAATAGTTATTTAAGTTATTTTTTGATGTATAACTTTTATTATTTATCTTGGGCATTATTTAGTGCCTTAATTTCTGTTTATTTAATGAATATGGGATTTAGAGCGAGTGATGTTTCACTTGTTGTATCTGCTTCATTTTTAACTTCATTAATAACACAGCCTATAATTGGAAAATGGAATGATCAATATGATATGAAGGTTGTCAATACCATATTATTTGTGATTGCTATTATTGGAGCTATTCTTTTTCAAGTTATCGCTGGATATTTGATAGATTTTTATTCTTGTGATATATTTTATTTGATTTTAGTTTTATTATCTATCGCTGGAATGGTGATTTGTCTTTTCTATCGTATTCCAAGTGGTCGAGATCAGCGTTTATTTGATTAGGAGGATGTTTATGAAATTTCAAGATAAAGTTGTTGTTGTGACAGGTGGTGCAAAAGGCATTGGAAAATGTATTGGTGAAATGTTTCAAAAAGAAGGCGCTCATGTCTGTGTAATTGATGTTGAGGAAAATGATTACTTTCAAGGTGATCTAGCAAACCAGCATACTTTAGAACAGTTTCATCAAAAAGTTATTCAGGATTATGGACATATTGATTATATGATTCATAATGCGAAACCTCTTTTTAAAGGGGTTGATGAGTGTAGTTATGATGAATTTCAATATGCTATGTCAGTAGGTGTGACAGCTCCATTTTATTTAACACAGTTATTTAAAGATGATTTTAAAGAAGGAGGATGTATAGTAAATATTTCTTCTTCACGTGATCGTATGAGTCAGCCTCAAAGTGAAAGCTATAGTGCAGCTAAAGGAGGTATACGTGCTTTAACACATAGTTTGGCTATTTCTTTAGCAGGAAAAGTGAGAGTCAATTCTATTTCACCAGGTTGGATTCAAACTGAATCAGATCCAACGATTTATCAAGGAAGTGATATGACACAACATCCTGTCAAGCGTATTGGTAAAGTAGAAGATATAGGACATATGGTTTTGTTTTTATGTAGTGATGAAGCAAGTTTTATAACAGGTGAAAATATTTGTATTGATGGTGGTATGACAAAACTAATGATTTATCATGGTGAACATGGTTGGCAATATCATAAATAAAAAACAGGCTAGAAATCAGCCTGTTTTTAAAATTCATCTACTTTGATAATATCAATTGTAGAAAAACGTCCTTTTTCAATCATCTGTGAAACACGTTTTTTTCTTTGAATATTTTGATCATAATGAAGTGTAAAAATATAATAGGAAGAGCATTGTTCCAAATATTAATGATGACAAGAATAAAGCGGTTATGTAGATTAATATTTATGGCAGTATAAACTCACTTATCTTAAAAAGAAAAATAGTGATTTTTTAAATATACGACATATTATGTGCAAATTCCTGTATAACCAAAGCGTTGTTACTAATCATAAATCATAAATAGAAGATGTTTTGAGGATTGTTTGAATAAATTATCAGCTTTACAAGGAATAACATATTCTCTATAGTGTCAAGGGTATTAAGATATATTGATTCGTTGTATAATGATGTGACAACCTTATCAAGCATGTCATATTATCCAATACATATTCAAATTACAGATTTATTTATAGCTTGTTACAGTGCAAAAGATGTATGGAAAAAAGTAAATTCATGTATTGGATGTGGACAATATGAAAGTGTTTGTCCACAACTATAGAATTTATTCTCTTATTAAAAAATAATTTTGATTGACTATCAGGCTCAGGGTGAAAAATACGATTCAGATAATTCCAAAATTCTGGATAATTTTTCTGAATCTATAGGAAATGATTTTGTAATGTATTTTGGAATCTTTTCCATTATATGTGTACCTGTATATCTATGATTGAAGCGCCACTCCTGTTCATGCAGAAAAAGTGGCAACGAACTTTTTGTAACACTCTGATATATCCCAGCAATATTATTCTTGATATTTCCCGCAATGATATTTAGCCATTTGAGTCTGTGTTCTGTTTCGCTGTATGCTATTTTCTCGGATCTTAATGTCAATTCCTTTGATGAATCAGAAATATTGTTTTTTTCATCTATATTCAATACCCTTTTAGATTATACTTTTGCTCTCATATGAAAGAACTTATGAATAAAGTTTTTATTGTCTACCGGAATGACTGAAAGCTTGATATATTTGGGATATTCATTTTCCTTGTCTGTTGATACTATCATGGATACTGACTGCTGTTCAGTAGCCATCCCTAGACTTTTCATTTGTTTTGGCACCAATATAAATGGTATTTGCTTCATAGTACATGCTATCCAGTATCTTTTCACTGTTTGATAATGTCATGAGAATACGACATTTTCTGCATAGCTTGAGTGCTGTCTTGTAGATGATATCCAATTGTGAAGTCATTTTTATTGCTGAATAGCCTTTGTTTGCAGAAAAGAATAAATATAAACCCAAGATGAGATTGAAAAGTGGCAGCTTGTTATCTTGAAAGATAGTCCCGGCAAAAAGATAATGCTGATGAACACACTTGACACATTCAAAAACATTTCTGTTTTCTAATATTGAAGTAATTGCTAACATAGCTTTAGGATTATGACTATATTTATTGATGATTTACATCATAGAATTTTTTGTTTACGTTTATTTACAGACATTATGATTACCTCATAAGCTATTATATTAAAGACGAGAAAACAAAGATGCAATGCAACCAAGATTTAACTACGTTTTTTTGTGCTAAAATCATTTTTAAAATTTTTAAATGATTTTATTAACTCTGCAACAAGTAGTCAAAAAGTAATAAAAAATAAGAATAAAACTTGATTTAAAGTTGACTTGAAGGTTTATAATATTCTTAGAAAGGGGGCTTACTTATGGCAAGTCAAAAACCAGTTCCAGGAACAAATGGAAATCATTATGTGGCTTATGGTGAACGTACAGGAAAGGAATCTATTGTTTATTTTACAAGAGATCTTTCAGCAGAAGGATTATCTAAAATTTATCAACGTATTCAAGGACATTTTAAAGAAAAGGTAGCTATTAAATTGCATACTGGAGAACAACATGGTCCTAATATTATTCCTCGACCATGGGTAGAAAAACTTGTGAAAGAACAATTACCAGAGGCAACGATTGTCGAAACAAATACTTATTATGAGGGAGATCGTTATACAACGGATCAGCATCTTAAAACTTTGGAAGTCAATGGTTGGACGTTTTGTCCAGTAGATATTATGGATGCCAATGGCACAATTGATTTACCAGTCAAAGATGGCAAATGGTTTGATCATATGACAATGGGAAAAACACTTGTTGATTATGATTCAATGCTTGTTTTGACACATTTCAAAGGTCATTCTAAGGGAGGATTCGGTGGTTCCAATAAAAATATAGGTATTGGTTGTGCTGATGGACGCATTGGGAAAAAGATGATTCATACAACACCAGGTTCTGATGATATGTGGGATATTTCTAATGAGGAATTTATGGAACGTATGACAGAGTCTGCTAAAGCAGTTGTGGATTATTTTGGGGAACATATTGTTTATATCAATGTGATGCGTAATATGTCTGTTTCTTGTGATTGTGAAGGAACAGCAGCTGCACCAGTTGTGACACCCAATATCGGTATTTTAGCTTCACTTGATATTTTAGCGATTGATCAGGCATCTGTTGATTTGGTTTATGCTTTAAAAGAAGATCAACATCATGATTTGGTAGAAAGAATAGAATCACGACATGGTTTACGTCAGTTATCTTATATGAAAGAATTGCATATGGGAAATGATTTGTATCAGCTTATAGATATTGATCATGATGATCAATGCATTTCTTTAGAAGAAGCTGTTAAAGATGTTGTTCCATTTACAAAATAAAGGTTCAAGGACATTCCTTGAGCCTTTTTACAAAAGTTGAAAATGTTTAAGACCATCTAAAATTCCATCTTCATTTACACTTTGACAAATATATCTGCCATGTTTTTTGACTTCTTCACTTCCATTGCCCATCACAATTGGATAACCAACAATATCTAGCATTTCTATATCGTTATGACCATCACCAAAAGCCATCATTTCTTCCTTTTGGAAACCTAAATAATGTTGTAAGGCTTGAATTGCTGCTGCTTTGCCTCCTTTTTGAGGAACAATGTCATAAGCATAATCATGCCATCTTGTGACTTTGATATGTTTTGTATTTTGTATGATCTCTTGGATTTCTTTTTCATCGACATATGGGTCAATTTGATAAATATTGTTGATATTGATATCTTGGCAAATAGGGGGAATCATTGTAGAAATGGATGCTTGAGCATCTTTGACTCTTTGATTGACATGATTGATATACATGCGATTATTTTCAATAAATAAACAAGGATAATGTTTTTCTTTAACAACTTTCACGATTTCCTGCACATCCTGTGCGTCTATTTTTTGGTCGTAGATAACTTGATCATGAACAAGGCAATATCCACCATTTAATAATAAATAACCATCAAATTCAAATTGTTGATTGATTTTTAATTCTTCCAGTTCGAGCATATGTCTACCAGAGGCAATAAAGAGCTGAATCCCTTGATTCCTTAATTGTTGTAATCCCTGAATCACGTTTTCTTGAACCAAAGGTTTTTGTTTGGAAATCAAAGTTCCATCTATATCAAAAAAGATTGCTTTTATCATTATATCTTCACTCCTTTTATAAAAAGCCTATAGATTAACGATAAGCATCTATAGGCAATATATTTACTCTAATGTGACATGTTTTTTTGTCTTTTCTTCTGGATGAATATTATTTCTTCTTTTCCCAATCATATCTAAGACTTTTAATCTAAAGACTGTTGTTGCTTTCATCATATTTGTATTGAATTGAAAATCTTCGTGATGATAATGTTTCATTAAAATCTTTAAAGCTTCATATTTATCATCTTCATCTACAAACTCAATTTCTCCATGTCCAATGACACTGGCATAACCCATTGTACAAGACATTCTTTCATCATAAAGAATGATATTGTGTTCACAATCCATTTCAAAAGTTGCCTTATTATTTTGTCTGATTAAATCTAGCTTTGTCCCTTGATTGGCACTATGAAAATAAAGATATAACTGTCCATCTTCAATATTCACACCAAAATTCAATGGAACAATATAAGGATATTCCTGATCAAAGAAAGCCAAACGACATGTATCACATTTATTCATAATATCCATAATATCATGAAAATCTGTAATTTCTCTATCTTTTCTTCTCATTGCATTAACCTCACTTTTCTTTTATCTCTAGTATACAGGATATAATTATATGATTCAATCGGGATATTATAATTCTTCACCATGAGAAGCAATCACTTTCTTATACCAGTCATAAGAATCTTTTTTGCTTCTTTCTAACGTTCCATGTCCTTCATTATCTCTATCGACATAGATAAATCCATAACGCTTCTTCATTTCTCCTGTTGTAAATGATACACAGTCAATACATCCCCATGGTGTATATCCCATTAAATCAACACCATCTTCTTCAACTGCTTTCTTCATCTCCTGAATATGGGCTCTTAAATAATCAATGCGATATGGATCATGACAGCTTCCATCCGCTTCTTTAACGTCGATTGCGCCAAATCCATTTTCTACAATAAATAATGGTTTTTCATATCTTTCATAGAAAATATTCAAAGCATATCTTAACCCTTCTGGATCAATTGCCCATCCCCAGTCAGATACTTTGATATATGGGTTTTCTACACTGTATTCACTTGAACCATCAGTTGCAGTAGAAACATCTTTATGTGCTGTAGAATCAACAGTATTTGTCATATAATAACTAAATCCAATATAATCCACTGTTCCTTCTGACAAGATTTTTTTATCTTCTTCTGTTATATCAATATCAAATCCTTTTCTTTCAAACATCTTCAATGCATATGCTGGATAATGTCCTCTCACTTGTACATCACAGAAGAACCAGCGATCATGCATCATTTGTGTTGATAATACCATATCAGCAGGACGACAAGAATATGGATAAATAGGAACCATTGCTATCATATTTCCAATATGAAAATCAGGATTAATGGCTTTACCAGCTTTGACAGCTAATGCACTGGCTACAAGAGTATGATGTCCACAGATATACATTGCTTCTTCTGGATTGTCATAATCCCCAAAATGAACTCCACTGTTTGTCCATCCAAAGATATCATTCTTGTAATTCATCTGATTATTGATTTCATTGAAAGTCATCCAGTATTTCACTTTGTCTTTATATCTTTCAAAGCAGACTTTTGCAAACTTCACAAAGAAATCAATAGTCTTTCTGTTCATGAATCCACCATATTCTTTAGCTAAATGATAGGGTATTTCAAAATGAGATAATGTAATAACTGGTTCAATACCATATTTTAATAATTCATCAAACACATCATCATAGAACTGTAATCCTTCTTCATTGGGTTCATCTTCATCACCTAATGGGAAGATTCGTGTCCAGGCAATAGATGTTCTAAAACATTTAAATCCCATTTCTTTAAACAATGCAATGTCTTCTTTATAACGATGATAAAAATCAATGGCTTCATGATTTGGATAAAATTCATTTTCATCAATGACAGGTGTAATCTTTCTTGGACTGGCATGGCTACCTACAGTCATAATATCTGATACATTGATACCTTTGCCACCATCACGCCATCCACCTTCAACTTGATGGGCGGCAACTGCACCGCCCCATAAAAAATCCTTTTTTAAAGTCATTTTGTTTCCTCCTATTTATATATGATTTTATAAGTTAAGATGATAGAAGCAAATACAAAGGTAATCGTATTAGCTCCAATTAAGTTATAATCCTGAATATTCCATCCATGAATAATCCATAGAAAAACACCAAACACAAACATCGTATACATGCCTAAAGAAATACTTGATGTATCTTTTGTTTTGATAACTTGATAAGCCTGTGGTAAAAATGATAATGTTGTAAGTATGGCAGCAATGGTTCCAATCATCAATAATCCCCCTTTCTTGATAAGTCATCTTAAACTTTTAACATGATTATCATAGCGTATTTTTTGAGTATGACAAGGCTTTGAAAGTGTTATGCAATGATGTTACAAAAATAATGTAAAAAAGCATATTTGTCAGTTGCATTGCAACAAAAAAGCAGTCAACGACTGCCATCTTTACGCTCATATAATGTTCCATAGAGTTGATCAAGTTCTTTTGCTTGTTGGAGGTTTTCTGAAATCATAATACTATAAATTAAATCAAAAATATATTTTAAAGAAATATAGAAAACCATATCTTTAAGATTTTCAAATTCATCATGAATGACACCGTATAATATTAGAGCTTGTTTTTTTGCTAGAGCATTCTCTTTGTGACTTGTAATAATAATCAAGGGGATTTTTCTTTTGATAAGAATATCAGAAATCTTTAAAAGATGTTGATCTTTTCCATTTTTACTAACCATAATAACAGTATGATTTATATCGACATTTAAACCTAACCATAATTGTTTATCTCTATTTTGATAAACAGTTGTGATTTTACCTATACTTAATAATAAATGACTTATATATTCACTAATACAGGCATTGGTATCATTGGCAATAATATCAATATAAGAATTTTGTAAAAGCAATGACATGACTTTTTGAAGATTTTCTATTGATATGAAATCTTTTGTCTGATTAATGATTCCTGTTTCAATTTGGGCTAATTTATCTTTAATGGATTGAAAATTTTCGTGGGAAAGAATTTCCATCTCTTTTAAATAATACTGGCTTAAAAATGATTCCAGATGAATTTTAAAATCATTATAGTTATCGAAACCAAGTTTTTTAATACATCTGATGACAGCTGTAGCACTTGTAAATGTTTTTTTAGCGAGTTGATGAGTAGATAAATGAATAACTTCATCACTATGATCAATGATGTATTGAATCAAGTAGAGATCATTATCATTGAGTTTATAATCGTGTGCTATACGCTCTATTATTGTCTTCATGAAAGTCACCTCTCATTTATTATACTTAATTATTATACTTAATTTTCTTCAATGCGTCACGATAAATTCTCAAAGGAATTTTTTCAAAAATGGGAAATGAATATATTTTTGAATGAAGATGTGTTATGATAAAGATAACTTTCGATAAGTCTTGACGAAAGTGTGAGAAAAGAGGGATAATTTGTCAAAGGCCAATGATTTGAAATTCATGAATACACAAAAAATCAGAAAATGTTTTTATCAAGGGAAAGTCTGGACCAAAACAGAACTTGCTAGTGTTACACAATTATCATTAGCTTCTATTACAAATATTTTACAGGAATTGCTGAAAAGTCAAGAAATCTTATTTATTGGCGAAAATGATTCAACAGGAGGAAGAAAATCAAAACAGTATGTTTTGAATAAGGATTATTGTCATCTTTTAAAGGTAATTTTAAAAAAACAAAAAGATCATGATGAAGTGATTTGTATAGATGTAGATTTGTTTAATCATATTATTTTAAAAAAACATGTATCTTTTTTATGTCTTAGACAAGATGAATTGAAAAATATTTTGATAGAGATAATCCAAAATGATCATTTCATAACAATGATGAGCTTGAGTGTACCTGGTGTTTGTCATGATGGAATAGTAGATGTTTGTGATTTTAAGGCATTTGAGAATATGGATTTGAAAGCATATATCCAGACTTTTTACTCACATCAGATTATCATTGAAAATGATGTGAATATTGCCAGTATTGGTTTTTCGGCTTTATATCCAAACTATCAACATATGGTTCTGGTTTATCAGCCATTAGTGGAATATATTGGATGTGGTATGATTATCAATGGAACATTGTATGATGGATTTACACATTTTGCTGGAGAATTACGCTACTTACCATTTTATACCTTACAACAACAAGATCAGTTATTAAAAACCAATCCTATGGAATTATTGGAAAAACAGTTGACAACCCTTTGTTGTGTTATGAATCCAGAGATCATTGGCATCTTTAGTGATGTGATTGATGATGTCAGTGATATACATCTTTCAGGTATTCCAGCTACACATCAGCCACAAATTGTTGATGTGGAAGATTTGTATCCATTGATTGAATCAGGACTTTATCGAATGAGTATGCAAAAAATAATGGAGGAAAAAGAAGATGAATAAGAGTCATATTGATTTACATATGCATAGTATGTATAGTGACGATGGGGAATATTCACCTGAACAACTTGTTAGAATGTGTCATGAATCAGGTGTTCGTATTATGGCTATTGCTGATCATAACTGGATCAAAGCGAATAAGGAAGCTAAAGAACAGGCACAGGCATTAGGCATAACATATATTCCAGCCATTGAAATTGACTGTACTTATCAAGGAGTTAATTTACATGTACTTGGTTATGGTATTGATGATGATCCATCATTAAATCAATTAGGGGAAAGTATTGAAAAGCAGGAATTAGCCTGTAGTATGAAAAAATTGGAACTGACTAATGCTTTAGGTTTTGATTTGAAAAAGGAACAGCTTGATGCTTTGTCTGATAACGGTGTTTATACAGGGGAAATGTTTGGTGAAGCATTATTGAAAGATCCAAGATATCAAGATCATGAATTGTTGAAATGTTATCGTGAAGGAGGTTCACGTAGTGATAATCCTTATGTGAACTTTTATTGGGATTATTATGCACAGGGAAAGCCATGCTATACAGAAATTTATTTTCCTACATTAGAAGATACAATTCAATTGATTCATCATCATGGTGGTATAGCTGTACTAGCACATCCGGGTAATAATTTGAAAGGGAAATATGAATTATTTGATGAAATGGTAGCTTTAGGTTTAGAGGGGGTAGAATGTTTTTCAAGTTATCATACACCAGAAACAAATGACTATTTTTATCAAAAAGCGAAAGCATTAAATATTTTATATACTTGTGGCAGTGATTTTCATGGCAAGACAAAACCTGCTATTCATTTAGGAGAAAATGGTTGTCCTCAACCTTATGAGATTGAACAACTTTTAAGAACATATCAATTGATAAAATAATGCCTGTTATGGGTATTATTTTTATTTTGATTGGCTTTTTATTTAAACGCTTACATAAAAGTGATAAAATAAAATTATGTAGGTAGGAGGAGAATTATGTTAAAGAATTATAATTTTGAACAAATTGAAATTGCGCCCGATATTGAAGAATGTTTAGAAAATGCAAAACTGGAGTTGTCTAAAAAACAGATGATATTAAAAGAAAAGAAATTACCTGTCATTGTGTTGTTTGAAGGATGGGGAGCATCTGGCATAGGGACAACACTTGGAAAAGTGATTCAAAATATGGACCCTCGTTTTTATAATGTTGAAACGATGAATAAGATCAGTGAAGATGAACAACGTCGTCCATTTTTATATCGCTATTTTTTGCGTATTCCGGAAAATGGTATGGCCACTTTTTATGATCATGGCTGGATGAACGATTTAACAAAACAATACATGCATCAGACCATTTCTAAAAAAACATATCATCAACGCATCAAAAGTATTCAAAAGTTTGAAAGAACATTAGTTGACAATGGTTATCTTGTGATTAAATTTTTTTTCCATATTTCCAGATATGAACAAACGCAGCGTATGCATAAATTGTTAAAAAATAAAAATACAAAATGGCGTATCAGTGATGAAGATTTGTATCAGAATAAACATTATGAAGAATATTTAGATGTTTATGATGATTATATGAATCTAACAAATGATTCTTATGCACCTTGGTATGTTATTGATGCGACAAATAAAAAATTAGCACAATTACAGGTTTTAGAAACATTAATGAGCTGTATTCAAGAACATCTTGATCATCCAAAACAGGATGCTCCTTTGATTGACAACGTTTTTGAAATGCGTGAAATGATTCATTTGGATGATTATGATTTAAGTGTGAGCATCAGTGATGAAACATATCGTAAAGAATTAAAAAAATGTCGTAAAAAATTAATGAAATTACATAATAAACTTTATCGTCGAAAGATTCCAGTGATTATTGCCTATGAAGGATGGGATGCAGCTGGAAAAGGTGGAAATATTAAAAGAGTGACTTCTGGACTTGATCCAAGAGGTTATACAGTTTATCCAATTGCTGCTCCTGATAAAAGTGAATTGAATAGACATTACTTATGGCGTTTTTATAAACGTCTGCCTAAAGATGGACATATTGCGATTTTTGATAGAACATGGTATGGTCGTGTCATGGTTGAAAGATTAGAGGGCTTCTGTAGTGAAAATGATTGGCAGAGAGCCTATAATGAAATGAATGAATTTGAAAAAGAACTTTATGACTGGGGTGCCATTGTTATTAAATTCTGGGTACAGATTGATAATCAGACGCAATTAGAACGTTTTACGGAACGTCAAAATACACCGGAAAAACAATGGAAGATTACAGAAGAAGATTGGCGTAATCGTGAAAAATGGGATTTGTATGAAAATGCTATTACAGAAATGTTGCAAAAGACTAATACAATTTTTGCACCTTGGTATATTCTTGAATCAGTTGATAAAAAATATGCCCGTATTAAGGCAATGAAAATTGTGATTCGTGAAATTGAAAAAAGATTAGAGAAAAAATAAGAATAGGGCAGAACCTTATTCTTATTTTTCTAATAAATGGTAATGTAAACAGGCTTTATAAATGCCATCATGATCAACATCATCAGTGACATAGTCTACAACGGATTTAACTTTATCACTGGCATTATTCATAGCAACACTGATGGCTACATGCTGTAACATGGGGATATCATTTCCACCATCACCAAAAGCCATTGTTGAAGATAAATCTATATCATAATATTTTAAAAATTTATCAATACCATGTTGTTTAGAACCACCCATAGGTGAAATATCACAAAATGTTGGATACCATCTGGAAGCATGACAATGTGGCATGACTTTTAATAATTCTTTTTCTTCTTTTTCATCAACAAAGCACATGCACTGATAAATTTTTTTATGAACGACTTCACTACAGTCTTTGGCTGGATGATCATCATTATGAGTGATTTTGTGGATTTCATCAACCAGATGATTACGCATATTAAAATATTTGGTATGTTCTTCAGTAAAACCGCAAGGAAAAGGTTTTTCTTTTAAATAATCTAATAAACTTTGAATGTCTAATGGATCAATTGTATTTTCATAGATAACTTTTTCATGAGTAAAACAATATTGTCCATTTAAAGTGATATAACCATCAAAAGGAAAACCTTCTAATATATCTAAACCATCTTTCCCTCTACCTGTCGCAATAAATAATTTAATACCTTGCTTTTTTAAAGCTTTTAAAGTTTGGAATGTTGAACGAGAAACTTGATGAGTCTGAAAACTGGCTAATGTTCCATCAATGTCAAAAAATATCGCTTGAATCATAATATCCTCCTGTTTTTCTTTGATATTTATTATATCAATCATTTTTTGATTTTACAATTTTTTTCATATTTTGCTTGTTTTTTCTTTTTATACTTAGACATGTTATAATGCATAGAGAAAGAAGGGGTTTATATGTTTGATGTTTTTATAACGTCATTGACTTTTGTACTTATTATTGTGATTGCTTATACATTGAAGAAATGGAAAGTTTTAAAAAAACAGGATGCCAATATTTTAGCAACCATTATTATGAATGTGACTTTGCCTTGTGCCTTACTGACAAGTGCTAATGGAATTTCATTAGATATCACCATTATTATTTTAATAATCATAGGTATTCTTTCTAATGTTTTGATGATTGTTGTGGGTTATATCGCTTCAAGAAAAGAACGACCTATTTTAAAAGGAACTTATATGATTAATGTTTCAGGTTATAATATCGGTAATTTCATTCTTCCTTTTATACAGGCATTTTATCCTGGAATGGGTGTTGTCTATTTATGTTCTTTTGATATTGGAAATGCTTTAATGGGACTGGGAATTACATATGCCTTGGCTGATCATGTGGCAAGTGGTGAAAATTCATTTTCTTTACAGGAAACATTGAAAAAGCTGTTTTCATCTATTCCATTTGATGTGTATCTATTGATTTTCTTGATGGCTATTTTTCAGTTACAGTTTCCATCGTTTGTGCTATCTAGCGCAACGACTATTGGAGCCGGAAATAGCTTTTTAGCAATGATGATGATTGGATTAATGCTGGAAGTTAAAGTGGCTTCTCATGAAGCTTTGCACGTGATAAAAATTATCGTTTTAAGAATTGCTGGAAA
Organism: Massiliimicrobium timonense; assembly: GCF_042850985.1. GTDB lineage: Bacteria > Bacillota_I > Bacilli_A > Erysipelotrichales > Coprobacillaceae > Allocoprobacillus. Next base: position 1,200,486 of record NZ_AP031415.1, read on the forward strand.
TTTGCTGCTGGCAGGAGTGGCTTTTATGATTTTACCATTACCTTTACTTGCTAAAGAAATTTTAATTATGGCTCTTTTAGCTCCGTTATCTTCAGTTTCAGCTGTCTTTTGTCAAAAGATTGGATATAGTGGGGATATGCCAGCGACGACAAATTCTTTAAGCATCATTATATCTATTATAAGTATGTTTATTCTGTTATTGATTTTTGTATAATCTAAGATATTCTTGAATAGAGAGTATCTTTTTTTTAAATTTATGATACAATAAACGACAGGTGGTGAGAAGATGACAGATATTCGCTTATTAAAAACAACAGAGAAACGTTTAGAACTTTTAAGACAAATGAATATTCATACATTAGAAGATTTGGTATCACAATATCCGTATCGTTATGAAATCATTGAAGAACAATATCCTACAGATGAAGATGATCATGTTGTTATTGAGGGGACAGTTATCTCACCCGTAAAGATTTTTTTTAAAGGCAGAATGTCAAGAATGACATTTGAAGTCGAGGATCGTTATTTACAACATTTTCAAGTCACTATTTTTAATCGTCATTTTTTAAGACAATATTTAAAAATAGATACAATTGTGACAATCATAGGAAAATGTCAAAACCATCGTATCACAGCCTCAGATTTAAAAGTCAAACCTCTACAGGAAATAAAAGGGATTTATCCGGTTTATTCATTAAAAGAAGGGTTAACTCAAAAATCTTTTAGACAATATATCAAAAAAGCATTACATCTTTTACATCAACAGATTGAAGATTTTATTCCTGAAAAATATTTAATTCAACATCATCTTATTCGTAAGGAAAATGCTCTGTATTGTATTCATTTTCCAGAAAATAAAAAAGATATTCAAGAAGCTTTAAAATATTTAAAATATGAGGAATTTTTAAAATTTCAATTAACGATGCAATTGATTAAACAACAGCGTATTCAAGAAATTGGGATGGCTAAAGATTTTGATGTGACTGTTTTTCAAAACTGGATTTTATCTTTACCTTTTCCACTCACAACAGATCAGCAGAAGGCTATTAAAGATATTGTGGAAGATTTAAAAAGTCCTCATATGATGTATCGTTTTTTGCAGGGAGATGTGGGAAGTGGAAAAACTGTTGTCAGTTTGGCAGCTTTATATGCTAATTATTTAGCAGGATTTCAAGGAGCATTGATGGCTCCTACAGAAATTTTGGCAACACAGCATTATCAGACTTTAACTCATTTTTTAGAAGAAACACCTGTTCGTATTGAATTATTGACGGGGTCTTTATCAGTAAAAGAAAAAGAAGTAAGCTATCAAAGAATAGCTCAAGGAGAAGCAGACATCATCGTTGGAACACATGCTTTATTTCAAGATAAAGTGGTTTATTCTAAACTGGGACTCGTTATTACTGATGAGCAGCATCGTTTTGGTGTAATGCAAAGAAAGGCATTGAAAAATAAAGGACAACAGGTTGATTTTTTAATCATGAGTGCTACACCTATTCCCCGTACTTTAGCTATTTCTATGTATGGTGATATGGATGTGTCAACAATCAAAACAATGCCTCAAGGACGATTGCCTGTTATTACCAAGTATATTCATTCTGCTTCAATGAAACCTATTCTAAAAGATTTAAAGAATTATCTGGCACGTGGGGGTCAATGTTATGTGATTTGTCCTCTGGTAGAAGAAAGTGATCATCTGGAAGCTAAGAGTGCGATGCAGATTGCTGATGCGATGCAAAGATATTTTCAAAAACAGTATCATGTTGGATTATTACATGGACAAATGAAAGATGAAGATAAAGAAAAAGTTATGACAGGTTTTTTAAATAATACCATTCAAATTCTTGTTTCCACAACGGTTGTGGAAGTAGGGGTTGATGTGAAAAATGCCAATATGATGGTTATTTATAATGCTGAACGTTTTGGGTTAAGTCAATTACATCAATTACGTGGACGTATTGGACGTGGGAAGGAACAGGCTTATTGTTATTTGATGAGTGCTTCTTCGTCACCAGAAGCAAAAGAGCGTTTACAGTATCTAGAAAAGAGTCATGATGGTTTTGAAATTTCTTTGTATGATTTAAAATTAAGAGGACCCGGTGAAGTCTTGGGACAGCGTCAAAGTGGTTTGCCGACTTTTCTGGTGGCAGATGTGATGAAAGATTTTCCGATTTTATCAGTGGCTAGAAAAGATGCCCAAGAAATGATTTATGATTATGTTCAAAATCATGAGTATCAAGGAATCATGAGTCAGATTCAAGAGAAATTGAAAGTGAATAATGAATATGTTGATTAAATATGTTATACTTACAAACAAGGAGTGAATGGAACATGTATAAATTATCAATAGATGCAATGAGTGGAGATTTAGGAAGTGCAATTGTGGTGGAAGCTTGTGAGATGTTTATAAAAAGCCATCATGATGCAGAACTTTATGTAACTGGGAAAAAAGAAGAATTAGAAAAATTATCAAGTTATCCTCATATTCATATTGTCGATGCCAGAGATATTGTGAAAATGGATGATGGAATTATGTCAGTGCGTCGTAAAAAGGAATCAAGCATGGTAAAAGCTGTGATGATGGCTAGAGAAGGAATTGTTGATGGGGTTGTTTCTTGTGGCTCTACAGGGGCTTTTTATACGAGTGCAATGTTATTTTTAAAACGTATTGAAGGTGTTGAAAAATCATGTTTAATGGTTATGATGCCAACTTATAATGGCAAAGGTATGGCTATGCTGGATGTTGGTGCCAATGCTGAAAATACGGCAGAGCAGCTTTATGATTTTGCGATTATGGGACATATTTATGCGAAAAATATACGTGGTATTCAGCAACCTCGTGTCGCTTTATTGAATATTGGTACGGAATCAAAAAAGGGAGATGAAACACATCAAAAAGCTTATCAATTATTACAACAAAGTGATCGTTTGCATTTTGTTGGCAATGTAGAAGGACGCGATATCCTCAGTGGTGATTATGATGTTGTGGTCACTGATGGTTTTAGTGGGAATATTGCTTTAAAGACTTGTGAGGGTGTTGCAGGAACTTTAATGAAAATGATTAAAGAAAGTATGATGTCTTCTTTTAAGGGAAAACTAGGAGCATTACTAGCAAAATCATCATTATATAGTTTAAAAGAAAAATTTGATTATAAATCTGTCGGTGGCGCTTTGATGATGGGATTTGAAAAAGCTGTTGTCAAAGCTCATGGAGCCAGTGATGCAAAAGCATTTTCTAATGCGATGGATTTAGCTTATCAGATGGTTAAAATGGATGTTGTTGGACAAATGAAAGAAGGATTAAGCCAAAAATGAAAATATTAGATTTTTTACAAAAAGAAAAAATACCATTTCAAAATTTATCACTTTATAAAGAAGCTTTTACACATGCTTCTTATGCCAATGAATCTCATTATGTGCATAAAGATTATGAGCGTTTAGAATTTATGGGTGATGCTGTTTTGCAGTTATATGTATCAGAATTTATTTTTAAGCTCTTTCCCGATGCCCCAGAAGGAACATTGACAACGTTACGTAGTAAGCTAGTTAGAGAAGAATCACTGGCACGTTTTTCTAAAGAACTGGGACTTGGAGAACTCCTTTATCTAGGGGTTGGAGAAGAAAAAAGTGGTGGTCGTGAGCGCGAGAGTGTTTTAGCTAATATTTTTGAGTCTTTTGTAGGTGCACTCTATTTGGATTGTGGTAAAGATGAAGTTTTAAAAATTTTACATCAAACGATTTTTAGACATGTTAATGATTTAGATTATGATGATATTACAGATTATAAAACAACGCTTCAAGAACTGATTCAAGCCGATCAACGTCGTACCGTAACATATGAACTCTTAGAAACATCTGGACCATCTAATGCCCCAGAATTTAAAGTGGCCGTGATGATGGATGATATGTGTCTAGGAATAGGAAAAGGCACAAGCAAGAAAAAAGCTGAGCAACAGGCTGCAAAAGATGCTTTAAATAAAATGGCAACAAAATAAGTGAAAAGTGCCTAAACATGATTATCGAAAATACATATATTATCTTGGGAGTGATAATCATGTATAATCCATATATGTATGATGATGAAAGAATTGTCAATCCACGTGTAGGAGAGATTATCTTATATACAGTTCATAAGGGTGACAATGTTTATCGTATTGCGAAAACTTTGCATAGTGAGGTGGCATGGATTCAGGTGATGAATCAGTTGGATGATGATTTGATGATTCATCCTCAACAACAATTGCTCATCCCAATTGTTTTCCAAAAGATTCCACCAGTGCCACAGCCTTATCAAAGAGAAACCTATGATTTATATTTTTAAAAAAATGCATAAGATTGAAAATTAAGCAAAAACTATAAATAGGAGGTTGAAATGATGAAAAGAGTATTCATCCTATTTGTAGTTTTTTTGTTATGTGGATGTAGTCCACAGAAAAATGAAGAAACAAAGAAAAACCAATATAAAGATGGCACTTATACAACGACGGCAATGGGATATGGTGGAGAATTTGAAGTCGAAACAACATTTAAAGATGATCGTATTCAAGATATTGTCATTAAAGAACATAATGAAACACCTTCAATTGGTGGAGTTGCTTTAGAACAAATGATTACAGCTATGAAAGAAAAGAATCATTACGATGTGGATACGATTTCTGGAGCAACAAAATCTTCTCAGGCATTGAAAGAAGCTGTCATCAAAGCTTATGAAAAAGCTAAAAATGAATCGTGATTTTTTTATGGAAAGTAGTTACAAAAAAAGTGGCTACTTTTTTTGTAAGAAACGAATAAGACTTTATTTTTTTTTTGATTTGGTATATGATAATGAAAATGATAGGGGGTTCAATAATGGAAGAAAACTATGTTGGTCGTGAAAGAAATATTACTTTAATTATGGATTTTTATGAATTAACGATGTCATACAATTATTTTAAATTAGGAAAACAAGATGAAATTGTTTATTTTGATATGTTTTATCGTAAGAATCCTGATCAAGGTGGGTTTGTCATTTTTGCGGGTTTACAACAGCTCATTGAAGCTATTGAAAATATGCATTTTAGTGATGGAGATATTGAATATTTAAGATCTCTGAATGTTTTTGATGAAGACTTTTTTGCTTATTTAAAGGATTTTCATTTTACTGGAACAATTTATTCGGTTAAAGAAGGGACGCCTGTCTTTCCTTATGAACCATTAATTACAGTCAAAGCAAAATTGATTGAAGCGCAATTGATTGAAACCTTCTTACTTGTGACAATTAATCATCAGTCATTGATTGCGACAAAGGCAAGACGTATCGTTCAAGAAGCCAAAGGACGTCCAGTTATGGAGTTTGGTGCAAGACGTGCTCAAGGCTATGATGGGGCTCATTATGGAGCGAGAGCGGCCTATATTGGTGGTGTTGTAGGAAGTGCAACGGTATCGGCTGGAAAAGATTTTCATATGCCTGTGTTAGGGACAATGGCTCATTCTTTTGTGCAGTCATTTGATAGTGAGTATGAAGCGTTTAAAGCTTATGCGTTGACTTATCCGGATAATTGTGTTTTGTTGGTAGATACATATGATACTTTAAAAAGTGGTGTGCCTCACGCTATTAGAGTAGCTGAGGAAGTGCTGGCTCCAATGGGAAAAAGATTAAAAGGAATCCGTTTGGATAGTGGGGATATTGCTTATTTGACTAAAAAAGCGAGAATGATGTTAGATGTAGCAGGATTACACGATTGTCAAATTACAGTATCTAATTCATTAGATGAATATTTAATTCGCTCAGTATTGGAACAAGGAGCTCAAATTGATTCTTTTGGTGTAGGTGAAAATATGATTGTTTCAAAATCTTCACCTGTATTTGGTGGTGTTTATAAATTGGCTGCCATTGAAAAAGATGGACAAATTATTCCAAAAATAAAAATTTCTGAAAATACAGAAAAAATTACAAATCCTGGTTTTAAAAAAGTTTATCGTTTAATTGAAAAAGAAACTCAAAAAGCAATTGCAGATATTATTGCTTTCCATGATGAAGTTTTAGATGAAAATCAAGATTTAACAATCTATCATCAATTAGATTCATGGAAACATAAAACATTATATGCAGGAACATATGAAATTCATCCCCTGCAGACACTTGTTTTTGATGAGGGAAAAAATGTTTATCCACATTATTCATTAGATGAAATTAGGATTTATTCTCAACAACAAAAACAATTATTATGGGATGAAATCTTCCGTTTAGAATATCCTCATATGTATTATGTTGATTTAACAAAAAGATTATTAGATTATAAACTCAAAATGTTGGCGAAAGGAAAAAAAGGACATTAGTCCTTTCTTTTTTAAGGAAGAAGTTTATGAAAATTACAGTTGTTGGTTTAGGTGTTATTGGGGGAAGTTTTGTCAAAGCATTGAAAGGTCTGGGATATGAAGTTTATGGTGTGGATTGTGATTTAAAGACTTTGGAGATGGCAAAAGAGGAAGGTTGTATTCTCGAAGGTTATCAGGATGGACATGATATGATTGCTCAAAGTGATTTAACGATTATTTGCTTATATCCATCAAAAGTTCTGGATTTTATTGCGACACATCATTTTAAAAAAGGAAGTATTGTCACAGATGTTGTTGGTATTAAATCTTATTTCTTACAGCAGGCTCTTTCTATGATTGATAAAGATGTAGAATATATTAGTGGTCATCCTATGGCTGGACGTGAAAAAAAGGGGTATCTTTATGCCAGTAAGGAAGTTTTTGCGAAAGCAAATTATATTGTTATTCAACATCAACACAATCATCAAGAAAAAATAGAATGGATGTGCCAATTTGTTGGACAGTTGGGATTTAAAAGTGTAAAAATCATGAGTCCCTATGATCATGATGAAATTATTTCTTTTACTTCGCAGTTACCACATACTTTAGCTGTTGCATTAATGAATAGTGATGATGAAAAATATGAAACAGGTAAATATATTGGGGATTCTTTCCGTGATTTGACAAGGATTGCTAATATTAATGCGGATTTGTGGACAGAATTATTTTTTCATAATAAAGATTACTTGTTAGCTTCAATGGATCGTTTTGAAAAAGAATTTGATCAATTAAAACAGGCTATTATGAATGAGGATGAAAAGACATTGAAAGAGAAATTTTTACAATCTTCTAAGCGCCGTGAAAAATTAGAATCATAAGAGATATGTAATATGATATCTCTTTTTTTATGAGAAAATAATATTTTTTATAAAAAAATGGAATTTTTAGATTGAAAAAAATAATGGATTTAAGAAGAAAAAATCAAATAGGCAGCAATCAAAAAACAAATGGCTTTAAAAAAATGTAAAAAAGGTATTGCATAAATGTGGAAAATATTATATACTAGGTGAGCAACGAGTTAAGGAAGTTGGTTCCATAGCCAAGTTGGTAAGGCTACAGACTGCAACTCTGTCATCGTCGGTTCGAGTCCGGCTGGAACCTCCAACGTTGCCCAGGTGGCGAAATTGGTAGACGCACAGGACTTAAAATCCTGCGGACCTTAAAATCCGTGCCGGTTCGACTCCGGCCCTGGGCACCAGTTATAAAAAATCAGTTCGAAAAAAGAGCTGAAAAAAATGAAAAAAAGTGTTGCAATTGAATAAGAAATGTGATATTATTGAATGGCACTGTTAAGAGGCGCTAGTAGCTCAACTGGATAGAGTGCTTGACTACGGATCAAGAGGTTGTGGGTTCGATTCCTGCCTAGCGCGCCAATCAAATAAGTCATCGGGAAGTAGCACAGCTTGGTAGTGCACCTGGTTTGGGACCAGGGGGTCGCAGGTTCGAATCCTGTCTTCCCGACCATGTAATGGGGCTTTAGCTCAGCTGGGAGAGCGCCTGCTTTGCACGCAGGAGGTCAGCGGTTCGATCCCGCTAAGCTCCACCATTATGTTGCGGAGGTTTACCCAAGTCCGGCTGAAGGGATCGGTCTTGAAAACCGACAGGGGATGAAAGTCCCGCGGGGGTTCGAATCCCTCAACCTCCGCCATTTAAATATCGCGGGATGGAGCAGTCTGGTAGCTCGTCGGGCTCATAACCCGAAGGTCGTTGGTTCAAATCCTTCTCCCGCAACCAAATGGTCTGGTAGTTCAGTTGGTTAGAATGCCGCCCTGTCACGGCGGAGGTCGCGGGTTCGAGCCCCGTCCAGACCGCCATTTGTTTTGGTTCCGTAGCTCAGTCGGTAGAGCAGAGGACTGAAAATCCTCGTGTCGCTGGTTCGATTCCGGCCGGAACCACCATTCTTTATAAAAACGATTCACTACATGGCGGGGTAGCTCAGTTGGCTAGAGCAATCGGTTCATACCCGGTGGGTCGGGGGTTCGAATCCCTTCCCCGCTACCATTAATGAATTTGGTGGTGAATACCACTTTTTATTTTACTTGGACCCTTAGCTCAGTTGGTTAGAGCTATCGGCTCATAACCGATCGGTCGAAGGTTCGAGTCCTTCAGGGTCCACCATATGTCGTCAACCTCATTTATTGAGGTTTTTTTATTTTTTATATGTTATTTTATGATATAATAATGATGTTGGTATTCATAGAGATTTCACAACAATTATGTATATTATAAAAAGCAGGTGATGAAATGGAAGATATCAAATTAATGGGATTAACACATCAACAAGTCAGTGAACGTATCAAACAAGGATTGGTTAATGTTTCTCATGATAATATTTCTAAAACGAAAAAACAGATTGTTTTAGAGCATACATTGACTTACTTTAATTGTTTAAATGTTTTCTTGGCAGCTATTATTATATCAACAGGAAGATGGACAAATCTGACATTCATGGTTGTTATTTTTGTTAATGCTTTTATTGGTATATATCAAGAATTTAAAGTTAAAAAGATTATTGATCAATTAACAGTTGTCACTGTTAAAAAAGTAAAAGTCATTCGTGATCAACAGGAGATGGTGATTCCTACTGAACAACTTGTCAAAGATGATATTATATTTCTGGAAACAGGAAATCAGATTGGAAGTGATTGTATTGTTTTAGAGTCACATGGTATTGAAGTGAATGAAGCTATGTTGACTGGAGAATCTGAACCTGTCAAAAAGAAGATGAATGATGAATTGCTATCTGGTAGTTTTGTTGTGGCTGGAAGTGCTTATGCAAAGGTGATCCGTGTTGGAAATGATAACTATTCAACAAGACTTGTTCATAAAGCTAAAAATAAAAATAATGCTTCTTCAGAGATGAAAGATTCTATTGAAAAAGTCATTAAAATATTAAGTGTTGTCATTATTCCTGTGGGGCTTGTTTTATTTTTTTCACAACGTAGTGCTTATCCAAATGATTTAGCGACAGCGATTGTAAAAACGGTGGCTGGTGTCGTCGGAATGATTCCAGAGGGACTTGTTTTATTAACGAGTTTGTCCTTTATTATCGGAGTTGGAAAATTGGCACGTAAAAAAGCATTAATTCAAGAAATGGAGGCTATTGAAGCTCTGGCTAGAGTAGATGTTCTTTGTCTTGATAAAACGGGAACAATTACAACAGGAGAATTAAAAGTTGAAAAATTGATTCCGTATCAGCCTTACGATTTACAGGATATTGAATTTGTGATGGGTGTGATGGCTCATGAGTGTGATGATGTGAATGCGACACAATTAGCTTTGCAAGATTATTTCTTTTATCCAGACCATCAAAAGATAGAGGATTATATTCCTTTTTCATCACAACGAAAAATGCGTGGTTTAACGATTGTAGGAAAAGGGCATTATGTTTTAGGTGCACCTGAATTTTTATTACCTGTCAATCATCCTGTGTTAAAAGATATTCAAACATATACCCAAAAAGGATATCGTGTTTTACTTTTAGGGCAGACAGATTCTATTGATGCCTCTACTTTACGTATTGGAAAAGTTGAAACAATGGCATTAATTATCATTTATGATTGCATTCGTCCAGAAGCGAAAGAAACATTACATTTTTTTGAAAATGCACATGTAGATATTCGTATTCTATCGGGGGATAATCCTGTCACGGTTGCCAGAGTTGCCCAATTGGCAGGGTTAAAAGACGGACATTTGTATATTGATGCTTCTACTTTGCCCGAAGATGAATTGGAAATGGAAAAGATTGTTTCTCATTACCATGTTTTTGGTCGTGTACAGCCAGAACAGAAACAACGTATTATGAAGGCTTTACAAGCCAGAGGACATGTTGTTGGGATGGTTGGTGATGGAGTGAATGATGTACTGGCTTTAAAAGATGCAGATTGTGGAATCGCAATGGCAGCTGGGAGTGACGCTGCAAAACAAGCTGCACATATTGTCTTGCTTGATTCTTCTTTTGCTTCTATGGTAGAAATTGTCAAAGAGGGGAGAGCTATCATTGCTGATATTGAAAGAGTGAGTTCACTCTATTTAACAAAAACAATTTATTCTACGGTTCTTTGTCTTGTTTTTGCAGCTTTAAGAATGAGCTATCCTTTTACGCCTTTACAGTTAAGTTTAATCAGTGGTCTGGCTATTGGTTTACCAAGTTTTTTACTGACATTAGAGCGTTCTTCATCTCTATCATCACAAGGCTTTTTAAAACATGTGATTTCTACAGCAGTTCCTTGTGCTTTGACAATGATCACTTATATGCTTTTGATTACTTTTATAGGTTATCAACTGCATTTTGATGAACGTATGTTATCGACTTATTACTATCTTGTGGCTGGATTTATCAGTTTCCTTGTTGTTTTTGTTGTTTGTTTACCTTTAAATCGCCTTAGAGTGATAGTTACAAGTACAATTGCGATTATTTTCTATTTGATTTTAATGGTTATGCATGACTTCTTTGGAATCAATTCTTTATTTTCTATGTCAATGATTTTCATTATTCCAATCTGTTTGAGTACACCTTTTGTCTTATGGCTTTATAAAAAAGGAATAATCTATATCTATCAGTATTTAGAACAACATCAACGTAAAAGTTTTAAATTATAAACAGAAATATGAGCTGTTTTTTTAGAAAGAATTTGTTGACATTGTTCCTTAGAAAGGTCAAAGAGTTTATAAGGGTGAATGTTTACAGTAGATACATAAGCACCACATTTGATTTGAAATGAGCATGTTTGATGTAAATATTCAAATGTTTTATCTTGCAGATAATGATAAAGTTCAATAAAAGCAATTTCGATGAGATCTTCATTTGTATTGAACATGACCATAAAGAAGAAATTTGATCTTTCATAATAGAGATGAACATCTCCAAAATCAAAATAAGTTTTCATTTTCTCTACCAGATGTTTAGAAACATGAAAATAGAGTTGTGGATATTCTTCAATAAAATAAGGAAGAATACGATATTCAATATAAATGCCTGTTAAAAAGCGGACGGATTGTGGAATATGAAGTTGTTTGAAAAAAGGATAAAGATTTTTCTGATAATCAATATGTTGGTATGAAAAATCTGGATCTAAGATTGGAAATTGATATTGATTGTTTGTTATGTCATATATATACATTGTTTTTCACCATGAATATCGTATCATCTTTTTGATAAGAAAATTGTCGATTTATGTCGGTATGTGTATAAATAAGTCTTGATGGACTTATTTTTTTATTTGTGACATATATATCATTAGGTGAGTCTATGAATTATAAGAAATATTTTGTCATAGGATGTCGTTTGATTTGTTATATCATGCTCCTTAAATATATGTTTGCTTTGTTGTTTCCATTTCTATTGGCGATTCTATGTTTTTTTATCTTAAAGCCACTTATTGATAGAGTGCAACATAAAATTCCTCTCCAGACAAGTGCAATAGGTATTTCTTTGTTGTTGATGATTTACCTGTTTTTCGCATTTTTACTGGCCATTGGTTTTATGGCATTATTTTCTTTTGCAATCAAGTTTTTTCAAATGTTGCCAGTTTATTATGATTCCGTCTTTTTACCTTTTATGAATCAACTCACAGGAAGTTTTCAACAAGTTTTTTTATTCTTACCACAAGATATCATTGTTATATTTCAAAACTGGATTCATCAAAACATATTTCAAGCTATCTCTTTTGCATCACAATTTATCCAATCCATTCCTTCATTTCTCTTTTCTTTTTTTATCTTTATGATTTCCACCTTCTTTTTTATGTTAGACTATGAAGATATGAAAAGTTGTTTTTTAAGATTTATATCGCATCAGACATATATCAAACTTGTTCAACTTAAAAATCATGTTCTTAAAAGTTTATGGATTTATATCAAATGTCAATTCACTTTGATGTTTGTCACTTTTATGATTTTATGGATTGCTTTTATGATTTTGGATATAGAACCAGCACTATCTTATGCTTTTGTGATCAGTTTATTAGATGGTTTACCTTTTATAGGGGTTGGCATTATTTTAATTCCAATGATGCTTCTTTATGCTTTTCAAGGGATTTATATGAAATCACTGTATCTTTTTTGTTTATATATTCTGATCAATATGATTCATCAATTTTTAGAACCACATATCATGAATAAAGAAACAAAAATTCCGGCTTTTTTATTACTTGTTTCGATGGTCGTGCATATTCATTTTTTTGGCATTGTGGGAATTGTCCTATCACCATTGCATATGAGTTTTTTATATCAGTATTTTCATCAAAGTCAGGATTTGGTATAATAGAAAACAGGAGGAAAAGAGGATGCAAAAAAAATATTTTTTCTTTGATATTGATGGAACATTGACAAATAAACAGACAGGTGAACTTGTTGCCAGTGCTAAAAAAACGATTCAAAAATTACAGGATAACGGACATTTTGTCTGTATTGCGACAGGGAGAGCTTATTATAAAACAAAAGATTTTGCAAAAAAGGCAGGATTTCATCATATTGTCAGCAATGGAGGAGCTGCTATTACTATTAATGATCAGGTCATTGAAAATCGACCACTTGATCGAGATAAAGCGATAGCTTTATGCTATGAAGCTCATCAAAAAGGCTTTGGTCTATTGATTACCCCTAATGATAGTATTGATGTTTTAATGAATGATGAATTATTTATTAAACAGGTAGGGTATCGTTTAGAACCAACACGTTATTTTTATGAACCATCTTTACGATATGAAGATATTAAAGATTATTATAAGATTTATATTGCGATAGATCAAAAGCGTGAACATGAATTAACTTTATTAGATTCTTTAGGACATATCCGTTTTATGAAGGACTATTTAACTTATCAACATGATGAAAAGGATCAAGGTATTATGCGTATGTTAGAATATGTTGGTGGAACAAAAGAAGATGTTGTTGTTTTTGGAGATGATTATAATGATTTGATCATGTTTAAACCAGAATGGACATCTATTGCGATGGGAAATGCCTGTGAAGAATTGAAAAAGAAAGCTTCTTTTGTGACAAAAGCAAGTTATGATGATGGTATTGAATATGCCTGTCAATATTTTGGATGGATTTAACCCATAATAATTGTATACAATTATACAAAATAGTGTTATAATAGTACCAATATAGAAAAGGGGTGGAAATCATGAATGATCAAATTCAAGATTTTTTTCAAAAATCATTAATAGAAAATCAAATAGATAATGCTTTATATCAAACTTATTCTGTAAAAAAAGGATTACGTAATGAAGATGGAACAGGAGTTCTTGTTGGATTAACAAAAATTTCTGATGTTGTGGGATATAAAAAGATAGATGGACAGAAGAAAGATGATTATGGACGTCTTTATTATCGTGGAATCAATGTAGAAGACATGATTCGTTATCCTAAAGAGAATAAAAGATATTTGTTTGAAGAAGTCTGTTTTTTAATTCTTTTTGGATATTTACCAACATCAGAAGAATTTGAAAGATTTAAAAAAATCTTAAGTGAGCAATATGCTTTACCACCACATTATTTGGAAGCCAATATATTAGGTTTTCCTGCTAAAAATTTAATGAATAAATTACAACAGGAAGTTTTGATGCTGTATGGTTATGATGGTGATCCAGATAATACGGGCATACAGGAAACATTAAATAAGGGAATCAATTTATTAGCTAAAATACCAAGTATTGTCTGTTATACATATCAGACAAAGGTTCACTATTTTGATGAGAAAAGTCTGGTTATTCATCATGTTCAAAAAGATTTGAGTATCGCTGAAATGATTTTGACTTTATTACGTCCAGATGGACAGTTTACACACAAGGAAGCAGAAATTTTAGATATTGCTTTGGCTTTACATGCTGATCATGGGGGAGGGAATAACTCTACTTTTACGAATGTTGTGATTTCCTCAACAGGAACGGATATTTATTCAGCTGTTGCTGGAGCAATAGGTTCATTGAAAGGTCCTCGACATGGGGGTGCCAATTTAGCTGTTAAAAGACAGATGGAAAAAGTTATTGGAGAGATTTCAATAGAGGCTTTGGACGAGGATATTGAAAGAATCATTAATCGTATTTTAGATAAGGATTTTAATGATGGCAGTGGATTGATTTATGGGATTGGACATGCGGTTTATACTTTAAGTGATCCACGTAGTGAAATCTTAAGTGAAAAATGTCAAGAACTGGCGATTGAAAAAGGACGTTATCAGGAATATAAGTTCTATAAACGTTTTGGGGAGATTGCTGTTGCGAAAATTTATGAACGTAAAGGAATACATGTCTGTACAAATGTTGATTTTTATAGTGGACTTGTTTATAGTATGTTGAATATTCCTGAAGACCTTTATACCTTATTGTTTGTTGTTGCCAGAACAGTAGGATGGATTGCTCATAATATTGAAAATAAACTTTATTCTAATCGTATTATTCGTCCAGCTACAAAATATGTAGGCGAATTAAAGGAATATCAACCTATAGAAAAACGTGAATCATAAAAAACGATTATCATTAAAGATAACCGTTTTTCTTTTATTTAATGACTTTTGTCCAATGATAAGGGTCTTCCAGTCTTCCCCATTGAATACCTGTTAATGTATCATAAAGTTTTTGTGTAAGTGGTCCAGTTTTAAAATCATGAATAGTGATTTTTTCACCCTTATAACAAAGTTCACCAATAGGTGAAATCACAGCAGCTGTTCCTGTTCCCCATGCTTCTTTTAATTGGCCAGTACGTCCAGCTTCCATCAGCTCATCAATGCTTAAATCACGTTCTTCAACTTTGTATCCCATATCTTTTAAAATATGGATAATAGAATCTCTTGTGACACCGGGTAATACAGAACCTTCAAGTGCAGCAGTTACAACCGTATCATTAATCAAGAACATGACATTCATTGTTCCAACTTCTTCAACATAACGACGATGCACACCATCTAGCCATAATACCTGTGTATAGCCATTTTGTTCGGCTTTCACTTGAGCAGCAATGCTGGCAGCATAGTTTCCACCACATTTTGTAAAACCTGTCCCACCTTTAACAGCTCTAACATATTCATCTTCAACCCAGATTTTGACAGGGTTGACACCTTCAGGATAATAGGCACCTACAGGTGATAAGATAATAATAAAGCGATAACTATTGGCAGGGTGAACACCGACACCAGGTTGAGAAGCATACATGAATGGACGAATATAAAGCGAAGTATCTGGCGCAGTTGGAATCCAGTCTTGTTCATATTTGACAAGTGCTTCGACAGCTTCTACAAACATGTCTTCAGGCAATTCTGCCATACAAATACGTTTATTTGAATTAATCATTCGTCGAGCATTCATTTCTGGTCTAAACAATAGAATCTGACCTTGAGGATTACGATAAGCTTTTAATCCTTCAAATGTTTCTTGAGCATAATGAAGCACCATTGTTGCTGGATCCATCGCAATAGGTCCATAAGGTACTATACGAGCATCATGCCATCCGACATCTTTATCCCAATCCATTATAAACATATGGTCAGTAAAATATTGACCGAATCCTAAATGGTTTTGATCTGGTTTTGTTTTTAGTGTTTTTGCTCTTTCGATTTTAATTTCCATAAAAATCCCCCTTTTTATAATTAAAGAAATTATACTCTTTTTTAGATAGGGTTACAATATCTTTTTTCTTTTCAATAAAAAAATAAAGACTATTTTTATATAAAATAGAAAAAAAGATTACCAAAAATTGTTATATTAACATAAAGAAGTAGAAAAAACGAAAAGAGTTTTATATGTTTTCTTGCAAGAATCTTAAAAATCATATATAATGATTTTATCATTATTTGAAAGGGGAGTTTAGTTGTGGAGTATATCACACTGATTGGGATTGTCATCATCGTTGTAGGTTTTGCTTTTAAATTAGATGTTTTGGCAACTGTTATTATTTCAGGAATTGTCACAGGACTTGTTTCTGGAATGAATATCATAGAGATTTTAGAAATATTAGGAAGTTCTTTTGTTTCCAATCGTTTAATGTCCATCTTTTTAATTATTTTCCCAGTAATTGCGATTATCGAAAGATATGGATTAAAAGAAAGGGCAGCTTATTTGATTGGAAAAATTAAAAATGCCTCAGCTGGTAAAGTGTTGGCTATTTATTCCGTTATTCGTACTATAGCCTCAGCTTTAAATATCAGAATTGGAGGGGTTGTTCAATTCGTCAGACCATTAATTATGCCAATGGCACAGGCTGCTGGTGAAAAAGTCAAAGGAGAAGAATTGACAGAAGATGAAGAAGAATCATTAAAAGGATTATCATCTGCTGTTGAAAACTATGGAAATTTCTTTGCTCAAAACTGTTTCCCTGCTGCCAGTGGTGTTGTTTTGATGTATGGAACAATGGCTGAAGCTGGATTTACAGAAGTCACTTTAGCAAGTATTGCGGGAGCTTCTATTTATATTGCAGCGATTTCTATTGTTTTGGCTTTTATTCAAGTCTTTTTATATGATAGAAAAATCAAGAAGGGAGGAAATAAATAATGTTAGATTTTTTAACAATCTATTTTCCTGAATTCTTTTATGTTTTATGTTCTTTTGTAAGCTTTGATACAGCTTATCGTGCAACACGTAATAAAGAAGCAAAAATAGGAACAACTTTATTTTGGGCTCTATTAGGTGTTATCTTTATGTTAGGGAAAGTGTTACCTAATGTATTGATTGGGGCTATGCTTGTTGTTATGGGATGTTTAACAGTAACAAATCAAGTTAAAATGGGTGAATTTGAAGAATCAACACATGAATTCCGTCAACAATCTAGTGAAAAATTAGGAAATAAAATTTTTGTTCCTGCTGTTTCTATTGGTGTTATGGCATTGATTTTATCATTGATTCAATACAATAAAGATACAGCTCAAACATTCTTTTTAAAGTTAAGTAATTTCTTTTCATTCCAATTATTTTCATTTGGTAGCAGCAGTGGTGATCCAACAGCTTTAGATGGGGCTGTTATGACAGGAATTGCTTGTTTAGTTGCATTTGTTTTAGCAATTATTATTTGTAAACCAAAATTATCTGAAACACGTAGTGATACATCACGTTTATTAATGCAAGTTGGAGCATCATGTCTATTACCACAATTATTAGGTGCTTTAGGTAGTGTCTTTAATGAAGCTGGTGTAGGAGATGTGATTTCTAGTATTATTTCTAGTGTCGTGCCTTCTGGAAACATTGTCATTGGAGTGATTGTTTATGTATTAGGTATGGTCATCTTTACAATGATTATGGGAAATGCCTTTGCTGCTTTTACAGTTATTACTATTGGAATTGGTATTCCATTTGTTATTAATCAAGGAGGAGATCCTTCAATTGTAGCTGCATTAGGTATGACGGCAGGATATTGTGGAACTTTAATGACTCCAATGGCTGCAAACTTTAATATTGTTCCTTGTGCGGTTTTGGAAACAAAAGATCAAAAATGGGCAGTTATTAAGGCACAGGCTCCAATTGCTTTAATTATGATTGTGATTCATATTGTTTTAATGCTTGTTTTAGCATTCTAGGAGGTTGCAAATGAAAATTTTAGTTACAGGTTTTGATCCTTTTGGTGGTGATAAAATTAATCCTGCCATTGAATCAGTGAAAAAACTACCAGATGAAATTGCTGGTGCTCAAATTATCAAATTAGAAATTCCAACGGTTTGTCATCAATCTTTAAAAGTCATTGATGAAGCGATTGCTAAAGAAAATCCGGATGTTGTTCTATCAGTTGGACAGGCTGGAGGACGTACAGACATGACAGTCGAAAGAATTGGGATTAATATAGATGATTGTCGTATTCCAGATAATGCTGGACAACAAATTATTGATGAACCTGTTTTTGCTGATGGACCAGCAGCTTATTTCTCTAATTTACCAATTAAAGCGATGGTTGAAAATATTCGTCAAAAACAGATTCCTGCATCTGTATCCAATACTGCTGGAACATTTGTCTGCAACCATGTTTTATATGGTGTACGTCACATTATTGAAACGAAATATCCCGGTAAAAAAAGTGGATTCATTCATATTCCATTCTTACCAGAACAAGTGATTACAAGACCAAATACAGCAAGTATGAGTTTGGATACAATCGTTGAAGGTTTAATCGCAGCGATTGAAGCCATTGTGACAACAGAGAATGATATTAAAGTGACAGGTGGTGCAACACATTAATGGTACGTGTTTTTGTTTATGGAACATTGAGAAAAGGAATGTATAATCACGATATTTATTTAAGAGAACGTAGTGTTTATTGTGGTGATGGTTATATAAAAGGAAGTTTAATGACGATTGCTGGAGTCGTTTATCCTGCTTTTTTACCACAGGGGGATCATCTTGTTTTTGGTGAACTCTATGATGTGGATGAAGAAACAGCTCAATGTTTAGATGAACTGGAAAGTTATTTTGGTGAACACAATCAAGATAATGAGTATAATAAGATTTCTATGGATATTCTAGATCAAGATGGTCAAGTGAAAGATCAGGCATATGTTTATATTTATAATATGGATAATCCTCGAAATGTAGAATCTTTAGGTGATGATATTGAGGAATCTGATTATGTTTTGTATATGCAAAAACAAAAATTAAGAAATCAAAGTGTCTTTGATGATCAGGAAAATGTTCTTTAGATGATAAAGGGAGTTTTAGGCGTGATGTTTAAAACTCTTTTTTTGTATAAAAAAATGTCAAAAGATAATATTTTCATTGATAAAAAAATGCGTTATAATGGTTAGGTAATGAGGTGAGGGTATGACTTTAGATCAAATGAGTCCTCAGACATTAGTACAGATTGTTGCTGTGAATGGAAAGGGACTTTTAAGAAGACGTTTATTAGAAATGGGTTTAACACCCCATACATTAGTTAAAATTAGAAAAGTAGCACCTATGGGGGATCCAATAGAAGTCTATTTAAGAAGTTATGTTTTGACTTTGAGGAAAGAGGATGCTTCTTTAATTGAAGTAAAGGTGGTAGATCATGATTAAGAAGATTGCTTTGATTGGAAATCAAAATTGTGGAAAAACAACTTTATTTAATGCTTTAACTGGTTCTTCACAACATGTCGGTAATTTTCCAGGTGTCACAGTAGAACAAAAAACAGGGTTTATAAAAAAACATAAAGATGAACTTGAATTGATTGATTTACCGGGTATTTATTCTTTGTCACCTTATACTTCAGAAGAAATAGTTTCTATTCGTTATTTATTAGAGGAAAAACCATGTTTAATTATTAATATTATTGATGCGACAAACATGGAAAGAAATCTTTATTTAACAACTCAATTATTAGAATTAAATATTCCAATGATTCTTGTTTTAAATATGATGGATGAAGTTATTGTAAGTGGTAACAGTATTGATATTGATGGGCTAAAAGAACGTCTTGAAATGGATGTTGTACCTATTTCAGCAAGTAAAAATGAGGGTATTGAAGATGTTATTACTGCGATTGAAAAGAACTTAGATCAATCATCACATCATATTGATATTTGTCATGGCGTTGTTCATAAGGCCATTCACTCTATATCGCATATTGTTGAACAGAGTGCTCAATCTTTGCATTTACCTTTGCGTTATTGTGTTACAAAAATCATTGAAGGTGATGAAGATATGTTTGATAAGTTGCATATTGATCAAGGAGATCGTCATATTATTGAGCATATTCTAGAAAAAATGGAAGAAGAAGCAGGAACTGATCGTGAAGCAGCTTTGGTAGATATGCGTTATTCTTTTATTGAAGATGTTTGCCATCATACAGTTTTTATTGAAAGTGAAACCAAAGAACAGATTCGTTCAGAAAAAATCGATCGTTTATTAACACATAAATATTTAGGTATTCCTATTTTTATTTTGATTATGTTGTTTATTTTTTATTTGACATTCTCACTTATAGGTGCACCTTTGCAAGATCTTATGGATAGTCTTATAGGACAGTTTTCTAATTGGATTATTCATCTTTTGGAAGTTAATGATGTGGCCTATTGGTTGCGTTCTTTAGTTGGTGATGGTATTTTGGCAGGAGTAGGAAGTGTTTTGTCGTTTCTACCTGTAATTGTGATTTTATTTTTCTTTTTATCTATGCTGGAGGATAGTGGTTATATGGCCAGAGTAGCTTTCGTTATGGATAAGGCATTAAGAAAAATAGGACTCTCTGGACGCTCTTTTGTACCTATGTTGATTGGTTTTGGATGCAGTGTTCCGGCCATTATGGCAACACGTACTCTATCCAGTGACCGTGATCGTAAGATGACCATTATTTTAACACCTTTTATGTCATGTAGTGCCAAACTTCCTATTTATGGAATGATTATTGCTGCTTTCTTTCCACATAAAGCAGCTATTGTCATGTTGACAATTTATTGTATTGGTATACTGGTAGCGATTATTTCAGCAATACTTTTAAAAAATACCGTTTTTATAGGAGAGCCTGTTCCATTTGTTTTAGAACTCCCAGCTTATCGTATTCCAACTCTAAAAAATGTTTATTTAAATGTTTTGGATAAAGCTAAGGATTTTATTCATAAAGCATTTACAATTATTTTTATGGCTTCTATTGTTATCTGGTTTTTACAAAGTTTTAGCTTTACATTTGATTTTGTTTCTGATAGTTCACAAAGTATTCTGGCTGCCATTGGTTCATTTGTATCACCGATCTTTGCACCACTGGGATTCAATGACTGGCGTGCTTCTACAGCGTTAATGACAGGAATTACAGCAAAGGAATCTGTTGTTTCAACATTGACCGTTTTAACACAATCTTCTTCAACGGCTGCTTTTCATCAAGCTCTTGCTGGTATATTTACACCTTTATCGGCATTTGCTTTCTTAGTTTTTACAGTCTTATATATGCCTTGCGTTGCTGCCTTTGCAGCAACCAGACGTGAACTTCATTCCTGGATACAAGCTATTTTAACAGTTTTATTTCAGACGGGTATGGCATATCTTGTCGCATTCTTGATTTATCAGATAGGACACTTATTCATATAGGAGGATAGAAAGATGGATGAAAATTATAAAACATTATTACACATAAAAGAAAATCAGCTTATTAAAGCTTTTGAAAGAAATAATATGAGTTGTATGATTGTTAAAGACGAGGAAGAACTTCATCACTATTTAAAAAATATTTTGACAGATCAAAAGAAAGTTGCTGTTGGTGGGAGCGTGACACTTACTCAATTGGGTGTGATTGATTTGATTAAGAAAAGTGATGTTCATTTCATTGATCGTTATGAAGAAGGACTATCTCAAGAACAGGTTGTAGAAAGATTACGTGAGGGTTTATTATCTGATATCTTTATAACAAGTACCAATGCTTTGACTATGGATGGGTGCTTATATAATGTTGATGGACGAGGAAATCGTGTATCAGCAATGATTTTTGGACCTAAAGATGTTTATGTTATTGCGGGATTAAATAAGATTTTCATCAATGAACAGGAAGCAATCAATCATATTCGTGAATATAGTGCACCAGCCAATGCTTTACGTCTGCATAAAAAAACACCATGTACACGTGTAGGAAAATGCCAAGATTGTTTGAATGAAGATCGTATTTGTTCAAGTTATGTCAAATTAGGTTATCAAGGACAAAAAAATCGCATACACGTCATTATTATTGAAGAAAATATTGGATATTAGGTGGAAACTATGAAAAAAACAGGAATACTTTTTCCTATTTCGGCTTTACCAAGCCAATATGGAGTAGGAGATTTTGGTAAAAGTGCATATCGATTTGTTGATAAGATTGCTCAAGCACATATTCATATATGGCAAATTCTGCCATTGAATCCTTTAGGATATGGGAATTCTCCTTATCAGCCATTATCAAGCCATGCTGGTGATGAAATCTATTTGGATATTGAAACATTGATTGAAGCAGGTTTATTGAAACAGAATGAAGTCAAAGAGGAAGTCAATCAGACTTTATATGTTGATTATACGAGTGTCAGAAAACAAAAAGAGAAATATTATCAATTGGCTTTTTCACGTTTCCATGCTGATGACAATTATCATGATTTTGTAGAAAAAAATCATTCTTGGTTATATCCTTACGCTATTTTTCGTGTTTTTAAAACGCATCATCAAGAAAAATCATGGATTGAATGGGAAGAAGAATATAAAAATTATCATCATGATTATACGTTTTCATTATTACCTTTTACTAAGGAAATAGATTACCAGATGTTTTTACAGTATTTCTTTTTCCAGCAATGGCAACAATTAAGAGATTATGCTCATCAAAATAATATTGAAATTATTGGGGATATGCCTATATATGTTGGCTTAGATTCTGCTGATGTCTGGCAAAATCGTGAAAGTTTCTTATTGGAAGAAGATGGAACACCTTCATTTGTAGCAGGAGTACCTCCAGATTATTTTAGTAAATTTGGACAAAGATGGGGAAATCCTCTTTATGACTGGGAATATTTGAAAAAACATCATTATGCCTTTTGGGTGGATCGTATGAAGGCTTCTCAACAGATGTATGATCGTGTTAGAATTGATCATTTTAGAGGGTTTGATACTTATTGGAAAATACCAGCCAGTGAACCAACAGCTGTCATTGGAAAGTGGATTGAAGGACCTGCATATGATTTGTTTGATGCCTTATATGCTCAAGTGGACCATTTATCTATTTTAGCTGAAGATTTAGGTGATTTAAGACCAGAAGTTTATGAGTTGAGAGATCATTATCATCTTAAAGGAATGTATGTTTTTCAGTTTCATTATGCTTCAGATTTTGATTTTTCAAAAGTTGTTGTATATAGTGGCACACATGACAACGATACTTTAAATGGGTGGTTAAAGACTATAAAAAAAGAAGAATATAAAACATTAGAACAACAATTAAAAAAATATTCAGAAAAACATTTGTATCAGAAAATATTGCATTATTGTTTAGATCTGGAAGCTGAAGAAGTCATTATTCCAGTCTGGGATATCATGGGAAAACAGAGTGATTGTCGCTTTAATGTACCTGGTCAAATTGGTTCGCCTAACTGGGAATATCATTTGATAGATTTTCAAGAATTTGATGTCTACCTTGAACAATTCTCGCATATGATAGTAGAGAGTCAAAGGGGAGATTATGCATGAAAAAAGCGATTGTTCTTGCTGGAGGAGGAGCCAAGGGAGCCTATCAAGCAGGATTTATGAAAGCCATTGATGAATCAAAATGGGATTATCAGATTGTGACGGGAACATCTATTGGAGCTTTGAATGCTTGTTTATTAGCTCAAAAGGATATAGATGTTCTTTTGCATTTATGGGAAACTGTCGATGAAAAAGATATTTTTTCCAATGAATTGCCAACAATAGGTGGTGATTTAGAAACAATGTTGGATCAATCCCATCTTGCTATTTCATTTTTTAAAACTTATGTGAAAGAAAAAGGTGCAGATATTACACCTTTAAAATACTTGATCAGACGATTGTTAAAGGAAGATGTGCTGCTTCAATCATCCATTGATTTTGGTTTATGTACTGTTCACTATCCATCACTCAATCCACTCTATATCACAAAAGAAGAAATGCCACGTCAACATATTTATGATTATCTCTTGGCCAGTGCTTCATGTTTTCCTTTGTTTCCCATTCATCATTTTGATAATCAGTCTTATATAGATGGTGGCTATTTTGATAATGTTCCAATAGATTTAGCACTTGCTATGGGAGCTGATGAAGTTCTGGTTATAGATTTAGCATATCCAGTGAAACATTCTCATTATCTCCATCGTCCATCTATTCACTATACCCACCCACAAATAGAACTTCATGGCTTTATGGATTTTTCTCGATCTTCACTTGATCGATTGATTCGTTTGGGTTATCTTCAAGGTCAAAAAACAATGAAAAAATATGTTGGCAATTGTTATACGTTTTTACCTTTTCAAACATCTTTGTTTGATATTATATATCATGAAGTCCTTTATACAGAAAGAAAGATAAGAGAATATACAAACAGCAGCAGTCAAGATCATCTATATCAACATTTTCTGGAAACACATTTTCAAGAACCTTTAATGATACAAGATTATTTATATGTTATTCTTGACTGGATTTGTGAACTGATGGAAAGGGATGTCAGTTATGTTTATCGTTTTGATATATTGACTGAAGATATATTGAAAGATTTTCAAGAATATTGTCAAAGTGATTTTTCAAAGGTTTTCTCAGGTGATTGGCATATTGTAGAACATTTGAATGGTCGAGGGCTGGTTGGTGTTATTCTTCATCTGTTGCTTTATCCAGAACATGATAAAATAGGTATAGAACGTCTTATGACATTATTTGATAAACAATATATGATGGCTCAATTGATCAAGTGGCTATATGTAAAAAAGCAAAGTTTATAAGCTTTGCTTTCTTTTTGTTTTATCATAAATAATTTTTAATCCTTTAAAAGTTAAATCTGCATCATAAATATCTATGAGGGCAGTTTCTTTTGCTATCATTCTTCCTAAACCACCTGTCGAAATGACTTTCATATCTTGCTGATATTCTTTTTTGATTTGTTGAATTAAATATTCAGTTTGACCAATATATCCAAAAAAGACACCTGATTGCATACTTTTAATTGTATTTTTAGCAATCACATGTTCAGGTTTTTGAATTTCTATTTCAGGTAATTTAGCGGCCTGTGAAGAAAGGGCATTTGCACATATACCAATACCCGGAGCTGTTGCTCCACCTAAGAATTCCCCTTGATGGCTGACAACATCATAAGTTGTAGCTGTTCCAAAATCAATGACCAGACAGGGACCACCATATGTATAATAAGCACCTACGGCATCAACTAAACGATCGGCACCTAATGTAGAAGGGTTGTCAATACGGATATCAATACCTGTTTTGACACCAGGTCCAATAAAAATAGGTTCTTTAAATAAATATTTTTTGATAGAATTTGTAAATGAATAATTAATTTTAGGAACAACACTACTAATGATGATATCATCAATATCTTTAACAGTAATAGCTGAAGCATTTAAAAATGATAAAAGCATAAAACCATATTCATCAGATGTTCTTTGAAATTTTGTTGTTAAACGATAAGTTCCTATCAAGAAATCTTCATGATAGATTCCCATTGTAATATTTGTATTTCCAATATCAATAACAATTAACATTTTTGTTCCTCCCGTTTTTTCATCTGATTTAAGATTTCAAAAGCCAAATCATTTTTACTCATGAGATCATAATGATGAATAGACTCACTTGTAAGAATGCTGACAACATTGGTATCACCTTGAAAACCAGCTCCTTTTGTTTTTAAATGATTAGCTACAATCATATCGCAATTTTTCTTCTGTAGTTTTTCTTTAGCATTTTCAATTAAATCTTGTGTTTCCATTGCAAAACCACAAATGATCTGATGTGGTTTTTTATGCTGACCCATTTCCAAAAGAATATCTTGATTTTTTTGTAACTGTAATGTCAAAGTATCTTCATGTTTTTTGATTTTTTCTTGAGCAATATTTTGACAACGATAATCTCCTACAGCTGCTGACATAATGATATAATCAAAATCCTGAACACGATTGATGATTTCATCATGCATTTGTTTGGCAGTGATAATATCAATTGTTTTGACACCGTAGGGTTTATTCAAGGAAGTTGGACCACTGATTAATGTGACATCCCCACCCATTAAAAAAGCACTACGGGCTAAAGCATATCCCATCTTACCACTGGAATGATTGGTAATAAAACGAACAGGGTCAATGCTTTCTTGAGTTGGACCGGCACTCACAAGAATTTTTTTATTTTTTAAAACTTTAGGTGTGAACATATAGTCAATCATTTCTAAAAGAATATCTTCATCAGCCAACTTTCCTTTACCCACATCACCACATGCCAGTAACCCAGAAACAGGTTCAACAAATGTGACTCCAGCATCTTTTAGTATTTGCATATTTCTTTGTGTGATTGCATTTTCATACATATGAACATTCATTGCAGGGGCAATGAGTTTAGGACATGTTGCTGCAAGAAAAGCACTTGTCAGCATATTATCAGCCATTCCATAAGCCAGTTTCGCAATGGTATGTGCACTGGCAGGAACAATCATAAATAAATCGGCATCTTTGACAATATCAACATGTGTGATGATGGCAGGATTTTCATCATCAAATGTATCGACATAGACTTTACGTTTAGTTAATGACTGAATACAGATAGGTGTTATAAAACGTGTAGCACTTTCGCTCATCATCACTTCTATCTGATATCCTTTTTTGATAAGATCACTAATCAGTTGAACACTTTTAAATGCAGCAATGCTGCCAGTTATTCCAATAATGATTTTTTTAGACATTTTTTCACCTTATTTCTTAAATTGAATGAGTATACGAGAAACAATAACTGCAATGATTGTTCCAACAGCCGCTTCTAATAATCCCGTTGTTGCGATAATTGTTAATAGATAGGGAAGAAGCTTTGTTAGTGACAATCCTATAGCTGTAGCATATTGATTGCCAAAAAAAAGATATATTCCTCCTAAAACAAGGATTGTATTGGTCATAGCACCCACCAGAGAACCTAAACACATGGCTGGTATGGGATGGCTTTTTCCTTTTTCATAAATCAGACCGGCAATATATCCAATACATACTCTTGGCATAATCGCAATAACAAGACTCCATAATGAGCCACTGATAAAAGGAGAAAAGACAAAAGATGTTATTGTTGGTTGAATGGTATTGATAATCAAGCTGGATAAACCAAATACCAGACCAATTTGCGCTCCTTGCTTTTTTCCTAAAACAATCCCAGCAATGATGACGGGAATATGCAATGTTGTTGCACGTAAGGGACCAATAGGAATAAATCCTAAAAAGGGAACCATGACCATGAGAATCTCAATAGCGATAAAAAGTGACATCAAAGCCAGATTCCTTGTTTTTTGTTGATTCATTTGTTACCTCCACTGTCATTTCATTTATGAATACGACGTTTCATTATTTTGATCAAAAAGAAAAGTTAGTGCTTAAAAAAGTCACTACTATAGCATTCTTTTTTTCATCTCACATTATACATGTTTATGCTTACAAAAGCAATCATAGAATGAATTTATAAATAATAATGATTACTATTATTAAAAAGTTCTTGCTTTCTTATTTTTTAGGTGTATAATGAAAGTAGATGAATAAGGAGGAAAAAATAATGACAAAATGGATTTGTAAAGTATGTGGATATGTTTATGAAGGAGAAAATGCTCCTGACCAATGTCCAGTTTGTAAGGCTCCAGCAAGTCAATTTGAAAAAGTAGAAGAAAAGAAATCAAAATATGCTGGAACAAAAACAGAAAAGAATTTAATGGAAGCTTTTGCAGGTGAATCTCAAGCCAGAAATAAATATACTTATTTTGCTGAAATGGCTAGAAAAGAAGGGCTGGAACAGATTGCTGCAATTTTTGAAGAAACAGCAAATCAAGAAAAACAACATGCGAAAATGTGGTTTGCTGAATTTCATGGCATTGGATCAACAGATGAAAATTTAGAAGTGGCAGCAGCAGGAGAAAACGAAGAATGGACTGATATGTACAAACGTATGGCTAAAGAAGCAAGAGAAGAAGGATTTGAAGAATTGGCTGTGAAGTTTGAAAATGTTGGAAAAGTTGAAAGATCTCATGAAGCTCGTTATTTAAGATTATTGAAAAACTATAAAGAAGGAAAAACGTTTAAAGGTGATGCTCCAAAAGGATGGAAATGCAGACAATGTGGTTTCATTTATGAAGGAGAAGAAGCACCTGAAAGATGTCCAACATGTGGATATCCAAAAGCTTATTTTGAAAGAATGACAGAAAATTATTAATAAAAAAACTGATGATACATCAGTTTTTTTCATATGATTCAACAAGAGGCCTTTTTGATAGACCTGTTTTATTTTTAAGTGTAAAGAACATAATAAGAAAACCTAAGATTGTTAAAATACCAACAAAAATCAGCATACTGTTTAAGCCAAAAGTATCTTGTAAAATACCTCCCAAAATATTACCTATCGCTGCTCCTAAACCAGTAGACATCATCGCAATCATTGTTTGACCCATCATTTGATCATTTTCTGCTAAATGATCATTGACATAATAAGTGATGGTTGCGGTAAATAAACCATAAGAAAATCCTTGAAACATCATACCAATTAAAAGAATAGGAAGTGACGGAGCTAAACAGATTGTAAAGTTTCTAATAAGATAGAATCCTGCACTGGCAAGGATGAGTGTTTCAGCACGATATTTTTTTAATAAACGGAAAGTCACAGACATCAAAGGCATTTCACTGGCTGCCATGCAAAACACAGCCACACCATATAAAGACGTGCTTCCACCTAAGTTTTTTACAATATTGATTAAATAAGTTGACAATGATGTTGAGGCAGCTATCATCAGAGAAAAAGCAACTAGAATCATAAAAAATGTACGATAATTTTGAATGATTGAAAAAGCTGTTGATTGTTTTTCTTTGGTATCTTGTTGATGTGTCTGATAATCGGGCATAGAAAAAAGCATATATAATAAGGCAATACTTGAAATAAGATGAGCAAAAATAATGATTGTTGGATTAAAGAGTTCAATCAACTGACTAATGACGATAGCTCCAGTTGCATAGGCAATTGAACCAAGTCCACGTGATAAACCAAAATTAATATATTGTCCATCTTTAAGATAATTCATACACAGCATGGATAAAAACGGTACAATGGAAACGACTGTACTTAATAAAAGAATATAAAATAACATAATTATCCAAATAGGTGTTGTTATAAAAAATAGACTGATAAACATACCAAACATTAGTAAGTATAAGATAAGAATCAAATTTTTAATGTTTAAACGAGGGATTTTGGATAAAAGCGATGAGATGAATGGAGAAAAAAAGATAGAAAAGATGGCTCCACCACCACTGACAATACCAATGTCAGTATTGCTTAAACCTCGATATTGTAAAAATATAGCTATATATCCATAAATAGATAAATAGGATACCCAAAAAAGAATGTGTACAAAATTATATTTCATTTGTAAAGATTTCATGTTTTTATTTCCCTCCCACATAGCGATTTTATCATATCAAAAAATCTATTTATTATGATTTTTTTTCAGAATATGAAATTATTTTCTTTCATCACTGACAGGACTGGATAAAGGATGTCTAGAGTCATTTTTTTTATCATAACTGACCTTGTTTTGGATGTTTTGATTGTAATCTTTTTGAAAGATACATGAGAAAATGATGTTCAATAAATATTCAATAGATATCTGAGAAGCAAATGGTGCAATCTTGGTAAAAATCTTTTCTCTTGAACCAATATTTAAAATATAGTTTGCATAATGTGATAAACGATTATTACCAATGGATGTTAAAATAATCATAGGAGTGCCTTTTTCCTTTAATGTTTGGGCAATCTGAATGTTTTCGTTTGTTTCACCAGAATATGAAATAATCATAGCAATATGATTTTCATTAGAGTTATATGATTGAAATATCTGTTCACCATGCAGGATTTTTAAATTGACATTTCTTGAAATACGCATCATCTTATGTTGAAAGCTCATGGCTGCCAGAAGTGAATTGCCTGAACCATAAATATCTATATGATCATGGGTATACAGTAAATCAACAATTTTTTCTAACATTGAAAAATCAATGAGTTTAATTGTATCAGCAATGACTTCTTGATATAAAGAAGACAGTTTATGACAAATCATCGGGTAACTATCTTCTTTTGAAAAAGGGAAATTGACATCAATACGATCTGTATGATGTAAATCATATTGAAGTTCAGCTGAATATTTGATTTTAAAATCATTGTAACCTTCTAACCCCATCTTTTTACAAAGTCGAACAATGGTTGCAGGAGAAGTATAAGTCTGCTTTGCTAAAGTTTTGACAGACATGCTTAAAACATCTTCGCCATGATTTAAAATATATCGAGCAATTTGTTTCTCGGATTGAGAAAATTCCAGTTCAAATTCTAATTGTGTCATTATACTCATTGTTATCACCAAGTCTATTATAACATGAAACAAAGTTTCATAGTAGTTGATATTTTCATGTTTTGTATGAAACAATCATATGTTAAAATATATAGGAGGAGGCGATGTTGATGGATTTAAAAGAAGCTATAAAAAAACGTCATAGCGTTCGTCAATATATAAAACAACCTTTGTCTTTAGAAATTATTGAAGAATTAAAAGGCAAAATACAAGAATGTAATCAAAAAAGTGGTTTACATATTCAACTCATAACCAATGAATCTCAATCATTTCAAAGTCGCATGGCACATTATGGTCAATTTGAAGGTGTTGAAAATTATATAGCATTGATTGGAAAAAGAAGTCAAGATTTAGAAGAAAAATGTGGTTATTATGGTGAACATCTTGTTTTATTCGCACAACAATTAGGTTTGAATACATGCTGGGTTGCTTTGACTTATAAGAAAATGATTTCATGTATGCAAATAAGTCCTGATGAAAAGCTAATTGCGGTTATTGTAGTGGGGTATGGGGAAAATCAAGGAAAGCTTCATCGTAGTAAAGCAATGAAGGATGTGGCTAAAGGAGATGAACCTTTTCCAAAATGGTTTCAAGCAGGCGTCCAATATGCTTTATTAGCCCCGACAGCATTGAATCAACAAAGATTTCAAGTCCTTTACCATCATCATAAAGTATTAATCAAAGCAAAGCGAGGATTTTATACAAAGATTGATTTAGGTATTGTCAAATATCATTTTGAAATAGGTGCTGGAAAAGAAAATTTCCAGTGGGAATAATTATGAAACAATGTTTCATAATTTATATAGAATTTTATAAAATATGAAATTATTTTATAAAATAATGAAAAAATATTTACTCAAAGAAGAATATCTTTTACAATGCCTTTATAAACAAGAGGAGGATTTATAGATGATAAAATTACCAAAAGATTTTTTCTTTGGTGCAGCAATGTCTGGACCACAAACTGAAGGAAGTTATAATGTAGGAGGAAGACTACGTTCTTATTGGGATATGTATTCTGATATGGAAATTAATGCTTTTCACAATAATGTGGGATCATATGTCGGAAATGATATGTATCACAAATATGAATCAGATATTCAATTATTAAAGAGTATGAATTTTGAATCATTTAGAACATCAATGCAATGGACAAGATTACTGGATCAAGATGGCAATATTAATCCTGAAGGAGCAAAATGGTATCATCAGTTGATTGATTGTGCTCACGAAAATGGAATTGAAATATTTATGAATATGTATCATTTTGATATGCCTGAATATTTAGTTAAACGTGGTGGATGGCAAAATAGAGAAGTTGTGGAAGCGTATGCTAATTTTGTGAAAAAGGCAATGGAAGAATTTGGTCAGAAAATTAAATACTGGTTTACTTTTAATGAACCTATTGTAGAACCAGAACAACAATTTTTACATGGAACTTGGTATCCATATCAAAAAGATTTTAAACAATCAATCAATGTTCAATACAATATTACTTTAGCACATTGTTTAGCAGTCATGAATTTTAGAAAGCTTCAAAAAGAAGGAAAAATTCGTAAAGATGCAAAAATTGGGATGATTAACTGTTTTGCTCCACCATATACAAAAGACAATCCATCTGCTGAAGATTTAGAAGCCGTGAGAATGACAGATGGTTTACATAATCGCTGGTGGTTAGATGTTGTGGCACATGGACATTTACCTGAAGATGTTTTAGATACAGTGGAAAATGACTGGAAAGTTGAAATCAATCGCCGTGTTGGAGATGAAGCTATTTTAGCTCAAGGAAAAGTGGATTGGTTAGGATTTAATTATTATCAGCCAACACGTGTTCAGGCACCTGATTCAAAATTTGATGAAAATGGATTACCATGTATTGCGAAACCTTATATTTGGCCTGAAAGAAAAATGAATGTTCATCGTGGATGGGAAATTTATCCTAAAGGAATTTATGATTTTGGTATGAAAATCAAAAAAGAATGCCCTGATTTACCATTCTTTATTTCAGAAAATGGAATGGGTGTTGAAGGTGAAGAAAAATTCATGGATGAAAATGGTGTTATCCAAGATGATTATCGTATAGAGTTTGTTAGAGATCATTTAGAATGGATTGCAAAAGCCATTGAAGATGGAGCGAATTGTTTAGGTTATCATTACTGGGGTGCAATTGATAACTGGTCTTGGTGTAATGCGTTTAAAAATCGTTATGGATTTGTAAGAGTGTGTCTTGATGATGGTTATAAACGTAAAGAAAAGAAATCTGCCAGCTGGATGAGAGAAGTAGCTCGTACAAAAGAATTTGAATAAAGATTGTCTGCAATGACAATCTTTTTTTGAAACAGAGTTTCATATTTATATATAATATATTATCTTTTATGAAACTTCATTATAAAGTCAGTGGACTGCGTTTACTCTTAAAATAATTTATTATAAAATAATTGGTAGAGAGTAAGGAGGAAGAAATTGTGGAAAAGAAAATGCCAAAAGGTTTTTACTGGGGTGGATCAGTATCTTCATTCCAGACAGAAGGAGCAAGAAATGAAGGAGGTAAAGGTGTCTGTGTTTATGATGTCAGACCAATGAATCCTGAATTTTCAGATTGGAATGTAGCAATTGATGAATATCAT
Source organism: Massiliimicrobium timonense (assembly GCF_042850985.1). Lineage (GTDB taxonomy): Bacteria > Bacillota_I > Bacilli_A > Erysipelotrichales > Coprobacillaceae > Allocoprobacillus. The sequence goes on from NZ_AP031415.1 coordinate 1,233,462, forward strand.
CGCTATGATGAAGATATTGCTTTAATGAAAGAAATGGGATTTAATTTTTATCGTTTTTCTATTTGCTGGTCAAGAATTATTCCTAATGGAACATTAGATGAACCAGTCAATGAAGAAGGTGTCAAATTCTATAGTGATTTAATTGATAAGTTATTAGCTGCTGGAATTGAACCAATGATTACATTAGTTCATTTTGATATGCCTTATCATTTAGTGAAAAACTATAATGGTTTTGCATCTCGTTATGTTGTTGATTGTTTTGAAAGATATGCTAGAGTATGTATTGAAAGATTTGGAGATCGTGTCAAACATTGGATGAGTTTCAATGAACAGAATTTACATGGTATGATGTTAAGAGTTTCTAATGCAGAAGAAATTCCTGAAGGTGTCAGTGAAGCTAAACATTTATATCAAGTGAATCATAATGTTTTCATTGCTCACTGTAAAGCTGTTAAAGCATTAAGAGAATTACAACCAGATGCTAAATTCTGTGGTATGGCTGCTGTTACAAATATTTATCCATATACAAATACACCTAAAAATAATTTATTTGCATGGCAAGCTTATCAATATATGAATGGTTTCCATGTTGATGTCTTTGCGAAAGGAAAATACCCTGATTATATGGTTGCTTATCTTGAAAATAGAGGATGGATGCCTCATTTTGAAGAAGGTGACGAAGAATTATTGAAATATACAGTTGATTATATTGCATTCAGTTATTATCGTTCTAATACAATTACTGAAGGAGAATTTGATTTAGAAAGACCTTATCATGAAGTTGTGAATGAACATGTTGTGAAAAACCCACATTGTGAAGCCAATGAATGGGGATGGGAAATTGATCCAATTGGATTTAGATGGACATTAAATGATTTACACGTGCGTTCTGATTTGCCTGTTTTCGTATTAGAAAATGGTGTAGGTTGGCGTGAAGATATGACTCAAGAAGAAGTTGATGCTATGCTTGCTGCTGGAAAAACAATTGAAGATGACTATCGTATCAATTATCATAGAGATCATATCAAAGAAATGGAAAATGCGATGTTTGAAGAAGGTGTTCCATGCTTAGGATATATTACATGGGGACCAATCGATATTTTAGCAAGTATGTGTAATATGGATAAACGTTATGGATTTGTTTATGTCAATAGAACAAATAAAGATATGCGAGATTTAAAACGTATTCCTAAAAAATCATTCTATTGGATTTCTAAAGTCTTTAAATCTAATGGTGAAGATTTAGATTAAAATGATGGAAAAGATTCACTTGTGATAGTGAGTCTTTTTTATTTTTGAAAAAAGATTTAAAGAAAAGAAGATGACTTTAGCACATTGGACTTGACAGTGCTAACGAGAAGGTGTAAGATACTATTAGCACAAAAATGGGTAGAGTGCTAATAAAGGAGATGTAATTATGGCAGAAAAGAAACAATTTAAAGCTGAATCACAAAGATTATTAGATTTAATGATTAATTCTATTTATACACATAAAGAAATCTTTTTAAGAGAATTAATTTCTAATGCAAGTGATGCTTCTGATAAATTATATTATAAAGCACTAACTGAAAATTTAAATGGTATTTCAAGAGAAGATTTATCTATTCAAATTGTGATCAATAAAGATCATCGTATGTTATCTATTATTGATCAAGGTATTGGTATGAATGCAAAAGAATTAGAAGAACATTTAGGAACGATTGCTAATAGTGGTTCTTTTGAATTTAAACAGGCATTAGAAAAAGGACAAGATGATGTTGACATTATTGGACAATTCGGGGTTGGATTCTATTCAGCATTTATGGTTGCTCATAAGGTCGAAGTCATTTCTAAAAAATTTGGAGAAGATCAGGCTTATATCTGGGAATCTGATACAAGTGATGGATATACTATTAATGAAACAGATTATCCAAATCATGGAACAAGAATCAATCTCTATTTAAAAGATAACACGGATGATGAAAATTATGATCAATATTTAGATGAATATGAAATTCAAAGATTGGTTAAGAAGTATTCTGATTATGTTCATTATCCTATTAAAATGGATATGACAACTTCTAAGAAAAAAGAAGATAGTGATGAATATGAACAAGTGATTGAAAATAAGACATTGAACTCAATGGTTCCTTTATGGAAAAGACCTAAAAAAGAAATTACACAAGAAGATTATAATGAATTCTATAAAGATAAATTTAATGATTTCAGTGATCCATTATGTGTAATGCATAACAGTGTAGAGGGAACAATTTCATATGATTCATTATTATTTATTCCTTCTAAACCACCAATGAATTATTATTCACAAGATTATGAAAAAGGTTTACAGCTTTATTCTCGTGGTGTCTTTATTATGGATAAAGCCAGTGAACTTGTACCTGAACATTTTAGATTTGTTAAAGGTTTAGTTGATTCACAAGATTTATCATTAAACATTTCTCGTGAAATGTTACAACATGATCGTCAATTAAAGATTATTGCTGATAAGATTGAAAAACGTATTCAAAGTGAATTGGAAAAAATGTTAAAGAATGATCGTGAAAAATATGAAGAATTCTTTAAGAATTTTGGATTGCAGTTAAAGTTTGGTATTTATAACAGCTATGGTATGTTGAAAGATAAATTACAGGATTTATTGTTGTATTATAGTGCCAATGAAAAGAAAATGATTACTTTTAATGAATATGTTGAAAAGATGAAAGAAGATCAAAAAGAAATCTATTTTGCCAGTGGTGAAAGTTATGAAAAGATTGATCATTTACCAACTGTAGAAATGGTGAAAGATAAAGGTTTTGATATTCTTTATATGATTGATAATGTGGATGAATTCTGTATTCAAATGCTAAGAGAATATAAAGAAAAACCATTTAAAAATATTAATCAAGGTGATTTAGATATTGATAGTGAAGAAGAAAAGAAAGAGTTAGAAAAAGTCAGTGAAGACAATAAAGATTTGATTTCAACACTTAAAGAAGCATTAAAAGATAAAGTTCAAGATGTGAAAGTTTCTGCACGTTTAAAAACACATCCTGTATGTTTAGTAAGTAGTGAAGGTGTGTCTTTTGAAATGGAAAAAGTTTTAAATCAAATGCCAGATGGGCAAAACATCAAAGCAGGAAGAATTTTAGAGATTAATCCAAATCATGCTATATTTAATGCTTTACAATCTTTATTTGAAAAAGATAAAGAAAAAATTAATGATTATGCTTCATTATTATATGATCAGGCTTTATTGATTGAAGGATTTAGTATTGATGATCCTGTTGAATTCTCTAATAAAGTTTGTCAGTTAATGGTAGATGCTAATAAATAATAGATGGAAAGAAACGATTTTGATTTTCGTTTCTTTTTTTATGCTATAATAAAAATAGGTGAGGCATATGAAAAAAAGAGGAATTATTTTATTGATGTTATGTTTATGTTTAATAGGATGTCAAACAAAGGAAAAATCAAATATCACAGTCTATCGTTTAAGCAGATATTACGACTGGTTTTTAAATGCGGACTTCTATCAAAATATTATTCATTATGAAAATGAAGATGTTATTGATATTGATAGGCAATATGGAGAAAACATATATATCAAAGATGATGATTTATTTATTGAAGCTGATGAAAAACAAGCAAAGGCATTTTTAGAGAAGAATCAGCAATTCATGACAGAGGTTATTCAACAACTCAATGATTTAGAAACGTCTGTAAATATAAATGAAGATTATTCTCAGCTGACTATTACGATGAGTCAGGATTTTTTACAAGATATCTTTTCTAAAAAGAATTTTGATTATAGTGGTCATTTGCTAGGACTTATGACAATGGTCAATACACAGCGTATTTTTATAACGAAAGATAGTGATATTCCTATTGGTGTTCAAATTATTAATAAGCAAAGTGGTTATCAAGTATCAAAGGCTTTCTTCCCTTATGAATCTCTTGAAATGACAACGGAAGATTGGCAAAAGAGCCAAAGTCAGAATGTAGAAACGACTTCATCAAAGAAGGGATATAGTCGTATTTTGATGAAGGTTGTTGATAAAACTGAAAACCAGATTTTCTTTGAACCGTTAGATCATCAACTTTATCCTGATACAAAACTTTGTTTGTGTTTAGACAGTGTTTACAGTGAAGATGTCTATTTGCCTTATCAAATGAATGAACAAGATACGTTTTATCTGGAGCTTGATGGAATGTATGCTTTGCATGAAGATGGTGATCATATTCAAGATATTGCACCACTATCAATCATCCCATCGCAATATCTCAGTGAAGAAACATTGCAAAAGGATTAAATCAAGATTATAATAAATAGGGGTGGTATTAATGGAGTTACAGGAAGTACTAGAAAAAAGAAAAAGTGTGCGTAGACATTATCTTCAAAAGCCAGTAGAAAGGAAACTCATCAAACAGATGATTGAAGCAGCTATATTAGCACCTTCATGGAAAAATTCGCAGGTGACACGTTATTATATTGCTGAAAGTGAAGAAGCTAGACAGGCTATTAAGGCTGCTTTGCCAGAATTTAATCAAGAAAATGTAGGTGATGCTCCAATACTTATTGTTTCAACGATTGTTTTAAATCGTTCTGGTTATAATAAAGATGGAACTCCAACAAATGAATTAGGAAATGGCTGGGGTTATTATGATTGTGGTATGCACAATATGAATCTTATTTTAAAAGCAACAGAGTTAGGATTATCAACGTTAGTGATGGGGATTCGTGATGAAAAAGCTATTCAGGCATTTTTCTCTATTCCAGAAAATCAAGCTGTTGTGAGTGTGATTGCTGTGGGATATAGTGATGAAGAAGTCCAAAGACCGCCACGAAAAGAATTTGAAGATATTGTTGTCATGAAATGAGGATGATTATGATTATTATATATATTATTGGTGGATTGCTTTGTTTATTTTTGACAATTTATATTTTGGATTATAGAGAGAAGATTGCATCAAAAATAAAACAAATCAAGGAACAAAAAAATGAAATTCAAGAGTTAAATAATCAATTGGATGATTTACAATGTCAACTTGATTTAATGGAAGAACCGATTCAAAAGCTTCATGATGTTAGTGAACAAATTTTATTTTATATGAAAAAATAAAATAAAATTTATATATTTTATAAAATTAGTTCTGTTTTTATGTTTAAATAGAAAATAATAGATGAATATTGAGAAAAAGCAAAAAAAGTATTGACATGTTTAATCAAATGCATATAATAGAAGCATATCAAAAAATTCGATGAAAAAGAGAGTAGTTTAAACAAATATAAAGCGAACTGATGTTGGTGTGAGATCAGTATAGGCGTTTAAATGAACCGCACTTTGGAGAACGATACTTGAATGGAGTAGGGTATTGAGTGAATCTGCTTTAAGGATAGAGGTGGATATATCTTTGATATATCAAAAAGAGTGGTACCGCGATAATTTCGTCTCTTAGTTGAACTAAGAGACGTTTTTTTATGAAAAAAGGGGGATTTTATGATGAGGTTGATTTTACGGTGACATTAACAAAAAAATGGATAAAAAATAAAAATAGAGGAAAGATGAGGGAAAGAAAATGAAAAAATTATTTAAAGGATTATTAGTAGCCGCTATGGCATTAACAGTAACAGCTTGTGGGGGAAATGAAAAAGAAACAACTGATACACAAGCAAGTTCAGGAAAAGAAGTAAAAGAAATTCATGTTGCAGTATCTCCAGACTATGCACCATATGAATCTTTAGATACTGATGGAAATATTGTAGGATTTGATCCAGATATGGTAGCTTTATTTCCAAGTTATTTAAATGATGACCAAACAGAATATAAATTTACATGGCATCAAATGTCATTTGAAAATATTGTTTCTCAAGTACAAAGTGGTCAAATGGATTTAGGTGTTTCTGGATTTACTTATGATGAAGACAGAAAAGTTGAATGGTCTAAACCATATACTGCTACAGCTCAAGTTGCTGTTGTGAATAAAGATTCTGATATTAAGACAGTTGCTGATCTTGAAGGAAAAGTCATTGCTGCACAAAGTGGAGCAACAGGTGAAGATGCTGCGAAGTCAATTAAAAATGCGAAAGTTGTTTCTGTTTCTAATGTGCAAGAAATTTTTAGTGCTTTAACAAGTCATCAATATGATGCTGTTGTTGTAGACTTGGCAGTTGCTCAAAATTATGTCAAAGAACAAGGCTTTGTAATGTTAGAAGAATCTTTGTTAGATGAAAAGAATTATATTATTGCTAAAGAAGGAAATGAAGATATGATTAATTTGGTGAACAAAGCTTTAGATCAGTTTTTAGCAAGTGATGATTATACACAATTATGTGAAAAATACGGTTTAAAACAATTAGAAGAATAGATGAGAAAGGGGATAGAATATGTTTACAGCTTTTTGGGACATACTCACTATAGACAATTTGATATATCTATTTAAGGGGGCAATGGTGTCATTAAGTATGGCAGGTCTATCCCTTTTTATTGGATTAATTTTTGGTATTCTAGGAGCTTCAGCAAAGATATCAAAGAATAGATTATTAAGAATATTAGGAAATATATATGTAGAAGTTATTCGTGGAACACCGATGCTTTTACAAATCATGCTGATTTTTAATGTTGTTCCTATTATTGTTACGCAGATTACTGGTGAAGTTTTTAGAATGAATTATTTTCTCATTGGTGTTGTTGCCATGAGTATTAATAGTGGGGCATATACAACAGAATTAATCAGAAGTGGTATTAACGGTATTGATAAAGGACAATGGGAAGCCTGTGAAACTTTAGGATTATCAAGATGGCAAACAATGCGTCTTGTTATTTTACCACAGGCATTTAAAAGAATCGTGCCACCTTTGATTAGTGAATTTATTACCTTGATTAAGGATTCATCATTAGTCAGTATTATAGGTCTTGTTGAATTATTAAATTCTGCTAAAGTATTAGGAAATCAATATTATGAATTTATGTCACCTTATTGTTTGGCAGGAGTTTATTATCTTGTTATGACTTTGACGATTTCATATATAGCAAAGAAAATAGAAAGGAAGTTGGCAGTTAGTGATTAAAGTAGAGAATATTGTAAAACAATTTAATGATTTAAAGGCTGTTAATGATGTTTCCTTAGAAATTAAAAAAGGGGAAATCGTTTGCTTGATTGGTCCTTCTGGTTCTGGAAAAAGTACAGTGCTAAGATGTATTAATGGATTAGAAAAACCAGAAAGTGGTCATATCTATGTTAATGATCAATTACTTGATGAAAAAGATAGTGAAAATTATAAAAAATTAAGAGGATTAATGGGATTTGTTTTTCAACATTTTAATCTTTTTCCTAATATGACAGTTTTAGAAAATTTGACTTTAGCCCCTATTCAAGTGATGAAAAAAAGCAAAGAAGAAGCAGAACAAATAGCTTGTCAATACTTGGAAAGAGTGGGTCTTCTTGATAAAAAAGATGAATATCCAAATAAATTATCAGGTGGACAAAAACAAAGAGTTGCAATAGCCAGAAGTCTATGCATGAGTCCAGAAATTATGTTGTTTGATGAGCCAACAAGTGCTTTAGACCCAGAAATGGTTATTGAAGTTTTGGAAGTTATGCAGGAATTAGCCAATGAAGGAATGACAATGGTTGTTGTGACACATGAAATGGGATTTGCACGTACGGTTGCCAATCGTGTGATCTTTTTGGAAGATGGAAAAATTGTTGAAGAAAATAATGCTGAAGAATTCTTTAAGCATCCTAAAACACAAAGAGCACAAGATTTTTTAAATAAGGTTATGCACTAATGAAAATTAACGAATTTAAAGTAGAAACATGGATGACTGATCATGAAAATGACTGTCAATATAATTTGACAGAAACATGTGTGTCATCCTTAACTTTATCAGAACTTCAACAATTTGTATCAGAAAATATCAGTGATCAGATCATGTCTATGAAAATGGATTATGGACCTATTGTAGGCTCTCAGCGTTTAAAAAAAGCGATTTTATCGTTATATGAAACGGGTGATGAAAGTCATATCACTATTACTCATGGGGCCATCAATGCTAATGAATTGGTCATGATGAGTTTGCTGGAAGCGGGAGATCATGTCATCAGTTTATTTCCTACATATCAGCAAATGTATGATTTTCCTTTATCACTAGGCTGCGAAGTTTCTTTGATTACCTTAAAAGAAGAAAACGAGTGGTTACCAACTATTGAGGATTTTCAATCATGCATACAAGATAACACCAAAATGATTTGTTTAAACTCACCTAACAATCCAACTGGAACAACAATTCCTTTGCCTTTAATGAAAGAAATCATTGATTTAGCTAAGAAACGTCATTGCTATATTTTGTGTGATGAAATTTATCGAGGGGTTGATACAAAAGCTTGTGGTTTGTATCCTTCATTCAGTGATTACTATGATCAGGCGATAGTCACACAAAGTTTGTCAAAAGTATTTTCTTTTGCCGGATTAAGACTAGGTTGGATTAAAGGCCCTCAAGAAGTGATTGATTTGATTAATTATCGTCGTGACTATCATATTATCAGTAGTGGACCTTTAGATGATTATTTAGCTTGTCTGATTTTAGAAAATAAAGATCAGATTTTAAAACGTAGTTTAACTATTTGTCAGAAAAATAAAGACATTCTCCAACGATGGTTAGATCAAGAACCACTTGTTTCATGTGTTATACCACGTCATGGAACAGTTTGTTTTTTACATTACCATGTGGATATGCCTTCTACACTCTTTTGCGAAAAGTTGCAAAAAGAAACAGGTGTCTTCTTTGTTCCGGGAAGTGCCTTTGATGTGGGATATCATTTAAGATTTGGATTTACACAAGATGAACAAATCATGAAAGAAGGTTTAATGACTTTTTCACGTTGGTTAAGACAATTTGATCAAAAGCCTATTTCCATTGTGTTATAGGCTTTTTTTATGTTTATAAACAAATTGATAGACAAAATAAAATGAAAAAACAAGTGTTGAAAATAATCCTATTAACATGACGATAGCGACACTTGCAACATGAAAGCGAGGAATTAAAATAATTAGACAAACTAGTTCAATGAAAACTTCTAAAGTACTCATCATAAACATTTCTTTATTTTTATTGAGTGCCTGTAATGTGGCACTTAAGGGTGTCTGTAAATAAAAAATTGTAAAAGGAATACACATATACTGAAGATACTGATATCCTTTGGTTGTATTGTACATGATCTGAAGGCAGACATCGCCATAAAAATAAAAGATCAATGTAAAGGGAAGACTAATGAAAAGGCAAATGATAAGACTATAGAAAACATGCTTTTTGAGTGCATTAATACGATTGTAGGCGAGATCTTTATTTAAAATAGGGATTAACAATCTTAAAATCACATTGTTGAAAAAAGTAGGTGTCACAAGTAATGAAATGACATAACCACTTATTATTGCATATTGAAGATGAATTTGTGTTTCTTCAATATGTAGTTTTGTCAAAATCGAAACAAGAAGAATGGGTTCTAAAAAATTGTAGCCAACATGCAGCAGTCTTGATCCTGTTAAGGGTAAAGCAATATTCATCATATCTTTGAATAGAAAGTGACTTTGAAAATAGGAAAGGGGATGATAATGCCAGTTGACTTTCCTTTTTAAACGTAACATTAAAAAAAGAATAGAAGTGATTTCACCAATACTCATAGCAATAATAGCAATGCTGACTAAATAAGGCATGGGAAGATGATGAAACTTTTGAATGATAATATAAGTAAAAACAATACGAGAAACTTCTTCAAATAATTGAGCAAGTGAAAGATTCCAGACATCTTCTTTTCCTAAATAATAGTTTTTGATAATACCACTTATTCCTACCAGAGGAATAAAGGGAAGCATACATAAAAGTGGAAAATAAGCATCACTTTGTTTTAGAAAATAAACAGCTATTATTTTTGAAAAACACAAAAGTGTGCCCATAATACATAAACATGTTATAAAACATATACATAATGCTGAAATAATAATCTTTTTGTTGTTGTATTTGGGATGTGAAATCAAGCGAAAAACTGCAGATGGAACGGAAAACTGGGCTAAGGTAATGCATAAAGATAATGTTGGAATAACCAAAATATAAAGTGCCATTCCATTTTCATCTAAAAGTCGTGATAAAAGCATACGATTGAGTAATGAAAAGACTTTGGTGATGAGGGTACTGGCTGTTAAGATGAGAAATGAATTAATCAATTTTCTTTTCATAAAATACTTCCTTTATTGTCGAATTTCCTTTATAATAAATATGTTAAATATTTAAAAAATATGTTAGGAAGTGCAGTCAATGGAAATCAATATTAAGAATAACTTGCCACTAGATATTCTTTTTTTAATTCGTATAAAAGCTAATGAATTTAAAAATGAAGGGGTTCATGACATTAATAGTTATGATATAAAGGATTATCTTTATTCTATTAAATGGAAAGATGTAGAAACAAAAGCGATGTGTGATGTGATTGATGATATTATGTCTTTGCGTTTTTCTGAGGTTTTTGATTATTTAAAGATGAAAGTCATTAAAGAAGCATCGACGATGAAAATTGATGATTTTAGTGATTTTATTGCGAAATAGTGCCTCTAACTTCTGTGATGTTAGTAGGACTTTTTTATTTAAGAAATAAAATGAACAATGAAAAATGTCAATGATTTGAAATCACAAATCAACGTGTGTTATAATGCTTTTATATGTGAAGGAGATTGAAGTGAGTTATGAAATATAAGATCATAGAACCACAACATTATCAACAGATTCAGGCTCGATATCATATCAATTCTTTATTAGCAAAAGTCATTGAAAGTCGTCAATATGATGAAAAAACATTGAAAGAAATGATGAATCCACGTTTGATTTATCATGATTTTTCATTGTTTGAAGAAGCTGATATGACATTGGAAAGAATCCATGAAGCGATTGAACAGCATGAAAAAATCTGTATTTATGGAGATTATGATTGTGATGGTATTTTAGCAACAACGATTCTTGTGCAAGCTTTTTTAGAGCTGGGAGTGAAAGTAGGATATCATATTCCTCATCGCTTTGAAGATGGCTATGGCTTGAATGTTAGGCGTGTAGAACAGATGGCTGAAAAAGGTTATACTTTAATCATTACTGTGGATAATGGTGTGAAGGCTTTTGAAGCTGTTGAAAGAGCCAATGAACTGGGCATTGATGTCATTATTACAGATCATCATCAATTTGATCAAGATTTACCAGATGCCTGTACAATTATTCATACAAAGCTATCACCAGATTATCCTTTTAAAGAAATATCAGGAGGCTATGTTGCATATAAACTGGCAAGTGCATTGCTTGGACGACAAGATAAATATTTATTTTGTCTGGCAGCAATTACGACCATTTCAGATATGATGCCATTACTCAATGAAAATCGTTCACTGGTTAGACGTGCTTTGACTTTTATGAAAGAAGGAAAATATCTGTCATTAGAATTATTGTTAGGAAATCAGCAGACTTATTCAACTTATGGTATTGGATTTGTGATTGCACCTAAGATCAATTCTTTTGGTCGTTTACCAGAACTCTGTTCTCCTAATATTCTGGTCAAATACTTCTTAAAAAATGCGCCTCGTGATTTTATGGTTCAAGTGGCTCAAATGGCCACATCTTTGAATACCAAAAGACAGACAATGACCAACCAACAGTATGAACTTGCCAAGCAGCAGATGAATGATGATTTTCTTTGTTGGGCAAGTGATGAGATTCATGAAGGCATTATGGGGTTGATTGCTGGAAAATATACACGTGAATATGAAAGACCAAGTTTTGTGATGAATCATGATAAAGACAAAGGTTTGTATAAAGGCAGTGCCAGAAGTGTAGAAGGTTTTTCTTTGCATCAATTTTTTATGGAACATCAAGATCAGTTTGTTATTTGTGGAGGTCATTCTTTAGCTGGAGGATTTACGGTTGATGAGGCTCATTTTGATTCATTTTGTCAATGTGTTAAGGACTCCTTACAAGGTAGGCATTTTCAACCAACAACATCTGTTTTGCAGATTGATGAAAATGATATTGTACTTTCCAGTGTAGAATCTTTATCATTATTAGAACCTTTCGGTATGAAAAATGAAGAACCTTTATATATATTAAAGAATGTTCCTGTTTCTCGTGTTCAACAAATGGGGCAAGGAAAACATTTAAAGATGGAAAGTCAATTTCCACATGGTCAGATGTCTATGTTGTATTTTCAACATGGAGATTTATATGGTGAATTAAAAAATATAAAAACAATGAATGTCATTGGGACATTACAGATTAATGAATATCGTCATCAAAAAAGTATAAATTTTATTATTAAAGATATTGTATAATCTCTTTATAAAAAGCAGAGATTTTGATATAATAGACAAATAAGGAGGGCTTTTAAGCTATGGATTTAAAAAAGTATATCGCAGATATTCCTGATTTTCCAGAACCGGGTGTTATCTTTAGAGATGTGACACCACTTTTAGCCAATAAGGATGCATATCAAGAATCTATTCGATTAATCAGTGAATTTGCAAAAGATAAAAAGGTTGATGTCATTGTGGGACCTGAAGCTAGAGGATTTTTATTTGGATGTCCTGTTGCTTTGGCATTACATTGTGGATTTGTTCCTGTTAGAAAACCGGGAAAACTTCCTCGAGAAGTGATTAGTCAATCTTATGATTTGGAATATGGTTCAAATGAAATTCAAATGCATAGTGATAGTATTCAAGCTGGACAAAATGTTTTGGTTGTTGATGATTTATTAGCAACTGGTGGAACAGTTGAGGCGGCTATAACTCTAATTGAAAAAATGGGTGGAAACGTTGTAGGAACTGCTTTTTTAATTGAACTTGAAGCATTAAAAGGAAGGGAACTTTTAAAAGATTATGACGTTTTTTCAGTCTTAAAGTATTAAAAGGGACGATGTCTCTTTTTTTGCATAGTAAAGGGGGAAGAATTTATGAAATATAAAGGAGCACATGATCAAGTGACATTTGATGATGTCTTAGAAAGTTGTTCAACTTACATTACCAAAAAAGAAAGTATTGATTTAATTCAAAAAGCTTATGATTATATTATGGTAAAACATGAAGGACAAAAACGTAAAAGTGGTGAACCTTATACGATTCATTTGATCTGGGTAGCATACATTCTGACGACTTTACAGACCGGACCAACAACTATTGCGGCAGGACTTTTACATGATGTCATGGAAGACTGTGATGTCCCTCGTGAAGAAATGGTCGAACGTTTTGGAGAAGAAATTACCAGTCTTGTTGAAGGTGTAACGAAAATCAATAAAATGCCATTTAAAGATGAAGCTGATGTTTATGCTGAAAATCATCGTAAGATTTATATTGCGATGGCAAAAGATATACGCGTAATCTTGATTAAATTGGCAGATCGTTTGCATAATATGCGTACATTACAGTATATGCCTCCAGCTAAACAACAGCGAATTTCTAGGGAAACATTGGAAGTTTATGCACCAATTGCACATCGTTTAGGTATTAATGATATTCGTATTGAACTGGAAGACCTTTGTTTGCATTATTTAGATCCAAAAGCTTATCTTGAAATCTCTGAGCTCTTAGAACAAAAACGTAGTGAAAGAAAAGAATCTGTTGAAAAAATGATGAAATCCGTAGAAAAATTACTGGATGAAAATCATATTGATTATCGTATTAAAGGTAGAGCAAAACATATTTATAGTATTTATAAAAAAATGGTTATTAAACATAAACGTTTTGATGAACTTTATGATTTAAATGCTTTACGTATTATCTTAAAAGATAAAATGAAATGTTATGAAGTCTTAGGTATTATTCATGATCATTTTCGTCCTTTACCGGGTCGTTTTAAAGATTATATTGCTATGCCTAAGCCTAATATGTATCAATCTTTGCACACAGCTGTTATCGGTGAGGATGGACATATTTTTGAAATACAGATTCGTACTGAAGAAATGGACGAACTGGCAGAACGTGGAGTGGCTTCTCATTGGCGATATAAAGAAGGAAAAGATTATTCATCAAGACAGGAACAAAAAGATATTGTTGATAAATTACAATGGTTGGGCGATTTTATTACTTTAAGTGATGAAATTAAAGATGGTGACGCTAAAGAATATTATGATTCATTAAAACGTGATATCTTTGAAGCCAATGTCTATGTTATGACACCACAAGGAAAAATTGTAGAACTTCCTAATGGGGCAACGCCGATTGATTTTGCCTATCGTATTCATACCGAAGTCGGTCACCATGCGGTAGGGGCAATCGTTAATAATGTCATGGTCCCTATCAATACCAAACTGAAAACAGGTGATGTCTGTGAAATCAAAACGAATAAAAATTCTGGACCGAGTGAAGACTGGTTAAAATTTGTCAGAACAGCCGGAGCGAGAAATAAAATTAGACAATATATTTCTAAAAAAGATGCAGAAACACAAAAAGAGGCGATAGAAGAAGGAAAGAAGCTTTTAAAAGAAGAAATTCGTAAACGTAATTTAGATGAAAAGAAATTTCTTGATCCAGAAACTTATAAATCATATTTTGGTTCTTTTGGAGCTAGAAATTTTGATGATTTAATGTTAGTGATTGGGAAAAAACAGGCTACAGCTGCTACGCTCATAGATAAAGTCTTACCATCAAAAACTGGTTTCTTTGATAATCTTTCAAAGATTTTAAAGAAAAACAATAATGCTTTAAAGAATCAAAAGAAAAGCAGCAGTTTAGGTATTAGTGTCAAAGGTGTGGATGGATTAAAGGTTCAATTATCGAAATGTTGTAATCCTATTCCCGGTGATGAGATTATTGGGTATGTGTCAAAAGGACAAGGAATCAAAGTTCATCGTGCAGATTGTCCTAACCTAAAAGGTGTAGAAAAAGGACGTCTGATTGATGTTTATTGGGATTATACAAATATTATGCAAAAGCGTTTTGAAGTTGATATTGATATTAGAGGTTTAGATCGTCCTAATTTATTGAATGATATTATTACTGTATTAGGACAGGTTAAGGTTAATATTTTAAATATTAATGCCGGTGTCGTTGATACAGAAGCACAAATTCAATTAAAACTTTCTGTAGAGAATGCTGAACTTCTACAATTGACAATTGATAATTTAAATAAAATACAAGGTGTTTATAGTATTTCAAGAGTTATTCACTAACTTTTTCAATCATAAATAGATGTATCTATTTATGATTTTTTAAAATCAAAAAAGCAGTGATAAAAAGAAGATAAATTGAAAATGATTTTTTCATAATATGAAAATGAAAAGGCTTTCAATTTTATAAAAAATGTGTTATGATATAGACGAAGAAAAGGAAAGGAAATGAAAGGAGGTCTTAAAGATGAAAGAAACTAGAAAAATCAAAACTTTATATTTAGGACCTAGATTCATGGAAAATCTCCTTCTTCCAAAAGAGTATCGTTTAGAAAGAGATCTTCTACCCCCTAACATACGTTAGACCTGGTAATGATAGGTCTTCATCAAAAAAGTTCATGATATAATAAAGTGTCATCATAATGAGTGAATGAGAAAGTTGATTGTTTGTAAAAATAAGCAATAAGTAAAAAAGGCATTGTGATATGGCTTTATCGAAAATATGGAAACATTATTCATGAGATTATCTATATAGATATAGTTTTTGATTCATAGAAATATAGATAAGTTAATAGATAATAGAGTGTCATCGTTATTTATAAAAATGAATATAAATGAATCACATTGAAGATAATATTTCTTCTTTAAAAATAATGGATAGGAATCAAGAAGTGAAAATCTTGATTCCTATTTTTTATGCTCATATACTAAAAATAACATGAAATTTGTCAAATATGTCATTAAATTGATATGTAATGAAAAAATCAGTAGAATAGTTCATTAGGTGAGAGGGTATGTTGAAAATAGGAATTTTTGATGATCAAAAAGAACAATTAGACTATATTTTACAAATTTTATCCAATGCTTTAAAAAAATCACAAATTATTTTTGAAATAACATCATTCAATGATGAACATGATTTAGAGGCTCTTTTATATCAAGAGATGATGACATTTGATATTTTATTTTTGGATATTTGTACACAACAGGGAACAACTCTTGATTTTGCAAGAAAATTATATCAAAAACATCCAGAAATCCAAATTGTCTATATATCACAATATGATGATTATTATAAAGATATTTTTAATTCTTCTGTTTTTTACTATATTGAAAAGAAAGATTTTTCCCAAAAGATTGATCTTCTCGTTGAAAAAATATTAGATTATTATGCTTCTAGAAAATTGATGCTTCATACTAAAAATAAAAACCTTTATTTACAACAGACGCATATTTTATATTTAGAAAGAAAATTAAGAATTACTTATATTGAAGATCATCAAGGCCATATTTATACGAGTCATGAAAAATTGTCAGATTTAATGTTAAGGTTGAATCATCATTTTTTAAGAGTACATGAAAGCTATATTGTCAATGAAAAGTATATCTTGTCTATGAAAAGAACCTCTATTGAGTTAATCAATGGAAAAGAGATTCCTGTGAGTCGCAAGTATCATCATCTCTTGAAAGAAAGGATTTTTTTATGAAAAGAGTCATTTTATTTAAAAATAAAAAAATAAACAGATACTTTATCTTTATGTGTTTTGTCTGTTTTCTGGCTTTATCTATAAGTTATTTTTTTACATATATTTTAGACTACTCTTATCAAACTTATCATCCTAGTTTTTATACTTTTATATTTTCTTTTATCAGTGTCTTTTTTGGTGTTGTTTTTTTAATGATTGTTTATTTATTGGGACAATACTATCAACAGTTATATCAACGCTTTTATTATCATATTCAACAGGAACTCTGGCAGGAAAAACAATTATCACATGCAACCATTCAAGACATAAAGATACACTATTATCAACAATTATCCCAACAGCTTAAAAATATCGATACAAAACAATCACATTCATTACATTTAGAAGGCTTAGAAGCAACCATTAATCAATACCAAAATGAATACTCACAAAATATGATAATGAATACCATATTATCCTATAAACTGAATTTACCAGAGAATCAAGATATTATAGTAGAAAGTGATATTCATGTTTCTTCAAAAACTTTTTTATCTGATATTGATTTATCTTCTTTAATGTTTAATTTGATTGATAATGCGATCAATGCGACAAAATTATGTCAACGACCTTTTATAAAACTTCATATAAAAGAAAAATATCATTGTTTAAGAATTCAAATAGAAAATAGTTATGATCCAAAACAAATGATTGAAAAGAAGCAGGGACATGGATATGGTTTAAAAATTATTCGTGATATTGTGGCAGCATATCATGGAGATATCACATTAAAACAAGATAATGGATGGTTTGACGTGACAATTTTCTTATATGAAGGTGAAAGTCAATGATTATGGGTTATTCATGTGTGATGTGGTTTGTGTTTTCATTTTGTCTTGTCTATTATACAAAAAATCTTTTTACTCATCGTTATTCATTTTCTAAAATGTTTATTCTTTCGCTTCTTTTTCATTTGCCATATACGATGATTTCATTTGTTGGAACATACATGAGTTATTATTATGGTGAAAAAGAACTCACGATTTCTCTTTTAGGACTGATTGCTCTTTTATTGATTTATGGTCTGCGTCAGCTTTATATGCAACGATTGATGGATGCACATTTTAAAAGTGCTTTTATTTTTCAAATGCTTATTCTATTAACGGGTATTATTCGTATAGGATTTGAAGATATGTATTTATATCTAGCTTCTCTTTTCTTGGATGATCAACAATTATTTATCAGTTCATTGTTTTATAAAATCATCTCTTTAGCTTTGATTTATTATTTTTCTTGTCTTCTTTATCAAAAAATGAATGTGATATTTTTTGATAACAAGACAGTTGTATTCTTTTTTATTGAATATTTTTTATTGTCTATTTTAGGTAGTTTTGAAAGTCTTGTTTTGAATATAGTAATTTATGGCATGGTTATTTTTATTTTTTATCTGATTTTTCGTATGATTGATCAAGGTTTTGAACATCAGAAGTATCTCAAGACAGTAGAATATCAAAATCAAAAGATTGAATTGTTGATGCAGGAACAAAGAAAAAGAAATGATGTTTTATCAAAAATAAGACATGATCAAAGAAATCATATGTTGACTTTATCTTTACTTTATCAGCAGGATATTCAAAAAGCCAATGAATATTTACAACAATGGCAAAGTGATATTGAAACAAAGTTGAATGAAAATCAGGATTGAACTTGATTTTTCATGATGAATCTTTTATAATGATGTCAATCCGTTGAAGAAGATTAAATAGTGATAATCTGGTAGAGAGTCTGTGGGTGGTGAAAACAGATAGAGGAAGCTGTGGGACACTTTGGAGGAAGTTATGAAAATAACCGTCAGTCGCGTTAAGACAGAGAGGGCATACTTTTTGTATGAACTAAGGTGGTACCGCGTTATAACGTCCTTAGATGGGCGTTTTTTTATTTATAAGGAGGAATAAAAATGGCATATAAAGCACCAAGAGGAACAGTAGATATTTTACCTGCTCAATCTGGAAAGTGGCAGGAGTTGGAACAGTTATTAAGAACAATCTGTGCCAATTATAATGTAAAAGAGATGAGAACACCTATTTTTGAACATACGGAATTATTTAATCGTGCAGTGGGAGATACAACAGATGTTGTTTCTAAAGAGATGTATACATTTGAGGATAAAAAAGGGCGTTCAATGACATTAAGACCTGAAGGAACAGCAGGAATTGTAAGAGCTTATGTTGAAAATAAATTATATGGATTACCAGAAAAATTACAGAAGATTTATTATATGGGTCCAATGTTTCGTTATGAAAGACCACAAAATGGTAGACAAAGACAATTCCATCAATTTGGTGTAGAAATGTTAGGGGTAGAATCACCTTATGTTGATGTGGAATGTATGTTGATGGCAGTGACTGTTGTTGAAGCATTGGGACTTAAAAATATTCAGTTACATATCAATTCTTTAGGTGATCAGGAATCACGTGATGCTTATCGTGAAGCTTTACAAAATCATTTTCAACCTGTTTTAAATGAGTTATGTCATGATTGTCAGGTGCGTTATGAAAAAAATCCATTACGTATTTTAGATTGCAAAGTGGATAAAGATCATCCAATGATGAAAACAGCACCTCAAACTATTGATTATTTAAGTGAGAGTGCAAAAGCACATTTTGATAAAGTTTGTGCTTTATTGGATGATTTGGAAATTGATTACGTTGTTGATCCTAACTTAGTGAGAGGATTAGATTATTATTCACATACTGTCTTTGAAATTATTTCTGATGATCCAAAATTAGGAGCTGGTTCGACAGTTGGCGGGGGTGGTCGCTATAATGGACTTGTTGAAGAATTAGGTGGACCACAGACACCTGGTGTAGGTTTTGCTTTTGGAATGGAAAGATTGATGATTGCATTGGGTGATGAACCACAGGAAGATGAAGGATTAGATGTCTATATTATGCCTTTAGGTAGTGAGGCTAAAGATTTAGCAATGCAGATTATCACAATGCTTCGTGCTAATGGATTTACTTGTGATATGGATCAATGTGATCGTGGTTTAAAAGGACAGTTTAAATCAGCTGATCGTTATCATGCTCATTTTTCTATGATTATTGGGGAAGAAGAAGTCAAAAAAGAAGTCGTGAATATGAAATGTAATCATTCTAAAGAACAAGTGGAAGTTCCACTAGAAAATATTGTTGAATTTATTGAAAATCATTATGAAGGAGATCATGATCATGAATAGAACACATAACAATGGGGAATTAAGAATCGAAAATGTTGGTCAACAAGTCGAATTGATTGGTTGGGTTGCTAAAAAAAGAAATCTGGGAGCATTGGTTTTTATTGATTTAAGAGATCGTTATGGGATTACTCAAGTGATTTTTGATGAGTCTTTTGAAGAAAGATTAAAAGAAGTCAAAAATGAATATATTTTATCTGTTCAAGGAACAGTCATTGAAAGAGCATCAAAAAATCCTAAAATTCCTACAGGTGATATTGAAATTCAAGCTTCTGATTTTTCAATTATTAATACAGCCAAATTAACTCCAATGATTATTGGGGATGAAACAGATGCTTTAGAAGAAACAAGAATGCAATATCGTTATTTGGATTTAAGACGTCCAGTTATGCAAAAAAATATCATGACAAGACATCAGATTACCAGAAGTATCCGTGAGTATTTAGATAACTTAGATTTTGTGGATATTGAAACACCTTATTTAAATCGTTCCACACCTGAAGGAGCCAGAGATTTCTTAGTTCCATCACGTGTTCATAAAGGATCATTCTATGCTTTACCACAATCACCTCAATTATTTAAACAATTATTGATGGTTGCTGGATTTGAAAGGTATTATCAGATTGCACGTTGTTTTAGAGATGAAGACTTACGTGCAGATCGTCAGATTGAATTTACTCAAGTTGACGTAGAAATGAGCTTTATGTCAACTGATCAGATTCTTGAAATTGGTGAAGGCATGATTAAGAAATTAATGAAAGATGTTAAAGGAATTGATATTGAATTGCCTTTAAGACGTTTCACATGGTATGAAGCGATGGAAAGATATGGAATTGATAAACCTGATACACGTTTTGGATTGGAACTTGTGAATTTGAATGAAACTGTCAAAGATGTTGATTTTGCAGTATTTAAAAATGCTTTAGAAGCTGGGGGACATGTCAAAGGAATCAATGTTGTTGGTGAAGCAGCGAATTTTTCACGTAAAAAGATTGATCAGTTAACGGAACTGGCAAAAACATATAAAGCAAAAGGTTTAGCGTGGCTTAAAGTCAATGATGAAGGTGTTCAAGGACCGATTGCGAAATTCTTTAATGAAGAACAATTAGAAAGATTATTAACAGCGATGAATGCTCATGCAGGTGATTTATTATTGTTTGTAGGAGATGCAAAATATGAAGTTGTCTGTGATTCATTAGCGGCTATTCGTAACTATTTAGGAAAAGAATTGAAATTATATGATCCAAATACTTTTGATTTCTTATGGGTTGTTGATTTTCCAATGTTTGAATATGATGATGAAACACAAAGATATTATGCGAAACATCATCCATTTACCAAACCAAAAGATGAAGATTTGGATAAGTTAGAAACAGATCCAGAACATTGTCTGGCAGATGCTTATGATATTGTTTTAAATGGTTATGAATTAGGTGGAGGATCACAAAGAATTTATGATCAAAATGTTCAAGAAAGAGCATTTAAAGCATTAGGATTTACACAAGAACAAATTGATGCTCAATTTGGATGGTTTGTGGAAGGATTACAATATGGAACACCACCACATGGAGGATTTGCTTTAGGATTAGATCGTATCGCCATGTTATTATGTGGATGTGATTCATTAAGAGATGTTATTGCTTTCCCTAAAAATACGAGTGCGACTTGCCCAATGTCAAAAGCACCAACACCTGTTGCTGATGCGCAATTAGAAGAATTAGGAATAGGAGTGAAAGAATATGAATCTAACAAGAGTGAATAATGTCTTAAAACAAATGGGAGAAAGAGGAATGGATCATCTGATTATCAGTGATCCTAGCTCTATCAATTATTTGATCGGTTATGACAATCATCCCGGAGAAAGAATGTATGCACTGGTTTTATCATTAGATGGACATCACACTTTATTTTTAAATCGTTTATTTTATTTAGATCAAGAACTGGATTTAAATATTATTTGGTATGATGATACAGAAGATGGTCCAGCAAAAATTGCTGAAGTCTTAAAAGAGGCTCATTGTGTAGGTATCGATAAAAACTGGGAAGCCAGATTCTTGATGAGAGTTATGGAGCTGGCAAATGAAGAATGTTGTTTTGAATTAGGCTCAATCTGTGTAGATTATGTTCGTATGCATAAAGATGAAGAAGAAATTGACTTGATGCGTCAATCAAGTTTACTCAATGATCAGGCAATTGATCAAGTCATTCAACTATGTGCTCAAGGAAATTTAACTGAAAAACAAGTTGCTAAGCAACTGGATGGTATTTTCCAGTCATTAGGATGCAGCGGTAATTCTTTTGAACCTATTGTTGGATATGGTGCCAATGGTGCTGATGGACATCATGGTTGTGATGATTCAACATTAAAACCAGGTGACAGCATTGTTATTGACATGGGTGGACTGTATCAAGGATATTGCAGTGATATGACAAGAACAGTCTTTTATAAAGAAGTTTCTGATAAACAAAGAGAAGTCTATGAATTAGTCAAAAAAGCAAATGAAGTAGCTGAAGCTATGATTAAACCGGGTGTCAGACTATGTGATATTGATAAGACGGCCAGAGATATCATTAGTGAAGCAGGTTATGGACCAAACTTTAATCATCGTTTAGGACATTTTATTGGTAGAGATGTTCATGAATATGGTGATGTTTCAGCATCATTTGATATGCCTGTAGAACCGGGAATGATTTTCTCAATTGAACCGGGTATTTATATTCAAGGTGAATTTGGTGTCAGAATTGAAGATTTGGTTTTAGTGACAGAAGATGGCTGTGAAGTTTTAAATCATTATCCAAAAGATTTAATGATTATTGGTTAGGGTGAAAGCTCTAACCTTTTTTGTTTGCTAAAAATGTTAAAAATAATGATAATTATGTAGTCCATATTGTTTGATAAGATATAAAAAGATAGAATAAATACAAGGGAGGGAAAACAATGAAGATCACAAAAATATTATTATGTATCTTATTTGCTGTAGTTATCACAGGTTGTCAATCTTCTTTACAAGATCACCCAAAAGAAACATCGACTTCTACAAAATATGAGGAAGTTATCAAAGAGGCAACAAACGAAAAAGAAGAAATTTTAGCACTCATAGATTATCTTAATCAAAATACGACATCAGTATTACGTTTGAGTACGGATACATCAGTAGATAATCAGGAAATGGGAAAAGGTCAGACACAATTGTGGAAAAAAGAAAATCAAATTTATGCTTTTACACAATACAAAGGTATTGACGCTGATCAAAAGACATTATTGGGAGAAAAATATCAAGAAATTGGTATAGTCTATAAAGGTCAATTTGCTCATCAAGATACTTTTTATAGAACATCGGAAAATACGAACAAAAAATTTTTTACAGATGATTTTGATGATTTGACTGTTAGCAAACAAAGTAATAACGATAATAATGTTGTTTATCATTTGGAATCGTCGACAACCTATATGGCTAATATTGAGATGGTGGGCGTAGAAGAAAAACCGGGAGTTCTCGTTCAAGATATTACGGTCAATAGTGATGCTCAAATTGTTTCACAGGTTGTCATGATTTTGGATAAGGAAACAAATAAGCAACCAGATAACATTTATAAAACTGAATATACTTATTCTCAGTATAATGAAGATGTATCTATAGATGAAGAAAGTATTCATCAATCTATTACTAGTATTCAAGGGAAAAAATCTAATGAAGTCAAAGAATTTATTGAATTTTAAAAAGCTATTCAATGAGAATAGCTTTTAATGTTATGTTGATTTGTAATGTTTGATTATGAGATTGAATATCCATCATACCATGATATTTATTGAGAACTTGTTGGACGATTTGTAAACCTAATCCATGTTCTTGTTTATTCTTTTTAGTTGTTAGAAAATGTGATGATGATTGTTGATAATGATTAGATATTTGAATGATCAGATAGTCATTATAACAATGAGAATGAATTTCAATGAATCTTTTTTCTTTATCTAATAAGAGTGATGCTTCAATAGCGTTATCTAATAAATTGGTATATAAAGAAATGAGATCAATCGGTTCAATGGATAACTGTTGAGGAACATAAACGTGGATGTGGAAGGGAATATCATATTCTCTTGCAATAATAGATTTATTGTACAATATGGCATCAATGATTTGATTTTCACAATAATGATTTTGATAGAGATTAGTATGCTGGTGCATGAGTTTTTCAGCAAAACTTCTCATTTCTTTTGGAGGAATGGTTTCTAAGGATTGATTTTGGAGTTGTTGAAAAATATCTTGGGATATTTTTTTCATGAAACGGTGATTTTCTTTTTGGATGGATTCATGTTCACGTTGGATTTGAAATTGTTTTTCATAAAGGATTTTTTGAGCATCCATTAAAGCTGTTTCTTGGATATATGTATATATTTTAAGATAGATATAAAAGGAAACAACATTGAAAAAGATAATCATGATAAAAAGAAATACGGAATAGGTTGATTGTAAGAGTAAAGAAAGCATCATAATGATAATCAGACATTCATTAAAGATAAAGAAAGGAATAATGTATTTTTTATTTTTGTATATTTTCATATGAATCATCCTTTTTATAAAGCCTTTGATAAGTTTCAATATAATTGATAATATCATGGCGTAATCGCTGATATTCTAATTGTTGTTGATGTTTGGTTGTTTCAAAACATTGTTTTTGGTATTCATCTAAAAGGCTTTGAATGAGCCATTTATTTTTGAGTTCAATATATATCTTTTGAAGCTTGATGATAGATAGAACAAAAAGAATCAACATGATAATAAAAGAAATGAAAATAATCATATTAATTTGTGACAGCGCAAGAGAGATATATTTAATATAATGCATATTCATAAAAATACATGTAAAGACAGAAAATAAAATAAGTAAAGAAATAATCAGTAAGTATGAAAAATGCTCTGTTAAAAGATTGTGAATCTTTTTGTGATAAAAGATAAGAAATATTTTAATTTCAATAAAGAAAAATAAGTTTTGCATAGTAAAAGCGAGGGACCATGAGGACAATGAAAGATTGGAATCAATGAATATAGGAGCTATCAATGCTTCTCCAATGATGGATAAAATAAAGTTATAGATATAGATCATTAATAGACGTTTTAATGGTTTATGATATATGATATAACAAGTAGAAATAAAGATGATTAATGAAACAATGTTTTTATAAATGAAATTTAAATAGAATAGATTAGACGAAATCAAAGACCCAATAATTGTCATACAAATAATAAGCATGATATGCATAGAATTGAGTTTTTTAGGAAAAATATGATGAACAAGATAAAAATAAAGCAACCAGTTAAGAGCATAAGAACATGTACGAAGAATATCAAGTGAACTCATATTAAAGCTGTTGCATTAAAAAGAGATGAAATTGTTGTTTTAGATGTTCTTGATATGCTCGACTGATTGGAATGGATTGTTGATTTTGGAGAATAACATGTATTCTTTTTAATTCTTTGACATATTGAGCATTGATAATGTAGCTATTATGCGTACGAATAAAAGGGAGTGTCAATTGTTGTAATAGGTCTTTGATTTTCAATGATGTTTTGATGACTTCATAAGGTGTATGGATATAAGAATAACGCTGAATTCTTTCGATATAAAGAATATCTTTTAATAAAATACATGTTGTACCATCTTTTAAATCAATCACAAGCACACGTTTTTCATTTTGAATATTTTGCATAGCTTTTAAAATAGCCATTGGTAATCTTTGGGTAGCTTCTGGTTTATAAACAAAATAACAATGTTTTGTATCATAAACAAGGGTTGCTTTTTCAAGATAACTACTCACAAAAATAATTTGAAAATGGCGTTGTAATTGATTGAGCTGTTTCGCCAGTTCAATACCATCATTTTGTCCTAATAAAATATCCATGATGATAATGGCATCATCATCAAATTGCTGGATTTGTGATTGAAATGCTTGAATATTATGAAAAGTTTGAATACGAAAAGAATAGGACATATCTTGAATGATATTTTTTATGTATTGGATATGTTCATTCATATCATCTACAATAATTATACTTTGCATAGTGATCACTCCTCATGTTTTTATTATAACACAATCAAAAAGCTATGAAATCAAATTTCATAGCTTCTTACATTATTCTTGAGCATTTGAGTTTTCTTTGTATTTTTCACTCATTAAACCATCTTCACCACTATAACTGGCTTGTTGATTTTGGTTATATCCTTTGTAAGCATTGTGTTTTTGTCTGTTTTTAGATTTTTTGTGACTCATAATTTCTCCTTTCTTTCTATTGACATTATTAGTATGTGTTAAATTGGAAAAATTATAAAAAAATAAAAAGATAGAGAATACTTTTTTTAAAATTTATGCTAGAATAAAAGATGAGGTGAATAAGAGTATGTATTATTTTATTGGAATTAAAGGTTCTGGAATGGCTTCTCTTGCGACGATTTTATTTGATTTAGGATATGAAGTGGCAGGAAGTGATATTGATAAATATATTTTTATTGAAGAAGAATTGAGAAAAAGAGGAATTCCTATTTACTCTTTTAATAAAAATAATATTCATGATGGTTATGATGTGATTATTGGGAATGCTTTTGATGAAACAAATGAAGAAGTGAAAGCAGCGTTAAATAATCCCAATGTCAAAACACATACTTATTATGATTTTTTAGGACATTTAATGGATCAGTATATTTCTATTGGTATTGCTGGGACACATGGAAAAACCACCACAACAGGGATGGCTTATCATTTGTTTAAAGAATTTGATAAGACATCTGTATTAATTGGGGATGGAACTGGACATGCGGTTGAAGATAGCAAATATTTTATTGCTGAAACATGTGAATATCAGGATCATTTTTTACATTATTATCCAACTTATGCAATTATCAATAATATTGAAATGGATCATGTAGATTATTTTAAATCTATGGAACAGTATGAAAAATCATTTGAACAATATGCTAATCAGGTCAAAGATACAGTGATTATTTGGGGTGATGATCCACATTTACCACATCTCCATTATCAAAAACGTGTTTTAAAATTTGGAACAGGTGAAAAAAATGATGTAATCGCTAAAAATATTATTAATAATGATCATGGTTTATCTTTTGATGTTTATATTCATCAGGAACTCTTTGGACATTTTGCTTTACCATTTTATGGAATGCATATGTTATATGATTCTTTGGCTGTCATTACTTTAGGATATCTGGAAAATATGAGTGCTGATTATATTCAAGAACGTTTATCAACATTTGATGGTGTCAAACGTCGTTATACAGTTAAAACTTCTGGGAATAATATTTATGTGGATGATTATGCTCATCATCCAACAGCAATCCGTTATGTCATTGAAGCAACACGCTCACGTTATCCACATAAAAAGATTGTGGCAGTATTCCAGCCTGATCGTTTTTCAAGAGGATTGAGATTTGCTAAAGAATTTGCCCAGGCTATGGATTTAGCAGATTATCCTTTCTTTGTTCATTTTCCAGAAAACGCGAAGAAAGAACCTGGTATTGATATAGACATTTATGACATTGCCAAGTACAATCCGCGTGCTCAAGTGATTCATGAAGATGAAGAAGCAGTCAAACTATTAAGTCAATATGATAATGTTGTTTACCTCTTTATGAGTAGTAAGGATATTTATAAATTAGAAGATCAAGTGATTGCTTACAAGGAATCTCATTAGGCTTATCTTTTCATCATATGTTATTTATGGTATAATATGGAAAATGCCGGAAAGGAGAATTTATGGATGCACAATTAATTTGTTATTGCATTTTGATTTTATCAGGGGCTTTTGCTCTTTTGAGTTTAGGTCTATTGTTCATCAGAATGTCTTTAGCTGTCAAGGAAACGACTGTTTTAATGACAATGTTAGAAACAACAATACAAAAAGTTGATCATATTTTAGATGATGTCAATCATAAGATGGATATGTTAAATGCACCTGTAGAATTAGTCGGTGGTATCTTTTCTAGAGGTGGTATGAAGTCTGGGTTATTTGGTGTTTTGGGATTTTTAACTTCTTTGATAAGAAGAAAAAAATAGAAAAGAAAGGTGATAAAAATGAAATTTGGAAAGTTTTTAGTTGGTTTAGGGATTGGAGCTGTTGCAGGTTTATTGTTAGCTCCTAAAAAGGGGAGTGAATTAAGAGAAGATATTAAGCGTGAATCTTTAAAGGCATATGATAATTTAAAGAATATGACAAAAGAAGATCTTGAAGCATTGTTAGGTCAAACAATTGAAACAGTGAAAAAATCTGTAGATGAATTTGATATGGATACTTTTAAAGCAACGACAAAAGATAAATTAGGTGAATTGGAAGCAAAATTAGAAGAATTTGCGAATAAAGTGAAAGAAAGCGATCAGTATTTAACAATTCGTGAAGGTGTTGTTGATTTAACAAAAAAAGTGAATGATAAACTTGAGGAAGTGAAAACAAAGGTTTTAGATTCATCTGTAGATGATCAATATTTTGAAGCTTTTGAAGATGAAATCGAAGATGTTGAAGAAAAATTAGATGAAATGATTGAAGAAATTAAAGATTAATCATGGGTAAAAATGTCACAATTTATGATGTTGCTAGAGAAGCAGGAGTTTCTCTGGCAACAGTTTCACGTGTTATTAATGGCTCTAATGTTGTCAAACCGAAAACACGTGATAAAGTTCTTGAAGCTATTCAACGTTTAGATTTCAAACCGAATCAAATTGCCAGAGGTCTTGCAACAAGCAAGACAACAACAATAGCAATTGTTTTTCCTCAATCATTATTTGCTCATGTCAAGGATATGATTGGTGGAATTGGTGATACAAGTCGTCGCTTAGATTATAATGTCAGTATTTATACAACAGATGAGATAGGAGATGGAAATCCTATTGAAACAGTTATTGAAAAAGTTGTTAAATCACGTGCAGATGGCGTTATTTTGTTTAATAATGAAGAAATTGATAAAGAAATTACATTGGTTAATAAATATAAAATACCTGCTGTAGTCATTGGAACACGCGTGACAGGAAAATATATGGGTTCTATTTTTGCTGATGCGAAAAAAATGGCATATGAAGTTGTTGATCGTTATCTGGCAAAAGGGAAAAGTGATATTTTATTTGTTTCTCCAAAACAGAATTTAATTAATGTTGCAGAGATGATTGTAGGAATCCAAGAAGCTTATCAAAAATATCAATTGACTTTTGATTTGGAAAAACAGGTTGTTCATACATCATCGCATTATGAAAAAAGCTACCCACAATTTTTAGAATATTTTCAATCACATCGCCATGATTTGGTTTTTACAAGTTATGATAAAGAAGCTGTGGCTGTGGTGAATGCTGCAATTGATAATGGTATTCATATTCCAGAAGATATGGAAGTTATTGGTATGATGAATACAAGCTATGCTTTAATTTGTCGACCATCATTGACTTCTATTCATGTTCCTGTTTATGATATGGGAGCTTTGGCTGTTCGCTTATTGACAAAGATTTTAAATGAAGAAGAAATCGAAAATAAGGCAGTGGTTATTCAACATTTATTGATGCCACGTGCCACAACAAAGAAAGACTTCTAAGCTATTTAGAAGTTTTTTTCAAAGGGGAATAAATATGCATGTTAAACAATTTTTTATGGATTTAAAATTGAATATATGTTTTGTTTGTAAGTGGTTATGGATTGCGTTGATTTTAGGCGTTGTTTGTGGAGTTGTAGGGGCTTTGTTTCATATTGCGATTGATTATGCGACAGATTTTCGTACGAGTCATTCTTGGATTGTCTGGGGATTACCATTAGGTGGATTAGCGATTGTCTATTTGTATCGTCTGGTTCATCTTGTTCATGAACCTGGAACCAATACCATCATTCAATCTGTCCGTCAACAAGATCATGTGCCAGTATTATTAGCTCCGGCAATCTTTTTAGCAACTGTTATTACACATCTATTTGGTGGCTCAAGTGGGAGAGAAGGAGCAGCTTTACAGATTGGTGGTTCTTTAGCGACAACTTTTGGAAAAATCATTCATGCTGATCAAAGAGAAATGTCGATGTTAATTATGTGTGGGATGAGTGCTGTTTTTTCTGCACTTTTTGGAACCCCATTGACTGCGACACTTTTTTCAATGGAAGTTGTCAGTGTTGGTGTTTTCTATTATGCTGCTTTAGTCCCATGTTTATGCAGCAGTTTAATTTCATTTGGTATTGCTCAATGTTTTGGCTGTCAACCAACGTTTTACTCATTGAATCTTCCTTTTCAGTTAACGCCATTATTATGCCTTCAGCTTGTTATTTTTGCTTTATTGATTGCGACTTTTTCCATTCTTTTTGTTTTAATGATGCATTATAGTCACAAATGGTTTCATCAGTATTTTCATAATCCTTATATACGTGTTTTAGTAGGGGCAGCGTTATTGATGATTCTTGTCGTCTTTTTTAAACAACGCTATCTAGGAGCAGGAATGGATGTTGTAGAAGCTGCTTTGTATCAAGAAGTTTTTCCTTATGATTTTTTCATGAAGGCATTATTTACAGCTATTACGATCGGTTGTGGTTTTAAGGGTGGAGAAATTGTTCCTACCTTTGTCATTGGTTCAACACTGGGCTATGTTTTAGGCTTGTTGTTGGGTATGAACCCACATTTAACAGCTGCTATTGGAATTGTTGGGATGTTTTGTTGTGTGATTAATTCACCATTGACAAGTCTGATGCTTGGAGCTGAAATGTTTGGTATTCAATATTTAACAGCGATGGCTATTGTGATTGCTTTTTGTTATGTGTTGTCTGGTTACTTTAGTTTATATCAGGCACAAAAAATTGTTTATTCTAAAACGTCTGTTGAATTTATTAATCAAAATGCAAAATAAAATTTTAAGTTGACTTCGATTTAAAAATCGCATATGATATACATAAGCGTTGAAGAAGACAAGTAGTTATAAATGGATGAAATAGAGAGTCTATGGCTGGTGGAAATAGACCATTGTTTATAATGAATACACTTTGGAGCAGCTAAATGCAAAGTTTAGCCGGTGGCAACATCGTTATCAATAAAGAGTGTATGCTAAGGCATAAATAAAGGTGGTACCGCGAGAATTCGTCCTTTGTGATGAATTCTTTTTTTATGATAGGAGGATATGTATGAAAATTTATGATGAATTGGTATGGCGTGGTTTAATTAAAGATGTCAGTTCACCTGATATTGAAGAAAAATTGAATAATGGAGGAATGACTTTCTATATTGGAACAGATCCTACAGGTGATAGTTTACATATTGGTCATTTTTCATCTTTTTTGATTAGTAAAAGATTAAAAGATGCAGGGCATCATCCCATCTTGCTTGTTGGTGGAGCGACAGGATTGATTGGTGATCCTAAACCAGATACTGAACGACCAATGATTACAAAAGAAGAAGTGCAACATAATTTTGATTGTCTTAAAAAACAGGCACAGGATTTATTTGGTTTTGAAGTTGTCAATAATTATGATTGGTCTAAAGATTTAAATTTTATTGATTTTTTAAGAGAATATGGAAAATATTTCAATGTTAACTATATGTTAAATAAAGATATTGTCAAAAGAAGATTGGATTTAGGTATTACTTATACAGAATTTTCTTATATGATTATGCAGGCTATGGATTTTTACTGGTTATATGAAAATAAAGGTTGTCATATGCAAGTAGCTGGACAAGATCAATGGGGAAATATTACGGCTGGTATTGAATTGATTCGTAAGAAAACTGGAAAAGAAGCCTACGGTTTTACAATGCCATTGCTTACAAAATCTGATGGTACAAAATTTGGGAAGACAAATGGTCAGGCTATCTGGTTAGATCGTCGTAAAACATCACCATATGAAATGTATCAGTTCTTTATTAATTCAGAAGATGATAAGGTTATTGATTATTTAAAATTCTTAACTTTCTTATCTAAAGAAGAAATTGAAGCATTAGAAGAAAAAAACAAAACACAACCTCATTTAAGAGAAGCACACAAAGCTCTTGCGAAAGAAGTTATTACTTTTATTCATGGAGCAGATGCTTATCAAGAAGCTTTGGATATCAGTCAGATGTTATTTTCTGGAAAAATTCAAGATTTAACATTAGAACAGGTCAAATCTTGTTTTCATGGAGTTCCAAGCATTGATATGGAAGAAGATACGCAGATTTTAAATGCATTGGTTAAAGTTGGTGCAGCTTCATCTAATCGAGAAGCACGTCAGTTTGTGACTGGAGGATCAGTTCTTGTCAATGGAGAAAAAATAACGGATGTTGGTTTTGTTGTAAAAAAAGAAAATGCGTTTGGAAAACAGGCAACTGTGATTAGACGTGGTAAGAAAAACTATTATGTGATTAACCATAAATAGGAGGGCAGAATGAAAAAATTATTTTCAAGTTTATTTATTGTATCATTGTTAATGGGATGTTCATCACAAAATACAAAGACAACATCACAAGAAAAAGTGGCTCAAAATGGCGATTATGTAAATATTGATTTTGTTGGAAAATTAGATGGTGAAGTCTTTGATGGTGGCAGTGGTGAAGACTATGAATTAAAATTAGGTTCTGATACTATGATTGATGGTTTTGAAGATGGAATCGTTGGTATGAAATTGAATGAAGAAAAAACAATTACTGTCACTTTTCCAGAGGAATACGTTGCTGATTTAGCTGGTAAAGAAGCAACTTTTGATATTACATTAAATAAGATTTATCGTGAAATTCAATAACTGAGTCTTCAGACTCAGTTTTCTATCTTGTGATAAGGAGGAATGAAAATGGATGGAGTCTTACTGGTTCATAAACCAGCAGGAATGACCAGTCATGATGTGGTGAATCGTATCAGAAAGATTTTTCATACAAAAAAAGTGGGACATTGTGGAACTTTGGATCCAGAAGCTACAGGTGTACTGGTATTATGTATCGGCAAAGCAACGAAGGCCTTACAGTTTTTGATGAGTGAAACAAAGGAATATCAGGCAACACTGGTACTGGGACAGGCAACTGATACATATGATGCAAGTGGTCAAGTTGTTGCTCAAAAACCATTTCAAGGTGTTAGTCATGTCGATGCTGTTTTACAATCTTTTGTTGGTTCGCAAGAACAGTTACCACCGATGTATTCAGCAATTAAAGTGAACGGAAAAAAATTATATGAATATGCCAGAAATCATGAAAAAGTAGAAGTTCAGCCACGTTCTATTGTCATTCATCATATAGAATTATTAGATCAGCATGATCAGTTCATTACTTTTCGTGTTCAATGTTCTAAAGGTACTTATATTCGATCATTATGTGTAGATATTGGTAAAAAATTAGGTTATCCTGCACATATGCAAAAATTGATACGTTTAGCCTCAGGTCACTTTCGATTAGAAAATTGTTTTTCATTAGAAGATATTGAACAGGGACATTATCATATGTTAAGTTTAGAGGAAGCTTTTCAACATTTTGAACACTATGTTGTTGAGGATGCTCAAATTGTTTATCATGGTAAGAAAATAAAAAGTGAAATAGATCATCAGGTTGTTGTCTGTAATCAAGAAGGACAAGTTTTAGCTGTCTATGGTCCTGATGGAACAGGCTATTTAAAAAGTATAAGAGGGTTATTTTAATGGAAGTCATTTATTTAAAAGAAGGAGAACAATTTTATCAATCAAAGCCGATTGTTGGAGCTATTGGTTTTTTTGATGGTTTGCATCTTGGTCATATGGCATTGGTTCATGAGGTAGAACGTGTCGCTAAAGAAAAGAATTATTGTAAAGCATTGATTACCTTTGATCATTATCCATTATATGTTTTAGGAAAATGGAAAGAAGAAAAATGTCTGACATCTATTTTAGACCGTCAGCACATTTTAGAAAAAAGAGGTTTTGATTATTTGTTTGTGATTGAGTTTACAAAAACAGTGGCAGCCTTATCACCACAGGAATTCATGAAGCATTATTTAGTTAATTGTGGCATTCGTCATGTCGTTTGTGGATTTGATTTTCGTTTTGGCTGTCAAAATAAAGGAGATAGCCAGACATTAAAAAACAATCCTCATTTTGATGTCAGTGTCATTGACGAAGTGCTTTATAAAGGAGAAAAAATCTCATCAACACGTATTCGTCATCATCTTGAAAATGGACAGGTCCAAGATTTAAATGAATTATTAGGACGCTATTATTGTATTCATGGTAATGTCATTCATGGACGACATATTGGACATGGTTTAGGTTTTCCAACAGCGAATATTGATTATGATTCTTACTTTTTGCCATGTGGTGGGGTTTATGCTGTAAAAGTTTATATTAATCAAGATGTTTATTTGGGTATGTGTAATATTGGTTATAATCCAACTTTCCATGCTTTAAAAAAAGCATCTCTGGAAGTTAATATTTTAGATTTTGATCAAGACATTTATGGGTATGATGTTTATGTTGAATTTCATGATTTGATTCGTAAGGAACAAGCTTTTTCATCTAAAGAAGCTTTAATTAAACAGTTAACCCATGATCAGCAATATGTACGAGATTATTTTAAAAAGAAGATTTAATCTTCTTTTTTTGTAATATGCGTATATAAAGCCCCAAGTAAATTGGCTTCGTTTTGATATTGACAGGCTTTAATGACAGGTTCATGATTATCTTCTTTATAGCGTTCTCTTAAAATGTGAAATTGTTCTTGAATTGTTTGAATAAATAAAGGCTGTTGACTGATTCCACCACCAATCGTCACAACGTCTAAATCTAAAAGATAATCGAGATTATAGATCATCATGGCTAATTGTTGACAATAGTTTTGAAAATGTTTCATTGCTTTTGAAGATTCAGGCAAATGTTGAAAAACAATCTTGCCATCATCTGGGCAATTTAAAATCTCACTGAGTTCATGAATCAGTTTGACAGCGTTATATTCCCTTCCAAAATTAGAAAATTGATAACCTTGAGGGACTAAAAAAGAACCAACTTCACCTGCTTTATGATGTTTTGTTTCAAAAATCTTACCATTTAAAAGACAAGTTCCACCAATGCCACTGCCTAAAACAAGCATAAAGCCATTATCCACATTTTTTAGACTTCCTTTCCACATCTCACCTAATGTAGCACATTTGGCATCATTTTGAATTGTGACTGGAAGATCACTGTAAGCTTTTAATTCTTTACAAAAGGCAGTCTGATTGAAAAAAGGTAAAAGTGTAATAGCATGAATATAGCCTTTATAACTGTCAATCAGCCCGGGCATACTGATACCAATCCCTTCGACATCTTTAATGATCATTTTTTGAATCCATTGATAAAAATCTTCTTTACTGGTTTTGATTGTTGGTATTTGATTTTTTTGTATACAGTTTCCACTTTTTTGATAATAGCCATATTTTATATAAGTTCCACCTATGTCAATGATTAAATACATTGTTTATCACCTCATTGTTATTATTTCATTGATTGAAAGAGAGTTCAATATTTTCATTTCATTTTTTATGAATTATGATATAATGTTTAGACATGAAAGGATGTGGAATGATGAACTTAGATCAATTATTAAATCCTAAACAAAAAGAGGCTGCCACTTATCTGGATTCACATTTACGTATTATTGCTGGAGCAGGAAGTGGGAAAACACGTGTTTTAACATATCGCATAGCTTATTTGATTGAAGAAGTGGGCATTGAACCACGTCATATACTAGCGATTACTTTTACAAATAAAGCAGCGAATGAAATGCGAGAAAGAGTAGTTAATCTTTTAGGTGAATATGCTTCCGGCGCTCTTTTATGTACGATTCATTCTTTATGCGTTAGAATTTTAAGACAGCATATACATGCTTTGAATTATCCACATCATTTTGTGATTATGGATGAAGAAGATCAAAAATCATTATTAAAGAAGATTTTTAAAGAAAAAAATATAGATAGCAAGGCGATGAGTGTCAAAAGCTGTATCCATTACATATCTGCTTGTAAAATGGCTGAAATTTCACCTCAAAAAGCCTATCAGTTAGCGGGGGATTTTGTAGGTGAGGCTAAAAAAGCTTTGGCATATCAGGCATATGAAAAATATAAAGAAGAACATTTTATGCTGGATTTTGATGATTTATTATTGAAGACTGTTGAACTTTTTGAAAAATTTCCAGAAATCTTACAGAAATGGCAACATAAATTTCAATATATTCATGTTGATGAGTTTCAAGATGTTGGAAATATTGATTATAAATTAATTTATATGTTATCAAAACAATCTTTATTATGTGTTGTAGGTGATCCAGATCAGACCATTTATTCATTTAGAGGTTCTGATGTGAATTATATTATGAATTTTGATAAGGATTATCCTCATGTTAAAACAGTTATTCTTGATCAGAACTATCGTTCTACTAAAACAATTCTTGATATTTCAAATAATTTAATTAGAAAAAATAAAAATCGTTTAGAAAAAGATTTATTTACTGAATTAGAAGATGGTGATAAGGTTGTTCATTATTCAGCGTTAGATGAGGAATCTGAAGCTGAATTTGTCTGTCAGACCATTGAAGATATTATTCATCATGTAGAAGGAGTCAATTATCACGATTTTGCGATTTTATATCGTGCCAACTATTTATCTCGTCCATTTGAACAGAAATTGATTCAACATCAGATTGATTATAAAATCTTTGGTGGATTAAAATTTTTTAATCGTAAGGAAATTAAAGATGCTTTAAGTTATTTGCGTTTAATGGTATCTATGGATGATTTGTCTTTTGAACGTATTATTAATGTACCAAGTCGTGGGATTGGGCAAAAAACAATTGAAAAAATACAATTAAAGGCTATTGAATATGGTATAAGCTGTTATGAAGCTGTTTGTTTATATAGTGATGAGATTGGTTTAAAAGGAAAAGCAAAAAAAGCTGTCAGTACCTTTGTACAAGCAATTGAAAAGGCCCGACAATCACGTGAACCATTAGGTGATGTTTTTGAACATCTTTTAAGAGATGTTGGATATTTCCAAATGTTAAGAAATGACGATGATGAAAATCGTATTCAAAATATTATGGAGTTAAAAAATTCCGTTGCTGGATATATGAAAACACATCCTGATAGTGCAACTTTTGAAAGTTATTTACAGGATATTGCCTTATATACTTCTCAAGATGATATGGGTCATGATGAATATGTTTCTTTGATGAGTATTCATATGGCTAAAGGTCTAGAATTTAATTATGTTTTTGTCGTTGGTTTATCACAGGATGTCTTTCCAAGTTTTAGAAGTGTTTCTGAAGAAGGGGAAGATGGCATGGAGGAAGAACGTCGTCTGGCTTATGTGGCTTTTACCCGTGCTAAAAAACGTTTGTATTTAACAGATAGTCAAGGTTTTAATTATATGACCAATTCGCCAAAGATGGCCTCACAGTTTATTGATGAGATTGGAACAGATCATGTGGAACATATTGGAAAACCTTCTCCTTTTAAGACAAAACAGTTTGTTCATCTGGGACCAACTGTTGATGAAATGATAGGGGATAATGAAATTTATGACTGGAAAAAAGGTGATCTGGTAGAACATGATGTATTTGGCAAAGGAGTTGTTGTGAAGGTGCAGGGAAATACTTTGGATATTGCTTTTTCAATGCCTTATGGTATCAAAACATTGATGTCACAGCATAAAGCATTAAGACGTTTATCGTCTTAAAAATCATGGGAAAATAAGGTTGAATTTGGGTGATGAATTTTGATGTTTTTATTTGATTCATCATCTTTTTTTGATATAATGAGCAAGTGAATGGAGTGTGCAAAAATGACATTAGAAAGATTGAATGAAATCAAGAAATTATTAAATGAATATAATTATCAATATTATGTTTTAGATAATCCAACTGTATCTGATCAAGAATATGATCGTTTAATGCAGGAACTACAAAGTATTGAAGCGAAACATCCAGAATGGATCACAGCGGATTCACCAAGTCAACGTGTTGGTGGTGAAGTCTTAGATGGTTTTCAAAAAGTGACGCATCAAAGAATGATGCTTTCACTTGGAAATATATTTAATGAAGATGAATTGAGAGAATTTGATGATCGTATTCGTGAAGTCTATCCTCAAGTTGAGTATGTCTGTGAGTTAAAAATAGATGGATTGGCAGTATCACTCGTTTATGCTCAAGGGCAATTAAGTTATGGAGCCACGCGTGGTGATGGAACAGTAGGAGAAGATATTACGCATAATGTAAAGACAATTAAATCCATTCCTCTTTCTATTGATTATCAGGGAGATTTTGAAGTGCGTGGAGAAATATATATGCCTAAAAAATCTTTTGAACAACTGAACCAACAAAGAAAAGAGGCGGGAGAACCTTTGTTTGCGAATCCTCGTAATGCAGCAGCAGGTAGTGTCAGACAGCTTGATTCTCGTATTGCTGCAAAACGTGGGTTAGATGCTTTCTTATATATGGTTCCAACAGCCAGTGAAGTAGGATGTCAGACACATAAAGAGGCGTTGGATTATATTAAACAGCTAGGATTTAAGACGAATCCAATGACACGTGTCTGTGCAAATATTCAAGAAGTCTGGCAATTTATTATGGAAATGACAGAAAAAAGACAATCACTACCTTATGAAATTGATGGAATTGTGATTAAAGTGAATCGTCTGGATTGGCAGGAACGTTTAGGCTATACTGCAAAAGTTCCTAAATGGGCAATTGCCTATAAATTTCCTGCTGAAGAAGTCATTACAAAATTAAAAGATATTGTTTTTACAATTGGTAGAACAGGACAGATTACACCCAATGCCGTATTAGAACCTGTACGTGTCGCAGGAAGTACGGTTCAACGTGCAACATTACACAATGAAGATAATGTTGTATCAAAAGATATTCGTGTTGGAGATTATGTGGTTATTCGTAAAGCAGGAGATGTCATTCCAGAAGTTGTACGTTCTTTAAAGGAAAGACGTGATGGAAGTGAAAAGAAGTTTCAGATGATTGATGTCTGTCCATATTGTGGTTCTCCTTTGGTTAGAAAGGATAACGAAGCCGCATATTATTGTTTGAATGAACATTGTGATTCTAAAAAGATTGAACGTATTATTCATTTTGCATCACGTGATGCAATGAATATTGAAGGTTTAGGTGAAAAAATTATTGAACAATTTTATAATTTAGGGTTTGTTCGTTCGATTGAAGATATTTATAGTTTATCTCGTCATGAACAGGAAATTATTGATATTGAAGGTTTTGGACGTAAATCAATGGATAATTTATTAGAAGCGATTGAAAAAAGTAAAGGTAATTCAATGGAAAAATTATTATTTGGTTTAGGAATTAAAGGTATTGGTGCCAAAATGGCTGACAATTTATCAAAAGAATTTAAAAGTATGGATGCTTTATTGAGTGCTTCTACAGCAAAATTACTTTCTATGCGAGATGTTGGTGAAACCCTTGTTCAATCTTTGAATCGTTTTAGAAGTCAACCTCAATCAATGACTTTATTAGAACATTTAAAAGCGATTGGGTTAAATATGACTTATTTAAAAGATACTTCATTACTGCAAGAAAGTATCTTTAATGGAAGAACGGTTTGTGTAACAGGAACTTTAGAATTAATGACACGTAAAGAAATTAAAGAATATCTTGCAAGATTAGGAGCGAATGTGACAGGGAGTGTATCGAAAAAAACAGATTATCTGATCTGTGGTCGTGATGCTGGAAGTAAACTGGAAAAAGCAAGAGAACTTGGAGTCACTGTTTTAAGTGAAGCTCAATTTCAAGAGGAGGTGAATCTATGAGAAAATGGATATGTCTTTGTTTAGCGTTATTGTTGTTGGTGGGATGTCAATCTTCACAAAATACAGTTGAAGAAGAAACAACGAATAATACGGCATCAATGGATTCTTTTGATGATACTTACTATAATATTGTTAAATTTGAAGATAGTCAGTTAAGAGAAGATTTTTATGTCGATTATGGTTCAACATCAGATTTTACTTCGATTGGTCGAGGTTTACAGATTCTTTCATCACAGTATTTTTCAACATCAGATTATTATATGAGTGAAGGTCAATACTTAAAACTGGCCTTAAAACAGGAAATGGTTGGAAGGGATGGGGACAATTCTTTACAGCCATCTTCTGGAACAACAATTGCAGATATTCCAGATCCAACAATGGTTCAAAGCATTATGGAACAGGATTTCTGGGAAAAATCTGGTGATAAGTATACCTTAGCTGGTGCTTCATTTGTGATTGTTCTTGATCCTCGTGATAAAAATAATGCACGTTTAGATACACCAATGGATAATCAGTCTATTTTAAATTATGGATATGATTGTAGTGAAAAATTATACAACATTATTCAATCTCATGAAGATTTTGAAAAGTTAAAAGATTTGCCTGTTTTGATTACAATTTATCAGGCAACGGATTTAACAGAAAGTACCGTAGATGGTCATTATATCTTAAAGAATTATTGTGATGATTCTTATGGTAAAAATGAACAGGTAAATTTTGAAACCGTCCTTTTTACAAGTGCTAGAGCCAAAGAATTGGATGCGACAACATCTAATGAATTTGATATTATTAAAAACAATTTAAAGGAAGCAGCAACAGAAGCCGCTGGACTTGTTGGAACAGCAAGATATCAAGATAACAAGATTCAATCAATGGTGATTGAAGCTCATTTAAATGTGAAAACAGCAACTGAATTAATGTATTTATCTTCCATTATTGCTGATGGGATTGATACTCGTTTTTCATCTGAGTTTGACATTAAAGTGCTGGTCTATTCACAAGATGAACTGATGACTGTCATTGTTAAAGATGCTGGACAAGATGTCAAGAGTTCGTTTCTATACTAGAGGAACAGTTATGAATGAAGAAAAATTATTAAAACAATTAGCCAAAGATGTTAGACTGTCTGTTCCTGATGAAGATATGCCCTCTTTACTTCAAGTCTATCATACCTTTCTTGAACAGGTTGCATGTTTAGAAAAAATACAAACTGAAGGTGTAGAACCTTTAGTTTTTCCTTTTGATATAGAAATTCATGAATTAAGGGAAGATGAGGTTCAAGAAGTCTTTGATGTTCAAGATATATTGAAAAATGCAAAAAACACAACAGAAAATCAGATATTGGTTTTTAAGGTGGTGGAATGATGAAAGTCTATAGTATTGAAGAATGGCATGACGGACTTGTTAATGGGACAATTGATGTTTCTCTTTATTATCAACAATTACAAAAAGAAACTTATTTTCAACAAAAACGTTTAAATGCTTTGACAACGATTTGTTTTCAAAATCCACCTCAAAATCTATCGTCTGATTCGTTTTTAACAGGAGTTCCCTATGTTTTAAAAGACAATATTTGTACATGTCAAATTCCAACAACAGCATCCAGTCGTATGTTGGAGGATTTTATTCCTGTTTATGATGCACATGTTGTGCAGCTTTTAAAACAAGAAAATGCTTGTCTGATTGGAAAAGCTTCAATGGATGAACTGTCAATGGGTTCAACCAATATGACTGCATTAACAGGTCCGGTATATAATCCGTGGGATACAAGACGAATTGCTGGTGGGTCTTCAGGTGGTTCAGCTTCCCTTGTTGCCAGTGGACTTGTGACTTTTGCATTAGGAACGGATACAGGAGATTCTATTCGTCGTCCAGCAGGATTTTGTGGAGTGGTCGGCATGAAACCAACATGGGGACTGATTTCACGTTATGGGATTATTCCTTACGCTGCCAGTTTAGATACGGTTGGTGTTTTAACGAGAAGTGTTCAAGATTTAAGTATTGTTTTAGAAAAAATTGCAGGTCATGATTTTCATGATATGACTTCCAGCCGTTTGCCAGTCCCACATTATAGATATAATTTATCTTTAGATATTTCCTATCTTAAAGTTGCTGTTATACAAAATGTTGTTGATAAACTCAAAGATCATAGAATTCAGACACTTTTTCAAAATTGTGTTTCACTTTTAAAAAATGCTGGAGCCTTAGTGCATGAGATTTCATTTTCCCAGACATATCTTGAAGCTATTTTCCCGGTTTATCAAATTATTGCGAATGGGGAAGCCACAAGCCATCATGCCTGTCTTGATGGCATTAAATATGGTTTTCAAAGTCAAGGACAAAACTTAGAAGAAATGGTTATTCACACACGTTCACAAGGTTTTCATCAAAGTATCCAACAGCGTTTTATTTTAGGGGCATTGGCTTTAAAACAGGAAAATCAAAAAAGAATGTTTCAAAAAGCACAAAAAGTACGTAGATTAATTGTGGAAGAAATTCAAAACATATTACAGACATATGATATTGTGATTGTCCCCAGTGGTGAAGGGATTGCTCCATTGATTGAAGAAGCCCAGTCACAATCTCATACATTAGTGGATGATTACTTAATTATAGCCAATCTGGCAGGGCTCCCTAGTTTAACTTTGCCTTGTGGTTTTGTTGATGATATGCCAGTTGCTGTCAATTTAATGGGGCGTTGTTTTGATGAACAGACAGTTTTGAATTGTGCCTATGCTTTAGAAAGTATGATGCCTTATTGTCAACAATATGCTAAAGGAGAACGAGATGATGTTTGAAGCTGTGATTGGTATTGAAGTTCACTGTGAATTGAAAACAAAATCAAAGATGTTTTCTATGGCACCTGTGACATTTGGCAGTCCACCCAATACGCAAGTGCATGTTATTGATCTGGCTATGCCGGGTACTTTACCATCAGTCAATAAAAAGGCTGTAGAAATGGCTATTCGTGTTTGTCATGCATTACATATGGATATTGATAATCTGCTCCGTTTTGATCGAAAAAATTATTATTATGCTGATTTGCCTAAAGGTTTTCAAATCACGCAGTATGATCACCCAATCGGGAAAAATGGCTATCTTGACATTGAAGTTGAAGGAGAAACATTTAAAATTCCTATTGAGCGTGTTCATTTAGAGGAAGATACAGCCAAAATGACGCATAGTGAAAATAATACACTCATTGATTATAATCGTGCTGGTATTCCTTTAATAGAAATTGTCACAAAACCACAACTGCATACAAGTCAACAGGTTGTTGCCTATCTGGAAGCCTTACGATTGATTTTGATATATACAGGTGTCAGTGATGCGATTATGGCTCAAGGATCAATGCGCTGTGATATTAACATTTCTTTGCGTCAGCCTCATAGTTCAACACTGGGTGAAAAGGTGGAAATCAAAAATCTTAATTCTTTTGCAAATATTCAAAAAGCTATTGATTATGAAATTCAACGTCAATCTCATTTATTACAGCAACGTCTTCCTGTTGCCAGACAGACACGTCGTTTTGATGAAAAAACACAGACAACAGTGGTGATGCGTGAAAAACAATCGTTACTGGATTATCGTTATTATCCAGAACCTAATATTTTACCTGTTTGTCTGGATTGGCAATGGATTCAATCAATTATAGAACGATTACCTCAGTTACCCGATCAAAGAAAACAACGTTATCAAAAACAATATCAGTTGTCTTTTCAAGATACAATGATATTATTATCTGATCAGAACTTATCAGATTTCTACGATCAGGTCGTTAATATTTATCCTTATTATCAGACTATTTGTCATTGGTTAATTGGTGATGTTAGAGCTTATATGCATCAATATCAAAGGAATATATTTGAATTATTATCAGTACAGGATTTTGCTGAATTGATGCATATGTTAGAAAGGAAAGAGATTTCTTCAAAACAGACGAAACAAATTTTAGAATTCATGATGATTGAAAAGAAAAGTCCCCATGTTATTATGGAAGCTTATCATATTCAACAAGTCAGTGATGAACATCTTTTGATGCAATATATTGAAGAAGTCCTTCATGATTATCCTCAGCAGGTGGCTGAATATTATGCTGGAAAACATCAAATCTGTGGTTTTTTTGTAGGACAGGTTATGAAAAAGACAAAAGGACAAGCCAATCCTCAAAAGACCAATGAACTTTTGAAATGTTTACTGAAAAAAAGAAAAGCATAATGTTCTATACATTGGTCATGAATTTTGATACAATAGAAAAAAAGTAGGTGAATAATGATGGCAAAACAATTTCATTTTGATGATGAAGATGAATTGGAAGAAGATTATTCTTCATCATATCTAGATGAATTAGAAAACAAAAAAGAAGGTGCACCTTATATTTCAATAGATGAAGAAGATGACAAGGAAGATGAACCAATGAAAAAAAAGAAAAAAAGATTTGTAATGAAATGGTGGCACTATTTATTGATTTTATTTGGTGCTTTAGCAATTGCGTTTATTGTTTATATAGCAGTTTTATCATTGCATGATGGACCTGTCTATGGGAATCGCTGTGAAGGCATGGTAAGTATTTCTAAAGATGCCAGAGATGCAACTGTATCGACAATGGAAGAAAAATATGATGACATTGAATCCATGACTTTATCTACAGAATGTCGACAATTAAAAGTGGATATTGTTTTTAAGGACAATATGAGTGCCAAAAAAGCAGAAAATATTGCTGAAGAAACAGTTCAGACACTTGATGATATTGTGGGCAGAGAAAAAGAGGATGGCAAGACATATAGTGATCTGTTTGGAACGATTGATGGAGTCACTCAGTATGAAGTCAATGTTTTTATGACATCTGCTCAAAGTGATGATTTTCCAATTTATGGAACAAAGAATATTCAAAATGATGATTTTTCTTATACTTTAGCTTCTGTTAGAGATGAAGAAAGTGCAAAACGTGCTCAAGAAACTTTAACAGATGAATAAAACGAGCATAGCTCGTTTTTTTATGGGAGGATGTAAGATGCAAAAAAATGAATATATTAAAGCAAAGTGCGTTGATTATACACACGATGGTTTAGGGATTGTAAAACATGAAGGATTACCTGTGTTTGTAAAAAACATGTTGATAGATGAAGTAGGGAAAGTAAAAATTATTAAGGTTTTAAAAAGATATGCAGTAGGACGTTTGATTGAACTTGAACAGTCAAGTCCTTTTCGACAGGAAG
The DNA here is from genome assembly GCF_042850985.1 of Massiliimicrobium timonense. GTDB lineage: Bacteria > Bacillota_I > Bacilli_A > Erysipelotrichales > Coprobacillaceae > Allocoprobacillus. Next base: position 1,278,247 of record NZ_AP031415.1, read on the forward strand.
CCAGATGTCCGCTTTTTAAGCAATGTGGAGGATGTCATTTACAGCATCTTAATCCTTTGGCACAACAACAGTTTAAAACCAAAAGAGTGCAAGATACCTTAGCTAAAATTGGACATTGCGATACTCAGGTAGAACCTTGTTTAATGATGCAAGAGGGATGGTTTTATCGTAATAAGGTGCAAGTTCCTGTCGGAGAGCGTAATGGACATCTTATCACAGGGTTCTATAAACAACATAGTAATGATATTGTCGCAATGGACCAGTGTTTTATTCAAAATGAGCTGTCTAATCAGCTGATACCTTATACGAGAAAATTACTAGAAGAAGTGGGCGAAAAACCATTTGATAAGGTAACTCATCAAGGAAATATTAAGCATATTCTTGTGAAGTATGGCTATTATACAAATCAGGCGATGCTGGTTTTGATTACTTATCAACGTTCGCTTTGTCAAAAAGATTATCTGGTTCAACAATTGAAAAAACGTTTTCCTCAACTTCAAACGATTATTCAAAACTATAATCCACGTCATGATAATGTCATTTTAGGAGAAGAAGAAATGATTCTTGATGGAAAGGGTTATATTGAAGATCGTCTATTAGGGCATACATATCGTATTTCATTAAAATCTTTTTATCAGATTAACCCTCAACAAGTTGAAGTCCTTTATCAAAAAGCAATTGAATTTGCTCAATTGAAACCAACAGATATTGTTATTGATGCCTATTGTGGTATTGGTACTATTTCTTTATCACTGGCTCAATATGTTAAAAAAGTTTATGGTGTAGAAATTGTCGAACAGGCAATAGAGGATGCTAAAGATAATGCGAAAAGAAATGGTGTTGATAATATAGAATTTTATTGTCAAGATGCAGGGGAATTTATGGTTTCATTTGCAAAATCACATCAACATGTTGATGTTGTGGTAGTGGATCCTCCAAGAAAAGGATGTTCGACTTTATTTTTAAATCAGCTGTTAACTTTATCACCGGATAAAATTGTTTATATTTCTTGTGATGTTGCGACACAGGCAAGAGATATTGATATTTTACAGCAACATGATTATCATGTGAAAAAGTGTCAGCCTGTGGATATGTTCCCGCAAAGCTTTCATATTGAAAATATTGTTCTCCTGACAAAATAAGAGAAAAGACATTGTATATATTGACAAAAAAGTTAGGTGTGTTAAAATGGTTCTCGAATAAGTGGTGGAGTCTGTCATAAAGCAAATATGCTTTATTTATTCGATGTGTTTTATTTTATCCTTATAAAATAATCTATCGACAGATTCTTTTAAAAGAATCTGTTTTTTATAGACAGATCTGAAAGGAGTTGTCTGCTAGAGAGATAGTGATATAATAGATGATATAATCATCATTTTGTAAAAATATTATAAAACATGTGTGGAGGAAAAATATGGAAACGGTAGATTTTCATAAATCAAAGAAAAAGAAATCCTTTTCACCTATGCGACGTATTGCCTTTAGTTTTTTTATGGTGATATTGATAGGTTCACTTTTATTGGCATGTCCATTTTCTAATCAGGGAACAATTGCTCCGTATATTGATCATTTGTTTATAGCAACATCAGCAACTTGCGTGACTGGTCTTGTACCTGTTGTTGTGGCTGATCAATATACATTGATTGGACAATTAGTCATTATCTTATTGATTCAAATAGGTGGTTTAGGATTCCTGACATTATTGAATATGTTTATCTATGCTTTAAGAAAGCGATTAACATATACAAATAAGATTATTATGCAGGAAGCATTGAATCAAAATTCAATGGCAGCGATTGGTATTTATATCAAAAGAGTTATTAAATATACGGCTTTCTTTGAATTAATGGGGGCAGTATTATTAAGTTTTGTCTTTGTGCCAGAATTTGGTGTTGTTAAAGGATTATATTATGGATTATGGCATTCTATTTCAGCCTTTTGTAATGCTGGATTTGATGTAATTGGGCCTAATTCATTGATACCTTATCAAACCAATATTCTTGTCAATCTTACAATTGCTGGTTTAATTATTGCCGGTGGTCTTGGTTTTGTTGTATGGATTGATTTAAGAATGTCATGGCGCCATTATAAAGAAAATTTTAAATTCTTTAAGCTAAAAACATTCTTTTCTTCATTATCATTGCATACAAAAGTTGTTTTAACTGCAACTGTATCATTGTTATTGGGGGGAACACTTGTTATCTTGCTTTTGGAATATAATAATCCTGGTACGATTGGTTCACTATCATTTGGTGATAAAGTTCTTGCTAGTTTCTTCCAGTCAACAACGACAAGAACTGCAGGTTTTGCTTCAGTAGATATGGCAGCATTGCATGATTCAACAAAATTATTTATGTCAATATTGATGTTTATTGGTGGTTCTCCTGCTGGAACAGCTGGAGGGATTAAAACGGTGACATTAGTCATTTCATTGATGTATATTTTCTCATTGCAGAATGGTTATGAAACTGTATCTATGTTTAAACGTCGTGTTGATGATCAGGTTGTCAAACGTTCATTGACGATTGCTATATTGAGTTTCTTTATATGTACATTAGGATTATTTATTTTGTCAATGAATGAAGGTGCAGATTTTATTGATTTGATTTTTGAAGTCTTTTCAGCCTTTGGTACAGTTGGCTTATCGGCTTCATTAACACCAACATTGACAGTGTTGGGAAAAATTGTCATTATTATATTAATGTATATTGGACGTATTGGTCCATTGACAATGGTATTTGTTTTCGCAAAAAAATATAAACAAAAGAAAGGACAGGACATCATGTATCCAACAGCTGATGTTCTTATAGGATAGAAAAATGCAAAGTAAACAGATTGTTGTTTTAGGATTAGGTGTATTTGGTTCAACAATTACCAAAACATTATCTCAATATGGGTGTGAAGTTGTTGCTGTAGATAAATGCCCTGAATGTGTACAAAGAGTATCTGAATTTGCCACAAAGGCTGTCATTGGTGATATTACTGATAAACAGTTTTTGGTTGATTTAGGTCTTGAAGAATTTGATGTCGGAATTGTCGCTATTGGTAATCATTTGGAAGAAAGTCTTTTAGGTGTTTTAAATCTTAAAGAAATTGGTATTCCTTATATCATTGCAAAGGCTAAGAATAAAACATTTAAAGCCATTTTAGAGAAAATTGGAGCTGATCGTATTATTCGTCCAGAAAAGGAAATGGGTGAAAGAGTTGCTCGTACACTATTGAGAAAGAATATTACAGATTTAGTAGAACTTGATGAAAATTATAGTCTTGTGGAAATGAAAGTCCCTCAAGCATGGGTTGGTCATACATTATCTTCTTTGGACTTAAGAAAGAAATATGGTATTAATATTTTAGGTCAACGTGATATGGAAACACAAAAGATTGAATTATCTGTCAATCCGGAATATGTTTTACGTATGAATGATCATTTCTTAATGGTAGCTGAAACTGAGAAGATTGAAAGATTTGATTATTTGATTGTTTAAAATAGAGTTATTTTATGTCTATTGATGTCAAAAAGATATTGGCGAATGCCTTATTAAATCTTTGTCAGAAACAATCTTTGCAATCAATAACAGTTTCTCAGTTATTAAAAGAAACAGGTGTGAGCAGACAGACTTTTTATAATCATTTTAAAGATAAGAATGATTTGATCTGTTATATTTATGATACTTATATCGTTCCTAATTTTGATGAACACCATATGGATATTGATTTTTATGAATCATTATTACAGACTTTTCAAAATATCAAAAAATATCATAAATTTATGAAACAGGCTTGTCAAATAGAAGGACAAAACTGTTTAAAAGATTATATTGTGGAACATTGTCAGCAGTTTGATTTAAAGTGGCATCAAAATCTCTATGGTTCAGATCCTATGCCAGATGATTTAAAGTTTGCGACAATCTATCATGCTAATGCTTCAAGCAGTATGACATTGTCTTGGATTCTTTCTAATATGCCTGTGCCATGTGAAGAAATTGTTGATATGATTGTTCAAATGAGAGGTTTAGGTATGGACAAATTGTTTCATTCAAGTGAAAATTATTTAGGAAGTCCTTATCAGAAAATAGACAAAAAATAAAAAATGTCCATTTTTGGACAAAATGAAAAATTTATAAATGGGAATCTCCTATCTTTTAGGCTAAAATAAAAGCAGAAAAGAAAGGAGATTTTTTTATGAGAGAAATAGTTATTAATGATAAAGGACAAGCTGTTGCTCCACAAAGTCAACCAATTATAAAACAAGATTTTTTATCTGATCACAAAACAAGAATATATTGGTTAGGGGGAGCTGGAATCATGGTTCATAGTCATCAGACCAATATCATGATTGATCCAGTTTTAGAAGGTTTTGATATCCCTTTATTGTATCAAGTGCCGATTTTACCTCAAAATATAGAAAAATTAGATGGTATTTTGATTACCCATATCGATAATGATCATTTTTCAAGACCAACATGTCATCATTTAAAGGATGTCTGCTCACAATACTATGCTCCTAATTATGTCGCAGATGTGATGAATGAAGAAGGATTGAAAACAGAAAAACATGATATCAATGATTGTTTTCAACTTCATAATATATCTGTTCAATTGACACCGGCTTGGCATAATTGGCAAAATGGTTCATCAAAATGGCAATATCGTTATTGGGAAGAAAAAGATTACTGTGGTTATTGGATGGAAACACCGGATGGAACAATCTGGTTACCCGGTGATTCACGTCTATTAGATAAACATTTGCATATGCCTCAACCTGATGTCATCTTATTTGATTTTGCTGATAATGACTGGCATATCACTTTGAAAGGAGCCATTCAACTAGCAAATACTTATCCTCATGCTGATTTGATCTGCATTCATTGGGGTAGTGTTGATGCTCCTGACATGACACCATTTAATGGCAATCCCCAAGATTTATATCAGCATATCATTAATCCAGAAAGAATTTATGTCTTGGCACCAGGTGAAGCGTATCATTTAAAGGGGTGATATCAATGAAAACATTATATTTAGTAAGACATGGTGAAACACTGTTTAACGCTTTGCATAAAATACAGGGCTGGTGTGACTCACCATTAACAAAAAAAGGTATACAACAGGCAAAACAAGCTAAACAATGGTTTGAAAAACAACATATTTGTTTTGATCATGCCTATAGTTCAACAAGTGAAAGATGTTGTGATACTTTAGAAATTATAACATCACTTCCATATCAAAGATGTAAAGGATTAAAAGAGAATAATTATGGTTTATTAGAGGGTGAACATGATTATTTGGCTGAAAATGATCCACAAAAATGTGCGACTTATTACTTACAGTTTGGTGGTGAATCTAATGAAACATTAAAAGAAAGAATGGTTAAAACATTGACGGATATTATGGAAAAAGAAGATCATCATTCTGTTTTAGCAGTGAGTCATGGTGGGGCTTGTTTTAATTTTTTACGTGCCTGGCAAGATCCTACAGAAGAATTAAAGAAAGGGTTTGGTAATTGTTGTATTTTTATTTATGAGTATGAAAATCATTGTTTTTATCTCAAAGATATCATAAGACAGGAGGAATCATAGTGGAATATGTACAGTTAGGAACGAGTGATTTAAAGGTTTCAAAAGTATGTCTAGGATGTATGGGATTTGGTGATTCTCATAAGGGAATGCATTCATGGACATTGCCTTATGAACAATCAAAGAAAATCATTCATTATGCATTGGATCAAGGTATTAATTTTTTTGATACAGCAATGGCTTATCAAGGTGGAAGCAGTGAAGAATACTTAGGGAGAGCCATTCGTGAATATGGTTGTCGAGATAATGTTGTGATAGCGACAAAATTTCATGGTCGTACCCTAGAACAGATTCAACAAGGTATCAGTGCAAAAGATCATATTGAAAATTGTTTGAATCAGAGCTTAAAAAGATTACAGATGGATTATGTTGATCTTTATATATTACATGCATGGGATAATAATACGCCTATTGAAGAAACATTGGAAGCTCTTGATGCAATGATTCAACAGGGAAAAATTCGTTATATTGGTGTTTCTAACTGCTATGCATGGCAGATTGCAAAAGCGAATGAAATAGCCAAAGCCAGACATTTACATCCTTTTGTTTCCGTGCAAGGACACTACAATCTTATTTTTAGAGAAGAAGAAAGAGAAATGAAACCCTATTGTGATTTACATCATGTGGCTTTAACACCATACAGTGCTTTAGCTTCTGGCCGTTTAGCCAAACATCCGGGTGAACAGTCACAACGTTTAAAAGAAGACACTTATGCAAAAGGGAAATATGATCAAAGTTATAATCAAGATTTACCTATCATTTTAAGAGTTGAAGAATTAGCTCAAAAACATCATGTTTCAATGAGTGAAATTGCTTTATCGTGGCTTATGACTAAAGTCACTGCCCCAATTGTTGGAGCAACAAAATGTTCACATATTGATACAGCTATTCGTGCTGTTGACTTTCATTTGACACCAGATGAGTGTCAATATCTTGAAGCGTGTTATCAACCACATCATTTAGTCGGTGTCATGGCAGAAAAAAGATGATTTGACATGAATCAAATCATCTTTTTAGGATGAAAGAAAATATTGATATTGTGATATTTATCATAATATGTAAAGTAGGCAAAATTAACAATAAGAAAAATCAGTAAAAATAAGATAGCTTTGACAGCAAAAAACAAGTGAAGTATATAAGCCAAAGCTACACCCATATGAAAGCAAAGTAATGTTCCACCAAAGAAACATCCTTTTTTGAGTTTTTCATGTTTGATTTGTAAATCATCAACTAAAAAATATTCAGTTAAAGATACAACTGTCTGTTTGATATTGTTAGTAGAAAAAATTGTTGAACTGGTATAACCCAAAGCACCTTTAAAAACACACCATTGAAAAGCAGTGACAAAAAAACAGGGGTATAAACTTACAATGGGATTGCAATCCTCAGGAATCATTGCTAAAAGTATGACACAGACAATTTCCAGATAGAAAACCAGATATTGCAGCTTCCACTTTGTACGATATGTTAAAAATGTAGCTATGATCATTGCAAGAATATAAATGACGACAGCACCTATTCTAATAAGAGAATCTATATAATGACTTCCTAATAGGGCTTCAACCAGATCAATTAAATTAGCTGTCTGGGCAGAGCCAAAAACATTCATCCTCGTAAAAATAGCGTAACCACCAAAAAATCCACCAACAATAGCCATCAGATAATGAATAATCACATCATGATAATCATTTTTCATTTTTATACAACTCCTTTAAATGCTTTTTCATTATAGCACTGTCAGTTATTTTCGCAATCTTTGTCTATAAAAAAATAAAAAAACAAGTTGATTTTTATTGTTGAAAGGGCTTTTATTTTATATAATAGAAGTATGAAAAGAGGCGAGATGGGTGTATTATATTTCAACGTATGCTTTGTATGAACTTGTAAAGCAGTTATTTCATGATGTCAAGGATGTAGATGATATAACTTTATATGCTTACAAAGAAAACAAATGTTGGAAAATTGGTTTTTCTAATGAATATACAGATCAAATTCCTGATGATTCTATCAATCTTCACTATGAATTTAAAGATGGGTTTTTAAAAAATAGCCCTCGTCAGGCAACCGAAGAAATGATGAATAGAATTCGAAGTTACGAACAGGAAATGGTTTCTATATAAGCATGTCAAAGAGCTGGTTACATGTGTTGTAATCAGCTTTTTTATCCATTATAATAAAAAATGAATGAAAGGAAGAAAATGGTATGGAGATTAGAATTTTAAGATATTTTTTAACTGTTGCTAGAGAAGAAAATATTACCAAAGCAGCCAATGTTTTACATATTACACAACCGACATTGTCAAGACAATTAATGCAGCTGGAAGAAGAATTAAATACGCAATTATTAATCAGAGGTAAAAATAAAATTACTTTAACTGATGCAGGTATGTTATTAAGAAGACGTGCTGAAGAAATTATTGATTTAGCAGATAAAACAGAAAAAGAATTTTTAGAAGCCGATGAATTGATTGCGGGTGAAATATTTGTCGGTGCTGGAGAAATTAATGCTATGCATCTTTTAGGCGATTTTATGATTAAATTTCAACATCATTATCCTCAAATCAAATATCATTTATACAGTGGTAATGCCGATGATGTAAAACAAAAAGTTAATCAGGGATTATTAGATATAGGATTATTGACAGAACCTGTTGATGTCGAAAAATATGATTTTGTACGTTTGAATTATCAGGAAGCATGGGGCATTCTTGCTCCTAAAGATAGTGCTATAGCAAAAAAAGACTATGTCACACCACAAGATCTTCAAAAATTGCCATTATTAATAGGTCATCGTCAGATTGTTCAAAATGAATTAGCCCATTGGATGGGAATGAATGTTCAAGATTTAAATATTGTAGCAACTTATGATTTAATCTATAATGCTGCTATTTTAGTAGAAAAAGGATTAGGCTATGCTCTTTGTTTAGATAAGATTGTTTATATGTCTAATGATTCTCTTGTACGTTTTATTCCTTTAAAACCAGCCTATGAAACGGGGGCAGTTATTGTCTGGAAAAAGCATCAGGTTTTCTCATTAACAGCTACTCGTTTCATACAGGAACTTTATGATTATTTTCATTAATAATGAATTGATGGAATTAATATCCCATCAAAGATAAGAGTTTATTTCTTGGATTGACGATGCGAACGTTTCCATTGTTTGATTTGTTGAAGTCGCAAAGCGACTTTTTTTTCATGACCTTGTTCAGTAGGATGATAGTATTCTTTATTTTGTAAAGCTTCAGGTAAACACGTCATAGTTGTTAATTTGTCTTGAAAATCATGGGCATATTGATAGCCTTTACCATAATTTAAATCTTTCATTAAACGTGTAGGAGCATTGCGTAAATGCAAAGGAACTGGCTCAGCAATGGTTTTTAAGGCATCCTTTTTGGCACTTTCATAAGCCACATATAACGCATTAGACTTTACAGAAAGAGATAAATATGTCACTGCGTGAGTCAAATGAACGCTACATTCTGGCATACCAATGAAATGACATGCCTGATACACCGCAACAGCAATTTCTAAAGCACGGCTATCTGCCATACCGATATCCTCACTGGCAAATCGTACAAGCCTACGAGCTATATAGAGGGGATCTTCACCAGCCTCCAACATTCTGGCTAACCAGTAGATAGCCCCGTCAACATCACTGTTACGCATCGATTTATGTAAAGCAGAAATTAAGTTATAATGTTCTTCTCCATTTTTATCATAAAGCAATGATTTTTGACTCGTCATCTGTTCAATGATTTCAGGACTAATCGTTAGTGTCTGATGATTTTCAGGAGCATTATAGACGGCCATTCCCAAGATGTTTAAAGCAACACGTGCATCACCATTAGCAAAATGGGCAATCATGGATAAAGTGGATGGTTCAACTTGAATGTTTAAATCACCAAAACCTCGCGGATCATGAATGGCATGATTTAAAAGCTCTAAAATATCATTGACATCTAAAGCATGTAAAACAAAGACTTTACAGCGTGATAATAAAGCGGAATTGATTTCAAATGATGGATTTTCAGTTGTCGCTCCTATAAGCGTTATACTTCCTTGTTCAACATAGGGTAAAAAAGCATCTTGCTGTGCTTTATTAAAGCGATGAATTTCATCAATAAAAACAATGGTTTTGATGCCTTGACGTTGTGTTTCCATCGCTTCTTGCATTACTTTTTTGATTTCTTTAATACCACTATTAACAGCACTGAAATCAATGAAGTGAGCATGAGTTGTTTTCGCAATGATTCTTGCCAGTGTGGTTTTACCAACACCGGGAGGACCCCAGAAAATCATCGAAGGAATCTGGTCGTTTTGAATAAAATGCCATAAAACTTTTCCTTGACCAACAAGATGTTTTTGACCAACATACTCTTCCAATGTTGAAGGCCTTAGACGATGAGCTAGAGGTTCTAAAGATGATTGAATCTTTTGCTTTTTCATAGTTTTCACCAACTTTCTTTTTATATTTTAGCATTTTTAAAGTAAAGTTTCTATAAGTTCATGTTTCGTTCATATGTTCATCATATACTATGCGTGATTTATTGAAATGGGGAGATTATCGTGTTTGGATATATAGTCATCAATAAACCAGAAATGAAATTTAAAGATTTTGATATTTATCAATCATATTACTGTGGTTTATGTCGAGCAATGCATGATTTATACGGTATTAAAGGACGCGTTGCTTTAAATTATGACATGACTTTTATAGCGTTGTTATTATCTGGTTTATATGAACCAGAACATCAAATAAATAGATGTCGATGTTTTTTACATCCAGTTAGAAAACATCTGGAAGTGCATAATCAATATATCGATTATGCAGCTAAAATGACAATTGCTTTAACATATTTAAAATGTGAAGATGACTGGCTGGATGATCAAAAAATGACAAAGCAGCTTTATAAAAAAATACTTGAACATAGTTATCAAAAAGTTAAAGAAGAATATCCACAAAAGATAAAAATAATTGAGGAACAACTTGTTTTGATTCACCAATATGAACAACAAAAGGGCGTTCATATTGATGATATTTCGGGATGTTTTGGAAAAGTTATGGCAGAAATATGTGCTGTTGAAGATGATATATGGACAGAGCATTTAAGGGAGTTTGGTTTTTTCTTAGGAAAATTTATATATATACTGGATGCTTATGATGATATTGAAAAAGATTTAAAGCATCATACTTTTAATCCTTTTATAGATCAGTTTCAACAAGTTGATTTTGAAGAAAAATGTTATCATTTATTAGAAATGATGATTTCAAGAGCAGCAGAAGCTTTTGAATATCTTCCGATTGAGGAAAATGTTGAAATTTTAAGAAATATCATATATAGTGGTGTTTGGAGTCAATATGAATTACGTAAAAAAAGAAGATTGGAGGATAAGAAATAAATGGATCCATATCAGATATTAGGCATTTCTCCAAATGCATCAGATGATGAAGTGAAACATGCCTATCGTACTTTAAGTAAAAAATATCATCCTGATGCTAATATTAACAGTGTGCATCAGGCAGAATATACAGAAAAATTTAAACAAGTTCAAAATGCCTATAAAACGATTATGGATAATCGTAAGAAAGGTTTTACAAATCAGACATATGGGCAACAGCATTCCCAGTCATCATATCAGTATCAAGGAAATGATCAGGCTGCTTTTCAAGATGTTGCAGCATATATTCAGGCAGGTCGTTATCAGGATGCTCTTTCGATTCTTGAACAGATTCGTACACGTTCATCGCTTTGGTTTTATTATAGTGCTTTAGCGATGAATGGAATTGGAAATAATGCTACAGCATTAGAGTATGCCCAAACAGCTGCACAAATGGAACCAGGTAATTTACAATATCTGTTTCTGGTTCAACAATTACAGGCAGGAAGTGGACAATATCGCCAGACACAGCAGACTTATACTTCACCTTATGCGAATATGGCGAATTGTTGTTATTCGTTATTGCTTTTTAATATTTTTATGAATTGTTGTTGTAGATGTTATTAAAGGAGAATGATTTATGAGTAAGATTATTGGTATTGATTTAGGAACAACAAATAGCTGTATGGCATTCATTGAAAATGGAAAAACGTCTATTATTCCTAATAGTGAAGGAGCAAAAACAACACCAAGTATTGTTGCTTTTGCAAATGATGGTCAAAGACTTGTAGGAGAGAGCGCAAAAAGACAGGCTATTACAAATCCGATGGGAACAATTGCATCTATTAAGCGTGAAATGGGAACAAATTATAAGAAAAAGATTGGTCATCGTGAATATACACCACAAGAAATTTCTGCGATGATTTTACAGAAGTTAAAACTTGATGCTGAAAATTATCTAGGAGAACCTGTTAAACAGGCGGTTATTACAGTTCCGGCTTATTTTAATGATGCACAACGCCAAGCTACAAAAGATGCTGGAAAAATTGCCGGATTAGAAGTTCTAAGAATTATTAATGAACCGACAGCAGCTGCTTTAGCTTATGGTTTAGAAAATAGCTATGGTCAAAAAATGATGGTTTTTGATTTAGGTGGTGGAACATTTGATGTTTCTATTATTGAAATAGGAAATGGTGTTATTGAAGTTCTTTCGACTTCAGGAGATAATCATCTTGGTGGTGATGATTTTAATGAAGCTTTAGCCCAATATATTTTAACCGAATTTGAAAAAAGTTCTGGTATTTCATTAAAAAATGATTTAATGGCTATGCAACGTGTCAAAGAAGCAGCCGAAAAAGCCAAAATTGAATTATCATCTATGGTTTCTACTGTTGTTTCATTGCCATTTATTACAACGACTGCATCAGGACCACAAAATTTAGAAATGACGATTACCAGAGAAACATTTAATCGTATTACAAAAGATTTGGTTGAAAGAACAATTTTACCAATGCAAAATGCTCTAAATGATGCTCGTTTATTACCGGCAGAATTAAATAAAATCATTCTTGTTGGGGGGTCTTCGCGTATTCCTGCTGTTCAAGATAAGATCAAAGAAGTAACAGGTATTACGCCTAGTAAATCTTTAAATCCTGATGAATGTGTTGCTATGGGAGCTGGAATTCAAGGTGGTAAGTTATCTGGTGATGTGACAGCAATGGGAAATTATAATGTTTTATTACTGGATGTTACACCATTAACATTATCGATTGAAACAGTTGGTGGGGTTGCGACACCATTGATTGACCGTAATACACCTATTCCAACAAGCCACAGTCAGATTTTTACAACATCTGCAAATTTTCAAACACAGGTTGAAATTAATGTCTTACAAGGTGAAAGACCTTTAGCTAAAGATAACAAGAGTCTTGGAAAATTTAAATTGAAGAAAATTAAACGTGCAATGCGTGGTGTTCCACAAATTGAGGTGACTTTTGATATTGATGTTAATGGTATTGTGAGTGTTTCTGCGAAAGATTTAGCAAGTGGAAATATGCAAAGTATTACGATTGAAAATAGTTCGCATATGTCAGATGCAGATATTGAAAGAGCTATTCATGAAGCACAGCAATTTGAACAACAGGATGCCAAAACAAAAGAAAGACTGGTATTTAAAAATGATTTAGAAACATTGATGTTACGTGTTGACAATACTCTGGCAAAACATCATAAAGAAATTGATAAAACAATCAAATCACAAATCAAAAATGATTTAAGTCAATTAAAGAAAATGACTAAAAAAGTTCAATTTGAAACTTGCCCAGATGCCCAATTCCAAGAAATTAAAGAGGCAAAGCAAAGACTTGAAGATAGTGCGGCTTTCTTATTGACAATGGGAGAATAAAGACATTGCTTGATCAATGTCTTTTTTAAGGAGAAAAATAATGATAGAAATACAATTAGCAAAAGAAGAAGATTTAAAACAACTGGCATATATTGAAGAAGTTTGTTTTCCTGTTAAAGAAGCAGCCACATTGGCTCAATTTCAAAAAAGATTCCAAGCTTTCCCAGAATGTTTTATGGTTGCAATAGTAGAGGGAAGAATTGTTGGTTTTATCAATGGGGCTATGATTGCTAAACAGACATTATCAGATGAAATGTATGAAGACACATCTTATCATAATGTTTTTCACGCTTATCAAAGTGTTTATGGCTTAGCTGTTTTACCGGCTTTTAGACATATGGGAATTGCTAAAAAATTAATGCAATCTTTTATCAATTTATCAAAAAGTCGTCAAAAGAAAGGAATGGTATTGACTTGTAAAGAAGCATTAATACCTTTTTATCAACAATGTGGTTATACTTGCCTTGGTGTTTCTCATTCTATACATGGAGGAGCAAAATGGTATGATATGATTTTTGAGTTTGATTTACCATCTTCTCTTTTTATTCCCATGCAATTTTATCATTTAAAAGAAGCAGCAATCCTATTTCAACAATGTTTTGATAATGAACCATGGAATGAGCAATGGACATATCAACAGGCATATCAGCATTTAGAAGAAATGTTGTCTTCACCCTATACGTTAGCCTACGTATTATACCAAAATGGACAATTTATTGGAATGATTGTAGGCCATCAAATGACTTATATGGATAAGCAAGTATTATGCATTGATGAGCTTTGTGTATGCCCACAACTTCATGGACAACATATAGGAAGTCAACTTCTTGATTATATCAAAGAAGAATGTCATAAAAGAAAAATACAAAAAATTGTCTTACAAACAATACGTAGTTATTTAAGTGATTATTTCTATAAGTGTCATGGTTTTTATGAACAAGACTATCTTGTCAGTATGACATGTGATATAAAAAATTCTCATGAAATATGAGAATTTTTTAAAAATAAGTTTTTGTATAAACAACTTTTCCTATAATACGTACAGGAAGTGTTGCGACTTCTTCATTAGAAAAATAGCGATTTTCTACAAGTGGATTCGTTGCTTCCAAAATAAGCATGTCAGGTTTTTTGATAATACGTTTAACAGTGACTTCTTCACCACCAATCATAACCACTGCAATATCACCTGTAGAAACATATGAACATTGTTTAATAAGAGCTAAATCACCATCCATAATACCAGAACCTGTCATTGAGTCACCTTGAATTTGTAGAAAATAATCTCCTTTATAAAAATCTTCTTCAGTGACTTCTTCTTCACCCATATAATTATTTTCACCATACATATCATATCCAGCTTTTGCATAACCTAAGATGGGACGTTTCAAATGAATAGAAGTTCCTTTGATGATAGGTTCCACATCATAACCTAAAAGATCGTTTAAACGTTTAAGTGTTTCATCTTGGATACGTTTGACATCACCAGAAATCCAGCGACTGACTGTTGATTTTGTTACACCAAGTTTTTGAGCAATTTCATCATTTGTTAACTGGAATCTATATTTATAATCTTTAATAATATCTTTCAGTTCCATAGTATTCCTCCTATATGCATATTATAATATAAAATACATCAAAAATAAATAAAAAACAAAAAAATATAAAAGAAGTTGCATAAAATAGTTGAAATATGCAACACCATCTATTATAATAAAAGCGAGGAGTGAGAGATATGTTAAAAACATTTGTGGGATATATAGACTTGAAAGATGTTATACATCAAATTGAAGAAAATAAAAAGAAAGAAATGAAAAAGAGATTACATCATCAAAATTTTGATTGTATTTGTGAAGATTATGTTTTCTATACAGAAAAAATAAAAAATGTTTTATTTGAATATTGCAATGATGTCTTTATCAAAAATGATAATGATCTTTACTTTGATATGACACATTCACAATTATTATTTGATGGGGATATGAATGAAGTCATGAAGTCTATTGCTTTTCAAATAGATAGCGAATATCATATTCATATAAATATAGCAATGAGCTTTCATCAAGATTTTGCAAAGTGGATTTATCATCACTGTCAAGACCAATACCGTATGCTTGATTATCATCAGGCTCAAAGAATATTTGGAAAAAATCTTTGCCAAAGCAAAATGCAGGAAATGCAGATATCAACAAGAGAAATTATGGCCCTTCCACAATTATTTGGTGAAAATGATCAGATAGCTTTTTCGTGCTATGATGATGCATGTTGCATTGGGGAAAGATTAACAAAAAAACTTGTTTCACAACTTAAAGAAAAAGATTATGGTATTCGTCATATCCAAATTCAGTACTACGATGACAATTTAAAAATTTATAAGGAAGAAAAACAGTTAAGGAATTATACAAATATTTACAACGAAATCTATTATACTGTTATGCAGCTTTTGGAAAATATCTCTTATCAGAAAACATATTTTGGATTGAAAATATTATTAAGTGATTTTGAAGATTATCAAGAAAAAACGGATATTTTCAATGTCAAAAAAACATCCTTCTTAGCAAAATGGATAAGCCTGAAACCTCATTATCATTTTTTACCAGAAAACAGATTCTTTAAAAATACAGTTGAGTTCTGATGTTATCTCGGTAAGGAGAGTAGAACTATGTGTGATATGGATCATGTTTTAAAAGATATATATACATCGGATACAATTCTCATTCAAGATGAAGAAATGATGCTTGAACAAGTACATATTCGTTATTTTGACTTTATGGATTATATACATGAACGTATGATTGAAGGAAAAGTCACTTTGACAGATGAAGAAATTGAAGATTTAGAAGATTGTGTCAATGATTTTGCATTCGAATATGGTTTTATTCAGTTTAAACGTGGTATTCATCTGGCCACAGCTATTGAACACGCATAATACGTAATAATAAAAAGCAGGAAATGAGCTTAAAGATTTTCATTTCCTGTTTTTGTATGTTTGTAAACTTTTTGATAAAGAATGAATGCTACACATGTTGCAATCAGTTCTGATAGTGGGAAAGTTAACCAGATACCATTTAAACCTATAAGGGGTAATAATATAAATGATAAAGGAATGATAATAATAAATTGTCTTGTGAGTGTAATCATTAATGAAACGGGTCCTTTTCCTAATGATTCAAAAACACCGGACATAACAATGGCGAATGTTGAAAAAATAAAACTTAAAGATAAAATACGTAAACCAGTTGTTCCAATAGTTAACATATCTTGATTCGCATTAAATAATTGTAATATTGGTGATGGGAAAATAAAGAATAGACATGTTCCTAACAATAAGATAAAACCAATAGTTAAAGTTGCCATTTTTAATGTTTGATCCATGCGGTCTTTTTGATTAGCACCATAATTGTAACTCATGATTGGACGCATTCCCTGTACAACACCAGTGGTAGGCATATTGACAAAGGTTTGAAGTTTATAATAAACACCAAAAAATGCAACAGCTGTCTGTGATACAGAGGCAAGGATTCCATTGAGTGCTGAAACAAGCACTGATGGTAAACACATCATAACTCCAGATGGTATAGCAATCGAGTAAAGTTGCTTAAATGTTGCCCAATGGAGGTGAAAATGACGAAAAGAAATATGAATATGTGAGTTATAGCGTGAAAAAAGATAAATAGATAAGAAACAGGCACTGAATTGTCCAATCACGGTTGCCAGTGCGGCACCACTAACACCTAAGGCTGGAAAACCAAAATAACCAAAAATCATGATTGGATCTAAAATGATATTGATGATTGCACCAACCATTTGCATAATCATGGGAATAATCATGTTTCCACATGCCTGAAACATTTTTTCAATTGCTAAATGAATAAATGTTGAAAAAGTCAATGTAATGACAATCACACCATATTCCTGTCCATAACGAATGACCTCTGGATTTTGGGTAAAAAGCGTCATAAAAGGTTGAATGAAAAATAATCCTAATATAACAAATAATAAAGAATGAAGAAGTGTCATCACGATTCCTTGACTGGCAACAAAAGAGGCTTCTTGATGATTATGGGCACCTAAGTGTCTGGCAATCAAAGCATTCATTGCAATACCTACTCCACAAGAAAAAGCCAGTGATAAATTTTGCAGGGGATAAATCAGTGATACTGCGGTTAGAGCTGACTCTCCCAGTTGAGCAACAAAGATACTATCAATAATATTGTATAAAGATTGAATAAGCATTGAAATCATTGGCGGAAAGGCCATTGACATCAAAAGGGGAAATATGGGTTTATATCCCATAGGATTTCTTTTTTCCATAAATATAATTCTCCTTTCATAAAAAAAGCCATAGATTTTTCTATTTATAAATCAGAAATAGAGAAATCTATAGCTTTTCAGCATAAATTATTTTATAGAAAAAAAGAAAAATGTCAAATACTTTTGTTGGAAATTTATCCTTTTTATGGTAAAATAATGTCGAAATATGAAACAAAACCAACTATAAAAATATCTATGAAAGGGGAAATAAAGATGTTTTTATATGTCTGGTTTTTTATTTTAGGAACAATTGTTGGAAGTTTTTTTCAACTATGTATGGATCGTTTACCGTTAGGATTAGATGTGATAAAAGGACGAAGTTTTTGCTTTCGTTGTTTTCATCCTCTACAATGGAAAGATTTAATTCCCGTTATGAGTTTTATTTTATTAAAAGGAAGATGTCGTTATTGTCAACGTCGTATTTCTTTACGTTATCCTTTATTTGAAATATTAAGTGGGTTATTACTTGTATTCATGGTATATTATATCACGCCAATGGGGAAAGCTTTTCTTCTTTATTTATTAATAATGGATTTTATTACATTAACAGTTATTGATAAAAAATGGCAAATTATACCTGATTTTACGCTTTTATTAGAAGCTGTTCTTACCATTGGTCTAATATTTTATATTGATGTTCCGTTTTATGAAAGGATTATAGGAATGTTCATTATTAGTTTACCTATGTTTTTAATGAATCAATGGGTTATAGAAAGCTTCGGTGGTGGTGATATCAAACTGATGTTTATCAGTGGTTTTTTGTTGGGATATGTTCATATTCTATTAGCTTTTTGTATTGCAGTTATTGTTGGAGGGTTATATGCAGGGTACTTACTTATCCGTCAAAAAGCACATCGTCATAGCCATATTGCTTTTGGTGGTTTCTTATGTCTGGGAATCCTTGTTTCATTGTTTTATGGAGAATTGATTTTATCTTTTTGTTTTCTTTGATTTGTTTTATTTCAAAAATAATTTTTAATATTTATTTATTTGCTAAAATGATTGACATTATTTTAATCTTATGATATTTTATAAAAAAGAAACCGATGAGTGGGAGATAAAACTTAAAGATGTGCTTTTAGAGAGTCTAGGATGGTGAAAGCTAGATAGTGGCAGTTAGGTAAATGGACCCACGAGGGCAAAGGGGAAAGGCAACGAGTATCCTGCGACGTGAGCTCACGTTATCGAGCAAAAATGTGTTGGCATTTTAATGAGTGGGTTATTTTCATAACCAATAAAGGTGGTACCGCAGATGATAACATCTGTCCTTTGATGGACAGATGTTTTTTGTTTAGATGCCAATGAGAAAGGAGAATGGTTATGTTTTTGAAGCGATGGTGTCTTTCTTTAATGTAAAAATGAATACAATAAAGAAAGGTGAGGAAAATGATGAAGAAGATATATAAACAAATTTTATTAGCATTGAGTGTCTTATTGATGGTAGGATGTCAAAATACAAATACAAAAATGAAAAAAGTTGCTATTATACAATATATGGAACATGCATCTTTAGATACGATTAAAGCGTCTTTTGAGCAACAAATGGAAAATTTAGGATATAAAGATGGTGAAAATGTCGAATATATTTTTAAAAATGCACAAGGAGATAACAATATTGCAGCAAGTATTACCCAAACATTTCAGTCTGAAGATGCAGACGTTGTCGTAGCTATTGCAACACCTGTTGCTCAATCTGTGGCATCACTTTCAAAAACAACACCAATAGTTTTTGCAGCAGTCAGTGACCCAATTGGTGCAAAGTTGACAACTTCTTTAGAACATCCTGATAAAAATATAACAGGAACGAGTGATGAAATACAGGTCGATCTTATTCTTGATAGAGCTTTACAGTTACAGCCAGATTTAAAAACTTTAGGTGTTATTTACAATAAAGGGGAAGCCAATTCAGTAACGAATATTCAAAAGGCAAAAGATTATGCCAAGACACATCATTTAACAATCAAAGAAGCAACGATTACTAATGTGAATGAAGTGCAAAGTGCTATTGATGTGCTAGCAAATCAATGTGATGCTGTGTTTGCTCCTAATGATAATACTGTTGCCAGTGCAATGAATGTGGTGAGTCATGCCTGTATAGAAGCGAAAGTGCCTCTTTATGTAGGTGCTGATTCAATGGTTCAAGAGGGTGGTTTTTTAAGTGTTGGTATTAATTATGAAGATTTAGGAAAAGAAACAGCAAATATGGTTGATCAGGTTTTAAATGGAACACCGGTAAGTGATATTCCTGTAAAAGTTTTTAAAGATGATTTAAATGTTTATGTAAATGAAGATGTCGTGAATGAATTAGACATCACATTACCTGAAACACTTTTACAGGATAAAGCATTACAATTGATGTAGGGGTGAAAATGATGAATCAGGTTATTATTATTGGAGCATTAGAATTAGGTGGCATATTTTCGATAATGTCTTTAGGATTATATATTAGTTATAAAGTTTTAAACTTACCCGATTTAACGGTGGACGGAAGCTTTACATTAGGTTGTGCTGTCAGTGCAGTGATGACATTATCTGGTCATCCTGTCATTGGTTTGATTTTAGCGTTTATTTCTGGTTTATTAGCAGGGCTGGTGACAGGAATTTTAACAACCAAATTAAAGATAGCGTCTTTACTGGCAGGAATTTTGACAATGACTGGGCTTTATTCTGTGAATCTCAAAATTATGAATGATTCACCTAACATTTCTTTGTTTGATTGTTCAACCGTGTTTACACCCTTATCTGCTTTTGGAGAGTATGGCGTTCTTTTATTCGTTGGAGTTGTCGTTATTGTGGTGGTATTGTGTCTTCACTATTTTTTAAAAACCCAGTTTGGCTTAGCCTTACGTGCTTGTGGTGATAATGAAGATATGGTCAAAGCTTCTTCTATTGATGTCGATGTCATGAAAATGATTGGGCTTTCTCTCGCTAATGGACTAGTTTCTTTATCAGGAGCTATCTATGCCCAACATCAAGCTTTTAGTGATAGTCAAAGTGGAACAGGAATGATGGTTATTGGACTTGCCAGTATTATTATAGGGATGGCTTTTATTAAAAAAGATCAAATTGGTTATCAATTGTTAGCAGTTATTGTGGGATCTGTTATTTATCGTGGTATTTTAACAATCGCATTACAAATAGGGATTCCATCAACAGATTTAAAATTATTATCAGCTATACTTGTTGTAGTGGCTTTAATATTAACAAAAGTCAAGGTGAGGAGGAAAGAGGTATGTTAGAACTTCAAGATATATCAGTTGTTTTTCATCCTAAAACAATCAATGAAAAAGTTGCTTTATCACATATCAATTTTCGCATTGAAGATGGTGATTTTGTCACTATTATTGGGAGTAATGGAGCAGGGAAATCGACATTGTTCCAGACAATCAGTGGGGCCGTTACCCCTTATCACGGACATATCTTTCTTAATCAGCAGGACATCACTTCATTAAAGGAACATAAGCGTTCCCGTTTTATTGGTCGTCTTTTTCAAGACCCACTTAAAGGAACGGCTCCATCTATGACGATTGCAGAAAATCTGGCATTGGCTGGATGTCAAGGGCATTACTTTCATTTAAGACCCATTTTAGCTAAACAACGTCAACAGATGTACATGGCTTTAAAAGAATTAAATCTAGGATTAGAAGAACGTATGGACACAAAGGTCGGCGTTCTTTCTGGAGGACAGCGACAAGCTTTATCGTTGTTGATGGCAACTTATGCAAAACCACAACTTTTATTGCTTGATGAACATACAGCAGCTTTAGATCCCCAAACCGCTTCAAAGGTTTTAGAACTCACAGCCAAGATTGTTAAAAAATATCATATGACAACATTAATGGTGACCCATAATATGCAAGATGCTTTAACTTATGGACAAAAAATTATGATTATGAAAGAGGGCCAAATCATTGATGTGATTGATAGAGAACGTAAAAAAGACTTGACAGTTGAACAACTGATTCATCTCTATTCATCAAAAACACATGATTATAATGATCGTATATTGCTTTAAAGAAAAAAAGATATAGCTATCACAAGTTATATCTTTTTTCTTTAGAGATAATATTGTTGAAAATAATGTAAACGAATTAAATCACAAATAGTCATAATCTGATAATTAAAGTTAATACTATCAAATTTACCCGGAACATAAATAACCTTGCAATTAGGTGTTGTTTCTGTTTTCAGATATTTTTTATTTTGAGTAATTAAAATTTGTTGTGACTGGTCAATATGAACATCGGCTTTAGATTTCTTAAATCCTTCAAGATAACGACCTGTTGCACTAATTACAATAGCCACATCATGTTCGTCCATGACAATAGGATCATAATTATGATATTGAATAAATGGTTTACCAAAAGTAATCATATCTGTTTGCAGTTCTATCGCAATAGAAATAGGATATAAAGCTCCAAATACAACAATTCTTTTCGCGCGATAGAGTTTTTGACAAATATCACTGATAATTTTTTCCATTTCATCATCACTGCAATCTTTGTCCATTTTTTCAATGAACTCACGACTATCAACACCAATCATTCTGACACGAATCTGATTCAAACGTGTCTGATGATGGTTAACAAGTGTTTCTCTAAATTCTTCATATTCATGAAAACCAAGTAATGCAATAAATGCATAGAGTTCTTCTTTTTTAAAGCAACCTTTCTTTAAAAAATCTTCTTCACTCATATCTTCCATTTCCAGATAATGAAAAATAATAAATGTACAGATTTTATAATTATAGTCGTGGAATAATGTTCCATTTAAATAAGTAAGAATACGGCTTAGTAATATGTTCATAGAATACCTCCCTTATTCAACATTATAACATGTTTAAAAAGAAAAACATAAAGATTTTGCTTTTTTGAAAAAAATGATATAATCAAGAAAAATGCGAGGTGGTTAAAGAATGCGTATCAATAAAATAGATATTTCAAAGATTCATTTTCATTATCAAAAATATGATCCTTCACTCTATCAATCTATTTTAAGAATCGGTTTTTCTTTTCCTATAACTGTTAATCAAAATGGAGAAACCTATGAATGTATTGATGGACACAAACGTTTATCTGTTTTACAGGATATTTTACAAGATCATTTATCTTATTCAAGAGGCTCATTTGTCCCGGTTATTATTAAAAATCTAGGAAATGATCGTTCTAATGACTGTTGGAGAGGAAGAAACCATCATTAAAGATTTATATCTTGTCCTTATGAAAAATCAGCTAGGCAATGTAAAAGAATGTAAAAATCTGATAAGAAAAGGGCATGTAGAAGTGAATGGGCATTGTGAAAGAGATTTTCGTTATCGAGTGAAAAAAGAAGATTGTATTTTTGTTGATGGTCAAAGAATTAATGCAACACCTTTTGTGTATTATATGCTTTATAAACCCGCAGGTTATATATGTGCTAGTCGTGATGCTGTGTATCCTTGTGTCGTTGATTTGATTGGACGTCAAGACTGTTATTGTGTTGGTAGATTGGATATAGATACAACAGGTTTTGTTTTATTAACAAACGATGCTTCTTTATCTAAAAAACTTTTGCTTCCTGAAAATCATGTAGAAAAGGTTTATGAAGTATGGACACAATCCCCTATAACAAAACAGGATGTTATTGACTTTGAAAAAGGTATCATCATTGATCATCATGTCCAATGTTTACCATCTCGTTTAGAAATCATAGATGATTATCATTGTCTTGTGACATTAAAAGAGGGGAAATATCATCAAATTAAAAAAATGTTTCTTTCTATTTCTAATCAAGTTGTCGGCTTGAAAAGAATTGCTTTTGCTGGAATAACTTTAGATTCTCGTCTTGAACTGGGACAATATCGTCATTTCAATGATGAGGAAATGGCTTGTCTTCAGGCGGCATTAAGATAGACACAAGGGGAAGAACTTGTTATAATTGAAACAGAATTGGAGGATGAAATATGGCTATATTAGATACAAATCAACTTATATATCGTTATTTTGAAGAAATATCACAAATTCCACATGGTTCATGTCATGAACAGGACTTAGCGGATTATATCGTTGCTTTGGCTGAAAAGCATCATTTAAATTATCAAAGAGATGAAATGCACAATGTTATTGTTTTTAAAGAGGCAAGTCAAGGTTATGAAGATCATGAACCGGTGATGTTACAGGCTCATATCGACATGGTGAATGAAAAAAATAAAGAAAGTGATCATGATTTTGATCATGATCCTTTACAGCTTTATATTGAAGATGGTTTTTTACATGCTTATCAGACAACTTTAGGTGCTGATGATGGATGTGGAGTTTGTTATATGCTGGCATTATTAACTGATGAGCAATTATTACATCCAGCATTGGAATGTGTGTTTACAGTTCAAGAAGAAATAGGTCTTTGTGGGGCAATGGCACTTGATACAAGTTCATTAAAGGCCAGACGTCTTATTAATCTGGATAATGAAGCTGAAGGTGAAACTTGTGTGTCTTCATCTGGTGGAAATGATCTTCTCATTACAAAAGAAATCACAGGACAGGATAACGATTCTCCGGTTTATGTTATGGAAGTCAAAGGTCTTATAGGTGGGCATTCTGGTGGATGTATTCATCTAGGACGTGGAAATGCAAATAAGATTGCAGGACGTATTTTGTTTCATTTATTAAAACAGGGAATGGATATTCGTTTGATTGAAGTGAATGGTGGATTGAAAAATAATGCCATTCCTCGTGAGTGTACAGTTGCTTTTGCAAGCAATCAATCTTATGATGAATTGGCTTATCATATTGGACAAATGGAAGATATCGTTAAAAAAGAACTGGAAATGACAGACCCAGATTTTTATGTGGAATTACATCAGGATGAATGCGATGTCTGTATAACATCTAAAGATAGTGAAGCCATGATTTCTATCATGTATCTTTGTCAAAATGGAATGCTGGAAATGTCACCAGTTATCGATCATTTACCTGTTTTATCATTAAATATGGGTGTCATTCGTACTCATGATCATAGTTTAACTATTGATTATTCATTACGTTCGCCCGTTAAAAGTTTGCGTGATGAATTATGTCTGCAGTTAGAAACGATTGCATATCTTTATGGTGCTTCAGTTCAAGTATCCAATGAATATCCGGGGTGGGATTATGACCCTCATTCACGTTTAAGAGCACAATTTAAACAATTCTATCAACAATATGCCCATGAACCACTTAAGGAAGTCGCAACACATGGAGGCTTAGAAACAGGAGTATTGAAACAAAAAATACCAGATTTAGATATTATCACTTATGGTCCACATATGGAAAATGTGCATACACCGGATGAAAAACTTGATCTTGCATCTTATTTAAGATGTTATGAATGTCTTGTTGCATTTTTAGAAACATTATAGAGGTTGATATGGATTGCCCTATTAAGAAACAATGTGGTAGCTGTCAATATATAGGAATGGATTATTCTAAACAGCTATCCATCAAAAAAGAAAAATGTGAAAAATTATTTCCTCATCAACGTGTTCATGATGTTGCTGGAATGCAAAATCCATATTTTTATCGTAATAAAGTCATTGTTGCTTTTAATCAAAAATATGAATATGGTTTATATGAAGAAACCTCACATCGCATTGTTCCTATGAAAGCTTGTTTATTGCATGATGAACAAACACATCTAGTTTTAACACAACTTCAAAAGATGTTAAAAAAGTATCGTGTTTCTATTTATGATGAGAACAGAAATCGAGGATTTTTAAGACATGTATTGATTCGTCGTGCTGTGACAACGAATCAGACACTGGTTGTGCTTGTTGGAAGGGAAGCTGTTATGAAAGGGAGCAAAAACTTCTGTCAGGAACTTGTTAAAGCATGTCCATCGGTTCAATCAGTTGTTTTGAATATTAATAATCGACAGACGAGCATTGTTTTATCAAAACAAGAAAAGATTCTCTATGGAAAGGGCTTTATTGTAGATAAGTTATGTGGTTTAACCTTTAAAATTTCAGCACAATCTTTTTATCAGATCAATCATGAACAATGCACTTATCTTTATCATCAAGTTTTATCTTTATTAGACTTGCATAAAAATGATGTTATTTTAGATACTTATTGTGGTATTGGAACAATCGGAATGTTTTTAGCTCAATATGTTGATACTGTGATTGGTGTCGAATTAAATCACGAAGCTTATAAAGATGCGATAAATAATGCCAAGATGAATAAAATTCATAATATTCATTTTGTCCATGATGATGCGACTCATTTTATGGTTGAGTTAGCAAAGCAAAAACAAAAGATTGATTGTGTTATTATGGATCCACCACGTGCTGGGAGTACTCAGGCATTTATTGAATCTATAAAAGTCTTACAACCTCGTCAAGTGATTTATGTATCATGTGATCCTTCAACACAAGCTCGTGACTTGAAAATGTTTAACAAAATAGGTTACAAGAGTCGAGATGTTTATCCTGTTGATATGTTTCCACATACAAATCATATTGAATCACTTATTTCTTTATCTCGTGTTTCATGATTCATTTCTATACAAAATTTCATAAATTTTAACAAAAAGCATATACAAATGTGAAGAATTCATATATAGTAATACAGGTATAGTGAATCAATCAGGAGGGTGAGTAATGATTGAAATTTTAAAAGCAATATTGTTTGGTATTGTTGAAGGAATTACAGAATGGTTACCAATCAGTAGTACTGGACATATGATTTTATTAGATGAATTTATTCAATTAGATGTCAGTCCCGAATTTTATAGCATGTTTCAGGTCGTTATTCAATTAGGGGCAATTATGGCTGTTGTTATTTTGTTTTGGAATGATTTCTTTCCATTTGGGAAAAAGGATAACCCATATCCTTTAGCCAAAGAAGGAATTTTATCTTATGTAAAAGTAGATAAAGTTATATTATGGATTAAGATACTTGTTGCTTGTATTCCGGCAGCTGTGGTAGGTGTCCTTTTTGATGAACAGTTGGAAGCTATATTCTATAATTATCAGACTGTATCCATTGCCTTGATTGTTTTTGGGATTGCTTTTATTCTCATTGAAAATCGTAATGCCCATCAACGTAGTCGTATACATTCCCGTCTTTAGAAGTTATCACTATATTTTTTAGGACTTCTTTTTAACCAAATATTAAATTGTGCCGATTTTGTCGGCTTTTTTTGTGTATTTGTATTTTTTTAAATTATTTTTTATGTTATAATATTAATAGTGATAGTAGTGTTATATATTTTGGAGGTATTTTTATGGCTTATTTTCTTAAAAAAACTACTTTAAAGGGCAGGACTTATCTCTCTATCGTTGAAAGTTTCTATTCTCATGAAAAGCGTGGTGCTGCCCATCGTACCTATAAATCTCTTGCTTCTGTTGAAACATGGAAAGCCAAAGGCATCAAAGATCCTATCGCCCACTTCCAGAAGGAAGTTGATGAACTGAACAGTCAGCGCAAAAATGAAGGTGTTCCTAAAATCTCCACTGTTTCCCCTGAACTTTATCTTGGTTATTTTCCTTTTGTTTCTTTAATGAATAAAATGAATATTAAAAAATATGTTGATTATTTCAATCTTTCCAATTCTTTTGAATTTGATCTGTATGAACTGCTTTCTTCTCTGATCTATGCTCGTCTTGTGAATCCCTGCAGTAAACATAAAACTTTTCATGAAGTTCTTCCTCAATTGAAAGATACCGCTCATTTTTCTTATGACCAGCTTCTAGACGGTCTTGCATTTATGGGCAATGATTATGGCAAGTTTATTGAGATTTTTAATGAACAGATGAAGAAAGTCTATAATATCAATACTTCAAAAACTTATTTTGACTGTACTAATTTCTATTTTGAAATTGACAGAGAAGATGATTTCAGACGTAAAGGTCCTTCAAAAGAAAATAGAAAAGATCCTATTGTTAGTTTGGGTCTATTGCTGGATGCCAATCAGATCCCTATTGGCATGAAGTTGTTTCCTGGCAATGAAAGTGAAAAGCCGATTTTAAGGGACGTGATTCAAGGCCTTAAAAAGAAAAATCAAATCGCAGGAAAAACTATACATGTAGCTGATAAAGGACTGAACTGTACTCAAAACATTGCTTTTTCTAAAGAAAATGGAGATGGTTATTTATTTTCTAAATCCGTCAAGACTCTACCTGAAAAAGAAAAAAAGTGGGTATTATTAGATAATGAAGACTGGAAAGAAATAAAAAATGATGAGGGTGCATTATTATATAAATATAAGTCATGCATTGATAAATTTCCTTATCGTATAGAGATTGACGGAAAAAAGAAGACAATATATTTTACTGAGAAACGAGTAGTGACTTATAATCCAAAACTTGCATCTAAAAAAAGATATGAAATCAATAGACAAGTTGAAAAAGCAAAAAAATTATGTTACAGCCAAGCAAAAAAATCTGAATATGGAGATCTGGGAAAATACGTTAATTTTACTGATGAAAATGGAGAAAAAGCAAAAGCAACAATCAATGAGGACATCATAAAAAAGGAACTTGAACTAGCAGGCTATAATCTATTGATTACATCAGAAACAGATATGAAATCAATAGACATCTATAATACCTATCATAATTTATGGAGAATAGAAGAATCATTTAGAATAATGAAATCCGATTTAGATGCCAGACCAGTATTCCTGCAAAAAGAAAACAGTATAAAAGGACATTTTTTGATATGTTATTTGACAGTGTTACTGGAAAGAATATTCCAGTTCAAAGTCTTGGATAACAAATACAGTACTCAGGAAATCATAAAATTTGCAAAAAGTTTTAAGGCAGTAAAAGGAGAAAGTAAATATATTAACGTGACAGCATCGAGCAAATTCATAAAAGAATTTGAGCAAATGACAAAATTACCACTAACAAATTATTACCTGACAGAAAGACAGATAAAGCAAATATTCAACTATAAAGTATAAAAAAACAGTAGTGATCAATTAAAAGATTACTACTGTTTTCAGTTAAACTATCACTATGTTTTAATGCTGGATACCAAAGTCAGGTATTACAATGTATATTATGAAGTAGTCAGTTACACCAATACATATCAAAACCAACTAGTCATAATATACAAACAAGGCATATTGAATCACTTATTTCTTTATCTCGTGTTTCATGATTCATTTCTATACAAAATTTCATAAATTTTAACAAAAAGCATATACAAATGTGAAGAATTCATATATAGTAATACAGGTATAGTGAATCAATCAGGAGGGTGAGTAATGATTGAAATTTTAAAAGCAATATTGTTTGGTATTGTTGAAGGAATTACAGAATGGTTACCAATCAGTAGTACTGGACATATGATTTTATTAGATGAATTTATTCAATTAGATGTCAGTCCCGAATTTTATAGCATGTTTCAGGTCGTTATTCAATTAGGGGCAATTATGGCTGTTGTTATTTTGTTTTGGAATGATTTCTTTCCATTTGGGAAAAAGGATAACCCATATCCTTTAGCCAAAGAAGGAATTTTATCTTATGTAAAAGTAGATAAAGTTATATTATGGATTAAGATACTTGTTGCTTGTATTCCGGCAGCTGTGGTAGGTGTCCTTTTTGATGAACAGTTGGAAGCTATATTCTATAATTATCAGACTGTATCCATTGCCTTGATTGTTTTTGGGATTGCTTTTATTCTCATTGAAAATCGTAATGCCCATCAACGTAGTCGTATACATTCTTTACGTAATATTACAATACAGACTGCTTTATTAATTGGTGTGTTTCAGTTGATTGCAGCTATTTTCCCAGGAACATCTCGTTCTGGAGCAACAATTGTTGGTGCCTTGTTATTAGGGGTGTCAAGAACAGTGGCAGCTGAATTTACATTCTTTTTAGCCATTCCTGTTATGTTTGGAGCATCTTTATTAAAAATTGTGAAATTTGGTTTTGCCTTTACAATGCATGAAGCTATTATTTTGGTTGTTGGCATGATTGTTGCTTTTGTTGTTTCTGTTTTTGTGATTAAGTTTTTAATGGATTATATTAAAAAACATGATTTTAAAGTTTTTGGATGGTATCGTATTGTTTTAGGTATTGTTGTTTTATTATATTTCATATTTTTAGGATAACACGATATAAATCGTGTTTTTTCTTTTTAGGGGGATTCATTTTATGCATTATCAGTTTATCAATCAATGTGATGAAGAACTTTATCATTTTTATCAACGTCAAAAATCTTATTTCTCACTTTTTCATCAAGACATTACTTATCAATTTATTCAAGAAGATATGCAAGGACCAGAAGGATTTTGTGAAGATGATCACTATCATTGTAAAATATATGAAAATCATCAAATGATTGCATATCTTGATTATATGATTGGCTATCGTTTTTCTATGAAACATGATTCTCATTATTTATGGATTGGTCTTTTTATGGTTGAAGAAAGTTTATGGCATCGTCATTATGGAAAACAAATCATTACACATCTTTGTAAGCAATATCCAACGCATACATTGCAATTGGCTTGTTTAGTACAAAATAAAAATGGGTTATCTTTTTGGAAAGCGATGGGATTTCAAGAAATAGCATGTTCATATTGGGGTCATGAAGAAGTTGTAATATTGGAAAAACAAGCAAAGGAGGAATTATGAGTTTTATAGATTTTCAAACAAAATATGATATAACACATAAAAAAAGTATGCATATACATCACTGTTGTAATATTTTATCATTGATTCGTTTTTTATTGTTTATTTTGGTTATTGTTTTTTTGTTACTGGGATATTTTTGGCAAAATGTATGTTATGGATTAGCAGGAGTTGCTTTGATTGCTTTTTTGATTGTTGTCAAGGTGCATCATCGATATAAAAAGCAAGATATTTATATCAATGCTCTCCAACAGGTTTATTTAAAACATCTTCAGCGTCAAAAAGGAAAATGGAAAGATTTTGAAGAATGTGGTAATACATTTCTAGATGAACATGATTACAAGAGTTTTGATTTAGATATATTAGGAAAAAATTCTTTATATCAGATGATATGTCTTGCTTTTACATCGCAAGGGAAAAAACAACTTGCTAGTGACCTGATAAATGATCATTGTTTTGAAGATATGAAAGAACGTCAAGAGGCAGTAAAGGAATTAGCTAATCATCCAAAATTAGTGATTCAGCTAGAAACACTGGGATCATTGATTCCGC
This sequence comes from Massiliimicrobium timonense, assembly GCF_042850985.1. GTDB lineage: Bacteria > Bacillota_I > Bacilli_A > Erysipelotrichales > Coprobacillaceae > Allocoprobacillus. The sequence goes on from NZ_AP031415.1 coordinate 1,309,067, forward strand.
GTCAAAAAAAGGATAGTATAGAAAATTGGTTGTACAGTATTCAAAATCAGTCTGTTTCTTCTATATCGCCTTTTCTATTCCTTTTCCCTTTGATTGTCTGTCTAAGTTTGCTTTGTGTTTGTTTTCACTGGTTCATGCCTTATAGTCAGATTATTTTAGAAGCAGGTGTTGTTTTACAGTTATGTATTGCCTTTTTCTTTTACTTTAGACATCAAGCATTATTTGAACCCATTGCATACTTATCCACAGGTTTAGAAAGTTATTCACAATGTTATGCACAAATTGTGAATAACTTATTCACATCAGATTATTTACAAAAACTACAAAAACAGTTAACTGAACAGGAAGATGTTGTTTTGGCAATTCATCAGCTTTCAAGTATTAGTCAAAAAGTCATATATCGTCATAATATTTTTGCTTTTATCATCTTGAATGGATTAGGTTTATTTGATTTCTACATTCATTATCAATATGCACAATGGCTTAAACAATATCAACACGCTATTCCGGTATGGTTTGAGGTACTAGCAAAATTTGAATCTTTAATGAGTTTATCAGTTTTAAAAATAGATCAATTTGATGTTGTCTTGCCAGAAATACAAAAAGAAAAAACACTCGTTTTTACCCATTTATGTCATCCTTTGATTGATCCTCAACAAGTTGTTGGCAATGATTTTGAAATGAGTGATTCCTTATGTGTCATTACTGGTTCTAATATGTCTGGTAAAACAACATTTATGCGTAGCATCGGCTTAAATCTTGTATTGGCTTATGCAGGTGGCTTTGTTTTTGGAAAGTCGTTAAGCTGTTCACCTATGCATATGATGACATCTATGCGTGTGAAAGATAATGTAGAAGAAGGAATTTCCACATTTTATGGAGAACTTTTGCGTATTAAGGAAATGATTGAATATGCTAAAAAACAACAGCCTATGATTTGTTTTATTGATGAGATTTTCAAAGGAACGAATTCTTTGGATCGTATAGCCGGAGCAAAAGCAACAATTGAAAAATTGTCCTTACCTTTTGCCTATACATTTTTAACAACTCACGATTTAGAACTGGGACAACTGAAAAAACAAAACTATCATTTTGATGAATATTATCAAGATGAACACATATGTTTTGACTATAAAATCAAAAAAGGGGTATCTCAGTCTAGTAATGGACAATTTTTATTAAAACAGGTAGGTATTCTTGATAAATAGGGGAGTGTGATTGCAATGAAAGAAAAAACGATGAAAGATATGTTTAAACTGACTTTTGGAGAAGAAGTAGGAAATGCTGTCAGTCATGGGGTTATGGCTTTGTTATGTCTATTTGTTTTACCATTTGTATCAGTTTATTCCTATTTAAGAGGTGGTGTCGTTCGTAGTGTTGGTGTTTCTATTTTTATCATTTGTTTATTTTTAATGTTTTTAATTTCAACCATTTATCATAGTATGGCATATGATTCTCAGCAAAAATATATTTTTAGAAAGCTTGATCACATATGTATCTATCTTGCCATTGCTGGTAGCTATACACCTGTTGCTTTATGTGTCGTGAAAGGATGGGTTGGTATCTTGATTCTTGTCATTCAATGGTCAGCTGTTCTAGCAGGTATATTGTTGAAGGCAATTTCCAAAAGAGCTTTTCCTATTCTATCAACAGCTATTTATCTTGTGATGGGATGGATTGCAGTCATTTTTATTCCTTTTTTAATTCATTCCTCATTCTGGTTTCTCTTTTTCATTGTACTGGGAGGCGTTATGTATTCTATTGGTGTCTTCTTTTATGCAAAACATAAAAAGTTTTTCCATTTTGTATGGCATCTCTTTATTAACTGTGCCAGTATTTTACATTTTATCGCAATTGTCTTTTTGATGTAAAAAACCAAAGGTAAGTTCACCTTTGGTTTTATTTTTCTTCATCGTTATTATAAAACGTATCTAACATTTTTTCAGCAATCATTTTATATTGATTGCTTAAGGAACAAATCAATAATAATAAGACAACCATATGATGAGAATCATCTAAATTCATCTGATGCTGTTCAATAAGTTTTTCTGTGGATGTTGTGACATCATGAAAGAGTTCTTTAGTGATGTTAAGATAATCATTATATATAGGTTCAATTTCTTCCATATGATCATGAAATGGCTGTAATACTTTTTTTATTTCTTGAATAGAAATAGTATTTTTTAAAGAATAAATCAATAACATCTGTAAAATATGATTCTTTGAATATTTCTTTCCTTTGATTGGTTTTAATAATCCTTCTTTAGAATAGTTATTAATCATTGTCTTGGTTAGAAGTTTATCATCTTCATGTCGTTTGTTATCAGCGAGATTGACATCAAATAAAGTCATAATCTGATCCATATATAGATCTAAAGAAGGAATGTCCTCTGATTTTAAATGACTCATATCTTCAATTTGATTTAAAATTTCATTAAGTTTTTCGTTATTCATCAAATCACCTCATAAATACTATACATGAATTTATAGAAAATAACAATATCTCGTTGACAAATGAACAAAATAAAATATAATAAATATATAAAGTAGTATTTAATACTATATTAAAAGGAGTTGATATTATGAATAAGTTGTTTCAAAAAGCTATGGATCCCATTAGTAGTGAAACACATTTTATTGGTGCATGTCTTTCTTTGGTTGGATTATTAGTCATGATTGTGATTGGTATTCAAAAAGAAACGTCACCAGCTATATTATGGGCAGCGATTATTTTTGGATTATCTTTAATAGCATTATATAGCGCAAGTTCCATTTATCATTTTTTTAGTGGTCATCAAAAAATCAAGACGATTTTAAGAAAATTAGATCATTCTATGATTTATGTCTTAATTGTTGGCACATATACACCTGTTGTCATGGCTTGTATGCCACAACCCCATGCTTATTATTTTTTAGCTGTTTTATGGTGTGTTGCGATTATTGGGATTATTTTAAAAATCTGCTGGTTGAATGCGCCAAGAGCTATCGCAACAGCTATTTATTTAATACTTGGATGGTCTATTCTTTTTGATTTTCAGTCATTTCAAGGTATTTCTTTGCCTTGTCTGATTTTGATTGCTTGTGGTGGTATTGCTTATTCTATAGGAGCATTTATTTATATTTTTAAAAAGCCTAATTTAACGATTCATTTTGGTTTTCATGAACTTTTTCATATCTTTGTGATTATGGGGTCTTTATTCCATTATCTGGCAATTGTTATTTTTATTCTTTAAAAAGCATATCTATGCTTTTTTTCTTTGCTTTATGAATGAATTTTGCTTATAATAGTTGTTGGTGATAAAGAATGAAAAAAATGAAATTAACATATCAGACTCTCATATTGTATCTTGTTGCATTTTTAGTGATTGTCATAGGTGATCAGGTGACAAAGATTATTGTCGATCATACATTATCTTTAGGTGGTAGTTATGCGATTATTGATAATTTCTTCTATTTTACATATGCTCATAATACAGGAGCAGCATGGGGAATGTTAGCAGGAAAAATCAGTTTATTTTTAATTGTGTCAGTGGTTGCTGCCATAGGTATTATTTATTATTTTATGAAATCTGAATCTTATCAAAAATTAACACGTTTTGGATTGGTTCTGGTATTTGGCGGATTGATTGGTAATTTGATTGATCGTCTGGCTTTTGGCTATGTCAGAGATTTTATTGATTTTATTATTTTTGGATATAACTTTCCTATTTTTAATGTTGCAGATATGGCAATTACAATAGGAATGGCACTGGTTATTTTAGAAATAGGTATAGAGGAGTATAAAGCATGGAAATTATCAAAATCACAGTAGATGAAACCAATCAGGGACAAAGAATTGATAAATTATTGATGTTGTATTTAAAAGATATGTCAAGAACTCAGGTTCAACAGCTTATTCGTCAAAACCATGTTCGTGTCAATGATTGTGTTATCAAAGCAAGTTATAAAGTTGAAACAGGTGATCAATGCCTCATTGAAAATCCTGAACCAGAGAATATGGATGTTTTACCAGAAAATATTCCATTAGATATTGTTTATGAAGATCAGGACGTTATCGTTGTGAATAAACCAAGTGGTATGATTGTTCATCCTTCACCAGGCATTTATTCAGGAACACTGGTCAATGCTTTGTTGTACCATTGTCAAGATTTATCTGGTATTAATGGTGTTATGCGTCCTGGTATTGTTCATCGTATCGATAAGGAAACAAGTGGCTTATTGATGGTTGCTAAAAATGACATGGCTCATCAGAGTTTAAGTGAACAGTTACAGGAACATACGGTTATCAGACGTTATCAGGCATTGGTACATGGTTTAATTCCACATGAATTTGGACGTATTGAAGCCCCTATTGGACGTGACTCTCATGATCGTCAAAAAATGACATGTACTGATAAAAATGCGAAGGAAGCCATTACGAATTTTCAGGTTATTGAGCGTTTTCGTGATATGTGTTTAGTTGAATGTCGTCTGGAAACAGGACGTACACATCAGATTCGTGTTCATATGCAGTACATTGGTCATCCTGTTTATGGTGATCCTCAATATGGTTTAAGACGTGATGATACATCACATGGACAATATCTTCACGCTAAAATTTTAGGTTTTATTCATCCGAGAACACAAAAAGAAATGTATTTTGAAAGTGATCTGCCAGATTATTTTGTAGAAAAATTAGAACAGTTACGTCAGGAAATGGAGGGATAATGAATGTCAACAGTTATTAGCTGGGATCAGTATTTTATGGGAATTGCAAAACTATCTGCTTATCGTTCTAAAGATCCTAATACGCAAGTCGGTGCATGTATTGTGAATGCTGAAAATAAAATTGTCGGTGTCGGTTATAATGGATTGCCTTGGGGATGTGAAGATACGCAGTTTCCCTGGGGCAACAGAGAAGGGGATATGTATGATACCAAATATCCATACGTTGTTCATGCTGAATTAAATGCTATTTTAAATAGTATTCAGAATTTAAAAGGTTGTCGTATTTATGTATCCTTATTTCCATGCCATGAATGTGTCAAAGCTATTATTCAAAGTGGTATTCAAAAAATTATTTATGAAGATGATAAATACAACGATACACCGAGTGATCGTGCAGCTAAACGTATGCTGGATGCGGCTGGAGTTGTTTATCAAAAGATGACTCCATTTGATATTGAAATCAAATAAGTTAAAAAAGCTATTTGTGAGTTTATATCAACAAATAGCTTTTTCTTATATCTTTTTAGTTTTTGACTATAATAAAAAAGAATGGTCACCCATTCTTACTGTTCTTTCAACAACGCTTTGACACGTTTTGTATTTGTAAAATTAAGCTTGACGACTTTTGTTAAAATATTTTGACCATATTTTGCTGCAATTTTTGCAGCCACTAGATCGACTTGAGAACTCGTACCACGAACTAAGTTCATCTTTAAACTTTTTGACATATTGGCAAAATATTGTAAATAAGCATATCGTGATAAAATTTCAGCTGCCAACACTGCCATGTATTTCTTTTCAGCCTCAGTCACAAACATTAAGTCTTTAACAACAATCACTTCATTTTTTAAATAATTAAAATATGTTTTTGGGGAAACAAACTGATTGATGACTTTTACTTTTACATTCTGTTTCACTTTTTGCATGACATTGACAGTTGCCTGATTGTAGAGTTTAGATTTAATATTAGCCTGATTAAAACCATCATTAATCATTTTATTATAATGAGAATTATCTAAAATCAATAAACTATAGATGAGCTGGTCTTTAATAAGTTTTGCACATTGAATGATTTCTCGATTACTTAAAGTTGTTATATCATCTATTTTTAATTCTTTTAAGAGGGCAATATCTTTTTCTTGAACATAACATGATACAACACATATAGGACCTAAATAATCTGTTGAGCCGGTTTCTGCACATCCAATATGATGGTATGGAAAGACATCATCAGTATCTGTGGTTATAGTGGCTAATTTTTTTGCAATCTTCTTAGACCAGTGTTTGGCCTCCTGAATAGCATTAGAACCTAAAAACTCAACCGTCTGATTATTTTTGGCAATAATATCACAACCAATAGCGTGGGCTTTAAATACAAGGTCTGTGTCATCAACTGGAACCATTTGACTATCATAATATTTTTTCATTTTTTCCAATGTACTTTGTTCAACTTTTAGTATAATTGGCTCCACGTTAATCACCTCATTATTATTTTAACATAATTTTGTTAATTTTGACAGAACATTTTTCAAATGTTATAATATCGGCGTTTATAAGGAGGGTTTTTCTTGAATTTTTCTTTTATTGATATACTTTGTGTCGCCTTTTTACTGATATGTGCGATTTTTGGCTATAGAAAAGGTTTTATTGTACAGCTCTATGATATTATCAGTTTTTTATTAGTTTTGTTTCTGGTTTATTTATTAAGTGATCCATTGGCTTCCATATGGACCATCTATTCTTGTGATCAAAGTGATTTTATTGCGTCCATGATAGGTCATATGATTAATCGTCTGATTGTTGGATTTATTCTTTTTATTGCATTGATGATCATCAAAAAAGTGATTGGTGTCTTTGTTAAACCAGCACTCAAAGGAATCATGCATTCTTTAGCCTTGACATCTTTACTTGATCGTTTGCTTGGCCTTATCAGCCATGTTTTAGAAGGAATCATCACGCTTTATCTGGTTCTTATTTTTCTTGTTGTTCCTTTTTATCCACAGGGACGAACAATGATCGAACAATCTTTTTTGGCTCAAAAGATTGTAGACATGGTTCCAAGTGTCAGTCAGACTGTTTTAGATATGACTGATCTATTACAAGAAAATCAAAATATGGAAACCTACTCACAAGATATTCTAGCAAGGCTTACATTACAGGCTTTAACTTTTGATATAATTGATGAACAGGAGGCTTTAAAGATTTTTGAAAAACATATTTTTCAATCCAATGGACAATCTATTGAGCTTAATGCATCGCAGTTTGAACAACTCAAAAATTTATTAGAAAATGCCCATTATTCACCTCAGCAAATTCAAGATTTTTTATCTCAGATAAGGATGTGACAATATGAAAACAATCTATGAAACATTAGAAATGAACAAAATTCAAGAACAATTGCTTCATTACTGTGCTTCAACACTTGGAAAAGATAAAATACAATCTTTACAAATGTTTGATGATGAAGAAGAACTTCATGAAGCTTTGGATAAAGTTGAAGAAGCAATGCAGTTTATTGAACGACTCGGTCGATTACCATTGGGTGGTCTTACTGATATGACTTCAAGTTTAAAAAAAGCCAATCGTGATGGAACATTGACAGGTGAAGAACTTTTATTGGTTCAAGCTCATCTTGAATGCGTCATGCATGTCCAGAATTATTTTCAAAATAGTGAAATAACCGTGCGATTTTTAAAAGATCTTTATGAAGGTTTGGTTGATCAACCGCATCTTCGTGATGAAATCACAAGATGTATTGCTTTAGATGGAACAATTAATGATCAGGCCAGTCCTCAACTTTTACATATTCGACGTCAGATTAAAAATTTACAAAGTCAAATGCGTTCACGCATGGAACATCTCGTAAAAGAAAGTCGTGATTATTTATCTATTGATCAGATGACAACACGTAATAATCGCCTGGTCTTGCCAGTGCAGTCAAGTCATAAAAATCAGATACAGGGGCTTATTCATGCTCAAAGTGCTACTGGTCAGACAGTTTATATTGAACCGGCTGAAGTAGTTGGAATGAATAATCAAATCAATTTATATGAAGCTCAGGAAAAAGAAGAAATCAGACGTATTCTTTATCAGCTTTCACAGCTTGTTAAAAATCATTATTATCATTTTCATTTTAATTTAGAATTATTGAGTGAACTTGATTTTATTTTTGCGAAAGCTCAATTTGGTGTGCTCTATCATTGTGTTCGTCCTGTTATTCAAAAAGATGGAAACGAACTTTCTCTTTTAGAAGCCCGACATCCTTGTATTGATCAGGATAAAGTTGTAGCCAATGATATTATTTTAAAAAATCATCGTGTCTTATTAATTACCGGAAGTAACACAGGTGGGAAGACGGTGACCTTAAAAACAGCGGGGTTACTCTCTTTTATGGCTATTTGTGGTTTACCTGTTCCGGCTCGTGAAGCAACAATTCCATTGTTTGATCAAATTTATGTCGACTTGGGTGATGAACAATCTATTGAACAGTCGCTTTCCACTTTTTCTAGTCATATGATGAAGATGATTGATATTCTTCATAAGGCGACATCTTCAAGTTTAGTCATTTTAGATGAAATTGGTTCAGGAACAGATCCACAGGAAGGGGAGAGTTTAGCTCAAGCTATTTTATCACGTTTTATAGATATACATTCTTTTGTTTTGACGTCAACCCATTATGGACGTTTAAAGACTTTTGCCAGTGAACATTCTGAAATTTTAATGGCAGCCGTTGGTTTTGATTTACAGGCCATGAAACCCACATATCATCTTCAATTAGAGAGTATTGGACAATCTTATGCGATTGAGATTGCTGAACTATTAGGGTTAGATCATGAAATCATCCAAAAAGCTCGAGAAATTAAAAATGAGGCAATGAGTGAACATGAAAAACTGATGGAATTATTACAGTCAAAAGAAACTCTTTTAGAACAAAAAGAACAAGATTTACAAAAGAGTATGCAGGAAGCAATGCAACTCAAAAAACAATATGAACATGCTTTGCATCAATGGGAACATCAAAAAGATCAGATGTTGCAAAAGGCAAAAGATGAGGCCAATGATATTGTTGAAAAAGCCAAAACAGATGTTCAAGATATTTTGGATACAATGAAGCAATCGACAATGAAACAACATGAAATCATTCAAACAAAACATGATTTAGATCAGTTAAAATATGTTCAACAAGATGTTGTTTATAAGCAGCAACATGCCTTACATGTTGGTGATCATGTACGTGTTTTGAAAATGAATAGAGAAGGAGATATTGTTGAAATCTTAAAGAATCATATGATTATGGTTTCTTTATCCGGGTTGAATGTGAAATTACATGAAGATGAGGTGCTTTATTTACATCCTCAAACAAAGGTGAAAAAAGTCGAAAAGGCCAAAGTGAAAAAATCAACAGTATCAAAAACAGGAACTTATGAATTGAATATTATTGGGAAAAGATATGAGGAAGCGATGAGTCTGGTTGATAAGTTTTTAGATGATGCTCTTGTTTTAGGGTATCCACATGTACGTATTATTCATGGTATGGGAACAGGAACATTACGTAAAGGGGTGCGTCGCTTATTGGATAAAAACAAGCATGTCGTTTCATATCGTGATGGGGGTCCTAATGAAGGCGGATTAGGAGCTACGTTGGTGTATTTTGAATAATGAATGATTTCATTAAAAATAAACTCTCTTTATTACCATCTTCGCCTGGATGTTATCTTATGAAAAATAAAGAGGGGACAGTTATTTATGTTGGTAAAGCTAAAAAATTAAAAAATCGTGTCCATTCTTATTTTGTAGGTGTACATAATTATAAAACAACAAAACTTGTGAGTGAAATTGTAGATTTTGATTATATTGTGACAGATAGTGAAAAAGAAGCTCTATTATTGGAAATTAATTTAATTAAAGACTATTCACCACAATACAATATTATGTTCATGGATAATACTTATTATCCATATATTCAAATGACAAATGAAACTCACCCAAGATTAAGAATTGTACGTAATGCTAAAGAAAGAAAAGCCAAACATTTTGGACCTTTTCCAGATGCGACAGCAGCCAGAGAAACATATAAATTACTCAATCGTCTTTATCCATTACGTAAATGTAATCACATTCCTAAGAAGCCTTGTCTTTATTATTCGTTAGGACAATGTCTGGCTCCATGTATTCAAGAAGTAGATGTTGAAATCTATAATGATATCAAAAAATCAATTACCAAATTATTAAATGGAGATATCAAAGAAAAAGTCAATGAATTGACAGAAAAAATGAATCAAGCCAGTGAACAATTGAATTTTGAACAGGCTAAGGAGTATCGTGACCTCATTTCTCATATTCGTTATGTCACAGCAAAACAGCATGTTCAATTTAATGATCAGGTTGATCGAGATATTCTTGGTTATTATGTAGATCATGGCTATTTGAGTATACAGTTATTTTTCATGCGTCATGGAAAACTGTTATCACGAGATTTAAATCTGATTCCTATTGAAGACCATGTTCAAGAAAGTTTACAACAGTTTATGGTATCTTTTTATCAAAATAACACACTTCCAAAAGAAATTTTAGTGCCTTTGGATATGGATATTGATTTATTGTCACAAATTATTGAATGTAAAATTTTAAAACCTCAAAAAGGAAATAAAGCTTCATTAGTTCAGATGGCTATTGAAAATGCAAAAGAATCATTAGAAAAAAAATTTCAGCTTATGGAAAAAAATGAAGCCGCAACTTTAGGAGCTATTCAACAATTAGGAGAGTTATTACAAATGCCTCATCCTCCTCATATCATTGAACTCTTTGATAACTCAAATATTCAAGGAGCTTATGCTGTGGCAGGAATGGTTTGTTTTAAAGATGGTGTACCTTCTAAAAAAGATTATCGTAAGTTTAAAATTAAAACAGTAGAAGGTCCAGATGATTATGGCAGTATGCGTGAGGTAATCTATCGACGTTATTATCGTGTGCTTATGGAAAATCTGACACCACCGGACATGATTATTGTTGATGGGGGACTGGGACAGATTCATGCAGCTAAAGAAGTGATAGATGCTTTAGGTATGTCTATTCCTGTTTATGGTTTGGCTAAAGATGATAAGCATTCAACAGCAATGTTATTAGATACAGAAGGACATCCTATTTCTATTCATCCTAAAAGTGAATTATTCTTTTTATTAACACGTATGCAAGATGAGGTGCATCGTTATGCTATTAGCTTCCATAAAAATGTACGTTCTAAATCATTGTTTGCATCAACTTTAGATCAAATAGAAGGTATTGGTCCTAAACGTAAACAACAATTATTGCATCATTTTAAAAGTGTAAAACGTATGAAAGAAGCTTCTTTAGAACAGCTTAAAGAAGTTTTACCTGATAAGGTGGCTCAAGAACTTTTTCAATCTTTACATCCAGATGAGCACAGCTCATAGCCCTTTGACATATATTATTGTGGGAGGGATATAATGCATTCCTTATTAACAAAACGTGAAAAACAAATTTTTACACTCTTAATACAATCTTATACGACAAAGGATATTGCTGAAAAACTATATATTAGTGAAAAGACAGTTCGTAATCATATTTCAAATGTTATTCAAAAGCTGGGAGTAGAATCACGTATACAAGCAGTTTTAGAATTGATGAAAATGAAAGAAATTGATTTTTAGGAATCAATTTCTTTTCTTCCCTTTAAAAATAAAACAATATGTATTATAATAGTCCAGAAAGGGTGATGGCATGAAATTAAAAACATGGCACTTATTTCTTGTAATTATTATTTTATTTGGCTGTTCTTTTTATGTAGTCAATCTTCATTTTGACAAATTTTATCGTGTCAATGGCGTTAATAATGACAATCGTGTTTTAATAGAAAAATATTTAAGTGAAGATGAACAGGAATATTTAATAGATAATCAAATATCTATTGATTTGTTTATTCAATATATAGAGTATGATGATTTTCAACTTGTCAATTATCAATATTATAATTTATTAAAAGGGACAAATCGTTATGACAATACTGAAGATATTTTAGAAACAGGCAATTCTCTTGCAACACGTTTAGAATATCTCTATCATCAACAAGCCTATGATCAGGCTAAAATACTTGTACATAATGCATTAGAAGAAGCTTTTTTAAATACAGATAATTTTCATTTTGATTATATTGATATTTATACTTCTGTAAAAACATTATATCAACAAAATGATTACTCTTTTGTCCAAGATAGTGAAGAATATATTCTCTATCTACAAAGCAAAGGTTATGAAGATTTACAACAGATCAGTCAAATCATGAAGATGTTGACACAAGCTTATAATCAACAGACATTAATGAACTTATTGACAACAACTTTGTCATCTGATGTGCATATTGTTTTTAATCCTTATGAACTGGATACTTTAGTGAATAAACAAAATTATATTGGTCAATATGAACCTAAAGAATTGATTCTGGTACAAGATATTCCAAGAATCAATTATACAATGTATCTACAAAAAGATGCCTATAATGCACTTTTAAAACTTTATAATGATTTAAGTAAAGAATACAAAGGTTTCTTATTACGTGGAGCCTATCAATCACCACAAACATTGAAAGATGATGAAATGGGATATTGTGAGGCGCAACTTGGTTTAACAATTGAAGTGACTCAATCACAGTTGCCTTATCAGGAATTTGCTCAAACAGAAATGGCACAGTGGTTAGAAGAACATGCTTATGAGTATGGATTTATATTAAGATATCCTCAACGTAAAGCATCCATTACTAACCATGCCTATGACGCCCATATTTATCGATATGTTGGCAAATCGTTAGCCAAATCACTACATGATTCCCAATTAACTTTAGAAGAATATCAATTACAAAATGAAGGAGAATAAATATGGATAATCCAATCGGTGTTTTTGATTCAGGAGTTGGAGGACTCACAGTTTTAGACTATATGCTACACCAATTTCCACAGGAAAATATGATTTATATTGGTGATAATGCACATTGTCCTTATGGTGACAAAACAAAGGCACAGCTTTTAGAATATACGAAGCGTATTTGTGATTATTTTGTCAGTCAAAATGTCAAAATGATTATTCTGGCATGTAATACAACAAGTGCCAATGTCTTAGAAGAATTACAAAATTTATATAAAGGTATTCCTATTGTGGGTGTTATTCATTCAACTGTTCATGAATTTCTGGCTCGTCATCATCAACGTGTTTTGGTAATTGCGACTCAAGCAACGATTCACTCTCATAAATATCGTCAGATGATTTTACAATACAATCCCGATACTGTTGTTTATGAATTAGCAACCCCTCAATTGGTTCCAGTCATTGAATCTGGACAATATAAAGCAGGTGTCCATGATTTATTGAATCAGTACTTATCTGCTTATAAAAAACAAGTTGACGCGATTATTTTAGGATGTACTCATTATCCTGTTTTACTTAATCAGATTCAAGAAGTGTTTCCAAATGTTGATTATATTTCTAGTAGTGCCTCTATTTGCCAAGAAGTGGCATCTTATTTGAAAAATCATCAATTAGAAAATCAATCATCATGTACTGGAAATATTCAAATATATACAACAGGAGATTCTCAAAAGTTTTTTCAATCTTCGTATGGCTTTTTTGATTTTCAAAATTTTATAGTCAAACATCTTGATTTATAAAAGGTTCTTTCGAGAATCTTTTTTTATCATATTTTTAAAGGCTTCATCATATTCTGTTTTGAGGTGGAAACATGGATAAGAAGGTTGTTGTCGTAGCTCTTTTGATTGTTTGTTTAAGTACATTTTCATGGTTTTATTTAAATCAAGATCAAAAACAGGAAGCGAATGAAACTTATATACAAACTGTTATTTTCCAAGATCAGGATCATGATTTGATACCAGTCAGTATTAATCTGCATAATCAAATGGAGATGGAAACAGATATACGAAATAAGGTAGATCTGATGCAATCTTCCCAATTACAGACCTATGGATTATATCCGGTTCTTGATGCACAGTTGGAAATTCAATCTATCGAACTCAATAATCATATTTTAACTGTCAGTTTTAATGATTTTTTATATACCCAGCATAATGATTTCAACGTTATTGAAGCATTGACTTATGTTTTGACTGATTATGATCAAGTTGAGCAGTTATATCTACAGATTGATGGTCAAGATATTTCTCATTTACCTAATAGTACAATTCCTTTAAATCATTTAACCAAAGATTTAGGATTGAATAATTTTGAAGATGCATCTACTTTTTTACATGAAAGTATTCCTGTTATGGTTTATCAAGAAAAGACTGTAGGTGATTATCTTTATTATGTTCCTAAAACATTAAGAATTCATGAACAAGCTGATTTGTTTCTTCAAGTGAAAACAATTTTAAATCATATTAATAGTAAGATTCATTTGTTAGATGCAACATTAAAAGATCATATTTTAACACTGGAATTGGATTCACATATTTTATTAGATAATGAAACAATTGATCGTACTTTAGAAGAATTAATGATTTTGTCATTAAAATCATTAAACGATGTTGAAGATGTGCAAATTTATATTAATGGAGAAAATGTCAGAAGTAAGGAAACATCACAAATTCATTATAATTATATTAAAATGTAAAATTTTTTGGTATAATAAAGTCTAGGTGATGAAAATGAAAAAAATTGTAATTATGTCAGATAATCATGGTGATCAATCAATGATAGACTATGTTAAAGAACAGGAACAGGGGGCTGATTATTTCGTTCACTGTGGCGATAGTGAGGCATATGATATCAGAGTCCTTGAGGGTTTTATTTGTGTTAAAGGAAATAATGACTGGTCTTTAGATTTGCCAAAAGAAGCGCGTTTAAATGTAGAAGGAGTTCCTATTTTTATTACACATGGGCAGTATTTTGGATATTTTAACAGGGAACTGGTAATGAATGATCTTCTAACCAGACATCATTGTCGTGTATTGATTTCAGGACATACACATATGCCTATGTTTGAAAAGGATGGAGATTTTTACTACATTAATCCCGGTTCAACAACATTACCACGTGGTGGTAGTGATAGAAGTTATGGTGTTTTATTGATTGATAATGGAAAACTTGATTTTCGTCTAAAAAAGATACAAAAATAAAGTGATTTTCATTAAGGTATAAAAATATCTCAATGAAATGTATGGGAGGAATCATGATGTCAGATGAAAAAATAGCTTTTGATATAGATCAAAAATTAGTTGTCAATGGTCAATTGTATTTAAAAGATCAATGGCCACCTCAAATGAGTTATGCTATATACGCTTATGGAAGTCCAGATATCTTGAATGTTGTTGCTTTTATAGATGCCAGTCAAGAACAAGATGGCAGTCAGGGAATGATAATCACACCAGAAGCACTTTATTTTCAGTTAGGGCAAACTGGACATATTCACTTTGATGAGATTAAAAGTTTACAGTTGGAAAAGCATCATCAAAATCCTAGTGTAAAAGCAATTGTGAAAACAACACAAGGGGGTTATGCATTTGGACGTCAAACCATTGATCCTGAAGTTTTTCTGGATATTCTTTCTCAAATGACGGGCTTACATATTGATTTAAGGATGACCATTCATGAAAAAGTGGCTTATTATGTTTCAATTGTTCTTGATGATCTTGCAGGAGATGTTTATGAGGATCTAGAATTGAATCAAGAAGAAAAAACTTTTATGAATGAATTGAGCCAAGAACTCCAAATCATTGAAGGATTGGATGAAGAAAATTATTGTTATGAATTGGAACATCTTTGTTCAAGAGCATGGGAATTTTTTGATGAGCTGGGATTAGATAGTGAAGAAGTTGATGAATTATACAAGATTCACGAAGAATTTGAACGTCTTCATCAAATTGATGATCAAAAAATAAATGATGCTCAAGCATTTTATGACGAGATGGTTAATCAATATCAGCAAGGGAATACACAAATGTATGATCAAGTGAAAGATACAATGGCTCAATTGGGTATTGATGAAAAAGAACTGGCAGGGAAATCAATGGAAGACATAAAAGATTATTTTTGTCATCGATTAGGTATTTCTCGTAATGTTATGGATCATCTCATTCAGAAAATGACACATAAAAACTAAGTTTTGATAAATCGGTTTTCCTATCATGGAGATACTGATTTTTTTATATGAATTTTTTTATAAAAAAGTAAAAAAACTCTTGCATGTTCTAAAATGTTATGCTAATATATATGAGCAGTCGAAAAACAGATGTCTACGTAGCTCAGCTGGATAGAGCACACGCCTTCTAAGCGTGCGGTCGCGGGTTCGAATCCCTCCGTGGACGCCATTTGTAAATTGCCTTGATTTATCAAGGTTTATAGAATCAACTTTCTTCAATGAGTTGATTCTTTTTTTATGTTTTATAAGAATCATTAAATAAGATATATTATTAAAATAGAAAGCAGATGATATATGTTATTATAAATGATTTTATAAAGTTCATCCAATTTGAAAGTTTTTTATTGTAAAACAACTAGAGCCTATTGTCTTTCTATGCTATAATTTGAAAAGATGATAATATCAAAAAAATTGTTTTTGTAGAAGGAGGAAAGTATCAAGTTCATAAACTTGATATAAATATTATGCATAAAGATCCATTTTATAAAAGTTTAGGTTATGCTATTTCGGGAATTATACATTGTATTCAAAAAGAAAGAAATATCAAGATTCATATTCTCTTTATGTTGTTTGTTGTGATATGTGGTTTCATCGTTCATTTATCCGTTATGGAATGGTTTATCTGTATTCTTTTGTTTGCTTTGGTTATTTCTTTAGAATTGGTTAATACAGCTATTGAGGCTGTTGTTGATTTATGTACACAAGAAATTCATCCACTTGCCAAAACAGCAAAAGACACAGCGGCAGGAGCTGTGCTGGTGAGTGCGATGGCTTCTGTTATTGTTGGTTTAATGATTTTTATTCCAAAATTGTTTAACTGAGTAAGTCATATGACTTACTTTTTTCATTTGTCGATCAATGGCATAAAGATATAAACAGATAAAAAAGACATATAATATTTCTATCATGCCAGTAATGGCACCACTGACAAGAAACAAAAGAACAAGAACCTGTAAACCTACATGAAAAATCCAATGTGTCTGTAGATAAACATTTGGAAATTGAAGTGAGAGTTCATGTGTATAGATTTGTAAGAGTAAAATAAAAAGAATGGAAGCTGATATAGAGGCATATACATGAATAGTTGATAGCCATGTTGGTGTATTCGTATAGGGACAAATACTTCCAATACACATAGATAGTGTAGCTAATACAATAAGAAAAGGAATATACAAAGGATAATGATATAAATAATGAAAATGGCGATATGTCTGATAAGCAAAAAATATAGCACAGATGATGGTATAAATCATCACAAGAAAGTGATATTCGGGAATGGTTGAAACACCAGTAATGTTGTTGTAGATAATATCTTTTCTTGTTGCAATAAAAAAAGTAAAAAGAAAAATGAAAAAATAAGACATAATGACACCTCTTGAAAAAATTATATACTTTTTTTCAAAAATAAAAAGAAAAATCCATAAAAAATGTATATATAAATAGTAGGAGGATAAAAAATGAAAGTTAATTTAAAAGAAATGAATATTTTAATGAATGATATGGAAGTTTTTGGAAAGAAGATTAATATGACATGCCATCTTTTACCAACAGAATCTCAAACAATAAAGGATGTTATTGTGGAAGCCAAAGTAGGGGTTCATGAAGATACATACAACTATCTTATGGTTGTCCATTATCAGCTTGAAATAACAGATGAAATCAAGGATGAAAAGGAATTAGTATGGAAAGCATCTGATTATATTTTGCCACATTTATCTATGTTTATGCAAATATTAGATGAACAGATTGAAAATCAAAAAAATATTTTTTGTTCATAAAACTATCACCAAATTCAAAAGAATTCATATTTTAAAATGAGGTGACTAGGAATGCTTGTTTTTGTTAATCATGATGATTTACGTGGACAGGAATTAATGGAAGAATTGATTCGTCAAGGTTATTATGTCACAGATGAGTGGAGTGATTTGCGTTTTTGTCAGATGATTTACTTAGGAATGAAGGGTGTTGATCGCAAAAATCATCTTTTCTTGCATCATGAAACGATTGTGGTAGAAGACAGTATATGGAAACAATTGCAACCACATACAAAAATCTTTACAATCGTGCATAATCGTTATTTGGAGGAATTAGGTAAACAATATCATTTTGAATATGAAGCATTTTTGGATGATGAATATTTCATCAATCAAAATAGTCTATTAACAGCTGAAGGTATGCTTGCTTATTTGATTTCACATCGTCGTTTTCCATTATATCAAAGTCAAGTTCATGTTTTAGGTTATGGTCATTGTGGCAAAGCAATTGTCAAAGCACTAGTGGCTTTACAGGCTTGTGTTCATGTCGGTGTAAGAAATAATCAGTTATTTGACGATATTAAAAAAGCTCATGCAAAGCCGTATTGTCTTCAAGATATGGATTTATCGTCTTGTGAAATTTTGATTAATACCGTTCCATCACAAATTGTCACTCCTAAGCATTTGGATCAGGCACATTCTCATATGATGATTCTAGATATAGCTTCCTATCCTTATGGGGTCGATCATCATTATGCCTTATCTAAAGGTTTCAACAGTATTATTTTACCATCTATTCCCAGTAAATATGCCTATGGTTATGCTGGAAAAATGATGGCAGATCAAATAGAAAGGGAAATCAATCATGAATAAAATTGGATTTGCTGTAACGGGTTCATTTTGTAGTATGGATGATATGCTTGATGTATTAAAACAACTTTGTCAAAACTATGAAGTAGAGGTATTTGTAACACCGCATGTTTATAAGATGGATACACGTTTTTATTCACATTCTGAGTTAATATCACATATTCAGAATATAACAGGTAAAAAAGTGCATACGACAATTCAAGAAGCCGAAATTTATGGTCCTCATCCTCAACTTGATGCTGTTGTTGTCTATCCTTGTGATGCCACAACATTGAATAAGATAGATTTGGGGATTAATGATAATTGTGTAACGATGCTTGTCAAATCTTGTGTTCGTAATCAGATTCCTATTGTTTTAGGTGTTTATTCAAATGACATTCTTTCTAGTAGTGGTGTTCATCTTTTATCTCTGTTTAATAAGAAAAATTATTATTTTGTTCCGATGTTTCAAGATCATTATCAAAAGAAACCACAGAGTATGATTGCTGATAAGAATAAAGTCGTCAATACATTAAAAGCTGCTTTCTTACATCAACAATATCAGCCTTTTATCTTGGGATATAAAAAAGTTTAATGAATGATATTATATATCAAAATAAGAGCATTATTGTGAGAAATCGTTATTTTAAAGTGAAAATGAAACCTGCTTATTGAAAAATATCAGAAAATGATTTGAAGCATCAAAGAGAATATGTTATGATATTCATACTTTTTGAAAAAATCTATACACAAATGCAAAACAAATGTATAATGATATTAAAGAGTCAATATGAAATGAAAGGGTGAAAGAATGAAAAATGATGTCATAAAATTGATACCTATGGGCGGACAAGCCGAAATGGGCAAAAGTATGTATTGTTTTGAAATTAATAATAAGATTTTTATCATCGATTCAGGTTTTCGTTTTCCTGATTCTGATAAACTAGGTGTTGATGTCATCATTCCTAGTTTTACATATTTAGAAGAAAGAGCTGATCAGGTCGCTGCCATTATTATTACACATGGTCATGATGATGCTATGGCGGCATTACCTTATTTATTGCAGATCATTCATGCTCCAGTTTATGCAACACGTTTAACGGCACTTCTTATCAAACAAATGATTGAACGTTTTCAACGTCATAATCGTGTCAAAATTGATTTGGATTTACAACCTGTTCATCGTAATGCATCGATTGATATTCAAGGTGTTCCTGTTGAATTTTTTCCAGTGACACATTCTATTCCGGGAAGTGTTGGTGTTGCTTTATGGACAAGTCATGGCTATCTTGTCTATAGTGGTGAATTTATTATTGATTTTGGAGCTCCTAAGGAATTTCAATGTGATATTCAAAAAATGATGGAAATAGGGAAGAAAGGGGTTCTGGCTTTATTAGTAGAATCTTCTGGCGCAAAACATGATGGCTATACTTCACCAAATCACAAATTAACAAATAAAATTGATCGTATTTTTGAAGATAGTTATGAAAGAATTATTATTTCAAGTTATGCTCAAAATGTTTTTAGAACACAGGAAATCATTGAGCTGACAAAAAAATACAAACGCCAGATTGTCTTTTATGGTCGTGATAAATATGATAATACGAATACTTTATTGAGAATTGCTCAAAGATCTAAAAAACCTGTTTTGAATGTTGAAGATCATTTATTGGGAGATAAAGATAAGATTGGACAGCCTCAATATGATAGTAACTATGTTATTTTGTTAAGCGGAAGTCCTAGACGTATTTATCATGATATTTGTGATATTATTGATGGTGGCGATGATTTATTAAAATTAAGAAAAGGGGATACATTTATTGTCGCTTCTCCAGTTTTACCAGGAACTGAAAAGATTGCCAATAAAGCACATAATGGTTTATATAAAACAGATGCTCATGTGCATTTATTGAAAAATAAAGATTTATTTTCAATGCATGCTTCTAAAGAAGATATTAAAGTTATTATTCAGATTTTTAAACCAAAATACTATATTCCAATGAAAGGTGAATATCAGCATTTTATCTTTAATCAGCAAATAGCCAAAGATATGGATATTCCAGATGAACGTATTATCATTATGGATAATGGTGAACGTATCACATTTGAAGATGGACGTTTATTAGATACACGAGATGTCTTTGAAATAGATGATGTGATGATTGATGGTATTGGTATTGGAGATGTTGGAGAAAAGGTCATTGATGATCGTATTCAACTTGCTAATGATGGTGTTGTCGTTGTTGGTTTAACAATATCAAGAGAAACAAAGGATATTGTTGCTCAAACAGATTGTCAGACAAGAGGATTTGTTTATCTTAAAGATTCAGAATATGTGATTAAACATGTGATTGAAATATGTGAGAAAGTTGTAGGACAATTAAAAGATAATCCAGACATGGAAATTGCTGAAATTAGGAGTATGATGAAAGAACAATCAATGAAATATATTATGAAGGAAACTGGCAAGAAACCTGTTTTTATTGGTGTTGTTGTTGAAATATAAGCGAGAGAAATCTTGCTTTTTCTTTTCATTAATGGGAGATTTTGTTATAATGAAAAATTGAAAGAAGGTGAGCATGATGGCAAAATCAAAACGTTCTAAAAAATCTAAAAATCAGATTTTAGAGGAAAAACTACGTTTAAGAATTATTGTATTGTTTGGTATATTTGCTATTGTTGTATCAGCTTTACGTTTAGGCTTTATTGGACAGGGAATGCATAATTGTTTTGCTTTTTTAACAGGTCATTTATATGGTGTTGTTTATCTGGCATTGCTTATCCTTTGCTTTTATATTTTATGGAAAGCACAGATTCCACGTTTCAATGGACCAGAAGCAATTGGTATTTATGCTGTATTTGCCAGTGTTTTGACGATAGCTTCTATTCCAGGACAATCCAAGGTCAGTGGACTGGGAGTCATTTCTACATATATTCAAAGTCAGCAAATGAATAAAGGCGGCTTAATTGGAACATGTTTTTATGGTGTGTTGAGTGCCTTGTTTGAAAGTTTAGGTGCTTTGATT